>JBBAQZ010000010.1:0-194076 GCA_040400045.1 Myxococcaceae bacterium
CACCCCGGCAGCACCATCAACCGGGCTGTCCTCGCCTCAAAGTGATCGTGCACCCAAGCGTTTCCAAAGCGCTTCGCGATTCTCGGCCGTGGCCGCGACGCAGGCTTTTCGCTGCCCGAGCGAGCGCAGGCGCCGCGACGTAATTCGTGCAGGCCTGGAGCCGCGAGCGTGCGGGGGGGCGTGGCCTTCCCTTCGCACGGGCTCCGCTTCGACCGATGGCGCGCCGCCCCCTGCAACCGCTCGACCTCACCCTGCGCTATGGCCGCCACTTTCAGCTCGCGCGCCGGCTCTTCCTCGCGTTCTCGGTCGCGCTCACCTTCGGACTCCCCCTCGTCCACCTGCGCGCGGTCTCGGTGAAAGGCGCTGGACTCGCAGACGATTCACCCTGGGCGCGCCTCCTTGAATGGCTCCCGGTCGTCGAGGTGCCCATGGTGGGGGCGCCAACCTCGATCGTGCTCTTCGGCATCGAGCTGGTCGACCCACTCGAGTGGCTGGGCGTCACGCTCCACCGGGGCGTCTCGTGGGGCATGGTGTGGACACTTCTCCCCGGGTTGCTCCTGGTGGTGCTCCTGGGCCGGTTCTTCTGTGGGTGGGCGTGCCCGTACCTGCCCATCCTCGCGGCCAGCAACTCGGCGCGCTGGTTCCTTTCGCGGCTCGGCGTGCCCATCAAGGACGTGAAGGTGCCGCGTGTCACGGCGCGCGTCGCCATGGTGGGCGTGCTGCTGGCGAGTTCGCTCCTCGGCAGCCAGCTGCTCCCGTTCATCTATCCACCGGCGATCATCGGCCGGGAGGTCTTCCGCGCGCTCTTCTTCGGCTCACTTGGCGCTGGCGCCTTCGTGGTGCTGGGCGCGTTCCTCTTCGACACCTTCGTCTCACGCGCGGGCTTCTGTCGCTCGCTGTGTCCCGGCGGCGCGATGTTCTCGACGCTGGGAGCGCTCTCTCCCCTGCGCATTCGCCGCGACCTCCCCAGGTGCACCGACTGCACCATCTGTGACGTCGTCTGCAACCTGGGCCAACTGCCGATGACCGACAAGCTGGACGGAGGGTGTGAGCGCTGCGGGCGCTGCATCGCCTCGTGCCCCACCAGGGCGCTCAGGTGGACCCTGGGAACGCCGTCGGTGTTCCGCAAGCCCGAGGAGAAGCCAGGCACATGAACCGCCGTGGCCTCATCGGAGCCCTCGCCGCCGTGGTGTCGCTCGCCGTGGCGCCCAGACGCGCGCGCGCCAACGCGAAGAAGATCCGTCCTCCCGGAGCGCTCGCCCCCGGGCTCTTCGAGCAGGCGTGCATCGGTTGTTTCCGCTGCGCCGAGGTGTGCCCGACGGCGTGCATCCGCTTCCCGTCGACCTTCTCGCTCGACCAGGCCACGCCGCACCTCGAGCTGACCGAGCGCGCCTGCGTGCTCTGCATGAAGTGCACGCAGGTCTGCCCGACCGACGCGCTGCTCCCCATCGCTGCCGACGCGCAGGTGATCGCGAAAGAAGTCCGCATGGGCGTGCCGGTGTTGACGCGCTCGAAGTGCCTTCCGTGGAACGGAACGGGCGTGTGCCGGCTCTGCTACCAGGTGTGCCCGTACCCCGACAAAGCCGTGGAGCTGGTCGGCCCGCAGAAGGCGCCGCTCTTCCACGTCGAGGCCTGCGTCGGCTGTGGGCTGTGTGAAGAGGCGTGCCCCGACGGAGCGCAGGCGATCATCATCGAGCCATTGGGAACCGAGCCTCCGAAACCCGAGCCGATGCGCCGAGGCCCGATGCGTCGGGGCCCGGCATGAGTAGAGCCCTGACCGACGTCGCTGACGAGCACGACTGCGAGAGCATCTACCGCTTGATCATCGACAGTGCCGGGCCGACGAACGAGCAGCACCTCCGAGGCTGGTTCGGCGCACGACTCGACGCCAGGGAGCTTCGTCATCCACGAGCGGGCTCACCCCCGGGGCGCATTCTCGAGCAGTCGACGCATCAAGGACCGGGATGAGTCGCCCGCCTCTCAACACCATCGTTCGCAAGAAGTTCACGCGGCGCGATCTGATGAAAGCGGCTCCGATCGGCGCGGCGCTCGCGGGTGCAGGCGTGCTCGTGGCGGGAGGTCTTTCCACCGAAGCCGTCGCGAGCACGAAGGGCACCTGCCGCTTCTGCCTCATGCACTGCGGGATCATCGGGCACACCCACGGCGCGCGGCTCGAGAAGGTCGAGGGCGATCTCACCTCGCGCACCAAAGGCTTCCTCTGCGAGCACGGCTTCGCGCTGCGAGAGATGGTGCACAGCGGCGCGCGGCTCAGACACCCGATGGTGCGCAAGGGCGACGCGTTTCACGAGGTCTCGTGGGACGACGCCCTGAACGAGATCGCCACGCGGCTGCAGGCGGTGAAGGCGAAGCACGGGCCCGAGGCGCTCCTCATTCAGACCGGCTGGCCGATGGTACGCCACCCGCTGGTGAACTGGCTGCACCGCTTCGCCCGCGCGTTCGGCTCGCCCAACGTCTCGACGGTCGCGAGCCTGTGTGAAGCCTCGCTGCGCATGGGCCAGGCGCTCACAGTCGGGAGCAAGTACTCGTCGGACATTCGTCGAGCGAAGACGATGGTGCTGTGGGGCTCGAACCCGGGCGTGACGGCTCCACCCTTTCTTCACGTCGTCGCGAAGAAGGCAGACGGCGGAAACCTGATCGTCATCGACCCTGTGAAGACGGGGCTCGCGCGCGAAGCCACGATGTGGGTTCCGGTTCGGCCCGGTACTGACGGCGCGCTCGCGCTCGGACTGATTCGCGCGGTGCTCGAGAACGGCTGGTTCGATCGCGCCTTCATGGAGGCGAACACCCTGGGCCTCGAGGAGCTGCGCGCGCTCGCGAGCACGTACACGCCGCCCGAGGTGGAGCGGCTCACCGGAGTCCCCGCGCCCGACGTGGAGCGCGTCGCGCGGCTCATGGCACAGGAAGGTCCGACCGGGGTCTGGGCAGGGCTCGGCGTGGAGCACCACGAGAACGGCGTACAGACGCTCCGTGCGATCAGCTCCCTCGAGGTGCTCATCGGCCGCTTCGACGGAACACAGGAGGCGCGTTCGGTGCTCACGCCGCCTGGAGCGCGCTTCACGGACGAGATGCTCCCGGCGCTCTACGATCTCGTCACGCCCAATCCCGTGCCGCCGCCCGTCAAAGCCCGCGCGCTCGGCCGTGACACCTACCCGCTGTACGAGATGTTCAATCGCGAGGCGCAGGGCCAACTGCTCGCCGACGCGGTGCTGCGCGACACGCCCTACCCGATTCGCGCCGTCATCCTGCTCGCGAGCAATGCGCTGGTGACGTCGCAAGGCACGCAGCGACTCGAAGAGGCCGCCGCAAAGCTCGACCTGCTCGTCACCATCGACCCGTTCTTCACCGACTCAGCGCGCAGGTCCGATGTCGTGCTCCCAGCGACGACCTTCGCGGAGTCTCCCGACGTCGACGATTCTGACAACGTCGCCGCGCAGAGCCTGGTGGCACCGCAACATGAGGCCTGGCCCGACTGGAAGGTGCTCGTCGAGCTCTCGAAGAAGCTCGGGCTCGGTGAGTACTTCCCGTGGGCCTCGATGCACGAGGCGTCGAAACAGAAGCACGTGCGGTGGATGCAGGACTCGCAGCAACAACCGAAACCGTCGCTCACCGTCGCGCAGCCGAAGTTCGCGACCCTCTCTGGCCGAGCGGAGTTCAAGAGCCAACTCCTCGAGCGCGAGGGCCACCCCGGCCTGCCCGTGTGGATGCCGCCCACCGAGGTGCAGTCCGCCGAGTTTCCGTTGCGCCTCGTCACGGGACCGCGACCGCGGGCGTACATCAACTCGCAGTTCCACGACGTGCCGAGCGTGAACGCGCGCATGCGGACCGCTGAGGTGATCATCCACACCGACTACGCGCGGCCGCTGGGCATCTCGACGGGGACCCGGGTGAAGGTGACGTCACCCTACGGGAGCATTCAGCTCACCGCGGTGGTGACCAACGACGTGCAGCGCGAATGCGCCGTGATGGCTGCAGGGTTTCCCGACGCGAACCCGAACCGCCTGATCAGCCCCGACAAGCGCGACCCCATCAGCGGCTTCCCGGCCTTCCGTTCGGGCTTGTGCAGGGTCGAGAAGGTGTAGCGCTGGCCCGCGAACGAGGCATGAAGGCGCCATGATCCACCCGTACAACAACGCCACGCAGACCCGCTGGGACAAGGGCGAGTTCAAGGTGCAGTTGATGACCGCTGAGTCGACGCGCCCCATGGGGTTCTGCGACGGCAGCGACGCCGATGTCGCCGAGCTCAAGCAGATGGCCGACGCTGAGAGTGCGTCGGCGAGCATCGACAAGAAGGTGCTCAAGACGGGCCGCGAGATCTGGACGCTGCGAGGCGGGAGCTGATCGTGAGCTCGCAGGTGAGGACGCTCGTCCTCTGGGTCGTGCTGATGTTCCTGTTCGTCGGTTTCTCCAAAGTCGGCCAGACGACTGGCGACGTCGCGGGCAACCTCGACTGACTCCTCAAGGCCGTGGCCCACGACGCCGGCCTTCCGCTGCTCGCGCTCCCCGGCTCTGCGTTCGTCGAGGTCTTCGTGGGCGTTGGGGCTGCACGCGTTCGGAAGGTCTTCGCGACGAGACGAACCACTCCATCAACCAGGGGCCTGGTGAACAACGAGCCGCGACGCTCCTCGAGTTGGCCAACCGCCTCGACGGGCTCACGCCCTTGCCTCCGAAGGTGCTCTTCGTCGCGACGACGAGCCGGCCCGAGCTGCCCCCGGCTGAAGAGGCCGAGCTTCACCAGCACTTCACCAAGACGCAGCCGAAGGGATCACGTGCACCTCGACGCACCGGCGCTCAGCCGAGCGCCGTCCGGTAGTCGACGTCGTACTCCTCTTCCGGCGCGCCCGCGTCGTGCTCCGCGCCGAGGAAGAACTGTTCCACCGAGCTCTCGACCTCGCGCTTCGTCTCGAGGCGGTTGACGAGGTTCCGGAAGTGCGAGGCACCGGCCAGCCCGTGCGCGTACCACGCGAGGTGCTTGCGGAAGTTGTGCACGGCGGCCTTCTCGGCGCGCGCTGTCTCTTCTTCCGGCGTCAACTTCTCGCGGCTCACACGCTCGTGCGACACGAAGTGCAGGTGCTCTCGGAAGTGCCGGAGGACGAGGGTCGCGCGCTCTTCACGCGTTGGTTTCGGTCCGCCGAGCAGCTGCCGGAACAGCCACGGATTCCCGAGCGCGCCGCGGCCGATCATCACGTAGTCGCAGCCGGTCGTCTCGAGCATGCGCGTCGCATCGTCGACGGTCTTCACGTCGCCATTGCCGATGATGGGGAACGCGTTCCCGACGTGCTTCTTGAGGTCGGCGATGACGGCCCAGTCGGCCTTGCCCGAGTACCCCTGGGCGCGGGTGCGAGGGTGAACGGCGAGGGCTGAGACTCCAGCGGCACCGAGTGAATCGGCCATCTCGCGGAAGTTGCGGCTGTTCGCGTCCCACCCACTGCGGATCTTCGCGGTCACCGGCAGCCCCGTGGCGTCGCGAATGAGCTTCACGAGCTGCCCTGCGCGCGGCGGGTCGCACAACAGCGCGGAGCCAGCGCCCGACTTGGTCACCTTCTTCACCGGACAGCCCATGTTGATGTCGATGATCTGCGCGCCATGCTGTTTGCCGATCACCGCGGCTTGCGCCATCACCTCAGGTTCACCGCCGAAGATCTGCAACGAGTAGGGCCGCTCGATCTCGGGGTTGAAGCGCAGGTACCGCAAGGTGCGGGTATTGATTCGGAAGAGGCCCTGCGCGCTCACCAGCTCGGTCGGACACAACGCGGCGCCCTGCTCGAAGGCGATCGTCCGGAAAGGCATCTCCGACACCCCCGCCATCGGCGCGAGGATGAAGCGGTTCTTCAGGGTGTACGGACCAATGGGCAACATGCGGAGCACTCCCCTATCAGGCTCGGCGCCGTCTGCGTCGGAGGAACGGCTCGGCAACCGAGTCGGGTGAATGGACAGGGCGAGTGCCCGCAACTGACGGCTCGCGTGTTACGAGGTCCCGGTGTTCCAGTTCCGGCTCGGCGGAATTCCCGTGCAGGTGCATGTCAGCCATCTGCTGATCTCCACCCTCCTCGCCTGGAGCTTCGCCCAGAGCGAGCGCAACGGCGCCGAGTGGCCGGGCACCATCCTCCTCGACCCCGCGAACCCCCAGCGGGCGACGACGATGGCCGTGGTGATGCTCATCTGGGGACTCATCATCTCGATCTCGGTGCTGGTGCACGAGCTGGGGCACGCCTTCAGCGCGAGGGCGTTCGGCTACGCCCCCTCGGTTCAGCTCCTTGGCCTCGGCGGCAGGACGATGCCCAACGCGCCTGGCGAGATCCCGTGGCACCGCGAGGTGTTGTTGACCCTCGCCGGTCCATTCGCGGGCCTGCTGTTGGGCGTCGTCGCGGGCGGTGCGCTCCTCGGGCTGCAAGCGGGAGGAGCGACCAACGCCATCGCGGCCTACGCGCTCAAGGCCGCCTTCGTGGCCAACCTCTTCTGGGCACTCGTCAACCTGGTGCCAGTCGCGCCCCTCGACGGCGGGCACATCGCGAGAGCCGTGCTGATGCACCTCTTCGGGAAGAAGGGCTTCCTCTACGCGCAGCTCGTCACGCTCCTGTTCGCCGCGGCCGGCCTCGGGCTCGCGCTGTTCCTGAAGGCCGCCGTGATGGGGCTGCTGTTCGGGTTGTGGGGGTTCCGGGCCGTCTCGGTGATCCAGGCCTACCTGCGCGGCGAGCTCCCCGCGAGCGCGGCCGCCGACCCGATGATGGAGTTGCTGGCCGACATGGAGCGCAAGCTGCGAACGGGACAGCTCGTCGAGGCTCGCGCCGCCGGGGAGTCGGTGCTGCGGAGCATCGACGTGCCTCGGGACGTGAAAGCCCGCGCGCACCTCGTGCTCGGCCTCGTCGCCGTGAAGTCGTCCGATGGCCCCGAGGCGCTGCGTCACTTCCGCAACGTCGAGGACCTTTCCATTCCTCCGCACGCCCTCGCCGCGGCGCACTCGCTGGCCGGAGACGACGAGACGGCGCTCCCGCTCTGGGCCGAGGCCGCGCGCGCCGTCGACGAGCCCAACCTTCGCGCCGAGTACGCCGGCACGCTGCTTCGGCTCGGGAGGGAGGCCGACGCACGAGCCCTCCCCGGGCTCCGACTCGCCCACGCCTTTCTCGCGGCCGAGCGCGTGCTGTACCTGCGCGATCAGTACGTCCGGGCCGCCCAGATGGCCGAGGGTGCCTTCGAAGCCGAGCCGTCAGCGACGCACGCCTACACGGCGGCCTGCGACTGGGCGCGAGCGAAGGAAGCTGCCCAGGCGCTCCGCTGCCTCACCCTCGCCTCTCAGCACGGCTACCGCGATGCAGCGGCTGCACGAATGGACACCGATCTCGCGTCACTTCGCAGCACGCCTGAGTTCGAGGCGTGGCTCGCCGCCCTTCCGCTCACGTCGTGATGACCAATGGGTGACACAGCGGTTTCCCATCGAGGGGGAATGTCGGGGGCGCTGACCATCGGATGACGGCCATGGGTGTTGATCGTGTCGAAGCCATCAACGGCACACCATGACCTCGACCTCGACCAAGCCCGCGCCTCCGCCCCAGTGGAACCTGGTGGCCTCCATCCCCTTCATCGGCTGGCACCTGCTGCTGCCGCTCGCGGTGCTCTTCCCGTTCAAGTGGGAGTACGTCGCCGTCGTCTTCGTCACCTACTACTTGCGCATGTTCGGCATCACCGCCGGCTACCACCGCTACTTCTCGCATCGCGCGTTCAAGACGAGCCGCGTATTCCAGTTCATCCTCGCGTTCCTCGCGCAGATGGGCGTCCAGAAGGGCGTGCTCTGGTGGGCCGCGAACCACCGGCACCACCACCGCTGCAGCGACACGGAGAACGACATCCACTCTCCGGCGCGCAAAGGCTTCTGGTGGAGCCACATGGCCTGGATCCTCGTGAAGGACTACGAGGAGACCAACCTCTCGGCCATCAAGGACTTCGCGAAGTACCCAGAGCTCGTGTGGCTCAACAAGTACTTCCTGGTGCCTCCGCTGGTGGGCCTCGCCGTGGTCTACGCCATCGGCGGTTTGCCCTGGGCCTTCTCTGCCGGCGTCGTCTCGACCGTGCTCGTGTGGCACGGCACGTTCACCATCAACTCGTTGAGCCACGTCTTCGGCTCACGCCGGTACCTGACGACGGACACCAGCCGGAACAACTTCCTCCTCGCGTTGCTGACGTGCGGTGAGGGCTGGCACAACAACCACCACTTCCATCAGAACACCGCCAACCAGGGCTGGTTCTGGTGGGAAGTCGACTTCACGTTCTACGCCTTGAAGGTGCTGTCGTGGCTCGGCGTGGTGAGCGACCTGCGCGTGGTGAGCGAGCAGACGAGGAACTGCTACCTGAACTACAGCGACGCGCAGCGCAGGCAGGTCGAGGCCGAGACCGGGTTCAACGCCAGGCGCACGCCGCCGCAGCGCAAGCCGAGCACCACGCCTGATGAGCTCCCTGCGATGGGCATGGCCCCGGTGATGATCAAACGCTGAGCCGCACCTCGAAGCGTGCTCGAGCGTGCGCCGCGTCGAGGCGACGGGAGCCAGGTCGGGCACGTGCGGCGGTGCCCCCTGGCACCTCGACAGGCGGTCGGCATCACCTCGACAGGCGGTCGGTAGCACCTCGACAGGCAGTCGGTATCACCTCGACGAGCGGCGGGCGAACCTCGACGAGCGGTCGCCAGCACCTCGACAGGCGGTCGGCAGCACCTCGCGCAGCGTTGCCACCGTCACGACAGGCGCTCCGGCGCACCTCGACAGGCACCTGAAACAGCCTCGCCCAGCGTGTGGGCCCCGTCGACCAGGTCGGGTTTGAGCGGAGTCGACGCCGAAGCTTCGGTTCACCCACGCATCGGCGTTCCAAAGACAACGCCCGCCCTGGTTTCCCCGAGCGGGCGAAGTCGACTTCACACGGTCACTGCGATCACATCGAACAACCGCCGATGCCCATGTTCATCAGGTTCTGGCACATCCCGGCCGCGCACGCGGGAGCGCCACCGTCGAGGTTACAGAAGGCCCGACAGGTGCCCGTGTTTCCACCTGCGGCGGGGACGACACACTGCAAGCCGCGGGCGCAAAACGCCGAGCCCGAGCACTGACCGCCAGCCATCACAGTGCCATTCGGGATGCAGCCCGGAGGAGCGCCGGGGCGGTACACCTGGCAGGCCTCAGTCGCCGCGCACGGCATCTGCGTATATGGGTCGCAGGCGGTGATGGCCGAACACACGGGGTGCAGCTCGAATTGGCCACCCTGCACGACCGCGAACGAAACGCCGAGGTTGCATTCGGAGCCGGGGCCGCAGCCCACGGCCAGGTTGCAGAACCGGCGGCACGTCGCCGCGCCACCGTTCACGGCGACGCACTGGGAGCCCCTCTGGCACGGGTCTGAAATCGCCTGCACGCACGGGCCACCTTCCACCGTCCCGCCATCGCCGAGCACGAACGGCGTGCACTGACGGGCAATGCCGGCATCGGGGAGCGGCCCGACGATGCACTTGGTGTTCGGAGCCGTGCAGTCCTGATTGAGCACGCTGCAAGCCCCCGGCACGCAGCTCCCCGCGGTGCCGTTGATGTCGTTGAGTAGACACTCGGTGCCCGCTGGGCAATTCGGCGCGAGGTAGTCGCACGGCATGCGGCCCGACATGCCGCCGCCAGTGCCCATCGATCCACCGGCAGTCCCACCGCCCGTGCTCGACGTTCCACCGCCCGTGCTCGACGTTCCACCGCCCGTGCCCGACGTGCCGCCGCCCGTGCCCGACGTGCCGCCACCCGTCGCGACCGAGCCAATGCACGACTTCGTGGTCATGTTGCAGGTCTGGCTCGAGGCCGCACAGTTCGTGCACGCGTTGCCCGAGCTGCCGCAGGTCGAGTCCGTCAGCTTGTCAGGCGCGACACAGGTGCCCGCGTTGCAGCAGCCCGTACAGTTGTTGGGGCCGCAGTTGCCGGCAGGAGTTCCACACGAAGCAACAGTGGCCAGGATGAAGCCGATCACGGCTCCGAGAGAAAGCGCCTTCAATTTCATGCGGAACTCCAGATGAGCACGACCGGACCGGCCCGGGCGTGAGGGGCGCGCAACCAAACTCACACTCGTGCACGCGTCAAGCGACGCGACTGACGGACCGCGACGGCGATCGATTCAGCCGCCGTCCTTCGGGCCCACCAGGTATTGGAGCCCTCTGGGCTTCTCGAGACTGCACGAGGTGACCGCCGCCGAAGGATCGATCGCGTCGCTGCCCTCCTGAATCGCCAGCACCTTCCGGCCCGCGCCGATCACGAACGAGACCCGCTTCGCGAGGGTGATGAGCGGGTACTTCACGTCGAAGGCCTTCATCAACACCCCGTCAGGGTCGCTCACGAACGGGAACGGCGCCTTGAGGCTCTCTTTGAACTTGAGCGCGTTGGCGCCGTCATCGCCCGACACCGCGATCACCGTTCCCTGGTTCTTCTCGATGTCGGCATACCGGTCCCGGTACGCGGTGAACTCGCGGGTTCAGCCGGGAGTGAAGGCCTTCGTGTAGAAAGCGACCACCACGGGGCCTCGCTCCACCAACTTCGAGAGCGTGAGCGCTCGACCGCTCACGTCCTTGACGGTGAAGTCCGGCGCCACGTCTCCGACGACGGGCGAGGCAGCGAGCACGAGGGCGACGATCAGCATGGCCGTCGGCTAACCAGCGCGTTGGCTCGACGCCAGTCGCAGTGGTCAGCGGGGCAGACGCGCCCAGACGGCGGCGGCGGCTTCCCGACTGGTACGCGCGAGCTCGGCGACGTCGACCGAGAGCGGCTTGCGCTTCCAGAGGCGCCACATCCCGTCGACCATCACCGACTCCACGTGCTGCGCGGCCACGCCGTGCAACAGGTGCGAGGCGAGCGACTCCGAGGTCAGCGGCGTGGCCGGCTGATAGTCGAGCACCACGAGATCGGCGGCGGCCTCTTCGCGCAGCGGCCCGATCATCTGACCGAAGGCGGCCGAGGCGAGGCGATGGCCGTTGGCGATGAAGCGGAGGAAATCGATGGGCTGACCCGCATCACAGGCGCGCAGCGAAGCCACCTGCGCTTCGGCGAGCGCGTCGAGGCTCATCACGTCGGTTCCGAAGCACGCGCGGACTCCGAACTTCGAGGGCGTCGCCAGCCCCGTTTGACCGTGCATGTTGCTGCGTCCCGCGTGCACCAACCACGCACCGCGCGTGAGCAACTCGGAGAGCTGCGGCCACGAGAAGTGCACGGCCTGAGAGATGACCGTCTTCTCGCCGACCAGGTCGCTGGCGAACAACCGGTCGAGCGGAGCGGCGCCGAAGTTCTCGACGCTCTGGGTCTCTTCACGCGGGTCTTCGGCGACGTTGATCAGCGTCATCGCGCCGCTTCCGGTCGCGACCGCCTTCACGGCGGCGAGCGCTTCATCGGAGGTCACGCCGAGGTGGGCCAGTCCGACTGCGCCACGAAACCGCCCTCGCGCCCTGCCGATGTAGCCGGTGGCCTCTTCGAGCGCTTCTTCCCGGCTCACGGCGCCGGCGCGATCAGAGACCTCGTAGGCGAGCACGCCGCGAATGCCGGTGTCGTTGAGCCCTTGCGCCAGCCGGCCCATCGAGCCCGGCACCGCCCTGGGCGAGGCGTGCAGCGCGAAGACCGTCGTCGTCCCAGCGCACAAGCCTTCGAGGCCGCCCACCGCCGCCGCTGCCTGCACGTCGTCGAGGCTGAGTGCGCCTTCGAGTTGCTCGAGCAAGGCGAGCCCTTCGCTGAAGCCGCCGCCCCGCGGGAGCCCGCGTGCGAGGCCTCCGTGCAGGTGGTGATGCGCGCTCACCAGACCAGGCATCACCAGGCGGCCGTTCAGATCGGTCACCTCATCAGTCGGCAGTGGCTCGAGCGAGGCACCCCTTGCGACGATCTTTCCCTTGTCGATGCGAAGGTCGGCGCGCTCCACCGACCGCGGCTCGATCTCGATCAGCGTGGCGCCTTTGAGGAGCGTCGTCACAGGAAGCCCAACGCTAGCGCCAGATCCACGCGAGGCCTCGCCAAAAAAACCGTCATGACCTCTGACACTCGAGCGCTCGCTCATCGGAGAGGGCACTGTCGCGATCCCAGTCAGATCAGGACGATAGTGTCGGAACTCCGACCGGGGGTGATGTTCAACTGGCTGGAATTACGACCGAACACAAGGGGCACACACCTTGCTATCCGCGCGCACCAGTCCGTACACGCAATCAGTCGCAGCAAGGGAGCAGTCGACATGAAGGCTCAAGTCCTCTCTACGGTGTTGGCCGGCGCCGTCCTCGGGAGCTCATGCGGCCAGGTTGAACTTCCAGGCGAGACCGTCGAGCACCAGCAGCAGTCGATCATCGGTGGAACGCTCGCGCTGGGCGACCCCGCGGTGGTCGCGCTCGTCGTCGGTTTCAGTGGGCGCTACTCGAGCTACTGCACCGGCTCACTCGTCGGGCCCAAGACTGTTCTGACGGCGGCGCACTGCATCTACGCCCAGGGGAGCAATGCACCCTATTTCGTCGCGTTCGGGACGTACTCGACGAGCCCGACTTCGGTCGTCCGCGTCGTCGGCCAGACCCGCCACCCGATGTACACCGGCCAGAGCAACGACTTCGGCCTGCTGCAGCTCGAGCGCGCCGTGGTGAACGTTCCCGTGCTGCGAATGAATGACGCCCCGATGGCCAACTCGCTCCTGGGCATGCCGGTGCGTCACACGGGCTTCGGGGTGACGGACGGGCCGACCCAGAGCGGCGGAGGAACGAAGCGAGAAGTGAGCGCCCCGCTTCGACGCATCATGTCCACCAGCTTCGAGGCCGGAGCCATGGGCAAGCAGACCTGCCAGGGAGACTCTGGCGGGCCCGGCTTCATGCTGTTCCCCGGCGAGACCGCGGAGCGCCTCGTCGGCGTGGTGAGCTATGGCGACCAAGGCTGCCAGCAATTCGGTGTCGACATGCGCGTCGACACGCAACTCCCGTGGATTCGACAGACCATGGGTCGGTGGGAAGAACCGACCTGCGAGCTCGACGGTCTCTGCAAGCCGGGCTGCGCAGTCATCGATCAAGATTGTGCGTGCGCGACCGATGGCCAGTGCACCGCCGAGTGCGTCGATCTCTCGACTGACACCGATTGCCCCAAGGACTGCGCGCGCAACGGAACCTGCTCCATCAACGACTGCCCGCGACCCGACCCTGACTGCGTGAATGAGGGCGGTCTGTGCTCAGCCGAAACCCAGTGCCGCGGTCGCAAGTGCGTCAATGACTCGCAGAACACCGACACGTATTGCAGCCGCTCGTGCGGGCAAAAGTCCGACTGCCCGGCCTCGATGGAGTGCAGCGCGGGCGCGTGTCGAATTCCACTGCGCCCCGAGCGACGGCTGCTCGAGTCCTGTTCGCCATTGCTCGACTTCTGCCTCACCAGCACCTGCAACGGGCCTCAGAGCGGCATCACCCGCTGTGTCGCGCCGTGCACGGTCGTGGCCGACTGCGGCGATGGGGCGGCCTGCGAAGGCGGCAGCATGGGCGGGCGCTACTGCCGGCCCTTCAACGTCGACTTCAGGCCGAAGACCTTGCCTGGCGTTCAGCCGAGCCTTGGGGCGGTGGCCAAGGGCTGCTCGACAGCGCCCGGTGGACTGTTGGCGGCGCTCGTGTTGATGGTCCCGGTGTTCCGTCGTCGCCGGGTCTCTCCATGAACCTTCGTCTCCTCGTTTCGATGCTCGTCGTTGGTGCCCTGCTCGGCTGCGGGCGCGAAGACGGCGCCCTCGCAGAAATCACTCCCGTCGGGACCCAGCGTGGCGCCATCGTCGGCGGCACCGTCGCTCCTGCGACGGACAACAACGTCTTCCAGTTGATCATGACGGAGATGACCGGGCAGATGGGCATCTGCAGCGCGACGCTCATCGGGTCCCGCACGCTGCTGACGGCCGCCCACTGCGTCGACGGAGCGCGCTCGGTCCTTGCGCACAACGCGCCCGTCGATTCCCAGATCCAGTTCGGCGTGAACACCTACCGCGCACTGCGATGGAACACGCACCCGGGTTGGAACCCCAACGGGCAGGATCTCCGCAACGACATCGCCATCATCCTGCTGGAGCGGGCTCCATCGAACGTGAACCCCAAGCCCTGGAACAATCAGACCATGCAGGGGACGCAGGGGCGCCCGATTCGCGCGGTGGGCTACGGCAACACGATGCCGGGCTCGGGGAGCGGAACGCGAAGGCAGGTCTCGCTCACGGTCTCTCAACTGACCTCCCAGCTGATCTTCATGGGCGACAATCAGTCGAAGGGCATCTGTCAGGGCGACTCCGGCGGCCCGACCTTCTACACCTTCCCCGACGGCGTCGAGCGTCAGGTGGGCGTGCACAGCTTCACCACGTCACAAACCTGCACCTACGGCGCCGACACCCGCGTCGACGCATTCACCTCGTTCGTGCAGATGTACCTCTCGATGTACGAAGCGCCTTCGTGTGACCGCGACGGGCGCTGCGCCACCAACTGCCCGATGCCCGACTTCGACTGCGTCTGCGCGAAGGACAACATCTGCAGCACCGTGTGCCTCATGCTCCAGGGCGGCGTCGACCCGGACTGCCCCGACTGCGGCCCTAACGGGCTGTGCGCGACGACCACCTGCGGCGACCCCGACCCTGACTGTGTGACCGAAGGCCAGGCCTGCAACGTCGCGACTCAGTGCATCAACCGCGAGTGTCGCAACGATCCGCAGAACCTTCAGCCGTACTGCACCCGCGCCTGCACGGCGCCCACCGACTGCACGACAGGCCTCGAGTGCACGGGGGGCTTCTGCATCAAGAAGCAGCTGCCGGTGCTCGCCGCCGGGGCGTTCTGCCGCATCGGCCAGAACTACTGCGGCACGGACACGGTCTGCACCGGCGCGACCGAGGGAGACTCCATCTGCCAGCTGACCTGCCGGAACATGGGCGACTGCCCGGCGAACTACGCGTGCGCCAACGGCTGGAACGGCTTCCGCTACTGCCAGGAGCCGCCCAAGCCACAGATCCTGCTCGCCAAGGCGTCGGTCGCTGGACCGGTTGCGAAGCCCGGCTTCAGCCTCTTTGCGCCGTCGGGCTTCGTCGGTGCCAGCGCGAGCTGCAGCAGCGCCGGAGGGCTCTCACTGTTCCCGTTCGTTGTGCTGCTGGCTGCGCGACGCCGTCGCGTCACCCGCTCAGCCTTCAGTCGCTGCTCGGGCTCAGCACCTTCCAGCTGGTGCCACCCGGTGCGTCCATGATGTCGACCCGCATGGCCTTCAGATCGGCCCGAATCTGGTCGGCCTCCTTGAAGCCCTCGGGGGTCTTCTTCGCGCGCGCTTCGTGACGCGCGGTGATCGCCGCGTCGATCTTCGAGACGTCGATGCCGAACCGAACGACCTGACGATCTCGGCGGCGCAGCAGCCATTCGGACGGCTTGTCTTCGAAGAGCCCGAGCGCAAGCGAGGCCTTCTTCGCGACCTCGCGCAGGGCCAGCAGCGTGCGACCGACGATCGCCTTGTCCTTCACCGGCGGCTTGTCGGTCAGCTGGTTGAGTTCGTTGAAGAGGCCGGCGAGCGCACCGATGGCGCCGGGGAAGTTGAAGTCGTCAGCCATCGCCTCGTCGAGCTCGCGCAGGAACCGCTCGGGATCGCCGTGGAGCGGGCCCTGGCCGAAGTCCTTCCCGTCGACGCGCTCGTCGACCTTCTTGAGCGTCTCGTAGAAGTACTCCATGCGCGTCTCGGCGTCGGCGAGCTGCTTGTCCGAGAACGAGAGCGCCTGACGGTAGTGTGTGGTGAGGAAGAAGTAGCGCAGCGCCTCGGCGTCGACCTGCTGGAGCGCGTCGCGCAGCCGAACCACGTTGCCGAGCGACTTCGACATCTTCGCGCCCTCGAGATCCAGGAAGCCACCGTGCATCCAGCAGTTGCAGAGCGTCTTGCCGCTCGCGGCTTCGGACTGGGCGATCTCGTTCTCGTGGTGCGGGAAGATCAGATCGAGCCCTCCGCCGTGCAGATCGAAGGTCTCGCCGAGGTACTTCGCGCTCATCGCGGAGCACTCGATGTGCCAGCCCGGCCGCCCCTTGCCCCACGGAGAGTCCCACGACGGCTCCCCGGGCTTCGCGGCCTTCCACAGCGCAAAGTCCATCGGGTCCTTCTTGGACCCGAGCACCAGCTCGCGTTCACCGGCGCCCGAGACGAGATCGTCGAGGTGCTTCTTCGAAAGCTTCAGGTAGCCGGGGTACTTGTGGACCTCGAAGTAGACGTCGCCACCCGCTGCGTACGCGGTTCCGCGCGCGATCAGCTTCTCGATGATCGACACGATCTCGGGGATCGTCTCGGAGACCTTCGGCGACACGTCGGGCGTCAACAGGTGGAGCGCCTTCGCGTCGACCTCGAACTCGCGAATGAACCGCGCCGCCAGCTCGATCGGGTCTTCGCCCGTCTCGTGCGCGGCCTTGATGATCTTGTCATCGACGTCGGTGTAGTTGCGCACATACCTGACCTCGAAGCCGCGAAAGCGCAGGTACCGGACGATGGTGTCGAACGAGGTGAAGGTGCGGGCGTTGCCGATGTGGACGAACGAATAGACGGTCGGGCCGCACACGTAGATCCCGAGTTTCCCGGGGTTGAGCGGGGTGAGCGGAACCTTCGTCTGCTGCATCGTGTTGAAAACGCGGATGTTGGGAGGCGCCATGGGGGGTGGGGACTTTACCTGGAGGAAACTCATGGTGTCAGATGTGCGATATCTCGTCTGCCTGAACACTGTCTTCCGGAGTTCACATGCCGCAGCCCCCCAAGCCTTCTGACGGAGACGACTTTCCCATCTCCGAAGAGAACATCCTTCGAGCCGATGATCCCCGCCCGCAGCGGGTTCCCCAGTACCCCAGCAGCACCACCGGAGCGAGGCGGCCCTTGAAGAAGGCAGAAGAAGCGATCCCCACGGCCATCTACGATACCGAGAAGTCCGATCAGGAAATGCAGGCGCACTACGGCATGAGCGAACAGCAATACAAGCCGGCGTTCCTCTACGTGGAGAGGGGCCCGGGGGCCGGACAGCTCCTCGAGTGCAAGCAGGGCACCGTCGTCGTCGGGCGCGCGTCGGTCTCTGACCTGCGGCTGCAGCACCCGTCGATCTCGCGGCGACATGCGCAGATTCGTCGCATCGGCGATCAGTTCTTCGTGAAGGATCTGGGCTCGCAGAACGGGTCGTTCGTGAACAAGAGCCGCATCGCGAGCGAGGTGGAGGTCAAGATCGGCGACTCCATCGCCCTCGGCAACGCGCTGCTGCGCCTTCGCGGTCCGATGCAGAAGGGAGAAAAGCCACCAGCGTCGTCGACTGGTAAAGCGCGCGTTCCGACGGCCGTGGTTGCGCGCCCGGTGCAGCCCAACAGCACGACCAGCAGCCAGGTGCGACCGGTCAGCTCGAACCGCATGGTGAAGATCGCGGTCTTCGCGGGCGCGGTCGGCTTCGGGCTCGCTGCGGTGCTCGCCTTCGCCCTCATTCGCATGGCGACCGGCACGTCGACCCCCGGGCCGGAGAAGAACGGGAAGGCCGTCGTCGCCTCCGCAGAGCCCGCGACCGACGCCATTGCAGACGCGCTCAAGCGTAAGCAGGCCGCAAGCAAGGTCATCGTGGTGGCACCGCCCGCGAAACGAGAGGTCGAAGAGGCAGCCCCAGTGGCGGAAGAGCCCGCCATCGATGATGGCCCGACCACGGTGAAGTCGGTCCCGGGTGCCGCCCCATCGGTCGCGCCCGCTCGCGCCGCTCCTGCCGTCAACCGCGTTGCACTGGCCGCGCGGAAGGCAGCGAAAGGCCCGGCGGCTTCTGAGGAAGCCGAAGAAGCGCCCAGCGGAGGCAAGCGCTCGCAGGTCCTCGCACCGTACGAGCGGGGCAACGCGGAAGGCTCGCTCGAGCTCGCGAAGTCAGCGGGAGACAAGGAACTCTCGGACAAGCTGCTCAAGTTCATCTCGGCGTACGACGCAGGCCAGGAAGCGCTCATCTCGAACAACGGCACCGTCGCCATCAAGGAGTTCACCAAGGCGCTCGCCCTCGACGAGCAGCTCTCGAGCGGCTGGGGCAAGTACGGCAGCGAGATTCGGAAGCACCTCGGCAATCTCTATTTTCTGGTCGGCAAGCAGTACGAGTCGAACGGCGACGACGAGAAGGCCAGGGCGGCCTACGGCGCGTCCGTGAAGAACGACCCGGCAAACCAGAGGGCCAAGGACGCGGTGGCAAGGCTCAAGGGCGAGAGCGCGGGCGATGACGAGCCCGCGGCTGCGACGCCGAAGCCTGCTCTGAAGAAGGCCCCCAGTAAGACGAGCATCGACGACGCGTTTGGCGACTGAGCCCAGGGGTTGACGGCAACACCGAATGGGGTCGACGCCAGCATCGGGTCGCCCCCGTGTCGTTTCAGCGGCGAACCAGTCGCAGGGTGCCGCGAACCAGCAACCACAGGTTGAACATCCAGAAGGCGGCGAGGATGACGACCCACGCCTGCCCACCGAGATCTCCGCCAGGCTTGTCCTCCTGGAGGAGGATCCACTTCGCGGGGGCACCCAACCAGCTCTCGTAGCCGGTAAAGGCGTCGGCGTACCTGGCGGGCGCGTCCTCTCTCGACAGCAGGCGGCCCCTCACGGTGAACGGTCGCGCGTCAGGCCTCGGAGGTGGCTCACCCGGGGTCCACGCTTCGTTCGGCAGCGTCGGGCGTCGCAGAATGATGGGCGTCTCGAGAATGCCAACCGCCACCACCGTCGTGTTGCGCTCGACCCAGTACCAGCCGCGGGGTGACGGGGAGCCGTGGATCTGCACGTACCGGTTCGACTGCGCGAGATCGAAGCGGTAGGAGCCTTCGCTCCCGAGATCGATGGCCTCTTTCGGCGCGGTGAACTGGTACTCGAGATCGGCGCGCTGCCCCCAGAGCAGATACCCGAGGAACACCAGCGCCACCGCCGCCACCAGCGGCGTGACGCCGACGTTGCTGGGCCTCGAGAGCTTCGCTTCGAGCTCGGCGATGCGCTTGTGTTGATCGTCGCGGCGCTCCTCGATCGCCGAAGGCTCGGGAGGCGGAGGCCCGGGTTCGATCTCTGGGGTGTCGTTCTCGCTCACGGGTGCCTCTGAACATGAAAAAACCCCGGAGTGCACGTGGCAGTCCGGGGTTCGAGTCGGAGCACCCGACTCAGGCCATGTTGAAGATCTTCTTCAGATCGTTCTCGATGTCCTGCTCGGTGACGCCCTTGGCGAACGCGAGCTCCTTGATGAGCAGCGAGCGCGCGGTGTCGAGCATCTTGCGCTCACCGAACGAGAGATCCTTGTCGCCCTTGAGCAGATAGAGGTCGCGCAGCACTTCGGCGATCTCGAAGACCGAGCCCGTCTTGATCTTCTCCATGTACTCCCGGTACCGCCGGTTCCAGGTCGTGGAGTCGACCGAGATGTCCTTCTCTTTGAGGATTGCGTAGACCTGCTTCACGTCGTCTTCGCTGATGATCTCGCGGAGGCCGACCTGGCCGATCTTGTTGATGGGAATGAGGAACCGCCCGCCGTTCTTCTCGAGCATCTTGAGCACGTAGAAACTCTGCCGCTGACCGGCGACCTCCGTGTGCTCGATTCCCACCACTTCCCCGACGCCGTGCCCGGGGTAGACCGCCTTGTCACCTGGCTTGAACACTCGCAACTCCTTGGTTTTACTGCCTATTTTCCGGCCGTTTCGGTCGGAAGTGCTCTTTCCTACCATGAAACCGCGTTGACTACAAACCCACACATACCCTAGGGTCAGGAGTGGCGTCTGGGGTTGGGCGGGGGTGGCACATGGGCGGGTGGACGTGGTGGGCGCTGGGCAATCGCCCGGCGGTGTTTCCTGTGGTGGCGTTGGGAGTCGGGGCTGCGTTCGCAGCTGAGACCCACCCGCCGCCGTGGTGGTTCCTGGGTGGCTTCGTCATCGGTGGTGGGCTCGCATTCTGGCGGCAGGGAAAGCCGCTGGGCCGCGTCCTGATGCTGTCGGCGAGCCTCGGGCTTGGTGGAGGGCTGGCGTCGCTCCACGCCGCGATTGAGGGGCCAGACGTGTTTGCTGGGAGCCGGGTCGTGCTCGAGGGCGAGGTCGAGTCGGTCAAGCTGGTCGAAGGCGGCGTTCAGTTGGGCCTGCAGGTGGCTCAGGTCTCGGGGGCGCCAGCGCGGTTTCGGACGCAGCTGTTCGGCGCAGCGGCTCCGCCGGTCGAGGTGGGAGAACGCATCGCCGTCGAGGCGAAGCTCAAGCCGATCGTTCCGACTTCGAATCCGGGCGAGTGGAATGGCTGGCGACGCGCCCTGGGCCGAGGACAGCCGTACACGGGGAGCTTCGAGGGCGTTCGGCTGGTGAGGGTTGGAGCGGCTCCGGCGTGGCGGCGATGGTTGAGGCGGACCCACGCGGAACTGGAGGCGGCAACACGGGCGGCGGCTCCTGATCCAGCGTCGGCGTCGCTGTTCCTCACGTTGTCAGCCGGGCTCCGCGCCACGCTCAACGAGCAGGTAGAGGACGACTTCGCGAGAAGCGGGCTCGCGCACGTGTTGTCGGTGAGCGGGCTGCACGTCGCGGTGCTGGCGTTCGCGCTGTTCGGCCTCATCAGGTGGCTCGCGATTCGCGCGCCGGGCCGGTTCTTCCGTCGCGTGGAGCCTCGTCGAGTCGCTGCGCCGCTCTCGCTGCCGTTGACGTGGGGCTACGTCGTCTTCACCGGCCTTCAAGCGCCTGCGGTTCGCTCGGCGGTGATGTGCTCGGTGTTGCTGCTGTCGCACACGCTGCGGCGTCGGTCGGATGGGCTCAACGCGCTCGCGCTCGCCGCGGCGGCCATGCTCGTCCTGGAGCCCGCCTCGGTCTTCGAGCTCTCGTTGCAGTTGTCGTTCTCGGCGGTGCTCGCCCTCGTGCTCCTCACGCCGACCCTTCGGAGCCTCGTGCCGATTCCGGTCCCCTCGCCCGCGGTCGCGCAGGGCTGGCGACTGCGACTGTGGAAGTGGAACGAGGCAGGGCTCACGACGGGGCTCGCGAGCCTCGCCGTGACGGTCGTGTCGGCGCCGATCGTGGCGATGACGTTTCAGCGGCTCGGCGTGGCGGGGCTGGTGTCGAACGTGGTGGCGATGCCGATCTCAGGAGCGCTGACCCTGCTCGCCGCGTCGTCGGCGGCCCTCTTCGTCGTCGCGCCCGGGTTGGCCACTCCAGTGCTGTGGATTGGGACCCGGCTGGCGTCGGTGCTCCTGGTGATCGCGGAGAAGTTCGCCGCCCTGCCCTTCGCGACCTGGGAGATCCCCTCGCCGCCGGTCGTGCTCACGCTGCTGTGGTGGGCCGGGCTCGCGTGCTTCGTCCTGGCGAAAGGTCGGTGGCGGTGGCTGGCGCTGGCGACACCGATCGCCGCGCTGGTGCATCTCGCGGTCCCGCCGCAGAAGTCCGATGCGCTCGAGGTGACCTTCCTCGCCGTGGGCCACGGCGACGCGACGGTCGTGAGTCATCGCGGGCATCACCTGCTCATCGACGGCGGCGGCGTGCCCGGAGGTGCTGACACAGGCGCCCGGTTCGTGCTGCCGTTCCTGCGTGAGAAGCGCATTCGAGCCCTCGACCTCGCAGTGTTGAGCCACGCACACCCTGATCACGCGCTGGGGCTGATCTCGACGCTGGAGCAGGTGCCGACCCGGCGGTTGTGGCTGTCGCCGTCTCCCGCTGGGCCGCTGACGACCGATCTCATGGCCGCAGCAGATGGCGCGGAGATCGAGGTGGTCGATCGGAGTCACGAGGGCATCGCCTTCGGAGCGGTGCAGGTCGAGGTCCTCGGACCACCAGTGGACCGCGCGCCGATCGACGACGAGAACGATCGATCGATCGTCTTGAAGCTCACGCACGGCAAAGTGTCGTTCCTGCTCACCGGAGACATCGAAGAGGTGGGCGAGGATCTGTTGGGCCCGACCGGCCAGGTGACGGTGGTGAAGGCTCCGCACCACGGCTCCGACACCTCGTCGACGCCGGCCTTCGTTCAGGGCACGCGGGCGAAGTACGTGATGTTCTGCGTGGGCCGGAACAACCGCTTCAATTTCCCCCGCGAAGACGTGGTGGCGCGATGGCAGCAGGCAGGCGCGCGCTGCTACCGGACGGACCGAGACGGCGCCGTGACGTTCCGCAGCGATGGGCGTGACGTGACGGTCGAGACGTTCGGGCCTCGGCCCACCGTGCAAGCGCGAAGACCTCGTTCGCTGTGGTGACCTTCAGGGACGGGGGCCGAAGCGCTCGAGGCTGCGCGGCGTCTGGAGTCGACCTCGGGCGCGAGCAGGACGTGTCAGCTGCGCCTGTCTCTCGACGCGGCCCGACTCGGGCAGGTCGACGAGGCGCCGGACCCGGCACGTCGTTGGAAACGCGAGGCGTGGCGGCGCGCGCGTCGTTCCGGCGATGGAGCGGCTCGCGTGGCCTCGGGTCGACTGACCGTGCAGCACGAATCGATGCGGTGGCTCGTGGAGCGCGCTCGAGTTCCCAGGCGCTTCGCCCGCGCTGCAATCAGTCTTCGATCTCGGGCACCCGGCCCGAACGCTGAACCAGCACGACGACGATCGCGAGCAGCGCGATCCCGACCCCTCCGCCGATCAGCATCCAGGGCGGGCCCTCTTCCACCGGAACGGGCGCCTTCGCGACGGCCGGAACACCAGCATCGCCGGACTCAGCGGGCTTCACCTCGACGACGCCGGCAGCACCCGCCTCGACGGACGGCACCTCCGCGACGACTGGCTCGACCGGAACTGCCGGTTTCGACGCCGCTGCCAACTCTTCGGCCTTTCGCTTCTTCTCTTCGGTGGCCTGCGCCTTCGCGAGCTTTGCCTCCTGGGTAGCCTGGGGCTTCGCGAGCTTCGCCTCTTCGAGCGTGCGCTTCTTCTCTTCGGCCGCAGCTGCCTTCGCGAGCTTCGCCTCCTCCGCCTGGCGCTCCTTCTCCTCGCCCGCCTGCCGCTTCGGCTCGGCAGCGACGTCCGCCTCGGCAGCCTTCGTCGCGACGGCGAGTTGCGCCTTCGTCGGCCCGGCGTCGATGGGCGCCGGCTGCAGCTTCGATGGCTCGGGCATCGTTCCGTCGTCGAGCTTGGAGATCATCGACGGCTGGCTCGGGAACGTGAGCTTGATGCGCTTGTTCATGTCAGTCTGCTTCGGGTCGCGCACGGCGGTGATGATGACCTTCACCTCGAGGCCAGCGGTCACGTCGAAGCCCACATCGCCCGCGACCTTCCAACGAAAGTCACCTTCCTCGCTCACCATCACGCTCGCCGTGTTGTGGTACTCGACGCGCGCGTTGACCTTGTGCCGGCCAGGCGTGACGTCGACGACGCCGAGCGGCATCGCGCCCTCCTGAATCCACGCCGAGATCGCAGCGGGCGTCGGCGACTTGATGGTCTTCCCGTCCACCGACAGCTCGAACGCTTCGACCCTGAAGTTCGGGTCGTCGATGGGCTGGAACTCGATGCGCACGCGAGACGGGGCCGTGCCCACCATCTGGGCGAGCTGCTTCTCGAGTTCTTCGCGGGCGCGCCGCTGGGCATCGTCTTCGGCGAAAGCCGTCGACGGCAGCGCCAGCACCACCAGAACCGTCACGACACGCCACATCATGGGACTCCCCCCAACGGTACCGTCCTTCTGCACTGTACCCGGTGAAGGAGGGCTCGTTCGGCTTCCCGGCCCCCCCGAGACCTTGCGGCTACCCGAACTCGGCCACCCGGGCCCCGAAGAGCCGATTCACGGCCTCGAGGAGCTCGTCAGAGACCTGGACCTTGAGCGCGGTGTTGCCGATGAGCGCCTCGGCCTCTCCCGGCATCAGCACTGAAACGGCGATGGGGGTCGCCCCGGCGAACTTCTTCGCGAGCTCAGCGAGCTTCATCAGCCGCTCATCGGAGGCCATGTCGACGTGCAGGCGGAGCTCGAGCCGCTTCACGCGCTTCTCGCGTACCTCCTTGAGCGACTGGACCTCGTCGACGATCAACTCCGCGACGGGGTTCTCTTCGTCCCGGTTGTTGATCTGCACGGTGCCCGTCACGAGGATCGGATCGTCGCTCTTGAGGAGCGGCTCCCACTGCTCGAACCCCGGCTTCGGGCCGGCCTTGGTCCACTTGCCGTCCCTGCCCATGACTGACCGCGTCCCGTCTTTCCCCGGGAAGCAGACCAGCTCGACCGAGCCGCTCAAGTCTTCGAGGGTCACCCAGGCCATGCGCTTCCCGGTCTTCGTCGGGCGCTCACGAAGGGCCGCCACCACCCCAGCGACGGCGATCTTCTCGTCCTTGCGTGCGCGCTGGATCGAGGTGACCGGCCGCGCGTAGCGACGCAGCTCCTTCTGGTACTGATCGAGCGGGTGGCCTGAGACGTAGAAGCCGATCGACTCCTTCTCGAACGAGAGGCGCTCCTTCTCGCTCCACTCTTCGACCTTCACGTAGTCGCTCGCGATGGGCGTGGGGCTCGACGCCGAGCCACCGAGGAGCCCGAACAACGACTCCTGGCCAGAGGCCTTGTCGCGCTGGGTGGCGGCCCCACCGTCGACGGCGCGATCGAGTGTCTCGAACAGCTGCCGCCGGGGCCGCTTCTCGAAGTCGAACGCGCCGGCCTTCACCAGCGCCTCGAGCGTCTTCTTGTTCACGCGCCGCGAGTCGACGCGTTCGCAGAAGTCGAACAGCGACTTGAACGCGCCCGCCTTGCGCGCCTCGAGGATCGCCTCGACGGCGCCTTCACCGACGCCCTTGATCGCGCCGAGCCCGAAGCGGATCTTCCCGTCCGACGCGCCGAACGCCATCTCCGACACGTTCACGTCGGGCGGCAGCACCTCGATGCCCGACTCGCGCGCCTCGGCGATGTAGGCCACCACCTTGTCGGTGTTGTCCTTGTCCGACGTCAGCAGCGCCGCCATGAACTCGACGCGATGGTGGGCCTTGAGCCACGCGGTGTGGACCGTGATGAGCCCGTACGCCGCCGAGTGCGACTTGTTGAAGCCGTACTGGGCGAACTTCTCCATCAGGTCGAAGACGCCGCTGGCGATCTTGTCGTCGACGGTCTTCAGCTTCGCGCCGTCGAGGAACAAGGCGCGCTGCTTGGCCATCTCTTCGGCCTTCTTCTTCCCCATCGCGCGACGGAGCAGGTCTGCGCCACCGAGCGTGTAGCCGCCCAGGACCTGCGCGATCTGCATCACCTGCTCCTGGTAGACGATGACGCCGTAGGTGTCCTTGAGCACCGGCTCGAGCGTGGGGTGCGGGAAGGTGATGGTGTCGCGGCCGTGTTTTCGGTCGATGTAAACGTCGACCATCGTGCGGCCGTCTTCGAGCTTCTGATCGAGAGGGCCAGGCCGATAGAGCGCGCCGGCGGCGATCACGTCTTCGAAGCACGACGGCTTCATCTTCATCACCATCTCGGTGAAGCCGCTCGACTCCATCTGGAACACACCGGCCGTGTCGCCTGCGCTGATCAACTGGTACGTCTCGGCGTCGTTGATGGGAATGCCATCGCGCGAGATCGCCTGCTCGGGCCCCAGCTTCTTGTTGATCAGCTTCACGGCGTTCTCGATCACCGTGAGCGTCTTGAGGCCGAGGAAGTCGAACTTCACCAGACCCGCGGCCTCGACCTCGTCCTTCGCGAACTGCGTGACGAGGAACTTCTCGCCAGGCGGTTGGTAGACCGGCACGAACTCCCACAGCGGCTTGTCGGCGATCACCACGCCGGCCGCGTGCATGCCGGCCTGCCGGTTGAGGCCTTCGAGCGCCATCGCGACGTCGAGCACGTCCTTGCTGGTGATCTGGCGGCCTTCGACCTCGGCCATCGGCTGGGGCGTCTCGTACATCTCCTTCAGTCGCGGCTCTCCGCCGATCTCTTTCTCGGGGTCGCCGAAGATCGCCTGCTTGAGCGTGATGCCGAGGATCTCGGGCACCAGCTTCGCGAGACGATCTCCTTCCGAGAACGGCAGTCCGTACACGCGACACACGTCGCGCAGCACGCTCTTGGCCTTGAGCGCGCCGAAGGTGATGATCTGGCCGACGTTCGACTCGCCGTACTTGCGCTCGACGTAGCGAATCACCTCGTCGCGGCGGTCCTGGCAGAAGTCGATGTCGAAGTCGGGCATCGACACGCGCTCGGGGTTCAGGAAGCGCTCGAACAGCAGGTTGTAGGGAATCGGGTCGAGGTCGGTGATGCGCAGCGACCACGCGACGATCGAACCCGCGCCCGAGCCGCGGCCAGGCCCGACGGGGATGCCGTGCTCCTTCGCCCAGTTGATGAAGTCCTGGACGATGAGAAAGTAGCCCGCGAACCCCATCTTCTGGATGACGCCGACCTCGAGGGCGAGGCGCGCGCGATAGGCGTCGCGGTCCCAGGCGTACGAGACGTTCTGCGCCGTCATCTCCTTGAAGCGCCGCTCCAGCCCCTGCATCGACAGCTCGGCGAGGAACGAGTCGGCGGTGTGGCTCTCGGGCACCTTGAAGCTCGGCAGCATCGGCTTCTTGATGAGATCGAGGTCGGAGCACAGGTCCGAGATGCGCATCGTGTTGTCGACGGCCTCGGGCACGTCGCTGAAGTACGCGCGCATCTCTTCGGGGCTCGAGACGTAGAGCCGATCGGTCGAGTGCTTGAGGCGCTTGTTGTCTGCGAGCGTCTTGCCCGACGCGATGCACATCAGCAGCTCGTGCGCGCGCGCGTCTTCCTGCTTGATGTAGTGCGCGTCGGCGGTCGCGACGAGGGGAATGTCGAGGTCCTTCGAGAGCTGCTTGAGGTTGGTGTTGGCCTTGTCCTGCTCCTCCATGCCGTTCCACTGCACCTCGAGGAAGAAGTGGCCCGGGTCGAAGATGTCTTTGTATTCCTGCGCCGCGCGCCGGGCGTGATCCATGTCGCCGCGGAAGCAGGCGCTGGTGACTTCGCCGCCCAGACACGCCGTGAGCGCGATGACGCCCTTCGAGTGTTCCTTGAGCACCTTCTTGTCGATGCGCGGGTGGTAGTAGAACCCGTGCATGTAGCCGGTGGACGAGAGGTACCGCAGGTTCTGGTACCCCTCCTTGTCCTTCGCCAACAGGATGAGGTGGTTCGCGATCTTCTCGGAGCGATCCTCACGCCCCTTCGGCCCAGCGACGTAGGCCTCGATGCCGACGATGGGCTTGATGCCGGCGTCCTTCGCCTTCTTGTAGAAGTCGATCGCGCCGAACATGTTGCCGTGATCGGTGACGGCCACCGACGACATGCCCTTGGCCTTCACCGTCTTGATGAGGTCCTTCATGCGAATCGCCCCGTCGAGGAGCGAGTACAGCGTGTGAAGATGAAGATGGGTGAAGGACATGCGTTCGGCCCTCCCGGCTGAAGGAGTCGTACACTACTGGTCCGGGTCCCGCGTCAATCCTTCCAAAAACGCCGAAGAGGCTGGTGTGCGGCTTGCCTTTCCACTCCCAAAGACGCCTCACCTGTGGGCACGGCGGACGAAGCTGGTCGTCCTTTCGGCCAGGCGCCTCATGGCTGACACGTCAACGACTCCGCAAGCGCGGCGTGGCGTCGGAGCGACTCGGAGTGCTCCCCATGCCAGCGCGACCCCGGCAGCTGCGGTACGAGCCGACGAGCCCCCACGTGCTCCTGGCCGGGACGACGGCGTCTCGCTTCGGCGATCGCGCGCTCGGCTGGCTCGAGCAGCAACGAAACGTGACGGTGATTGGCTGCGGCGATGTCGAAGGCTTGCGTGACGCCCTCGCGACGATGGTTGGAATCGAAACGCAGCCGGTCTCCTCAAACGGCCGAGCAGGGCCGGCGAGTCGTCGAACGCCTCGTGGGACGGATTCGGCGCCGCCGGCTTGTGCCGACGTTAGGGACAGGCGGTGACGACTGAATCCTCGAAGCCCTCGGCTCACCCGAGGTCACGGCCGCCAGCCAACGTACCTGCGCCAACCCTCGCGAGCGGCCCGCTCGAAGTCGAAGGCTGGTGGAGCCCACACTGGCTGGGCGTGATCGCCGTCAGCCTCGGCCTCTGCCTGCTCGCCGTGGCGAAGGCGCAGAACATCGGGTGCCCGCACTGCGGCACGCATCACCTCGACGAGCAGACGCAGGACCAGTGGCTGCTGCTCTTCACGCTGAAGGACGGTCTGCTCGGCGTCGGCCTGCTCGCGAGCCTGGTCGGAGCCTTCGGCCCACGGCGCCTGCTCAGCCTCGGTGTGCTGATCGTCGGCGCTGCCGCGCTCTCGCTTCGCCACCTGTGACGTCAGGCGACGGCTTGCTCCCTCGGCGCCAGCTGCCGACGCACGGCCTGCAGGTTCACGGTCGGGAACACCTCGGCCAGCTTCGCGATCGTGGCGCGGAGTTCGGCTATCCGCTCACCCTCGGCCTGCGCTTCCTCCTCCATCGCGCACACCAGCGCGAGGGCCGTCGGGACGGTGGCCGTCGCAACGGCAGACGGCGGAGTGTGATGCAACGTCACCGCCTCGACGAGGGCCGCCGGCAGATTCCACAGACTCAGGAGTGCTCCGCCGAGCTCCGCATGCGACGAGCCGAGGCGCCCTCGCTCTGCATCTTCTTGAGGCCTGACCGCCATCTCTTTGCGAATGGCCGCCATGTCGACGGGGAGCCGCGTCGCGATCAACAGCTGGCCGACGTCGGCGAGAATTCCGGCGGCGAACGCGGCCTCGGCCAGCGGCGTTCGCCCCAGCAGCTCCCGCATCGCGAAGGCACGCGCCAACGCGCTCGCCTGCAGGTTCGCGGCCGGCCCGCTGGCAATGCCCGCGAAGACCTCGGCGGCCAGCACGATGTTCTTCAGCGGCTGTATCCCCAGATACCTCACCGCCTCCCGTACGCTCGACAAGCGGCGCGTCAGCCCGAAGTAGGCCGAATTGATGATCTTGAGCACGTTGGCGGAATTGGCTGGGTCTCGCTCCACCAAGCTGGCCACCTCGTCGAGCGACGCGTCGCTGTTCGACGTCAGCCCGCTCAACTTCGCGTATGTCACCGGCAGCCCGGGCAGCGAGCCGAGCCCGGCGAGCACCAGCTTGACGCGCTCGCTTCGCACCAGCCCCAGCACCATCGAAGCCCGCTCGACGAGATCGAACACCTGGCCGGGGAGGAGGGGCTTCTTGAGCACCTGGTGAGCCGCGCTGGCCAGGCGCACAGCCTGCTCCGGCGTCACGTCGGTGCCGCAGAGCACCGCGCGGACGACCGTCGGCCACTTCTCGCGCACCTGTGAGAGGAAGACCTCGAGGTCGAGCCCGGTGACCTTCGAGTCGCAGATCAGGGCCTCGACCGGGTGGAGCGAAAGGGCGCCCAGCGCGTCGGTCGTGGTATCGACGAAGTGCGTGACCCAGGCGTTCTGGAACACCCGCAACGAGCGACGAAGGCCCTCGAGGACCTGAACGTCTCCGCTGAGCACCACCACGTGTCGCACACCCATTCAGTGAGCAGCCGGTGTGCCGACCCAAACCAGCGAGGATCTGTCAGGGAGGGGCGGGTCGGCGCTGACGACTGGGGCGTGGTTGACCCGGCCGTCAGCGGACGGGCTTCAGGGCACTGCGGGTCCGCGTCGGCGAAGCTCGGCGGCGAGCAGCTTGAGCTCGAGCTTGAGACGCACGAAGTTGTTGAACATGCCGCTGGGCTGTTTCCCTGGGAGCTGGCGAATCTGGTCGCGCAGGCTCTCCATCGTCGAGCCGATCTCCTTGAGCCGGCGGGTGAGCTCGCCCTCGTCGCTCACGGCCATCTGGAAGAGCTCGTCGACCTCCAGCCGGCCCTCGAGATCCTTCTCCAGCACCTTGAAAGACAACTTGCGGGGCTTCTCGAAGCTCAGCACCCGCTGCACGGTGGCGATCGCCTTGTGGGCTTCTTCTTCGAAGGCCGCGAGCTCCTTCGTCGCGCGCAGCCGCGCGAAGTCGGCCACCAGCGCGGGAAAGAGGGGATCCATGCCCGGGCGGCCGGGGGGCTTGAGGAGCGACACGATCCACGCGTCGAAGGCGTCGCCCCCGGCCTGCTCCAGAGCCTGCCGAAGGGTGGGCAGCCATGCCCGGCGCAGCGCTCCGAAGGCGACGCGCGCGTGGTTGGCGTCACCAAGGACGACCCGCAGCGAGGCCTCGAGGCCTTTGAGGATCTCGTCGTTCGACAGCACGGCGCGCGGCGTGAAGACCCGATCGCGCCACTTGCCCTGCGAGACCTCCGGGGCCGTCTGTCCCGTGACGATCTTCTGGGGGCCGCTCGGCACCTCGTTCAACTGCGGGTGCGAACTCGACGGGAGCTTCACCCGGCCCATGAACGAGTCAGTGGGCGGCGCGTCGATGGGCGTCGGCTTGAGCGAGGGCGAGGACGTGCTGGTGGGCTTCTTCGTGACGAGGCCCGGGGGCACCTTCGTCGTCTCGTCGCCAGGCTTCTTGCGGTCGCTCATCGGCGGGCGCTCCGCTGGCCGGGGGACAGGTCCATCGGGGCGTGAGTCTGCCTGTGCCGAGGGGAGTTGACTACCATTGGGGTCACCCGGCAGCCCGACGCGCCCGCATGCGGAAGAACTTCTGGAGCGAGCGCGAGTAGTCGGCCCCGGCAGACAGCTCCACTGCGTCGAGCTGGAGCTTCTTGAACAAGGTGTCGCGCTTGCCCTTGCGCTCTTCCATGAAGCGCTTGAAGCGGCCGCGCACGCGCGGATCGCCGGTGTCGATGAGGAAGCGCGCCCCCGTCTCCGGGTCTTCGAGATCGGCGAGGCCCAGGTTCGGGAACACCTGCTCGAGCGGGTCGACGATCACGCAGGGCACGAGATCGTGCTTCCGGGCGACGATGCGCAGCGGCTTCTCGTAGTCCTCGGTGAGGAAGTCCGAGACGAGGAAGGCGACCGACTTTCGCTTCGCGACGTGCGTCATGTACGTCAACGCCACCGCGAGATCGGTGCCTTTGCCCTTCGGCTGGAACGAGAGGATGTCGCTGATCATCCGCAGCACGTGGGAGCGACCCTTGCGCGGCGGCACCACCTTCTCGACGCGATCGGAGAAGAGGATGAGCCCGACCCGATCGTTGTTCGCGATGGCCGAGAAGGCGATCTGCGCGGCGACCTCAGCGGCGATCTCGGCCTTGCTGCGTTGCTTCGAGCCGAACGACTCCGAGGCCGAGACGTCGACGATCAGCATCACCGTGAGCTCGCGCTCTTCGGTGAAGACCTTCACGTAGGCGTCGTTCATGCGCGCCGTGACGTTCCAGTCGATGGTGCGCACCTCGTCGCCGGGCTGGTACTGCCGCACCTCGGAGAACGCCATGCCCCGGCCCTTGAAGACCGAGTGGTACTGACCGCCGAGCACGCTGGTGACCGCCTTGCGGGTCGAGATCTCCAGCTTGCGGATGCGCTTGATCAGCTCCTTGGGGAGCATGGCGGCCCCTCTCGCTTACGGCACTTCGACGCGCTCGAAGACGCGCTGGATGATGCGCTCCGGGGTGAGCTCTTCCGCCTCGGCTTCGTAGGTGAGCGAGATGCGGTGGCGCAGCACGTCGAGGCCGATGGCCTTGACGTCTTCGGGCGTCACGAAGCCGCGGTGACGGAGGAAGGCATGCGCACGCGCGGCCTGGGTCAGCGAGATCGTCGCGCGAGGCGAGGCGCCGTACTGAATGAAGTCCTCGAGGTCCTTCAGCCCGAACTTCGTCGGCTCGCGCGTCGCGAAGACGATATTGAGGATGTAGTCCTTCACCTTCTCGTCGACGTAGATGCGGTTGAGCACCGCGCGGGCGGCGCCGATCTGCTCCGTGGTGACGACCTTCGACGCCCTGGGGGCGCCGTCGCCAGCCATGCGGTTGAGGATCTCCTTCTCGTCTTCGCGCGTCGGGTAGCCGACCTTCACCTTGAGCATGAAGCGGTCGACCTGCGCTTCGGGGAGCGGGTACGTGCCTTCCTGCTCGATGGGGTTCTGCGTCGCGAGCACGAGGAACGGCGAGGGCAGCGGGTACGTGTTGTTCCCGATGGTGACCTGGCGTTCCTGCATGGCCTCGAGCAGCGCCGACTGCACCTTGGCCGGAGCGCGGTTGATCTCGTCCGCCAGGATCACGTTGGCGAAGATGGGGCCCTTGCGCACCGTGAAGCTGGCCGTCTGCTGGTTGTAGATGACGGTGCCGACGAGGTCAGCCGGCAGCAGGTCAGGCGTGAACTGAATGCGCTGGAACGCCGCCGAGATCGAATCAGCGAAGGTGCGAACGGTGAGGGTCTTGGCGAGTCCCGGCACGCCCTCGAGCAGGACGTGACCATTGCAGAGCATGCCGATGAGCACGCGCTCGAGCATCGACTTCTGCCCGACGATGACGCGGCCCATCTCGAGGAACAGGGGCTCGATGAACGCGCTCTCGCGTTGCACCTGTTCGGTGATCGCCTTGATGTCGGTGTTCATGGTGATTGGGGCGCCGAAGCTTCAGCGCAGCTGGTCCAGCTTGGAGCGCGCGTCGCTCTGCAATTCGGGCCGAACGTCGGTGGCCACGGAGGCGACGTAGCGCTGGTAGTAGGTGCGCGCGTCGTCGACCCGGTTCATCCCGCGGTAGGCCTCCGCCAGGCCGTAGAGCGGTGACGAGAGGTTCGAGTCGAGCTTGAGCGCGTACTGGTAGTCGATGGCGGCCTCGGCGAACCGGCGCAGCCCGATGAGCGTGCTGCCGCGGGCGATGTAGCCGACCGACAGCGCGGGCTCGAGCTTGAGGCAGTCGTTGAGTGACGCGAGCGCCTCACCGAACTTCCGCTGGTTGATCAGCTGCACGGCCTGCTCGTAGTACTGGCGAGCCTGCTGGCGCGTGGTGTCGGCGATGGGTCCGGTGCCCGGCTGCTTGCCCGCTTCCTGCGGCGAGCCACCCGACGAAGCCAGCTTCTGCTGCGCGCGCGTGATGTTGTCCTGGGCGATCTTCTTCACGTTCGGGTCCTGCGTGAGGCTGACGACCTGGCTCCACTTCTCGATCGCCTGGCTGTAGTAACCAAGCACCGCGTAGCTGTTGCCGAGCTTGAAGAGGCCCTCGACGTTGTTCGGGTCGGCGTTCACCGAGTCCTGGTACGAGAACGACGCCTCGCGGTACTTCTTCTCGGCCATGAAGTCGTCGCCCTCTTTCATCTTGCGGGCAGACAGCGACGGGAGCGGCTGGCTCGGGAGCTCGGGCTTCGCAGCGGGAGCCGTGGCGGTCGTGGTGGTGGTGGTCGTCGTCGTGGACGGCGTCGTCGGGGGGGGCTTCGCGACTTCAGTCGGCTTCGCCGCGGCGGACTTCAGCTGGGCGATCGACTCCTTCGCGCGATCGACGTACTTCTGTTCGGTCGGGCGCCCTTCCTTCTTGATGTACGTCTCGTAGGCAGCGATCGCCTTCTCGGGCTGGGTGGACTGCCTGTACGACTCGGCGAGGCCGTAGAAGCCGTCGGGGTCGGTCGGGTCGAGGGCGGTGTACTTCTCGTAGGCCCTCGCGGCGGTCGCGAAGTCCTGCGTCTTGCGTGACGCGAAGCCGAGGTTGAACCACGCGAGCTTCAAGCCCGGGTCAGCCTCGGTCGCTGCCTTGAACTGAGCGATGGCCTCGTCGCGTTTGTTCAGCTTGAAGAGCGCGCTGCCCATGCCATTCATCGCGGCTGCGTAGCCGGGCGTCGCCTTGAGGGCTTCTTCGTAGGCTTTGACCGCCTGATCGTAGGTGCCGCCCTCGAGCGCCTTCTCACCTCGCTCGAACGCCGCCCTGGCCGCGGGCGAAGGCACCACCGGCGCAGCGAGCGCGAGCCCTGAGGTGAGCACCAACAGAGAGATCATCGACGTGGGGAAGAGCTTCGCCATGTTGTCCAACGCCTCCAGGGCCAGCTGACGAGCGATGAGCTAGCAAAGTTCAACCCGAGGCGCGACCGCAGCCTTCCCGATTTCGAGCGGGAGGGTCAGCGGGTTCGCCCCTGGCGTTTGGGTGCCCGGACCGGGGTCAACCGATCAGGGCGCCGGCCCGTCGAGCGCTCAGCCCAGCTTCAGGCTCTTGAACTTGTCGGCCAGGGTGCCGAAGCCGGCCTTCCCGCCGCCCTGCGCGGGCTTCTGCGTAGCCTTCCAGGCGTCGAGATCGGCGCGCTCTTCGCTGCGCTGGGCCGCGGTGATCGACAGCTTCACCTTGGAGCCCTCCAGCTCGATGACCTCGGCCTTGAGTTCCTTGCCCATGGGGAAGACCCGCTTGAGATCGGTGCCACGCTCGGTGCCGGTCTCGCTGGCGGGGATGAGGCCGGTGCCGCCTTCGAACTCGATGAAGACGCCGAAGGTCTCGATGCGAACGACCTTGCCGACGACGACCGAGCCGCGACGCAGCTTGATGGCCGGCTTCTTCGGTGCAGCGTCCGTCTCGGTCGGCGCCGGTGCGGAAGCAGGTGACGACGAGGCCGCGACGCCCTCGCCCACCGGCACGCCGTTCTTCACGAGGCGCAGGCCCATGCGCTTCTCGTCGGGGTCGACCTTCTCGATCTTCACCTCGACCTCGTCGCCGACGCGAACGGCATCACGCGGGTGCGCGATGCGTCGCTCCGAGAGGGCCGAGACGTGAATGAGGCCATCAACGCCGGGCATGAGCTCGACGAACGCGCCGAACTGCGTGAGCCGCGCGACCTTGCCCTTGACGGTCATGCCTTCCTTGAAGGTTTCGAGCGCCTTCTTGAAGGGGTCGTCGAGGAGCTTGCGCAGCGACATCGTCAGCCGCTCCTTGCGCCTGGATTTGTCGGGCGAGTTCGGCTCGGCCGCCTCCATACGGATGATCTCGACCTCGAGCTCATCGCCGACCTTCACGACCTCGCTCGGGTGACCGATGCGCACGTGCGACATCTCACTGACGGGCACCAGGCCCTCGATTCCACCAAGATCGACGAACGCCCCGAAGTTCTGCACCGAGACGACTGTCCCCTTGACGACCTTGCCGACCTCGAGCGACTTGCGCAGCTCGGCGCCCTTCGCCTTGTGCTCTTCCTCGATGAGGGCGCGGCGCGACAACACGACGTTGCGCTCCTTCACCTCGGTGACGCGGAACGTGAAGCGCTGCCCGACGTACTCCTCGAGTTTTCCGGGGCGCACGTCGACCTGCGACGAGGGGCAGAAGGCGCGCACGTCGCCGACCGCGACCTCGAGGCCACCCTTGTTGACGGCGATGACGAGGCCTTCGACGGGCATGCCCGAGTGCCTGGCCTCGGCGAGCATCGACAGTGACGCAGCGTCCTTCGACAGCCGGCGCGACAGGACGATGCCCTTGGCGCCGGTCTCGGTGACGTGGGCTTCAATCTCGTCGCCGACGCCCGAGCGCAGAATGCCTTCGTCGTCCTTGAGCTCGTCGAGCTCGATCATCGCCTCGAGCTTGCCGATGGTGACGAACGCAGTCTGTGCGCCGAGCTGGAAGATCTTGCCGCGTACCTTCTCGCCCACGCGGGGCATCTTGCGCGTCGGCAGGCCGCCGTCCTTGACGTGCTTCTCGAACATCTCGCCGAAGGACTCGTGCTCGTGCACCTCATCGGAGACGGAGGGGCCCGTGGGGACCACCACCTTCGCCGCGGCCGGGGCCGCAGCCGCGTCGCCGTCGGCAGGAGCAACCGGCGCCGGAGCGTCAGCCTTGCGTGTTTCGACGGGGCCACCTGCCCGCTTCACGACGACCATCGGGCCGCCCTTCCGCTCACCACGCTTGTCGTCGCGGTCGGTCCGCTCGCGCCCCCCAGCGGGGATGCCCAACATCACGTCACCGAACGTCGCTGCCGGCTTCTTCTGATCGCTCACACTGCCCTCGGGATGAAAGACCCGGGGGGCCTTACCCAAGGCGGCCATGGGGGGCAAGGGAGGTCGGACAACTTCGCCGCCGAGGTCCTGGGGCACCTCGAGCGCCGGAACACCCGAAATCAACGCGCGAGGGCCCCGAGGCGAACCCGCACGCGCTTTCCGGAGGCGACCTCTTCCCCGAAATCGGGCTCCCCGGGGGCACCTGTCGCCGCCGATTGAACGACCTCGAGCCGCACGGCGGACTGGTCAGGCGTGGTGGTTTCGACCTCGAAGTGCATACCCGGGCTGACCTCGTACGGGTGCTTCATCTCCATCAGCAACGCCACCGAGAGGCCCAGACGCGAGACCGAGTCGTCATCGCGCAGGTTGAGCTTCGACTCGGTCACGGTGAGCGGCAGCGGGTAGCCAGAGATGCCGAGCTTCAGGGGCTTCGTCAGAAACGAAGTCAGCTTCGCCAGCAGCGTGGCCCGCTCGGCCTTCGAGAGCACGCCGTCGTGGTTGACGTCGGCGCCCGCGCGCAGCAGCTCGCACCGCTCACCGGAGTCGACGTCGAGCACCAACACGCCAGTCACCGCCGTCTTCGTCAGCGTGAAGACGAAGCGGGCGTGAAACCCCTGGGGGTGCGCCCCGGCCGTCGCCGCGCTCAACAGCACGAAGGCGAGGACGAAGCGCACGGTTCACTCCGGGTCCGAGTGGAACGCGTGGAACAACGCGCGCAGGTCGGGAATGCGGCGCGGCTGGAAGGGCTCGGAGTTGCTCAGGGGGATCACCTTCTTCTGCACCGTCAGCGGCTGCTTGCGGCTGCGCGTGGCCCAGATGGGGTTGGTGAACGCGTACGGCTTCACGAACTGCGCCTGCTGCGGCTCGTACTTGCCGTAGGTGCTGCCGAAGCCGAAGGACCCGCCGATGACGCTCACCGCGTCGCTGATCTGCAGCGAGGGGACCTCGTACGGCGAGAACACCGGCCACATCGACTTCTCTCCGGACGCTTCGACCACGAAGAACGAGTCGTCGGGAATGCCCTGGAAGAGCTGCACGTGCTCGAGGCGCAGGGTCTCGGTCGACGGCGGCACGTCGATGGTGGCGAGGGTCTCGGGGCGTTTCCCCTGATCCTTCCCGCCGCGGCGGATGACGACCTTCGTCACGTCGACCCACGGCGCGGCCTCGACCTTGATCACCACCCGGAAGGTCCCGTTGGCGTTGACTGCCGTCGAGCCCGGCCCCTGGCCGTCGATGGTGAAGGTGATGAGCGGCCCGTTGGTGACGAAGCCGCGTCCGGCGCGAAGCGCATCCATCGCGCGATCGACGTCGAGCGCGATCATGCTGCCGTCGGCAGAGCTCCCGACGTCGAGGTACGTGCGGGGCAGACCTGCTTCGGCCGAAGCCGAGTGCGAGTCGGAGTTGCCGGTCGCGACGATCTTCTTTCCCTGCGAGAGCAGCGTGAACCACTCGTCCTGCGCGCCGGGGAACGCCGGCTGGAGCACGATCTTCTCGACGCCGTTGTCCATGTACTTGATGGGCTTCTCGATCACGTCGCCGAGCTTCGGCAGGCAGGCGACCGTGAGGTTCCCGTCGGCCGGGCACGCGGGCAGGTTGGGCTCCGCGCCGGGCACCGCGCGCATCTTCACGCCGAACATGTTGTCGATGCGCTTGCCGTTGAAGACCTCCATCACGTCGAAGTCGGTGCTGAAGTTGACGGGATCGTACGGAGACGGCGAGCCGTCCTTTTGTGGCGCGCGGTCGAGCCTGATGAGTGACGAGGGCGACGGCAGCGGCTTGCCCGAGTAAGTGCCGACATCGAAGGCGTTGAAGTAGCCGAGGATCGTGTCGCGCGGGTGGTTGACCTGGATGATCGTCTTCTGCGGGTCGGCGCCAAGGCCCCGAAGCTGCGCGAAGAGGTCGCCCGGCTTCCGGTAGAACCAGCGGAAGCTCCCGTGCTGGATCGGCCCGGGCTGGGTCGCGATGGGGAACGCGTTGAAGTGCCCCATCTCGAGCGAGGTGAGCTCGAGGCCGACGATGCTGCGCAGCCACTGCGAGAGCTCGAGCTGATCGATGGTCGGCTGGTAGTCGGCCACCATGTTGTGATCCGTCGACGCCATCAAATCGACGCCCTCGACCGCGAAGCTGGTGACGCGATCGGGCAGCTCCATGTCGCTGTCGACGCTGCGCACCGAGTGCACGTGGAAGTCGGCGCTGATGAGGCCCTTCGTCGGCAGCACGTGGGTGAGCGTCAAACCGACCGTCGTGGTGCGGCCGGCGACGACCTCGATCTCACGCTTCTCGAGCGAGTACTCGATGCCACGTGACGCCCACACGGTGTACCTGCCCGGGCGGATCTCGGTGCCGATGGTGCCGTCTCCAGCGAAGAGCACCTTCTCGAGGTAGCGACGTGTGTCGGGGTCGTTCGGATCGTCGGGGATGAAGTCGCTGCGGCGGTACCGCTCGCCGACCTTCAAGTCGTAGAGGAACCGGCGCGGCAGCTCGCCTGGGCCGGGGCTCTCAGAGACGCCCTCGATCGAGACCTTCGCCGGGAGCGCCTGCCCCTTCTCGTCACGGATCACCACGCGCAGATCGCCCGGCTGTTCCATCGAGAGATCGATGCGGGCCATACCGCCTTCAGCGATCTCGACCAGCTCGCTCTTCGCCACGTTGCGGATCTTGTCGACGGCGTACGCGCGGTACTTCGCAGGGGGGAGCGGCGCGGACCAGGCCCCGTTCGCGATGGTCGTCGCCTGGCTGATGTATTCGCCCGCTTCGTTCTGCAGCACGACCGAGACGTCCTCCATCGGCCGGTTCGTCTTCCCCTCACGCACGAAGCCAGAGATCGTCCCGACGGCCGTCTTCTCGCGCAGCACCGTCTCGCGACCGTTGGGGTTCGTCCGGACGTCGCGAATGTCGTAGGCGACGCGCTGCACGCTGGCGACGTCACCCGAGCCGACCGCGAGGTAGCCCACGTACTGGAACGTGCCCTTCGGCTTCAGCACCTCGGGCGACCGGGCCCAGAAGCTGCCGAGGAAGGACGACGAGGCGATGGGGATCAGCAGCGAGTCGCTCTTCGCCGTCGGGTAGTACTGGGGCTTCCCGTCCATGTAGCCGCCAGAAGGCGTGCGGGCCGCGACCAGGGCATATGAGACGCCATCGCCAGCGGTGCTCCACATCGACGTCACCTCGCCCGGCAGCGCTTGCAGATCGGCGTTGCGCTTGTAGACGGTGTCTTCGAGGTGGAAGCGCATGTCGAAGCCGGCCTGCCCGGGCACGAAGAGCCGCTGGCCCTCGCCGAGCAGGGTGATGAAGCCGAACGGAATCGAGAGCGGGAAGCCGACGTCGGTCTCGTTCGGGTTGGTCACCGTGGTGACGATCTTGAGGTACTGCTTGCCGGGCTCGAGCTGGTACTCGACGGAGTACTCGAGCGGATCCTTCGGGTACACGACGTCGGTGATCGCGTTCACCACGCTGATGAACGAACCTGACCTGCCAGAGACGACGATCTTCGCGGTGCCATCATCAGCCGTGATCGCCTCGACCTTCGAGGGCTCGATGGCGGTGAGGAAGAACGCCGGGAACATCTCGGTGAAATAGTCGTTGCCGACCGGCCCCTTGACCGGGCTGGTCTCGGTGCCGCGCACCAGATCGATGTCGATGAGCGAGCCGCCGAACGCGCCGAAGCCGCGCGAGGTACCGACGTTCTGGACGATCGCGTGAATGAGGCCGTTGGTGATCTTGAAGTCGCCGACGTCCGCGAGGGCGCGCTTCCCGCCGATGAGGTCAGCGCGGCTCTCGAGCTTGAAGGCGCGCGCAGGCGGCGTGGTGCGCGTGCAGCTCGTGAGCATCACGAGCACGAGGATCGAGGATCGCTTCATGGGTCACCAGATCGCGTGGAGCATCAGGTCCACACTGTCGTTCGGGTAGGAGACCGACCGCTCCTCTTCTCGGTGGGTGTACTGCGCCAGCACGCGGAAGGGCAACTTGAAGGGCCGCCAGCCGACCATCGCAGCGATCTCACTCACCGCGTCGTCGGGCTGAACGCGTGACGGCTCGTACCAGGCGAAGCGCGCGGCGCCTTCGAGGCCCGTCCCTTCGTGGAAGTACCGCAGCTGACCGAGCGCGCCCATCGAGCTGTCGGGCACCAGGCCCATGAACGAGTACGTCGTGCTCCGGCCGAGGAATGCGCCGAGCACCTGGAAGCCCCACTTGTGAGCCTCGACGTCGACGCCATAGTCGAGATCATTCGTCGAGAGCCGGTTGGGCCGCGTGCCCGTCGTGCGCACGTTGTAGCCGGCGTTCAGGCCGAGGGTGATCGTCTGCTGGAGATCGACCTCGACGCGGCCGATGGGGTTGACGCTGTTGTTGTCGTTGAAGAGCTGGTTCTGACCGTTGCCGTTGAAGATCCCGAGCGCGTAGCGGACGCCGATGGTGTCGTTGCCGAGGCGCTTCGAGCTGGCCTGCAGACCGACCTGACGATCGGGCGCCAGGTGCGTGCGCGGGCCGTAGCCTTCGGGCGGGTTGGTGCCATTGGCGAGGATCGAGCGGTTGACGAAGGGAATCGCACCGTCCGACAGCAACATCTCGGCGGAGTACGGCGGGCGGAACTGGCCGGCCTTCACGAGCAGGCCGCTGCAGATCTCGTATTCGATGAAGGCGTCGCGCAGGTCGACGATGCGCCGGCCCGTAAGGGGATCGTTCGGGTCGACGAGCGGCGCCGCAAACTCGACCGACGCGTACACGGTGAGCTTGTTGACGGGCCGAAAGTCGAAGTTGAGCCGGAAGTCCGCGAGGCGGAAGCCGCCGTTGCCGCCGACGAGCTGCTCTTCGCGGAGCGGGAACGCATAGAAGACACCGACACGCGCGAAGCCGCCCACCTTTATCCGCTGCCACCAGGGGAGGTCAGTCTCGAGCTTGAGACCGCCGACGGTGTTGGACTTGCCCGAGCGATCTTCAGCGACCGTCGAGGCCTTCTTGTCGTCTGGCGCAGAGGGCGGGTTGGTGAGCGTCGCGGGCTCGGACTTCGACGAACCACCGGCCGCGACCTCCGAGGCGACGGGCGGTGCGGCGGGCTCGGCAGCGGGTTGTGCGAGCGCGAATGCAGCGACGGCGAAGAGCGGGTTCACGAGTCGAGCCTCCCTGGTGCGTCAGGTGTTCAGCGAAACACAGCGTCGAGCGCGCGCCCCTGGGCTGCTGCGGGCGCGGCCACGCCCAGCAGGCGCGCGAAGGTCGGTGCGATGTCGATGGCTTCGGCGAAGCCTGCGGTGCCCTTCGGAACGCCCGCGCCGCAGAACACCAGCGGCACCGAACGATCGTAGAGCCACTGCGAAGCGTGCCCCGTCACGTCGGACATGCCGTAGAGCCAGTAGGGCTTCGAGACGACGATGAAGTCGGGGCTGCGACCGGCGACGAAGCCGCGGCGCCACAGCTCGGCCGAGGGACCAAGGGCCCCCGTCGCGAGCTTCGACGCGGGGAGCAGCTCGAGCACGCCAGGCTGTTTGCGCGCGAGGTCCCGGAGGGCCTCGGTGATGGTGTTCAGCTTCTCGCGGCCCTTCGGCGTCGCGGAGAGCCCTGGCGTCTTGCTGCTCGCGAACCAGTCGCCAGGGCCGAGGCGGGTGTCGGCTTCCTGCTCCAGGGTCGCGCGCAGGGCCTTCATGTCGATGCGCCCGGCGTCGAGGCGACGCGCCTTGAGCAGCTCGGGCACCGGCGCGACACCGTGATCGGACGACATCACGGCGACCCAGGCGCCCTTCCCGACCTGCTGATCGAGGCCCGTCAGCAGCCGGCCGAGCTCGCGATCGACGGCCAGGAACTCTGCGAGGGCTTCCGGAGCGTCAGGCCCGAACGCGTGGCCGATGCGATCGTGGCCGGAGAAGCTGATGAAGAGCAGATCGGGCGCGTCGTCGGCGCCGAGCTGGAGCGTCTTCACGGCGCTGAGGGCGAGGTCGACCTGCCACGCATCGACGAGCGGTTGGAGCGCAGGCTGTTCCGCGTCGGGCTCGCTGTCGCCTTGACGACCGGTCGGCATCGGGTTCGCGCCCGTCGCCCCACCGCCCGGCAGGCCCCACTCGAACGCCTTCTTGAGGAGCGCTTCGCCGATGCGCTGGTTGATCGGCGCGACGAACGCAGGAACCGTGGGACCGTAGAACGTGCTGCTGGTGAAGACCGGCCGCTCCGCGTCGAACCACACCACCGCGTCGGCGGAACGCCCGCCCATCAAGATGGCCGACCGGTCCTTCGCGCTGATGGCGACGACCTTTCCTCGCGCGTCGTGAACCTTGACCGAGTCACCGAGCGTCGGGGCCCGCAGCATCGTGGGCGCGGTGCCATCCTGTTTGGCGGCGGGCCGGTCGAGCACCGTGTACGTGGGGTCCTCGGTCGACAGCAGGTTCTGCCCCGTCTCCCAATCGGTCCACTCATTCGAGACGACGCCGTGGACCGAGGCGTAGGCGCCCGTGGCGAGCGTGGCGTGACCTGACGACGTCAGCGTCGGCGCGGTCTGGTACTGCGCCTCACGAAATCGCAGCCCCTGCTCGACCATGCGCTTGAAGCCGCCCTTCGCGAGCGGCAGACGCTTGTCGAACGAGTCCACCGAGAGCTGATCGACGACGATCATCACGCCCAGGCGCGGGCGCTCCTCGGCCTCAGCGGCCACCGACACCAGCGCCACGAGCATCAAGGAGCGAGACACGGCGCGCTTCTACATGTTGCGACCACCAGCGACGTCACAAAAACGTGAACGGAAGGAACAGGAATGCTGCTCGCCGACGTCCGAGGAACGATCGTCGACGGCTTCGTGCCGAACGACCGAAGTCGTTCGGGTGCACGAGCGAGCTGCGCCGAACGGTCAGGCGCGGGTCGTTCACGCTGCGAGCGCGGCCGAACGAGAGTATCTGCGGTGCCCATGACGCCTCCTCGGCCCCCGATTCACGCTGCCATCGTTCCTGTTCAGGCTGCCTACCACGCCGATCTCATCGAAGAGGTGGCGCGCGCTGTGGCTGAGAACGACGTGGTGGTGGTGGGCGTCTCGGGCCTGCAGCCTGGCAAGAAGGCGAAGCGCATTCTCGACGCCCAGAAGATCGCCTACCGCTACCTCGAGTACGGCAGCTACTTCGCGGGCTGGCGCCGTCGACTCGCGCTCAAGATGTGGCTGAACTGGTCGACGTTCCCGCTCGTGTTCGTCAAGGGAATGTTCATTGGTGGCGCGAGCGATCTCGATCGGCTCGTCGCGTCTGGCGAGCTGGCCCGGCTGATGGCCGAGCCCCGGAAGCGCTGACGAGGAGGTGCCTCGAGCGCCTCGAGGCAGTCACGCGGCGGGAACAGTCAGGGCGTCTGAACCCAGATGAAGCCTGCGAACTCGGGCGTCGATTCGGCGCCGCTCATCGTCTGGGTCTTCGTGAGGGAGAAGACCTTCTCTTTCGCCCCCTTCACCCAGTGACCGAACAACCAGGGGAACTCACGGTACCGGAGCCACGCGCTTTCAGCGACGCGAGTTCCTGCTGCTGCCGCGGAGCCGATCGTGAACCATCCCACGCGCACGACGGGTGTCGAAGGCCGCCGCAGCAGGGCGCGACGTCGGTCGTGGGAGGCAGACGAGTGCCTTCTCGCGCGGCTCGGTCATGAACCCCAGAGCGAGCAAGCCGCGTGCTCAGCTCCGGGACGACCCACTCGATCGGAGCCACGGGTCCACCGGGAGCGCGTCTCGCGAGGCCTTCTGCTCCTCGCTGGCGTTGCGTGAGGTCGAGAGGACGACGGCGTACAGCTGGCCTTCGGCGTCGAGGGCCATCACCGTCAGTGGCAGCCCGGGTGGCGTCATCACGAACGGTCTGGGGTGCGACGCCTCGTGCTTCTCGAGGATGGTGATCGCCCGACGCAGCCACTCGAGCTCTCCCGCGAGCACCCGCTCCTTCGCCCAGAACGGCTGCCCGTCAGGCCCGAAGATGAAGACCTGGCGATTCACGTTCGAACGAGACAGCCGCTCGATCGCGACGTCCAGAGCTGCATCGAGGATCGAGCGGAAGTCCATCGAGCGGAAGTCTGCCCCAGATCGCCTGTGTGCCAACAGCCCGCCTACCGCTTCCGCCGGTACTTGCGGGGCTGGCTCTTGCGGCCCATCGGGCGTTGTTCCTGCTTCTCCGTCGCCTCGCCCAGCAGCGCCTTCACCGGAGGCTTCACGCCCAGGTCCATCTCGCGCAGCACGATCAACCGATCACGCTCGGCCGCCGCCTTCTCGAACTCCATCTCGTCGGCGAGCGACATCATGCGTTTCTCGGTGTCACGGATCACCGCGCGCAGCTCGTCCTTGGTGAACAGCGCGGCTCCACCTTCGGCGGCCATCGGCAGCTCGAGGGCGTCGGAGGCGTAGACGAAGCTCTTGAGATCGTGAATCGCCGACTTCACCTGCGTGGGCGTGATCCCATGCTCCTTGTTGTAGGCGGCCTGGACCTCGCGACGCCGCGTGCATTCGTCGATGGCCTTCTGCATCGAGTCGGTCACGGCGTCCGAGTACATGATGCACCGGCCCTCGAGGTGACGAGCCGCCCGGCCCATCGTCTGGATCAACGAGACGTGGCTGCGAAGGAACCCCTCCTTGTCGGCATCGAGGATCGCGACCAGCGACGTCTCGGGAATGTCGAGGCCCTCGCGGAGCAGGTTGATGCCGACCAGCACGTCGTACTCGCCTTTGCGCAGCCCGCGGATGATCTGCATCCGCTCGATGGCGTCGATGTCCGCGTGCAGGTAGCGAACGCGCACGCCCACCTCGGCGTAGTACTCGGTCAGATCCTCGGCCATGCGCTTGGTCAGCGTCGTCACCAGCACGCGCTCACCCTTCTTCGCCCGCACCCGGATCTCCTCGAGCAGATCGTCGACCTGATTCCCTGCCGGGCGGACCTCGATGACCGGGTCCAGCAGCCCCGTCGGCCGAATCACCTGCTCCACCAGCACGCCGCGGGCCTTGTTGACCTCCCACTCCGCCGGTGTCGCCGAGACGTAGATCGCGTTCTTCAGGAACGCTTCGAACTCACCGAACTTGAGCGGCCGGTTGTCCATGGCGCTGGGCAGGCGGAACCCGAAGTCGACCAGCGTCTCCTTGCGCGATCGATCGCCCCGGTACATCGCCCCGATCTGCGGGATCGTCTGGTGCGACTCGTCGATGATCAGGAGCAGATCCTTCGGGAAGTAATCGATGAGGCAGGGCGGCGCCTCACCGGGCGCGCGACCCGACAGGTGCCGGGAGTAGTTCTCGATGCCGTTCGAGAACCCGAGCTGCTCCATCATCTCGAGATCGAACATCGTGCGCTGCTCGAGCCGCTGCGCCTCCACCAGCTTGTTCTGCGACTTCAGCTCATTGAGCCGCTCGCGCAGCTCGTCCCGGATCGCGGTGATCGCCTTGTGCCGCTGGTCGACGTCGGTGACGTAGTGGCTGCCGGGGAAGATGGTCAGCTTGGGGATCGTCGCCAGCGCCTGCCCCCGGAGCGGGTCGAACTCCGTCATCTTGTCGATGGTGTCGCCGAAGAACTCGACCCGAACGGCGCGCTCCTCTTCGTAGATCGGGAAGATCTCGATGGTGTCGCCGCGCACGCGGAACGTGCCGCGATGAAAGTCGGTGTCGTTGCGCTCGTACTGACACTCGACCAGGCGCTTCATCAGCTCGTCGCGGCCGAAGTCCTTCCCGGTCTCGAGCGCGATCGCCATCCCGAGGTAGACGCGCGCGACCCCGAGGCCGTAGATGCACGACACCGACGCGACGATCACCACGTCATCGCGGGTCATCAAGGAGTGCGTCGTCGAGTGGCGCAGGCGCTCGATCTCCTCGTTGATGCTCGAATCCTTCTCGATGTACGTGTCCGACGACGGCACGTAGGCCTCGGGCTGGTAGTAGTCGTAGTAGCTGACGAAGTACTCGACGGCGTTCTCGGGGAAGAGCGCCTTGAACTCTCCGTAGAGCTGCGCGGCCAGCGTCTTGTTGTGCGCGATGATCAGCGTCGGCCGCTTCACGTTCTTGATGACGTTGGCCATCGTGAACGTCTTGCCCGAGCCGGTGACCCCGAGGAGCACCTGATGCTGATCGCCGCGGAGCACGCCCTCGGTCAGCTCGGCGATGGCGCGAGGTTGATCGCCCCGCGGCGTGTAGTCGGTGACGAGCTTGAAGTCGGCCATGGCAGGTGTCGTTCTAGTCGGCCCGCTGACGCACGGGTGTCAGGATCGAGGGACTGCGACGGCCTCGGGTGGGTGTGGCACACTGGCCTTTCGAGGAGGTCGGGATGCTGCAGCGGCTCACCATCATCGGGTTGGTCGCTCTGAGCGGGTGCGGGCCCACCGTCGTCGCGCCTCCGCCGGCCTGCACGGTGTCGACGTGTGCGGGTTGCTGCGACGCAGCAGGGCGGTGCCAGGACGGCGATCAAGCCACGGCCTGCGGGCGGCTCGGGCTCGCTTGCACGACGTGTCAGTCCGGCCGGACCTGCGTGGCCGGGCTCTGTCAGGGAGCGGTCTCGACGGGAGGTGGTTCGGCCGGTGGTGGCGCTTCTGCCGGCGGCTCCGCAGGTGGCGGAACAGCGGGCGGCGCTTCGGGTGGTGGGGTGACGGGTGGTGGCACTCCATCGGGCGGTGGCACTCCAACCGGCGGAGGCTCGACGTCAGGCGGAGGTGCAGGCGGTGGAATGGCGGCTGACGGAGGCGCTGCTGGCGGCACGGTCACCCGCTCGACGCAGTTCCAGCCGACCCCGATTCGCTTCTCGGTCCCAGCCACCGTCTACAACTCGCTCGCGTCGACCGGCGCGGCCGCGCTTGCCCGCAACTGGGCGACCCTCGATCTCAACGGCGACCGTCGCGTCGACCTCGCCCTCACGTCGAACCCGCTGACGGGCGCGATCTTCAACACGAACGGCCTCACGCATTGGAACGTGCACCTCGGCACGGCCACGGGCTTTTCAACGACCATCACGCAGTGGGTGGTGCCGGCGACCCCGTCGATGGCGCAGGGCTACACCGTGGCGAACAGCGCGACGGGCTCGAGCTTCTGGTCGACCATCGACGTCAGCGGTGATGGCCGCCCCGACCTCGTCCACACCATGAACCCACTCAGCATGGGCCCCTTCGTCTCGATGGCGGGCTCCCTGACGGACGGCTGGCTCCTCAAGCGCGGCATCGCGAACGGCTTCGACGCAGCCACCGCCACCTTGAGTGTCCCGCGCATCACGGGCCTCAGCACAGGCCTCGATCGGCTCGTCAACGACACCTCGACGCGTCGTTGGCTCCTCGCAGAAATGACCGGAGACGCACTGATCGATCTCGTGATCACCGCCGACCCGACGACCGACAACGTGTGGGCGGTGAACTTCCGAACCGGCTGGGTGGTGTGCCCGGGCACCGCGACTGGCTTCGGTCCTTTCACGGGGTGCCCCTCGCTCTCGGTCCCGGACAACGGCGTCGCAGGCGGCTTCAAGAGCGCGACCTCGTTCGCCACTGCCACGAGACGGGTGTGGCTGCTCGCCGACCTGAACGGCGATGGGCGGTCCGACCTCGTGCAGACGATGAACCCGGCTGGCGCGACGACCGGTGAGCCCTTCCTCAACGGCGCCACGCCTTTCTGGAAGGTGTGGCTCAACGTGTACGGCACCGGAGCCAGAGACACGCTCTACGCCGCCACGCCGACGCAGTGGACGGTGCCCACGAACCTCTTCTCGACGCCCAGCAGCGCGAGCCCGCCTCAGCTCTGGCAGCTGATCGATCTCGACGGCGATCAACGCCCCGAGCTCGTGCAGACGGCTGACCCGGCGACCGGCCGCCCCTTTGCCGGGCCGTCGTGGCGGGTGTTCTCTTCGAACTCCACGATGACCGGCTTCTCACCGCGCGGCGCGAGCTGGACGGTCCCGATCGGCCCGGGCCTCGACGGCTTCCGCTCGGTCTCGGGGACGAGCTGGACGGTGATCGACGTCACCGGCGACGGCCTGCCCGACCTCGTTCAGTTCCGGGACCCCACCACCGGGCTGGCCTTCAACGACCTGAACGGCTCGTACTGGCGCGTCTACCCGGGCCTTCCGTAGCCGGGGTTCGGCCCTACCGACTGCTGCCGACCTTCAACGCCTCGAGCGACTTGAGCCGTGCGGCTTCGAACTCGTCGCCTCGGGTCCACGTCGGCATGCTCGGCGCATCAGCGAGCTTCTGGGTCAGCTGGTAGACGAGCTTCACGTCTTCGACGGCGCCCGAGAGATCCCACGTCGGGAGCAGCTCGTCGGACGGCTGGTGATAGTGCGTGAGCTCCCACTTTTCGCGCTGCTCGCGGCCCCACGCCTCGGGCCGGCCGATGAAGGCGTGGCCCGACGAGAAGTACGACGCAGGCACGCCGACCTTCGCGAAGTTGAACTGATCGCTTCGGTAGAAGAAGCCGCGATCGCTCAGCGCGTCGGGTTTGACCACTCGCCCCTGTGCCTTCGCGAGCTGGGTCAGCGCCGTGTCGATGCTCGACTTGCCGTACCCGATGACCGAGACGTCCTTCGTGCGCCCCCAGATGTTCAACCCGTCGATGTTGATGTTCGCGGCCATGCGGCCGTACGGCACGGGAGGGTGCTCGACGAGGAACTGCGAGCCCAGCAGGCCCTGCTCCTCGGCAGCGACGGCCGCGAACAACACGCTGCGCTTCGGCGCCTTGCCGTGCGCGGTGAGGGCACGCGCGACCGTCAGCAGCGCCGCGACACCTGACGCATTGTCGACCGCGCCGTTGTTGATCGCGTCTTCACCTGGCTTCGGCTTCTCGACCAGCCCGAGGTGATCGTGGTGCGCCGTCAACACGAGCCACTCGTCCGCGAGCTTCGGGTCGCTCCCGCGCAAGAGGCCGAGCACGTTGGCGGTCGACTTCTTCACGACGGTATTGGCGAACGACGTCGAGGCGAGGACGCCCAGCGGAACCGGCTGGAAGTCGCGCGACTGCGCCGCCGCCCGCAGCACGTCCAGGTCCTTCCCTGCCATCGACACCAGCTTCTTGCTCGCCGCCTCGGTGAGCCACGCCTTGACCTGCAGCTTCGGCCCGCCGCTCGAGGGCAGATCGAACTGCTCGCCGGTCCACGACGTCTGCACGACCTGCCATGGGTACCCGGCAGACGGCGTGGTGTGGATGATGATACAGCCGACCGCGCCCTGCTTCGCCGCCTGCTCGTACTTGTAGTCCCAGCGGCCGTACCAGAGGCGCGTCTTGCCAGCGAAGAGCGAGGCGTCGTCTTCCGGGTCGCTGTTCATCACCAGCACGACCTTCCCCTTCACGTCGACGTTCTTGAAGTCGTTCCAGCCGTATTCGGGCGCCACGATGCCGTAGCCGACGAACACCACCTCGGCCTTCTCGAGCGCCGAGCGCGCCGCCTGGTGGCCGCTGACCGCGATGAGGTCGATCATGAAGGGCGTCGAGAGCGTCGCCGGCCCCTTCGTGAAGGTCATCGCGTCGGGGTGGCCGTTGACGCCGATGATCTCGAACGACTGGAGCGCCGTCCCCTGGTCACCGATCGGCTCGAGCCCGAGGGTCTCGAACTGCGCGGCGATGTACTGCTGCGCGAGGGTATCGCCTCTGGTCGCAGGGCCGCGGCCCTCGAGCGCATCGGAAGCGAGGAACCGCACGTGACCGGTGAGCGCGGAGGCCGTGATGAGCGACTGGCCCGACGTGTCGGCCGCCAGCAGCAGGGACAGGAGGTACGTCGACGTCATGGGCTGCGTGTAGCGGAATTCGGGCACGGGACCCAGGTCTTCGGGTCGACAGCGAGCAGGCGAAGCTCGGCCACGTACCGCTGCCCCTCGGCGTCTTCGAGCCAACACTCGTCAGGCGCCGCCAACATCTCACTCACCACCATCGACGCCGCGCCCCGCGCCTGCTTGCAGAGGAGCTCGACCAGCGCCGGGCTCTCGAGGTCGACGAAGATCGGCTTGGTCTCACCCGGTGACTTCGCGAAGAGGTAGCGCGGCCACTGAAGCGACATCGCCGTGCGGGTCACCTCGAGGAACCGCGCCGGCGCCTCGTCTCGGGCCCAGGACGCCAGGCTCGGCGCATCGAGTCGCCAGGCCTCTCGCGCGACGATCACCTCGTCGAGCCACACCCGGGGCCGATGGCTCGTCCACGCGACAGGGTGGAAGTCATTCGCGGCGCGCAGCTTGATTCGCCGCTCGAACACCGCCGCGGCCGGCTGCCGGAAGCCCGTGCCCACCACCTCGAGCCCTCGCGCGCCCCGACGAACCTGAAGCTCCGCGGCCCGGCGAACGCGCCCGGCGGGGAGTGGTGACGAGAACCGGAACCCGAGATCGACGTGCCAGCGATCGTCGTCAGCGGCGAGCCGGGTGTCGTGGGTGCTGCGCGAGAAGTCCTCCCACGGAATCGGCGTCACGAGCGGACCGGGGAGATCGGACCGGAAGAGCGCCTCGAGCTCGGCGCGGTGCGGCGTCAGCGAGAGCACCGACAGCGTCGAGAACGGCGTCACGCCAGTGTGCAGCTCGCCGAGCACGGGGACCAGACGATCGCCACGCCTGGCGAACATGACGTCGGGCGCGTGGTGACGCGCACCGGGCCAGCCGGGCACCGCGACCGCTGCCTGACGACGCAGCGCCTTCTCGAGTACCGCCGAACTCCACCGCACCTCACGCACCGCGGGATCCAGCGGTCCGAACGCGCGCGTCACGAGCGCCTGCACGTGGTCGACGGCGCGACGAACGGCCGGCGGAGGATCACCTTCGAAGTGCGAGGCCGTGGCGAGCCAGAAGTCCACCAGCGGCACCGAGCGTGCGCGCGTCTTCGCGAACTCCCGCTCCAACGCCTGCGTGAGCGAATGCGCGATCCGGGCCGTGTAGAGCCGCGCGAGCTCGAGCAACGCCGTGAGCGGCGCGTCGAGGGTGGCGCGCAGCTCGTCACCCAGCGTCACCTGCCCCGCCCGTCGCGTCTCTTCGTAGAGAATGGACCGGCCTGCGTACGTCCGGCCCTCGTGGCGGCGCGCCGACGTCCCTGCGAGGCCGGTGAAGACTGCGTCCGCCGCGGCGAGCGCGGGCGTCAGCTTCTCGACGTCACCCGCCGCTGACGCGACTGCTTCATGTGCACCGACGAGCGACGCCATCGCCCTGGCCAGCCGCGTGCGCGCGACCTTCGAGAGTCCCTTCGAGGCCCGCAGCACCGCCTGCTCCGGCCGATGCGCGATCGGCACAGGCACCGCGAGCTCGACGAGCCCCGCAGCGATCAACTCGCGAACCGTCTGGAGCACCGCGGCACGTGGTGCGTCGAGCGCGGCCGCGAGCACGCGCGAGGTCGCGACACCGTCGATGCGGCCGGCGATCCTCCGCTCCAGGCTTCGGGCTGGCATCAACGACACCCGCGCGTGCCCGGTGAGGCGGAGCGGCATCGCCTCGAGTCCTTCGTCGTCTGCGGCCACGGAATCGACCACCGCCGCGATCGCCCACGGCTCGAAGAAGACCTCCCGGGCGTCGAGCAGCTGGGCACCTGGTTTCTGCTGCAACTGACCGCCACCCTGCCAGCGCGCCCACCCGAGCGGGCCGAAGAAGCCAATGGTGTCGCACTTGGTCGCGTAGCGCTGGAGGTACGAGACGACCATCGTCTCCTTCTTTCTCAGCTTCGCGTCGTCACGATCGGCAGGCGCGCGGAGCAACGAGTCGAGCCCGTTCTCGACGGCCGACCGGTTCTGCCAGGTGATCGCCTCACGAAGCCGCGCATGCCGGGCGTACTCCCGGATCACGGCGCGGAGGCCGGGTCGTGCCTCTGCCCACGCTGCCAGGAACTGGTCCGGGCGCTTCGTTCCCGCGAGCGTCTCGCGGGCCGCCGTGGCGAGCGCTGGTGCTCGGAGGCCCTCCACGAGGCTCACCGGAAACCCTGCGCCGCGGACGAGCGCCAGCGGCCACAGCGACCACCCCCGGCTCAGCGAAACCCTCGTTACCGCTCCGGTCTTCCTCTTCACGCGACGCTCCGCAGATCGAAATCACTGCCGGGCCGTTCATGGCGGCACCCCACGCTCACGGAGCTTTCCTCATGCGCCTTCGACTTCTGTCCTGCCTGCTGTCGTTGACCTTCGCGGTGCCTGCGTTTGCCCAGTACTCGTCCACTGCCGGTTCGAACGCGCCGGCGGCCGCTCGCATCGTCGAGCAGGTGAGGAACGACAAGACCGGCAAGATGGAGGAACGAGAGCGCTTCGTCCCCGTGCAGCGCGACGGCTACGGCAACTCCCAGGGTAACCAACACGATCTCGCCGTCGACGGCGCCTTCGATGGCCAGACCGTCGCCGTCATTCAGCTCTACGACTTCCCCTTCGAGGCCGCGCGCGACGCGCTGAAGGAGAAGGGCTTCTCGGTGTACCGCTGGAGCAACGCGGTGCCGCCAGTGAAGGAGTTCGAAGCGCAGCTCGCGAAGGCCTGCCAGCTCTGGCTCATCTCGGGCAATCAACGCCGGCTCTCCGAACAGCACATCGCGGTCATCAAGCGCTTCTTCGAGTCGGGCAAGGGCGTCTACATCTGGGGCGACAACGAGCCGTACTACGCCGACGCGAACGCGGTCGGCTCGGCGCTGATGGGCGTCACCATGCTGGGCAACCTGATGGGCGACCAGGTCGTCGGCCTCGAGAAGTCGGACGGCAAGGCGCACATCGGCGTGCGCCGCAGCCACCTGCTCTCGACCGGCCTCGAGTTCCTCTACGAAGGCATCACCATCGCGACGGTGCAGCCGAACGACGCGCTCCAGCCGCTGCTGTACGGCTCGGCGGGCAACCTCGTCTCGGGCTTCTACGATCGCGAAGGCAAGCGGGCGATCTTCGACGGCGGCTTCACGCGCCTCTACAACAAGTGGGATACGGCGGGCACCGCGCGCTACGTGAAGAACTCGGCCGCGTGGCTGGCGAACGCCGAGCGCTTCGGTGACGCGGTGGTGAGCAAGAACGTCAAGCGCACCGCCGTGCCGGACGAGAAGCGCTGAGCGGCTCACGTCGCGTGCACCATCGTCATGCCCATGCCGTCGGGCGGTGGCGAGAGGACGAGCCCCGGCGCGTCTGGCGCATACCTGGCCAGCGCGCCCGAGTAGCGTCCGTGCACGATGAAGGGCGTGAACTCGACGCGCACGGGGATCCATTCCACCCGGCCGTCGATCAGCACCGGCATCTCGGTGCGCGGGAGTGACTGGTACCGCTGCACGACGTACTCGCGGTTGGCAGAACGATCGATCGCGGCGCTCCAGTCCTCTTTCGTCGACGCCACGCCGATGACGGTGTCTTTCGCGATGAACGAGCGCTTGATGACGAGCTGGCGCTGGTTGTCCTGCAGCCACGGCTTCGACTCTGGCCCGACGTACCAGGTGTCTGGCGCGACGACGTGAGAGCCGTCGGAGCACTCGACGGGGAGCGCTCCCACTGCGTTGGCCCAGGGAAGAATGCCCTTGTCCATGGCGACGCCGATGAGCGGCTTGAGGATCGGCGCCCGACCGACGTGGGTCCCGACGAGGGGCCGGGCCGCCTGTCGGAGCGGCGCGGGATCATCGATGAACGACGAGCTGATGGTGACGACCACGAAGAGGTCGACGGGCAGCGACGAGCCCTTCACCCGCGCCCTGCCCCTCGCGTCGACGTACGCCTCGTCTTCGTGCGCGAATGAGACGCTCAGGCCTCGAGCGAGCAGGCGCTTCACGGCCTGCTCCACCTGGTGACGCACCCGCGGGCTGTCGTCGACGACGAAGGGCCACTCTTCGTGGTGGGACAGGAGCACGACGTGCGCGGGCCGGTGGTAGTCGATGGCCGCTTCGATCGACGCGAGCCACCCCATGAAGGGCCGATCGAGATCTCTGCGGTCGAACCCCGCGCTCTGGTGCGCCGGGTGGTTCGAGAAGAGATCGAAGAGGCACTCGGTGTAGCCGATGCTCACCACGACGCCATTGCCGTAGTTGATCTCGCCGACGACGTAGCGATCTTTCAGCAGAAAGCCGTCGGGACGGAACCAGGTGAGCGTGTGCGGGCTCTCGAGCCCGGGCGCGAGCAGTCGCAGCAACTTCGCGCCGACCGGGACCTCGCGATCGAGCGCCACGGGATCGTGAATCGCGCCACGCATGGCCGAGACGATGCGGCGCATGCCCTCGTGAAACCCCTCGCTGAGCGCGTCGAGTCGGGCCCGCGGGATGAAGAGCGGCCGCAATGGAATGCCAATACCGTGCAACGTGTCGACGCCCTGTCGCTTCCACCGGCGCTCGAAAGTGCTCACCACGTCTGCCATGCGAGAGGCGTGGCGCTTGAGGTGACGGCGGAAGGTGTCGACGGCGTGCTGGTCTTCGGGGAGCTTCGGCGCTGCCTCGGGACGGCGGACTCGTGTAGGCTTCACGGCCTGCGACCTGAGCACATCCACCGCGCCCTCACGAGGCGAGCGTGTAGACCGGGAGCAACCCACCGCCCTGATGCACGTTCACCACGGCGTGCTGACGGGCTCGCGCGAAGAAGCCCCCGAAGCGGTCCCCGTGCATCCACCCGCTGAGCACCACGTGATGGGCTCGAAGTTCCAATCGGCCTTCGACGACGACGGGAAACTCGGGCTGCTCGGAGCGCACGAACGTCTGCAGCAGGAACGGCCGGCCGCTCAACCGTGCCGCAGCGAGCGCTCGCGCCCACTCGTCATCAGACACGGCGGGCCCAACGGTGACCTCGAAGCCGCCGAAGCCATCCGAGGGCTTGAGCACCCACGACTGGCGCGAAGGCGCGGGCACCGACTCGAGCAGCACCGTCTGCGGCACGCTCGCCCGCAACCGCTCGACGATCTCGGGGGTGAGCCGCTGGTGAACCGCGCTGGAGTGGAGACGCCGCAACAGCACCTTGTGATCCGCGGCGACCGAGCCGATCGGGTTGATGACGTCGACGGCACCGGCCGCCCAGGCGTCCATCAAGGCGCCGCTCGAAGCGACGTGCTCCGGCGCGAGCAGGTCTTCGAGGCTGTCACGCACGACCTTCGAGACCGGCCTCGCGCCGAGCCAGAGCCGACCATCGACGAAGCGAAGCTCGGCGGGATCGGCCGCCACCGCGTCCAGGCCTTCGGCGCGGCACACGGCCACCAGCCGGTGTACGTCCCACTCCACGAACGCACCGCGATGAATGACGAAGACGACGAGGCCAGCGGTCTTCGGCTGCTCGGAGAGGAACCGGCAGAACGACCGTGCGATCGGAATCCGGGTGAGGTTCCCGGTGAACGCCTCCTGGCTCGCGAAGACTGCCGCTGAGGCGTCCTCCATGCCCATGCCGGAGGGATCACCTGCCTGACATTCGATCAGCGTCGCCTCGCCCCCCGCATCGACCACGAAGTCGTACCGCGTGCTGCCGAGCGCTTTCCCGTGCAGCGCGTCTGAAAGGATCCGAGCCTCGAGCCCGGCCGGAAGGGCGAGCGGCTCGGTGCGCTCCCGAGCCCAGTCTCGCAACACTTCATGCATGCCTGCGTGCCAGGCCCTCACGAGCGCCGCGAAGCGCGCGTGGGTCGCGGCGTCGATGACGACCGGGCAGAGGACCGGCGTGAGCGCCTGCGCGCCTTCTCGCTTCAACGCCTCTGAGAAGGTGGAGAGGGACAGGTCGGGAGCAGACAGCAGCCTCTCGAGGAACGAGCGCCGCCACTCCGACGGCGTCATCTCAGGCAGTCCTCGTCAGCGCGGCGCGCGACTGCGAGAGGGCATTCGCGAACCCGTCGAGCTGCGCGTCCGTATGATCGACGCCGAGGCACACCCGCAGCTGCGCCTTGCCGCGCCCCACGACGGGGAAGAAGGCCGTGCTCACCAGGTAGCCGCGTTCCAGCAGGCGCGCGCCGATGGTGCGGCACTCGGCCTCGTCACCGATCACCACCCGACGAATCGGGCTGAAGTCGCGGGTGTCGCTGCCGACGCGTTCGTCGAAGTGGGCGACCCTGCCCCGAAGCGCTCGCTGGAGCCGCTCGACGGTTCCGTCGCGGTGCAGCTTCGTCGCCTCGAGCGCGGCGCCGACGATGGAGAAGTCGAGCGGCGCCGAGAACCCGTAGGTCATCCCGAAGCGCCGCACCCGATCAGCCTGCCACTTCGTCGGGAGCAGCACGCCGCCGCCGTTGCAGCCGAAGCCCTTGCCGAGCGAGTAGGTGATGATCACCGTCTCGGGCAGGTCGCCGGCCCAGGCGCCGCGAACCGAGCCTTCGCCCTGGCGCCCGAAGATCGACGTGCCATGCGCGTCGTCGAGGTACAGCACGATTCCCCACTTCTCACTGAGCTCGACGAGCTCGGGCAAGGGACACAGCCCGCCCATCGAGTACACGCCATCGGCCAGGTACACCGGGGTCTCCCCGGCGAGATCGGCGGCTTTCGCCTCGTCTTCGAGCGCCTGCAGATCGTTGTGCCCGATGGTGACGACGGCGCTCGCCTCGGCCGCGATGATGGGCCGCAGGAACTGCATCGACGCGTGGGCCTGCTTGTCGAAGATGAAGCGCGTCTTCGAGCGAACAGACGTCGGCATCAGCTTTCCGCTCGCCAGGGTCGGGAGCACCGACATGTGCGCCGCCGTGACCGACGGAAAGGTGATCGCGTGACCGCGGAACAGCTCGCTGAGCTCCGCTTCGAGTCGCACGTTCGGCGTGATGGTCAGCCGGGACCGCGCACAGCAGAAGTGCACCCCGAAGTCGTCGACCGCGCGCTTGGCACCCTCGACGAGCGCTGGGTTGGTGTCGAGCCCGAGGTAGCTGCAGTTGATGAACTCGACCGCCTGATGACCGCCGGGCAGCGTCACCACGCGACCGTCGCGAGCACTGAAGTTCGTGTGCATGAGGCCGAACTCGGTCGCCTCCGCGATGCCGGCCTCGGCCTCCCCGATCACGAACTTCGTGTTTCGTCCCATGGTCGAAGACACCACACCCAATCCGAGCCTGCTGTGCAAGCCGTCGGCAGGAACGGCCTAGAACGGCGCGTCGTCGTCGCCCGGGGGCGGAATGTGACCGTCTTCGGGCATGTCGCCGCCACCACCACCGCCGCTCTGGCGCGCCATCTCGGCCTCGATGGCCGCCAGGAGGACGCGCTCCTTGTCGTGCCACCGGGCCTTGCCGGGGTCGCCCAGCGTGCGGCGGCAGCCGTTTGCGTAGAACTCGAGGTCCTGCATCGAGCCGCCGACGATGGGCATGCCCTTGGATCGCCCGTAGGGCGGGAACACCATGCCCGAGGCATCGCCACCACCCGATGCGCGAGGACCAGCAGCAGGAGCAGCACGCCGCGGCGCCGACGTGTCTGCTCGGCCTTCGATGCGAAGGTCGCCGAGGCTCAAGGAGAAGCCATCACCGGTCCTCGTCGCCGTGCCGACGCGCACGTTCTCCACCGAACCATCGGACCGCGTCACCGCCACCGTCACAGGAAAGGTCTCGCTCATGCGTCGGCCTACACCACGCCGTCACGCTTCATGTCCAGCGCTCACGCGTCGTGAAGGGTCTCGCTCTTTCCGCACACCGGACATCGGGGTTTGAACCGGGTGACCTGCCCCTGCCACCCACATGAGCATACGACTCGGCGCTTCTCGTCCTTCTCCGGGGGCACAGCCGAAAACAACCGCTTGAGGAGGAAGAGCACCACCACGACGGCGGCCGCGAAGCCGACCGATCTCCACCCGCCGACTTTCGCCAACACTGTATTCAGCTCATCCATGCTGGCGATTCTCGACGGGCGACGGCCGAAGCGCGAGACTTCCCGTTGCGTGGTCCCCAACTCCGTCCTGCTCATCGACGACGAGCCCATCGTGCTCGACGTCTTGAAGATCGCTCTCGAGAAGAAGGCCTTTGGCGTCGTCACCGCCAGCCGCATCGCCGACGCGCTCAAGTTCCTCGACACCCAGCGCTTCGGCGCGTTGCTCGTCGACAAGAACCTGCCCGACGGGAACGGCCTCGACGTCATTCGCGCCGCGCGCAGCCGCCAGCCGTTCTGCGCTTGCATGATGATGACGGGCTACCCGAACGTCACCTCGATCCTCGAGGCGCTGCGCCTGGGCGCCGTCGACTACCTCGAGAAGCCCTTTCCCCAGATGTCGCTGGTGCAGGAGAAGATCCGCGCCGCCATCGAGAACCAGCGCATCCTTCAGGAGCGCGAGTCCCTGATCTACAAGCTCCAGGAGCTGCAGAAGGCGGGCAACGGGGTCTTCGAGCGAGACACCGAAGTGACGATGCTCCAGCAGGCCCTCGAGCTGGCTCAGGAAGAGAAACAGCACCTGACCTCGAAGCACCAGCTCGAGGCGGCCGAGTGGCAGGATCGGCTCAACGCCATCAAGAACCGTCATCTCCAGGCAGTGCAGGCGATGCGCGCGACGTCGGCAGCGCTCGCCAACGTGCTCGACGGCCACAGGATCGGCCCCGAGATCGAACGTGACGTCCGTGAGGCGCGTCGCCTGCTCTCGCTGATGGTGGACGAGTGAAGCGCACCAGACAGGCTGCCCAGCCCGTGTAGGTTCTTGTCCTACGCGCGCACGGGAAGCTCGGCGGGATGCGCGGCGTTGGAGCCTTGTGTACGTTTGAGTCATTGCCATGAGAGTTCGCCTCACCCAGCCGCGCAGTGACTGCTTGATGGTCGAACGCGGCCGCGCGTGGAGCCGTTTCGGCTTCGCGGCCGCGGGCGTGCTGGTGACCGCGACGTCGCTCGCGCTCGCCGACCTTTCCACCGGAGCTGGCCTGCTGCTCATCGCGTTGTCGGCGAGCCTGATCTCCGTGCTGGCGATCGTCATGGCGCGCGCCGCGAAGGTCGCCACGTGGACCCTTGTCCGGACGCAGGGGCGATTGCTGGTCGATGGCGAGCCGCTGGAGCTCGCGCGCGTCGAACTCCGCGTGGCCCAGATGCCGATCACCCGGACACCGACGGGCTACACCCTCTCCCTGTGGTTGATGTCGTCGGCGGGGCCAGTCGACATCCCGCTCGGCACCTACCGCACGTTGATCGAGGCCTCGGGCATGTCGGGCACTGTCGAAGATTTCGTGCAGCGCGCGAACGTGAAGCAGCCCGGCCACACCGGCGCCTGAGGGTCCGCTCGGGCCCGGCCGGCGTCACCGCACGAAGACGAGGACCCGCGTCTGCGCTGCCGCGATGGCCTTCGCGCTCGCGAGCCCCTTCCCGTTCGCGCCTGCTCCGGAGACATGGAGGGCGGGCTTCCCATCACCGAGCCAACCTGGGTGAGGGTCGGCAACGCGGGGTTCACCGCCAGCGCCGGCATCGTCACGGCTTCGCGCGACATCACCGGCGCCGCGAGCCCGAAGTCGGCGAGGTGCGCCTCTCCAAACCGATCGAGCAGCACGTTGTCGGGTTTGATGTCCCGGTGAATGAGCCCCTGCCGCGCCGCTTCCTTCAACCCGTTGGCGAGCGCGACGAAGTGCCGGTGCGCCGTCTTCCAGTCGATGGGCCTCTTGCGCCCCTGCTCCGTCAACGAGCCGCCCTCGACGAGCTCCATCACCATGAAGAGCGTGTCGCCCTCCTGGCCGACGTAGAAGACCTGCACCACGTTGGCGTGAATGATCTGCGCCTGGGCCCGCGCCTCGCGAATGAAGCGGGCGACGAACGTGGGCTCGAGCGCGTACTCCGGGCGAATCACCTTCACCGCGACGGCACGCTGCAGCGACAAGTCGAAGCCCAGGTACACGCGGCCCATGCCGCCTTCGGCCAGGCTCTTGTCGAGCCGGAAGTGATGCAGCGATCGACCGGAGTGTGAGGGCAAGGCCGTCATCGAATCAGCGCTGGACACACCCGGTACGCCATCACCCTGGGCGCCAGCGCTCCTTTCGCGCCCCTACGGGAATCCTCCGCGCGTGGATTTGGCAAGAGAAGCGGCCGACGCGGGCTACAGTCACCCACATGGCGCGTGATGAAGCGGTGAAAGATCTGGTGAATCGCCTCGAGCTGCCCTTCAACGCCTTCGGGATCGACCCCTACGGTATCTCGAAGAAGCACCTCACGACGGGCTTCTCGATCCTCGGCTGGCTGTACCGGAAGTACTTCCGCGTGCACGCCGTGGGCGTCGAGAACGTTCCGAAGCGCGGCCGCGCGATGCTCGTCGGCAACCACTCGGGTGGCTACGCGCTCGACGGCGCCCTGGTGCTGGCCTCGATGATGCTCGAGATGGAACCGCCCCGCCTCGCGCAGGGCATGGCCGAAAGGTTCATCAACCAGCTGCCCGTCGGGAGCCTCTGGTCCAGCCGCACCGGCCAGTTCACCGGTCTGCCCGAGCACGCCGAGCGTCTGCTCGAAGACGATCGCCTGTTGATGGTCTTCCCCGAAGGCGCGAAGGGCACAGCCAAGCTCTACAAGGAGCGCTACTCGCTGGTCGACTTCGGCACCGGCTTCGTCAGGCTCGCGCTCAAGACGAAGACGCCGATCGTCCCCCTGGGGTTCGTCGGCGGCGGCGACGCCGTGCCCACTGTGCTCAACAGCTACGCACTCGGGAAGCTGCTGGGCGTGCCGTATGTGCCGGTCACGCCGTACGGCCTGGCGCTCCCGCTGCCGGTGTCGTGTGAGGTGCACTACGGCGAACCGATGCGCTTCGAGGGCTCGGGCGACGAAGACGACACCATCATCAAGGGCTACGTCGAGCAGGTGAAGACGCGCATCGCCGAGCTCATCGAGGCGGCGCGGAACTCGCGGCGCTCACACCGGAAACAGGGAGGCGCCCGATGAAGGTGTTGATCGCCGGCGTCTCGAGCGCGCTCGCTCGACAGGTCGCCATGCTGATGAAGAGCCGCGGCCACGAAGTGCTGGGAATGGACCGCCGGCCCTGGCGGGACGCGCCCGAAGGTATCGAGGTGTTCGAGACCGACCTGCGCAAACGCGCGGCCGAAGACGTGTTCCGCACCCGGAAGCCCGAGTGCGTCATTCACATGGCCACCGTCAACGCGCTCACCGCCGGCGGAGACGAACGCGCCCGCATCAACGTCGGCGGCACCCGCGCGCTCTTCGAGCACTCCAGGGCGCATGGCGTGAAGCACGTCGTCTTCGTGGGCCGTCACACGTACTACGGGGCCAGCGCCGACTCTCCGCTGTACCACACCGAAGACGAGCCGCCCCACGGCATCGGGAGCTTTCCGGAGCTCGCCGATCTCGTGGCCGCCGACCTCTTCGCCGCCAACGCGCTGTGGCGAGAGCCGAAGCTGTGCACCAGCGTGCTTCGGCTCGTCTACACCCTGGGCCCTTCTCAGCAGGGCACGCTCGCTTCGTTCCTCAAGGGGAAACGGGTGCCGCTGGTGATGGGGTACGACCCGCTCTTCCAGTTCCTCTTCGAGTCCGACGCCGCGCGGGCCATCACCCTCGCCGCCGAGCAACGCGCCAAGGGCATCTTCAACGTCTGCGGGCCCAACCCGGTGCCGTTGAGCATGATCGTTCAGCAGACCGGGCGTACGCCGATGCCGATCCCCGAGCCGCTGCTGCGGGGGCTGCTGGGTCGGTTCGGGTTGCCGAAGCTGCCGCCCGGCGCGCTCGAGCACATCAAGTACCCCATCGTCGTCGACGGCCGCGCATTCAAGAAAGCGACCGGCTTCGCGCATGAGGTTGACGAGGTTGAGGCGCTGCAGCGGTACCGTCTGCTCACCGCGCGGTGAGCCAGGCCGGTGAGCTCAGACCGCCAGGGTCGCGTCGGCGGCCGGCGGCGTCTGGCTGGCGCCGATGACGTGCAGCACCTGCGTGAGCGTGCCGATGTGCTTGAGCATGCGGGCGAAGAGGCTCTGTTTGCTGGCGTCGATCACTCCGCCGAACGCGTCTTCGATCAGCACCGGGAGCTTCGTCTGCGCGCCCGCCTTCTCGGCGATGGTCAACCTCAGCGCCACGTAGAGCAGGTCGAGATCCTTCGCGGGCAACTCGCCGGCGACGACTGAGCGTCCAGGCGCCTGCACAGTGGCGCGCCCATGCACGTCCAGGTCGACCCCGTGGTACCGCTTGTCGGTGAGCGCCACGAGGTACTGCACGCAGCGGTCCCGCATCACGCCCCAGAGCGTCGCCATGTCGGCGTTGAAGATCTCACAGGCCAGCTGCATCGCCGCCGGGCACGGGTCGTCGAACGTCTCGTGCGGGCCGGTCTGCACCGCCGCGAACTCACCGCTCACCGACGAGGCGGGCACCTTCCCAGAGAGCGATTCCCTCATGCGATGGAGCTCGCGCTCGATCTCGCGCGTCTCGCGAGCGTAGCCGCCGCTCAGGTCGAGCAGCTTCTGGTTCATCTCTTCGTGCTCGGCCTTGAGCCGCACGACGGTGTCAGCCAGGCCCACGGTCTCGGGATCCGACTCGAAGTCGGCGAACTCGAGCTCGAGGGCGCCGACGGCAGGCTCGAGCTCGGCGCGTCTGGCCATGAGCGTGACGAACTCGTCGGCCGTGTTCGCCTCGACCTTGTCGAGGGCCGTCTGGACGATGCTGGCGGCGAGGACGAACTCGTCTTCGAGCTTCTTGCGACGAACTTCGAAGACCTCGCGCTTGGCGGCCTCGCGGCTGCGGTACTGCAGCTCTTCGATGAACCGAAGGACGAGCAACCCGGCGAACGTGAAAGCTGGAATCGCGAGCAGCGCGAGGAAGCGGCCCATACCCTCGAAGACGGCGCCCGCGACCAATAGCAGGAAGCCCGCCAGCAGGGCGGCGAGGAACCGCATATCCTTCCACACAGGCGGAACCCGGGGTTCATCTTCGCCCAGGCCGGCATCAGCGCGCTCGCGCTCGAGCCTCGCCAGGGCCTCGTCACGTCGCTTCTTCTCGTCACCCGAGCGCCGCACGCGCTCGACGATGTCGTCGGGGAGGCCCAGCGACTGAGGCGTCGGCGCCTTGAGCAGCTCGGCTCGCGCGGACTCGGCCTTCGCCTTCAGCTCCTCAAAGGCCCGCAGTCGCTGCTCGGCCTTGAAGGCGTCGGCCTGCACCCCATCCATGCGGAACTGGATTTGCGCGACCTCTTTGGCGATCGCGAGCTCCTTCTCAAGGGCCGCGAGCTTCTCGACCGATGGGCCCGTGTCGGCGGGGGTCAGCTCGTTCGCGTATTGATCGAACGCTGACCGCACTCGCTGGCCCGTCGGTGGCTTGCCGGGCTGGTCGGCCGCCGCCTTCGTGCTCGCCCTCGGTCGTCGCGACGGTAGTTGACCCACCGTCAAGGTGAACAGCTGCTCGAAGGTGGGTCGCGCGGGGAAGCCGGCTGCTCGGAGCGCCTGATTCTGCTCGGTGGCCTCCTGGGTCAGCACTTCGAACTGGTTCGTCTGGCGGTCGAGCTTGTGAAGCGTGCCCTGCCCTCCCAGATCACGGACCACGCGCCAGATGTTCTGGTCGGCCGACTGCACCGACAGACCCGCCCGACCGAGCTTTGAGCCCGGCGCGAGGAACGCGCCATCACCCCCACGGCCATCTGGATAGACGAGGGCAGTCGTCAGGCCGGCGAGCGGGGCGGGGATCTCGGTTGGGCTGACGAGAATGGTGTACCCGGCCTTGAAGGCCAGTCGGACCGACGGGCTGAACCCGCGCACACCCTGCACCGCCAACTCGAGAATGAGCATCGACCCCCTCGCGGAAGCTCGACGTTACGCCTTCGCGGCGGGCGCTTCGGTGTCGCTGTCTTCCTGGACGCTCAGACGGGCGGCCTTGCCGCGCAGAGAGCGGAGGTAGAACAGCCGATTGCGACGAACATTGCCGCGGGTGAGCACGTCGATCGTCTCGTAGCGGGGCGAGTGGAGCGGGAAGATGCGCTCGACGCCGACGCCGAAGGACATCTTCCGCACGGTGAAGGTCGCGTCGACCGAGCCGCGGGTCTTGCGAATGACGACGCCTTCGAACGCCTGCACGCGTTCCTTCTCGCCTTCCTTGACCTTCCAGTTCACCCGCACGGTGTCGCCGGTGCGGAAATCAGGAACGTTTTGGCGGAGGTGGAGCGAGTCGACGAACTGCAGGGCTGCGGAACGCATGGGACGCCTCTGGAAAGGTGAAGACTGAAGGACCGGGCACCTACCAGACGACTTCGGGTGCTGCAAGGCCCGCACTTGACCCCGTGCAGGGTGCCCCGTAAGAGCCGCCCCGCTTCACCGACGCGCGACACTTCGGGGCCTGCCATCGGGGCAGGATGCCGGGGTCGAACGGAACGGTGGGGCCTCATCGATTCGGACCCGGTCCGGATCACAGCACAAGGTCGCTCATGTCTTTCGAAACCCGCCCCCTCAACGCGAAGATCCGTACTGGCTCCGGCAAGGGCCCTGCGCGCCGCACCCGAATGGCCGGCATGGTTCCCGCGGTCGTCTACGGCCCACACCTCGAGAAGCCGCTGACCATCTCGGTCGACGCCAAGGAAACGAAGGCGGCCATTCGCACGCCCAAGCACATGAACACGGTGCTCGGCCTCAACGTCGAGGGCAAGCAGATCACCGTGCTGCTCAAGGAGTTCCAGCTCGACCCCGTCAGCAAGGAGCTGCTCCACGTCGACTTCATCGACGTGCGCGAGAACGAGCAGGTGAAGGTGAAGATCCCGCTCGTCCTCGTCGGCAAGGCCGAGGGCGTCACCAACGGCGGCATCCTCTCGCAGATCCGCCGCGACCTCGAAGTGTGGTCGCTGCCTGGCGCGATCCCCGAGAAGATCGAGGCTGACGTGACGGCGCTGAAGATCGCCAGCTCGCTCCACATCAACGAAGTGAAGCTGCCCGCCGGCGTGACCGTGAAGTCGTCGTTCAACTTCACCATCGCCGTCGTCACCGCGCCGGAAATCGAGAAGGTGGTCGAGGTCGCGGCGGCCGCGGCGGTTGGCGCCGATGGCAAGCCCGTGGCGGCTGCGGCTGGCGATGCGAAGGCGGGCGACGCGAAGGCAGGCGATGGCAAGGCGGCTCCGGCGGCGGCGGGGGCCAAGGCTCCGGCTGCGGCGGCGAAGGCTCCAGCGAAGAAGTAAAGCGACGCTCCGCTGTGAAGTGCTCGACGCCGCTCCGGTTCATTCGGGGCGGCGTTCGTGTTTTGGGGAGGCACCGTGAAGATCATCTGCGGGCTCGGCAACCCGGGCCGACAGTACGAAGGCAACCGTCACAACATCGGCTTCATGGTCGTCGAGGCCCTGGCCGCGAAGTGGAAGGTCGACTTCACCTCGCACAAGTGGGACGCGCGGCTGGCGCAGGCGCGGTTCTCAGGCGAGCAGGTGATGCTGCTGGAGCCCCAGACGTTCATGAACCTGTCGGGCGTGTCGCTGGGCCAGGCCGCGCGGTTCTACAAGGTGCCGGTGGGCGAGGTGCTGGTGGTGCACGACGAGCTCGACCTGCCGTTCGGCAAGCTGCAGCTGAAGTCGGGCGGCGGCACCGGAGGCCACAACGGGCTCAACTCGATTCGCGAGTCGTGGGGTGAAGAGGCGTACGGGCGACTTCGGTTCGGCGTCGACAAACCGCAGGGGCCGAACGCGAAGGACCGGGTGATCGGGCACGTACTGGGCGACTTCTCGAAGGAAGAGCACTCCACCCTGCCCGACCTGATCAAGCGCGCGATCGAGGGGTGCGAACTCTGGGCGCGCGACGGCATGCAGAAGGCGATGAACGGATTCAACCGGAGGTGACCGCCGATTCGTCTCGCACGTCTCACCGGATCCAGTGACGACGTGCTCAGCGAGACCGCTCGCACGAGACCGTCGCTCAACCGATGGCGAGTGCGGGCCGGTCGACGAACCGAAGCTTGAGGGCGAAGGTCTCCTCCAGTTCGGTGACGCCCCCACAGCTCGCCGGCCACTTCCCCTGATTTCCACCTGACGAACGTGCCCGTCGTCACGCTGGTGGTCAGCCCGAGCGTGCGGACCGAACGCAGTCCCCGGCCGAGCCCAGCTCGAGCGACTCGGTGAGTGCACGCGCTGAGTCGACCCCGGGGCAGCTCCGGCGAAGGCTCACGATCTTCAGCGCGCCGGCCATGCCCCTCGTCCTTCACGCCAGCTCCACTCGAGCTCGAGCCGCGTCACCGTCGGCTGCACCGGCGGGTTCCCGAGCGCGGTTGGGGTGCGCGCTGAGCTCGGCGAGCAGGGTCGCATCGTCCATGCGGCCGTGACTGTCGTCTCTGTGCTACGCCGCGCGCCGTACCGGGGAGCCGCCTCCCAGCGTGGGCCAGCGGCTGAGAGGACCGTGACTGCGGTCGACCCGCCGAACCTGACCCGGTTGATACCGGCGGAGGGAGTGCTCCATGGCGAAACACACGAAGCTGTCGGTGGACTCGGCTGCGCTCGCGGGCATCACGCGCGAGCCGTTCCCCAACTCGAAGAAGGTCTTCCTCTCGAGCACCCGCTTCCCGGACGTGAAGGTCCCGGTTCGTGAGGTCTCGCAGTCGCCGACCCGGCACGCCGGCGGGCGCGTCAGCGAGAACGCTCCGGTGACGCTGTACGACACCTCGGGGCCCTTCTCCGATCCGTCGGTCGAGATCGATCTCCGCCAGGGCCTGCCGATCGTTCGCTCGTGGACGGCGCGACGTGACGACGTGGAGCGGCTGCCAGGCTCGAGCTCCGAGTACTCGCAGGCCCGTCTGGCCGATGCCCGCTTGAGCGCGCTGCGGTTCCACACCGGGCGGCAGCCGCTCCGCGCGAAGGCCGGCAGGAACGTCAGCCAGCTGTACGCGGCGCGGCGCGGCGAGATCACGCCAGAGATGGAGTTCATCGCCCTTCGCGAGAACCAGCGCTTCGCCTCGTCACGCGCACAGCACCCCGGTGAGTCGTTCGGCGCGTCGATTCCGCAGGAGATCACGCCGGAGTTCGTCCGCGACGAGGTCGCCCGCGGCCGAGCCATCATCCCCGCGAACATCAACCACCCCGAGCTCGAGCCGATGATCATCGGCCGCAACTTCCTCGTGAAGGTGAACGCCAACCTGGGCAACTCCGCCGTCACCAGCTCGATCGAAGAAGAGGTCGAGAAGATGGTGTGGTCGATTCGTTGGGGCGCCGACACGGTGATGGATCTGTCGACCGGCCCCAACATCCACGAGACGCGCGAGTGGATTCTGCGCAACTGCCCCGCCCCTGTCGGCACGGTGCCGCTCTACCAGGCGCTCGAGAAGGTCGGCGGTCAGGCCGAAGAGCTCACCTGGGAGCTCTATCGCGACACGCTCATCGAGCAGGCCGAGCAGGGCGTCGACTACTTCACGATCCACGCGGGCCTGCGGTTGCCGTTCATTCCCATGACGGCGAAGCGCGTGACCGGCATCGTCTCGCGCGGCGGCTCGATCATGGCGCGCTGGTGCCTCGCACATCATCAAGAGAGCTTCCTCTACACGCGCTTCGAAGAGATCTGCGAGATCATGAAGGCGTACGACGTGAGCTTCTCGCTCGGTGACGGGCTGCGGCCCGGGTCCATCGCCGACGCGAACGACGAGGCGCAGTTCGCCGAGCTCGACACCCTCGGAGAGCTCACGAAGCTCGCCTGGAAGCACGACGTGCAGACGATGATCGAAGGGCCCGGCCACGTACCGATGCAGCTCATTCGAGAGAACATGACGCGGCAGCTCGCGGTGTGTGGCGAAGCGCCGTTCTACACGCTGGGGCCGCTCACCACCGACATCGCGCCCGGGTACGATCACATCACCTCGGGCATCGGCGCCGCGATGATCGGTTGGTACGGCACTGCGATGCTTTGCTACGTGACCCCCAAGGAGCACCTGGGCCTGCCCGACAAAGAAGACGTTCGCGTCGGCGTCGTCACCTACAAGCTCGCCGCGCACGCTGCTGATCTCGCGAAGGGCCACCCCGGCGCGCAGTCACGCGATGACGCGCTGTCGAAGGCCCGCTTCGAGTTCCGCTGGGAGGACCAATTCAACCTCTCGCTCGACCCGATGAAGGCGAAGGAGTTCCACGATCTCACGCTCCCCGCCGACGGCGCGAAGACGGCCCACTTCTGCTCGATGTGCGGCCCGAAGTTCTGCTCGATGAACATCACCGAAGAGGTGCGGGCGATGGCCGAGAAGGGCATGGCTGAGAAGTCGACCGAGTTCCGCGAGGGCGGGAGCGACGTCTACGTCACCACCCCGGGGGTCGAACGGCGTTGAACGAGAGCGGCTGGGTCTCGTTGGCCGCGCAGGTCCCGCAACCGAGCTGCTGCTTGCAGCGGTTGAGCTGAGCGCTGCAGGCGGCCGGGCCGCACGTCTGCGCCCGTGGCTCGTCACACACGAGCGGTCGAGCGGGAGGCGGGGAACAGCTGATCGTCAGCGCCTGAGCGACGCGCTTCGACCGTCGTCGAACTCGTCGCCGATGTCACGCCACGTTCGCCAGAGGCGCGGCCTCGGCACGCGGCAACCGGATGGTGAACGACGCGCCGAGCCCTGGCCCATCTGACTCGGCTTCAATGTCGCCGCCCGCGCGCCGCACGATGCCGTAGGCCGCGGTGAGCCCCAGGCCGATGCCCTTGCCTACGCCACGGGTGGTGAAGAACGGCTCGAAGACGCGACGCAGGTTCTCTTTCGGAATGCCGACGCCTTCGTCACGCACCTGAATCAGCACCTCGGCCCCCGAGCTCCACGAGCGCACCACGATGCGCTCCTTCTTCGTCGTCGCTTGCCGCGCGTTCTTCACGAGGTGTCCCAGCGCCTGATCGAGCTGGAGCGGTGCGATGTCGGCGGGCGTGGTGGCTTCGAGCACCAACGAGACGTGGCCTGGCAGCTCCCCGAACTCCGACCGTACGACCCGCGAAATGGAGCCGTTGGTGTCGGCTGGCTCGCGCTTCCCGATCTCGAGTCGCGACAGCTCGCGCAGCCCCTTGACGATGTCGCTGACCCGCCGCGCTCCGTCGAGCGACTCGTCGATCATCTCCACCGCGTCGTCGATGTTCTGCGCGTCAGGCTCGTCGAGGCCATCGATGAGCGTCACGAGCTCGTTCAGCCGCTTGGACTTCACCAGCGCGACGACGTCCGCGAGGGCGCGCATGGGCAACCGCAGCTCTTCCATCACCGAGCGCAGGCTTCGCAGATTCGACGTGACGAAGCCGACCGGGTTGTTGATCTCATGCGCCGCGCCAGACGCCAGCTGACCGACGGCCGCGAGTCGCTCGCTCTCGCGCAGACGTTCCTGCAGCGATCGCGACTGCGTGACGTCCTGATAGGTGACGACGACCGCGGCCGAGCCCGGATCGTCGCTCAACCAGTACCCTGAGAGCTCGAGGTTCGAGTCCTTGCCGGTGTTCGGGTTCGAGATGGTGAGCTCGGCCGAGAGCTGAACGCCGCGGCCCTTGCCGAGTGGACAGCTGGGGCACGGAGCGTCACGGCCAGCCAGCACGCGGTAACAGGTCTTCCCCGGCAGGTCCTTCACCGGCACGCCCACGCGGCGGGCGTAGGCCTGGTTGCTGCGACGAATGAGATAGCCGTCGAGGAGCGCGATCGGCTCGCTGATCGCGTCGAAGGTGCGCTCCCATTCCTGCTTCGCGCGGCTGATCTGCTCGGTGCGTTCGCGCACCTTCTCTTCGAGGCCGGCGTTCGCCTGCAACACCTCGGTCTGTGAGCTGCGCAGCTGGGTGGTGATCTGCACGTTGTGCACAGCGATGGCGACATGAGGCGCCAACTGCACGAGCCGATGCAACGTGACGGGCGTAAACGGCAGGTGCTCGGCCGACCGCACGGCCATCAGCACGCCGAGCACGTCACCCGCGAGCACCAGGGGTACCGCGACGATCGAGCCGGTGTTGAAGCCCGTCTTCTTGTCGAACAACGGATCGAAGTCGGCGCAGTCTTTCGCGTGCGTGACGAGCCTCGGCCTGGCCTCGAGCGCGACCTTGCCAGCGACGCCCTGCCCTTTCCTCAGCCTGACCCGCTCGATCTTCCCTTCACCGCTGCCGTCGATGGTGTCGAAGGCGAGCGCGCCGGTCTCGGGGTCGACCAGCAACAGGCTCGCGCCATCGGCGTCGCAGAGCTCGCGGGTCCTCGCGATGGCCTCCTTCACCAACTCAGGGAGGGTGAACTTCGACGCGATGGCCTGTGCGAACTCGTTGACTCGATCGGCGCCGCTCGGCTCGAGCCCAGTGAGACGGCCGTGGGCGCGGAACACCGCCGCGATGAGCTCGCTGGGCTTTCCTGCGTACTCCACGTTCCCCACCGGCTCGTCAGGCGCCCGCCCGATGACGATGGGCACGGCACCGCAGGCCTTGAGGCGATCCAGGTAGAGTCGGACGCCGTCTCGCATCTCGCACAGAACGATCCGCGCGTGCCCGGAGTCCACCAGCGTCAGCGCCTGTTCCCGAGGCGCCTGCATCGCCAGAATCCCCCACGGCATCAGCAGATCTTCGACCCGCGCGACGAGAGAGGGAGACTCAGCCACCAGGAGGACGGCTGGTGATGTGACCGAAGTCGTCATGGGACATCAGGAGGCGACTCGGAGATCCATGCCCGAGCGGAGTGAGTCTGGCTCTTCGTCCACGAGGATGTAGCCCTCGCTGTCGCGAACCACGTGGCTGATGCCCGGGTTGTCGGCCTCGAGTGACTTGAGCAGATCGTACTGGCGCCGCACCATCGCCAGCAGGCGCCTGTTCTCGCGCTCGAGATCGAGCTGCTCGAACGCCAGGAAGAGCGTCACCTTCAGCTCGGTGTCGTCCCACGGCTTGGTGAGGAACCGGTAGATATTGCCCTGGTTGATGGCGTCGATCGCCGTCTGCATGTCGGCGTGGCCCGTCAGCATGATGCGCATGACGTCGGGGTACCGGTTGCGCACCAGCTTCAGGAACTCGAGGCCCGTCATGTTCGGCATCAGGTGATCGCTGATCACCATGTCGACCGGCTGCCGCTTGAGCACCTCGAGGCCCTCGGCTGGCTCGTGGCCGAAGAAGAGCTCGTAGCCCTCCTTGCGCAGGCTGCGACGCAGCGCGTGGCAGACGTTCTCTTCGTCATCGACGATCAGGATTCGGCGCGGCACGTCAGACTTCTGCATGGTGTCTCCTTCACGACGGGGGCTTCAAGACGGGTGCCACAACGATCACTTCGCAGGAACAACGGGTTGCGCGACCGGGCCAGGGGCCTGCGCGGGCATCTGGGGTTCTGCTGACCTCACCGGGTTCGGCGCGAGGAGCGCGTTGAAGCGCGTGGCGGCCTCGTGCTCGGCGAGTCGGAAGACCAGCCACCGGCCGTTCTTCCTCGCGAGGCCGAGGCGCTCCTGCAGCGCGGGCACGGGGTGGTGCTCCACGATCTGCTCGAGATCGCCGAGCCGGCCGCCCGGCACCGTCACCCGCGTGAGGCGCTCACAACCCGTTCCGGCACACGATTCGAACTCGACGTCGAGCGAGGTGAGAATGAGGCCAGGCGCGCTCGGCGAACGGTGTGAGACCTTTGCGCGAACGACGCCGACCCCGACCGGAGTCGTGGGCTGGGCCGAGGCGCTGGCGGCGCCGAAGAGCCCGAGCACCACCACGGTGCTGCGAGCGACGCGCTTCACCCGCACGGAGACGAGCGCGGGCCGTCGACGAAGCGAGAGCGCGACGAAGACGAGCAACCCGAGGGCCCACCCACCCACGCCGCCGGTTGCCGAGCAACCCGCCTGCGGCTGCATCGCCTCGGGCGAGACGATGGCATCGCTGTAGAGGGCCAGGAGGCCGTCACGGTCGTCGTCCTGCAACACCCGCTTGCCGACTTCCCCGGCCGAGGCGCGCGGGTACATCACCAGCCGCGAGTCCTTCGGGTTGTGCATGAGGCCCAGCGCGTGGCCGAGCTCGTGAGTGATCGTGTTCTGCACGTCGTCGAAGGTCTGCCCCGGTGCCACCGGCCCGGTCAGGACGCGGAAGACGTGCTGTTCGGCGTTGAAGACGATGTCGGTGTCGAGGATCTCGTCGGTGCGCGCGTTGAGCGTCACCACCGTCGAGGCGAGCGCGCCGTCGGTGTACGGCCAGTCGGTGAGCGCGATGATCTCGTTCTGGTTGAGGCCGTCGCCGCCGAGCTCGTAGCCCGGCCCGCGCACGGCGCCCTCCTTCACCGTGACCTTCAGCTCCGGCGTCGCGTCGTCCAGCTCGGCGATGGCGCTCTTCACCGCCCGGAGCGCGTTGGCGTCGCCCAGAACCTGGCCCAACGAGGAGTCGACCACGAAGGCCACGGACCCACGCCACTTCACGAGGTCGCCCTGCGAATCGGTGCGAAGCTCGAACGCCGAGACCGTCAACGGGAACATCAACAGCAGCGAAGGCAGCGCGCGCATGAAGCAACGTTCAGCACGCCCCGTGCCCGCCGCCGCGCCGGGGGAAGAAGCCTGTGATCGCCGGGGCTTTCTACGAATCGCCGTCGAAGCCTTCGCGCTCGGCAGGGGTCGCCGCGAATCCGGCGGGTCCTGCCGGTCTCTGGGTCGCCAGATACGGGCTGTCAGGCGGAATCGACCCGAGTCCGAAGGCACCCTCGAGCACGCGAGCGAGTCGACGTGCCTGAGTGAGATCGTCGTCGGCGATGAACGCAGCCAGCGCCTCGCGAAGCACGTCACGCTCCATCGAGAAGTCGACGGTGAGGCACCAGCGCCCATCGCCCTGCGCCATCAGCCCGACGGCCTTCACGTCGTCGAAGGGAATGAGGAGCGTGCGCGGTCGTCCGACAAGCGGTGTCACGAAGTCCAGTCGCAACGTCGTCGTCGCGAAGTTCACGACGAAGCCCCGCTTGCGCCGCTCGAAGCGTGCCAGCCACGACGAGGCCACGAGCGTCGCCGCGGCGAGGCTCAGCAGCAAAGCCCCCAGCCAAAACGAATCGCGGACGAGCAACGCCGCGACCGCACCGAGAACGAGCCCGAGGCCCAGCGCTGACAGCGCCGAAGGCCTCCAGGTGGAAGATGAGGCTCGCGTCTCTCCCACCAGCATCGACGGCTCGTAGCGCAACGACACGTCACCGAGCTTCGCCGGAGCAGGGTTGTCAGCGAGCGCCTGTCGAAAGCTCACCCTCTGGCCGTAGCACGGAGCCCTTCGAACGCACGAAGGGCGGGCTCCCTTTCGAGAACCCGCCCTCGTGTGAAGCTCACGACGGTGTCGGTGTTACTTCTTCACCGGTGCGTCATCCTTGAACTCGGTGGCGACTTCCTTGCCCTTGAGCCACTCCTTCTGGATGCCCTGGCGCTTCCCGGCGACCCAGTTCTGCTCGAGGATCTTCGAGCCCGCGATCCACTGGGTGCGCTTGCCGTTCCAGAGATCGTTGTCGAAGCCGACGTCTTCAACCTTCCGCCCCGCTTCATCGTACGCCACCCACCGGCCTGTTCGTTTGCCGTCGAGGTACTCACCCTCGACACGCTTCGCGCCGGACTTGGAGTAGCTCACGAAGGGGCCGTGCATCACTGGCTCGCCCAGACGGCCGGCCTTCGTGCAGAACGCCGCCTCTGCTTCGCCGTCTTTTCCTCCTGCGGGCCGAGTGCCCACAGGGCAGGCCAACACCGATCGACCCGCCGACTTCTCATCGACCGGCGTGGACGATTGCCCCAGCGACACAGCGAGCATGGCAGCTGCGACGAACATGAGGTGCCTCTGGCAGAAAAGAAGAAGGGCGGCGCGAGCCAGAGCGCCGCCCTCCCGTGGTGCTGGGCTCGTTACTTCGAAGCGCGATCGTCGACGAACGTGGTCTGAGCGACGAGCTTGCCGCGAGCGTCGAACTCCTTCTGAAGCCCCTGCTTCTTGCCTCCCACATACGTGACCGACAGCTTCACCGAACCATCCGCGTGGAACTCGGTGTACTCGCCGTCGTAGCTGTCGTTCTTGAACTCGATCTCGCGAACCTTCACGCCCTGATCGTTCCAGTAGCGCCACTTTCCGAAGCGCTCGCCCTCGATGTAGAGGCCTTCGCTCTCCTTCGTGCCGTTCTTGTGAAGGCCAACGTAGGGCCCTGACAGCCGCTCGCCCCCCGCTGCACCAGTCTTCGAGCAAAAGTGCCCTTCACCGTCACTGACGGCGCGAGAACCTTTGGGGCAGTTCAAGGCGTTCAGTGAGGGGCGAACAGCGCCCTGGGGGGTGACGACCTGCGCGAACGCCGACGTTGCAACGAGACCACCAACCAACATGAGTGTCTTCATCTGTGTAGTTCCTTTGGGGTGAGCCGACCGCATCGATATCAACGACGTGGCCAGCGGTTGATTCACTGCACCGTCGCGCAGACCGGGTTGCCGTTCTCGTATGCGTAGCCGACTGCCGCCGAGTTGGTCGCGGTCGGGAAACACAGATTCACGATGAAATCTGCGTTCCGGCCCGAGTTCTGAGTCATGTAGCTCTGGATCTCCGCGCCGGTGACCGCGAGCGACGTCGTGTCCGTTCGGTAGTATCGGAGCGAAGGCTGCGAGGTCTCTCCGGTGAGCCGGCCCGGCATGCTCGGGTCGTACGCCCGGATCCGCAGACGAGCGCGTTTCGAGATGGCGCCAGCGCAGACCGGGGTTGCGCTCATGTCGACCATGAAGTCCAGCAGGGTCAACTCGGTGATCACGGGGCCGTTGGAGGTCGCGGGGGTCCACGCACGCGGCGTGCTCCCGGCGGCGAAGTTTCCACACGTCGCCGCCGCGAAAGGAACCTCAGCGCACGCAGTGCCGACGCACGCCTGACCGGTGACGCAAGTGCCTGGCTGGAACGCCGGAGCCACGCAGGCGGCCGGGGCGCCACACAGGCCGCTGTTGCAGATCCCAGTGGTGCACGTCCCAGGAGTGCAAGCGGTGCCGGCGTCCACGGTCATCCCCGCATCGGTGCCGCCGTCGGTGCCTGCGTCGGTCGCCACTGCACCGCCGCACTTGCCCGTCGCGGTGTCGCAGGTCGAGCCCGAGGGGCAGCCAGCGTTCGAGGTACACTTCGCGGCACAGATCTTCGTGGCCGGCTGGCAGACCTGGCCAGAGGTTCCGCGATCGCAGAGCTGGTCAGTGGCGCACTGACAGAACGCGCGAACGCCTGCGTCGTTACCGCCGGAGAGGCCGGTGAACGTGGCGCACGTCTTGGCCGAGTCAGGGCAGTCCGTGCCGCTGGTACACGCCGTGACACACTTCTTGAGAATCGGATGACAGGCCTCGCTCGCCGCGCAGGCCGTGTCGCTGCTGCAAGTGGTGGGCATCATCATCATGTCGCCGCCACAACCGGCAAAGCCCATCGTGAAACCGGCCGCGACCGCTGCCGCAAGCCAGATGCTCGTCTTCGTCTTCATCATGTTGAACGTCTCCCGTACTTCGTGGTGACTGCCTTCGAAGGTCCTGAACCGCGCCGGACTGTAGGGAGGCACGATCCAGAGTCAACGAAAGTTGACGGTGCGGCTGACGCACGACACGTGCCGATGTCCAGCAAGGAAATCAGCAGCGTTGAACGGTGGAACATCGACGCGCGACCAGGCGGTGAGACGGGTCTGTCAGGGCGCTCCTGTCAGGCGCCCACGCAGCAACCGCCATGCGGTCACCGACACGACCAACACGCAAAGGAGCGAGAGCTGGACAGCCCCCAGGCGCCCGCCCCAACGGGCTCGCGTCAGCCCTTCTGGTGGCGCCTCTCCGCGCTCGATGGCGCGCTCTTCGATCCGCCCGATGGCCAGCGCCGCGAGCGACACCGGTGCGCAGCCGACGAACCCGAGGACGCCAAGCACCAGCGCGAGCGTGGCGCGTGACGAGGGCGCCGAGAGCGCAGCCGCGCACTCGGTACACAGGGTTCGCTCGTCACTGAGGACGGTGCAATCGCCACACACGAATCGCCCGCACCGCCCGCAGAGATCCACTGCGAGGGTGCGGGCGTGAACGGGACAGGTGGCACGAGCCGGCGTGGGCACGGTGGCCCGTCAGAACTTGAACGGGAACTCCACGGGCTCGCCCGCCTTCTTGTGGCGCGGGAACGTCATGGCCTTGATCACGGTGCTGACACAGCCTGCCATGTACGTGCCCCTGAACTCTTCCGTGACGACGCCGACGTTCGAAACCTTGCCGGTGGTCTGAATCGACCACTTCATCACCAGACGACCGCTGGTGCCGGGCTCTCGCTTCTTCTGCTCCTCGCTGCACTTCACCAACGCAGCCTTGCTGCCGCTCACCACTTCGAGAATGTCGCCCTGCTGGAGAGCGTCCTTCAGGTCGCCACCGGCTCCACCTGGAGGCGGTGGCACGTAGACGGTCGGCTTCTTCTTGTCGGGCTCGGCCGTCGTGTCTTCCCTCGTGGGCTTCTTCTTCGCGTCACCGCCGAAGATCTTGTCGAAATCCTCTCCATCTTCGCCGCCCGACTTCGCCTCTTTCTTGTCAGGCGGCGGCGGCGGCACCTCGCGCTCCGGCGCCTCGACGGGTGGGTTCCGCACGGATCCCCTCGGGTTTGCCGCCGAGGGTCTCGTCTGGTTCTTCGCGCTGGCCACAACCACCGGCGGCTGCGGCGGCGGCACTGGGTCCGCAGGGGCGACCGCGACGGGCTGCGTCGGAGGCGGCGCGGGCTGGGGCGGGGGCGGCGTGGGAGCGACCACCACGGCTGCAGGCTGGACTGGCTGGCTCGGCTGGACTGGCTGCTGGGCCTGCTGCGTGGGCGGTGGAACGATCACCTGCGGCTGCACGGGCTGTCGCAAGGCGAGGAACACGACGAGCCCGACGAGGCAGATCAGCAGCACTCCACCACCGACGCCGAGCCCGATGATCAGGCCTCGATTCGAGGGCGGCCGATACTGCGTGACGGCCGGAGCACTGTACGTCGCACCGGGGTTCGCCATGTACGGGTTGACCGGAGGCGGCGCGGGGCGCGCGGCCGCAGCAGGGTCGGCGTGATGCTGCGCGGGCAGTGGCTTCTCCGCCTCAGCCAGGTCGAGCAGGCCACCCGTCGACGTCGGCTCCGGCAGGGGCTCCTGCTTCTTCGCCTGGGGCTTGGCGAGGAAGTCGGCCTCTTCTTTCACGAGCGAGGCGAGGGCCGAAGCAGCCGAAGGACGCCAGGTGCCGGTGTCTTCCTGCGCCGAGATGCTCGGAGACGAGACCGACGACGCGGCGAGCGGGACCTGCATCTCGGACTGAACGGTCGTCACCAGCCCGCCAGCTGAGAACGCCGACTGGACCGGGACGCTCACGACTGACGGCGCGATCATGCCAACGTTCACGCTCACAGCCGGCGCGACGACGATCGGCTTCGCCGGCTTGGGCGCCAGGACCGACGCGAGAATCTTCACCTCGGAGACGGGAATCCAGTCGCTGAAACCAGCACGCCAGCACAGCGAGTCGGGGCCCACTTCGCCCGTGTCCCAGTGCTGCTTGAGCTGATCGAGCGGCATCGGTCCGGTCTGCTTGTCGTTGAGCGCGACGTACCAGTCCTGCTGGGGCACCTCTTCGACCTTCGCCAGAGCAGGGTTCGAGCTGCTGCCCGCGTTGCTCTCGTCGGCGAGCTTCCTGACCATGTCGGCGTCGAGCACCTTCGTCGACTCGCGATCGCCTTCGACGGCGCCATTGTCGGTGCCGAGATCCTTGTTGCCGGTGGGGAGCGTGGTCGGGCCCGTGCTGCCGCCCGACAGGACGGAGTCGAACACTGCGCCGATCTCGTCTTCGTCTGCGCCGAGGAAGCTGTCTTCGGGCCTCGCAGGGGGGGGCTCGGACGACTCAGCGGCGGCACCGTTCGCGGCGCCGTTCTTCGCAGCAGCCGTCCTCGCGGCTTTGGACTCCATGGCCGCCTGCACCGCAGGGTCGTTCATATTCACCCGCGACGTCGGAGGATCGGCTGCAGGCACGCCTGGGCTCGTCAGATCGAGCGTGGCGTCGGTCCCTGCCGCCAACGGGCTGTTCAACACCTGCGTCGCCGTCGCGTCGTCGGGATCGCCCCCCGCCGCGCCTTTGGGCGCACCGGTTCCCGAAGCGCCATCGGTGCGCTTGACGTGAATGACGTAGCCGCATTTGCGGCAGCGGACCTTGACTCCCTTCGGTCCGACCTTCTCATCATTGATCATGTACTGCGCGCGGCAGCTCTCACAGACGAAGCGCATCAGTCGTCCCGGTCAGGCTAAGCACTGAGAAATCGTAGGTTTCACTCATCAGGGGGTCAAGGGAACCGACGCCCACCCCGTGCGCCAGGTTCCTCTGATGACTGTGTTGCTGCGAAGAGTCAATCAATCTGGTCACTTGCGCAGCTGAACTTCCACGCTGGTGCCCACTGCGACCCGCAGCGCGTGCAGATCGTCGCCCAGCGCGAACACCATCAGGTCGCGAATCTTCGATCGGGGTTGAACCCGGTAGGCGCTCCCGGTCTCGGCCATGATCATGCGTTTGACAGGCTCTATCTCACCAGCGACGAACGCGCCGGCTCGAACCGCGGTGAGCTCCGCGCCTTCGAGGTAGTTCCGCAGATCGTTCGGCGTCGCGTCCTTCACGTACTCACGCGTGACGCGCGCGAGGGCCGAGCGCGCCTGCTCCGACAGGGAGCGCTCGAGAAGCTTTCGCTCGGTGTCGATGGCCCGCAGATCGGCGGTGAAGCGGAACCGGTCGACCGACAGGCTGATCGCTGCCTGCATGATCGACTCGAGTCGCTCTGCCGAGACCCGCGCCGTCATCACCAACTCAGGACGAAGGAGCGCCATGGTGCGCCCAAGCAGGTAGTACGCCTCGCGCTGACCGGCCTCGCCGAAGAACTTCCCGCCGACGCGCACTCCGATGGGGTCGGTGTGAATCACTTCGACGCCGACCATCGGATCCGCTGCGGCCTCGCTCGTCCTCTTCGCGATTCGTTCGCGGGTCGCCACGAGGAAGGGCGAGTACAACGCGATCTGCTCCATGCCGAGCAGGCGGCTCACGTAACGGTAGTGCGACAGGTGGAACTCCGCCCCCTGGCTCACGTCGATGAGGTGACGCTTGGGCACGATGCCGTACCGGAGGAATTCCTCTTTGTAGAGGCCGCCCACCTGCTCGAAGAGAATCGCCATCAACTCGGACAGGGGCCCGCGTACGCGGGGGTGGAACAGGTGCTGCTGCCAGAGACGATCGGTCAGCGCTCGCTGGGCGGTCTCGCGCTTCTTCGCATAGGGCGTGAGCTTGGAGAGGATCTCACGTTCCCCGGGCCCGAGCTCTCCGATGAGGCCCGAGGCGACCTGCGCTGCGAGCCACGCCGAGTCGTAGTCCTTCCGGCGAGCGGCGAGCTCGGCGAGGGCCGAGGCCGCCTTGCCGGGAGTGCTGGTGGTCGGCAACGAGCGGCGCCATGCGTCGACGGCGTCCTGTTCGTAGCCGGCCTGCGCCTGCGCGAGCACAGCGAACTGTTCCTGCACCTCGATGTTGTCGGGCTGGCCGGCGGCGACGACCTTGTAGACTTCGACGGCCGCGTCAGGCGCCTTCAACACGTTGAGGTACATGTCGCCGAGCGCGCGCCAGATCGTCATGCGCGCCAGGTGCGTCTCATCGCTCTTCGGGAAGCGCGCCAACATGCGCTTGTAGTTGTCGTCGAGAGTCTTCCACCTCTTGTTCCGGCCGAGCATCGCCTCGAGCGCGCTGAACGCCTCGATGAAGCGCCAGTCGAGATCGAGCGCGGCGTTGAATGCGGTGGTGGCCTTGTCGAGATCGCCCAGCTCGTCGCGCGCGATCTCTCCGAGCGCGAACCACACCCGCTTGCCCCTCTGCGGGTCGCCCTTGAGGGCATCGGTCTGGAGCATGCGCTCCAGCATCTCGGCCGCCTTCGCGCCCTGCTTGGTCTCGCGGAAGAGCACGTAGAGCGCGTCCATCACCTCGAGCACGCCGGGGGCGACCTTGTGCGCGGCCAGGTACGCGTCGATCGCAAGGTAGGGATCGTTGAGCTTGTCGCGGGCGATCTTGCCGAGCGCGACGCCGTTCTCGAACTTCGCCTCGCCGTCGACGACCTGGAGCAGCTTCTGTCGGAAGTCCGCAGCCCGCTCGAAGTTCTGCACCGCCTCGGCGATCGTCACCATCGACTTGAGCGTCGGCTCATGTCGCGGGTCGATGACGAGCGCCTTCTCGAACTGGTTCTCCGCGCGATCGTATTGCTTGAGCTGGTCGTGCAGATCGCCCAGCGTCCAGTGGATCTCGGCGACCTCGAGATCGGTCAGGTCGCCGCGGTGGTGCAGCAGAATCGAGTGGTAGACCTTGAGGGCCTCTTCGTAACGCTTCACCTGCACGAGCAGGTTGCCGTAGCCCTCGAGCACCGCGAGGTTGGTCGCGTCGAGCTGATAGGCCTTCTCGAATGAGCTGAGGGCCTTGTCGCGGCGGGTGTTCTTCTCGCAGACGTACCCCAGCCGATAGAAGCGGCGGCAAAGTTCCTTCGCGAGCTCGTCGTCCTCTGGGGTGGCTGCGTAGCGCTGCGACATCTTCGCGGTCACGATGTCGAGCATCTTCTCGCAGCGTTCCCACGACTCGGTCGACAGGTAGATGTCGGCGAGTGGGCGCGCGGCCTCGAGCGAGTCCGGCTGCAGCTTGAGGGCTTCTTCGTAGTACTGCGTCGCCTTGTCGCGCTCTTCGCGTCGCTCGTAGTACGCGGCCACCGACAAGAACGCCTCGGAGCGCTCCTGCGGATCTTCGGTCTGCCGCGCCTCTTCGAGCAGCGCCTTCTCGTAGTTGTCCCAGTCCTTCTCGATCTCGTAGACGCCCTTGAGCGCACGAATCGCGGGCAGGTACGCGGGGTCGATCCGCAACGACTCCAGGTAGCAGCGCTTGGCGCTCCCCGGGTCGATGAGCATGTCTTCGTTGATCTTGCCGGCGCGGAAGTACAGTTCGACCGCCTCGGGGGTCGAGCCCAGCACCTGCGCTTCACGCTCGAGCATGTCGAGGGCGAAGGGCCAGTTGCCGCTGCGCTCGTAGAGCGTACCGAGGGCGTGCATCGCCGGACGGCACCGGAGGTCGAGATCGAGGGCCTGGTGGTAGGCAGTGACCGCGCGGTCCACCGCCCTGAGCTGCTGGTGGAAGACGTCGCCCATCTCCACGCACAGCACGGCCTTCTCTTCCGGGTTGTTGAGCAGGTTGATGTGGCGGTCGACGACGCCGATCAGCTCGTCCCAACGGCCCTGGGCCTTGCGCAGCCGCTCGAGCGTCTTGATGGCCTGGATGTTCTGCGGGTCGACCTGCAACGCCGCGTCGATGCACGCGTCGGCGTTGACGAGGTTCTGGTACCGCTCTTCCCAGATCGACGCGCTCTTGAAGAGCAACCGCACACGCTCCCGATAGTCGCTGGTGAGCTCGAGCTCGCGCTCGTAGACCGACAGCAGCTCGGCCGGACGATCGAGCCGTGAGTACAGCTTCTCGAGCGCCTCGAGCGCGATGGTGTTGGCGGGGTCGAACTCGAGCGCCTGCCGGAAGCCCTCGACCGCGGCCTCGTCGTCCTTGAGATCGCGCTCGTAGACCTGCGCGACGTCGACCTGAATGCGAGACCGCTCTTCCGGCGTCTGCGCGATGTCGCGCATGCGGAGCAGACTGCTGGCGACCGCCGAGTGGTTGCCCTGGCGGCGCTGCAGCGCTGCGAGCACGTCGAGGGTTCCACGGTCGGGCTCGAGCTCGAGGGCCCGTTGGAGCGCGTTCTCGGCGTCCTGGGGGCTGCCGAGCTGCTCGTCGTAGGCGCGGGCGATCTCGAGAAGGATCTCCTTCCGGCGCTCGAGGCTCGGGGCGGCTTCGAGCTTCTGCTCGAGCGAGACGACGTATTCCTGGTGGGAACCACGGCGCGCAAACATCGACGACAGCCGTTCGAGGGCCGCCTCATTCGTCGGGTCGAACGCGAGCACCTTCCGCAACGCGCCCTCTGCAGCGTCGGCGTCATCCAGCTTCTGATCGTGGACGCGCGCCAGCGTCAGGTACATGCGCTCGGCCAGCGGGCCACGGGGCAGCTCGTCGGCGACCTCCTCGTACACGGCGGCCAGCTCTTCGAAGCTGCCCGTCTCTTCCGCGAGCCGCTCGACCTGTTCACGAACGGCGTCATCCGAGGGGTTGAGGTGCAGCGCGCGGGTGTACTGGAGGAACGCGACGTCTTTCTGACCGAGCTTCGACTCCTGCACCGCCGCGAGCTGCTGCAGCGCAGCGACCTTCTCTTCGTCGGTCACCAGGTTCGGCAGGAACCTGTCCATCACCTGCGCGTAGGCGCGCCAGTCGCCCTGCTTCGAGTACAGCTCCAGGGCGAGCTCGTATGCCTTCCGGTTCGACGGCTCGATCTCGAGAATGCGCTCGAGCGGAGGCCCGGCGAGATCAGGCTTGTTGGCGGCGTTGCGCCACACCTCGGCGATCTGGAAGAGCACCTCGGCGGCGTTGTCGCGCTCCTCGATGAGCAGGAAGTGCTGGGCCTTCGCCTCGAGTGAACGAACGGCATCGGGCCAGGCCTTGAGCTGCATGAAGACCTGAAGCAGCCGGTCGAGATCTTCCAGCCGGTGCGGCTCGACCTCGAGCGCGCGCCGCGCGGCATCGAGCGCCTCTTCACGACGGGCTGACCCGGCGATGATCTCTGCCAGGCGAATGCGGATGCCCTTGACCCCCGAGGCCTCTTCCTGGAGCGGAATCAGGCGGCGGAGCATGATGACGAGATCGTCACGGCGGCCGAGCGACTCGAAGATGTCGCGCAACGCCTCGAGCGCGCCACGGTGCCTCGCGTCACGATCGAGCGCAGCCTTGAAGTACGCGATCGCGTCTTCGGCGCGTTGCAGGCGCTCGAACAACACGCGCCCCACGCGCTCGTTGAGGCGCACGAGTTCGCGGGGATCGACGGTGACCTGGAGCCTCGTCGTGAGCAGCTCGACCAGCTCATCGGCGCGGCCAGCGCGATCGAGCAGCACGTTGAGGGCCTCGAAGGCCTGCTCGTTGCGCGGGTTCTTCGACAACATCTCGCGGTACAACGTGATCGAGTGATCGACGTTGGCGAGGCCCTCGGCCGACGTCACCGCCATCTTCCCGAGCACTCGCTCGCGCTCGTTGCCCTGCACGAGATCGACCTGCGCCTCGAGCACCCGGTACAGCTTCTCGCTCATCTGCGCCGACTCGTAGAGCTGCTCGAGCGAGCGCAGGCTGGGCAGGTGTTTGGGATCGGTCTCGAGCACCTTCTCGAACGCGCCCGCGGCCTGATCGGGTTTCTCGAGCGTGTCCATCGAGAGCTGACCGAGCCGGAAGTACAGGCCCACCTTCTCTTGCGGCTCGGGCGTGACGGCGCCCAGGGCCTCGAGCACCTCAGCCTGCTTGTCGGCGCGGTTGAGCTGGCCGTACAGCTTGTCGAGCGCGGACAGGGCGCGGGGCGCACCAGCTGAATCGAACTCGCGCGCCTTTTCGTAGAAGACGACGGCCTGCGCCGCGTCCTTCAGTCTCTGCTCGTGCAGCTGCCCGAGCGTGAGGCAGATCTTCGCGGCCTCGGAACTCTCGGCGATGCGAGGCAACTCGGCCTCGTAGGCATTGGCGAGCTCGTCCCACGAGCCAGCGGCCTGCGCTGACTGTTCGAGGCGCCGCCGCAGCGCTGCGTCATTCGGGTCTTCTTTGAAGGCCCGGTAGTACGAGAGGTACGCGAGCTCGGGCTCGGACTGCCCGTCACGGATCTGGGCGAGTTCCTGCAGCAGCGTCTTGCGCTCGACGACGTCAGGCGACACCGTCACCCGCACCTCGATCAGCGCCGACAACTTCACCGGGTCGCTGCCATCACGATACGCCTTCGCGAGGACCTGGAACGCGGCCTGATTCTGGGGTTCCTTCTGCGCCATCGCTTCGAGCCGCTGCAGCGCGCCCGGGTGACGGGGGTTCTCGGAGAGCAGCTCGGTGTACAGCTCGATGGCGCCAGCCTTGTCGAGCAGGCGTGTCTCTCTCACCACCGCGAGCTTGAACGCGAGCGCCGGTCTCTCGTCTGCGCTCACCAGCCCCGCGCGTCGGCCGAGGACGTCTGCGAGTTCGGGCCAGCGCTGCTGGTCCTCGCACAGCGCATCCATTCGGCTGAGCGCGTTGAGATCGGTCGGCGCGAGCTCGAGCAACCGTCTGAAGGTGGTGAGCGCACCGGCGGCGTCGTTGAGCTGCTCGTCCTGCAGCGAGCCCATCTGGAACAGCAGACCGACGCGGCGGCTGGTGTCCTCCTCGATGTTGAGCTGCCGCTTGAGCACGTCGATCAGCTCGGGCACTCGCCCCTGCGTCGCGAGCAGCTTGCCGATCTGTTCCATCGCCTCGCCGTCGGTGGGCGCGAGCGTCATCACCTGCTTCCAGCTCTCGACCGCCTCTTGTGGCTCACCCGAGTCGGTCTGGACCTTCGCCAGCACGCGGTACAAGTTGGCGCGCGCGGCGTCGTCAGAGGCCTTCGGCGCGATCTCGCTCAGCAACGCGCTGTATTCGTCGCGCGCGTCGGCGGCCTTGTAGAGCAGCGTGCAGAGCGCCAGGTTCTTCGGCTCGTCGGGCAGCTCGCGCAGCGCGCGCGTCGCGGCGACGAACGCCATCTCGGCGTTGTCCATCTGTCGCGAATAGATCTCCGACATCTTTCGCAACGACGCAGCGCGCTCGGCGGGCTGAGGCTCGCTCGCCACCTGCGCCTCGATCATCTGCACCAGCTTGAGGTGATCGCCTTCCTTCGCGAACACGGGCTCGAGCGTCACTGCTGCTTCGCCTTTGAGGGGATTGTCTGAGCGAGCCATCTCTTCGAGCGCGCCGACCGCGCCGGCATGGCCGGGCTTTCGACGCAGAACCTCCTGATAGGTGTTCAAGGCGCCACGCGGGTCGCCCAACCGGGTCAGCTTGAGCCGCCCCAGGCGAACCAGCAACTCTCTGGCTTCCTCGTCCTGCCCCTGCGCTTCGGCCTGTTGCACTTCGCGCGCGAGCACGCCCGCCAGCTCAGGCCACTTCTCCATCTCGCCGAACAGCCGGCCCAACAGCTTGAGCGCGTTCCCATCGTCGGGCTTGCGTTCGAGGATCGCCTGGTAGGCCATCGCCGCCAGCGGCTTGTCCGACAGGGTGTCTTCGGCGAGCGTCGCGAGATCGAACAGCAGGTTGATCTGGGCTGCGACGTTGGGCTCGAGCGCCAACTGCCGTCGCATCACCATCGACAGCTCCCGGTACTGCGAGGTGCGCCGGTAGATCTGCGCGAGGGCCTCGAGCACGAAGGTGTCCTTCGGGGCTCGGGTCAGGCACTCGTTCCACGCGCGCGCCGCGAGATCGAAGCGAGCCAGCCGCTCTCCGTAGAGCGACGCGAGCCTGCGCCACAGATCACCTGCGAGCGGCTCGGGAACCCCACGTTCCAACGTGTCTTCGTAGGCCGCGGCCAGCTCTTCGAAGGACCCCAGGTCGGCGGCGAGCCGCTCCAGCTCGGAACGCACCTCATCGTCCGCGGGTGCTTCCGCGAAGCTGCGCAGCCGTGTGGTGAGCGCGAGCGCCTTCTGGCCCACCGCTTCACGCAACGTGGCGACCTCGAGCATCAGCGCGACCCGACGCGACGCTTCCGTCACCCCCAGGCGGACGTCCAGCACCTCGACCAGCTTCTTGAGATCAGACGTCGAGCGGTAGACGGGCTCGAGCAGGCGGGAGGCCTCCACCCGGGCGGCGTCCTGCTGCATGAGGCGCTCGAGGCCGGCGACTGCATGAGGCTCGGCAGGCACGTGTTGCAGCACGTCGGCGAAAGCCCGGAGCGCGTCGGCGAACTGGCCCTCCTTCTCGAGGAGCTGACCGCGTCGGGTCAGGAAACCCGCCTTGAGCTCGGGCGCTGCTGCTTCTTCTGCCAGCTGCGTCAAGACGTCAGCCTGCTCGGCGAACCGCCCGGTCTTGCCGAAGAGCTGATCGAGCGCGACGAGCACGGGCACCGAGCGCTTGATGGCGAGCGCAGAGCGATAGGCGTCGATGGCCTTGTCGTCTTCACCCGAGGTCGCGAAGGCCTGGCCAGCCTTCACGAGCAGCTCGAGCTTCTGGGTGGGGTCGGCCGCGAGCTGCGCCTGCTGCGCGTAGACCGCGGACAACTGCCGTGCGTTCTGCGACTTCGCGTACAACTTCGAGAGCGACTCGAGCGCCTGGCGATCCTGCGGCGCGATCTGGAGCAACGCGTTCCACACCCGCACCGCGTCTTCGGTCTCTTCGAGCTGATCACGAATCTCGGCGGCGCGGCGCAACAGGGCGGCGCGCTCTCCGGCGAGCTCGACCTCGTCGGACGTCGACTCGTAGATCTCGGCGAGCTCGGCGAACGAGCCGGTCTCTTTGGCGAGCCGCTCGAGCTCGAGCTGCACCTCGGCGCGCTCGAGCCCATCGGTGAAGACCTTCAGCGCGTTCATGAACGCAGCTTCGGGCTGTGCGAGATCGCGCTCGAGGATCGCCCGGATCTCTGACGACAACCGCGCGCGCTCGGTGCGGCCGCTGGCGCTGACGAGCCGCGCTTCACGAAGCGAGATGCGAGCCTGGTGATCGCCCGTGCGAGCGAGCACCGGATCGAGGATCTCCATGGCCGTGGCAGCTTCGGCGGCGTTGCTGCGCACCCACTGCTCGAGCGCCTGCCGGGCGCCCTCGTGCGAAGCGTCTTCCGAGAGGATCTGGCGGTACACCTCGAGGGCGCCTCGCAGATCGTTGAGCTTCAGCTGGCGCAGCTGCCCCAGGCGGAAGGCCAGCTCTCGCCCCTGGGGGCTCTGCCCTTCCTGGTTGCGACGCAACTCGAGCGCGAAGGCGAGTTCCTGGGGCCGGTCGAGCCTGCTGTAGAGGCGATCGAGGGCCGACGCGGCGTCTCGATCGAGCACGTCGCGCGCCACCACCTGTCGCCAGTTCAACGCTGCGCGGTCGAGATCCTCGAGCTTGGCCTCCGACAGCAGGGCGGCCTCTCGCTCGAGCGCCGTCCGGGCCGCGAGATCGCTCTCGATCGACGCGAGCCGCTCGATGATCGGCACCAGGTCCCACCACTCCTCACGGGCGCGGTGCAGGCGCTGAAGCGACTTCAGGGCGTCGACGTTCTTCGCGTCGATCCCGATCACCTTGTGGAGCTGGGAGACGGCGCGTTCCTGATCGTTCAGCTTTCGCTCGTAGGTGTCGGCGAGCTCGCGGTGCAGTCCGACGGCGGCCGGCCCAGCGCCTGCGTCGACGATCTCCTGCAACACCTCGGCGTAGCTGTCGATCGCGTCGGCCTCTTCTGCGGCCTGTCTGGCGGCACCGCGAAGGCTGACGTCGTCGGGCGTGATGCGCACCGCCTCTGCGAGCGCGGCGAAGGCCTGCTCGGGCTGGCGCAAGTGCATCGTATGAATCTCTGCGGCACGCTTGAGCGCGTTCACCCGGTCGAGGGAGTCACGCGCGGCCTCGGCGATGAGGTGCAACACCGAAACCTGCTTGCGGTGATCGTTGGCGTGCTCGTACGCCAGGAGCACGGCTCGCGCCGCCGACTCGCGATGCGTCTGATCGGCGAGCAGGTTCTCGAGGGCCGCGATGGCGTCGGCGTCCGAAGGCCTCGCCTTCAAGACCTCGGCGTAGCGAGCGATGGCTTCGGCCTTTTCGCCGAGCGCCGTCTCGAGCACCCGGGCCCGCGCGACACTCAGGGCGGAAGCCTTGTCCTTGTCGCCGGCCTGCTCGTACTGGGCGATGAGCCGGGCCTGCGCCTCGGTCAGCTCCCGCATCAGGCCGGCCTGCTCGAGGAACGACGCGATCGCCGGCAGGTGCTCGGCCTCTGCGCCGCCGAGACGAATCACCTCGGCGAGGGCGGCTGCCGCCTCTCGCGGACGCTGGAGTTCGCCATTGACGCGACTGAGCTGCAGGTAGACGTCACGCTGCTCGTCACCGGTCAGGTGCGTGGCCAGCATGCGCAACGACTGGTCGGCGTCGACCAGGCGCCCGCTCGCCAGCGCGAGCGTCGAAGCTCTCGAGAGCAGGTCGACCGAGTCAGGCGCACGCTGGAGCGCGGCCTTCAGGGCCGCCATGGCGTCATCGATCGCGCCTGCTTCCTCTGCCAGCAGTGAGGCCTCGACGAGCATCGAGACGGCCGGCGCCGGCTCGGCCACCTTCGCCGCCTGCTCCGCGAGGAACCGGGCGAGATCCTGCTGCGCTTTGAGTTCTCGGGCGAGGCGAGAGGCCTCGACGCGGAACGCGCCATCGACGGGATCGAGCTGGAGCCCGCGCAGCCTGAAGTCGAAGGCCCCGCGAAGATCCATCAGGCGCTTCTCGGTCGTCTCGGCCAGCAGGGTCAGCAGGGCTTTGCTCTCGTCGTGATCCTGCGCCGAGCTGAGCTGCACGAGCAGCGACGCCACCTGGCGCTGGAAGTCTCCGGCCCGGGCGTAGACGGGCGCGAGCGCCCGCGAGATGTCGGTCGGGCGGATGCCCTGGGACGCGAGCCGTTCAAGCCCACCGACGACCGTCGCGTTCTCGACCCCTTCGGCGAGAAGGTTCAGATACAGCGCTGCGGCCTCGTCTTTTTGACTCAGTCGTTCGGCGAGCAGCTGGGCGAGGCGGGCGCGCCACTCCTGCCGTTCGGCACCCGAGTCAGCGAGCGCCATCAGCCGCTCTGCGACGGTCGCGACTTCTTCCCACTGACCGAGGTTCGCGGCGGCGGCGCCGAGCTTCTTGAGCGTCGGCACGCTGTCGGCGTCGAGCTCCAGGATCTTCCGGTACACCGCAGCCGCGGCGGACGGATCTGCGGCAGAGGACTCGAGCTTCCGGGCTTCGGCTTCGAGCTTCGAGCGCGGGTCCTGCGGCGCTTCGGCCAGCTGCTTGCGAATCGTCCCGAGGGCGTCGAGGGCGTCGGCGTCGTCGCCCTGGCGCTTCTGCACCTCGAGCCAGGCCTCCTGCGCTTCGGCAGGGCGTTCCAGCGACTGGAGCAGTTGGCCGAGCGTCTTCCACAGCCCGGCCTGGGCCGCGGCTGGCGCCACCTGAGCGGCACGGCGCAGCGCGAGGGCCAGCTCGGGTTGTTGGTTCGAACGCGTCGCGGCGTCCTTGAGCGCGGTGAGCAGCGGGCCCCGACTCGGGTCGAGCGGCAACGCGCAGGACAACGCATGGAAGGCACGCTTCGCGTCGCCAGCGTCTTCCCACATCAGCGAGACGAATTCGCACATGGTGACGCGTTCGGCGGCAGGCTGCGGTGCCGAGATCGCGAGATCGAACAACGGCCAGGTCCGCTCGAGCTCCTGCGCATCGGCGTAGACCCTTAGCAACCTCCAGGCGACCTGCGCATTGTTGGCGTCGACCTGAATCGCCGCTTCGAGGTGGCCGCGCGCCAGCTTCTCGTCCTTCAGCAGCCGCGACGCGAGATCGGCCAGCGTCGTTCGCAAGGCGACCTGTGCCGTCCGGTCCTTGAGGGTCGCGAGGTGCCGCTCCAGGACGCCAACCCCTTCGGCGACCTTCCCCTGCCCGATGAGGAGCTCACTGGCGAGCTCGGCCGCGTCTGTCCGCGAGGGATCGATGCGCGTCGCCTGCTCGAACTCGGCGCTCGCGCCCGCGGTGTCGTTCGCGCGCGTGAGGAGCACCTGTCCGATGCGCAGGTGCAGGTCGACCTGGGCGACCTTGTCTCGAGTATCGGACGCGAGCTTCGAGAAGACCGTGAGCGCGACGCGAATGTCGCCCGACTTCTCGGCGACGTGCTCGAGAAGATCGAGCGCGTCAGGCATCGCCGGCCACAGCGCGAAGCAGCGGTCGATCGCTTCCTTGAGCTTCGCGGTGGACGATGGCTCGTAGTACGCGAAGAGGCGCGCGACCTGCAGTGACAGGCGGGCCGCGAGCCGACGGTTCTGCTCGTCGAGGGACTGGGCCCTCAGCGTCCTGGCCCGCTCGCGCCAGACGTACTCGAGCTTGCCGAGGTCTTTCTGGGCCTGCTGCGCGCGGGCGTTCTTGCCGTCGATCGAGAGCGCTCGAACGATGGCCTTGGTTGCCAGCGCGTGCTCGAGCGGGTTGTTCACCAGCGCCTCGGCGAACGAGACATAGTCCTCGAGGAGCTCGCGATCTCCGAGGTGCGTGCGCTCACGCTCGAGTGACTCGTAGGCCGCCCCATAGCGCCCTTCGCCGAGGAGCACGGCCCGCGCCTTCTGGTAGCCGGCGCGCTCGTGGGGAGCGGCCCGCGCCGCGAGCTGGTAGCAGAGCACCGCTCGATCACGTCGGCTGAGCTTCGTCTCGTAGAGCTCTCCGGCCTTGAGGTAGCTCGCGGCGGCCGCTGGTCCTTCAGCGCTCAGCCCGAGCCGCTCGAGGACCTCGGCGAGCATCGCGGCGTCGTTGCGACCCTCGGCCACGCCACGCAGGCCTTCGAGGGCCTCGCGCGCGTTGGGGGAGTAGATGAGCGCGCGGCGGAACAGATCCTCAGCGCGAGGTGGGCTCTTGAGCCGCTCGCGCGCGAGCTGACCTGCACGCGACAGCAGATGCGCCGCCTCGTCAGGGGTTGGCACCTCGCGGGAGCGTGTCTCATAGAGCCGGATCAGGTCTTCGACGCGGCCCGACTTCTCGAGAGATGCCTCGACCTCATCAAAGCCCTTCTCAGGGCCCTTCTCAGCAGCAGTGTGCGTCATGGAGAGCGTCGGGAATGTACCCTCCGCTCCCCAGAGAACGAACGCGAAACTTGGTCAGATTTCGACCAGTTGCCTGTTTGCGCCGGACACGCTCATTCGCCTGTTGGGAGCGCGAGGAGCGGCCGTCGCCCTCAGGCTGAGGCAACCGGCGTCACAGGGGGCTCAGCGACGACGGGCGCAGGCATTGGCGCTGCTTCGGCCTCGTCGGTCTCGTCCTTCGGGGCCGCCTTCGGCTCGGGACGGGGCATCGCCTTGATGCGTTCGGCGTTCGCGGGGTCACCAGCCCGCGTGAAGAGGGCCTGGGCGCGATCGAGCAGCCCCGCCGTCTCGGCGAGCTGCGCGGCCTTCGGCAGCTGACCAAGCTGCTCGTAGAGGGGCACGGCCTTGTCGTGGCGGCTGGCGGCGACCCACATCTCGGCGGCCTGCTCCGTCTTGCCGAGCGTCTCGAGCCAACGCGCCCTGGCCTGCAGGTTGTTCTCTGCTTCGGCTTTCGCGAGCGCCTCGGCTGCAAACGCCTGCGCCTCGCTCGTCAGCTTCAGCTTGAGCATGAAGGCATAGGCCTTCGGGCCAGGGAGCGGCTTGAGCAGCTCGATGGCATCGCCGTGCCGGCCAACGCCCATGAGGATCGTCGCAGCGCCGAGACGATCGCCGCGCTCGACCAGCTTCGAGACCTCGAGATCGCGGACCCGGTTGGCCGCCACGAAGTCCTTCGCCTTTTCGTAGCAGCGGCGCGCCACCGACAGCTTGCCCGCGCGCTCCCAGGCGAGCGCGGCCTGGTCGAACTGCAACGCTCGCTCGTAGAGAGCGGCGATCTTCCCGAAGTCCTGCTTCTGCACGTAGAGCTCCATGAGGAGTTCCCACGCCTCGGCGCGCTCGAGCTGGGCCGTCACCTCGTCGGGCGACAGTTTGGCGGACAGGGCGGTGATGCGAGCCGAGTCCTTCGCGCGGGCTGCGGCGCGGAGGGCCGACTTCAGATCGCCGCCGATCTCGTACAGCCTCGAGGCTTCGACGAACGACTTGTTGTCTTCGTGAATGCGGCCAGCGTCACGCGTGCGGCCGGACTCCTCGTACTTGCGCGCGTCGAGTCCCCACTCCCCCGTCAGCACGGGAGCCACGCTCTGCTCGAACTTCGGTCGGTCGCGACGGGGACCGCGGTCGGAGCGGTCGCCACCACGATCAGGACCACGCTTGTCTCCGCGCTTGCCGCCCGGGCCATCGCGCTTGTCGCCGCGCCGCGGTCGATCTTCCATCGGCGGCGCTTCGGTCGTCGCGAGCGACGCGAGATCGGCAGCGCTCGGCTGGCGACCCGCCGCCTCGAAGGCCGCGGCAGCGCGATCGGCTTCGTTCGCGGCCTTCCACACCAGACCGGTCGTGAAGATCACGTCGTTCCACGTGACGCCGGGAGCCGCCGTCGGTGCCTCGGCTGGCGTCGGCGCAGGCGCTTCTGCGGGTGCTGCCTCAGCGGCCGCATCAGCTGGCGCCGTCTCGGCCGCGGCAGCCGCGGGAGCCTCGGGGGCCGCGTCCGTCGGGGCCACCTCGGGGGCGCCCTTCTTCGGCTGCCGCGCCACGCGCATCAGCGAGGTGAGCAGCTTGCCGCGGGACCCCAGGTCCATGTCGTTGAGCGACTTGAGCCGCAGGCCCTTGACGCCCTTGACGATCTCGTCGAGGGAGTGCTTCTGGCCCGAGTAGTCGCCCTTCGTCAGCGCCTTCTCGAGGGCCGAGAGCTCGTTCACCACGCGGTACGCCGCACCGCCGCCCTTCCCGTCACGCTTGCCACCGCGCTCGCCGTCGCGACCTCCGCGCTTGCCACCACGGCCATCTTTGTCGTCGAACGAGAAACCGCCTCCGCCGCGTCCCGAGGGACCTGCCTTCGCCTTGTCATTGGGGCCAACCATCGTGCTCTCCTTGGGCGAGTCGGACGCCGGCATTCACCCGGGCACGACCGCTTCGACAGGGGAGCGAAAAGGCTCCCGAATGTCAGAAGCCCGCGTAGCGCACGAAGGGCAGCACTGAAAAGCCCACAGATTGGGTGAGGACGCCGAAGTTGAAGTTGGCGTCGAGGCCGATGCTGAAGTGACGAAGCCGGGTGAAGTACTCGAGGCCGGGCCCCGCGAAGAGCAGGACGTCAGGCTGACTGATGAGCCCGGCAGGTTGGTAGAGCACGAACGCGCCACCGACCCGGGCGTAGAACCAGGTGCGCGTGACCTCCTGACTGTCCTTGAAGCCGGCGATACGAATGCGGGCGCCGACCCCTGGGGCGACGGAGCTGTAGTCTCCAGACCGAACGGCCTGCGGCAGCTCGCCCGCCATGCACTCTCGCGAGCCACCCGCGCCGCAGGTGCGCACGGTGCCGGTGTAGTCAGACCCGTTACGGTTGGCGGTGGCCAGGAAGAACAAAGCTGGCGAGACCCGCTCGCCGACGTCGAAGCCGATCTCGACGAGGGCTGCCTGCCCTGGCGAAAAGCGCCCGCCCGTCGATCCCGGAGGATTGACCGTTCCCCAGAAACCAGCCGAGACGCCGAAGAAGAAACCGCGCTCAATCTCGTTGTAGGTGATGGCCTTCCGGTCTTCGAGGGGCTTGCCCTGAGCAACCGCCAGTGACGAAGCCAACAGTGAGCAGAACGCCAGCGAGCGCGTCATCATCATGGGTCGCGCACCCTATTCGCAGCGCACGCGTGAGTCGACCCACTTCAAGCGGCAGAGGCTCGCAGACCCACCTTCACTGAAGTCCTCCGGTCCATGGGCGCCCTTCGTCCTCGGTCGGAAGAAGGGGCTTCAAGCTCGCCGCGCGCGACACCCGTCCACCGGCATCAGCGGCGCCAAAGCAAGGCCAGCGCCAGACCCGAAAGGACCTCGGACCCGCGCTGGCGACTCACGTCACGGGGCTGACGACGCGGTCACGACCCCGACTGCTTGAAGATGAAGGGATAGGTGACCAACACGACACCGCCGCCCTTCGGCTTCGGGAAGACCCAGGTGCGAACACGGCCTGCCACGCAGGCCTCGAGTTCGGCGTTGCTGACCGAGGACTGCGCGACGGAGGAGGTCGCGACGGCGCCAGAAGCCGAGATCACGAACTTCACCGCGACCTTTCCTTCGAGCTTGGGGAAGCGGTTGAGCTGGCTCTCGTAACAGAAACGAATCTGGCTGCGGTTGGAGTGAATGACCTTACGGATGAGTTCCTTGTCGAGCGAGCCCATGACGGTCGGTTCGGACGAGGTGATGCCGATGTCGACGTCTTTCTTCCCGCCCAGCACGCCGACGCCGGTCCCGTAGCCACCAGTACCGCCGCCGCGACCACGAGTCCCGATGCCGCCGATGCCGATGGTGTCACCGAGCCCGCCACCGCCAGAGCCCGAGCCGCGCAGACCGAGGCCGCCAAGTCCTGCCGCGTCGCCCGGCGCTGCGCCGAACATGTTGCCCATGGCGCTCTTGAGCTCACCGCCGAGGCCCTGGTGGCCGAAGATGGTGCTGATGCCGCCGGTGCCCCCACCGAAGACCTTCGCGACGAGCAGACGGGCCTGATCCTTGTTGTTGGGGTCGCCCTTGGGAGCGGCGTGCGCCGAACGCTTGGGCGCTTCCTTCTTGCCCGCCGAGCCCTCGTCGCCCTTCCGCTTGGCCGCGACCTCACCCGAGTCCTTCTTCTTCTCGTACTTCTCGAGGATCGGGTTCTTCTGGTTCTCGGGGGGCTTGATCAGCAGCTTCGCGATGCGGGCCTGGTTGTCGTTGAGATCGTCGGCGAACTCATCACCTTCGGCGTCACGGTTCGCGGCGCTGATGATGAAGAGCGCCGCAATGAAGAAGGCGACCAGGAAGATGTTGAGGACCGTGAAGTCGACGGTCTCGGAGAACGGCACGAAGACGGGCTTCGGAACCGGCTGGAAGAACGCCTCGACGGTGATGCCGCCGAGGTCGATCCAGGCGAAGTCATCGTTGCTCAGCGTCAGCGCGACAGCGTCGCCGTCGGCTTGCGCGAGGCCCTTCTTCCTGGCGTCCGCGAGACTCAGCACCTCGTCGCCGAACTTGCGGTGCACTTCGCCTTCCATCGTGGCGGTGAACCGCAGCTGCGCGCCCTTCTTGCCGAGCCGCACGAGCTCGAAGAGCGGGCCCGCGATATCGCCCATGTCGAAGTCGACCCCCTGCCCGCTGCCGACCTTGAAGGAACGGTCCATGCCCGGAGCGAGGAAGTGCTCGCCGACGATGTGATCGCCCCAGAGGAAGCGCAACTCGAGGCCCAGCGGCCCGTTGCCCTTGCGACGGCGCGGGCGCATGCGCGGGCTGATGCGGTCTTCGACGACCTCTTCGGGCGGCGCGGGCGGCGGGCGGTAGGCCACGGGAACCTGCACCTGGGCTGCGACGACTTGCGGCGCGGCGACCGTCGCGACGAAGGGCTGAGTCGCGGCCGCATCTGCAACAGGAGCGGCGACAGCAGCAGCGCCGGCCTTCTCGATTCGAATGGTCGTGCCTCCGACCTGAATGGCATCCCCAAACGAGAGCGCGCTCTTCATCACCCGCTTGCCGTTCAGCATCGTCCCTTCGACGGTGCCCATGTCGGTGACCGACAAGGTGCCATCTGGGGCAACGTCGATGACCGCGTGGATGCGCGCGACCTTCTCGTCATCGAGCGTGAGGTGCGCCGAGGCGAGTCGCCCGATCTTGATCAGATCGCGGTCGAAGTCCTTCGAGGAGATGAGCTGTTCGCCCTTGAAAACCTTGAGCGTCAACGGGACAGGCACTGGTGCCTCCAGGAAACAGATTCAATGGCGTACTCGAACCGGCACCCGCTCCGACATCGCAGCGGTCACCAGGTTCCGCCGGTGTTCAGAGTTCGCCGACGGACTGCATGACCTTGTCTTTGAACTCCTCGCGGACCTTGATCAGGTTCGAGTGCTTCACCTTCTTGCGCGCCTCGACGTACTCGCCGTCGGGCTTGGTGAGGTCGCCTTCGATCGTGTCGTCTTCGAAGGAGTACTCGGTCTTCTTGTTGTACGAGACGTTGCCGTCGCCGCCCTTCTTGTCCTGAGCGAGCGAAGACGTCGCGAGCAGCGCGGCTGCGATGACGACCCACAGGTGCTTCGACATGAAACCTCCTGACACCTTTTTCTGGGGCAGACCCTAGCACTGTCGAGGTGTCCGCAAACGTCCTGCATTCGTTTCTGGCATCGCACAGGGTGAGACAGGGTGTGACCACCGCTGTGGGCACCTCGGTCAGCGGAGCGCGTCGACTGACTGTTGGAGCTCGTTCGCGAAAGAGCCGCGGAGCTGGATGAGGCGCTTGAACCGCGGGCGCTCGGGCAGAACGGTGAACTCCATGACGGGACGCTCGATGCCGCCTTCGAGGGTGGTGCCAGTCAGATCGATGGTCTGAACGGGCGTCTTCTTCGGAGTCCGCTCAGTTTGAGCGAACGAGGTGGCTGCAACAGAAAGGGAAAACACGACGGCCAGACGCATGGGTGACCTCCACGAAGGGTTGGTCACCTCCGACGCCTGGCCGAGAAGAGTCGTTCCGATGATGGAGCGCTCAGAGGCCGTCGCTGGGCTCGTCGGCGGGAGCCGCCGGCTTCTTCGGCTCCTCTTTCTTCGGCGCTTCCTTCTTCGGCTCTGGGGCCGCGGCGGCAGCAGGCTTGGCAGGGGGCGGAGCAGCCTTCGGAGCTTCGTCTTTCTTCGGCTCGCCCTTCCCGTCCGCAGGCTTGGTCTCGTCCTTCATCGCATCGGCGGCGGCTTTGCCCTTCGCGGCGTCCTGCTGCTTCTTGAACTCCTCGTCCTTCTGCTTGCGCTCTTCTTCCTTCGCCGCGTCCTCGGCCTTCTTCATCTCCGCTTCCATCTTCTTGGCTTCTTCTTCCGCCTTCTTCATCTCTTCGCGCGTCGCGATGACGGTCTCCTGCTCCTTGATGAGCTCGAAGACCTGATGATTGGCGTTGACCGAGGTCTCTCCGCCAGAAAGCTGGAGGAACTGCTTGTAGTAGGTGAGCGCCTTCTCAGGGTCGCCCTTGAGGCCGATGATGATGCCGCGGTTCAGGTAGAGCGCCGGCAGGTTCGAGTTGATCTTCTGGGCGGCGTCGTAGGCCTGGAGCGCCTTGTCGATCTGCCCCATGCCCTTGTACGCGACCCCCAGGTTGACCAGCGCCTCGGCGTTGTTGCCGTTGGCCTGGAGGATTCGGCGCACATGCTCTTCGGCGCTGCCGTAGTCCTCTTGATCGAACGCCATCTTCGCGAGCTGGTAGTGCGCGGGCAGGAAGTCGGCGCGCGCTTCGACGGCGCGCTTGAACTGCACGCGAGCCTTCACGGGGTCCTTCTCGGCGAGGTTGAGCAGGCCAAGCGTGAAGTAGATCTCGGGGTCGTTCTCTTCGATCTTGGTGGCACGGAGCGCGATGAGACGGGCGAGCGAGAACTGCTTCTGCTCGTAGTGCACCTGCATCATCGTCTTGTAGGCCTGCAGCGTGCGCGGGTCGCGGAAGAGCGCTTCCTTCGCGAGCTCGAGCGCCTTGCCGCTCTCGCCACGACGGCGGTGGATCTCGGCGAGGCGCGCGCGGCTGCCAGCATCGTCGGGGTACGTCGCGAGGATGTTCTCGTAGATCGCGACGGCGCCCTTCTCGTCGCCCTGGTTCTGGGCGATCACCGCGAGGTTCTCGGCGGCCTGCCGGAGCGTCGGCTTCTTCGCGAGCGCTTCCTTGTAATAGCCGACGGCGTCCTTCGTCTTGCCCTGGCGCTCAGAGATGACGCCGAGGTTGTAGGTGGCCTCGGCGAGTTTGTCGTCGGCGTCCGCCGCGTTGCGGAACTTCTTCTCGAGCGTGGGGTAGTCGAACTGCCCCTTGGCCTTCTGAGCGTCGAACGCCTTGACGGCGTCTTCGAACATCAGCATCGCCTTGCTGTTGATCTGCGGCAGCTCGTCAGTCTGCGCGACGTTCTTGGCGGTGCGCTTCACCTGAGGCCCGTCGACCTTCACGTCGGCGCCGGCTTCGGTGGTCTTGCAGCCCTGCACGCCCAGCGCACAGACGGTCGCGATGGCTCCACGCAGCATCAACTTCGAGAACGGGGTCACAGCGTGTCCTCCGGCTCATCGTCGCTCTTCGTCTTCGCGGGAGTCGCTGCGGGTTTGTTGGTCGCAGTGGTCGCCTTGGGCTTCTCCGGCTTCGGCTCAGGCTTCGGGTCACTCTTCGGCGGAGGCAACGTGTCGGGGTCTTCTGCGCGCGGTCGGGCGTCCACCACGTTCTTTCCGACGCCCGAGGTGTTGCTCTTGAGCTCAGCGGCCTTCTCGGGCGAGATGACGGGAATGGTCTGAATCGTCGTCAACAGGCCCTGGCCGATCGACGTCATCTTCGCGCCCTCTTCCGGCTTCAGCTCGAAGGTCTCTTCACCCATCTTCGGGAACTGGTCGGACTTATACCTGGTGCGCAGCATCTCGAGCGCCTTGGCAGAGCAGGGGTTGAAGACGTCGAGTTCCTGGCTCTTCTGCACGGTCGCGGCGAACGCCTCGGAGGCCTTGCTTCGAATCGGGAGCGCTTCCTGCTCGAACTGGTTCTTCACCTCGAAGAGCAGCTCTTCCGGAATCCCCTTCGGCACGGGCGGGTTGGCGAGCGCTTCGGCGAATTCATCGTACGCGAGGCCGATTCGCGCGAGCGCGCAGATGGCGGGGTCGGCCGACTTGAACTGCACCGTCTTCGTGTACGCCCTCTGAATGTCCTCGAGGCCCTTGGCCTTCGTCTTGATCGAGCCCTTGAGCTCTCCGATGTTCTGGAGCGTCGTCCACTTCAGCTTGATCGTGGTGTAGCGCTTGAAGTCGTCCTCGTTCATCACGAAGGACGCACGCGCGACAGCGTCGAGGGCCTGGATGTCGAGGGTCTCCTTCTGCTTCTTGGTGAGCTTCTCGTAGGAGTCGAGGATGCGAATGAAGATCCTCCGCGCGCCCGTCGGGTTCTTCAGCTTTTCGTCAAAGATCGACGCGATGCGCCCCTCGGCCCAGAGCAGCTTGTTGGGGTCCTTGAGCTGATCCTTCTCGTATTCCTCGTAGAGCTTCTGCGCCTTCGTCCACAGCGACATCTTCTCGTGAAGGTCGATGATCGACTTGGTGACCGCCTCGGCGTCCTTGGACCTGGGCCACAGCTCGAGGAACTTCTCGCGGTTCTTGAGGGCCTGTTTGTACTGGCCGAGGCCGTCACGGAAAACGCCGGCGTTGTACAGCGCGTCCTGGGCCTTCTGCTCTTCCCAGACCTGCTCGGCGACGGGCGCAGTGACCGTCTTGCTCGTGGGCGCGGGCTTCTTCGCGGTCTTGCTCTTCTCGTAGTTCGTGGCGTAGCGCTCGTAGTGATCAGCCGCGTCGTCGAAGTCAGCGACGGCCTCGTACCCTTCGGCGAGGGCAAAGAGCGTCTTGGGCACGTACTGCGACCTGGGGTAGCGCTGGTTCAGCTGCTTCCGCACCTCGATGGCGCGGTCGAGCATCTTCGCGTTGAAGTAGTCGATCGACGCGTTGTACAGCGCCTTGTCGGCGAGCTCGCTCTTCGGCCAATCCTGCACGAACGTCATGTAGGCGGCGGCAGCCTTGCCGTACTCATTCTTCGCTTCGAGCTGATTGATCAGCTTGAACGACGACTGCTCGATGAGCTTGGCGAGATCTTCGCGGAACTTGCCGGTGGCGAGCTTCTCTTCGGCGTAGAACTTCTTCGCCCACTCGTTCACCTTCACCCAGTCCTGAAGGATGTTGTACGAGTCGAGGACGAGGTTGGCCGCGATCTCACCCGCGCGATCGCCGTTCTCGAACTTGTAGTCGGGGTACTTGAGCGCGATGTCTGCGAAGCGCGACACGGCTTCGTCGAGGTAGTTGTAGTCGTAGTAGATCTTCGCGGCCTTGTAGGCGATCTCGACCTTCTTCTCGCCCTTCTCCACGTACTTCAGGTAGCGCTCGCACGAGTCGAGCAACGACTGCTTCAGGGGCGGAATGGCGGCCTTCTTCGAAGGGTCTCCACCACCCGACGGCGTCTTGCCGGCGTCGGCCGTCGCCATCTCTTTCAGCAGCGAGTCCCACGCGAGAATCGAGTTGTAGGCGGCGTTGTTCAGCCACTTGCCGGGCTTGCCAGGGTTGCCGTCGACCTTCTTCTCAAGCCGATCGATGTCAGTGAGGGTGACGCGCGTGTATTCCTCGGCAGCGCGCTGGTACTTGCTCAGGTTGTCGTTGAGGAGCTCAGCCCAGAAGAAGCGCAGATCGTACGCCTTGGGGCTCTCGGGGAACAGCGTGAGGTAGTCGGCGTACACCTCGTTGGCGAAGCCGAACGTCTCTTCGTCGCGCGTCTTCTTCGCCTCGTTGTGCCAGTTGACCGCGAGGTTCGAAATGGTGCGCTCAGACAGCTCGCGCGCCTCGTCGAGCACCTTCTTGTCCTTCTCGTTCATCGACGGGTTGCCCTTGAGCACGTCCTCCATGATCTTCACGAGCCGGCGAACCTGGGTCACCGTCTGGCGCTTGTTGCCCGCGCGCATGACGCAGTCGACGATCTTTCCCTGGAAGCCCGGAGCATCGGGCGCCGTCGGGCGCTCCTTGATCAACATGTCGAAGCTGATGGCGGCTTCTTTGTCCTTGCCGTCCTCGTAATAGAGGTTCGCGAGCTGCTTCATCATGAGGCGCAGGTCGTCGGCCTTGTCGGCGAGCTTGTTGAAGCGATCCTTCGCTTCGTTCGGGGTGCCGCCGCCGCGGGAGTACGCGCGCACGTAGTCGCCGCGCGCTTCCTTCACGAGGCCCTGTTTGCGTGACTTGCCCTTGCCCTCGACCTCTTCGTCCCCTTGCAGCTTCGCGTAGAGGACGACGGTCTTGAACTGGTTCATGGCGTTCTCGTAGTCGGCCATGTTGAAGTGACACCAACCCTGCTTGTAGAGCGCGTAGCCGTAGACCTTGTTCTCGGGGAACTTCGCGGCGTTCTTGTAGTTCTCGAGCGCCTTCTCGAGCTGGTCGCGTTTGCCCTTTGAGCCGTTGAAGTAGTACTCGGCGACGGCCAGGTACGCGTCAGGCAGGTACTTCGACTTCTGGTACTTCTCGATGAGGCGCTTGTACGAGGCGAGCGCCTTCTTCTGGTTCTTGTCGTCCGACGAATCCATCAGGTTGAGGCCCAGGAAGTAGAGGACCTCGTCCGTGCGCTCGTACGTCTTGTACTCTTGAACGATCAGGTAGTACTTCTCGACGGCGAGGTCGGCGAACTCCTTCGACTTCGCCATCAACTCGGCCTTCTCTGCCTCGGCGCGTTGAATGCCCGCGTCGTCCTTGGCGTTCATCGCCTTGATCTTGTCGTCGTCTTTGCGGTTGCCCTCGAAGAAGAAGTACTTCGACTCTTCCCAGTAGAGTTCACCGAGGCGGAAGAGCAGGCCCGGCTTCTCTTTCTTGTCGGGCGACAGCTCGATGATCTTCGAGAGGTCGGTGATCTGCTCGCGGCGCTTCGAGGCGACCTGCAGCTCGACGTCGAGGCGGAACGCGTCATACGAGAGCGTCGGCGCGTCTTCCTCCTTCTTCTTCTTTCGCGTGATGTCGCCGGCGAGCGACTTGTCGGGCGCGATCGACGCTTCCTTCTTCTTCAGCTCGGTGTCGACGGCCTCTTTCTTCGCCGCAGGCGCTTGAGCGAGCGTGATCGAAGAGACGAGGAGGAGGCTCGTAATCAGTGGACGCATGGGACTGTTCCCGAAACAAGGGGCGGTACGCGTGGGCATCGTGGCGTTACAAGCGAGGCGACAGCGCCTCGATTCCTTCAACCCTTTGAGAGACGCGGATTGTCGCCGCTCGTAGCAAGGAAGGTCAAGCAATCCGCAAGGCTAACGGCCAAGCAGTTCGAGGAGCGCCCTGGCCTTCCCCACCTTGCGAACGTCGTCGCCGACTTGCACGACGAGCTCGACCGACGGCTCGCGGACGATCAGCGACTTGAGCAGCCAGGGCTCGAGGTCGGGGGGGACCTCGATTCGTGTCCCCTGGCCACAGGGAAACACGCCCGCGCTGACCGCCAGGAGCATGCCGACATGAAGCTCGGCAGCGGGCTCTGACGCGTCGCGCGACGCACAATCGCGAGGCAGCAGGAAGCCGGGCGAGAGCACGACGACCTTCCGCGCCGGGAACGATCGAAACTGGCTCCATTGCAGCAGGTCGACCTCGCCAACGGGCGTCCACCGCACGAGCGTCGGTCTCTGCGCGGCCAGCAGCGCGCGCGTGTCGTCATCCATCGCCCCCGTCACCTCGAGGGCCAGCGATCGGGCGCCGCGGAACCGCGACAGCGCGGGCCCAACCCGTGCGTCGAGCGGCAACCACCAACCCGCCGTCGGCGCGCGCTTGAACGCCTTCGCGTCGACGGCCTCGACAGGGGCGCGCAGCTGCACCCAGGAGGACCCGAACTGGTTGAGCGTGTCGAGCGTCGATTCCCGCAGGGTGTTGGAGCGCGTGGTGAGCCAGAGCACGACCTGCGGCCGGGCGAGCGCCCGCAATACGTCGGGCTCGAGGTCTTCACTGGCGACGATGTTGACGCGCACGGAGCGCGCGACGATCGGCTCAGGGCTCTCGAAAGGGAGCGGACGCTGGTTCTGAGCGACGGCGCCCGCGGCGAGGAGCGCGACAAAAAGGCTACTGGTTCTTCTCAATCCACTTCGCAAACGCATCACGCTTCGCCGCCTCTTCGAACTGCGCGACGTCCCAGAGATCGACGCCGACCGCGATCTGCTGGTTCTTCTGCAGATCGACGAACTTCTTCTCCCACTCGTCCGACGTGATCTCGGTCGGCGCGCCGACCTGCACGCGAGGCCCCTTCTTCGGAGGCGACGCGGCTGCCGTCGAGCTCTTGGCGACCATCTCGGACGGTCTGATGTTGACGGTGCCTTCGACGATGCGAACGATCGACGCCTTCCGGGCCTTGGGAGGTTTCGCGGCCGTCACCATCTTGTCCGCGTCGATGCGGAAGATCGTGCCGCGCACGCCGGCGACCGCGCGCTCGGTCGACACCTCGTAGCCGCCGCCGCCGAGCGCCTTCTTCACCTTGGTCCACAGGCTCCCTGACTGGAGGAGCGCCTTGAAGCCCTTGCGCTCCTGGCCCTCGAACTCGGCCTCGGTGATCTCCAGCTTCGAAGCGGGGGCGAGCATGATGATGCTCTCGTCCGTCAGCACCAGCTTCAGGTTGCCGCTCTTCACCTCGATGGTGTCACCGAGCTCGATGGCGGCGTCCTTCGCGAGGGCTACGGGCTGCCCCCCTTTGGGCGTGCGGGTGGCGGCGCCTTCCATCAGGGCGACCTTGCCGACCTCGGCCCAGGCGGCCATCGAGAACACCAGCGCTGCCAGACTGAAAAGGCGCTTCATGGACTTCCTCCGGAAGGCAACAGCGTCACCGTCATCACCACGCGGGTCTGGTCTGCCGCCACCCAGGTTTCCCACGTCACGAAACCCGACTTCTTCACTTCGACCCGGCGCGCCTTCTCGCCGACCTTCAGCGCGTGAGGCTCGCCGTTGAAGTCGCTGCACAGCCCCTGGGTGACTCCGTCGAGCGCCACCTCGGCATCGGCTGGCGCGCAGTGGAGCACCAGCTCACCCGCCCCAGAGACCCTGTAGGGCCGCATCTGGCCCTCGGTCAGCTTCGGCATCGTGGGCAGCCCCGGCTGTGAGGACACGCAGCCGGAGAGCAGCAGGGCACTCCACCTCACTTCGCGACGGTGACCTCGACCAGGTTCGACTTCACGGTCGTCACGACGATCTTCCGCTTCTTGAAGCTCGTGCCCTTGAGCGCCTTGCCGAAGTCGGTCGCGTTGCCCATGAAGATGACGGCATAGTTCGCCTTCCCGTCGGAGAAGTCACTCGAGCGAACGCTCTTCACGCCCGACACGGCCGTCACGGCACGCTCGAAGTCCTCTGCGGCGTCGAAGTCGATGCCGTTGACCACCATCGAGACCGGGGAACCATTCACGTCCTGATTACGCAGGTCCTCGAAGAACGCAGCGAACGCCGCCGAGACGATCTCCGGGGCGGTGTTCTCGGCCGAGAGCGACGCGCTCTGCTGGTACGACAGCCCAGCCTTGCCGACGTCGTTCTTCATCGAGACCGGTTTCAGGCGACCCGCGACGCCACCCAGCTCGCGACCGGTCTTGGTCTCGAACATCGACAGATCGTAGTCACCCGCGACGTAGAAGAGGATCTGCTCTCCCTTGCCGTTGAACTCCGGAATCATCTGGTTGGGCTGTGGCGGGAGGTATCGCGTGGTGGCGTTGCCGTAGATGATGAAATCGGCGTCGGTCTTCCGGGCTACTTCCTTCGCGTCGAGCTTTCCCTGTGCTGCGCCGCTGCTCAGCGTCAGCGGGCCGTCGCCGGTCGCCTTCTCGTTGATGATGGTGAAGTTCGCCTCGCCGAACTTCTTTCGCAGCGCGGTCGAGATGAACTCGCTCTTCGTCGCGATGCCCTTGTCGTCCATCAACTGCTCCTGCAGCACGATGAGCAGCTTGGCCTGATGGAGGCGGCCGACGATCTGTTGCGCGGCCTTCATGTCCTTGTCGAGGGTCGCGGAGCTGATCACCGCTTTGACCTTCACGCTGACGAGAATCTCGCTCGGCTGGGGTGCCTTGCGGCTGTCAGACACCACCTCGAAGGACCTCACGTAGCCCGAGGCGTTCGCCGACACGCGGTCGAGCACGAGCGCGTTGTTCTTCGTCATGGTCGTCGAGTCGATCATGACCCCGGCAGCCTGCTCGACCGCCGACCGCAGCGCCTGCTTGACCGCTCCGTCGTAGGCCGTCTGCAGCCGTTCCTGGAGGGGAATCTTGGCGACCTGGGCCACGGCGAACTCACCGGTCGTCTCCTTGACGACCGTGTCCTGCGCGAGTGCGAGCGTCGCGAACAGCCCTACGGCGACTGACATGGTTCTGAGCATCGGGTTCCTCAGTTGAAGACGATGACGACCTTGCCCTGGGCAAGGAACGGGGGGTTCATGGAGACGAGCTTCTTCGCTTCTTCCTGCGCGAGCAGCACGTCGGCGCCGTTGGCCTTCGCCGCCTTGATCACCATCGGCTTGTCTCCGGCCTTCAGGCTCTTGCGGGCCTCGTCGAGCGACTGCACGTACGCGGCAACGCCCGTCGTCTTGCGCGCGTCGGCCGAGAGCGTGTCGACGGTGTAGAGGGGCTTGCCCGTCTCATCGAGCACGCGAGGGAGGAGCGCCGGCATCAGCTTGAGGCCGCGCGCGTCGATCACGAGGCCGGTGCCGCTGCCGACTTCTGCCTTCGCGACGGCGTCGGGCGCCTTGCTCGGCTCGGCGGGCTTCTCGACGGCCTTCTCAGGCGGCTTCTTCTCGGGGCTCGCGGGCACGGCGAACATCTGGGTTGCGTCAGGGTCGAGGATGTCGGTCAGCATCGTCACCGGAACTTCGACGTCGATCTCCACACCGTTGTCCGAGAAGTACCGTTTGTTGGTGACCTTGTAGCCCTTGATCAGCCCTTCGACGCGGGCGCGAACTTCATCGGTCTGCATCACGTCGTTCATCTTCCGGGTGCCGTCGACTTGAACACCCTTCACCTGTGAGAGCAGGTTGCGAAAGGCGTCGAGCAGCGCGGCCCGCTCGGCGCCGAGTCGTGCCTGCGCAGGGCTCGAGGCCTTCATGTCGGGAGCGCCGGCGCCGGTTGCCCGAACGACCTGCCCCTCCCAGTTCATGCCTTGTGGCGGACGCTGCGCGTCCTTTGGAGACTGCGCGACCGCAAACACCGACACGGCCAGCGCCACTGCCAACACCAAACGCTTCACGGGGACCCCCTGGAAAGTCCGACGAACGACTTGAACGATGCTCCGTACTCTACGGACGTATCGCTCGCACCTTCAAGGGAACACCAAACCCGCTTCAGTTCTCGACGTTGCGAGAGACGAACTGGTCGATCAGGCGACGGTGCCGTTCCGTCAGGAGCGTGAAACGCACACCTGAACCTTCTTCAGAGCGGTCCATGTCCAGCCACTCGCGCACGACTTCACCTTCCGCGTAGATGACCTCTTCCGACCCCGGCAGCTGGAACTGCAGGCCGACGCGCTTGCCCGCCATCTGGGGCTCGATGAGATGCGACAGGCCCACGCCTTCGCGTGAGATGTCCGACGCGCGCGTCATGTAGGGAACTCCGGCAACGTACTTGTTCAAGTAGATATCGAGAGAGACCCGGTCGTTCTTCCGCTTGTTGTTGGCCATGCACGCTCCGTTGAGGTGACAGCTGCTGCACTGCTGCAGCGAGCTGTTGCGAAGCCTACGGAGCTGATCAGCAACGTCAAAAAAGCCGCCGAAACATCAGCGAACTTGCGGAGGCCGTTGATCGGAGCGTGCCGGGCCTTCCAGCGCGGCTTCGGTGGCGCGAAGCAGCGGCTCGGCGCTCACCGGAGCTCCCGTCGCGCCGATCATCCACACGTCGGGCGCCACCGCGCCCTGCTTCGACATGCGCTCGATCTCTTGGCCAACGCTGCCCTTCTTGTTCACCTGCTCCTCGATCTGGAACGAGATGAGATGACCCAGCGGGTAATTGAAGAGGTACAGCGGGTAGCTGATCATGTGCGAGTAGATCCCCAGGAGCGGCGTGTCCTTCGCCCCGAGCACCGGCGCGTAGTACTGATTCCAGATGCCCCTCGAGATCGCGACCGTCGCTTCGCGAAGCTCGGCCGCCGTGGCTTTCGGGTGATCGGCCATCCAGTGCCAGACGGCGAGATCGACGAGCGCCACCCCTGCGATCTCCCAGGTCGACCAGAAGTCGTTGAGCACGCGCAGCCTCTCCTGCTCGGCTGACGGCTTGCCCAGCCCGAGGAGCTCGAGATCGCGGGCCTGGAAGACGAAGGCGATGGCCTCGGTGAACGCGGTGTTGGGAACTCCGGCGAGCAAGGTGTGATCGACGTCGTAGAGCGAGAACACCTGCTCGACGTTGTGACCGAGTTCGTGGACCGCGATGTTGTAGCCCTTGTAGTTCATGCCCTCCTTCTCGACGCGCGTGCGCAGGCGGGGGAAGTCGCCGCGCCGGGCCGACTGCATCGCGTGGCCAGCACCTCGGGACGGATCGACCTTGATGCGCTCCGAAAGGTATCTTGCGCGCTCGGCTGAGAACCCGAGCCCGGTGAGGATGCGGGGAATGTCCTTCGCGAACGCCTCGGCGCTCGGATAGCGGGCGCGAACCTTTGCGTCGAGCTCAGCCTCGGGCACCGAGCCGCGCGGGAGAAAGCCGTTGAACCAGAGGTCGGTCGGCTCGAGCGGGCGGCCGAGGCGCTTCTGGATCTCTGCCGCGACCTTCGGGACCTGAGGCGACGTCAGAACCGACTCGAGGAGCTGCTTGACGCGCGCTTCGGTCATCTCGGCGCCGAGCGCGAAGGCCCGAGCGATCGCCGAAGGGGCGCTCGGCGAGAACGGGTCGGCGCGCTTCTGTGCGAGGTTGCTCGCCCAAAGCCGCTGGTAGCGAACGTCGGCCTCGGGTTTCGTCGCGGGATCGGTGGGGCGCGCCGGCGCGTCGGCCTCGACCGCGCTCGCGGGAGCGACCTCCACAGCGTTGGTGAACGGGTTCCAATCGAGGCGTGGGTTGTCGATCACCGCCGCCGGGATGGTCTGGGTGACGATGCGCTCCATCACCTTGATGATCGCGCGCTGTCGCGGAAGGCCCTTCGGGTCGGCGTACTGCGCCTTGAGCTCGTCTCGCAGGTTCCAGTGGCTGATCAGCCGTTTGCCCGAAGGGAAGAGGCGCTCGCCAGATTCCGAGAGCACGTGGTGCATCCACACGTTGTAGTCGGCGATGTAGAGGTCGGCGGCGGCCTGGGCTGCGGTGATGCCCTGCTGCACGTCGGCCGGTACACGGCGCCCGAACCGGCCCGTGAGCCGCGCTTCCGCCCACTGACGACGGCTCCAACCCGGCCCTTGCGCCAGGCGTTGCTCGAGCGTGGTGAGCGGGAAGTTGAGGAGCGCCACGAAGCCCAGCTTCGAGGCGAAGAAGTCTTCCGTGAGGTGGGCGGAGGGGTCCCACGCAGCAAAGAGCGGGTCGATCTTCTCCATCGGCCCGAGATCGAGCTCCGTCGGCCGGCGGAGCTCTCGACCGACCTCGAGCAGGTGGCCATCAATCTGCTCGAGGTTGGCCTCGAAGCGGGCGAACGCCGCCTCGAGCCGCGCAGGGTCCGAGATGAAATGCTCCGTCGCGAAGGCCCCCAGATCGCCGTCCTCATCACGCCAGAGGGCGGCGACCTGCCGAACCCCCTGCTCCACCCGGGCTCGCGCGGGTTCACCGTGCGTGGCGATCAGCTTCGCCTCGATGCCAGAGGTGTTGAGCGGCTTTGCGACGAGAGTCTTCATGGGCGCCACCGCCTTCGAGGCGCCGCTCGTCGCGGGGCCAGCAGCCAGGATGATCAGGAGGATCGACATGGCGCAAACCCTCGTGAAAGCCGAAGGCGCTTTCAAGCGAGAACGACACCTCGAGCGCCGACAAGGCGAGGCAGGCGCCCCATCATGTGGACTCACGCAGGCGCGGTCCCCGTGGCCCAGGGCGTCTGGTCGATGGTGGACACCCGCCGCGAATCGAAGAGGTCACCGCGGCATCGGCCGTCTCGACCTCGGACACCGACCCTGCCCTCAGATGGGACCCTGAGCAGTCGGCTCCTCTTCGGCACGCGAAAACCGCCCGAGCCAGACGGCTCACGCCGTCCGTTCCTCCACTCGCCCCCCCTCCAATCGCCGTTCCCGAAGCGACACAGCGCAGGGGTCTGCGGCACGCCCGGTGAGGTGCTCCGCGCTCGGCGGCGCCGAACGCGAGGGCCAGGGCTCGATGTGAGGCGCGAGGCCCGGACACCTGCGCTGTGCGAGCGCTGCACCTGCTGCGAAACGGTCGTCGGCGCCCGGCGAAGACCTCACGACCCAGACCGAACCGGCCCTCGTGGAGCGACTCCGCGTCGAAGCCAACGGGTCGCGTGCGTGAAGCAGATCAGCTCGTCACGTTCGCATCGCCGACGATGTCAGTCGTCGAGAATGAACTTGCGCGGGTTCTGGGCGATACCGTTGACGCGCACCTCGTAGTGCAGGTGGGGTCCGGTCGAGCGGCCGGTGTTTCCCATCGCAGCGATCAGATCGCCACGCTTCACCCGCTCACCCGGCTTCACTTTGATCGAGGCCAGGTGGCCGAAGCGCGACTTCATGCCGTAGCCATGGTCGATGACAACGACGTTCCCATACCCGCCCTCGAGGCCGGCAAAGACGACGGTGCCGTCAGAGGGAGCGATGATCTCCTTCCCGTGCGGCCCAGCGATGTCGATGCCGGCGTGCATGACACGCTCGCTGGTGTACGGGTCGACGCGGGAGCCGAAGTCGCTCGTCACCCAGCCGCGGGTCGGCCACACCGACGGCACGGAAGCGAGCAACGACTTCTGGCCCGAAAAGTAGGCCTGGAGTTCCTGCAGGCTCTGCTCCTGTCGGGTGGCTTCTGCCGACAGCTTGTCGAGTCTACCCAAGAGCGCCTGGGGTGCTTCCTGGCCGGCCGACCGGACGAATTGGTTCTCGGCGCTCCCAGGTGCGGCGACGGGCTCGGTGGGGCCCATGGCGAGGTTGCGCTGGGGATCAGAGAGCAACGTCATCGCGCGGAGCTTCTGGTCGAAGCGCTCGACGCGATCGAGCGTGCCCTGCACGTGGGACAGCTGCTCACGAATGACCGCGATCTCGCTCTTCAGCTTCAGGTTCTCATCCCGGAGCGCAGGGTTCTCGTGCGCCTCGCCAACGACCGAGGTGTAGTGGACGACCAACACGCCGCTGAGCACGAACATGATGCCGAGCGCGACGAGCGCCTGCACGACCCACGCGCGACGAAGGCGGAACCTCCGCACCTCCGACTGACGATCAGGCACGACGATGAGGGTGAAGCTCTCGTTTGCCAACGCGCGGCCTCAGCTGCAGGGGTGAAAACGGCGCGGCACCTTCTCCGAACGGCGCTTGCAGCGCAACAGGAATTCGACTTGTCGCGATCAGTTCAGGTTGCGCGCGAAGGCGGTGCACCGCCGGTTCCCGTGTGTGGAGGTCCGGTGAACCGGCAAGAAAGAGTCCACTCGAGTGGAACGACGGCGGGACTCAGCTCAAGCAGCAACGGCCCGCACGACGATGACGGTGATGTTGTCATCTCCGCCGCGCTCATTGGCGAGGTCGACCAGCTTCTTGGGCGCGTCCTTCAGTTCGCTGGTCGAGATGATCTCGCGAATCTCACGATCCTCGACGAGGTTCGCGAGGCCGTCGGAGCACAGGATGAACGAGTCGTTGGGCTCGAGCATGATACCCATGACGTCGACCTGCACTTCTTCCTCGAAGCCGACGGACCGCGTGATGATGTTCTTGTAGCGAGAGTGACGGGCCTCGTCGGGCGTGATCATTCCCGCCTTGATCTGCTCGTTGACCAGCGAGTGGTCTTCACTGATCTGCTGGATCAGCTCACCGCGAACCAGGTAGGCGCGGGAGTCCCCAACGTGCGCGAACATGGCGTGCTGGTGCTGGACGCAAAGGCTGATCACCGTGGTGCCCATGCCCGCGAGCCGGGGGTCTTCCTGGGCGGCGCGGTAGATCTCGAAGCAGGCCTTCTCGACGGCCGCGCGCAAGAAGTCCGGCAGCGGCGAGTCTTGAAGGGAAGTCTCGGCTTTGAACGGGCTGGTGGCGGAGTTCCGCACGCCCCGCAGCTCCTTGTCGATGGTTTCGACAGCGATGCGACTGGCCGTCCCCCCCCCGGCATGGCCCCCCATGCCATCGGCGACGACGAACAGCTGAAGCTCTTCGTCGATGAGGTAACTGTCCTCGTTATGTGAGCGCTTGCGGCCGACATCGGTGAGCCCGGCCGACAACGCCTTCAATCGCACGCCAGCGGTCTTCGACACGACGCTCAGGTTAAGCGCGCAAAACGCACCGGGCAAGGAAGCAATTCACGCAGTGCGCCGTTCGCGCGCGGCTCGCACATCGCGCTTGCGTCGCGGCGAGCGCGGTGATTCAGCGCGCGCGGCACCGGCGATCAGCACTTGAGCGGCGGCGCGGGCTTCCTTCGAGACCTCGACCCCCGAGAGCATGCGCGCGAGTTCGTCCGACCGAGCGTCGAGGGAGCCAAGGACTTCGACCGTCGACTGGACCCGGCCGCCCAACAGGTGCTTCTCGATGCGCAGGTGCCGTGACGCATGCGCGGCGACCTGCGGAAGATGCGTGATGCACAGGACCTGGCGGTGTGAACTGAGGTCCTTGATCAGTCGGCCCACGACGTCGGCGACCGCGCCACCGACCCCGGTGTCGACCTCATCGAGGACTGAGACCGTCACACGCTCCGTGGCTGCCAGCACCGACTTGATCGCCAACATCACGCGCGAGGCTTCGCCCCCTGACGCTGTGCGGGCCAGCGGCCTCGCGGGTTCACCGGGGTTCGGGGCGAACAGGAAACGCACCTGGTCGGCGCCGAGCGAGGCGGGCGCTGCGGGCATCAGCTCGACCGTGAAGCGGGCGTTCTTCAACGCCAACCTCGATAGCGCCTCACTCACCTCTTTCTCGAGGAGCGTGCCTGCCTCACGCCTTGCCTTCGTCAGCACCGCGGCTTCGCGAGCGAGGGCGTCATCGAGCGTCGCAAGTTCGCGCTCGACCGCGGCGCGCAGCTCGGCCCGTCGCTCGAGCTGGTCGAGCTCGGTGACCAGCGCGTCCCGACGGCCGGAGAGCTCATCGACGGCGATGCCGTGTTTGCGGCTGAGCGTCTTGAGCAGATCGAGCCGCTCCTCGACGTCGCGCAGCCGCGAAGGGTCCAGGTCGACCTGGCCGAGGTAACGGCTGAGCGCGCGACACCCCTCGTCGAGCTCCGCCAACGAAGCGACGACGCGCTCTCGGACGGGAGCGACCGTTGTGTCGAGCTTCTCCATCTCGCCAAGTCGCTGCCCTGCTTCTCGGAGGAGATCGCTGGCGTTGACGTCACGTGAGGCGAGCAGGTCGTCGGCTGCAGTCGCGAGGGCCTGCAGGCGACTGGCAGAAGCCAGGCGTCGTCGTTCGTTCTCGAGTGAGAGTTCTTCCCCCGGCCTGGGCGTCGCCCCTTCGAGTTCCTTGACCTGAAAGCGGAGGTACTCGACGCGAGAGCGCACCTCACGCTCATCGCCTCCGAGTTCGGCGAGGCGGCCCAACGCGTGGCGCCGCTGTTCGAAGACGACCTGGTACCGGGTTCGCGGCCCTCGATCGGCCTCGAGCCCCCCGAAACGATCGACCAGCGCCCGGTGGTTGTCTTCGTCGTAGAGCGAGGCGTGCTCGAGCTGGCCAGCGATGTCGACGAAGCCCCGCATGACCTGTTGGAGCACGGACACGGTGACCAGGCACCCGTTCACCCAGGCCTTGCCCCGGCCCTGGGCAGAGATGGTGCGCCTGACGAGCACCTCGTCGCCGCCCGCTTCGAGCCCCCGCTCGTCCAGCCGGGTCGAGAGCTCGGGAGAAAGGGCGAACACACCTTCCACCGCAGCCTCATCGCACCCCGACCGAAGCATGCCGGTGTCAGCGCGCCCGCCCGCGAGCAGCATCAACGCATCAAGCAGCATCGACTTCCCGGCGCCCGTCTCACCCGTCATCACCGTGAGGCCCGCGCCCAGCTCGACTTCAACCTCTTCGATCACTCCAAAGTTCCGCACCCGCAACGTCCGAATCATGGCTTCCTCCTGATACTGAACACCCTATCAGGTCGGGCTGACACGAACGAGTCTGCGGGCAACGTGCTCCGTCAATTCAACGACTTCGACGGAGTTCGAATCAGCGCGCGGCGGTCTTGGGCGCGGACAGCAGCATCTCTGCCTTGTCGCCGGGGACGAGTTCCCGCAGCGAGTACAGCAGCACGCACGATGACGCCTTCGCCTTCACGTCCATCACCATGCACGCCCCCACGAACTCACGCGGCAAGGCGTCGTCGTTGTCCTGAGGGTTGAAGTGGCGATGAACCGGTGACGTGTCGCCCGAGCGGAAGAACGTGAAGGTGTTGCCGACCTTGACGCCGTCGTCAGCGCCCTTGTCGAGGAGGACGAGGAACGACTCGACCTGGTGATGGGTGTAGCGCTTGGCGCCCATGACGAGGGTTGCGTCCTTGATCTGGCGATCGTTGGCGCGCGGCGCGACGGTGCGGACGACCGACTCCCCCGCGGGGCTGACGGAGTCGCCGCGGTGCACCTCGTCGAGGCTCCTGGTGATGGCGACGGTGGCGACGTTCTTCTTGGTGTCGAGGGCCACCACCTTGCCCTCTGCGACGACCCGGGTCACGTAGCCGAGCAGATCCTTGGTGCCGGGGTGAAAGACTGCGCCGCCGTCCCGATAGATGACCGTGGAGTCGCCCACCTTGAGGCTCTTCTTGTTCGAGGTGTCGACGTAGACCGAGAACGGAATCACGAGCATCTCGTTCTCGGCGAAGGAACCGATGATGCGGGCATTCTGCTCGAGTTCCTTGGTGGTGATGAACGCGATGATCGGGAGCGTGATGGAGTTCTTCGGGCGGTAGCCAATCTGCCCTGACTTCGTCACGCCCTCGTCTTCGTCGAACAGCTGGCCCTCTTCGACGTCGGGGACCTCGGTGCCGACCTCGACCTGGGTGGGCTGCTCGTCGGCGCCATAGAAGCGCACCATGTTCCCCGGGTAGATCCAGTGCGGGTTCGCGATGTCGGGGTTGTACGACCAGACCTTTGGCCAGTACCACGGACTGCCGAGGAACTTCTGCGACAGGTCCCACAGCGTGTCGCCGCGCTCGACAGTGTGCGACGCGTTGGGAGCATCACCACCCTTGGAGTCACCACCCCTGGCGACACCACCCCTGGCGCCTGGCTCTGCGCCCGGACTCACGGTCGCGGCGCCCTCCATGTTGGCGGCGCCCTCCCCTTCCTCTTGCGCGAAGGCAGAGGTGGCCAGCGAGGCAGAGGCGACGGCGATGATCAGATGACGCATGGGTTCATTCCTTCTGTGATGCGGAGGCGAGGCGAGACTGGGCGAGCGTGGCGGCCTGGGTGCCCGGGTAGTTGGCGACGATCTTCTCCCAGGTCGCGCGTGCGTCGGCCTGGCGGTTGAGGCGTGAGCGGCACTCGGCGAGCTTCATCATCGAGTCGAGGGTCGCGTCTCCAGCAGGGTACTGACGAATGGCCTGCTCGAGCACCGTCTCGGCGTCCTTGAACTCACGGGCCGCCATCAGCCCGACGGCGGCGTAATACAGCGCGTTGTCGGCGCGAGGGTGTTTGGGCCAGTCGCGGGCGAACTGATGGAGCATGGTGATGCCGCCCTGGGCGTTGCCGGTCTTCAGCGCGTCGACGCCCTGCAGATACTGCTGCTCGAGGTAAGCGTTCTCGGTCGCGTCAGGAGGGTCGGCAGGCAGCTCGACGGCTGGAGCGAGCTCATCGACGATGGCGACGGAAGGCTCGACGACCTCGACCTCGGTGGACAGCTTCGGCGCCGTTTCCTTCCTCGGCTTCAGCTTCACCACGGTGAGCGTCGGCACGTCGTCACGCGGCGCGACGGCCGGCGCGGACGTCGAACCCGAGACGGACGACGCAGGCGCGTTCGAGGCTCCGGCGGCCAGACGTCCAGTGGCTGCGCCTTTCCCTTTGAGTGACGCCTCCATCGCCTCGAGGCGTGACTCGATGCGAGCGTTCTCGGCCCGGAGCGCGCGCACCGACGCGAGCAGCTCGACGTGCTCGGCGCGGGAGACCTGCTCGGTCGCGCACGCGCAGAGCGCGGCGGACATGCTGGCGAGGAAGAGTCGGATGACCTTCAAAGTGTACGGACCGTGCTCGGCGAGGGTCAAGAAATCACCCCCGGCCGAACTGCTACAGCGATGTCTCACGCACACATTGGATCAGCGAGAGTTGCCGCCCGGTGCGCCCCTCTTCACGTCGGTAGGAGAAGAAGCGACTGTCGCAGCGGGTGCAGTGCGGCAGCACGTCCACATGGCTGTCCGGCACCCCCGCCCGCGCGAGCGATCGGCCCACGGCCCAGGCCAGATCGAGGTGGACCTTCGTCTTGCCCGGCTGGGGCTTCACGACTTCGCCTCCGAAGGCTGCGGTGAACCTGGCCGGCAGCTCGCCATCGACCTCGAAGCAGCACGCCTGAATCGCCGGGCCGAGCGCGAACTGAAGGCCGGAAGAGTCCGCTCCGTTCTCGACCAGCCGCTCGATGGCGCGCAGCACGATCTCACCGATGACGCCCCGCCAACCCGCGTGAACTGCGGCCACCTGCCCCGTCTTCGAATCCTCGATCAGGATCGGCAGGCAATCAGCCGTCTTCACGCCAACGATGAGCCCAGCGTGGCGAGTGAACACGGCGTCAGCTTCACCGAGCACGCCCTGCCCTGTGGCCGTGGCCTCGCGGACGATGGTGCCGTGCACCTGGTGCACGGTGACGACCTGCGCAGGCGTCGCTCCGAAGGCGGCCGACAGCCGCTCGAGGTTCTGCGCGACGGCAGCCGGCTCGTCACCGACGTTGGTCGCGGTGTTGAGCGACGCGAACGGCGCGAGGGAAACGCCTCCCGCGCGGGTTGGAAACGCGTGCGGCGAACGGATCAGCTTCGAACGGATCAGCTCCAAGGAGCGCACACGGTATCCCACCTGCGGGCGGGTCTCATCTTGACGACACGCACGAGAAGCGAGACAGCGAGCGGGTGAGCGTGGGTGCATTCACACAGACGGCACCGGGGAGGCCGACCGCGTGAGGTCGATCGGACGACGACTGTTCGCGGCGATCGCGCTCCCCACGGCGCTGGTCGCGTTGCTGGGCGTCGGCCTGGTGTGGCGGCAGACCGATCTCGCGGTTCGCGACGAGAGCCGACGTCAGGCGCTCGGCCTCGCGGAGTTCATCGCCACCAGCTTCGGCACCGTCGAGCGCACGCCACCAGGCACCACGGCCCGCGTCGCGCACCGGAGCGTCACGGCGATCGTCCGCAGCGACTGGTCGGGCCTCAAAGTCGCCAGCGACATTCGCATCGTCGACGGCGCCGGCCGGGTGAGGTGGTCGCGACGCATCGAAGAAGAAGACAAGGCCTTCGCGGACGCGGAGCGCACCAAGGGCGTGAAGGAAGGCCAAGCCGTGTTCGCGACGCCGTCCTTCCTGTGGCCCTGGGGACGAGGGGGCGGCGGCGAGGTGCTGTACCCGCTCGGGGGCGTGTCATGCGGCGGCTGTCACACCGGCGACCACACGTTGCGCACCGGCGTGCTGCAGCTCACCGTCGAGGAGCCTTCGTTGCGCCGGCAGGTCTCCGAGGTCTTCTCGAGCGCCATGTGGAGCGTCGTCATCTTCACGCTGGTGCTCGCAGCAGCGGTGGCGCTCTCGCTCCGCCTGCTGCTGACCCAGAAGCTCAAGCGCCTCGCGCGCGTGATGCGACGGGCCGAGGGTGGAGAGCTGGCCGTTCGCGCGCCCGATCTCGGCGCCGACGAGATCGGCTCGCTGGCGCAGTCCTTCAACTCGATGCTGAGCAAGCTGACCGAGCTGAAGGTCAGTGAGATCGACACCCAGCGCGACCTCGACCACGCGCGCGCGGAGCTGCAGCTCAAGACCGAGCTGGGCACCGCCAACACCCGCCTCGCGATGCGCATCGACGAGCTCGAGGTGCTCTTCGAGATCGCGCGCACCATCGCCTCGACGCTCGACCTGAACGAGGTGCTCTCGCGCATCGCGTCGCTGCTCCCGACGCGCCTGAAGGTCGACCGCTCGTCGGTGATGCTGCTCAACCAGGACGGCAAGCTCGAGGTGCTCAAGGCCTACCCGCCCAACGAGGGCAGCGAGGGGCTGCAGTTCGAGGTGGGCGAAGGCATCGCGGGCCACGCGGCGAGCACGCGCAAGTCGGTGTACGTGCCCGATCTCGAGGTGGAGCAGCGCTTCAAGCTGCTCAACGCCGCCCCCAAGCGCGGGTGCCTGCTCTCCATTCCCATGCTGCAGGGCTCGGAGCTGCTCGGCGTGTTGAACTTCGAGCGACGCCAGAAGGCCGACTTCGATCGAGAGGAGATCGAGTACTTCGCCGCCGTCGCCGATCAGGTCGCCATCGCGGTGCAGAACGCGCGGCTGCACGAGCAGACGGTCGCGCTGTCGATCACCGACCCCCTCACGGGCATCCCGAACCGCCGTCATCTCTTCCAGCAGCTCGAGGCCGAGGTGAACCGCGCGACGCGCTATGGGTCGCCGATCTCGCTGGTGATGATCGACATCGATCACTTCAAGCACCTCAACGACTCGGCGGGCCACCGGGCGGGCGACGTCGCGCTCAAGCAGGTGACGACGGCCCTCAAGCAGGTGGTGCGCAAGGTCGACACGCTCGCGCGGTACGGCGGCGAGGAGTTCGTCGTGTTGCTCCCGCAGGTCGACCGCGACGAGGCCCTCGAGGTGGCCGAGAAGCTGCGCCGCGTGGTGGAGGAGACGACGTTCGAGCACGGTTCGGTGCAGCCTGGCGGTCGAGTCACCATCTCCGTCGGAGTCGCCACGCTTCCGACCGACGCGACGGAGCAGGCGCGGCTCGTCGACGCGGCAGACTCCGCGCTCTACGCGAGCAAACGCGGCGGCAGGAATCGCGTCACCGGCTTCGCGCCCGGCATGGAGCAGCACCCCGGCCGCGAGCGCGGGCCCTTCGCGCAGCGCAACCCCGTCGTGAAGGCCTGAGCCCCGGGGCGTCAGCGACGATCGAGGCCGACCAGGTAGATTTCCATCGAGCCGCCGCGGGTCGCTTCGGGCCGGACCACCTTCACCTCGTGGAACGCCGTGCGGATGTCGGCGCGGAACGCCTCGAAGTCGCGGCCCATGAAGAGCTTGGCGACGAAGTGGCCTCCACTGCGCCCGCGCGTCACCGACACCTCGAGCGCCTTGCCTGCCAGCGCGAGCGAGCGCGCTTCATCGGTGTCCTTGATGCCCGTCGTCTTCGGCGCGAGATCCGACACCACGACGTCGAACGGGCCCTTGTGCAGCGACAGCAGCAGCGCGTCGAAGTCGGGCGACAACACGTCGGCGACGGCGGTCTTCACGTTCGGCCGGTTCAGCGGGCGAATCGGCACGAGATCGACGCCGATGACGGTGCCCTTCGCGCCGACCTCGTCGAGGAGGATCTGCAGGAAGCCACCCGGAGCCGCGCCCATGTCGAGCACGCTCTGGCCCTTCTCGAAGATACGGAACCGCTTCGCGATCTCGTCGATCTTGAAGGCCGAGCGCGCGCGCAACCCTTCGGCCTTCGCTTGTTTGAAGAACCGGTCTTTGGGTTGGTACGGCCGGTTCGCCATGGGCTCAGTGCTGCGCCGTCGGCGTGCCGCTCTCGGCCGACAGATCGTCACCGTTGATGACGCTCTTCACCTTCTCGAAGAGCTTCAGGTAGCGGGTCTCGGCGAAGTCCTTCACCTTCTCGGCGTTGATGCGGCGCGCGCCCTGGGCGCTGATGAGCGCCTGGAACACCCGGGTCTTCGGCGCAGCCTTGTCGTTCGAATAGACGGTGACGGTCGCGGCGATGGGGCAGACGTTGGCGACGGTGACGGCAGCCGTACACGCCTGCACCCAGAGATCCTTCGTCTCTTCGTTGAACCACTGCACGTAGATGACGGCGTGCGGAGCGTCGGTGTCGACCTCGACGCGGCCCAGCTTGTCCTTGAGCTCGGTGCCCGCCAGCGCCTCTTTCACGTTCGCTTCACACTTCGCCTTCACGTCGCCCGCGGCTTCGCCACGCTCCATCGCCTTCTCGAGTTCCTTGAGCTTGAACTTCGCGTCCTTCGCGATCGCCGGCAGGCGGGCTTCGGGCTTCATGGCCTGCACGCGCGGATCTTCCAGCGCGAGCCTGGCGTGCTTGAACATGCGGAACTCGTCCTCGGTGAGATCGATCTTCTCGGACGAGAAGGCAGCAGACGGCAGGAGCGAAACGGCAGCGGCGAGAGCGAGCAACGAACGCATCGGCGAAAGACCTCCAGCAGGGGGCTGCGATATACTCGACTCATGGCTGGGTGTGGGAAGTGCGGAGCGAAGCTGGACATCGGAATCGCCGCCGTTGGCCGACGCGACGTCTGTCCCTCGTGTGGTTCCGAGCTGCACAGCTGTCTGCATTGCCGGCACTACGACGAGAACGTCGCCAAGGAATGCAAGGAGCCCTTCGCGGAAGTCCCCAGCGACAAGGAATCCGCCAACTTCTGCGACCTGTACCAGATCGGTGAGGGCGCCGATCGCGGCGGTAACGACTCGAAGTCAGCGGCGGTGTCGGCGGCGGAGGCGCTCTTCAAGAAGAAGTAGGCAGAGCGCGAGCACGGGCGTTCCGGTGATGGCGGAACAGCCCGTCGTCGGTGGCTCGCCACAACGAACCGGCGCGCAGCCGTCCCCGTCTGCACAGACGCGATCGTCGCACTGCCCACTCGCCGGCGCGTCGAGCGTCACCTCGATGGAACCGTCACCAAGCAGCCGCACGTCGTTGAGCGCGAAGCCCGACGGCTGCCCCGAATACAGGTTGGAGCCGTTCACCGGGTTGCTCTTGCTGCGCACCGAGTTCGAGCGATCGGTGAGCAGGGACGTCCCAGGCCTGAAGAGATCGTCGGCCGGCTTGAAGGGCCGGTTGTTCTCGAGATCGAACGCGCCGTCGGCCTGCACGAGCCGCACGTACGGATGCCACGGGTCGCAGTTCACGCAGTCGAGGATCCGATTGACGAAGTCGCCCTCCTTTGACCCGAGCTTGGGAAAGCTGCCCTGGGCGCTGACGCTTTGCACGTTGCGATCGACGTGGAAGACGGCAAGCCCACGGAGCGGCAGGCGTTGGTCGAACGCTCCCGGGCCGCGATTCTCGATGAGGAAGTACTCGTCGCCGACGCCGACCCGCGCCACGTCGCCGCTCGTCTCGACCGGCCGCAGCGTCAAGCGTTGACGACCCTGCACCTGCAGCCAGTTCGCCCATCGAAGGCGGAAGCGCGTCTCGGCGTCGGGGAGGACGATCTTCGGATCGTAGAGCCACGCGCCCATCACCGAGAGCTGCAGGCCGGCGTACGTGCCTGACTCGTCGTAGAGGTCCGTCAGCCCCAGCAGGTGACCGAACTCGTGCACCATCACCAGCACGTCGGACTCTCCGGCCACGGCGATGTGCGGAATCCGGATGCCATCGACGACGAGCGGGCCACCGACGCCGCCGTTGAGGTTGTCGCCGCGGTTGAAGTACGCGAACGGGAACGCGATGCCGCCGAACGGCACGTTGGTGAGGAACATCACGCCATCGGCCCAGCGATCGACCGTGCCGGCGCGGCCGTTGACGTCGAACTGGGTGAAGTCGAGGCCGGCCTCGTCGGTCTTTCGCACCGCGTCGCGTAGCAGCTCGATGCCGGCCGAGAACGCGTTGAGGTCGCCGCGCGCGACGCTGCAGCGTGGAAACTGGGCCGCGGGCAATGGGCAGACGTCGTACGAGATGGTCGGCCCGATGGTGACGCGCGGCCGGTAGCGCCCGAGGCTGGCCGTCTCGTAGAAGCGCACGAAGCCCGCGTCGTCGTCGGGAGAAAAGAAGAGCTCCAGCTTCGCGCGATCGATGGGTGGAAAGCCCTTCACCTCGACGGGTATGAGGAGCAGCCGCGCGTCTCCGAGTGAAGGCGCCTTGCGCGAGCCCACGTCGTCTCGCTGGGCGAAGTGGTCCATGTAGTCGGCGAAGGCCAGCGCAGGAACCAGCAGGCCAAGGAGTCCAAGTCGACGCAGCACGAGGGAAGGTGTGGCACGCACCAGAAACCCGGGCAAGCTGTCGTCATGCCGTTGCCACATGAGATCTCCGTGGGCGAGCTGAAGGCCTGGCTCGACGACCCCACCCGTGCCGCGCCCGTGCTCCTCGACGTCCGCAATCACGACGAGTGGCAGTGGGTGCGAATGGCGAAGGCCACCCTCATTCCGCTGGGCGAGCTCGAAGATCGTCACGACGAGCTCGACGCGCACCAAGGCCAGCCGCTGGTCGTCTACTGCCACCACGGCGTGCGGAGCCTGTACGGCGCCGAGTACCTTCGCGAGCTGGGTCACGACGCGACGTCGCTGCGCGGGGGCATCGATGCGTGGTCGGTGCAGGTCGACCCGACGCTCGAGCGGTATTGAGTCGGCGCCGAGCCTGGCTACTTCGGAGCCGGGGACTTCTCGCTCTTCGTCGAGAGATCGAGGGTCTTCTTCACGAACTCGCGGGCCTTGAGCGTCACCTCGAACGGGAACGGCTGCTCGAGCGAGTCCCCGCGCACCTCGAGCTCGTGGTGGCCTTCCATCAGCTTGATGTTCATGCCGACCTGACCGATCTTGTCCTTGCCCCGGTAGATCGCAGCGCCCTTGATCGGCGGGTTGATCGTGATCGCGATGGTGCCCTCTTCGAACTCCTTTCGAATCGTCTTGGTCTCGTTGGGCTGACCAAAGTCGAACTTCTCTTCGTATCGGATGAAGCGGTCCTCGCTGTAGAGGAGGATCGTGTCGTTGACGAAGGCGCCGCTGACGCGGTCGAGCGGTGTCTCGCCGAGATCGAGGTTCTGCCGGCCGACGCTGCCCGGAGGCGGAATCACCTGCACGTGGACCTTCGGCTTGGTGGCGACGCTCAGCAGAATGGGGGTGCCGCGATCGTTGGCCGTCGAGAAGATGAGGAGCTTGAGCTGGTCCTTGAAGAGGATACCGAGGGTGATGAGGCCGCCGAGCATCACCACGAAGACGAGCGCGTTGAGTCGGCTCGACTGTCTGGCCTTCATCTCGCGAACGTCGACGAGCTTCGAGACCTCGCTCTTGTCGAACAGCTTGGACTTGCGCGGTGGCGAGTCTTTCGCGGCGGGCACCTGCGGCCGCGACTTGCGCGGTGGTGCCTCGGGCATCGCGCTCGAGGTGTTCTTGCGGGGCTTCGCTTTGCGGCTCGCTGACTCTTCCGGCTCACGCTCGGGCACTTCCTGCAGATCGTCCGAGGTCGCGTCGTTGCGCGGCTCGGGGAGTCGCGTGCTCGCTCGACGGGGGGCGCGCGCGGCTTCCAGCTCGGGGCTAGACGGGCGGCGGGCGACCGAGGTGGCGTACGATCTCGACGGCATCACCGTGCCTTCTGGCAGGTGGAATCCCCCGACGCTCGGTCCGTCGTCGTGGTCGTCGTCCTGCGCGCTCAGGTGAGGGGCGAGCTCATCTTCATCGCGCGTCGAGCCGGGGCTCGGACCGGTTGGAAGCGGTCGGGGCGGGCCTCCGGGGTTCGACGCGAGCTGCGTGTTCGACGGCTTTTCTTCGTAGAGGAGCGGCGCCGGCTCGGCGGCGGGGTTCGAGACGCTGCTCTCGCTCGCGGGCGCCGGCGCTCCGAGGCGGGCTTCTTCACGCAGACGATCGGCGAAGATCGTCTCCATCAGCTCGCTGACCTGCACGCTGGTGGCGACGGTGCCTTCCTGAACGAGGTACTCTTCGAGCGCCATCTGGAACTGACGTGCGTCGCGGTAGCGGTCTTCGGGGTTCTTGGCGAGCGCGCGCATCACCACGTCGTCGAGTGACGACGGCACCTCGGCCACCTGCGACGGCTTCTCGATGGCGCATTCGAGCGCGGCCTGGAGCGTGCCGATCTCGCTGTCACGCTTGAGCGGCCGCACGCCGGTGATCAGCTCGTACAGCACCAGCCCGAGCGCGAAGAGGTCGGTGCGGGCGTCGAGCGGCCTGCCGCCAGCCTGCTCGGGGGCCATGTAGGCGAACTTGCCCTTGATGGCGCCCGACTTGGTGTTCGAGACCTGATCGGCGGCCTTGGCGATGCCGAAGTCGACCAGCTTCACCGAGCCATCGAAGCTGATGAGGATGTTCTGCGGAGAGATGTCGCGGTGGACGATGCGCAGCGGCCTGCCCTGCTCGTCGGTGCGAGTGTGCGCGTAGTACAGGCCTGCAGCCGAGTCGGCGATGATGCGAATCGACAGCGGCCTCGCCACCCACTGACCGGTGCTCCACGCGCGGCGCATGACGCGACCCAGGTCTTCACCATGGATGAACTCCATGGCGATGAAGAAGGTGCCCGCGTTCTCACCGAGATCGTAGATCTGCGCGATGTTCGGGTGGTTGAAGCGCGAGGCAATGCGCGCTTCCTGCAGGAACATCGCGACGAACTCAGGGTCCTCTGCGAGGTGGGCGAGGATTCGCTTCACCACGATGTGGCGGTTGAAGCCCTCGATGCCCGTCTGGCGCGCAAGCCACACCTCGGCCATGCCGCCGGTGGCCAGCTTCTTCTCCAGCTGATATTTGCCGAACGACTGAGTCACAGCAGGTGCGAGCTTACCGGCAGAACGTCATCGTGAACCACAATGTTCCTGCGCGCTTATCTTGCCCTCGTGTTGTGTCAGCCTCCCCCCGAGGGCTTCGTGCCCGAAAACACCTCTGACCGGACCGCGTTTCGGGTCGAGCCGGACAAGAACGGGCTGAGCTTCGACTGGTCGGACGCCGAGGATCGGGTCCGGGGAACGGTCAGCCCTGCCGAGCTCTCGTCGGGAGAGCCCTTCACGGTTTCGGTGGCTGTCGGTAGCTTTGCGTCGGGCGATCTCGACGGGCCTGTCACGCTTGGAATCGAGCAGGTCGGGGGTACCTTCAAGGCGCTCGAGACCGTCGCGCCGTCGAAGACGCAGCCGCGGGTGTGGAACGCGACCTTCACGGCACCAGACCCCGGCAGCTACGTGATCAAGGTCACCTTCAGGAGCAGTCATCAGAAGTCGCTTCGGGGACCGGTCGAGGTCGGGATGGGCCGGGTGTCAACGAGAATGGCCATGGGCCTCGGCGCCTCGGTCGTCCTCTCGGGCCTCTTGTACGGGCTGCACCTGCTCTTCGGGAAGAAGCCCGGAACCAGCGAAGCCCCGGGACCGCCGCCGGTGGCCTGAGCCCTCACCGTTGTGCGCGGCGCGACGACGCTCGCGACCGCATCGGAAATCGGGGCCATTCTGGTGTACGGGGCTCTTCGTGAAACCCAAGGGCAACCGTCGAATGCGTGAAGATCTGATCGCCCAGGCCTGCCTCGAGGCCTACGGCGCCGTTCGTCACGATGGCCGCCTGTCGGATCGCGCGTTGGATTCGACGCTCCGGTCTCGCAAGCAGCTCTACTCCTCCGAGCGCCGCGCCGTGGCCGAGCGGGTGTACGGCCTGCTGCGCCGGCAGATGCTGGTCGACTTCCTCGCCGAGAACGGGTGGCCGGGCTTCGGCGCCATCTCGATGACCCACAAGGATCTCGTGCGGCTGGCGATCTCGAGGCTGCTCGAGGGGGAGTCGCCCGACGAGGTCGGCGACAGCATGGCCTTCCGCGGAGACGACGGGAAGAAGCTGCGCACGGTGCTCGAGGCGCGCTCGAGGCTCGAGAAGCTGCCGTCGCTCAAGCGCTTCTCCATCGAGGCCTCGGTGCCCGAGTTCGCGGCCAGCAAGCTCGTCGAAGAGGTGGGCGACGAGGCGCTCGACGCCGCCGACGCGATGAACAAACGGGGCCCGCTCTGCGGCCGCGTCAACACGCTCAAGGGCACACGGGAGCAGCTGATCGCCGCGCTCGAGCGCGAGGACGTGAAGACGACGCCCACCCTGCTCTCTCCGCTCGGGGTGATCCTCGAGACGCGGACCAACGTGTACTCGCTCGAGGCGTTCAAGAAGGGCCTCTTCGAAGTGCAGGACGAGGGCAGCCAGCTGCTCGGCATGCTGGTCGACGCGCCTCCGAAGAAGGTGGTCGACGCGTGCGCGGGCGCCGGCGGCAAGACGCTGCAGCTGGCGGCGCAGATGAAGAACCGCGGCGATCTCTACGCGCTCGACGTCGACGCTCGACGACTCGAAGATCTCAAGGAGCGCACCCGCCGCGCCGACGTCCACAACGTCCGCGTCAAGCCGATCACCAACGGCGATGACGCGCTGGCCTCGATCTCGGAGCTCGTCGCCAACGCCGATCGCGTGCTCATCGACGCGCCGTGCAGCGGCTCCGGCACCTTCCGGCGCAAGCCCGACGCGCGCTATCGCCTCACGGAAGACTCGCTCGCGGAGCACGTGAGCATTCAGAAGGCGCTGCTCGAGCGGTTCTCGCCGCTGGTGAAGCCCGACGGCCTGCTGATCTACGGCACCTGCAGCTTCTTCCGGGACGAGAACGAAGGCGTCATCGAGCACTTCCTGAGCAAGCACCCGGAGTTCTCGGTGGTGCCCGCGGAGCGCTCGCTGGGCCAGGCTCTCGCTGCGAAGACCTGCCGCAACGGCTTCCTGCGCCTGTTCCCGCACCGTCACGGCACCGATGCCTTCTTCGGAGCGATCCTGAAGCGCGCGAAGTAGCCTCTGGCTCCGGGTGAGCGACGTCAGCGTTCCCAGCATCGACGTGGCGACGCCCGAGCGCGTCTCGGTCGAGCTGCCCGTCGCCGGCATCGGCTTTCGCGCCCTCGCCTACGCCATCGACGTCGGCATGCTGTTCGGGTCGACGATCGTCCTCTACTTCTTCTACTCGCTGATCGGCCCAAACGCGCTGCAGGTCTTCAACGGGCTGACGAGCCTCGAGCGCGCGGCGGGCCTGCTGTTCATCTTCCTGGTCATCTGGGGCTACTGGACCGGGCTCGAGGTGCTCTGGCGCGGCCAGACGCTCGGCAAGCGCATCATGCGCATTCGCGTCGTGCGCTTCGATGGCTCACCCGTCGGGCCGTTCGAGAGCGCCGTGCGGAACCTGATGCGGCTCGTCGATTTCCTGCCCGGCTGCTACCCCATCGGCGTGATCACGATGTTGATCGATGGTCGGCACCGGCGACTCGGGGACCTCCTCGCGGGGACGATCCTCGTGAGGGAACAGGACTTCGATCTGTCGCGGTACGAGAAGGCGCCGACGCAGAGCGCGCGCACCCTGCCGGCCGCCGAGCTCGAGGTCGTCACGTCTTTCTTGAGTCGCCTCACCTCGCTCGACGCAGACGCACGCGTTCGGGTCGGTCGACAGCTCTGCGCGAAGTATGGAGCAGCCGACGCCGCCGGGTTCGACGAGGCCACCGTGAGGGCGTTCCTCGAATCTTTCGGGAGCGGCGATCACCCCGGTGGCATCAACCCGTTCGTCACCCGACGCGTGGCCGACTGGCGCCACCTCGAGACGCTCCTGCTGGGGCTTCGGAGCCGCAGCGTCAGCCTCGCCGACGTCTCGACCGTCGATCGGCTCTACCGCCGCGCCTCGGCCGACCTCGCGCACGCGCAGGCCTTCTTCGGCGGCACCGACGTGCATCGGTACCTGAACCAGCTGTGCGGTCAGGCGTACGGCGCGATCTACCAACGCACCGGCGCCGGGCTCTCGGGGCTGATGACGTTCTATCGGCAGACCTTCCCGGCCGTGGCGCGGCAGACCCTCGTCTACACGCAGGTGGCGGCGGGGCTGCTCGTGCTCGGCGTGATCATCGGCGCGACGACGGTGTGGCTCTCGCCGGGCGGGGCCGACCTGATCCTCGAGCCGATGCTGCTCGATCACATCCGGCGGCGGGAGCTGTGGACCGATCAGATCCTCGAGAAACTCCACCCTGCTGAAGCGGCGATCGCGATCTTCACCAACAACCTGCGCGTCTCGTTTCTGGCGTTCGCGGCCGGCATCACGGCGGCGACGGGCACGGTGTTGATGCTGGTGTTCAACGGGCTGCACATCGGCGCGATCCTCGCGTGCTGCGCGCAGAACGAGGTGGCTGGCACGATGCTGTCCTTCATGTCGGCGCACGGGCCGGTGGAGCTGTCGATCATCGCGATGACGGGCGGCGCCGGGTTGATGATCGGTCACGCGATGATCGAGCCCGGGGAACGACCGCGCTCCGTGGTGTTGAGGGAGCGGGCCACGAAAGCGGTCCAGCTGGTGCTCGGGTGCAGCCCATTCCTCGTCGCCATCGGGATCGTCGAAGGCTTCGTCAGCCCGGGAGCGTTCTTTCCGTGGCCGCTCAAGCTGGCGTTGGGTGCGGCGACAGGCTTCGCGTTCTGGCGGTACCTGCTGCGCGGTGGGCTTCCCCGGTGACTACCCGGCGGGCTTCGCCTCGAGTTGTTTCACGAGCGCGAGCGCCTGGCTGACGTGCTCGTTCACGCGAAGGAGCGAGTCGAAGCGGTGCCGCACCACGCCGTCACGATCGATCACGAAGGTGACGCGGCCAGCGATGAGCCCGAAGGTCTTCTTCACGCCGAACGCCTTCGCCGCGACGCCGCCCATGTCCGAGAGGAGCACGAATGGCAGCCGGTGGTTCGCCTTGAAGCTGGCGTGGCTAGCCTCATCGTCTGCAGAGACGCCGATCACCTCGGCGCCCGCCGCCTTGAAGTCCTCGTAGGCGTCCCGAAATGAGCACGCCTCGGCAGTGCACCCCGAGGTCTCGTCCTTCGGGTAGAAGTACAGGACGACGGTCTTCTTGCCGAGATACTGCGACAGCTTCACTGCCGCGCCCTGCTCACCATGGAAGACGACGTCGGGGATCTTCTGACCGGGGGATGTCATGGGTGGTTGAGGTAGCGAGCGCGCTCCGAAAGCTCAACGCGATGTAGGCTGCAGCCTCATGATCCCCCCTCCTTCGACCGATCCCATCTTCAACGCCGAGGCGCTCAAGCTGCTGCTGCAGGTCGCCTGGGCCGACGATCAGCTCGACCCGAAGGAGCGCGCGTTCGTCGCGGCGCTCGGCCCAGCCTGGAGCGTTCCCGAAGCGGTGATGACGGTACTGCTCGACCACCTCGATCGAGGCAAGCCAATGCCGCAGCCGAACTTGAAGCTGCTGCGCACGAAGCCGGACGCAGTCATCACCACCGCTGAAGCGCTCCTGGCTGCCGACGGCCTCATCGACAGCGTCGAGATGGAGTTCATGGAGCAGGTGCGCGAGCTGCTCGGCCGCGGGGATTAGCCGACCGAGTGCGCCAGCGTGGTGCGGCGAATGGCGTGCGGCGATTGGGCGCGCCGCTCCAGCACGATCGATTCCCACGCCTCGTTGATCGAGCGCATCATCGCCTCGTCACCACCAGCGTCAGGGTGGTGCTTGCGAGCGAGCGCACGGTACCGCTCACGAATGAGCTCATCGCTGTCGCTCTCGACACAGCCGAGCACGCGGTACGGGTTCTTCGCGTCCAGGCTCTTGAGCCACGCCTCGAGCCGATCTTTCACGCCACCGAGCGAGGCCATCGGAGGAGGTGTCGTCGATCGCGTGCGAACCTTCGTGTCGGCCCGGAAGACCTCGGTGTACATGCTCGAGACCCAGCGCTGGCACTTCGGACACTGGAAGTACCGAATGGTGCCGCCACCGCCGGACGATGAGCTCATCGTCACGCCGCAGTGAGTGCACTCGACATCTACGTTCTCGAGGGTCACCGACTTTGCCGATCGCATCAAAGGGCTCGCTCCGCTGTGCTACAGGTCTGTGACCTGTTGTACCCCCGCGAGATCGGGGAGCAATTTTCTGGCCGCCCCAGGACCCCTTCCCGGCATCATGAGACCCGCCATGTTGACCCGCCCCATGCGCCTCGCCTGCCTGTTGTGCCTGTTGGCCCTCCCCGTGCTCGCCCAGGCGAAGAAGTCGGCCTTCGGGAACACCAAAGATGACGACGAGCCCGCGCCTCCGAAGCCGGCCGTCGCGCAGACTGCAGGGCCTGACATCGCGCTGCTGCGAGGGCTGCTGTTCGCGACCGACCCGAACCCGCTCGAAGTGCGCACCCAGGCCATCGAAGATCTCGGTCTGCTGGGTGATGCCCGCGCGCTCAACCCGCTCGCGCAGCTGGTGTTCGACCCCAACCCGGCGGTCTGGGGCGCCGCGCTGCGAGCCATCGGCGTGATTCGCCACCCGCGGTCCGAAGAGATCCTCTCGAACATCATCCGGCACCCCGCCCTGGGCGAAGCCCACAAGCTCAAGGCGCTCGAATACCTTCCCTTTCAGAACACCCCTTCGGCCCTTCGCTTCATCGCGTCGATTCAGCGGACGACGACGTTGCCCAGCGGTGTTCAGAATCTGGGGCGACGCATCATGCTCGAGGTCCCCCTGGCTCGCGGAGGCACGCAGTGATCGACCAACGCATCACCTTCCTGGGCGCAGGCAACATGGCCAACGCGCTCATCCGCGGCCTCATCCGCTCGGGGGAGAAGGCCTCGAACATCACGGCCACGGTGAAGCGCGAAGAACGCAAGGCCGAGCTCGAGAAGACGCACGGCATCTCGGTGGGCTTCGACAACCTGGCCGCGGCCCGTGACGCAGACGTCGTCGTGTTGGCGGTGAAGCCACAGGCGATGGACAAGGTGCTCGTGCAGATCGCGCCGGTGATCGACGCGAAGAAGCTCGTCATCTCGGTCGCGGCCGGCGTCCCCATCGCGGCCATCGAACGTCGCTTCTCGAAAGGAGCCCGCATCGTTCGCTCCATGCCGAATACGCCTGCGCTGGTGGGGCTGGGAGCGACGGCCGTCTCAGGCGGTGAGCACGCGACCTCGAAGGACCTCGAGCTCGCGAAGAAGCTCTTCGACGCCGTTGGCACCACGTGGGTGCTCGACGAGTCGCAGCTCGACGCGGTGACGGGGCTCTCGGGGAGCGGCCCTGCGTACATCTTCCTCATCATCGAGGCGCTCTCGGACGCCGGCGTGAAGGTCGGCCTGTCACGCCACGTGGCGCTCAAGCTCGCGGCGCAGACCGTCTATGGCTCAGCCAAGCTGTTGCTCGAGACCGGCGAACACCCCGGCACGCTCAAGGACCAGGTCACCAGCCCGGGAGGCACTGCGATCGCCGGTCTGCACACCCTCGAGGCGGGCGGCCTGCGGACGACGCTCATGAACGCGGTGGAGTCCGCGACGCTCCGGGCCAAACAGCTCGGCGACAGCTTTCTGGAAAAACACTGAGGGCACGGCAGGCTGATCGCCACAGGCCCCACGCACCGAGGACGACCCCATGAAGATGACCCCGCTCGACATCCGCCAGAAGCGCTTCGAAGTGAGCTTCCGCGGCTATTCGAAGAAAGAGGTCGAGGGTTTCCTCGAGCTGACGGCGAGTGAGTTCGAAGAAGTGGTGCGAGAGAACATCTCGCTCAAGGAAGAGCTCAAGCGCACGCAGGCACGCCTCGAGACCCACCTGGAGCGCGAGAAGACGCTGCAGGAGACGATGGTGACCGCGCAGCGCATCTCGGAAGACGTGAAGGCGCAGGCCCGCAAAGAGGCAGAGCTCACGGTCGCCGACGCCGAGCTGCAGGGCGAGAAGATCGTCGCGACCGCGAACAACCGCATCGTCGAGCTCAAGGGTGACATCGCCGAGCTGAGGCGCCAGAAGGTGCAGTTCGAGGCGCAGCTCGAACAGACCATCGAGTCGCACCGGAAGCTGCTCGAGACCTTCAAGACGCAGCAGCCCGGCGCCGAGGTCGCGTACCTGGTGAAGAAGTCGGGTGAATGAGCTGGCTGAAGGCCATCGACGGAGGCGTCGAGTTGCTGATCCTCGTGCAGCCCCGCGCATCGAAGACGAGGGTCATCGGCGAGCATGATGGCCGGTTGAAGATCGCGCTGTCGGCACCTCCCGTCGACGGTGAGGCGAACGCGGCGCTGATCGACTTCGTGAGTGGTGCGCTCGACGTGAAGCAGGCCGCCGTCGAGCTGATCGAGGGTGACGCCTCGCGCCGCAAACGGCTCAGGGTGTTGGGCATCGCCGCCAGGACCGCCCGCACGTCGCTGGAACCGTGAGCCCGTTCATTCGGTCGGGGGCTGGTCGACAAGCGCCGATCGGCGTTTGATGGTGCTGCCGTGTTGGCGACGCTCCTGACAGCCCTGCTGGCGACGTCGCCCCCGCCCGAAGAGGGGCCGCTCGACGTGCCCGCGTTCGCCACCCGCGCTCCCGTCACCACCGTCGCGTTCGACACCGATCGTTTTCACGTCGTCGCGTCCCAACGGGCAGCGCAACCGGCGCGTGCGCTGGGCCCCGAGCTCGAGACGCTGCGCGACGAGGTGTCGGCGCTGCTCGGCCGTGACTGGACCGGTCGAACCGAGGTGCGCGTCGCGCTGGGTCGCGAGGAATATGAAGCGATGGCGTTGCCGGGCTCGCGCCCTCCGGGCTGGGCCGTGGCGTTGGCGTGGCCGGGCGCGAACGTGGTGCTGGTCGATGCGCGTTCCATCGCGACCGCCGAGGGCAAGACGACGCTGCGGCACGAGCTCGTCCACATCGCCCTGGGCCAACTGGGGAAGGACTGGCCCCGCTGGTTCCAGGAAGGCGTCGCGCAGATGGTGACGCACGAGGGGCAATTCAAGAGCGGCCACTACTCCACCATGGCGATCGCGATCGCGAGCGACCGGCTCTACGACTTCGACGCGCTCCGAGATGGGTTTCCCGAGCGGCCGCAGGACGTCGAGGTCGCCTACGCGCAGAGCTCGGAGTTCGTGCGCTTCCTCTTCTCGCGCCATGGCCCGGAGCAGTTCGCCGAGCTGATCGAGCTCGACGGCAGGGGCGTCATCTTCGAGCAGGCGTTCGCGCGCGCCTTCCACACGTCGCTGTCGTTGGAAGAGACCGAGTTCCGCAGGGACGTCGCGCTCCGGTACCCGTGGTGGCCCGTGCTGTTCATGAGCGGCTCGCTCGTCTGGAGCGGCTCGGCGTTCTTGATGATGCTCGCGTTCATCAGGCGCCGGCGCGTCGTCGCAGCTCACCGCGAGAACCAGAAGCGCCTCGAGCACCTGGAAGACACGGCCGTGCTGTTGCTCGGCACCCTGCCCCACGCCGTCAACGATGATGGCGGGCCGGTGGTCTACCCGATCCCCGAGTTGCCGTGGCGAATCACCTCGGTCAGAGCGGGCTCGTGAGGTGCTGGGGGGCGCTCAGCTCGACCTCGCCGCGATGGCGACCGAAGGCGGTGAGTTCGAGCCGGCGCTCAAGCGCTTCATGCGCGGGCGAGAGCCTGCGCCGGGGACGGAAGCGATGCTTCAGAGTTCGTGCACGACGCACTTGAGCGCGCTCGGCTGATGAAAATCGACCGCGCTGGCGCCGAACGCCGTCACCCGCCGACGCTTCCTCGAGCCCAGGCCCCGCTCGAGCTGCGCGTCGAACTCACCGACCGACAGCGCCTCGACGTTGCACATCGACAGCAGCAGCCCCTTCGGCGCCACGACCTTCTGCGCTGCTGCGACGAGCTGGTGATAGTCGCGCGCCGCGGTGAAGCGGCTGGTCTTCGTCGTCGCAAACCCGGGAGGATCGAGCACCACGAGATCGAACTGCTCCCCCTGCTTCGCGAACCGCGCCAGCCAGTCGAAGCTGTCCCCCGCGATGAAGTCGAAGCGATCTGGCGTCAGGCCGTGCTTCGCCAGGTTCTCTTCGCCCCAGTCGAGCACTTTGCGTGACGCATCGACGTTCGCCGCACGCGCCGCGCCGCCCAGCCTCGCAGCGACCCCGAAGCCGCACGTGTACGAGAACAGGTTGAGGACCCGCCGACCGTCCGCGTGTTGCCGCACCCAGCGCCGGGCATCACGGGCGTCAAGGTACAGCCCGACCGAGAGTCCATTCGCGGGCCGGATGACGAAACGAAGGCCCTGCTCCAGCACCTCGAGCTCCGAGACGGGCTCGCCGACGATCGGCATTGGCGGCGCAACCAGCGACCCGTCTTCATTGGCTGCGCGCTTCGCCTCTCTCGGCCGGTGCTTCACGTAGACGCTGCGTACGGCGCCAGTGGAGCTCAGCGCGTCACCGATTCCGCCAGCCTCGTCGGCGGCGGCCGTTCGATAGAACGACACCACGGCGACGTCGGCGAACAGGTCGATGGTGACGCCGGGCAGCTCACCGTCGATCCACCGGAAGCAGCTCGTCTCGGCAGGCAGCCGCGCCCGCCGACGCACGAGCGCCTCTTTCAGCAGCGCGTCCACACCGCCTCGACGGCCTTCGCGGCCTGGTGCTCGAGCTGCAACGACGGCGCGGCGAGCAGTTGCCCTTCACGAACCACCACGCGGCCGTTCACGATCGTCCACGCGACGCGCGTCTGGCTCAGCTGCATCAGCAGGTGCGGCGTGAAGTTGCCCACCTCTTGGGCGGGGACGAAGTCGTGGACGACGAGATCAGCCATCGCGCCCATGTCGATCGTCCCCGAGGGCTGGCCGAACACCATCGTGCAGAGCTCCGCCGGGCCGGCGACGAGGAAGGTGGCCATCAGGTTGTCGGGGTCGAGCATGCGGCCCGAGCGCGCGAGCGACATGACGCCGGTGAAGCTCGCAGAGAGTTCTTCCCAGAGCGTGCCGCTGCCACCCGTGCCGAGACCGACCAGGTTCTGGCTGAGAAGCACCGCTTCCATGCCGAGCGCGCTGCCGCCCTCGAGCGTGTGCGTGAGGCGTGGGCTGAGCGCGATCAAGGTCCGGGTGCGGGCCAGTCGCTGCGCCTCGAAGCGATCGATGGCGCGAGCGTGGGCGCCGACCGACGCCCCGCCGAGCAGGCCGAAGGTCTCGAGGCGATTGACGACGCGGGTGTTGTGCCGGTCCCAGGTGAGCGCGAGATCTTCGTCGCTCTCGGCCATGCGGAAGTGCGCACCGACGCCGAGTTCTTCTTTCAGGCGGCCGACCCGCCGGAGCAGATCGTCATCGGCGCAGAACGACGCAGCCACCCCGAGCGACCCACGAACGAGCGGGTTGCCCTTCGTCGCGACGACATGGCCCGCGTTCGCTTCCACCTGCGCGGGCCCCGGGAGCTCCTTCATCAGGCTGCTGCTTGCGTGGCTGTTGACCAGCCTGGCGCCGAGCCGCTCGGCCGTGCGGCCCTGGACGGCGAGCGCGTCTTCGACACACGAGGGCGCGTGGAGGTGCTCGACGAACATCGTGGTGCCCCGGAGCAGGCCACGCGCGAGCGCCGCGGCGGTCAGCGCTTCGACCTCACCAACCGTCACCACCCTCTCGATCTGGGCCTCGAAGGTGTAGCGCTCCTCGAGCGGCCGAAGCAGGTGATGGCCAGACCAGGGCGACAACTGCGCCCCCACGAGGCGCGTGTGGCAATCGACGAAGCCGGGCGTGACGAGCCGACCGTCACACTGCACCGCCCAGTCTCCCGGCAACGCCGGGAGCGCTCCATCGTCGACCACCTGAACGATCGACGCGCCCTCGACCAGCACCGCCATGTGCGCCCGCACGCGCCCATCGGCGCTGAACAAGCTGCAGTCTTTGAGCAAAAGTCGGCCTTCCACGTTGCCGACAGCCTACCCGGGATCTCCGAAGTCACCGCATCGGTGGCTGCGCTCCCGACGACGAGGTCGCCTGAGACTTGACGCCGGCCTCGCGTCACCTGCACCTGCTCCACGCGAGCGCCAGCCCCGCCAGTCTGCCTTCCCCCACGTCGGGCACGTCACGGCCATGCACCTGGCGCGCGCGGCTCGGCTTCAGTTCGAGGGCGACGCGGTGGCCGGCTTCGGCTTCGGCATCGGCTTTCCCCGCACCACGAGCTGCGAGAAGCGGCACTGCAGGTTGCGGCACCCGACGGCGACCTTTCCCGTTCGAACGCCCAGGCCAGGCAGCTCCTTGCGAAGCACCTCCGCGCCGTTGACGGTCCCCTTCACCTCGACGCTCCCGGTGTGGAGCGCCCGGAGCTTGAGGCCCATGCGGAACTTCCCGCGGGGCACCGTCACCTGATCCTGCGTCATCTCGTCGGCCGCGCTGTTGCCGACCTCTTCGGTGCCGTTGGGAAGAAAGTAGCGCCACATCAGCCGCATCTCGTTCACGGGCGGCAACCCCGGCACGTCGGGGATCGCGAAGAGGCTGACCTGCGTGTCCTTGATGCGGAACGACAGCTCGACGAAGCGTTGGGCGTGCGGGTCGAGCGGCGGGAACTCGGGTGAGAGCGGCTCGAACGCCACCTCGACTTCGCCGTTGAACTCTTCGGTCGAGTAGTAGCGGGCGCCGAGGTACGCGCGCGGAATCACCGTGACGGGCCCTTCGGGATCGGTCACGTCGCCGTACTGAATCGCGGTCAACGCGCCGTCATCGAGCGCCCAGTGGCCCGCGTGCGCGCTGATCTCTTCGCCAGCGTCGGGCACGGACGGCTCGAAGCCGACGGTGAGCACCTTGCCATCGTCACGAATGGTAGCGAAGAAGGCCTCGTCGGTGTCCTGGTACCAGGCCGGAGCGTGCGCCGCCGGTGGCTGCATCTTCGAGACCTCTCCCGGCAACAGCCGCGCGGCCAGGGCTACCAGCAACAGCGCGCCGAGCACGAAGACGCCCAGCTTCCACCCACCGCCCGGCTCCTGCACGAAGGAGGTCACCCGGTTGGGCACCGTGGACTGACGCTTCGCAAGAATGGTGCTGCCGACGGTGTCGATGAGCGGCTCGAGAATGGTCGCGACCTCGAGCGCGCTCGACGGGCGCTGCTCCGGGTCGGTGTCGAGCAACCGCGCCACCAGCTCGTCGATGGTGAGCGACAGCCCCGGCACCTTCTCGCTCGGGAGCTTGAACCGGCCGAGCGGAAGTTCTCCCGTGAGCATCTCGTACAGGAGCACGCCCAGCGAATAGAGGTCGGCGCGGTGGTCGACGTGTTTGGCGTCACGTCGCTGCTCGGGCGCCATGTAATTGACCGTGCCCATGGCGACGGCGGTGGCGGTCAGCGCGATGTTCTTCTCGCTGTCCTTCATGCCGGCCAGGCCGAAGTCGGCGATCTTCACGTGGCCACGCGGGTCGACGAGCACGTTCTCGGGCTTGAGATCCCGGTGAACGACCTTCTGCTCGTGGGCGTAGTCGATGGCGCGAGCGAGCTGCACCACCATGCGCAGCGCGTCTTTCGGGGACAGCCGCCGGCCGGTGAGCATCTCGCGCAGGTTGACGCCGGCGACGAGTTCCATCGCGAAGTAATAGTGCGTGCCCGCCTGCCCGCGATCGATGATCTGCACGATGTTGGGGTGGTTGAGGGCAGCCAGCGCCGTTGCTTCCTTCTCGAAGCGGGCGATGAACTCGCGATCGGCGGCGAACTTGGCCGGCAGGATCTTCACCGCGACCTGGCGATTGAGCGACGTCTGCCTGGCGCGCCACACCTCGCCCATGCCGCCTCGCCCCAACAGCTCGAGCAGCTCGTAGCCGGGCACCTGCGGGTTGGGCTCGGAGATCGCCGTGTCCGACGGGTTTCGGGGAGCGCTGGTCGTCGCCGCGAGATCAATCTCGATCTCCGAGGGGACGGGCGGTGGAAGCGGCGCGGGGATCATGGCGGCGGGGCGGGCCGCCAGCGTCTGCGCGGCAGGCGCTGGCGAACGAACATCGGTCCGACGCACCTCGAACCGGATGCCGCAACCGCACGCGATGATCTGGCCCGAGACGTGCACGGACGTGTCGTGAACACGAGCGCAGTTGGGGCAGGACTGCGTGACGGCCTGGCGGCTCGACCGCGTCACGAGTTCCCTCGATCAGCCCTTGAAGCCGAGAACGCGGAAGGTCGGTACGCCCTTCTCTTTGCCCTTCACCTGCAGCACGGAGACAGGCTCGACGATGAAGCCGGCGCCTGCAGCACGAACGGTCGCCTCGGTCGCCAGCACCTCTGACGCCTTGGCGAGTCCACACAAGCGCGACGAGGTGTTGACCGAGTCGCCGATCGCGGTGAACTCATGACGCTCGGTCGAGCCGATGTAACCGACGACGGCCGGGCCGGTGTTCACGCCGATGCCAACCTCGATGGCCTTCTTGCCGGCCTCTGCCCGCTGCCGGTTCATCTCGTGAATCTCGTCGAGCATCTCGAGGGCGCAGCGCAGCGAGCGGGCGGCATCGTCGACGTGGGTGATCGGCGGGCCCCACGTCGCCATCACACAGTCGCCGATGAACTTGTCGAGGTTGCCCTCGTACTTGAAGATCACGCTCGCCATCGCGGTGAAGAACGTGTTGAGCATCGCGACGGTTTCTTGAGGGCTGTCGGCCTCGGCCATCGAGGTGAAGCCGCGGATGTCGGCGAAGATCACGCTGACTTCGGCGAGCCGGCCCACGCGCAGCAGCTCGACCTTGCCCGACACCACGGCTTCGGCGACGGCAGGGGCGAGGAACCGCGAGAGCTCCGCGCGGGTGATGGCTTCGCGCTCGACCTTGCCGGCGAGATCGGCGTTCTCGAGCGCGATGGCGGCCTGGGACGCGATGCCTGCGAGCACCTTGAGGTCCTTCTCGGAGAAGGCGTTGGTGCGCTCGCGCGTGTCGCAGAAGAGGATGCCCTTGAGCACGCCCTTCGAGAGCAGCGGCACGGCCATGGCCGAGCGGATTCCCTGCGCGACGATCGACTCGGACGATGAGAAGCGCGAGTCGAGGATCGCGTCGGCCGTCAGCACGGCGCTCCGCGTCTCGGCCACACGCTTGAGCACGGTCTCGGAGACGGTGACTTCGCTGTTGTCCTGCTTGCGGCGCTTGATGGCCTGCGGGTTCAGCTCACCATCGTCGTCGGTGAGGAAGATGACCGCGTTGTCGGCGGCGAGCAGCTCGAAGGCGACGCCGAGAATCTTGTCGAGGAGCGAGGGCAGATCGCGCTCCATGCCGACGAGCCGGTGGAACTCGTTCGCGATGCGGAGCTTCTCGTAGTCCTGCTTGAGCGTCTCGATGTCGCTCAGCTTGTCGGCAGGCCTGAACTCAGCCGATTCCATCTGGGCGACGGTGGCGAGGAAGGCCGGCATCGAGTGCGCAGACTGCACGACCGTCACGCCGGCGTTCGAGGAGGGCGTGGCGCCGACCTGATCGACGCCCGACATGAAGACCAGGCGGCTGTTACCCAGCGCGATCTCGTCGCCATCGCGCAAGCGCAGCTCGCGCACCTTGCGGCCGTTCACGAACGTCCCGTTGGACGAGTTGAGGTCGCGGAGCAGGAACGTGGCGCCGACGCGCTCGATCACGCAGTGCTCTTTCGAGACCTCGCGATCGACGAGCCGGAGCGTGTTACTCGGGTGCCGGCCAAGCGAGGTCTTTTCGGACAGGGGGAACTCGCCCTGTTTTCCATCGGCAAACTTCCCCGAGAGGCGTGGGCCCTTGAGCTGCCCGGGCGCATGGACTTGCGCGGGCTTCGGTTCTCCCGCCGCGGCCAGGTTGGTGAGGGGAATCGGTTGATGAGCCAAGCGCGTGGGACCCTATCAGAGGAGTGGCCCTGACAAAACGAACTGACGACCCTCTGTCGACGAGGTCGCCCCGTGTTCATTCCACGAGACGGTCGGCATTTCTGTGGGGCGCGCCGGCGAGGGTGGAATCACGAGGCGATGCTTGCTACCTCACCGCCACCATGTCGAAGCCAGTGCGCAAGGCCCAGAAGAAGACATCAAGCCCCCGAACTGACTCGAAAAAGGTGAAGCGCCCGGCAGCCCGCGCCAGGGTGCCGCGGAGCAAGCCGACGAAGGCCGTTGCAGCGTCGGCAGTGCGCAAAGTCACCCTCTCTGAACGGCGCGGCCTGGTGCTCGCCGCCCTCGAGGCCGCGCAGACGCAACACTGGGGCCTGGCTCCGGTGACGAGCTCGACGGTCGGTGGCGTTGAAGTCCGTGTGGTGGCGATGTCACGCCCCCGCCCCTTCTGGTGGCTGCGCTCCCACGGACTGTCGTCGAGTGTTCCTGCTGAGGTCGCCTTGCGGGTGCCCCGCGCGCCGGGAGAAACCCAGCCCCCTGCCTGGTCGTTTCCGGTCCTCGAGCGGCTGATCACCTTCGCGCGCGAGGACGAGCTCGAACCAGGTCAGATCGTTCGCTGGTCGAAGCCCTTCGGGGAAGCAGCCGAGACCGATCTCGACGCCTTCGCGGTCGCCGTCGATCCCTCGTTCGGCACCATCAAGACGACCTGGGACACCGTGCCTGTGCTTCTTGCGGTCGGGGTCACCAATGACGAAGTGCGCCTGGTGCGCGAGTGGAGCCCCGAGGGCCTGCTCGAGGTTCTCGCGAAGCTCGACCCGACCCTGTGCACGACCCTCGATCGCGCGTCGCTTCTGGCCTCGCCCCGCGCGCGACAGGCCATCGAGCAGCGCGTCGAGCGCGAAGGCTCGTCCATGGGCGTCCTGCAGGCCCGCACCTGTGAAGGCGTCGTGAACAGGTCTTCGTTGACCTGGAAGGTCGACACCGGCACGGCAGACGCGATCATCAGCCTGCTCAAAGGCCGCGTCGGGCACCAGCGGGCCTTCATCGTCCGGGCGCCGGGCTTCGAGCTCGAGGTCCAGCCGGGGGAGTCGCCCCAACTCACGTTCGATCGTTCCAGGGCGACGCTGAAGCTGACCCAGACGATGGCCCGCAACGTTCGCGCGACGCTGAAGGCCCGGCCGGGCACGTACGCCTGGGAAGGCCTCCCCTCCCTCAGCCTCGAAGTCGTCGCGTGATCTGCGTACACCTCTCACGCAGACGGCACCGAGCCTGATAAGGCGCCCTCATGAAGCTCAAGCAGCGTCCAGAAGACTTCTCGGTGAAGGAGTCCTACCGGTTCGACGAAGACCCGGATGGCACCCACCGTGTGTACCTGATGGACAAGCAGAAGCTGTCGACCTTCGACGCCGTCGGTCGCATCGCGAAGAAGTTCGGGCTCAAGCCGGGCTCCATCAGCTACTGCGGCCTCAAGGACAAGCAGGGCCGGACTGAACAGCTGATCGCCGTCGATGGTTTCGACGTCGACATGCAGGACCCCGATCTGCGGCTGAAGTTCCTGGGCCGCATCGCCGAGCCGCTGACCGCCGCGAACACGACCTCCAACCGCTTCGCGGTGACGGTGCGGCAGCTGCGCGAACAGGAGATGCAGGACGTGACGATGGCGGTCGCCGAGGTGGGCCGCCTGGGCGTGGTGAACTACTTCGACAACCAGCGCTTCGGCTCGCTCAAGCACGGGCAGGGCTTCATCGCGAAGGATCTGCTCCGCGGAGACTTCGAGACCGCCCTCAAGAACTACATGGCCGTGCCCTCGACGCTCGATCTGAGCGACGACGCGAAGGTGAAGGCCTTCTGGGCCGCGCATTGGGGCGACTGGTCGCAGCACTGCCCCTATGACACGGCCAACAAGAAGTACGGCCGCGTCCTCAACGTGCTCCGCAAGCAGCCGCGGAACTTCGTCGACGCGTTCCTGCAGATCGACGCGCAGTACCGCGCCATGCTGCTGTTCACGTATCAATCCTACTTGTGGAACGAGTCGGCCCGGCGGCTGCTCCAGCTGGTGCTGCCGCGTGAGTCGCTGTTCGTGATGCCGTACCAGGCGGGCTCCCTGCTCCACCACCGAGACGCACCACACGAGCTCCTGACGTGGATGCGGCACACCACGGTGCCCCTCGTTGGACCCACGACGACCTTCACCGATCGCCGCGTCGAAGAGGCCGTCAACTGGGCGCTCGGGAAAGACAAGCTGACCCTCGAGCAGCTGGTCGTGAAGGACGCGCCGCGCCTGCTCTACTTCAAACACGAGGAACGGCCGCTCCTGATCCAGCCGCAGAAGCTCGTCGTCGGGCGCGCGAGCAAGGACGAGATCAACCGCGGCTTCTTGAAGGTGAACGTCGCCTTCACCCTGCCACCGGGCAGCTACGCGACGCTGACGGTGAAGCGGCTCTTCCACTTCGGCGTCGAGCAGCTCGAGAAAGAAGCGGCTGAGCGGCCGGTCCGCAAAGATCCACTCGAGGTCCTCACCGATCCCCGCCTGAACAAGGGCGCGCGCCCGGCCGAAAAACCGCGCCACCCGAACGCCGCGCCCGAGGTCCGGACGCCTCGGGTCGGCTTCCGAGACCGCCAGAAGCTCCGCAAGGAAGCCAGGGCCGCCGCGCGAGCCTCACAGCCGCGAAAGTAGGCGCCAAGGCACTGGATTCATTGGTCGAATTTCTACCGGTTCGCCTGGCAATGAGGGGTGTGGCGGCTCGTATTGCGTCACGTGACTGCACTTGCACAGAGGCTTCCCTCGCTGTCGATGTCGCTGGGGACGATGACGGCCGACGCTGAACACCCCTGGGCTCAAGAGGTCCGCCGCGCTCGCAAGGGCGACTCGTCGGCCTTCGCGGCGCTCGTGCGAGGGCTGCAGCGCCCGGTCTTCGGGCTGTGCCTGCGCCTGCTGCGTGTCGAGGCCGAGGCGACCGAGGTCGCTCAGGAGGCCTTTCTGCGCGCGTACCAGAACCTCGAGCGCTTCGACGAGACGCGCCCGTTCGACCTCTGGGTGCTCACCATCGCGCGCAACCTGTGTCTCGACATTCTCCGCCGCCGTCAGAAGGTGCAGACCGAAGACCTCGAGCCGCACGCGCTCACCTTCGCGTCCTCGGAGCCGAACAGCGAAGAGAGGGCCATCGACAACCAGCAGCGCCAGTCGCTCGAAGACGCGATGGCCACCTTGTCGGCTGACGATCGCGAAGTGCTCGCGCTCTACTACGTGCAGAAGCGCACCACGAAGGAGATCGCCGTCATCATGGGCGTGGCTCCGGGCACCATCATGGCGCGCCTCTTCAGGGCCCGTGAGAAGCTCCGCGCGCGGATGATGGCCGCAGAACGAGGTGCCGCATGAACGCTCCAATGAACGATGACGATGCTGAGCTCGAGCGCCTGCTCGCCGAGGTCGCGCCCGATGCGCTGAACCGGGACTCGGTTCGTGAAGCGCACCGGCAACTCGAGAAGGACCTGTTGCGACTCGCGGACCCCCTGCCGCCCGCCGACTTCCTCACCCAGGTGATGGCAAAGGTCGAGGCCGAGCCGCGGCGGGTGTCGGGCAACGAGCTTCGCAGCGCCGCGCTGATCACCTTCGCCGCCCTCGCAGCGTCGGTAGGCGCCTTCGTGTCGTCAGGGGCTTCGGCGAACGGGGTCGCGGTCTCACTGGCCCGGACGTTCGTGGCGGCGCGTGAGGTGCTCGTCGGCTTCGGGAGCGGGCTCGCGGCGGTCTGGCGCACGGCTGGCCTCCCGCTGTCGGTGACGTTGGCAATCCTGGTGATGGTCACGCTGGTGGGCTTCCGTCGGCTCCTCTCGCCGATGAACGCAAAGGCGGTGTCGTGATGCTGTCGTCTCTTCTGGTGCTGGCGCTGGCCGCTGGCCCCGTGTCGGTGAAGTTCGAGGGCCCCCTCAAGCAGGGGCTGACCACGATCGCCGAGCGCGGTGGGCTCAACGTGATCGTCGTCGGCGATCTCGCCGAGCCTGTGCAGATTCACCTGACCGACGTGACGGCCGAAGAGGCGCTCGAGACGGTCGCGAAGGTGTACCAGCTCGAGGTGACGAAGCAGGGCAAGCTCTACGTCCTGCGGCGTGGAGCGGTGCTGGCAGCTCCGGTTCCTCCGGTCGCCCCGGCCCCGCTCGTCGCGCCAGTGCCTCCAGTGGCCCCGGTGCCGCTCGTCGCGCCGGTCGCCCCTGTCCCGCCCGTCGCGCCGACCGGGGTGGCGAAGGCCTCCGACGCGGCGGACAAGACGATCGCCGAGCTCGAGGCCGAGTCGGAGCACATCGACGCGCTGCTCGAGAAGACGAGCGACAAGACCGAGGCGCTCGCGGACGAAGCCGAACGGCGCGCCGAGCTTGAACGGGAGCAGGCCGAGAAGGTGAAGGAGCTCGCGTTCGCGAAAGCGGAGCAGCTGCAGGCTGGTGGCGGTCGTTCACGCGGTCAGGTGATCTCGACGGGCGGCCCGGTGGTCGTCGCAGCAGGTGAGTCGGTCAAAGACGCGGTCGCCTACGGAGGGCCGATCACGATCGAGAGCGGCGCGCGGGTGAAGGGCGACGCGGTGGCGTTCGGCGGAGACGTCGTGCTGAAGGATGGCGCAGTCGTCGAAGGCGACGCGGTGTCGTTCGGCGGGCGCGTCGTTCGCGAAGGGACCGCGACCATCAAGGGTGAAGAGGTGTCGTTCGGAGGCTCTGGCATCGCCTCGTCGATGGCGGCTCACGCGGTGAAAGCCTCAAAGGCCACCGAGCTCGACACCGGCGAAGAGGAGTCGGGAGGGCTGTCGATCGCCGCCTTCCTCGTGCAGTTCGTGGTGTTCTTCGTCTTCGGCTTCCTGCTCATGGTGTTCGCGCCACAACGCATGAAGGGCCTCGAGTCGGCCGTGCGCGCGCAGCCGGTGCTCTCGGGCGCGGTCGGGCTCCTGGCGCTGGTGCTCGCGCTTCCGCTCACCGTGTTCCTGCTGGTGACGCTGATCGGCATTCCGATCGCGGCGCTGCTGTGGCTCACCCTCGCCTTCGTCATTCCCATGGGCCTGGCGGCGATCGCCAACACCGTGGGCACCTCGATGCCGCTGGGCAAGATGCGCCGTACGCAGGCGATGGTCCTGGCGCTGGGGCTGCTCGCGCTGATGATCGTCTCGCACGTCCCGGTGCTCGGCCCGCTGGTGATGGCGGTGGCCATCTGTGTGTCGCTGGGCGCCGTGCTGCGCACTCGCCTGGGTGCGACGCCGAAGGGCTTGCCCGTGATGGAGTCGCCCGAGCGCCTCGGCGTCTGAGGGAGCGCCTCGCGGCTACTGCGCCGTCACGCGCCAGAGCTGGTCGCCACCGGCGCGGCCATCGGTCGTCAGGTACAGCGCACCATCAGGGCCCTGCACGACGGCCCGGATGCGCTCCATGCCTCCGAAGATCGTCTGGGGCATGCCGACGGTGGTCGTGCCATCTGCCGAGAGCGTCAAGACCCGCACGTTTCTGTCGCCAAGTGAGCCGACCGCGAGCGCCCCATTCCAATCACGCCACTGCGCACCAACGAGGAAGTCGCAGCCCGACATCCCGCCGGAGTTGGGATCGCGCCACGTGGGAGCCATCGCCATCGGAAACTTCGTCAGGTTGGTCATCGACGTGCCCATGTAGCCCCAGTAGGTCGGGTCGTTCGCGTTGGCCGGATTCTTCGGGTCCCACCCGCCGTTGCCGCCAGCCGAGAGCCGCGTGACTTCGTCGTCAGTGCCGGGGCCGTGCTCGCAGGTGAAGGGCTCTCCGGTGCCCGGCCTGAAAGCGAGGCCCTGCGGGTTCCGGAAGCCGAACGCAAAGATGGATGAGCGGAATGGCGCGCTCATGTTGCCCGCAGGAAGGGTGCCGTCCTTTCGAATGCGAAGCACCTTCGAGCCGAGGGCGGCCGGATCCTGAGGGACCGAGGCCGAGCGCGTGTCTCCGGTCGTGAGGTAGAGCAGGCCGTCAGGGCCGAAGCGCAGCCGGCCGCCCGAATGCGCGCCGCCATTGCCCCAGCTGATGCCCACCAGCAGATCCTGCCGATCGGTGACGCCTGACCAGTCGGCGTTCACCCGGAAGCGCACGATGCGGTTGTCGACGGTGCTGCCATTGACTCGGGCCGAGAACACGACGAACAGGTGGCGGGTCGTCGCGAAGTCGGGGTCGAACGCGAGGCCCATCATCCCGCTCTGGCCCTGAGCGTCGACGTCGCTCGGACGATGAAGCAGCGTGGCCGCCGAGGCGCCCGGACGCAGGACGCGAAGATCGCCGCGACGCTCGGTGAAGGCGAGCGTCCCATCTGGAGCGAACGCCACGTCCCAGGGAACTGACAGGCCTGAGAGCACGACGGTGCGGGTCAGCATCGGAGCGCCGGTCGCCAGGGCCGTCGCGCGAAACGTGATCGGCGGGACGTCGGCCGCCGTCACGCGCAGGGTCTGCGCCCCCGGACCAGGCCCAAGCCTCCACGAGCCCACGCGCGCGATGCCGTTGCCATCGGTGGTGGCCGGAGAGCCCGCGATGGTGCCGGCGCCGCTCTCGACGCTGAAGGTCACCATGACCCCCGACCTCGGGTTGCCTTGCGCATCACGAAGGCGAACGGCTGGCGCGGTCATCACTGCCGTGGCCACGGGCGCACTCTGCTGATCGCCGGCCTCGACGACCATCGTGGGCAGCCCCACCGCAGTCCCCGTTGCGACGAAGGTGGTCTGCGGAAGGCCGGGCATTCGCGCCACCACTCGATTCTGACCCGGCGTTGCGCCGAGCACCCAGCCCTGAATGCGAGAGACACCGTTGCTGTCGGTCGTCACGGTCGTGCTGCCTTGCAGCGAACCGCCGCCTTCGATCACCGTCCACTCGACGTTCAAGCCAGAGACGGGGTTACCGAACGTGTCCGTGATGCGCTTCGCCGGCGCCAGGGGCACCGCCGTTCCCACGGGAGCGACCTGATTGTTGCCTTCGAAGTCGACGACGTTGATGCCGACGCCCGAGGTGGCGGTCGCCGAGATGGAGATGGGAACGGACTTGTCCGAGGTCACCAGGAGTGACTGACGACCCGTTGCGGTGCCCACCGTCCAGCTGCCGGCACTCGCGACACCGTCTGCATCAGTCGTCGCCACCGGGAACTCGACCCTGCCGGAGCCACTGGCGACCTCGAATCGAACGCCAGCCTCCGGCACCGGCGTGTCTCCTTGAAGCACCCTCACCCGAACCGGGAGCCCGAGCGCCTGGCCGACCGGTCCGGATTGATCGGATCCGTCGAGGACCTCAAGACGGTGCTCTCGACGATTGGGATCAACAGCAGGACACGCAGACAACGCAAGAACGACGAGAGGAGCGAGAGCGCGCATGTCTCGTCGGCTAGTGACCAGGCGCCCCTCGCGCCCACCATTTTCTCGAAGTCGAACGTTGATGCCGTGGGTCCATACGCAGCGCCCACCCTTGCCTTCACACCCGCGATTGGGCAACAACCAACCGATGCCCCGCGTCACACAACGCCCCGCAGTCTCCCCCGCCCGACCGACCTCTCCCCCCCCGCGGACCCCCTCCGCGACACCGCAGACCCGGACGGACGCCGCCTGGAACGCGCGCGCTCCAAGTGGGGCGAAGCCGACGCTGCTTGGGCCTTCCGCCGCGTTCCAGACGCCGCAGACGACGGTCGTCGGCCCGGCGAAGCTCGCCTCGAAGACGATCGCGGGCGTGAACGTGAAGCAGGCCAACGAGCTGCAGTTTCAGGGCCTCACGGGCGCCAACCCGCTGATGACGAAGACGCTCGAGGTGCAGTTCGGCAGGCTCTCGCAGCCGCAGTTCGACGCGCTGAAGAAGGAGTTCGGCGGGCTCTCGCAGGTGAAGTTCGACGCGGCCAGGGAGTACGGCGCCATCGACTTCCTGCCGCCAACGCTCCAGGCGCTCGTCAACCGCGACATCGATCCCGGCAAGGCCACCACGATCAAGGGCACCAAACGGCTCAACGACGCCATGGGCAATGAAGGCCGTGGCGATCTCGAGATCCACACGACGCCCAACTGCCACGGTACCGCGTGGGAAATGATGCGCGAGTACCAGGGGCAGCCGTCCACCCACGTGAGCCTGCTGTACGGCGACGCGCAGATGGTGGGCCCCGAGTACCGAGACGCGACGAAGTTCACGACCGTCGGAACTTCGGCGCCCGGTAAGGCCCCCGCGTTCCTCAGTGAGCTGAAGCCTGGCGACGTGGTGGCGTTCAAGCGTGGCGAGTACGAGTTGCTCCACTCAGCGGTGTACGTCGGTGGCGGCATGTTCTTCGAGAAGCCGAACACCGAGTCCGATACGTACGACGAGTCACCGTACCGCCTCGTCACGCTCGAGCAGGCCATCGCGCCGATCGCCGATTTCATTGGCGAGCAGCCGACGCTGGTGGGGCTGCGGCCGAGGGCGCCGCTCCCGCCAGGCACCCAGGCGTTCAGCACGGGTGAGGACGCACAGAAGCTCGAGGCCTGGGCTGCGAAGAAGGGCCAGACCATCGGGAAGCCGCTCGTGCGCGAGTTCGAAGTCGGCATGGGCGGCGGCATTCGCGGGCTGCATTTCAACGCGGTCGAGACCCGGCGCGTCGAGCTTGGCGCCGACGGCCGCGGCGTCATCCGCTGAGGCCCCTCGCGTTCACGGCAGCCTGCGCGGCGGTTGAGGGCGCAGCCAGCGCCCACGGCCCTCACGCTTGACGGAGGACCGAGGCGTCGAGTGGAGCGGACGCCCCACTCTCGGGTTGCAGCGCGACGTCAGGGCCGATCAGCCTGATGGGGCTCGGTTTGCCGCGGCGGAGCCGTCGTCGCAGCAGCGGCCCCTGGGCGCCAGCGAGCCAGCGCCGCCCTCGTCCCAACGACCACCAGCGCGCCGATCGATGAGCCGTACAACGCACCGACGAGCACGTCTGACGGCCAATGGACGCCGACGCCGACGCGACTGGCGCCGATGAGGAGCGCGATCGGAAACGCGATGAGACCGGCCCGCCGGTGAGTCAGGGTGACGACCGTCGCTACGGCGAAGGCGTTGGCGCTGTGGAGCGACGGCATCGAGCCCACGTTCGATGCGGGCACCAGGACCCGAACGAGGTCTTCCGCCAGCACGAAGCTGGGACGAAACCGGCCGATGGCGGGCTTGATGAGCCGCGCCCCGAGCGCATCGGTCACCGCGACGGCCGCGCCCACCTGAACCAACGGGAGCACCACCTGACGCTTCAACTTCGCGACGAGCCAGACAGCGACGAAGAACAGGGCCGCGACACCGAACGGCCGCGAGGTCGCGAGAATCCACACCGCGTCCAGCCACTCCCACCCGAGCCCGTTGACGGCACGAAAGAGCGCCTCGTCCCAGGCCCAGCGGATGTCGACCAGGCTGGGCGCGCTCATCTCAGGCCGAAGCGGCGGGCCGCGCGATCTCGATCGTCAGGTGGTCGACGGGCACCACGGCGACGACGGCCCGTTTGTAGTCCCCGAGCGTCTGCGCTCCAGAGGTCGCGACCGACGCGACACACACCAACTGGGTCGGGCCGACGTGCCACAGATGGAGATCGACCACCTTCGTATCGCCAACCTGCTCGAGCGCCGTCTGCACGCGATCGCGCAACGCGGTTGACGGCCCCAGATCGATCAACTGCCGCGCACAGTCAGAGATGAGCCCCCATGCCCACTTGAGGATGACGAGCGCGGCGACGATGGCGACCACCGCGTCCAACCAGAGCAACGAGTAGTACCGGCCTGCCAGCAGGGCGACGATGGCGAGCAGGCTGGTCAGCGCATCGGCGACGACGTGAAGGTACGCCGCCCGCAGGTTGTGATCGTGACCCTTCTCGTGAACGGCCCGCCGCAGCGCCTCGGCCTGCACCTGCTTCTGCTCACCGTGATCGTGGTCGTGCGACGCATGATCGTGCTCGTGGTGTGCATGATCATGCTTCGAGTGGTCATGGCCGGAGTGGTCGTGGCCATGCGAATGCGCCCCATCGAGCAACCACGCCGAGGCGATGTTCACCAACAACCCGATGATCGCGACCGGGAGTGCATCGGCGAAGTCGACCGCCTCGGGGGAGATGAGACGGTGGATGCCGCTCGAGACCATCTCGAACGACACGATCACCAGCAAGGTCGAGCTCGTGAAGCCAGCCAGCGCGTAGACCTTGCCAGTCCCGAAGGCGAAGCGAGTCTCACCGGCGCGGGTTCGAGCGTACCAGTAGGCCAGCGCCGAGAGCCCCAGCGCGCCCACGTGCGTGGCCATGTGCCAGCCATCGGCGGTGAGCGCGAGGGAGTGCGTGAGGTAGCCAGCGATCAGCTCGGCGAACATCATCACGGCAGTGAGGCCCACGACCCAGCGCGTGCGAGCCTCACCCGATGGGGACACCTTCGGAGGCGCCCGCACGGAGCAGGCGGGGTCATCGGCGACGTCGGTGGGGACCTGTTGAGCCGGGGTCATGTCAGGCCGCACAGGCGTCGCACTGACCGCGAAGTTGGATCTCGACCTTCTGTTGCGTGAGGGCCCGTGGCACGCCCTTGCCCTGCTTCACCTTGAGCGTCACCTCCGGAAGGCACGACACGGCGCCACAGTCGGAACAGGTGAAGTGCGGGTGTCGCGCGTCGTCCCCGTTCCCCGTGCCGCGCTTGAGCTCGAAGCGCCAGACGTGGTCGCCGAGATCAGTCCGCGACACCAGGCCGACCTCGGTGAGATCGACGAGGTTCCGGTAGATCGTCGTGCGGTCCATGCCATCGCTGGCGAGCACTTCGACCAGCTCGCCGTGCGAGACCGGCGTGCTGGCCACCGAGAGGCGACGGAGGACCGCGATGCGCGGTGAGGTGCTGCGCAGGCCCGCTTTTCGAATGACGGACTTGAGCTCATCGAGCGACGGGCTGAGATCGTAGGCCATGACTGTTGCAACTGTAATTGACGCCACCGGCCGACGCCATCGAGGGAATGGCCCGGCTCACTCGGCCGACATGAACGGGTAGCCGACGCTCGTCGGTGGCACGAGCGTCTCCTTGATGGTCCGCGGTGACGTCCAGCGCGTCAGGTTGAGCATCGAGCCCGCCTTGTCGTTGGTGCCTGAAGCGCGGCTGCCCCCGAAGGGCTGCTGGCCGACCACGGCGCCGGTGGGCTTGTCGTTGACGTAGAAGTTCCCGGCGGCGTGACGGAGCTCGGTCGAGGCGGTCACGATGGCCTGGCGGTCACGCGCGAAGACGGCGCCGGTCAACGCGTACGGCGCGGCCTGATCGCACGCGCGCAGCGTCTCGACGTACTGCGCGTCGGGGTAGACGACGAGGCTGACGATGGGGGCGAAGATCTCTTCGGTCATGAGGCGATGGGTCGCCGTCGCGCACTGCACCAGCGTCGGGCGAATGAACCAGCCCTCGCTACGATCGGCCGTGCCGCCAGCGAGCACCGTCGCTTCTGGCCCCTTCGCGAGCTCGAGGTACTTCGAGGCGTTCGCGAAGCTCTTCTCGTCGATCACCGCGCCCATGAAGTTCCGGAAGTCGGCGACATCGCCCACCTTCAGGCCTTCGATCATCGGCACCAGACGATCCTTGAGCTTCGGCCACAACGACTGCGGGACGAAGACGCGAGAGCACGCCGAGCACTTCTGGCCCTGGTACTCGAAGCCACCGCGCACGATGGCCGTCGCGACCGCGTCGAGATCGTCGGCCGCCGACGGGTGAACGAAGATGAAGTCCTTCCCACCCGTCTCGCCCACGATGCGGGGGTACTGCCGGTAGCGGCTGATGTTCTCGCCCACCGTGCGCCACATGAGGTTGAAGGTGTTGGTCGAGCCGGTGAAGTGAATGCCCCCGAGCTCAGGGTGGTTGAGCACCACGTTGCCGATGGCCGGACCGGGCCCGGGCAGCATCGTGATCACGCCGTCCGGAAGCCCGGCCTCGCGGAGCAGCTCCATGATCCAGTGGCCCGACAGCATCGCGGTCTGCGCAGGCTTGAGGATGACGACGTTGCCCATCAATGCCGGCGCCGTGCAGAGGTTGAGCGCGATGGCGGTGAAGTTGAACGGCGCGACCGCGAAGACGAAACCGTCGAGCGGCCGATAGTCGGTCTGGTTCCAGATGCCCGGCGCCGAGAGCGGTTGTTGATCGAGCAGCGTCTGCGCGAAGTGCACGTTGAAGCGCAGGAAGTCGATCGCCTCGCACGCCGCGTCGATCTCGGCCTGAAACGCGGTCTTGGACTGACCGAGCATCGTGGCGGCGTTGAGAATCGGCCGGTACTTCGTGGCGAGCAGCTCTGACGCCCGCAGGAAGATCGCCGCGCGATCGGTGAAGGCCATCGAGCTCCACGCGCGCTTCGCAGCGAGGGCCGTGGTGATGGCGGCGGCGGCCTCGTCGGGTCCAGCCTCGTGGAAGGTGCCGAGCACCTGAGAGTGCCGATGCGGCGAACGAATGGTCTCGAGCTTTCCGGTGCGAAGGTCCTTCGCGCCGATGCGGACGGCGACCTCTGGCCGCTCCCCTGCCATTCGCGCGAGGGTGGTCTTCAGCTCCGCCCGCTCGGGTGAGCCGGGGGCGTAGGACTTCACCGGCTCGTTCGACGGCTGGGGCACTCGCAGGTTCGCGCTGATCATGCCGGGCTGCTTGCCCGACCCGCGCGGCGTTTTCCACCGGTGTGCTGAGTCGTCGAGCGCGGCGCGTCAGGGGGCTCGTCGGCACGATCTCAAAGGGCGGCATCTTCTCGGCATCGGTCAGCTGGGAGGTCTCGTGGATGACCTCGCCGCCCCCCCCGCTTCACGACGGCCTGCCTGTCGTGGAGCACCAGCGCGGAGCCCTTCGACTTCACGCGCCGATGTTGACGATCTCCTTTGCGCCGAGCGGGAAGCCGACGACGGCGATGGCCTCACGCACAGAAGAGGCGAGCGAGATGCCTTCGCGTCAGGCCAGCCGTTCGAGGACGAGCGGCCTCGAAGCAGACGCAGCAGCGCCGATCCGGTAGGCGCGACGGACCCGATCGATTACTTCTGGCACCCGTCGATCGTCGTTCACGTGCGCGGTCACGAGGGTCGCTCCGGCCGAGACCGTATCTCCGAGCTTCTTCTCGAGCACGAAGCCGACGCCAGGGTCGATCACGTCGCTGGTCTTCTCCCGCCCTGCCCCCAGCGCCATGGCGGCGAGCCCGATCGCCTCGCTGTCGATGCCGGTGACGAAGCCTGTCGACTCGGCGGTGATCGCCACGGTGGTCCGCGACTTCGGCAGTCGGGACAGGTCGGTGATCGCGGCCGGGTCTCCTCCTTGCGCGGCGACGATCTCTTTCAGCTTCGCCTCGGCCGCTCCGCTGGTGATCGAGCGCTGCAGCTTCGCGCGTGCCTCGTCGATCGAGCCGGCTTGTCTCCCGAGCACCAACATCTCAGCCGTCAGCGCCAGCGTCAGCTCCGTGTAGTCTGTGGGCGCCTGCCCCCGCAGCATCTCGACGGCTTCCTTCACCTCAAGCGCGTTCCCGACCGTGCGGCCGAGCGGCTGGTCCATGTCGGTGAGCAAGGCGACGACTTTCTTCCCCATCTCGCCGCCAATGCCGATCATCGTGCGCGCCAGAATGCGCGCGTCTTCGATCGTCTTCATGAACGCGCCGGAGCCCACCTTCACGTCGAGCACCAGCGCGTCGATGCCCTCGGCCATCTTCTTGGACATGATCGACGACGCGATGAGCGGAATGCAGTCGACGGTCGCGGTGACGTCTCGGAGCGCGTAGAGCTTCTTATCTGCCGGAGCGAGCGTCGCGGTCTGTCCGATGAGGCACGCTCCGATGGTCTTCACCAGGCGGCGGTAGTCGGCGATGGACAGATCGACACGGAACCCGGGAATCGACTCGAGCTTGTCGAGGGTGCCGCCCGTGTGGCCGAGCCCTCGACCCGAGATCATGGGCACAGGCACACCACAGGCAGCTGCGAGGGGCGCGAGGCTCAAGCTCACCTTGTCACCGACTCCGCCCGTGGAATGTTTGTCGACCTTCACGCCCGGCGTCTCGGAGAGATCGAGCACTTCACCACTCTCGAGCATCGCGCGGGTCCACGCGGCGAGCTCAGGTGGCGTGAGGCCCCGGAAGAACACCGCCATCGTCATCGCCGACATCTGATACTCGGCGACGTCACCTCTGACGTAACCGTCGAGGAAGGCCCGGATCGCTTCGGGCGCGAGAACCTGTCCGTCGCGCTTGGCTTTGATGACCTCGTAGGGACGCATGCGCCGCAAGGTAACCGCCCCAGCGCTTCCAGCCACTTTGCAGAAGGGGGCCGGGCGTGGTGCCTGGTTAGCAGGTTTGCTAACTAGCAACCCTGCTCACTCTCAACCCTGCAAACCCCCATGTTCGCCACCAGCACCCCAGCCACCGCCGAGGGCTTCTTCGATCGATCGCACGAGCTCGCCCGCATCGAAGACGCCGTCACCGGACTCATGAAGGGCGCTCCGAAGTGGCTGTGCCTGGTCGGCCCCCGCAAGGTCGGCAAGACGAGCCTGCTCCGTGAGGTCGAGCGCCGCGCCCGCGAGCGTGGCGCCCCGCAGCCCTGCTTCGTGGTCGTCGACGTCCTCGAGACCATGCCCGCCTCGACCGAGGTCTTGAGAGCCGTCGCCCTGCAGGCCGTCGACGCCCTGCTGTCACGTGATGCGGGCCAGGCGCTCGGCCCGCTCGCCTCGACACCGGACGCGTGGCGTGGCGCGCTCGTCGGCAGCCCCCTGTTCGCGACGCTGCCGCAGGCGCTCAAGCAGACGGTGCTCGAGCTGCCCACCCTGCCCGACGACCCACGCACCCTCACCACGATGCTGTCTGTGCCGGAGCAGCTCGCCCAGGCGCTCGACACGTGGGTGGTCGTCGCCATCGACGAGTTCCAGGAGCTGGCCACCCTGCACCGCGGCGGCCCCGACGTCATGGCCCTCTTACGGAGCATCTGGCAGCGACACCGCCGCACCTCATACATCGTGTCAGGCTCGGCGCGGAGCACGCTGCTGGACCTGGCCACCTCACAGCACTCGCCCTTCTTTCAGCACTTCGAGGTGCTCGAGGTCGGCGACTTCAACGAGGCGTTCGCGGTGAAGCTGCTGGTCGAGGTGAGCCGTGACGCGACGGCGCCGATCTCCGAGGCGCTCGCCCGGAAGATCTTCAGCGCCCTCGGCGGAAACCCCTTCTACCTGCAGGTGGTGGGAGAGGCCGCCGCTCAAGAGCGTGGCCGTGCCGAGGCTCGCCTTCGCAACGCACTTCATCAAGTCGTCTTCAGCGACACCGGGCGCCTCTCGCTCTACTTCACCAACGAGTTCAACCGCCTCGTCGGTCGCGCGACGACGCTCGCGGCGACGCTCAACGCGCTGTCTCAGGGCCCCCAGACGCTCACCCAGATCGCCACGTCGATCGGCAGCGCGACGGCCGCGACGCTGGGCTACCTCGAGCGCCTCAAGGACGCCGTGCGCAGACGCGGCGATGGCCGCTGGGAGCTCGCCGACGCGACGTTCGGCTCATGGCTCGAGTGGCGGCAGCCAGGAGGGACGGTCGTGCCCATGCGCCTGGTGGGCGACGAGGCCGAGCTCGCGGTCGCCCAGCGCCTCGCGCAGCTCGGGTTCGAGTTCCTGTACCTCTCCCGCGGCTCGCGTGGGCCGTTCGATCTGCTCGCCTCACGCGGGGCGCAATTGCTGGCCGTGCAGGTGAAACGAAAGCCGCTGCCGTTGCGCTTCACGAAGACGGAGTGGCAGCGCATGCAGGGCGAAGCCAAACGCTACGGGTGGAAGTGGCTGGTAGCGCAAGTCGAGAAGGGCGGCGCCGTTCACCTGCTCGACCCGAAGCGCGCCTCGACGAGGGGGGGCGTGACGTTGACGGAGCGGGCGGCGCTCGAGAACGCGCTCGACTGGTTCGACGCGCGGTGAAGCCCGTCAGAGCTTCCGACGCGGACGGCCGCTGAGGCGCTCCTCGAGGGCGCGCACCAGCTGAATTGCCTCGTTCACCTGCTGCCAGACCACCACGGCCTTCATCGCGCCGTCGGAGTCGACCTGGAGCACGCTCCGTGCCGCGGCGGCGATCGGCGACAACGTGTCGGAGAGGGTCGAGAGCTGCCGGCGAACCTCGTCGGAGGCCGGAGCGTCCTTCGCGGGGCGAGCGGGTGCGGCGATCTGTTGTGCAGCGAGCTTCTCGAGCAGCGGGCCGAGCTCCGGCTGCGGAGCTGCCGCGGGCCGGTCGAGCACCAGCTTCGTCAGCTCGGTCAGTTGATTCAGCACGGGCGTGAGATCGATCTGCTGGGCCTGCGCTCGCTGCGCCATCGCCTCGGCGACCTGTGCGAGCTGGTTGAGCGCGGGCGTCAGATCGATGGGCGGCCTCGAGCTCGCCTCAGCGAGCGTCTTCAGCATGGGCCGCAGATCGACGGGCGGCGTGCTCTTCATCGCCTCGCCCGCAGACACCACTGCGTCTCGGAGCGCGTCGAGCTTCGGCCCCAGATCGCTCTGCCGAGGCTTGTTCGCCGTCGCGGAGATGGTCTTCGACAATGCCTCGAGGTGCGGAGCCAGCGGCGCCTCGGCCGGCCGCTTCGCGACCTCTGCGGCAGCCTCCCGAATGCGCGAGAGTTCCTCCCCGAGCGCCGCCAGGGTCCCCGTCACGCGGACGACTGGATCGTCGTCCTTCCCGCCCTGCGTCTGCACGCGCTTGAAGCCGCGCTTGATCTCGTCCCAGCGGGCCTTCTGGTCCGCCGATTGGCGCCCGCGCAGCTCGGCGAGCTTGAGCAGGTTCTGTTCGGCCGACGTCGTGAGCGTCTGCGACTCGCCGGCGTAGTGAGCGTCGATCAACGTCTCGAGCTCGGCGTCGGTCATCACCGACACGATCTTCTCGGCCAGCTTGTTCATGTTGCGATAGCTGCCCTGCAACTTGAACGGCGGCTCGGTGCGGAAGCGATCGTCTTGCGACGCCGACGCGATGTACTGCTGGTTCACGCGGAGCAGCACGCGCTGCGCGAAGAAGAGCCGCTTGAGCACCTCGATGATCTCGTTGAGCTCGGCGCCCGAGTAGCCGTGCTCGAGCTCCGTGGTGGCGACCGACTCACCCTGCGCCATCTTCATCAGCCGCGGAATGTCGGCCGGAGGACGCGTGGTGAGCGGCGCCGTCACCGTGTTCGCCGTCAGCGCGTTCTCGAGGTAGCTGAGCGCAAAGAGATCGTCCTTCCCCGAGAGGATGTCGCCGAGGTTGTAGGTATCAGCGCGGTTCGCGAGCATGTCGGGGATCTTGAAGACCTCGCCGGACTCCGTGTACGGGTTGCCGGCCATCACCACGCAGAAGCGCTTGCCGCGCAGATCGTACGTGCGGGTGACGCCGTTCCACACGCCCTCGATCTTCCGCTGCGCGTCACAGAGCGAGATGAACTTCTGCAACAGCTCGGGGTTCGTGTGCTGAATGTCGTCGAGGTACAGCATCACGTTGTTGCCGAGCTCGAACGAGAAGTTCATTCGCTCGACCTCGAGCTTCGCCGTGCTGTTGGGGGCGTCGGCCGGGTCGACGCTCACCACCTCATGCCCCAGGGCAGGGCCGTTCACCTTCACGAAGGTGAGCCCCAGGCGGCTCGCGACGTACTCCATCAGCGTCGTCTTCCCGTAGCCAGGCGGTGAGACGAGCAGCAGCAGGCCGTTGCGATCGGTGCGCTTGTTCTCCCCTGCGGTGCCGAGCTGCTTGGCGAGGTTCGCGCCGATGAGCGGCAGGTAGACCTCGTCGATGAGCCGGTTGCGAACGAAGCTCGAGAGCACCTTGGGCTTGAGCTCGTCGATTCGCAGGCGCTTGCGCTCATGGTCGATGACCTCGCGCACCTTCGCGCGGAAGGCCTGGTACGCGGGCAGCCGCTCTTCGACGAACCTGGCGAGACGACGCTCGAACTCGTCGAGGCGAAGCGAAAGCTTCTGGCCCTGCACGCGCGGGTGGTTGCTCAGAATGCCCGTCAACTCGGTCGACAACAGCGCCGACGACACCTCGCGCGAGAGCTGCCGCTCTTCCACGGCGAAGAGCCCGGCGGCCTCGAGCACGGGCCCGCGCATCGCCTCGGACGTGCCAGCCTTCATCACGGAGGCCTCGAGCCAGGCGCGCGTCAACCTGAAGCGTTCCGCCGGGTCGTCGACCGCGCGGAGATCTTCCTCGAACGCCCGCCGCTGCCCTGCGACTTCGATCGACGACAGCAGCGCCTCGCGCAACGACGTGGCGTCGCGGCTGACGACGAAGCGCTGCGTCTCTTTCGCCAGCTCCTCGGCGAGGTAGCGACCCGAGAGGAGCAGGTCCCCGGTGGACGCCTCGAGCTGCGACACCTTCGCCCACGCTCCGATTCGCACCGTCAGATCGCTCGCGAGCCGGTCGAACTCTGCCGCGTGCCCGTACTGCGCCCTGAGCCGGCCCAGGCTCTGCGCCCGGCGAATGATCACCTTCCGGGTCGCGTCATCCGCGAGCGCTGCCCACGCGAGCGTCGCGAGCACCCGTGGCCAGGCGTCGTAGCGGAGCAGCCCGGCCGACTCGTGCAGCGTCAGCAGCGCCTCGAGAATTCGCGCGGCGTCGACGTCGTGAACGCCCCGTTCATAGCCCTCGTCGTAGCGGCTCTGCGCGGCCTCGCGGGTGATCGCCTGCAGCCCCTTGCCCTCCCGAATCAGCTCGTGGAACCGGGCGAACGACAGTCCGTCTTTCCCGGACTGAGCGGCCGTCAGGAGTGAAGAAGCAAGATACTCAGCGCGCGCGACGTCGGGAGACTCGCTCGGCAGTGTCTGATCCCAATACGCCTTCGCCGTCTCGACCGCGGGATCGTTCAGGCGCTGGAAGTAGTCCGAGCCGGTGAGGTGCAGGAACAACGCGTCGTCCTTCGGAAGGACGGTGGCCTCGAGCGGCTGCGTGTTGACGTTGAAGCGATGCGGCCCGAAGCGGACGACCGCGGTGCCGCCTTCGAAGAGGTCCTTCTTGTCCCGCAGCGAGCGGAGCGCTTCCTGCTTCGCGGTCTTGAGCCGCGAGTCGAGCTCGTCGGACTTGACCGGATCCTTCAGCTCGATGAGCTGCGCGATGAACTGCTTGAGCTTCTGCGCGGTGGGGTCCGACGCGAAATAGGCATTGAGTTCGTCGTCGGTCGTGAAGCTGGCAGCACGGCGGGCGATGCCCTGCAGCACGCGCTCGGCGGCCCCGAAGAGGTTGGCGGCCTTGCGCTGCCGCTCGTCAACGAGCACCTGACGACGCCGGGCGAACGCGTCGAAGAGCTCTTCGCGTCGTTGGGCCAGCTCGCCCGCGAACTCGTCGACGTCCGAAAAGCGGCTCTCGAGCTCTTCGAGCTGCACCGAGAGCTTGCCAAGCTGCTCGTCGACCTTCTCGGGCGAGTCAGCCAGGGCGAGCGCGCTGTCGATGCTCTGGGCAAAGAGCTTGAACTGAGACGTGAACTCAGCGCGAGTCTCGTGGCCGAGGAGCTCCTTGCGGCGCCCCTGCACGGTGGCCCGCACCCGATTGAGCTTCGAGAAGACCTCGCTGATGTCCTCGAGGATCTTCGCCTTCTGGGTCGCGTCACCTGACGACAGGCCGCCGACGACCTCTCCCAGCACGGTCAGCCCCGTGCCGAGCCGTTCCACCTCTTCGACCTGTCCCTTGAGCTCCGGCGTCTTGGTGGCCTTCGCGATCTCGGCGTCGAGCTTCGCGACACTGTCGTGCAGCGGCTGGAACGCGGCGGGCGAGAGCAGGAACTCGACGGTCCACGTGCTGACCTGCTCGAACGCGGCCACCACTTCGGCTTCGAGGGCATCGACGCGCGCGGCGTCGATGTACCGGATCTCTTTCAGCGTGATGAGCACGCCGCGCTGCTGCCGCAACGAGGCGAGCGCTGTCATCAACGAGTCCGTCGAGCGCAGATCGTCCTGCGTGAGGCCTCGGAGGAGCGTCTGCTGCTTCTCGACGGCTCTGGCCAGCTCCTCGCTGGCGCGCTTCTGCATCGACAGCACCTTCTCGAACTCGTCGACGATCAGCTCGGCCGACTTCTTGAGTTCCTGCACCTTGCCGAGGAGATCGATCTCCTTCTGGCCGACCCAGTGGAAGGCGTCGACGATGCGCTGGCACGTCGAGATGAGGCCCTCGTAGCTCTTACGCGTGGGCTTCTCGGACTCCGCCATGCGCTTGACGGTCAGCACCTCTGAGATGCCGCGCACGAGCTCGGCGTTGCCCAGCTTGCCCAGCGCCGTCTGGGGCGTCGGCAGCGCAGCCGCGAACTCGGCCGAGACGAACGGCGTCTGCCACACCTGCATCGGGTGCACGCGCGTGGGCTCGTTCGAGGCCGAGCGAAACACCACCATCTGCCCATCGTGGAAGATCGAGTACCCGTGGCAGTGAATCGGAGAGGCGACCTCCTTGCGTACGAGGTTGTACGGCAGCAACACGTACCGGCCGGCGGAGCGCTCGTAGAAGACGTAGAGCACGTCTTCTCCGTTCGGCGACTTGATGGAGCGATTGAACTCGAGCCCTGTGACGTCGGCCTCGAAGATCTTCACCTCGCCGGTCTGCAAGACGTAGCCGCCGGGAAAGATGACGCCCTGGTCTTCGGGCAACTGCACGCACGACACACCGATGGCGTCGACGCGGGCCACGGTGCTCGTGCGCGTGTTGAAGACGAGGTACCGGTACTGCTCTTCGCGAAACGGCTTCACCTTGAGCAGCACCAGCACGCCCAGCTTCGCGTAGTGGAACTCGGCGTCGTCGAGCGACTGCGTGGGCTCGTCGACGGGCTCGGCATAGATGCCCTGCCCTGTCTCGGTGTTGTTCTCGATCTTGACGGTGAGGTCGCCACCGACCGTCTCGATGAAAACCTCGTCGAGCACGTTGACGTGGGGGTGCCGGCCCGAGACGAAGTTCTCGCGCGTCGCCTGGGTCCACTCGAAGTCGTGTGACGGCGCGCGAGGCAGATCGCCTTCGCCGCGGTTGTCGACGTAGGTGACGCGCCCCGAGGTATCGAGCGAGAAGCGCAGCACCTTCACGTCGCGCTCGGAGTGGCCGGTGCGGAACACGGCGAGCAGCCGCGCGTCAGTCTTCGTCAGCAGGTCGAGGCGCGCGTCCTTGTAGAACTTGAAGAGCTCTTCGAAGTCCTTGGTGAAGCGCTTGTCCTCGAGGAAGCCACCGCTCGACGCGTTGGGGAGCGTCGAGAAGTCGAAGCCCCCCTCGGGCGTGCGCGAGAAGGCATGGAGCGAGAAGACGTCGCCGACGGCGCGCTCCTGCTTGAGGCCCATGAAGACGTTGAAGCCGAGCAGCAGCGAGCCTCCGACGGGCACGATGTTGCGGGGCACGCAGTTGTTCTCGGTGCGGACCCGCTCGGTGCCGATGACGGTGAGTTCCTGGCCACCGAACTCCTGGCGCCGACGCTCGTTGAGCGCCTCGACCTTCGCGCCCAGCTCCTTCGCCTGTGCGAGGAGCCGCCCTCTGATGACTTCGTAGCTCCCACCTTCGAGCGTCGACTCGTTGGTGGGGGCCTGGGCTTCGGTGGCCATGGCTTCACGCGCCTCGTGTCAGGTCCCGATCACTTCGACGGCTTGTCGTCGCGCACCAGCCGGCTCATCAGCGCGGCCGAGGCGAGGTTCTGCACGTCTGCGGTGGCGCCCTGCTTCGAGAGAATCGCCTTCAGGTCGTCCGGCAACGAGCGGCCTCCCTCGAGGTACTCCTTGAAGAGCACCTTGAGCTGCTCGGAGTTGTTCACCGCGCCGTCGACCGACTGGCCGAGCGAGACCGCCTTGACGAACTGGTCGAAGAAGGCGCCGTCGCCGCCGACGATGTTGATCTTCGCGTTGCCCATGGCCTGCGAGAGCACCTGCGCCTGGCTGGCCGCGATATCGCGCTTGACGTGCAGCGCCTCGATCTCGACGAACTTGTCCTTCTCGAGCCGCAGGCGGAACTCTTCGTGCTCGCGCGTGACGCCCTCGAGCAGCTTCATCGCGCCGGCCTTCTCGTGAAGACCGCGCGCCTCGGCGAGCAGCTTCTCCTGAATGCCGTGCGCCTCGGCCTGGACCTTCGCCTTGACCGACTCGGCCTCGGCGAGCCCGCGCCGCTGGATGACGTCGGCTTCTCCCTGCTCGACCACGATGCGCGCCATGCCCTTCTTCTCGTCGCCTTCGGCTTCGGCGCTCATCTTGGCCCGGAGGGCGTTGGCGTTCGCGGCGCCCTGCTTCTCGATGGCCGCGGCTTCGGCTTCACGCACCCGCACGACCGCGAGGCCGCGCTTCTCTTCGGCGATCGCCTGGGCCTCGAGCACGCGTGCCTTCGCGAGCCCATCGGCGGCAGATTCGGCCTGCGTTCCTTCGGCGATGCGCATCTTGGCGCGCGCGTCCTTGTCGGCGGCTTCGAGGTCGGCCTCGGCCATGATGAGCCGGGTCTTCGCGGTGTGCTTGGCGACCTCTTCGCTCGCCTCGGCGGCCTTCACCTGGGCGACGACGTTCTCCTGAGCGCGGCCCTCGGCCTCGATGATGATGGCTTCCTTGTTGCGCGTGGCCTCGGCGACCTTGCGCAACTGCTTGATGGCCTCTTCCTCGGCGGCGACCTTCTTCTCGACCGAGATGCGCGTCGAGACGACGTCGGCGATGGCCTTGCGCTCGATCTCCAGCGCCTTCTCCTTGCTGATGCGCTGCAGCTCGACCTCACGCTCGCGCATGATGGCCTCGAGATCGCGGTCCTTCTTCACGCGCTCGGTCTCGATGCCGACGACGCGCTCGCGGTTCTTCTCGGCGACCTCGACCTGACGGGACTTGTTCTGCTCGTTGATGAGGATCGTCTCTTCCGCGCTGATGCGGGCGTTCTCGGACTTGGTGCGCTCTTCCTGCTGCACCTTCTGGGTCTCGGCGATCTCGTGCGCCTGAATCGTCTCGATCTCACGCTTCTGCTTGGCGGCGGCCTCGGCGCGCTGGCGCTCGAGCGCGAAGACGGCCTCGTCGGCCTCGACGTTCTGCTTGGTGATCTGCTTGCGCTCGGTCTGGCGGAAGTCGTTGGTGAGCACGTTCTGAATCGTCGTCAGCTCGGTGATCTTCCGAATGCCGGCAGCGTCGAGGATGTTCTCCTTGTCGAGGAGTTCGAGCGGCGTCTGCTCGAGGAAGTCGATGGCGACGTCTTCGAGGTTGTAGCCGTTCAAGTCCTTGCCGATGACCTGGACGATCTGGTCCTTGAAGGCCTCGCGCTCCTTGTAGAGGTCTTCGAAGTTGAGGCGCTTCCCGACCGTCTTGAGGGCCTCTGAGAACTTCGCCTCGAAGAGTTCCTGCAGCGTGCGCTCTTCCGACGCACGGGCGCAGCCGACCGACTGGGCGACCTTGAGCACGTCCTCGACGGTCTTGTTCACGCGCACGAAGAAGCTGACCTTGATGTCGGCGCGAATGTTGTCGGCGCAGATCAGGCCCTCCTTGCCGCGGCGATCGATCTCGATCGTCTTCAGCGAGATATCCATCACCTCGGCGCGGTTGATGATCGGCAGCACCACGGAGCCGGTGAAGGCGACCTTGGGCTCCTTGCCCATGGTGTTGACGATGAGGACCTGTCCCTGGCTCACCTGTCGGTAGAACCGGCTGATCATCACGCCGATGAACAACACCAGTACAAAACCAGCGACGACGACGCCGCCGACGATCCACGCAGTCTCTGACATGTTCCCATCCTCCCCAGGAAAAGCTGGGTGACTCTATGACGCGCTTGGCTCGCGATGACGGAGTTTCATCGTCCGCTTGAAGCTCGGGGAGGACACGACGGCCCGCCCGAACGATTTCTCTGCTGGACAACCCCTTGATCGGTCGTTCTGCGATTGATCACCGACGACAGCCCATGGTTTTTTCGAAGCATCTCAGCCGCGCGTCCGCATGCGAGACGAGAGCACCTGATCGACACGCGCCGGGTCTTTCAGCGCCTCGAGTTCCTGCGGCTCGAGCCAGTCGAGCGGGTCGATGCCCCACGTCTCGGTCTTCTCGTCGAAGTCGACGATGAGCGCGCGGTCGCCCTTCTTGAGTTGGTTCGCCTTCTCGCAGGTGACGTGCAGGTTGAGGCCCGCGCCGCCGTCACTCACCGTCGCGGTGCCGAAACCGGCGTCGACGCGCCCCGAGGTGATCTCGCAGATCTTCCCGATGAAGTGATGCCGCCGCTGCGGAGCTTCCGAAGTGAACGCCTTCACGATGGGCTTGATGGCCAACGCGGTCGAGAACATCGCCAGCAGCACCGAGGCGAGCAGCACGCCCGACTTCGCGGGGAGCCCGGCGTCAGCGCCCAGCCAGGACGAACCGAACATCGAGAACACCCAGGAAAAGAACACCAGGAAGCTGCCCGAGATGGTCGAGGGCACCTTGCCGAAGCCCAGGAGCGAGAACAGCCCGTGTCCACCCTCCTCCGCGTGTGCGTGCGCACCTCGGACGGCTTCACCCGCAGCCTTCGCCCCGCCCGTCACCGCGTCGCCCACGGCCTTGACTCCACCGACCACCGCCTCACCTGCGCCTTTGAATGCGCCGGTCATCGCATCGCCCGCTGCCTTCGCGCCGCCCTCGAGTACGCCGTCACCGTCGAACGCGACGACGCCCATGAGCACGAAGACCCAATAGAGAAAGGCGATGCCCAGCAGCGCCGTGAACGGCACCGCCGGGAACGACAGGAGCGTGCGAAGGAAGGCGTCCATTCAGGTGACGGCGCGAAGTCGACCACGAGTATTCGTCACCCGACAGGACAAACGCCTCAGCTGCCGCGGCATTGCGGAGTCAGCCGTCCAGGCGGTGTACGGCCAGCGACACGTCGTTGCCGTCCCGACGAACTCGAAGCGACCACGCCCTGCCACATGAAGCACACACCTCGATCGAGTCGGCGCCGTCGAGCTCTTCCATCGAGACCGACACCTCGATGGGCTCCCCGCAGGACGGACAACGCGCGTCGTGGTCGAGTGAAACCCGCGTGGGCCCAGCGAGAAGGGCGTCGGGCCAGTGAGGCGTCGGCTGCTCGCCAGCCTCCACCTGCCCCCACGTCTCGATCACGCGCGTCTTGAGCGACTCCGTGTCGAGGCCATCGAAGCACTCGTCGACGGGCGCCAGCCGCTCGAGGGCCCGCGCGAGCAATCGACGAGCGCCGCCGCCGCGTCCGCGTTCGAGTTGGTGAAGCGCGGCTGCCCACAACACCAGCACCTGGAGCACCCGCTTCTCGTCACCGCGGCACACCCGCCACCCATCTTCGAACGCGTCGTGCGCGGCGTGGAACTGCTTCGCCTCGAAGAGGGTGCGCCCTGCGGCGCAGCTGACCTGAAATGCCGGGCTCAAACGCGCGGGCGCAGTCCGAGAAGGGTTCGAGCCTCGGCGGGAGTCGCCACCACCCGGCCGGCGTTCGTCGCCACCCTGGCGAGCGCCTCGATCAGCTGGCCGTTGCTCGACGCCTTGGCGCCGTCGGGCAGATAGAACGTGTCCTCGAGGCCGGTGCGCAGGTCGCCGCCCAGCTCGGCGCAGCGCTGGTGCAGCCCCCACACCTCTTGCCGGCCGATGCCGATCACCTGCCAGTGCGTGCCAGCCATCATTTCTTCGAGCAGCAGCGGCAGCCACGACGCCTTGTTCGGCATGCCCGACTCGACGCCCATCACCAGCGAGACGTGCGGCGGCGTCGGCACCATCGAGCGTCTGGCGAACATCGTCACGCTGCGGAGAATACCGGTGTCGAAGCACTCGCACTCGGGGACGATGCCGTTGGCCTGCATCACCTTCGCGAAGGCCTCGATCTTCTCGACCGGGTTGTCGAACAGCATCGGCGGCCACGCCCAGTCGTTGTTCGAGCGGAGCTTCAGGTAGTTGAGCGAACCCGCGTTGAGCGCGGCCATCTCGGGCTTCACCAGCTCGAGGCACGACGCTGGCCCACTGATGTCCGGGCCCACCACGCCGGTCGAGAGGTTGATGATCAACTCGGGGCACTCGGCGCGAATCGCATCGCAGACCTTCTTCGCGTCGGCGGCGTCCCAGCTCGGCAGGCGGCCCATGCCGGGCTCCTGGTTTCGCACGTGCACGTGGACGATCGACGCCCCCGCGTCACGGGCGCGTCGGGCCTCCTGCGCCATCTGCTCCGGAGTGACGGGCACTCCGTGCTGCGCCGGGTCCGTCAACACACCGGTCAACGCGCACGTCAGCACTGCCTTCTTGGTCGCCATGCCCGCCGATATGGCGACGATTGATTCTCAAGTCAACGGGCGCCACTTCACCAGCTCTGGCGAACCGGCTTGCCTTCGTCGAACCCCGCCGCGCCTTGAACGCCGATGAGCGCGTTCTGGTGCAGCTCTTCCAGCGTCGAGGCGCCCGCATACGCACAGGCGCTCTTCACGCCTGCGACGACGTGATCGATCAGGTCTTCGACGCCAGGCCGCTGTGGATCGAGATACATTCGCGAGGTGCTGATGCCCTCTTCGAACAGCTCCTTGCGGGCGCGATCGAACAGCGAGTCCTTCTGCGTGCGCGCCTTCACCGCGCGCTGCGAGGCCATGCCGAAGTTCTCTTTGTAGAGCTTGCCGGCTGCGTCTTCGCGAATGTCGGCGGCGCTCTCGTAGGTGCCCGCGAACCACGAGCCGATCATCACGGTGCCAGCACCGGCAGCGAGCGCGAGCGCGACATCACGCGGGTGTCGAATGCCGCCGTCGGCGCAGATGGACTTGCCGTGTTTCCGGGCCTCGGCTGCACACTCCAGCACCGCGGAGAACTGCGGCCGCCCCACGCCGGTCATCATGCGTGTCGTGCACATCGCGCCCGGGCCCACGCCGACCTTCACGAGATCGACGCCAGCCTTGATCAGGTCCGCCGTCCCCTCTCGTGTCACCACGTTTCCCGCCATCACCGGCATCTTCGGGTTGAGCGCGCGCACTGCCTCGACCGCCTCGAGCATCTTGCGCTGATGCCCATGCGCGGCATCGATGACGATCAGATCGATACCCCACTCGAGGAGCGCCTTCGCGCGGCCGATGACGTCGCCGCTGATCCCGACCGCGGCCGCGACCACGAGCTTCCCCGAGGCGTCGAGCGCGGGTTGGTACAGCGTCGAGCGGAGCGCGCCCTTTCGAGTCACCACGCCGACGAGGGTCTTGCCGCGCCGCACCGGCGCGCACGTCAGCCGTTTCACCGCGAGGCGTTCGAACATCGTCTCGAGTGGCGTGCCTTCTTCGAACGAGAGCAGCTCGGTCGACATGATGCGGTGAAGCTGGGTGAAACGGTCGTGCCCCTCGGCGTCTCGCTCGGTGAAGATGCCCACCGGCTCGTCGGCGTCGTTCACCACGATCACCACGCCGTGCGATCGTTTGTGAATGAGGTTGAGCGCGACCTGCAGCGTCTCCTGCGGCCGCAAGGTGATCGGCGTCTCGTAGATCGGGTGCCGCGACTTCACGTACGCGATGTTCTGCTGAACGATGTCGAGCGGAATGTCCTGCGGAAGTACCGCGATGCCTCCGCGCCGCGCCACGGTCTCAGCCATGCGACGCCCAGCCACCGCGGTCATGTTCGCCACGATGATCGGCGTCGTCAGACCCGCCCCCGGGGGCGGGCGGAGATCGACCTCGTGCCGCGAGCCCACCTCGGAGCGCGTCGGGGCCATGAACACGTCGTTGTAGGTCAACTCGTGGAGCGGCGGCTTGTCGTCGAGGAAGCGCATGGCGCGCGACCGTACCTCAGCCCGACCTGATCGCGGGCCAGGTCACGAGCCAGAGCGCCTGCACTGCCGTGCGCACCGCCCACGTGACCCTCGACGGACGCGCAGTGCGTGGAGTGAGCGAAGCCATCTCAGAGGCGTGACGAGCTGGCACCCGAACCGCAAGCCCATGCTTGCGCCGGGCACCAACCCCGCTACACCGGCCCGATGGACCTGTTCGACCACGCCGCTGGGAACGAGGCCGCCGCGAGGGCACCGCTCGCCGAGCGCATGCGGCCGCGCACCCTCGACGAATACGTCGGCCAGGAGCACCTGACCGGGCCGGGCAAGCTGCTGCGCCGTGCGATCGAGATCGATCAGGTGCCGTCGATGGTGTTCTGGGGCCCGCCCGGCACCGGCAAGACGACGCTCGCACGGGTGATCGCGAACGCCACCGGAGCCCACTTCGAATCGGTCTCAGCGGTGCTCGCTGGCGTGAAGGATCTGCGCGAAGCCGTCGCGCGCGCCGAGGAGCGATGGAAGCTCAACCGCAAACGCACCCTGCTCTTCGTCGACGAGATCCACCGCTTCAACAAAGGCCAGCAGGACGCGCTCCTGCCCCACGTCGAAAAGGGCACCATCACCCTCCTCGGTGCGACGACCGAGAACCCGTCGTTCGAGGTGAACGCCGCGCTCCTGTCGCGAATGCGGGTGTTGTCGCTGCGAGGGCTGGAGGAGGACGAGCTGCGCGCGGTCTTGCGGCGGGCGCGGGACGACCCGCGAGGGCTCGACGGGAAGGTGACGATCGACGACGACGCGCTCGCCTTCATCGCGATGATGGCCGCGGGTGACGCACGCCGGGCGCTGACCGCCCTCGAGGTCGCCGCGCAGCACGGCGGCGGTCACGTCACCCGGCAGGCGGCAGAAGAGGCGCTGCAACAGCGCACCCTGCTGTACGACAAGAACGGCGAAGAGCACTTCAACGTCATCTCGGCGTTCATCAAGTCCATGCGCGCCTCGGATCCCGACGCGGCCGTGTACTGGCTCGCGCGCCTGATCGAGTCAGGCGAAGACGTGCGCTTCATCGTGCGCCGCATGGTGATCTTCGCCAGCGAAGACGTCGGCAACGCCGATCCGCGTGGGCTGCAGGTCGCAGTGTCGGCGCTCCACGCGCTCGAGCTGATGGGGCTGCCCGAGGGCACGTTGCCGCTCACGCAGGCCGTGACGTACCTGGCGATGGCTCCGAAATCGAACACGGCCCTGACGACCTGGGCGAAGGCGCGCGAGGCCGTGGTGACACACGGGCCGCTGCCCGTCCCCATGCACCTGCGCAACGCGCCGACGAAGTTGATGAAGTCGCTCGGCTACGGCTCGGGCTACCAGTACCCGCACGACTTCGAGGGCCACTTCGTGCCCGACAACGGCCTTCCCGAAGGCCTCCGCGGAGAGCGCTTCTTCGAGCCGTCCGAGAACGGTGACGAGAAGGCGATGAAGGAACGGCTGGCGCAGCTGCGATCGTTGCGCAGCCCGAAGGAACCGGGCAGTGACGGCTGACACGACGCTCAAGAAAGGCACGCAGATGACGACCCCACTGATCCACCTCAACGACAAGGTCGCGCTCATCACCGGCGCCTCGCGGGGCATCGGAGAGGCCATCGCCCTCGCCTTCGCCAACGCTGGCGCGAAGGTCATCCTCGCGGCTCGCAAGCCTGACGCGCTCGAGTCCGTCGCGGCTGCCATCGTGAAGGCCGGGGGCCAGGCGCTCGCTGTGCCGACGCACACTGGGAAGCTCGACGACGTGAAGCGGCTCGTCGCGGCGGGCGTGCAGCGCTTCGGGCAGATCGACGTGCTGGTGAACAACGCCGCAACGAACCCGTACTTCGGCCCGATGCTCGACATCGAAGACGCCGCCTTCGACAAGACGTTCGAGGTCAACGTGAAGGGCTACTTCTGGCTGGCGCGCGAAGTCGCCCAGCACCTGCAGGCGCGCAACGCGAAGGGCTCGATCATCAACGTCGCCAGCGTCGCCGGGCTCGCTGCAGCGCCGATGCAGGGCGTGTACGGCATGACGAAGGCCGCGGTGATCTCGATGACGAAGACGTTCGCAGCCGAGCTCGGGGCCTCGGGCATTCGCGTCAACGCCATTGCGCCGGGCCTGGTCGAGACGAAGTTCGCGTCGGCGCTCACCTCGAACGATGACATCTTGAAGCTGGTGACGAACCGCACGCCGCTGGGGCGGCACGCGCAACCCGAGGAGATCGCCGGCGCGGCGCTCTACCTCGCTTCAGACGCGTCGAGCTTCACGACAGGCCAGACCCTCGTGGTCGACGGCGGCTTCACCATCGGCTGAAACCTCTCGGCCCAAATCCGAGGGTGCAGAGGGTGGCAGGTCGTCGGCAGGTGTGTCAGCAGTCCGCCACATGCCCGACGCCACCATTCTCGCCTTCGATCTCGGCACCTCGGGCCTCAAGGCCGCGATCATCTCTTCGCGCGCCGCCGTGGTGGACAGCGAAGTCGTGCCGCTCGACGTGACGTTGCTCCCCGGTGGTGGGGCCGAGCAGCGCCCGGCCGACTGGTGGGCCGCGATGGTGAAGGCAGCCGCGGCCCTGTGGGCGCGCGGTACGGCCAAAGCCGGGCACGTGGTCGGCATCTCACTCTCGTCCCAATGGGGCGGAACGGTGGCCGTCGACCGTCATGGCAAGCCGCTGCGCCCAGCGCTGATCTGGATGGACTCACGTGGCCGCGACGAGACCTGCCGGCTCGCGGGCGGCTTCCCGTCGGTCGATGGCTACGGAGCGCTCAAGGCCCTCGGCTGGCTCCGGAAGACCGGCGGCGTGCCGAGCCTCTCGGGCAAGGACCCCGTCGGCCACATCGCCTGGCTCAAGAAGCACGAGCGCGCGACCTACGACGCGGCCCACTGCTTCCTCGAGCCGAAGGACTGGGTGAACCAGAAGCTGACCGGCCGGGCGGCGGCGAGCTTCGACTCGATCGTGCTCCACTGGTCGACCGACAATCGGGACATCAACGCGATTCGCTACGACGACGCGATGCTGAAGCTGACCGAGCTCGATCGCGCGAAGCTCCCCGAGCTGATCCCGTCCGCTTCCATCGTTGGCGAGCTCACGAAGGAGTCGGCCGACGCGCTCGGTCTCTCGACGAAGGTGAAGGTCGCGAGCGGCGGAGCCGACATGCACACCGCGGCGATCGGCGCCGGCACCGTCGCAGACTACGAGGCGCACCTCTGCCTTGGCACCTCGTCGTGGCTGCTGGCGCACGTGCCGTTCAAGAAGGCCGACCTCACCCACAACATGGCGTCGCTCCCGGCGGCGATCCCCGGCCGGTACCTGTTCTGCAACGAGCAGGAGTCGGCTGCCGGGGGCCTCAAGTTCGTCGCCGAGCGCCTGCTCAAGCGCACCGACTATCTGGCGTTGTTGGCCGAAGCCGAGCAGGCGCCCCCCGGCAGTGATGGGCTCACCTGGCTCCCGTGGCTTCATGGCGAGCGCTCACCGGTCGACGACTCGAAGGTGCGCGGCGGGTTCGCGGGCCTCTCGCTCGAGCACCACCAAAGCCACCTCATCCGGGCGGTGCTCGAGGGCGTCTCGCTCAACACGCGGTGGCTCCAGAAGCACCTCGAGGCCAACCTTGGCCGGGAGCTCGCCGCAGTGACGGTGGTGGGTGGCGGCGCCAGGTCGCCGCTGTGGTGCCAGATTCAAGCTGACGTCCTCGGTCGCCCCGTTCGACAGGCCGAAGCACCGCAGATGACGAACGCTCGTGGCGCCGGCGCGCTCGGCCTCGTCGCCCTGGGCCTGCTCTCGTGGAGCGACGTGCACGCGCTGGTGCCGATCGCGAAGACGTACGAGCCGCGGCCTCAGTTCAAGAACCTCTTCGACGAACGCTTCGAGCAATTCCTGCTGGAGTTCAAACACCGCCAGGCGATGGGGCGGCGATTCATGGGTGGTCACTGAAAATGGATATTCCGAACGCTGCACAGACCTTTCTGTCCCGACTGCCAAAGGGCGTCGCGCGACGCCTCGAGGTGGTGCTCGACAAGCTCCCCATCGTTGGCGACATGGTGCGGGCCGAGAAGAAGAAGCTCGCCGAGTCGATGCGCGAATCGGTGAGGAAACACCGCCCGACCGAGCTCAAGTTCGACGTCCTGCCGCGCGAAGGCCTCTCGCAGGACCTGATCCTCGAGACGCTGCGAACCTTCTCGACCCGGGAATCGCCGATGTGGCGCGAAGGCCGCATCTCGGGCGGCGTGTACCACGGTGACGAGCAGCACCTGCGCTTCCTCAACGAGGTGTACGCGCTGTACTCGCAGGCCAACCCGCTCCATGCCGATGTGTGGCCGTCGGTGGCGCGGTTCGAGGCCGACCTCGTGGCGTTCACCGCGAAGCTGATGGGCGGCGACGCGCACCTCGACGACGACGAGCAGGTCGTGTGCGGCACGCTCTCGTCGGGCGGCACCGAGAGCATCATGCTGGCGATGAAGGCCTACCGCGATCACGCCCAGGCCACGCGCGGCATCAAGCACGGGAACATCGTCGCGCCCATCTCGGCGCACCCTGCCTTCGACAAGGCGGCCCACACCATGGGCGTGGAGATGCGGCGCGTGCCCGTCGACGGAGACGGGCGCGCCAACGTGGCCGCGATGAAGGCCGCGGTCGACGGGTCGACGCTGGTGATGATCGGCTCGGCGGTCTCGTTCCCTCACGGCGTCATCGACCCGATCGAAGAGCTCTCGGAGTTTGCGCGGTCCAGAGGCATCGGCTTCCACACCGACGGGTGCCTGGGAGGCTTCATCCTCGCGTTCGCGCCCGAGGCCGGCTTCCCCGTGCCGAAGTTCGACTTCTCGCTGCCCGGCGTGACGTCGATGTCGAACGACACGCACAAGTTCGGCTACGCCGCGAAGGGCAGCTCGGTCGTCCTCTACCGGGGCCGCGCGTTGCGCAGGGCGCAGTACTTCACGACGCCGGAGTGGACGGGCGGCCTCTACGTGACGCCTGGCTTCGCGGGCAGCCGGCCCGGAGCCCTCATCGCGTCGGCCTGGGCCGCGATGGTGTCACTCGGGCACGACGGCTACGTGAAGCACACGCGCGCAGTGCTCGAGACCGCGAAACAGATTCGCAAGGCGATCGAGGCGATCCCCCAGCTGCGGATCATCGGAGACCCGCTGTGGGTCATCGCGTTCAAGTCCGACGTGGTCGACGTCTACCGGGTGCTCGACGAGATGGCCAAGCGCGGCTGGAGCCTCAACGGCCTTCAGAACCCCGCGGCCGTGCATCTGTGCGTGACCCTGCGCCACACCCAGCCGGGCGTCGCCGAGAAGTTCGCGGGCGATCTGCGCGCGTCGGTCGAAGCCGTGCGTGGCACCCCGCCCTCGAAGGACGGCATGGCACCGGTCTACGGCCTGGCGTCATCGCTCCCATTCAAGGGCATGGTCAGCGACATGCTGTGCTCGTACGTCGACGCGCTCTACGACGCCTGAGGCGTCATCACATCGACAGCTCGCCCGTGTCGGGACCGTCATCGAACTCGTCATCGTCGCCCTCACCCTTCTTCATGGTGCGGCCAGCGACCTCGTATTGCTTGAGCAGGCGACGGAAGTTGGACCGATCGACCCCGGCCGCGCGCGCCGCGCTCGACACGTTGCCCGCCGACTTGTCGAGCAGCGCCGAGAGATAGCGTCGCTCGAAGGCGCGCATCGCCAGCTTCTTGGCCTGCGCGTACGGCAGATGCGCCAGGCTGAACAGCTCGACGTCAGCCCCGCCCTTCTGGTTGCTGCGGATCTCGGCGGGCAGATCGTCGAGGTCGATCTGCTCGGTCGCGCTGAGCACCACGGCGCGCTCGATCACGTTCTCGAGCTCGCGCACGTTGCCAATCCAGCGCGCGGTGGTGAGCGCTTCCATGGCGCCCGCCGAGATGACGTTGACCTTCTTGCCCATCTTGTCCGCGTAGATCCGGAGGAAGTGGCTGGCGAGGAGCGGAATGTCTTCGGGCCGCTCACGAAGTGACGGCAGCTGCACCGAGATCACGTTGAGGCGGTAGAAGAGATCTTCGCGGAACTTGCCCTGTTCCTTCGCCTTCGCGAGATCGACGTTGGTCGCGGCGATGACGCGCACGTCGACCTTCAGGGTGTCGTTCGCGCCGACCCGCTTGACCTCACCCTCCTGGAGCACGCGGAGCAACCGGACCTGCGTCGCCGCAGGGATGTCGCCGATCTCGTCGAGGAAGATGGTGCCGCCGTCGGCCGCCTCGAAGAGCCCCTTCTTGTTCGCCGTCGCGCCGGTGAACGAGCCCTTCATGTGTCCGAAGAGCTCGCTCTCGAGCAGGGTGTCGGTGAGGGCCGAGCAGTTGACCGCGACGAACGGTCTGTCCTTGCGCGGGCTGCGGAAGTGAATGGCGCGCGCGACCAGCTCCTTGCCGGTGCCGCTCTCGCCCTGAATGAGGACCGTCGCCGTCGAGTAGCTCACCGTCTCGACGAGCTTGAAGACCGAGCGCATCTGCTGCGACTGGCCGACCAGGTCTTCGAACTGGTGTTTGACGTTGAGGGCCTCTTCGAGCACGCGCGTGCGATCGTGCAGGGACTTCTTCTCGGCGGCACGGGCGACGGCGAGCGACAGCACGTCGATGTTCTCGAAGGGCTTGGTCAGGTAGTCGTAGGCACCAGCCTTCACCGCCTCGACGGCCGTCTCGACGGTCGCAAAGGCGGTCATCATGATGACCTCGATCTCAGGCCGGCTCTGCTTGAAGGCCTTGAGCAGGTCCATCCCCGAGAGGTTGGGCATCTTGATGTCGAGCACGGCCACGTCGAACGAAGGGTCCTTGGCGGCCGACAGCCCCTCGACGGCGTCGTCGATGGCAACGACCGAGTAGCCCTCGCGGCTCAGGATCTCGGTCGCGGCGCGAAGGACGATCTTGTCGTCGTCGACGACGAGGACCTTGGCCTTCTTGATGACGGGTTGGTTGATGCTCATGGCGCCCCTCCAGGCTGCACAGGAATCATGACGGTGAACGTGGTGCCTTGGCCGACGGTGGACTCGACGACGAAGTGGCCGCCGTGGTCCTCGACGATACGGTAGGCGATGGCGAGACCGAGCCCCGTGCCTTCGCCAGGCGGCTTGGTCGTGAAGTGCGGCTCGAAGACCCGCGAGAGGTGCTCTTCGGGAATGCCGCAACCGGTGTCGGTGACCTTGAAGTAACAGTGCGCGTCAGCCACGCCGGTCTCGACGATGATCGAGCCTTCGCCCTGCGCGAGCGCCTGCATGCCGTTCTGGAGCAGGTTGAGCATCACCTGCCCCAGCTGAGTGGGGTCGCCGTAGACGGCCGGCAGTCCTGTCGCCAGCTTCGTGTTGAGCACCAGTCGCGGGTACTTCTTGGCCTGGGCGCGGAAGAGCACGACCGTGTCTTCGACACACTTTGACAGATCGAACGACCGCCGGTCCTCGGCTTTCGAGCGGCGGCTGAACTTCAGCAGACTCTCGACGATGCGCTTGCACCGCAGCGCGCTCTCTTCCATCAACTGCAGCGACTCCAGGTCGGAGTTCGACCGCGCCCCGTCACGCTGCATCAACTGCGAGAACGCGAGGATGCCGCCAAGGGGGTTGTTGATCTCGTGCGCGACACCACCCGCCAGGTTGCCGATGGCGATCATCTTCTCGCTCTCGACCATGCGGCGGGTGAGATTGCGCTCGTCGGTGACGTCGCGGTAGCTGCACACCGCCACCGGCTCGTCTTCCATCGGGAAGAGCTGCGCGACGTAGACCCGCCCTTCGCGCTGCACCTCAACGGTCGCGGGATCTGCGAGGTTCATACCGATCGGGCAGCCCGGACACGGCGCGTCGCGACCGAAGAGGAACTGGTGGCACTTCGGCTTGCCGCCGAGGGCGGCGACCTCGCGGCCTGCGACCTGCGCTGACGCGGTGTTCCCGCGGCGCAAGGTGAGATCGGCCAACTGCACGACGAGCAACGGGTGATCGATGGTGTCGAAGGTCAGCTCCCAGTCGCGCTTGGCCTTCGAGAGCATCACGGTGCGATTGGCGACCCGCTCCTCGAGGTCGGCGTTGAGCTTGCGGAGCTCCTGGTTCTGGTTCTGCGTCAGTCGGAAGAGGCGCTCGTTCTCGGCGAACAGCGCGTGCTGCTCGAAGGCGCTTCTCACCGTCAGCACCAGCTGGGCGTCGTTCCACGGCTTCGAGATGAAGCGAAAGACCTCAGAGCGGTTGATCGCCTCTTCGAGCGCCAGCTGATCGGCCTGGCCTGTCAGCATGATGCGTTGGGTGCGCGGCGACAGCGCCTTGACGCGCGCGAGGAACTCGACGCCGTTGAGGCCCGGCATGCGGAAGTCGCTCAGGACGACTTCAGGCTGGAACTGCTCGAACATCGCCAGCGCCGTCTCTGCGTCGGGAGCCGTCTCGATGTGCCAGTCACCGCGACGCAGCACCCGCTTGAGCGAGCGCAGAATGTTCTCCTCGTCGTCGACGAGCAGCAGCCGGCCAGGCCGTCCGGGAAGGGTTTCTGACATCATGGCGAAGGCTGACTCCACAGGACTTCCCAGTCAGCAAGCAGACTGCCAACCCATGAGTCGTGGCAACCCCATGAACTTTGAGGGAGTGTGCGACATCTGCCCCGAACCTGTCAGGGTCAAAGGCAACCCTCCAGTGTGTTTCGAAGTCTTCCGCGACCCGGGCAGAAGGTTCGGCCCCAGGGTCAGCGGTTGCGTGCCACGAAGAGCGACGACTGAAACAGGCTGATCTTGTTCCGGCCCTCGCGCTTGGAGCGGAAGAGCGCGTCGTCGGCGGTCTTGAAGAGCTGATCAGCGGTGGTGACGCCTCGACCCGGGAAGCCCGAGACGCCAAAGCTCGCGGTGACCCGGATGCTGGCGTCGGGGCCCGACCGCGCGGCCCGAATCGCCTGACTCATTCGCTCTGCGACGGTGAGTGCGCCAGCGAGGTGGGTCTTGGGCAACAGCACCGCGAACTCTTCGCCGCCGTAGCGAGCGATGAAGTCGGTCTCTCGCACGGCGGTGCGAATGGCCCTGGCCACCTCGCGCAGCACCGCGTCTCCAGCCTGGTGCCCATAGGTGTCGTTGACGGCCTTGAAGTGATCGACATCCATCGCGATGAGGGCCATCGGGTCGTCGTAGCGTTGGGCGCGCCTGAACTCCTCCTTGAGGCGCTCCTGAAACGCGCGGTGGTTCGCGACCTGCGTCAACCCATCGGTCGTCGACAGCGCCTTGAGCGCGTCTCGCTCGGCCTGCAGCGCCGAGATGGCCGAGGCGAGCATCAGCCGCCGCGAGAGTCGCGCGAGCACTTCGTCGACGTGCGCTGGGACCGACACGACGTCATCGGCCCCCGCGCGAAGGGCTTCGACCCTCAAGGAAACGTCGTTGCCCTCGACGAGCAGGATGATCGGCATCGGACGCGCGTCGCCACGCAGGTGGCTCACCACGGCCAGGCCGCCCTCGCCCGGCAGGGTGTTCTCGACGATCGCGGCAGCGAAGACCGTGTCCATCGTCAGCTGAATCGCTTCGGTGGCGGTCGAGGCGCGGAAGCACGCGTACCCTCGCGCCATCAAGGCCTCGCTCAACGCTTCGGCCGGCGGCGATCCGACGTCAACCAGCAAGACTGCGACCGGCGAGCCCGCCATGAGACGAGCGCTCTTAGCCATTCCACGCGGCCATGACAGCCCCCTTGAGACGTTTTCGCTTGAAGCGGGCCGCTGGACGCCGCCGAGAGGGTGGATTTCGGCGGCACCTGCCGGGTAAAGCGCGCCCATGACCCGGCCCTCGATCAGCCTGTTCCTGCCCGCGTGGAACGAAGAAGACTACGTCGAGCGCGCCGTCTCACGCGCGGTGACGGTGCTCGAGCGCCTCACTGACGACTTCGAGGTGCTGGTCATCAACGACGCGTCGACCGATCGCACCCGGGAGCTCGCCGAGGCGATCGCCGCGAAGGACCCGCGCGTGCGCTGCATCAGCCACGAGGTGAACCAGAAGCTCGGCGGCTCGATGAAGACCGGCTTCTCGGCGTCGACCAAGGACATCGTCGTCTACTCGGACATGGATCTGCCGTTCGACCTCAACGAGATCGGCCGGGCCCTGCACCTGATGGAGTACCTCGAGGCCGACATGATCTCGGCCTTCCGGCACGACCGCACCAGCGAGGGCCCGAAGCGCATCCTCTACTCCTTCGTCTACAACGCGTTGATCACGTCGCTGTTTGGCACGCACATCAAGGACATCAACTTCAGCTTCAAGGTGGTGCACCGGCGCGTGCTCGAGGCGCTCGAGCTCAAGTCGCAGGGCAGCTTCATCGACGCCGAGCTGGTGGTGAAGGCGATCAAGAAGGGCTTCAAGGTGTTCCAGATGGGCGTCGACTACTTCCCGCGCACCCGAGGTGTCTCGACGCTCGCGTCGCCATCGGTGATCGTGAAGATGATCAAGGAGCTGGCCGAGCTTCACACCGAAGTGAAACACCCGAGCGATCCCGTGAGGCCGGTGCGGCTGCCCGAGTCGGTCAAGCCGATCACCCGCACGCGGAAGAAGACGGCCTGACGCGATGGTGCGCCTGGTCCTCAACGCTGACGATCTGGGGCTTCACCCACGCATCGACGAGGGCATCTTCAGGGCTCGTGAAGAAGGCGTGCTGACCAGCACGACCGTGCTGGTGACGGGCAAGACGGCGCGCTTCGCCATCGAGCGGGCGAAGACCCTGGGGCTCGGCATCGGCGTGCATCTCTGTCTGACGACCCACCTCGCTCCTGCCGCAGAGGCACGCCTGGTGCGGTGGCTCGCGCCGGGTGGCCGCTTTCGCCGGAACTGGGCGGAGCTGTCGGTGGCGTGGCTGAGCGGCTTGATTCCCCGTGACGAGGTCGCGCTCGAGTTCGAGGCCCAACTGCACCGCGCACGAGCGTTCGGCGCTGAGGTCGATCACCTCGACACCCACCAGCACCTGCACCTGCTGCCCGGCGTCTCGTCGATCGTCGAAGCGCTCGCAGCGCGCGAAGGCCTCGCGGTGCGTTGGCCGAGGGAACGACCTCAAGTGCGCTGGCTGGCGCATCCCGCGAGCGCCGCCAAGGCGACCCTGCTGGCGGGTCTCGCACGAACTTCGGTGAAGGCCGCGGCGACGCGCGTTCGAGCGTGGGGCGTGTTCGAATCAGGGCGCTTGAGCGTGGCGCGGCTGGTGCGTTTGCTCGAGCGGCTCCCCGATGGCGATCACGAGATCGTCACCCACCCGGGCCTCGCGCCTGGCGTCGTCGCCGAAGACCCCGCGTGGCGGTACGACTGGGAGTCGGAGCTCGAGGCGCTCACCAGCCCGGCGGTCGTCGATGTCATCGAGCGCCGGAAGATCGAGCTCGTGCGGTACAGCCAGCTGAGCTGAGCCGTGGCTGGCAAGGTGACCGCCATCGGCGCCTCGTGCTTCGCCGAGCTCGACTCCGTCAAGAACACTCACCGTCGTGGTGACGTGGCCTGTTTCGCGCGGAGGCCCGCCGACGACCTGCGCCGGTGCCGCCCGAGCCATCGCCACGGGTCAACGAACATCGTCTGGTCCAGCTGCTCGGAGCCGCCTTCTTCGCCATGAAGCAGGTCGACGGCCTATCCTGAACCCGTGCCGCACAGCCCGCCCGTCTGCATTCGCAAGCCGCTGCGTCTCGCGCATCATGGCGCGGGGCTGGAATCGAACTCCCGCAAGCGGTCACCCGACGGCGCCGGCTACTCGATGCCCGGCTCGCAGGCGCAGGTGGCCTGCTTGCAGGTCAGCCCGGTGCCACAAGTGTTGCCGCAGTTCGGCGAGCAGACACACGACTTCGCGTTCGGATCGCACATGAAGGGCGCGACGCAGGTGCCTCCGCACGGGTCGCCGTTGGCGTCAGGGCTGTTGTCGATCCAGTAGCGGTACGAGACGGCGACGCGCTTGCCCATCGTCGGCCGGCACGTTCCGTAGAAGACGATGCGGCGCGTGGCCGAGTCGATGTCCCAGCCATTCATTCGGCTGCGGGGCACGTCGGCGGTGTTGCACGCGCCCAATGTGCCGTTGGCCTCGATGGCGATCTTGATGGTGGCGGAGATCGGCGGGCGGTTGAGCTGGCGGCCCGTGCCTCCGATGGCGGCGCTCAAGATGGCGTCGATGATCGACTCCTGGCGCGCACGCTGGGCGGCGTTGGGGTTCGGCACGTTGAACTCTTCGATGCTGCCGAGCACGCCGCCGGTGAGCTGCACGACGGCACCGTAAGTAGGCGGGTTGGTCTCGGGCGTGCCGTCGCCACAATCGCGGCCCGCTGGGCAGGTGATGCCGTGCGCGAGCACCTGGCGGCCCGCGAAGCTCGCCTGGAGCGCAGAGGTGAACTGCTGGGGCGAGGTGGTCGACTGATCGCTGGTGTCCGAGAGGAACAACAGGTTCACGTTCGCGTCGGTGCGGAAGGCGCCGCGAGGCTGGGGACCGGTGCGTTCGATGAACGCGCGCGCCGAGGGGAAGCCACGCTCGAAGCCGTTGCCACCAGTGCCGAACCAGTTGGCGCCGCTGGCCCGATCGAACCAGCTCGCCATCACGGTCGACATCGCCGTCCACTCCCGGGTCGAGCCGGGCTGCGAGCTCGCGTAGTAGGCCGTCGTCACGGCCGCGGCGCGCCAGTCGAGACCGGCGGAGGCAAGCTTGGTGCCGAACAGCGCACCGGCGTTGCGAACGGCGTCTTGCGACGAGGCCATCGAGCAGCTGTCGTCGACGACCCACAGGAAGTCGACCTTCGCGTTCGCGGTGGCGGTGAAGGCTTCACACTGGGTCGCCGTGAGATCGCTCGACTGCGCGAGGGCCGTGCCGCCCCCGACGTCGTCGAGTTGGAAGAGCGGCGCGCCGTTGAAGAGCGAGAGCGGAATCGCGGCGATCACGGTGACGGCGCGCGTCGCGGTGCGGCGCACATAGACGGCCTGCACCTTGAACGGGCCCATGGTGCCGCCGGAGCCCGTGAGCAGCCCGCCAGGCGACATGCCGAGGAAGCGGCGCGCGAGCTCGTTCACGAAGTCCTTCGCGTCGCGGTTCGAGGCGACGTCGTAGGTGGCGCGCACGCCCCCGAAGGTGTCCCACGAAGAGTACGTCTGCGTCAGCGGCGTGCTGACGGCGCCGATGCCGCCGAGGGTCGCACGTGCGGTGGCCTCCTCCGCCGAGGGGCTGGCGCCCACGCCCATCGTCTTCGAGATGGCGATGCCGCCGACCTTCGTGGCCGGGTTGTAGAAGACGATGCCTCGCTCGTCGGTGCCCAGCGTCAGCTTCGCGACCTCCATGAACTCGGGCACGAGGGCGATCTGAACGTCGGCAGAGGGCGACGAGTGAAACGAGATGGGACGGAGGTTCGCCGTCGAGCAGGCCTGCTGCGCGGGGCCCATCGAGTCCAAAGAGTCGTTGGGGTTGAGCTCGCCCATGTCGACCCGGCCGTTGGAGTTGGTGTCTTCGGCGCCGTCGGCGATGCCATCACCGTCGGTGTCGGCAGCGCAGGCATTGCTGCCCGTCGACGTGTCCGCGTCGAACGTCGTCGCGGCGTAGTTGCAGCCGCGGGGCTCGGCGCCCGGGGGCACCAGCTTGCCCTCGACGCCGTCCTGAAGACCGTCGCCGTCGGTGTCTTTCAGCGTGGGGTTGGTGGCGCAGCCGGCGGCCATGTCGCGCAACTCCTGCTTGTCGGAGAAGCCATCGCAGTCGGTGTCGACGCGGAGGGGATTCGTCTCGGTCGCCTGCCGACGCCCGTCCTGGTCGACGTCTTCTTCACCGTCCTTGAGGCCGTCACCGTCGGTGTCGACCTGGGTCGGGTTGGTCTTGCTGGCCGGGTCGGCGTCAGGCTGGAACGAGGCTCCGCAGGTCGCGTTGACGGTCATCGTCTTGCCCATCTCGAGACCGTCGGGCAGGCCGTCCATGTCGGTGTCGCTGTTGCAAGGGTCGGTGCGCGCGTTGTTGCCGTAGTCGGTGCCGTACTCTTCGAGATCTGACAGGCCGTCGCAGTCGGTGTCGCGCGAGGCGTTGTTGGCAGCCATCGGATCGCAGCCCGTCACGACGGTCGAGCCACCGCTCGTCCCGCCCCCGGCGCTTCCACCACCCGATGAGCTCCCGCCCGAGCCGTTGCCAGCTCCAGTGCCGCCGCCGGTGCCCGACGTGCCGGCGCGACACTGCCCGGCGACGCACGATTGGCCAGCACCACATTCGGCGGTCGAGGTGCAGGTGCGGACCGGCGGGCTACAGGAAATGACGCCAGCGCTGAGCAGCGCGACGAACGAGAGACGCGTCATGATCGAGGACTCCTTGAGAATTCTGCTGTCGCGAATGAACGCGACGGCCCCTTTTGACGGCGCGACTCTACGCACACTCCGCGACGAAGAGTACATGGGGCGTGGTGTAGCCACGAGAGAGGGACAGAGTCTCAATGATTGAGAAACCTGTCTCCTCGAGTGTTCGCTTCAAGGTCTCGCGAGGTTCGAAGCCCACCGCGCCGCTGCCGTGCGTGCGACGCAGCACCTTCACCATCACCTGCTCCTGCAGCAGCGCCTTCTTCGCGCGCCACGAGCCGTCGTTTTCAGCCTCTTTGATGACGAGCCGTCCGCCGGGCACCAGGAGCGTGCGGCACGCCGAGAGGAACCCGGGCCACTGCGCGGGTGGGAGCAGGTAGAGGACGTCGGCGACGAACAGCGTGTCGAAGTGCTGCGGCTGTTCCTTCGCGAGCGCTTCGACGGTGCCTGTCTGGAGCTTCACGTTGGCGAACGTGCCAATGGAGCGCCGGGCCCAGTCGATCTTCCGCGCATCGGGGTCGACGCCCCAGACTTCACGCTCGGGAAACCCGACGGCGAGGAGCGCCACCAGCACGCCATGGCCGCAGCCGATGTCGGCGACGCGTTTCCCTTTCACCTCCGCGGCCATCTCCACCAGCGGCGCCGAGAAGAGGCGCGCATGCACGAAGAGCCGCTCGGCGAGGGGCAACTGCGAGAACGCGGCGAGTGCTGAGTGAAAGCCGCGCATCAGTAGAAGCGTTTGCCTGTCTTGACGAGGTCACCGAGCAGCGGCGCCGGGGTGAAGCGGACGCCGTGGCGCTCCTCGTAGTGCTCGAGCCGCTGCAGGGTTCGCCCGATGCCCTGCGCCTCGGCGTAGCGGAACGGCCCACCGAGGAACGGCGGGAAGCCCAGGCCGAAGATGGCGCCGATGTCTCCGTCGCGCGGGGAGCGCAAGATGCCTTCGCCCAGACAGCGCACGGCTTCGTTCACCATCTGGAGGACACATCGCTCGGCCATCTCGGCGCGGTCGAAGCGCTTTCGCTCCACGCCCTTGAGGAGCTCGTAGATCGTCGGGTCGACCTCTTTCTTCTTCCCCGACTCGTACGTGTAGAAGCCCTTCTTCGCCTTGCGTCCGAGGCGGCCGTCGGCCACGAGCGCATCGGTCGTGGCGGGCGCGAGCATTCGATCTCCGTACGCCTCGTGCATGATCTTCGAGACCTTGGCGGCGACGTCGATGCCCACTTCATCGAGCAGGGTGATGGGACCGACGGGGAAGCCGAAGTCGGTGAGCGCGCGATCGAGCTCGGCGATGTCGGCGCCCTCGGCCAGCAGGAACGCGGCCTCATTCAGGTACGGAGCGAGGATGCGCGAGGTGTAGAAGCCGACGCCGTCGTTCACCACGATGACGGTCTTGCCCTGCTTCTTGCCGACCTCGACGCACGTGGCCGTCACCCAGTCAGCCGTGCCGGGGTGCGTGATGATCTCCAGCAGCGGCATTTTGTGCACGGGGCTGAAGTAGTGCATTCCGATGACGGTCTCGGGGTGGCGCGAGGCCTCGGCGATCTTCGTGATGGGCAACGACGAGGTGTTCGAAGCGAAGATCACGTCGGGGCGGCCGACCGTCTCGATCTCCCGGAGCACCTGGTGCTTCAGCTTCAGGTCCTCGAACACCGCCTCGATGACGACCTCGGCGTTCTTGAAGCCCGAGGAGTCGGTGGTCGCGGTGACGAGCGCGAGCTGCTTGTCGCGTTCCCGCCAGGTCAGGCTCTTGCGTCGCACGCGCTCGTCGTAGAGCCCCCGCACGTACGCGAGCGCACGACCGACGCCGGCGTCGTCACGATCCTTGAGCCGCACGGGCACGCCCTGGAGCGCCGACGCGACGTACGCGATGCCTCCGCCCATCAAGCCTCCGCCGACCATGCCGAGCTTGGTGACGGGGCGAGGCTTGAGCTCGGGGTTCTTCGTGCCGTTGTCCTTCTTGAGCGCGGTGGTGGCGAAGAAGATCTCGACGAGGCGCTTCGAGACGTCCGAAACGACGAGTTCACCGAACGCTTGAGCTTCCGCTTCGAGTCCAGCCTGCAGGCCCTTGTCGAGGCCAACCTTGATCACCTCGAGTGCCTTCTCGGGCGCGGGGTACTTGCCCTTGGTCTTCTTGAGCAGCTCCTTCTTCGCCTGATCGAAGAGCACCTTGCGGCCGACCGGGTTGTCTTCGAGCGCGAGCTCGGCCCACGCCTTCTGATCAGAGAGCCCGCGGAGAATGTCCTTGAACGAGCGGCTCTTCGCGACGCTGGAGAGCCCGCGCGAGCGATCGATGACCAGCTTGCCATCGGCCAGCTCGAGTGCGCGACGACGGGCGACCTCCCGGAGAATTGGAGCAGGCACGACTTCATCCACCACGCCGAGCTTGAGCGCCTTCTTCGCCTTGAGGGACTTGCCGGTGAGGATGAGATCGAGCGCAGCCTGCGCGCCGATGAGGCGTGGGAGCCGCTGTGTGCCACCAGCGCCGGGAATGAGGCCGAGCTGCACTTCCGGCAGACCGATGGACGTCTTGGGGCTGTCAGTGGCGACGCGATAGTCGCAGGCGAGCGCCCATTCGAGGCCACCACCGAGACAGGCGCCGTTGATCGCGGCGACGACGGGCTTCTCGAACGCATCGAGGCGATCGAACCCGGCCTGGCCCTGGCGGCACAACGCGACGGCTTCTGCGCTCGTCTTGATCGTCGACAGGAAGTCGATCTTCGCGCCGGCGATGAAGCTGTCCTTCTTGCCTGAGATGAAGACGATCGCCTTCGCGGTGGTGTCCGACGCGGCCTTCGTCATCAGCGTCTCGAACTCCTCGCTGATGGCGGGCGAGAGCGTGTTGACGGCTTCGCCTTCGATGTCGAACGTGATGACGGCGACGGAGTCTTCGACGGCGTAGTGGAAGCTGCTCATGATCAGACTCGCTCCAGAACGACCGCGGCGCCAAGCCCACCCTGCGCGCAGACGGTGATGAGGGCCGTGCCGAGGCTGCGGCGTTTCAGCTCGCGCAGCGTCTGGTGAACGATGCGGGCGCCGGTGGCTGCGAACGGGTGGCCGATGGCGATGGAGCCGCCGTTGACGTTGAGGCGGGTGCGATCGACCTCTCCGAGCGGAGCCGACCGGCCGAGCTTCTCGGCGAAGGCGCGCGAGGCGAACGCCTGGATGTTGGAGGCGATCTGCGCGGCGAAGGCCTCGTGCATGTCGATGAGATCGATGTCCTTGAGCGACATGCCGGCGCGATCGAGCGCGAGCGGCGCAGCGTACGCGGGGCCCTGGAGGAGCTGGTCGGCCGGGTCGGTGGCGGCGAACGCGTGGGAGCGCAGGAACCCGAGCGGCTGATATCCGAGCGCCTTCGCCTTCTCTTCGCTCATGAGCAGCAGCGCGGCGGCTCCATCGGTGAGGGGCGACGCGTTGCCGGCAGTGACCGTGCCGTACTTGCGATCGAACACCGGCTTCAGCGCCATCAGCGCCTCGAGCGAGGTGTCGGCGCGAACGATGTTGTCCTTGTCGGCGACCGTCGCGTACTTCGGCGGCACCGGCACGTGCATCACCTCGGCGTCGAAGAAGCCCGCCTTCCACGCCATCGCGGCGTTCTGGTGTGAGGCGAGGGCGATCTCGTCCTGCTCCTTGCGGGTGATGCCGTTCTCCTTCGCCATCTTCTCGGCCGAGTCGCCCATCGAGAGGCCGGTCGTGTACTCGGCGATGGCCGGTGGCACGGGGATGAGATCTTTCGGCGACACCTTCTGGAACGGCTTCACGCGCGCGGCGAGCGTGCGGGCACGGGAGGACTCGGCGAGCGCGTGGGCGAGCGGCCGGCTGGTGAAGATCGGAGGATCGCTCATCGACTCGGTGCCGCCCGCGATGGCGACGTGCGACTGACCGAGCGCGATGGCGTTGGCGGCGCTCACCATCGACTGCACGCTCGTCGCGCAGGCGCGGGCCACCGTGTACGCCTCGATCTTGCGAGGCAGGCCAGAGGTCAACACCACCTCACGCGCGATGCTGGCGGCGGTGAGCCCGGGAATGACCTGGCCGAACACCACGCTGTCGATCTCGCTGGGATCGATTTCGGAGCGCTGCACGAGCTCGGACACGACGATGCGGCCGAGGTCGAGCGCGGTGAGGTCGGAGAACACGGTCGCGGCCTTGACGAACGGGGTCCGCAACCCGCTCACGATGGCCACACGACGGTGACCGTTCGATGCTGCTTTCGCCATGCATCCTCCTTGGGGTGACGCGACGACGAGACGCGCAGGCTTGTAGGGACCGTTGATTGGCCGGTCAACGAGTTTGACGCAATGCGCCGATCTCATGAACCGGGGCCATTGGGTGACGGCGCCACGCTGTGGGGACGGGCGGCGTGCTGGGAGATCGCCCTACTCTGCGATGTCGTCGTACCGATCGTCGTCGTCCACGCGTCGCGCCGCTCGTTGGGCCCGGGTCGCGGCGCTCTTCTTCTTCTTCGCGACTGACTCCTCGGACGGACCGATCGCCGTGAAGCCCAGCCCAGTGAGCGCCTTCGCGAGGGCCGCGCTGTCAGGCGTGTCGAAGGTGACGTTCTTGAGCGCCGCGCGCAGGTGACTGAGGTGATTCACCTCTGCCGCGGGAGCGCCGATCAACTCCACGCGCTCCAGCTTCCCGCCGGCCTCGTCGAGCAGGCTCAGCAGCTCGAGCCCTTCGCGCATTCGCCGCAGCTCGAGCGTCGTGATTCCCGGATGGGAGATGAAGCGGCGAATCGTCGCGGCCCACGACTGGAGCGACACGCCAACCATTTCCTCGAGCGTGAACGAGAGCTCCTTCAGCTTCGGCGCCTCCATCGTCTGCAGGTCGCCGAGCAGTCGCGCGTCCAGCCGCCACGGCTTGAGCACGAGGCGCTTCAGCGAAGGAAGCACCAGCCCCTTGCCCAGCGTGTTGAGCGCTGCGCGCACCTCGAGCGTCTCGAGCCGGGCGCCGACCGGCTGCAACGACAGCAACGAGTCGATTCGGGGCCACGCGCTCTCGTTTCGAAACGCTTCGGCCACGTCGAACTCGCCGAGCGCGAGGGTCTTGAGGTGCGTCGGCCACTCGAGTGAGGCGAGCACGCGCAGCGCCGCGTCGTAGCGCCCTTCGGTGCCTGGAGACCCGAACTCGAGCCGCTGCAGGAATCGCGACGCCGGAGAGTTGAGCACCGCCTCGAGGACGTCTCCGATCGGCGCCGAATACGGGCCCGACCACACCCGAGCGGTGCGCGCGTAGCCGAAGCGCCAGTCGACGGTCACCTGCTTGTGGAAGGACGCGAGCTCGGCGCCGATGAGTTCGTCGTAGTGCACGCGAATGAAGTCCTTCGTCTGCCCGATGCTGCCGCGAACGCGCTTCGCCGCCTTCACCTGCAGGCCGATCAGCTCACCCCGGGCCGCGTCACCCGTCTCGAGCAGCGAGTCGGCGAAGACGAGCCAGCGCTGAGGATCATCGGCGAGCAGTTCCTTCTCGGCCTCGATGGACAGCATGCCCGCCGGAGCAGACGCTTCGTCGACGAAGCCGTCCTTCAGTCGCTGGCCCACCAGGCTGTCGAACGTCTTCTGCGCCGCCTCGGGCGACTTGCACGGGATCTTGTTCACCGTGCCGGGCGTGCCCTCAGCACCGGCACGAATGACGAGCTCGAGGCCCACGAGGCTGATTCGCCAGAAGCGCGGCTGCGGGGTCGAGGCGTGAAGGCGCCGCTCCATGAATCACCTCGGGAATGACGGCTTGAGCACCACGGGGCCCTTCCCCACCTCGTCGACGAACAGCGTCTCGTTCACCTTCGAGTCCCAGATCGTCTTCTCGCCTTCCCTGCGAATCGCCTTGAACTCGAACGCTCCGCCGATGGGCAGCTCGACCGTGACCGGCAGCTTGAGCGCCTTCGCCGGGTTCCAATCACCGAACTCCGGCCCGCTCCCGACGACCAACGCTCCGGCCGGGCCCTCGAAAGTGATGGAGCGCTTCTTCGTCCCCGTGCGCCACTGCGGCTCGTTCGCGGCGAGGAGCGCGCCGTACGCACTCGCCTTCACGTCACTCACGAAGACGCCGACCGACGGCCGTTTCCAACCACCAGGAGGCACCAGCTCCTTCGAGGCGTCGGCCCACGGCCCGGCGTCGAACGACGGGCGCACACCATCGCGGCCCACGACGATCACCGCGAGCTGCGAGCCAGCGATGCGCCCCAACACCACGCCGTCGCTGGTCGCGCTCAGCACCACGGGGACACCGTCCGCGAGCGCGGGGTTCTTCTTTCGGGCGTCGAGCCAGAACGCGAGCTCACCCTTCAGCGGGTGCGAGGTGAAGGTCATCGACTTGCGGTTGTCAGGCTCCTTCGGCCCATCCATGCCCACCTCGGTGCCCCAGATGATCGACGGCACGCCGCGCGCGGTGAGCATGAACGCCAGCGCCGCGCGCACCTTGTCCACGTCGCCACCGCACACGCTCATGATTCGCGGCAGATCGTGGTTGTCGAGCAGCGTGACGAGCTTCGACGCGTCGGGGTAGCGGCGATCGTTCGTCAGCACCGCCGCCAGCTTCGCGGGAGAGCCACCCCGACAGAAGACGTCACCCATCGCGAACCCGAGCGGGAAGTCGAACATCGAGGTGAAGCCGCCGCTGCTCCAGGCCTGCCCCACGAGTGCCGGGTCGCCGTCGAGCAGCTCGCCCAGCAACATGAAGTTCGCAGGCGCAGCTGCTTTGAGCTCCGCGTTCCACTTCGTCCAGAACGGCAGCGGCACGTGCTTCACCGCGTCGAGCCTGAACCCGTCAGGCCTGACCTTCTCGAAGCCACCTCCGGGACGAGTCCGTCAGGAACTTCGCCACGTCAGCGCGCTCGGTCGCAAAGTCAGGCAGGCCGTGCGTGTCGAAGTTCGTCAACTGCACGGGGTCGTTCCAATCGGTGATGCCGCCGTTGTGGTGAAACCACTCGGGCTTCTGCGTCGCCAGCGGAGCGTCGGGCCCGACGTGGTTGAGCACGAGGTCGAGCACCAGCTTCATGTCGCGGCGGTGCAGCTCATCAGACAACTTCGCGAGCGTCGCCTCGTCTCCCAGCCGCGGCTCGACGGTGTCGAGATCCCACGTCCAGTAGCCGTGGAACGCGCCGTACCCATGCCACTTCGAGGTGCGCATGCCGTAGACGGGAGACAACCACACCGTGTCGACGCCGACTTCCTGAAGCCAGTCGAGCTTCGACAACAAGCCCTTCAAGTCGCCGCCGTGAAACGCGTGCGGATCTCTCGGGTCGGCGTCGCCGTCGTTCGAGCGATCTCCATTGGCGAAGCGATCAACCATCACGAAGTAGATCGACTTCGGCGAGTCGCGACGGCCCGACGGAGCGGCTGGCTTCGGCTCATCCTTCGGCCTCGACTTCTGCGGTACGAGCTGCCCGGGCGTCAGCTGCTGAAACGACGCAGGCGTATTCGGGTCCGCAGGCGCTGAAGCCGACGGAGGCACGAGCAGGCCATCGATGAGGCGTCCAAGCCGGCTCGAGATGTCCGCCGCCGCGGTGTTGATGGCCGCGCGCTGCTTCTCGTGGTCGTACTGCAAGATGACGGGCAGCTCGAAGGCGTCGCGGGTCTCGACGCCGCCGTTCTTCGACGCCGTCAACGCCGCGCTGACCTCCCACCGGTACCGGCCATCGAGCTGCGAGAAGAAGTGCACCCGCAGCTCGACCAACAGAAAGTACGGAGCGTCGGGCTGGTGCGCCTTCACCGCTGCCTTGCGCGTATCGGTGATGCGCTGGCCTTTCAGCACCTCGAACGGCGCCTCGACGACGCTCAGGTTGCGCTCCTCCAGCGCCTTCGCGATCGCTTCCTTCAGCGGCTCGGGCGCAGTGATCGGGTCGCCCGAGTACGTCGGGTCGACGATGTACCCGACGACGATCGGCGTGGCGTTCTCGAGCCGCTGGCGCGGCACTTTCGGCAGACACGAGAGCGACAGCAACACCGCCACGATGGCAACGGCCCGGGTCGACATCAGAACCACCCTTCAGACTCGAGCGAGAACAAGTGATGCCAGGCGATGGTCGTCGACGGGCTGAAGACGTTGAACTGATCGATGCGCTCGGCGAACGCGTTACCGAAGGCAGCGTGCATGGTGCTGTATTGGAACCCGTAGAGCAGCCGAATCGACGGCCGGTTGTAGATGCCGCGCCCCGTCGGGTTGAGCACCAGGCCCGTCTTGAGCTGCAGGGTGTTGCGCAGGTTCTGATCGCCGAACTCCAGGCCGCGCGTGTCGGGCAGCCCCTGGCGCGAGCGGAAGATGGAATCGAACGAGCCGCGGAAGAGGTTGCCGTTGAGTGAGCGCTCCTGCGCGAGCGAGCCCTCGAGCAGCACATGCACCACGCTCGTCAGGTACAGCTGAAAGCGCGCCACCACCGACATGTACTGCCGGTTCATCTCACTCGCGAAGATGGTGTCGGCGAAGTCGCGATCGGTGCCGAAGAGCCCGGCCACCGCGAGATCGAGCCGGTCCTGGATCAGGTTGAACTGCGCCTCGTCGCCCAGCTGCAGGCCGTAGCGATCGCGCGTGAGGTCAGCGGTGTAGACGGTGACGTTCTGGCCCATGAACGTGTCGGTGTAGAAGTTCTGCGGGTGCAGCCGCTGGTAGCGCGCGAAGAAGTTGTTCCAGCGCAGCGGCCCGAAGCCGCCGAAGCCGACGTAGCCGACCGCGCGCCAGCTGGTGTTGAGCGCGCCCGCCTGCTGCGGTGGCTGGAACTGATCGAACCGCCCAGGGTTCTCTTCGAGGAACCGGCGCAGCACCTCGCGCCGCGCGAAGTCTTCGTAGCGGACGTTCGGCGTCACGTAGGACGAGAAGCGGTTGCCCGCGATGAAGGGCTCGACGCCCACCTGCCCGCCTCCGCCGAACTCGAAGTGATCATTCACGTGCACTCGCACCGCTCCGCCGGCGGTGAGAATCGGCACGTACTGCGCGCCACGATTCGCGAAGCCCGAGTCGCCCACCGTCAACAACACGTCGACGTGCTCGGTGATGTACCGGCCCGAGAGGCCGATGGTGTCTTCGAAGAGCTGCGCTGGGCGGAAGTCGTAGAGCCCCAGGTCTCCGAAGAAGAACTGCTGCGTGCCGAGCTGCCAGACGATGTTCGGCGCGAGGATGTTGCCGGCGCGCGCGTAGAGCTGCGAGAGCCGAAAGCTGCTCAAGAACCCGTTGAGCGGATCAGCGGTCGAGACCGTGCCCCCTTCGACGCGCGCGTGCAGGCTGGCCCAGATGTCAGTCGTGCCGGGAGGCGCCTGCAGCAGATCGAGCTTCATCTCGAGCGCCGCGTAGGTGCCTTCGTTCATCAGGCGCCCGTAGAGGTTCCAGAAGCCGAGCCTGCCGTTGCCGCCCTGGAAGTCGGGGCGCGCGCTGATGCGGAAGTAGCCACCGGCGCTGAAGCGGCTGTCAGGAGCCTGCGCGAGCGCGAGGCCCGACACGACGAGGAGGCCAGCGAAGAGAGAACGGTTCACGCGATCGAGGCAGATAGCCCAGCTTCGCTCGTGCAGAAGACTGGTTTTTCGAAAACCGCCGCTAGAGCCGTTCCATCGCGGCACGCAGGCGCTCGATGGCGTCGGTGAGGCGCACGTCAGGCTGCTCGAAGCGAATCCCCATCGCCGTCTCGGTCGCCCACATCACCCGGCACAACACCTCGATGGGCTCGGTCGCGGTGGGCAGCTCGAGGCGAACGGACACGAGGCTCATCGGCGTCAGCGGGCTCGTCGTCGCCACGCCGATTCCACCTTCGCTGACGTCTCGGGCTTCGTCGGCCAGCCTCGGGCTGCTCGACACCACACGGACGGGGAATGATGCTGGCACCCGATTGTGACGTCTGGCCTGCGTGTAGCCAGGCCGCTTGCTCACGTACCTTTCGACATCCATGGTGACCTCCCCCGGTGAGTGATGCACCGGGAGTCTCTTCGCATTCACGTGCTTTGCGCAAACCCCAGGCCGCCCGAAATCGCTGACGGATGACGGGGTTGCGCCATCAGCATCATTTTCCTGCGGCCGGCCTACTTCGCCTTGAGGATCACCACGGTGCGGGGCTTGAGCGTGTACGCGCCGGTCACCTGAACGGGCGCACTCAGCCAGATGTTGTTCGACTTTCGAACCGGCAGCATCTGCGTGCTCAGGGTGGTCTGCTCGTCCCAGTACGCCTGGGTGTCGACGACGCGGGTCCAGGTGCGACCGGCAGGCAAGGTGAAGGGCACGTCGAACGACTCGCCGTTGAAGAGGATGGCGAGCTCGGGTCCCTTCGTCTTGTCGTAGTAGTGAATCATGAGCTGCTTCGAGCTCCAGTTCGGCGGCTCGGTGTTGCCCGGGCTCTTCCACGAGAACGGCGCGGCGGCGCCGTCGCCGGCGTACTCGCTCGGCGCGAAGGCGTACGCGTGCTCCTTGCGGAAGCGGATGATGCCCTTCACGAAGTCGAACATGCGGTGCCGGTGGTCCTGGGCCTGGTAGGTACCCCAGTCCATCCAGTTGGCTTCGTTGTCGGCGAGCGTGGAGTACGCATTGTTGTTGCCCAGCTGCGTGCGCAACCACTCGTCGCCCATGTAGAGCAGCGGCGTGCCGTGGCTCACCATCATCGAGACGTAGAAGTTGCGCATCATCTGCCGCTTGATTCCCTCGTCCTGCCAGTCGCGGGAGTGGTTGGTGCTCTCGCCCGACACCTTCTCGCACCACGATGAGTTGGGCTCGGAGCAGCAGACGGGGTTGAGCGGGCCGCAGCCGTTCTGCTTGTTCGCGTACGAGAGCAGGTCGTACATCGTGAAGCCATCGTGCACGGTGACGAAGTTGAGCGAGTGGTACGGTTTGCGGTTGTTCCACCGGAACCAGTCGGTCGAGCCGGTGAGGAAGAAGCCTCCGTCCTTCACGGTGTTCTCGGTCGAGTTGAGCGCCTTGCCCTCGTTCCAGAACTTGCGCCACCAGTCGCGGAAGCGGCCGTTCCACTCACCCCAGCCGGTGCCGGGCTTGTTCGATGACGCCGGGAACAGGCCGATGCGCGTGCCGAAGCCGTTGGAGAGCTCGTTGTTGTTGGGGCCGTTGAAGCTCTTGCTCAGGTCGTACCCACCAGCCGCCCACGGCTCGGACACGATGCGCGTGTTGTACTTCTGCAGCACCGGATCATCGGCGATGTCCTGGAGCACCGTGTTCTTCGGGTCGTCCCAGACGTAGTACTCGTCGTCCCGCTCGCCGAGCACCGGCGTGAGATCGAAGCGGAAGCCGTCGACGTGCATCTCGTCGACCCAGTAGCGCAGCGAGTCCATGATCAGCCGGCGGAACGGCTTGTGGTTGCACCGGGTCTGGTTGCCGACGCCCGAGTTGTTCCAGTAGCCCTTCCGGTTGTCCTTCGGGGTGCCGTAATAGGCCGCGTTGTCGAAGCCGCGCATCGAGTAGAGCCCGACGACCTCTTGCGGATCGATGTTGGTGAGCGCCGCGTTGGTGACCCACGGGTCGGGGTTGAAGTCGAACTCGAGCTTCTGTCGCCAGAAGCCGCCCTCGCCGGTGTGGTTGTAGACGACGTCGAGCAGCACCTCGATGCCCTGCTGGTGCAGCTGGTCCACCATCCACTTGAACTCGTCGATGATCTCCGACTGGTCCTTCTTCCAGGAGTACGTGTTCTCAGGGATGAAGAACGAGATGTTGTTGTAGCCCCAGTACCCGCCGTCGCTGGGCTTCTCGAACGGCGGCATGATGTGGACGATCGTGATGCCGAGCTCCTTGAGGTACGCGGCCTTCTCGCCCAGCCCGCGGTAGGTGCCAGGGTGCTCGACGCCTGAGGCAGGGCTCGCGGTGAAGCCCTTCGGGTGCAGCTCGTACATGATCGCGTCGTTCCATCGATGCCCGGGCGCGTTCGGGTTCTGTCGCATCTCGCGCCAGGCCGTCTCGTTCTGGCTCCAGGTGTACTGGCTCTTCACCACCACCGACTTGCTGGCCGCGGCGTAGGTCGACTCGGTGCGCTTGGGCCCGGTCGCGACGCTGCCCTTGCCCCAGTCGTGATCGCGGTGAATTGCTTTGCTGTAGGGGTCGAACAGCAGCTTGTTCGGGTTCATGCGGTTGCCCTCGGCGTCGACGTCGGCCTTGAAGCCCGCGATGCCCTTTGCCGTGCCAGGAACGAACGCCGGGTCGTAGGTCCAGTTCGGGCCCCAGACGATGAAGCCGTAGTGCTGCCCGACGCCGACGCCCTCGACGTAGAGGTTCCACACGTCGCCGAAGCGCTTCATCGGGAACTGTCTGGTGGGCGTGTTGGAGTCGGCCTTGTCGGCGTCGAAGAGCAGCAGCTCGATGCGCTCAGCGCGCTCGGAATAGACCGCGAAGTTGACGCCCTTGTCGATGAGCGTCGGCCCCATGTGATCGAGGTTCTCGATCTTCTGCGCGTCGAGCGACGGCGCCTTGTCCTGCGTCTGGTACAGCCGCGCGCTGGTGGTAGGCCCGCACGAGAGCACGAGCAAGGTGACGAAGAGAATCTGGATGAGGCGCATCGAGGCTCGCGAAGAAGAGAAACCGGCCGCTCATGCTGTACCAGATGCACGGGTTCCGGGAATAGAGCTCGACCGGCTCGAGGTGGTCGACAGCCACGGTCACCGCGTCGTTCGGCAGTGCATCGCGGCCTGCGTCGTCGAACCACGGGCACCCGTGCGACGCGCAGCGACCTCTCGAGAGGAGCCGGGCCAACGAGTCCTTCCCAAGCCAGCGTCGGTCGCGCCTGCACTCCGCTGAAATGCTCACTGAAACCCATGCCCTGAAGCGGCGTGTCATGAAGCAGGCCTCAGAAAGAACCACCGAGCGGAACCGCTTCAAGTACCTTCCCCGACGTGTCTGGGCTGCGACTGGTCGGCATCCGCAAGAGCTATGGAGACAACCCCGTCGTGAAGGGGGTCGATCTCGAGGTCGCACCGGGCGAGTTCCTGGTGATGGTCGGCCCCTCGGGCTGCGGCAAGACGACGTTGTTGCGCGTCATCGCTGGCCTCGAGCAGGTCGACTCGGGCCAGGTGCTCGTGGACGGCAAGGACATGACGAGCGTGCCGCCGCGAGATCGCGACGTCGGCATGGTGTTCCAGAGCTACGCGCTCTACCCGCACATGACGGTGCGGGAGAACCTGGCGTTCGGGCTCGAGCTGCGAAAGCTGCCACGCGCCAACATCGAGGCCCGCGTCGCCGAAGCCGCGCGCATGCTGGAATTGGCGCCCCTGCTGGAGCGCAAGCCCAAGGCGCTCTCGGGCGGCCAGCGTCAGCGCGTCGCCATGGGCCGCGTGATCGTTCGCCGCCCGCAGCTCTTCCTCTTCGACGAGCCGCTCTCGAACCTCGACACCGCCCTGCGCGTGCAGATGCGTGGGGAGCTCGCCCGCCTGCACCGGCAGCTCGGGGTGACGATGATCTACGTCACGCACGATCAGGTCGAAGCGATGACGCTCGCGACGCGGGTGGCGGTGTTCAACAAGGGCATCCTTCAGCAGCTGGGCGCGCCGCTCGAGCTCTACCACCGGCCGGCGAACACCTTCGTCGCGACGTTCCTTGGGTCGCCGTCGATGAACCTGTTCGACGCGCGCCGTGACGGAGCGACCTTCGTCGGCACCGGCTTCTCGCTCTCTGCCACGGGTGACGCGACCGGTGACGTGAAGCTCGGGCTGCGCCCGCAAGACCTCCTCGTCTCCGCCGATGGCCCCTTCTCCGGCGAGGTCGAAGCGGTCGAACGCCTCGGCTTCGATGGCTACGCGTTCGTGAAGACGGCGGCCGGTCCGCTGACCGCGCGCTTCGACGGCACGTTGCCGGTGGACGTCGGACAGAGCGTCAAGGTGAAGCCCTCGGGAGACGTGTTGCACGTGTTCTCGCCCGATGGCGCGAAGGCTCATCATCACCCTGAGGCGCGTCGGTGAAGCAGTGGGCGTGGCTGACGGTCGCGGTCCTTCTGTCGGCGTGTGCTCCCGATGAAGCCAGGCCGCTCAAGCTCTGGCACGCGTACCGCGGTGGCGAAGAGCAGGCCATCGAAGCGTCGGTGAAGCTCTTCATGGAACAGACCGGCGTTCAGGTGGAGCTGCTCTCGGTTCCGTACGACGCGTTCTCGTCGAAGTTGACCAGTGCCATTCCGCACGGCGCGGGGCCCGACGTCTTCATCTTCGCCCACGAACGACTCCGGCAGTTCCACAGACTCAAGATCATCGCGCCCAGCACAGGTCGGCTCGATCGCTCGAAGTACATTGCGAGCACCGTCGACGCGCTCGAGGTCGATGGCGAGTTCTACGGGTACCCGCTCTCCCTGAAGACGCTCGCCTTGTTTCTCAACACCGACCTCGTCTCGGACGCGCCGAAGACGACCGATGACTGGCTCACCGCCCTCGCGGCCACGACTGACGCCTCAAAGACGCGCTTCGGCCTCGCCTACGCAGCTGGCGATTTCTACCTTCACGCCCCCTTCGTCTCGGGCTTCGGCGCGAACCTCTTCGACGAAACGGGCCGCGCGTCGTTCGACACTCCGGGAATGGCGAGATCGCTCGCCTTCGTGAAATCCCTCCAGGACCGCGGGTTCATGCCCAAGGAGGTCTCAGGCGCATTGGTGAAGTCGCTCTTCAACGAGGGGCGCGCGGCGATGGTGATCTCGGGGCCCTGGTTCACGGGTGAGATCGAACCGTCGGTGAAGTACCGCATCGTGCCGCTCCCCACCGTGAGTGAGACGGGTCTGCCCCTGATGCCCTACCTCGGTGTCGAGGTGGCGCTGGTATCAGCGCGAACCAAGCAGGTCGAACAAGCCCAGGCCCTCGCCCAGTTTCTCTCACTCGGTCGCGCCACCGCCCTCAGGGTGAGCCCTGGTCGGCAGATTCCCGCGGAGCTGGCCGCGTACGACCTTGCCGAGGTGCAGCAGGACCCGACGATCTCGGACTTCAAGGACGTCGCTTCGCGCGCCGTGCCCACCCCGAACACGCTCGAGATGGCGAAAGTCTGGGAGCCAATGAAGCTCGCCCTTCGTGGCGTGCTCCAGGGAGAGGTCGCGCCAGAGGCGGCCGGAGCCCTCGCGGAGCGCCGATACGTCGCGCTCAATCGCGAGCAACCCCCGGGCCGCGAGAACCCAAACCGCGCTCAGCCGCTGCCGTACGCCGTCGTCGCGCTGCTGGTCGTCGCAGGCCTCGCAGTGTGGCAGTGGCGGAAACGCGGGCCCGCGCAGGCGTTTGCGAAGCGCTACCCGGAAGCCTCACGTGGTCTCGCCTACGTCGCTCCAGCCGCCATCGGCATCGGCGTGCTCGTCGTCATTCCCTTCGCGGTCGGCATCTCGCTCGCGTTCTTCCACCACGACGCGGGCGACTACTCATTCGTCGGCCTGGCCAACTTCGTCGACATCCTCACGTCGAAGGGCTACCGCATCACCGAGCCGCTCTCGTTCTGGTTCACGCTCTTCGTCACCGTCGCGTGGACGTTCATCAACGTCGTGCTCCACGTGAGCATCGGCTTGTTCCTGGCGATCCTGCTGAAGGATCCGCTGCTCAAGCTCCGCGGCTTCTACCGGGTGGTGCTGATCATTCCGTGGGCGGTGCCGAACTACATCACCGCGCTGATGTGGAAGGGCATGTTCCACCAGCAGTTCGGAGCCATCAACGGCCTGCTCGCGG
>JBBAQZ010000011.1:0-185279 GCA_040400045.1 Myxococcaceae bacterium
ACATCGCGTACGCCGGGTTGAAGGAAGAGCGCGCGGAGGCCCGGGCGAAAGGCCGTGAAGAAGGCCGTGCAGAAGGCCGCGAAGAAGGCCGGCAAGAGGGCCTCGAGATCGTCCGCAAGACCATCAAGGCCCAGTGGGCCGCCCGGTTCGGGAAAGTGTCGAAGACGGCCATCGCGCGCCTCAACAAGGCCGACGCGGCGACCCTGGAGCGCATCGCCCACCGCCTCATCACCGCGAAGAAGCCGGCTGACGTCTTCGGCTGAGTTCGTCCCGGCTCGCGTCTTGAGGAGCCGGACGCACCGGCCCGGCGTTCACGAAGCTCGTGCGGAACGACGGGTGAAGCGTTCCAAAGACGGCCTGGCGCCCGTCCGGGAGATGACGTTCATGGTGTGGGCGGAGCGCTTTGGGAAATTGCCGAAGACGGTCATCGCGCACATCAACAAGGCCGACGAGTGCGGCGCGCGACATCTTCAAGTGACACTGGCCTGCAGAATCTGCCAAGGCGGAGCCGCGCCGTGGCCGCTATTCTCCTGAGTGACTCTCTTCGTGGGGAACGCACCGTGAAATGGCTGCCGATCGTCGTCACCCTCATCGCGTCTGGTTGTTCTCGCCTCACGCCAGGGGTCACCGAGTCCTGTCAGCTCTCATCGGACTGTCAGCAGGGTCTCGTCTGCCTTGGCAACAAGTGCGGAGAGTGCCGGCGGGACAGCGAGTGCACAGGGGTGGCGAGGTGCGGGCTGGTGCAGGCGGGGCGCTGCGGGTGCTTCGACGCTGACGGAGACGGCGCCAGCTGTGACGACTGTGACGACGCCGACCCGGCGCGCTTCCCCGGAGCGAACGAAGTCTGCGACACGCGCGACAACGACTGCGACGGAGAGATCGACGAAGGCGCGGTGACGACCTGGTTCGTCGACGCCGACGCAGACGGCTATGGCAACGCCGGGCTTTCGGTGACGCGCTGCCAGGCTCCAGCGAACTTCGTGGCGCGGGGCGGAGACTGCAACGACAACGATCCCACCACCTTCCCCGGCCGCGCCGAGGTGTGTGACTCGCGCGACAACAACTGCGACGGCACCGTCGATGAAGGGGTGAAGTCGACGTTCTATCGAGACGCTGATGGCGACGGGTACGGCGACTCTCGAAACGCGGCGTCGGTCTGTCAGATTCCCGCGTCGGGGTTCGTGGCCGTGATGGGTGACTGCGACGACTCCCGCGCAGACGCGAACCCGCAGGCGCTCGAGACCTGCAACAACCGGGACGATGACTGTGATGGCGTCGTCGATGGCTTGCGCCGGGCGTGCAACAACTCGTGCGGTGATGGGATGGAGACGTGCACGCGCGGCGTCTGGGGTGGCTGCAGCGCCCCCTCGATCGTCACGGTCACCGCAACGATGACGTTGACCGGGTCCACGGCAGTATACGACTGCCTGACGGTCGCGACAGGCGCGAAGCTCTCCGTGTCGGCCGACTCCACGCTGATGACGCGCAACTGGCTGCATGTCGAGGCGACGGGTACCCTCGAGCTGGCCCCACGGAGCGTCGTCTCATCTCAGGGCGACATCGTCTTCAGCGATCGCGGCGTCTTGCTGGCGTCCGACGCGACACTCCGATCGGCGACCTCGGTCCAGGTGACGCAGGACGCGAAGTGGTACGCCCAGTTTCCGCAGGCTGGTCCATACAGCAGCGGCGGCTCGGCCGCTTGCGCGCTCGCCATGAACGGCCAATCAGTGGGCGGCGCAGGGGGCGGCGCCCGTGGTGGCTCCGGTGGGCGAGGCAGTAGCTGTGACGCGTTGATCTCGCAGCCCCGGCCCGCGGCTGGCGGGCCCAACGCTTCTGCGGGGGCCCCGGGCTGCGGCTGCAACTGCACCGCGACGTCGGCCGGAGGCGTGCGGTCGGGCGGCAGTGGCGGTGGTTCGATCGCGGGTGGCGGTGGCGGGGCGAATGGCGGCGCCGGAGGTCGTGGCGGTCGCGGGCTGCTGGTGACGACCGAGTTGGATGGTGGTGCTGGCGGCCTCGCGGAAGACAGCCCCGGCATTCGTCCTGACGTCGGCGGCGGCGGTGGCGGGTCATCGGGCGCCTTCGAGGTCGAATACGCACTTCAAGCGTGTCAGGGCGCAGGCGGCGGGGGAGGCGGTATCGTGCGCGTCGAGAGCCCGCTGTTTCTCAGCACCGGAGTGCTCTCAGCCGATGGCAGCGAAGGCGAAGCCCGCTCCGGGTTCTACGCACAGGGAGGTGGCGGTGGCGGTGGCGCCGGTGGCTCCTGGGTCTTTCGCGTCAGCCGCTTCGACAACCGTGGCTCGATTTCGGCGGTCGGTGGCAAGGGTGGCGACTCGATCAGCAAGTCGCTCCCGACGCTGCGACTGGCGGGCGGCGGAGGTGGCGGCGCTGGCGGCCGGTTCCATCTTGAGGGCCTCGACGGTGGCTCGGCGCAGATTCTGAGCATCGGGAATATCTTCGTCGGTGGCGGTGCGGCGGGCCTGGGCCTCGGAGGCAACGGAGAGCCCGGCGCCGCTGGAACCGTCTACACGCGCTGAGTCAGCGAGCAGCGCCCGTCAGGCGGTAGACGAGACGGCCAGAGAACTCCCGCAGCGCCTCGGCCGACTCGTAGAGGTACCGCGTTCGCGGCATCCACGGGTCCCACGCATCCGGGTCTCGCATTCGGTAGTCGACCGGCAGCGTGTCGGGCTCGAGGCCGACGGCCCGAAAGCAGCCCAGCGCCCGGGACATGTGGAAGGCGCTGGTGAGCATCAGCACCGATTGAAGCCCACGCGCCTCGATGATCGCCTTCGAGTAGCTCGCGTTCTCTTTCGTGTTGAGCGCCTTCGGCTCGACGATGATTCGCGAAGACTCGATGCCCCAGGCTTCGAGCTGACGCGCGAGGTACTCCGCTTCGGTGGGGAGCCCCTCGCGAAACACGCCGCCGCTCACGATGGCGTACCGGACCTTCCCCCTCTTCAAGAGCTCGAAGGTGACTGTCAGCCGATCGACGTTGTGGCCCCACGACACCTGCTCGGGCGTGGTGCCCTCAGCCGTGACCGCACCGCCCAACAGCACGACCGCGTCGTAGGTCGTGTCGGCTTTGAACGTGTTCGTCGCGCCAGCCTCGAGCGAGTGCCAGAGCCGATTGGCAACCGCGGGAAGACTGAACAGCACGAGGACGAGGAGCCCTGCGCTCACCGCGACCGAGCCTGCGCGCCGACGTCCTCGCCAGAAGAGCGGACCCGACAACGCGAGCGGCACCACTCCCCACCACCAGGGGTCGAGCAGCACGTCGAGCGTCTTGGAGAGGAAAAAGAACACGCGACCTTTCAGGTCAGCCGTTCTTCTCTCCGTACCCGTAGTACCGGTACGCGTAGCCGTAGTAGTAATCGCCGTAGCGCGAACGATCGAGGTTCACGTCGTTCAGCACGGCTCCGAAGAGCTTGGCGTTCACGTCGTTGAGCATGCGCACGGTGCGCTTGGCGACGTCGCGGTGTGTGACTCCGGACTTGAGCACCAAGACGACACCGTCAGCCTGAGTCGCGAGGACGACGGCATCTGCGACGGCGCCAACCGGCGGGCTGTCGAGGATGACGCGATCGAAGCGCTCGCCGAGCGAGTTCAGCAGGTCCGCGAACGCGCGCGTGTGGAGCAGCTCAGCCGGGTTCGGAGGAATCGGGCCGCATGGGAGCAGATAGAGGCCGGGCACCTCGGTCGTCTTGATGGCGTCTTCGAGCTTGCCTTCGCCGACGACCAGCGACGACACGCCCATCTCGTTCGCGACGCCGAACGCCTTGTGCAGACGCGGGCGCCGCATGTCGGTGTCGACGATGAGCACCTTCTGCCCGCTCTGCGCCATCGCGATGCCGAGGTTGATGGCGGTGGTCGACTTGCCTTCTTGCGGGCCGCTCGACGTCACGACCATGCGCTTGAACGGCTTGTCCGGCGACATGAAGAGCAGGTTGGTGCGAACGGCGCGAGTGCACTCTGCGATGTGGGACTTCGGCTCGCGGTGAATGTGGAGGTCTTTGGAGAGCCCACCCGTCACGCTGTCAGGAATCGAGGGCACGAAGCCGAGGAAGGTGACACCGAGGCGCTCCTCGATGTCGGCCTGGCTGGTGACCGACGAGTCCATGAACTCGAGCAGCAATGCGAGCCCGAGCCCGGCGACGAGTCCGGCGAGCACCCCGAGCAGAGTCGACTGCGGCACGTTGGGGCGAACAGCGCCCATCTGCGGGCGAGCGGCGTCCAGCACACGCACGTTCGAGGTACGCAGCAGACCCGACAGCTCGATGTCCTTCAGGCGCTTGAAGACCGACTCGTACTGGCGCTTGGCGCTATCCGACTCCTGCTTCAGGCGATCGAGCTCGAGCTTCTTCTTCTCGACCTCGAAGGCCTCGACCTTGGCCTCGTCGAAGAGGCCTTTGAGGTTGTGCTCCTTCTCGACTGACTCACGCAGCTCCGCCTCGGTGCCGACGACGAGGTTCGACAGCTCGCGCTGGAAATCCTTCTCGACCAGGGCGAGCTTGTCGCGGCACTCCATAAGCTTCGGGTGCTCCCCGAGGTAGCGCGACTGCAGCTCGGTACACTCGGTGCGCAGCGCCAACATGCGATCCTTGAGCTTCTGGAGAGTGAGGTTCTCGCGGGCGGCCGGGAGCGCCTCGGCCCACATCGAGTCTTCCGAGCCCTTCTGTTGCTGCACATTGCGAATGGCGGCGACCCGAGCGCGGTGACCGGCGATCTTGAGCTGCACGTCGGTGAGCGCCGTGCTGGTGGCAGTCAGCCGCGACGACACCATGTTCGCGCGATCGTCGATCGAGGTGCTGAGCATGTCGGACTGTTTGCGAAAGGCGTACAGGGCCAGCTCACTGGCGCGCGCGGAGTCGGACAGGTTGTCGCGCCGCTCGTCGAGCCACTTGGAGGCGTTCTCGGTGACCTTGAGTTTCTGCGAGAGCGACTCGTCGATATACGCCTGCGCCACTTCGTTGGAGAGGAGCGCCGCGCGGTTCGGGTCACCGTCTTCGATCTTGATCAACGTGACACGGGAGTCCTTCAGCGGCTCGACTTTGATGCGCCCCTGAACCATCGAGACCGCGTCCATGCGCTTCATGACTTCGTCGCGCTGGGCTTCGGGCACCTTCATCAGGCCAAGAAACTCCGGGTCTGTGCTGAGCCCGAGCTTCTCGACCACACGCTGAGAGACCGCGCGGCTGGTGATGATCTTGGTCTGCGTCTCGATGTACTCGCGGTTCGCCCAGTAAGCCGACGTGGCGTCGTTGTTGACGTCCTGAATCTGGTTGTCGAGGAAGCGAGGCTCTTTCGGGTCGATGATCAGCGACGTCTGGGCGGCGTAGACTTTGGGCTGGCTGCGGGCCCAGAGCGTGGTGCTCCCGACGACGGCAGCAAAGACGAGCAGAATCAACCACTTCCGCTTGAACAACACGCGGAGATAGAAGCGTGGGTCAACGCCGCTGGTCCCGGTGATCTGAGCTGTCGTGGTCTGAGACACTCGGCGGTCAGTACCACCATGCAGGGGCGGTGTTCAAACCCCCACGCTCACGGGCTGTCGAGCGGAACGATGGCCCGAGTCATCGCGGCTTCGAGTCTGTCCACCCAGGCATCTTGAGCCTTTGCGCCGGCGGGTGAGTCCAACACCCTGCCCTTGCGCACCTCGTCGAGGGCCGAATGCAGACTGCCCATGCGCTCGAGGCACTCGGCCAGGCGGTAGTGCAGATACGGAACGCCGGGCTCGATACGCGCGGCCGTCTGCAGGCTGTCGAGCGCGCGGCCCCAACGCTCCTCCTGCATCCACAACGTCGCTTCGGTCTGGAACAGCGCCGAGCGTGCGCGCGAGCCGGTGACGAAAGGGCGAACGCGATCGAGCGCAGCGCGGGCCTGAGCCGGACCGCCTTCCTTCGCGAGGAGATCAGCGAGCGTCATGGCGAGGTCGACGTCTTGAGGTGCCTTGCGCGCCAGGGCGTCGAGCTGCGTGATGGCCTCGGCGCCGCGACCGACGGCAGTGAGCGTGCGTGCACGGAGGATGATCAGCTCGGACTGTGCGGTCGACTCGACCGGGAGCGCGTCGAGCCTCGAGAGCACGCTCGCGAGGTCGCCGCGAACGTTCGACTGCCAGACCTCGAGCACCTGGGCCTCGAGCAGGACTGCGGGAGACAACGGCAACAGCTGCGCAGCATCGAGGAGCGCGCGGCCGTCGTCGGGGCGGTTGAGCTTTCGGGTTCGGTCCCACAAGCGCGTGAGCAGCCCGGGCGTGTCGACCAGCAATCGGTCCCACGAGCCGAGCTTCGCGGCGAGCATGAGGCCCTCGTCGAGCGTCGACTCATCGCCGATGACCCATGCCGTCTTGTACTCGAGCAGCGCCTGGCTGGGCTGACCCAACACGAGGAGCGCGCGCGCAGCGACGGTATGGGCTCGCGCGTCTTTCGGTCGGAGGAACAGCACCCGGTTCACCCAGGCGAGCGCATCGCGCGGCGTGCGCTCAGCAGCGAGGTGGTTGGCGATGAGCGCGTAGAGCACCCAGTCGGCCGGGTGACGATCGATCAGCGTGAGCGCGCGTTCTCGAATCGGCGCGACGTCGCCCCCGCCCTTCACCACCTCAGCCAACGCGTCCTCGGCGCGGCGATGCGACGGCAGTCCCATCGAGACGGCCCAGAAACCGACGCCGGCGATAGCGCCCGCCAGCACAAGGCCTCCACGACGAACCATGGACCGGCGTGGTTCAGGCAGCTTCGATGACTCCCGGGAGGCGACAAGCCCGAGCACGACCGCGACCGCGGGCGGCAGGGCGTTGAGTTCGAGGGCGAAGTCGAACAGTTCGTGAAGGGCGACGCCAAACAGCGAGAGCAGCAGCACCTGCTCGAGGAGCGCGCCCCTCGTCTGCCTCCAGAGCTGCAACGACACGAGGCCGACACCGGCGAGCAGCATCACGAACAGGGGCATGCCGAGCTCGCTCATCCACTGGAGCGCGAGGTTCTCGGGGTGGGTGAAGGTGACGTCGAGCTGCGAGGTCTGGAAGCGCGTGAAGGCGAGCTCGAAGGCGCCGAGCCCCATGCCGGCACGCGAGTACGCCGACGCGCCGTCCCAGAACATGGGCCAGAGTTCGATCTTCGTCTGCTTGAGGCGATCGACGGTCGAGACGGAGGCGAGGCGCTCCAGCAGCGGTTCCGAAGCGAGCGACAACGCGAAGAGCATCGTCGCGCCGATGACGAGCCACGGCACCGCGCCGCGAACGCCACCTCGACGCCGGGAGATCATCAACACGCCCACCAGCGCGAGTGTGGCGACGAAGGCACCAATGCCTCCACGAGAGAACGAGAGGAACACCCCGGCGCCGCAGACGAGTGCGAGGGCGCCCCAGCCGATGGCCGACTCGCGAGACGAGGCATCGACCGAAAGGGCGAGCGCGACGCTGCCGGACAGCGCGAGGTACGCCGAGAGGTGGTTGGTGTTGCCGAAGAACGAGAGCAGCGGCACCGAGCCGTAGAAGTGGTGCAGGCCGAAGAGAGTGTCGGCGCCCGCGAGCAGGTGACCGAAGCCGACGACGGCGACGATGACTCCAGAAATGGCGACGACTCCGAGGAGCCTGCGCTTCGGCCCTTCGAGCCGGCCGAGCTGGAGCGTGACGAAGGCGAGTGACGCGAGCGCGACGATGCGGGCGATGGCGCGCCAGGTGGACGGCGCGTCGACGGTGATGGGCCGCCAGCGTTCGAGGCCGAGCGGCACGAGCGAGAAGTCACGCAGCTCGGCGTGGGTGGGCGAGAGCACCGCCAGCACCGACGGCGGGAGCGGGAGCTGGGACAGGAGCGCGACGCCGAGGAGCCCGACCGGAATCCACAAGAAGGGGTGCCAGGTCGCGCGGCGGCGATGTTTCCACGCGCCGACGGCCCACGAGAGGAGCGCGCCCGCCGCCAGCACGACGAGCAGCGCGACCGACCAGTCGAGGGCTCCGCCCAGCGTCATGGGGAGCGACACGACGGCCAGCGCGACGAGGGCCTCGGCGGCGTACCACCAGCGCGTGGAGTCCTGGCTTGGCATTCAGCCTCTCGAGAGCGCCCGCCGCGCGTACCGCATCAAGCCATCGGTGACGTGTCGGGCGCCGCGGCGGGGGCCATCCACCATCCACAAGCGCAGGGCGAAGCCGGCGAGCGGGTGGTTCGACCACTCGGCCGAGACGACGCGCTCGGGCGAGAAGAGTACCTGGTCGACGAGGCGCCGGGCGGGCGCGGCGGGAAAGGCGAGGCGCGCCGAGGGAGGCAGCTCGACGCCGAGGAGCCGCTCGAGCAGGCCCAGCGTGACGGTGACGGCGGTGGTGAAGCCGGCTTCGGCCGCGCGAACGGCCATCACGTCGAAGTCGAGTGAGGGGAACCGGAGCAGGTACTGCTGCAGGTCGACGAGCCACGAGGCGCGCATGAAGGCGTGATTCGCGGCGTGGGTGGCGAGGTAGAGGAACTCGTCTTCGGGGCTCAGCACCAGCACGTCACGGCCTTCGAAGCGCAACGGCATGGTGCGCGCGAGCACGGAGGCGTCATCGAAGAGGCCGCGGCCGAAGGTGTTGGTGAGCCGGAAGTGAACCTCGACGAGCTCCGACTGCTTCATGAACGAGAGGTGGTGGTGGTCTTCGAGCTGATCAGCCGAGGCGGTGTCGAGAAAGCGGCGGAAGCCGATACCTTCCATCGCAGCGGCGGCTTCGTCGAGCGCGTCGGGCGCGACGAGCACGTCCACGTCGGAGGACGTGCGAACGTTGGGGTTGTCGGGGAACAGGCGCGACGCGAGCACAGAGCCCTTGAGGGCGACCGGGGTGATGGCGCGCTTCGCGAGCGTGTCGAGGACCCTGGTGGTGAGCCGCCTGATGCGAGCGGCCTGCATGAAGGTGTCACGGGCGCCGGCGCCGAGCTCGGCTCTGGTCGGCGCGGGGAGTTCTCGTGCTGCGAGGCCGTCGAGCACCCAGGCGGCGACGCCGTGACGTGCGGCGTGGTGAGCGAGCTCGGGCGCTGCGAGCGCGTCGAGGGGAATCTCGGCGCTCCGGTGCGGGAGTCGGGCGAGCACCGAGAACAACGCGGCGGGCCCGGCTCCGGTCATCTGGTGGCGTACTTCTGAACGAGCGGGTGCGCGTTGGCGCCGGGCGCCACGACGGGCTCGGTGCGAATGCGATGCACCAGCTCGATGGAATTGCGCGCGTCAGCGATGCCGTGACCGCGACCCGCCAGGGTCTCTTCGTACACGCGCGTGTGCAGGTCGGTGAAGCCTTCGGAAAACTCGACCTCCTGCCCGTCGACGCTGATGGAGCGGAAGGTCGTCTTCTTCCCGGGCTCCGGCGTGAATGGCAGATCCTTGCGATCGATCGACAGGAACCAGCGCACGCGCGCTCGCTCGAGCTCCATGACACCGCCGGCGCGATGTTCTTCGAGCAGGTGAACGGTCTGCTTCGCGACAGGGCCGAACAGCCAGACGAGCAGGTCGAAGAAGTGAATGCCGATGTTGGTGGGCACGCCGCCAGACTTCGCGGGCTCGCCCTTCCACGAGATGTCGTACCAGGGCCCGCGCGAGGTGATGTACGTGAGCTCGACCTCGTGGTTCGTCTTGCCGCCCGCGACGATCTTCTCGCGAAGGCTCCGAAGCAGCTCGTGGGCGCGCAGCTGGAGCACGGTGAACACGCGCTTTCCCGTCTCCTGCTCGAGCGCCTCGAGGGCGTCGAGGTTCCAAGGGTTGACGACGAGCGGCTTCTCGCAGAGCACGTCAGCGCCGACGCGCATCGCGAGCCGGGCGTGGGCGTCGTGGAGGTAGTTCGGCGAGCAGACCGTCACCCACTGCACCCGCTCGGCCTCGGGCCCACGGCGGAGCTTCTCGAGGTGCCGATCGAGCCGCTCGATCTCGGTGAAGAAGCGCACGTCGAATGCGTACTGATCGAGCACGCCGACGGAGTCTTTGGGATCGGCCGCCGCGACGAGGCGATTGCCGGTGTCACGAATGGCCTTCAGGTGGCGCGGGGCGATGTACCCGCCGACGCCGATGACTGCGAAGTTCTTGCTCATGTCGTGGACCTCGGGCTCCCCTCGACTTCACGGTTTCTGCAAGTGCGGCGCGCCAGGCATTCGGAGGACAGCGCGCTGCGGCTGGAACATGCCATCGAGAATGAGCACGAGGGCGACGAAGAACGGCATGAACGGCATGCGGTAGCGGGACAGCGAGCCGAGGTTGGTGCTGGCGAGGCCGACCGCGGTGCCCATGACGAGGGTGAAGATGAAGCAGAACATGAGCGTCGGGTTCGACGTGATGGCCCGCCGGACACCGACGAGGCCGCCGCGAATGAGCAGTCGCACGACGAGGAAGAGGAGCACCGAGGTCTCGAGCGCGTTCAGGAACATCATCGGATTCCTGACCTCGAAGATGAACGGCCTGAAGAGCGCGGTGGGGAGCGCGAGCGGAGCAAGCAGCAACTGCGATTGTATGCTCACGTCCTCTTCGGCAGCCTCGCGGAGTTGATAGTTGCTGCCGCCTTCGACCTGGGTCCCAGCGACCTGGGTGCTCGCGGTGCTCTTGGCGAGGTTCTCGACGGCAAAGCGCGGGCTCACGCGGCCGAGCAAGAGAAACAGCCCCGTCGTGGCGACGAGGGCCATGACCGCGTATGCGGGGCGGATCGATACAGCCTGACCGAGCCGACTGGCTCGTTCCCAGTAGAACCAGCCCGCGAGCGCGAGGGTCAGCGGCAACAACACGTACGGTTTGATCAGAACCACCGGAATGAGGAACACGGCCGCCGCGAGCAGACGGAGCAGCCTGACCTGTCCTGCGACGAGGTGGCGGAGCATCAAGAGCGCGAGGCCGAAGAAGCCCACAACCACTGCCTCTTTTGCGATGGTGCTGGACCAGAAGACCACTGAGGGAACGAGGACAGCCGCTGCCAGTACGAGCTTTCGATGGCCGGGGCTCAAATCCGCGCCGAGCGCGCTGGCAATAGCCACTTTCCCGAAGAAGGCCCCGAGCGCGACGAACATGGACGCCGCGATCAGAGAGTCGCCGAGGAAGTAGAAGAGCACCGCAGCAATCACGCTCAAAGAGGCGGTGGGGCCTGCACCGCCGAAGACCGCGAACGGCAAGTTGCTTTCAGCGTCATGGAAGAACAGCTTCACCACCTCGGGAACGATGAACTCAAAGTCGCTGCGCATCGCGTTCGAGAGTTCGACTCCGCTTCTGAAATAGCCCTCGATGTCGCTGCCACCGCCGTAGAAGCGCTCGATGATCCAGGCTTGGAAGAAGACGCCCCCGATGTGCGCTACAAACCCCGCCAGCATCAGACGGCGCTCGTCAAGGCCCATGCTGCGCGAGACGGCAACGAACAACGCCACGCCGGCGACGATTACGGCCCCGGTGGTGATGACGTCTTCCAGCATGGCTGGCCGCTTGTACCCCGAATCGCCCTCGGCGTTCACCGAGGGTCGCCCTCACCCCGCGCGGAACCAGGCCTGGAACGCGAGCACGTCCCACAGGTGGTTGTGCCACGGGTGCCGGCCGTCCTTGAGCTCGCGCCACCGCTGCTGCACCACGCCGGCAGAGAAGAAACCCTCCTGCGTCATCCGCACGGGGTCGAGGAGGTCTTCCACCCAGCCCTCGAGCGGGCCGCGGAGCCAGTCGGCGACCGGAACCCCGAAGCCCATCTTGGGGCCACTCACGAGCGCGGGGGGAACGTAGCGCGAGAGCACTTCTCGCAGCGCCCACTTGCCGACGCCACCGCGCACCTTGAGGTTCAGCGGCAGCGACCACGCGAACGCGACGAGGCGATGGTCGAGCAGCGGCACGCGCGCCTCGAGGCTGACGGCCATGCTGGCGCGGTCGACCTTCGTGAGGATGTCGTCGGGCAGATAGCTGACGAGGTCGCGGTACATCATCCGGTGCGCGACGTCGGCCGGGCCCAGGTCTTCGATGAGCGGCGCCTGTGCGACGTCGCCGTCGAGCAAGACGCCATCACCGGGCTGCCAGTGACCCGCGAGCTTCGCGTGCAGGGCGTCGGGCGACTCGACCGTCATGACGGACGCCAGCTTGTGCACCTTGTACCCAGGCACCCGAAGCGCCGGGAGAAACCGACTCCCTCGTGTGTAGAGCGCGTCGATGGTCGCAGGAGAGAGCGTCTGCATCGCGCGCGCTGCGAGGCCACGCAGAGGACCAGGCACTCGCTGATGCCACGCCCACACGCGCGGGCCGTAGACGTGCCGGTTGTAGCCGCCGAACAGCTCATCTCCGCCATCACCTGAGAGCGCCACCGTCACGTCACGGCGCGCGAGCTGCGAGACGAGGAACGTGGGGATCTGCGACGAGTCGGCGAACGGCTCGTCGTACATCGTCGGCAGCTTGGGGATGACGTCGAGCGAGTCCTTCGCGGTGACGGTGAAGGGCGTGTGGTGCGTTCCCAGGTGCTTCGCGACGGCGCGCGACGCAGCGCCTTCGTCGAAGGCCGGGTTGTCGCTCTCGATCGAGAACGTATGCACCGGGCGCGCGCTCTGCGCCTGCATCATGGCGACGACGGTCGACGAGTCGATGCCACCAGAGAGGAACGCGCCGAGCGGCACATCGGCGACCATGCGCAGGCCGACGACCTCTTTCAGCAGCTGGTCGAGCGCGTCGATGGCTTCGGTCTCGGTGCCTCGGAACGGGTTCCGCAGACCATCGCGCGCGACCTCGGCGGCGGACCAATACCGCTTCACCGACGGAGCCGCTTTCGCCGACGTGAACGTCGCGATCGTGCCGGGCTCGAGTTTCGAAGTGCCCTCGTAGATGGTGCGAGGCGCAGGCACGCAATAGGTGCCGAGGTATTCCGCGAGAGCGCGGCGATCGATGCTGCGCGTGAAGCCGGGGAACTGCCGGAGCGCCTTCAGCTCCGAACCAAAGCAGAGCCCGTTCGACGTCACCGACCAGTACATCGGCTTGATGCCGAGCCGGTCCCTCACGAGCGAGAGCGTGTGCGTCTGCTCGTCCCACAGGGCGAACGCGAACATGCCGACGAAGCGGCCCACCCCGCCTTCGAGGCCCCAGTGCTCGATGGCGGCGAGCATCACCTCGGTGTCCGAATGGCCTCTCCACTTCGGAGCGGCGCCGAGCTTCGCGAGCTCCTGCCGCAGCGCATCGAAGTTGAAGACCTCACCGTTGAAACAAATGGTGAAGCGGCCAGTCACCGAACGCATCGGCTGAAGTCCGGACTCGGACAGGTCGATGATCGACAGGCGGCGGTGCGCGAAGCCAACTCCGGTCGGAGCGTGGTGCCACAGCCCGCTCCCATCGGGCCCGCGGTGCACGATGGCGTCGCTCATCGCCTGCAGCCGGTCCCGCGCGGCCGTCGCGCTCGGAAGATCTGCCGCCCAGAAACCACACACCCCGCACATGCCTGAGACTCCACCTGCCAGAGCGATGGAGCCCCGGCAACCACCAAGGTGCCCGCAGGAGTGTCAGGCGTTCAGGTCGTGAATGACGCCGGCCCTCGTGGGAACGCAGCGTACGCCCCGGTGCAGCGTTGGCGGGCCTCAGACCCCATGCTACGCGCCGGCGAGCCTCTTCGAAGTCGATGGAAGGTCAGCCAATGAACTGGAACGGCAGAGTGGTGTTGGTCACGGGCGCGGGCGGCTTCATCGGGAGCCACCTCACCGAGCGCCTGGTCGCCGAGGGCGCGAAGGTGCGCGCCTTCCTTCGCTACACCGCGCGCGGAGACCTCGGGAATCTCGAGTACGCCGACCGGAAGGCCGTCTCGACTGTCGAGATCGTTCGTGGCGACCTGCGAGACACCGAGGCCGTGCGCAACGCCGTGAAGGGCGTCGACACCATCTTCCACCTCGGCGCGCTCATCGCGATTCCGTACTCGTACGTGAACCCGCGCGAGGTCGCCGACGTCAACATGATGGGCACCTTCAACGTGCTCGCGGCCGCGCGCTCCGAGGGCGTTCGCCGCATGGTGCACACCTCGACGAGTGAGGTCTTCGGCACGGCGCGCTACACGCCCATCGACGAGGCGCACCCGCTGCAAGGCCAGTCGCCCTACTCCGCCAGCAAGATCGGCGCAGACAAGCTGGCCGAGAGCTTCCACAAATCGTTCGAGGTGCCGGTCGCGACGCTGCGTCCCTTCAACACCTTCGGGCCCCGCCAGTCGGCGCGGGCGATCATTCCCACGATCATCACGCAGGCGCTGACGCGCGATGAGATCAAGCTCGGCAGCCTCACGCCGTCTCGCGATCTCACCTTCGTATCGGACACCGTCGACGGCTTCGTGCGCGCGGCCTCGACCGACGGCGCCGTGGGCACCGACACGAACCTCGGCACCAACGTCGGCGTCACCATCGGGCAGCTGGCCGAGAAGATCTTCGCCATCGTCGGTAAGGCGCCCCGAATCGTCACGGACACGCAGCGCGTGCGGCCCGAGAAGAGCGAAGTGATGACGCTGCTGGCCTCGAACGCGAAGGCCAAGGCGCTGATGGGCTGGACGCCGAAGGTGACCCTCGACGAAGGGCTCAAACAAACGGTCGCGTGGATTCGCGAGCACCTCGATGCGTACCGGCCTGACGAGTACACGGTCTGACGACTTCTTCGAGGGAGCACTCGATGCGCGCTGTCGTTCTCGCAGGCGGAAAAGGCACCCGGTTGGCGCCGTACACGACGGTGCTGCCCAAGCCGTTGATGCCGATCGGAGAGGTGCCCATTCTCGAGGTGGTGCTGCGCCAGCTCGGGCACCACGGGTTCAACGACGTCTCGCTCGCGGTCGGCTACCTCGCCGAGCTGTTGATGGCGTACTGCGGAGACGGCTCGAAGTTCGGCGTGAAGCTCGACTACTCGCGTGAGTCGCAGCCGCTCGGCACGGCGGGCCCCATCGCGCTGGTTGATCGCCTGAAGGATACGTTTCTGGTGATGAACGGCGACCTGCTCACCACCATCGACTACTCGAAGATGCTGGCGCAGCACCGCGCTTCAGGCGCCATCACGACGGTCGCGACGTATGCCAAGACGGTGAAGATCGATCTCGGCGTGCTCGAGCTCTCGAAGGAGGGACGCATCGTCGACTACATCGAGAAGCCGACGATGCACTACCCGGTGAGCATGGGCATCTACCTGTTCGATGCACGCGTGCTCTCGTTCATCCCCAAAGGTGAGCGGCTCGACCTGCCCGACCTCGTGAAGAAGCTGATGGCCGCCGGCGAGAAGGTGATGGCGTACAAGCACGAGGGCTACTGGCTCGATATCGGCCGGCACGACGACTACCAGGAAGCGGTGCGCGAGTTCGAAGCCCACCGCACCGAGTTCCTGCCTTCCGAGGTTTGAGGCGAACGTGAGCGCACCGGCGCGACCGAGCTTTCTGCGGAACGTGATGACGATGTTGACGGGCACGGTTGTCGCGCAAGCGATCCCGATGCTCGCAGCGCCGGTCCTGACACGCCTCTATGCACCGGCGGACTACGGCGAATACGCCGCGTTCATGCTCGTCGCGACTGCGCTCTCGGCGCTCGCCTCGGCCAGGCTCGAGTTGGCCATCATGCTCCCGGAGAAGGAACACGAGGCGGCGAGCCTCCTGGTCCTGTGTCTGCTCATTGCCGGTGGAGTCTCACTCGTGCTGTTCCTGGTGGTGCTGTTTGCGGGCGATGGCCTGCCAGAAGCCTTCGCCGGCTCGAAGATCGGCGACGCCGTTCGTCTGCTCGCGCCGATGATCGCGCTCCAGAGCGGCTTCCAGGTGCTCAACTACTGGCTGCTTCGGAAGCAACGGTTCAGGCTGCTCTCGATCAGCCGGGTATTCCGAGCGCTCGCGATCGCCGGCGCAAACATCGCCTTCGGGCTCCTGCTCGTGCCGCGCGGCCTCGTGTTCAGCACCCTCATCGGTCAGACAGTCGCGACAGGCATTCTGGCGGGCCAGGTGGCGTACGAAGACCGAGTCGCGCTGAAGGGCTTCGACTTCAAGCTGGCACGTCGACTCGCGGTGCTTCACAGAGAGTTCCCGCTGTTCTCATTGCCAGCCGAGCTTCTGTCGACGCTGGCGGGTCAACTGCCAGTCATGTTGCTCGACAAGGCCACGGGAGGCCTCTTCGCGTTCGTGCAGATGGTCGTGAACGCCCCTCTCTCGTTCGTCTCTGGCGCGGTCTTCGACGCCTTCAAGGAACGCGCAACACGCGACTACCGCGAGCAGGGCACTTTCCGACCAATCTTCACAAAGCTCGCGAAGACCCTCGTGCTGCTTGGCATTGCTCCGCTGCTCGTGCTCGTTCTCTTCGGGCCACCACTCTTCGCCCTCGTCTTTGGCGAGGCCTGGCGAATGGGCGGTGAAGTCGCTCGAATTCTCGCGGCGATGTACTTCCTCAAGCTGCTCGCGAGCCCGCTGAGCTACGCGTTCAACGTCGTCGGGCGGCAGCGTGAAGACTTCATCCTCCACATCTGGATCGCGTGCTCGACGTTCGGGGTGCTGTGGTGGGGTCGCACCGAAGGCCTCGCCTCGCTCGCGATGATGGGGCTGTACTCGGTGAACTACTGCGTCATCTACGTGATCACCTTTCTTCGTTCGTATCAGTTCAGCGGGCTTCGAAACCCCGCTGCCTCTGGACCCGGAGCTTCACCATGATCCCAACGTGGCTGTTGCCTCACAGACTGGCCCGCTCGATTCGCGAGACTCGCGGCACTCAGACACCCGTTGGCTTGCGCAACGCGGTCCTTCAAGGCCTCGGGGTCAACCGAGCTGCCTATTGGCCGGTACATCCATCGTCAGTCGTCTCTGCCGTGCAGACCATCATCATCGGGGTCGAGACCTCTCCCGGCCTGATGCCCGGCTGTTACATCCAGGGGACGGGCGGCATCGACATCGGCGATTACACCCAGATCGGCCCGAGCGTCGGCATCATCAGCAGCAACCACGACGCCACTGACAACCGCGTGGCCATCAAGAAGCCGATTCGCATCGGAGCGTACAGCTGGCTCGGCATGCACTCAGTCGTCTTGCCAGGCGTTCACCTCGGCGAGTTCACGGTCGTTGGTGCAGGCGCGATCGTGACGAAGTCGTTCCCCGAAGGGTTCGTCGTCTTGGGCGGCAACCCGGCGCGGGTCATTCGCCAGCTCGACCCGGCGAAGTGCGTGCGCCACAAGAGCCAGCACGAGTACCACGGGTACATTCCGCGACCAGACTTCGGCGCGTTCCGAAACCGCTATCTCAAGCTGCCAACAGGCTGACTCGAGAGGAGCTTGAGTTCTTCGGGCTTGAGGTAGTTGATGAGGACGCCACGCAGCGGGCCCTGGTAGACGAAACGCGCTCCGACGGCGAGGCCGCTCAGCTCACACGCCGCGAATGCCTGCTTCATGTGCTCGACGTTGCCTGCGCCACCGGCCGCGACCAGTGGCACGCGCAGCCGGCCCTTGAACTTCGCGAGCAGCTCGAGATCGAACCCGCTCATGGTGCCGTCGCGGTCGACCGACTGGAGCAGAATCTCCCCACACCCGAACGTCACCAGCCGCTGCGCCCACACCACCGGGTCAGCCTCGGCCACCTTCGCGCCCGAGTGCGAGAACACCGTGTGCCCCCCGAGCAGCTTCTTCTTCACGTCGACGACCCCGACGACACACTGCGCGCCGTAGCGGTCGCGCAGCTCGCTCACGAGCCGCACGTTCGAGAAGGTCGACGTGTTGAGCGCGATCTTCTCGACGCCCAGCGAGAGCAACGTGCTCGCCTGCTCCACCGTCTTCACGGCGCCGCCGTACGCGACCGGCATGAAAGCCTCGCTGACGATCTCTTCGATCAGCTTGAAGTTCGGAGGCCGGTTCTCTTTGACCGCGGTGATGTCGAGCAGGAAGAGCTCGTCGACCTCCTTCTCGTTGAAGATCTTGACCGCGTTGATCGGGTCGCCGACGTACTTCGGGTCGGCGAACTTCTGCGTCTTGACCAGGCCCCCGTTGCGCAAGAGCAGGCTGGGAATGATGCGCCTACGCAGCATGACCGACCGCCTCGAGCCAGTTCCGGAGCATGGCCATGCCGTGCTTGTGGCTCTTCTCGGGGTGGAACTGTGCGCCGTAGATGTTCCCGCGATGCACCGCGGCCGCGAAGCGATAGCCGTAGGTTGCCCAGGCGGCCACGTCAGCCGGGTCGTCGGCGACGAGGTGGTACGAATGCACGAAGTAGTAGCGCGTCTCTCCCGGCTGATGGCCCTTGAAGAGCACCGCGTCGCTCGGCTCGACCTCGTTCCACCCCATGTGCGGAATCGGGAGCGACGAGCCTTCGGGGAAGACGAAGCGCTTCACGTCGGCAGCGATCCACCCGAGGCCGGGAGCGCTGCCTTCTTCACTCTTGCGCCCGAGCAACTGCACGCCGAGGCAGATGCCGAGTACGGGAATCTTCTGGTCGATCACCAGGGAGTTCAGCACGGGCTCGAAGCCACGCGAGCGCAAGTTGCTCATGCCCGTGTCGTAGTGGCCCACGCCGGGAAGAATGAGCGCCGTCGCCTTCGCGACCTCGTCAGGCGTCGAGGCACGCACCGTCGCCACGCCGAGCTTGCGCAACATGTTGGCGACCGAGCCGAGGTTGCCCAGCCCGTAGTCGACGATGGTGACGGTTTTGCTCACGCCGCTCCCCGATGGAACGCGAGCACCGCGTCGACGACCGCGCGCTGCATGTCCTCGGAGAGCTCCGGGTAGATGGGCACCGCGAGCGACTCGTCGGCCGCCGCTTCGGCCTCGGGGAAGTCGCCCTTCGAGTGGCCCCAGCCGCTGAAGCACGCCTGCAGGTGCATCGGCTGCGGGTAGTAGACCTCGGAGCCGATGCCGCGATCGTTGAGGAACGCGCGCAGACCGTCGCGGTTGAGCGAACGAATGCAGAACTGGTTGTAGATGTGGCGCGCGTGCGGCGACTCTGACGGCAGCGTCACCGGGTTCGCCTTCGTGGGTTTGATGGCCTTCGTGTCTACCCCGGCCGCCGCGAAGAGCTTGCGGTAGGTCGCGGCGTTGCGCTGGCGAGCCGCCGTCCACCCATCGAGGTGCGGGAGCTTCGCGCGCAGCACCGCGGCCTGGAGCGCGTCGAGACGGAAATTCCCGCCGACGATCTTGCTGAAGTACTTCGGCTCCTGACCCTGCCCGCGGAGCAGCTTGATGCGCCTGGCGAGCGTCTCGTCGTTGAGCACCACCGCGCCCGCGTCGCCGAACGCCCCGAGGTTCTTCGAAGGGAAGAAGCTCAAGCAGCCCATCACGCCGTAGCCGCCGCAGCGCGTGCCCTTCCACGCCGCGCCGATGGCCTGCGCTCCATCTTCGATGACGGGAATGTTCCGCCTCGTGGCGATGGCCATGATGGTGTCCATCTCGGCGAGCTGCCCGAAGAGGTGCACCGGCATGATCACCTTCGTGCGGCTGGTGATCGCGGCCTCGAGCTTCGACGGGTCGAGGTTGTAGGTCACCGGGTCGACGTCGACGAAGACCGCCCTGGCGCCGACGCGTGCGATGCAGCTCGCCGTCGCGATGAAGGTGTTGGGGCTGGTGATGACCTCGTCGCCGGGGCCGACGCCGAGCGCCATCAAGCCGACGAGGATCGCGTCGGTGCCTGAAGACAGGCCCACCGCATGCGCGGTCTGCGAGTACGCCGCGACCTCGCGCTCGAACGCGTCGACCTCTGGGCCGTTGATGAAGTACTGGCTCTCGACGACGCGACGAATGGCGGCGTCGACATCGGCGCGAATGGTCTCGTACTGCGCCTTCAAGTCGAGGAGAGGCACCTTCATGGCTTCGACTCCTTCGAGGCGAGCGGCTTGTCTTCTGGCCAGTCGAGGCAGCGCAGCGTACCGGGCGTCGTCTCCTGGTACCGGAGGCCGCTCTCCGGGCAGGTGTAGATACCCGCAGCGTCGGGGCTCTTGAGCGGGTGGCCGTGACGGCTGACCCACCCTGTGCGTCGCGCTGGAACGCCCATCATCAACGCGTAGTCAGGCACCTCACCGCGCGAGACGACGGCACCGGCGGCGATGAGCGCGTAGCGGCCGATCGTCGAGCCGCAGACGATGGTGGCGTTCGCGCCGATCGAGGCTCCGCGACGAACAACGGTCTTCGCGTAGAAGCTCGCGCCGCGCCGCACGATCTCGGAGCGCGGGTTGATGACGTTGGTGAACACGCACGAAGGGCCGCAGAAGACGTCGTCTTCGAGCTCGACCCCCTCGTAGAGCGAGACGTTGTTCTGCACCTTGACGTTGGTGCCGATCTTCACGCCGCCGCCGATGAAGACGTTCTGGCCGAAGCTGCAGCGCTCGCCGATGACCGCGTTCGGCATCACGTGGGAGAAGTGCCAGATCTTCGTGCCAGCGCCGACGGTGACAGGGCTGTCGACGATGGCAGAGGGATGTGCGTACCAGTTCGTTTCAGACATGGGCTCGAATGGCGTGGTCGTTGGTGGCCACCAATACGGGAGTGATTCACAGACCCTTAGAGAAAGACCGGGGTTGGTTCAAGGAACGCGCCGACGGCATGTTGTCGCACCAATACCTGCGTGGTACCTCGGCCGCTGAGGAGCCCACCTTGACGGCCTACCGAATATGCACGCAGTGCGTGATGGACACGAGTGACCCGAACATCACGTTCGACGCGGCTGGCGTCTGTAACCACTGCCACACCTATCGACGCGTCATGGGCGGAGAGAAGCGCGATGAACGCCAGCTTCAAGAGCACTTGGAGCGACGCGTTGAGCAGATGAAGCGGGACGGAAGGGGCAAGCCGTACGACTGCATCGCCGGGGTCAGCGGCGGCGTCGACAGCTCGTATGTCCTTCTCATTGCGAAGCGCCTGGGGCTTCGACCTCTTGCAGTTCACCTCGACAACGGATGGGACTCAGAGATCGCTGTCGGGAATATCCACCGAGGCCTTGAGAAGCTGGGCGTCGAGTTGGTCACCAACGTGCTCGACTGGGAAGAGTTCAGAGAACTGCAGGTCGCCTTCCTCAAGGCTTCCACCCCGGACTCGGAGATTCCCACCGACCACGCGATCGTGGCGACGGTGTTTCAGACAGCGTGGAAGTTCGGCATCAGCCATCTCGTGCTCGGATACAACAAGGCCACCGAGCTGATCTTGCCGCCCGCCTGGTCCCAGGGGCACTACGACTGGACGTACATCAGCGCGATCCAATCGAAGTTCGGCACTCGACCACTCAAGACATTCCCCCACCTGTCATTGCCTGACTACGTGCGCTACCGGTACTGGACCGCTCGACGAACGCTCAACATTCTCGACTACGTCCCCTATTCGCGTGCGGCAGCGATTGAGGAACTCCAGCGCGAGGTAGGCTGGCGCGACTACGGCGGCAAACACCACGAATCGATCTACACGCGCTTCTTTCAGGCCTACATCCTTCCGAAGAAGTTCGGGTTCGATAAGCGGCGAGCGCACCTGTCGAATCAGATCCTCGCGGGCAAGGCGACTCGTGCAGAGGCTCTTGAGGAGTTGACGCGGTCCGCTTACGCGACTCCGGAGCTGGAAGCCGAAGACAGAACGTACGTCATCAAGAAGCTGGGACTGACCGAAGCAGAGTTCGAAGCCATCATGCACAGTCCTCCCAAGTTCTATCGCGACTATCCCAACATGCTCGACGCTCCCGTCTACCGTGCTACGCGGCAGCTCGTTCGCGTCGCACGTCGGGTGCTCGGGCGGAGCGCCGCGTGAAGCGGGTCGCGACGATCGTCGGTGCGCGTCCTCAGTTCATCAAGGCGGCTGCGATGTCATGGGCGTTTCGCCGAAAAACCGGAGTTGTCGAGGAGCTGATTCACACCGGCCAGCACTACGACCCTGGGCTGTCTGACGTCTTCTTCCGCGAGCTCGAGATTCCTGCGCCCCGTCATCATCTCGAGATCGGCAGCGGCTCGCACGGGGCCCAGACTGGCGAGATGCTCAAACAAGTTGAGCGGCTTCTCGAGGCCGACCGGCCGGACCTGGTGCTGGTCTACGGCGACACGAACTCGACCCTCGCAGGCGCGCTCGCGGCGGCCAAGCTCCACATTCCGGTCGCACACGTCGAGGCCGGCCTTCGTTCCTTCAACCGAGCGATGCCCGAAGAGATCAACAGGATCGTGACCGACCATCTCTCGACCTGGCATTTCTGCCCCACACGAAAGGCGGTCGAGCACCTCCGAACCGAGGGCCTCACGACGGGCGTCCACCTGGTCGGTGACGTGATGTTCGACGTTGCCTTGAAGACTGCGGAGCGGTCGCGAACGCAGTCGCGCTTCGTGGCGGGCGCCCTTCAGCCAAAGAGCTTCATGCTCGCGACGGTGCACAGAGCAGAAAACACTGACGATCCGACTCGGCTCGCCGCGATTCTGGGCGCGCTCTCGACGCTCTCGAAGCGGCTCAAGATCATCTTCCCCATTCACCCACGTACCCGGCGGGTCATGGCGGAGCGTGGCCTTACCGCGAAGTCGATCGAGTTCATCGATCCGGTCGGCATGCTCGACATGACGTGGCTTGAAGCCAACGCTGCGCTCATCGTAACGGACTCGGGCGGAGTGCAGAAAGAGGCCTACTTTCACCAGACGCCTTGTGTGACCGTTCGAACTGAGACGGAGTGGGTCGAGACCATTCAAGCCGGGTGGAACAGTCTCGCCGACCCCGGCGATTCCGGTGCGATCGTCGCAGCGGCGACGAAGGCACTCGAAGGCGGGCTCCCGAGGCAGCAGATCGCCGACTACGGTGATGGTCACGCTGCCGACGCGATCGTCTCCGTGCTGGAACGGGCCCTCGCGTGAGTTCGTCGGTGCGTGTCGCGTTCGTGAATCTTCAGGTCGGCGGCATGACTGGGGTCGGAAGAGCGATCGCGGGCCAGGTGCAGGCGACCCGTAAGCTCGGCCTCCCGATCGACTTCTGGGTGATTGGTGGCGAAGGCCAGGCACCCGAGGGCGTCTTCGGCGAGCGCGTCTCGGGCCCCCTGCTCTCTCGTGCGAGCAGGCTCTTGAAGGCTCGCGCGCTTGCCAGCATCGAGGGACTTCGAAAGTACGACGTCATCCTGCTCCGCTACCCCGGTGGCCTCGACCTCGACCCGCTCGCACTGCTCCGAAATCGACGGAACCGGGTCGCTACCGTTCACCACACGAAGGAAGTGCCCGAGATCGTCAGTGGAGGAAGAACCGCGCGCAGCTTGCCGCGCGCGGCGCTCGAATGGGTCAACGGTCGCAGAATTCTCAGCAACGTCGATGGGCTCGTCGGGGTGACAGATGAGATCCGTGACTATGAGACGCACCGCAGCCGCCGAGCCGTGATCGCCGCCACCATCGCCAACGGCATCGACGTCGCGTCGATTGCACACACTGGCTTCGTGCCGTTCGACGGTCGCGAACTGCGGCTGCTCTTCATTGCCGGTTCGCACGCGCCCTGGCATGGAACCGACAGGTTGCTCGCGAGCCTCGCCCAGTACAACGGCGCGACCCGGGTTCATCTCGACATGGTCGGCTCGGCGAAGGAGCTACCTGGCACTCGCACCGTTCGAGGCCCGGTGACTATCGACTACCACGGCACCCTGAAGGGCGACGCGCTCGACGCCTGCTTCAGCGGCGCGACCCTCGCGGTCAGCAGCCTCGCGATGTTCCGCAACGGTCTCGAGCAAGGCTGCGTGCTGAAGTCACGCGAGTACGTCGCGAGAGGCATGCCGTTGGTGGTTGGCTACGACGACGTGGACCTGCGCGGCGACCTGCCGTTCTGTCTTCGGGTCCCCAACGACGACAGCCTTCTCGACCTCGAGCGGCTGCTCGATTTCGCCGCACGAACCAGCGCTCAAGAGAACCTGACCGAGACCATTCGTGGCTTCGCAGTCAACGAACTCGACTGGTCTCGCAAGATGCTGCAGTTCTCGAACTTCGCGACGAGCCTCGCCGCGACTCGATGAATTGCGGCGCGGGTCACGCTGCGCGGCCCTTCTTCTCGAGCAGCTCCCGGTACATCACTTCGTATTCGGTGGTGATGTGTTCGAGCTCGTAGCCCTCGACGATCTGCCGTCGACCTGACCGGCCCATCGCAGCGCGGTCGGGCTCGGTCAACGCCATCAACCGAAGCATCGCCTCGGCGAGCCGCGACGGCTTCGAGGCCGGCACCACGTAACCGTTCTGGCCCTCGACCGTCACCTCGGCATTCCCGCCCACGTCGGTCGCGACGATCGGCAGCTCGCAGCCGGCCGCCTCGAGCAACACCGTCGGCATCCCCTCCCGCACCGAACTCAAGACCGACGCGTCGACTGCGTTCAACAGGCGCTCCATCGCCACGCGCGCAGTGACGAGGCGCACGTGTTCGTCGAGGCCGGCCTCGTGCACCTGCCGGCGAATGTCGCCCTCGAGCGCGCCGAGCCCCTTGAGGAGCAGCCGCGCGTGAGGCGCCTGTCGGTGCACCAGGGCGAACGCCTCGACCAGGCTCCGGTGGTCTTTGTCTGGCGTGAAGCGCGCCACCGAGACCCACGTGAAGCCGGTGTCAGGGACCTCGAACTCCTTGCGGCACGCCGCGCGCTCGTCGTCAGAGAAACGACGAAACCGGGTCGAGTCGACGCCGACGGGCACGACGCGCATCTTCTTTCGCGGCACCGCGCGCAGCTTCACGTAGTGCTCGGCGCAGTTGCGGCTGACCTGGGTCGTCACGTCCGAGAGCCAGTCAGACGCGGTGTAGGCGAGCTCGCGAGGGCGGGAGCTGTGCTCCGGCGTGCGGCTCTCGGAGATGCCCAGGGCGGTGTTCACGAGCACCGGCGTCGGCGCGGCGAGGCGCACCACGCGGGTCAGCAGGTTCGAGTGCACCATGAACGAGTGCACGACGTCGGGCCGCAGCTTCCAGATCAGGCGCGCCAGCCGCGGAATCGCCAGTGGGCTGAGCCGCCCGAGCGGAATCTCGAGCGAATGCACCGGGACTCCAGCCGTCCGCAGGTCTTCCGCGTAGCCCGACGCTGGGAGCGCAGACACGACCTCGACCACGTGCCCTCGCTTCTGCATGCGCACGGCCAACTCGAGCAGCTGCCCCTCGGCCCCTCCTTTGTGAAGGCCGGTGATGACGTAGAGGATCTTCATCCGTGGCCGTTGGTTACCCGACCCGGTCCCGTCATTCTACTGGCCTTCACCATGGGGCCTTTCACGGCGGGGCAGTCCAGAATATGCGGCACCGGCAAAGGCACTGACCGCAGCCATGAACAACCTCGACCCCAGCACCGTGGAAGGCTTCGGCGAAGAGTGGGCCCGTTTCGATCAGCGCGGCATCGACGAGCGCCAGCTGAAGAGCGTCTTCGAGCAGTACTTCGCCGTCTTCCCGTGGGGCAGCCTGCCGAAAGACGCCGTCGGCGCTGACATCGGGGTCGGGAGCGGCCGCTGGGCCCGCTTCGTCACTCCGCGCGTCGGCCACCTGCATGCCGTCGACGCCAGCTCACAGGCGCTCGACGTCGCGCGCACCACGCTGAAAGACGCGTCGAACGTCACGTTTCACAACGCCTCGGTCGGAGCCCTGCCCTTCGCCGAAGGCTCGCTCGACTTCCTCTATTCCCTCGGCGTCTTGCACCACGTGCCCGACACCGCTGGCGCCGTCGCCGCGTGCGCACGTGCGCTGAAGCCGGGCGCGCCGATGCTCGTGTACCTCTACTACCGCTTCGACAACCGGCCAGAGTGGTTCAAGCGGCTGTGGGAAGTCAGCGACGTGGGCCGCAAAGCCATCTCCCGGCTCCCGCACCGCGCACGTCACCTCGTCACCGATGCCATCGCAGCCGGCGTCTACCTGCCCCTCGCCCGCACCGCCCGCGCCCTCGAGCTCGCTGGCGTCGACGTGAACCTGATTCCGCTCAGCGCGTACCGGAACAAGAGCTTCTATTCGATGCGTACCGACGCCCTCGACCGCTTCGGAACCCAGCTCGAACAGCGGTTCACCCGTGCGGAGATCGACCAGATGATGCGCGCCGCGGGCCTCGAACGAATCACCTTCGGCGAGGGTTTCCCGTTCTGGTGTGCCGTCGGCTACCGCGCTCCCTGACCCGAAGTTTCCGGGAAAACTTGAGTCGTTCGCGTCTGTGGAGTGAGTGAGACCGCATGGCCGACGTGACCTTCCGCCCGATGGAGCCGACCGAGGCCGACCTCGCGCTCTTCAAGGCCACCTTCGAGCGCAACGGCTCGGCCCGAACGCTCAAGCACCTCGTCTGGCAGTATTCGAAGAACCCGACCGGCAAGCTCTACGTCGACTTCGCCGTGCCTCCGAACGACACCTCGCGCGCGGCCGCCATCTATTCGGTGATGCCCGTCTTCCTGCGCCTCAACGGCCAGGTCGTGCTCGGCACGCAGTCGCTCGACACGCTCACCGACGTCGACTTCCGCGGCAAGGGCCTGTTCACGAAGATGGCGCTGAATGTCTTCGCGCGCTGCGAGAAGGACGGCGTCGCCTGCGTGTACGGCTTCCCCAACGGCAACTCCGCGCCGGGGTTCTTCAAGAAGCTCGGGTGGGCCCGCCTCGACCCCGTTCCCTTCCTCGTGCGGCCGCTCCGCGCGAACTACTTCCTTCGTCGCCTCGGCCCGCTGAAGTCGCTCGCCGAGAAGCTGCCCGCGATTCCGGTGGGTCGCCTTGGCCGGCCTTCGATCCCACGGGCGCACGAGATTCGCCCCGTCACCCGGTTCGATTCGTCCTTCGACGCCCTCTGGGAGCGCTTCGCCCAGGGCATTGGCGCCGCCGTGCACCGCGACTCGAGGTACCTGACGTGGCGGCTGCTCCAGAAGCCCGACCAGAAGTACCGCGTGCTGGCCCTCTTCGAGAACAACCAGCTCCTCGCCTTCTGCGCCTTCGACGTGCAGGACAAACACGGTGGACGCGTGGGGTATGTGCTGGAGCTGATTCACGAGCCCGGCCGTAGCGCCGATGCGCAACGCCTGCTGCAAGAGGCCATCGCGGAGCTGGCGGCCGACGGCGCTGAAGTCGCGCTCGCCTGGTGTCTCGAGCACTCGCCCAACTTCGCGGCGTATTCGAAGAACGGGTTCCTCACGCTGCCCGAGCGCGTGCGCCCCATTGAGCTGCACGTCGGCGTTCGAGCGCTCGCTGCTCCGGCGGAGGCCAACCTCGCCAACCGGCGCAATTGGTACCTGTCCTACCTCGACTCCGACACTGTGTGATTCGTTGCGCTGCAAGTTCCGCTTCGGCTCCGCCTACGGGGCCGCTCCACCGCCGAGCGTCTCTCGCCAGGCCGTGAGCAAGTCGCGCATCGACTGTTCGAACGTTCTCGTCGGCGCCCAGCCCGTGTCGCGCATGAGGCGAGCAGCCGAGCCGACCTGTGCGCGCGCGTCGTTGGCCTGCACCCGCGACGCGTCAGTGCGCACTTCGATCGGCACCTTCGCGAACGACAGCAGCGTGTCGACGCAGGTCTGGAGCGTCACCAGCCGCTCGCTGCTCACGTTGTAGGTCGCTCCGGGTTGACCCGACCGAGCGACCGCGAGACATGCCGTCGCGACGTCGCGCACGTCGATGAAGTCGCGCGCCCCGGCCAGGTTCCCGACGTGCATGACGCGCTCAACGCTCAGCTCGGCCTTCGCGATCTGCTCGGCGAACGCACCTGCCGCGAGTGCCGACGGCTGGCCCGGCCCCACGATGTTGAAGGGGCGCACGATGATGACGGGCAGCTGGCTCGCATGAAACGCACGGAGCGCGACCACCTCTTGTGAGACCTTGCTCGCGCCGTAGTGAGTCACTGGCCGAAGCGCAGAGTCCTCGGTCAGCAACGCGTCGTCGACCGGCGCTCCGTAGACGGCACTCGAGCTGACCACCACGACTCGAGGCCGAAGCTGAACACGCGCGATCGCGTCGAGCAGCACCGCCGTGCCGCCAGCGTTGACGTCGTACAGCACCCGAACGTCAGGGCTCCGGAGCGCTCCGGCGAGGTGAATCACGACGTCGGGCTTCGTGCGTTCGAGCGCTGCGATGAGCTGGTCTGGCGCCAGAATGTCGACCGGCGCCGAGACGCCAGCGCGATCGAGGCCGACGACGAGTTCGCCCGCTGCAGCCGCCGCAACCGCGACGTGGCGCCCGAGGAAGCCGTTGACGCCAGTGATGAGAGTCGTGCTCATAGTCAGGCTGCCCGCGCGGCTTCGCCCATCGAGAGGCTCTGCATTCCGTGCTCCGCGCGCGCCTCTTCGAACGCGTCGAGCACGACGTCGAGCAGTTCGAGGTTCTGCGTCAGGTGTTTGCCGAAGTTGTGCGGGTGCCACCACAGGTGAAACAGCCCACCCTGCTTCGCTGCGCGGTGAAGCTCCTGCTTCAGCCGTCGCCGCTTGAGCGCTTCGAGCTTCGCGAACGACGGCGTCCACGGACGAAGGAAGCGCGTTCCGGGGACGTTCACCAGCCCCGACCGATGGCGCTTCACCGTGGCGACATCTCCCAGCCCCGTCGGCGCAAAGGCATCGATCAGCCGGAGCGCGCGTCTCGGAGCCGTCTGGTCTTCGCTCGCGCCCGACTTCCACAACCAGCTCTCGGGGTTGCCGCGGAACACCACCGTGCCGCCACGAGCCAATGCCTCGAGGTGGGCGTCGTCGTACTGGTTGCGCGGGAAGACGATCGACTTCGTCACGCTCCCAAAGCGTTCTCCAATCGCCTTCGCGGCGTCGAGATCGGCCGTGAAGTCATCGACCGTGGGACCGGGTTCGAGACAGTAGAAGTGAGAGTACGTGTGGGTCGCGAGCTCCTGGTGCGGCGTCGCGGCAATCTGCTCGACCAGGCTCGACGCGAAATGAAACGGGTCTTCGGCTTCGGTCGATCCAGCGGTCTCGAGCTCTCGGTACGGGTCGAGCTTCTCGTTGCGGTACGACGGTCGTCGCTTCGGCGCGTGCTGCAGCGCTTCGTCGCGCGACTTCGCGAACAGCATTCCCACCGTCGCCCAGGTGACGTGCAGCTGCCGCTGTCGAAACCGCGCCAGGAGCGCCGGCACCACCTGCCGAACGCCCAGCAGGTTGTCGCGGTACTGGTCGACTGACGTGTGATCTCTCACGCCCCAGTGGAGCTCGAAGTCGAGCGAGATGACGAACTGGCCGGGCGCGTTCACGAGGCCGTTATCGCACGAAGCAGAACAGTGCCGCACGGGTCAACATGCACCTGCGCTCCACGAGAAATTGAACCCCCTCCTGACGCTCTGGTACAGACGACCGCGGGTGCATTCATGACACTGAGAGTCCTCGTCACGGGAGCTGGAGCCCTCGTCGGTCAGGGTGCGCTGCGGCTGATGCGCCAGATGAAGCGGCCGCTCCACCTCGTCACCGCCGACCCAGACCCTCGCGCCGCAGGCCACTGGCTCGGAGACGTCGCCCACACGATTCCACTCGCGAAAGACCCCGGGTTCATCCCCGTGCTCGAGAAGCTCGTGAAAGCCGAGCGCATCGACGTGCTCTTCGTCGGCACCGACGTCGAGCTCGGAGTCTTCGCGAACGAGAAGGCCCGCTTCGCGGCGCTCGGCGTGAAGGTCGTCGTCGCGAGCCCTCGCGTCGTGGAGATCGCCGACGACAAGTGGCTGACCGCGCAGTTCCTCAAAGAGCACGGGTACCCGTTTCCCCGCACCGCGCTCGCGAACGATGCCGCCGCCTGCCGAGCGCTCGCGGCCGAGGCCGGCTTTCCGCTGTTCGCGAAGCCACGCCGTGGAGCCCGCTCTGTCGGCGCGCGCGTCGTGAAGACCAACGCAGACCTCGAGGCATTGCTGTCACCGGCGAGCGATCTCGTGGTGCAGGAATACCTCCCCGACGAGCCGGGTGAGTTCACCGCCGGCGCCGTCGGTGCTGTCGACGGCTCCATCGGCGGCGTGGTGGTGCTGCGCCGCGACCTGCGCGACGGGAACACGTTTCGCGCGTACCACGATGGCAGCGACCGCTACGAAGCCCGCATCGCGCAGATCGCGAAGACGCTCGGCATCGAAGGCCCCTCGAACTTCCAGTTCCGCGTGAAGCACGGCGAGCCGGTGGTATTCGAGATCAACGCCCGGTTCAGCGGGACGACGCCGCTCCGCGCGCTGTTCGGGTTCAACGAGGTCGAGGCCATCATCGACAACCTCGTCGATGGAAAGCCCATCGCCCGGCCGGCGCTCCGGGCCGGTACCGTGCTACGAGTCTGGTCGGACATCTTCGTGCAACCCGAGCAGCTCTCGAGCTTCACGAAGACCGGCACGCTCGAGCGGCCGACGCCTGAGGTGATGGCGTTCGTCACGCCGCGGGCCTCATGAAGGTCGTCCTCTTCGGCGCGGCGGGGTTCCTCGGTCGGCAGGTGCGCGCGCTGCTGACGGGCCACGAGGTGGTGGGCGTCGATCGGCTTCCGGGCGAAGGTCTGATCACTGCCGACATCACCCAGCCCACCAGCCTCGACTCCCTCACCGTCGAGCCAGACGTCGTGGTGAATCTCGCCGCGCGGGTTCCGACCTCGGCCTCCACGCTCGCCGAACACCACGAGATGTTCGAGGTGAACACCATCGGCGCCGCGAACGTCGCGCACTGGGCCGTGAAACGTGGAGCGAAGCGGCTGGTGTACGGCTCGACGCTCGTCGTTGCCAACCGCCCGTGGCCCGTGCCGTTGACCGAAGGCGCAGCCACCTCTCCGACTGGTCCCGTTGCCGCCTACGCCGCCTCGAAGCTCTCCGGTGAGCTGCTCGGTGGCTCCATCATGCGCGCAGCGCAGGGCTCGTTCACCGCGCTCCGCTACTCGGCGATGTACGGACCGGGCATGGTGTGGACCGGCGTGCTCTGCGCGTTCCTCGACGCCGCGCGCGCGGGGGGGCGGCTCAGCGCGACGAGCGGTGCCCACGCGGACTTCCTTCACGTTCGTGACGCTGCACGCGCGACGGTCGCTGCGGTGCAAGACGCCTCTGACGGGGTCTTCAACGTCGCCGCAGGGGTCGAGACGAGCATCGTTGAGCTCGCACGAACTGTGCTCACGGTGTGCGGCCGCTCTCCCGACGACGTCGACGCCACGCCCGGCTCGACGGCGCGTGCAGTCGTCGACGTGACGCGACTGCGCACTGAACTGCGGGTCGAGCCAGGGCTGACGCTCGAAGAGGGACTGGCGACCCTGCTGACCTCAGGAGCGAACACCTGATGCGAGTCGGCGTGCTCTCGGATGTTCACGGAAACCTCGACGGGTTCGAGGCGTGCCTCGCCGACATGGGCCCGGTCGACGCCCTGCTCTTCGGCGGCGACCTGCTCGGGTACTACTTCGACGGGCCGAAGATTCTTCGCCGGCTGCGCGCGCTCGGGGCGCAGTGCCTGCTCGGCAACCACGACCTCTACTTCCTCTCGCACCTCGGCCGGCCAGTGCCGCACGAGATCCCCACACCGAGCAGGGACGAGTACCGCAAGCGCTACGGGCCCTCGCTCGAGCTCGCCGCTGCGGAGCTGACGGCCGAGGAGCTCGACTTCCTCGCCAGCCTGCGGGCCGAGCGGCGACTGACGCTGGCAGGCCGCACCATCCTCCACGTCCACGGGAGCCCCTGGCGGCCGGGCGACGAATACGTCTACCCGGACTTCCCCGCCTTCGAACGCTTCGACTCGGTCGACGCCGACGTCGTCTTGATGGGCCACACCCACCGGCCCTTCGTTCGCGAGCAGAACGGCCGTTGGCTGGTGAACGTCGGCTCGTGCGGCCAGCCCCGTGATGGCGACCCGCGCGTCAGCTACGCCATCGTCGAGCTGGGAGCATCGGTGCGGTGCGACTTTCACCGTGTGGCATACGACCGGGCGCCGCTGCTCGAGCGGTGCCGAGCGCTGGCACCCGAGTGCACGCTGCTGACCGATCTGCTGCTTCGAGAGAAGAAGCCCGTCAGCGCAGGTGCACGCGGCGAATGACGTCGACGACGCGCTGACGATCGGCGTCGGTCATCGCGGTGCCGCTCGGCAGACAGAGGCCCTTTTCGAAGGCCACCTCGCCGACCCGGCCACCCCGCATGCGGCAGTCCTTGAACACGGGCTGCAGGTGCATCGGCTTCCACACGGGCCGTGACTCGATGTCGGCCTTCTCGAGCGCCAGACGAATCGTCTCTCGATCGGCTCCGAAATGAGTGGGCTCGACGGTGATGACCGACAGCCACGCGTTCCACTCGCCCTTGTCGGACAGCGGCATGAAGGTGATACCGGGAAGGTCGGCCAGGGCCTTGCGGTACCAAGCGTTGGTGGCGCGGCGAGTCCGAACGCGATCGTCGAGCAACGACAGCTGCCCACGACCGACGGCCGCGAGCAGGTTGCTCAAGCGGTAGTTGTAGCCAATGTGCGAGTGCTCGTAGTGCGGAGCGGGATCGCGGGCCTGCGTGGCGAGGAAACGCGCCTTCGAGATGAACGCGTCGTCCTTCGACAGCAGCATGCCGCCGCCGCTGGTGGTGATGATCTTGTTCCCGTTGAACGAGAGAATGCTCATCGCGCCGAACGTGCCGGCAGGGCGGCCGCGGTAGGTCGCGCCGAGCGCCTCGGCGGCGTCTTCGATCAACGGAACGCCGTAGCGCGCACAGACTGGCAGGAGCGCGTCGTAGTCGGCGCACTGGCCGTAGAGATCGACCACCATCACTGCCTTCGGCAAGCGGCCCTTCTTCGCGCAGGCCTCGAGTTCCTCGGCCAACAACCCCGGGTCCATGTTCCACGACGACGCCTCGGCGTCGATGAAGACGGGCCGCGCGCCGAGGTACGTCACCGGGTTCGCGCTCGCTGCGAAGGTGAGCGACGAGACGATGACCTCGTCATCTCGACCGACCCCGAGCATCTGGAGCGCGAGGTGGAGCCCGGCCGTGCCGCTCGACAGGGCGACGGCGTGCAGACCACCAACGCGCGCGCTCGTCTCTTTCTCGAACGCGTCGACGTGGGGGCCCAGCGGCGCGACCCAGTTCGAGTCGAAGGCCTCGAGGAGCATTCTTCGCTCGTCGGGGCCCATGTGCGGTGGAGAGAGATAGAGGCGCGTCATGTCGTTCTCGCCTGTAGTGCTGGGGTGAAGGGGTCGCAAGGCGCCTCGATTGACACGCAGGCGAGCGATGGGTACCTGTCGCTCGTGCTGACTCGTGCGGGCGCCATCGTGAAGCGGGCCATCGACGTCGCGGGCGCGGCGACCGTGCTCGTGGCGAGTTCGCCGATTCTCGCGGCGGCGGCAGCGGCAGTGCGCGTCACCATGGGCAGCCCCGTGTTGTTCTCACACCAGCGCCCCGGCCTGCGTGGTGAGCCGTTCGTGCTCTACAAGCTGCGCACCATGAAGCGGGTTCCGGGCGCCGAGGGAGACCCGAAGACGGACGCCGCGCGCCTCACGAAGCTGGGGGAATTCCTCCGCAAGGTGAGCATCGACGAGCTGCCCCAGCTGGTGAACGTGCTCAAGGGCGACATGAGCCTCGTCGGCCCGCGCCCGCTGATGATGCAGTACCTGCCTCGGTACAACACGCGCCAGGCGCGACGGCACGACGTGAAGCCCGGCATCACCGGCTGGGCGCAGGTCAACGGCCGCAACACGCTGTCGTGGGAAGAGAAGTTCGACCTCGACGTCTGGTACGTCGAGCACCAGAGCGTGTGGCTCGACGCGAAGATCCTGGCCATGACGGCGCTCCGGGTCATCAAGCCCAGCGGCATCTCGGCCGGTCAGCACGCGACGATGCCGGAGTTCATGGGCACGCCCTCGCATTGACGGTCACGACGTTCGGCTGCGCAGGGGAATGACGTCTCCGCCTTCGCTCTTCGGGCGCTCGAACTCGGGGATGAGCGTACGCAGGCGCTCGACGACGTCACGCAGCGAGGCGCCGGTCGCGCGGGTCACCATGTCGGTCACTGCCGAAGCCACCTCGTCGTACGGCCGCGACTGCAGCTTGCCGATGAAGATCTTGGGGTGACGCGTCTTCTCGGCGTTCTCGGCTTCGGTCGACAGCTCTTCGAAGAGCTTCTCGCCCGGGCGAAGGCCCGTGAAGACGATTTCCACATCCTTCCCGGGCACCAGGCCCGACAACGAGATGAGATCGTTCGCGAGGTCGACGATCTTCACGGGCTCTCCCATGTCGAGCACGAAGATCTCGCCGCCGTTCCCCATCGTCGCGGCCTGGAGCACGAGCTGGCTCGCTTCGGGAATCGTCATGAAGTACCGACGCATGTCCGGGTGGGTGATGGTGACGGGACCGCCGGCGGCGATCTGCTCCTTGAAGATGGGGATGACGGAACCCGCAGAGCCCAGCACGTTGCCAAACCGTACCGCCACGAATCGGGTCCGGCTCTTCGGTGAGAGGGCCTGGATGTACAGCTCGGCCGCACGCTTGGTGGCGCCCATCACCGAGGTCGGGTTGACGGCCTTGTCGGTCGAGATCATCACGAAGCGCTCGACCTGGTACTCACTGCTCAAGTCCGCCAGCAGCCGCGTGCCGCCGACGTTGTTCTTCACGGCCTCGCCCGGGTTCTCCTCCATCATCGGGACATGCTTGTGCGCCGCGGCGTGCAGCACGACGGTCGGCCGGTGCTCCATCAGCACGCGCCGCATGCGGGGCTCGTCACAGATGTCGGCCATACACGGCACCACGGGCACCCCGGGCGACTTGGCCAGCAGCTCGCGGTGAATCTCGAAGAGTGCGTTCTCGGTGCGCTCCACCAGCACCAGCGTCGCCGGTTTGAAACGTGCCACCTGGCGGCACAGCTCCGAGCCGATGCTCCCGCCGGAGCCCGTCACCAACACGACACGACCTTCGACGAGGCGCGAGATCGACGCCATGTCGAGCGAAACGGGCTCGCGGCGGAGCAGGTCTTCGATGTTCACGCTGCGCAGTTGGTTGATGGTGACGCGGCCTTCGATGAGCTGATCGATGCCGGGCATGGTGCGCACCGAGATGCCCGACGTCTTGCAGGCCTCGAGAATGCGGCGCATCTCACGCCCGGTCGCCGAAGGAATCGCGACGACGACTTCTTCGATCGCCAGGCGCTTCGCGAGCTCGGGGACATCGGCCAGCGTGCCGAGCACCGGAACGCCGTGAATGCGCGCGCCGCGCTTGCTGACGTCGTCATCGGCGAAGCACACCGGTTCGAACCGGCCGCCGTGGGTCTTCACCATCTCGCGGGCGAGCGACTCACCGGCATCACCCGCGCCGACGATCAACACCCGCTTGGCTTTGCCTTCACGTTTCTGCGCCACCGTCGCGGCCAGCTGCCACAACGAGCGCACGCCGAAACGCAGACCGCCGACGAGGATCATCGTGAGCAGGAACTCGATGACCAGAATGGAGCGCGGATAGCTGCGATAGCCGCCCAACACGATGAAGGCAGCGAAGACGAGGGTCGAGAGCGCGGCGGACTTCGCGAGCGCGATGAGATCGTTCGCCCCCGTGTACCGCCACATGCCCGAGAACATGCCGAACCCAGCGAACACCCCGAGGTGCACCGCGAGGCTGACCGCGAGCCACAGGGTGGCCAGCGCCATGTAATCGGTGGGGATCGAGAACTCGAAGCGCAGCGCGAACGCGCCGGCCTGCGCCACGAGGAACAGGGCCAGGTGCACGACCACCGACGCGACGCGGCGGTACCGCAGCAGCAACGAGCTCGTTTCGGTCATCTCGGCGTTGTTCGTGCCCACGGCCACCCCCGGCGTTCAGGGCATCCATGCACCCGGCCGTCGGACCCGTCAATGGCCCCAGCGAGTTCGCGAACATAGAGGTCCATCATGGCGTCGACGATGGCCTCGCGTCGGAACGAACGCAGCACCCGCTCCCGACCCGCAACCCCGTGGCGATGGCGGAGCGATGGATCGACGACATACCGAGCCAGGGCGGCTTCGAGCGCGGGCGCATCGTCGACGGGGACGAGGGTTCCAGTGACACCGTCGGCCACGGCATCGATGCAGCCCGGGACGAGGGTCGACACCATCGGGCGCTCCATCGCGGCGGCCTCGACTGGCACGTTCGGAAACCCTTCTCGATGACTCGGCAGCACGACGAGATCGCAGGCGGCGTACAGCGACGGCGTGTCGCTTCGAAAGCCGAGGTGCAGCACGCCAGGTGACGAGAGCCGCGCCAGTGTCGCGGCGTCGAGCGCGTCGCGTTCTTCCACCGGCCCGGCGAGCACGAGGCGAACGGTGGGAACTCGCGCCCGCAAGCTCGAGAACGCCTCGAGCAACTCACGAATGCCCTTGTCACGAACGAGGCGGCCGACGAACAACACCACCACGTCGTCGTCTGCGACGCCCCAGCTCGCTCGAAGCGCGCGGCCTGCGGCCAGCGAACGAGAAGGCTCGAAACGAATGCTCGCGTCGACCCCGTTGCCGCCCTCGAGCACGACCTGAACCCTCTCGGGGCGACACAGACGGTCTGCCAGCGCGGTCGCGAGCAACGAGCGACTCTGACACACCACGCGCGTCGCCGCCTGACAGCTCAGCCGCTCGGTCGTCATCACCACCGTCCGGAGCGGCTCCCGGAGCGTGACGTAGGGCAGCCCGCGCATCTGGTAGAGGCGCACTGGCACGCTGGCCGCCGCCGCCGCGAGCGTTCCCAACAGCCCGCCTTTGGGCGTGTGTGAGTGCACGACGTCGGGCTCGATCCGCCGGAACAGCGTGGTCAACTGGTTGAGGCTGACCCAGTCGTGAAACGGCGAGACGCGCCGCGGCATCTCGATGGCGACGGTGCGCACACCGAGGTCGATCCCGAAGCGAGTGAGCCGCTCGTCCTTCGACGTCACGACCGTCACCACCATGCCTCGGCGGCGCGCCTCGACCACCTGCTCCCGAATGAAGGGCAACGAGTCTGCGACCGTGAGGACGTGGACCAACTGTTTCCCGAGGAGCGCGGACGATTCCATCAGGGAGACTCCTTATTCCTCGCGCGTGCCCGAGGTGAGCGAACTTCGTCGAGCACCCTCAGAAGAGTTCGACGTCGCCGAGCGAGAGCCCGAAGTCATCCATGCGGGGAGGCGCGCTCGCGAGCGCCCGCACGGCGAGATGCGGACCCACCGCCGGCATCGGGAGCATCGCGCTCTTCCCTGGAACACCAGCGGTCGCGAGGGCGTACGACGCCCCTGACTCGTGGAGTGCCTGCTTGAGCAGCTTCGAGAGGATCACTTCGGTGCCCCAGGATTGGGCAACAACGAGCTCTCGAGCTCGCCCACGTTGTCGGACGCGGACGATGAGGCCCGAGCCCGCCTCGGTGATCGCACGATAGGTCACAGGCCCCTGCGAGTAGCGCCAAGGGACGAAGTCGGAGCCGGTGTCAGTGCACAAAGCCCCGAACGGTACGGCCGGAAGGCACGTGGTGCTCGATGGCTCGACGCCGACGGCCAGCGTGCCGGACCACTTCGTGGCCCTCGCTCGCGCCGACGTCATGTCGAGCAGCCCGCCAAGCCCTGCCGGTCGAACGATGAGGGGTACGGGTCCGAGATCGACCCAGCCTTGTTTCACGTAGCCCGACAGGCTCTCTGCGTTCGGGGTGTTGAAGACGAAGTCGACGCGTTCTGCCGTCAGCGCTTCGACAGCGAGGGTGTTCAGCGTGCTGAAGATGCCGCGACGTTGAAAGTCGGGGTGCGTGGCGGTGTCGACGGCTCGAACGGCCCGCACCGAGGAGCCATCCGCCCGCTTGAATCGCCACGGCATCATCGCGCGGAAGCCAACGATCCGCTCGCCCGCGGTGGCGACCCACATCGGGGACGGACCAAACGGGTTCGCCAGGTGCTTCCACCGAAACAGCTGCTCGTTTCGGGAGTCACTGGGCCACCGGAGGGCGAGCTCACAGAGTTTCAAAATGGCGAAGAAGTCCTCTTCGACCGCTCGACGGAAGTTCAGTTCGCTGACCCGGACTTCTCTCACTCCATCCCCGACTCGTCAGACCAGCCCATTACCCTTCGAACAGTGCCTCGACGAACTCCTTCGGTTCGAACTTCCTCAAGTCCGACACCTTTTCGCCAACCCCCACCCACGACACCGGCACCTTCAGCTCGTCACAGATACCAATAATCACGCCGCCCTTGGCCGTGCCATCGAGCTTGGTCAATGCGATCGACGTAATCCCAACCGACTCGTGAAACTGCTTCGCCTGGGCGATGCCGTTCTGGCCCATCGTCGAGTCGAGCACCAACAGCACCTCATGCGGAGCCCCGGGCAGCGCCTTGTCGGCCACGCGCTTCACCTTCTTCAGCTCCTCCATCAGGTTCAGCTTCGTGTGCAGCCGCCCGGCGGTATCGGCGATCACCAGGTCGGCGCCCACCTCGAGGCCTCGCTTGATCGCCTCGAACACCACGCTCGCCGGATCCGACTCGTCCTTGCCCTTCACCAGCTCCGCCCCGGCGCGCTCCGCCCACACGTCGAGCTGCTCCGTCGCCGCGGCACGGAAGGTATCCCCTGCTCCCAGCACGACCCTCTTCCCTTCCGCCTTCGCCTTCGCCGCCAGCTTCCCGATGGTGGTCGTCTTCCCCGCCCCGTTCACGCCCACCACCATGATCACGTGCGGCGGCCCACCACCCGCCAACGTCGTGTTCCCCTTCAACGACACGATGCGCTCGATCTCCTTGCGGATGATCGTCTTGAGCGCCGCCGCGCTGTCGAGCTCCTTCGACTTCACCTTGTCGCGCGCCAGCTCCACCAGCGACGACGCCGTCTTCACGCCGATGTCCGCGGTGAAGAGCACCTCTTCGAGATCGGCCAGCACCTTCTCGTCGATCTGCTTCGGCGCGCCACCGAAGAGTCCGTTGAGCCGGGCCATGAAGCCCTCGGACCTGGTCTTCGACAGGCCGGCCGCGAGCGTGGCGCCACCTTCCGCGGCCACCTTCGCGCGCTGCACCGCCTCGGCCTGACGCTTCGCTTCGATCGCCGCCGCCTCGGCGCGCTGCTTCTCCTCCGCCGCCAGCCGTTCAGCTTCTTCGCGCTCGCGCTTCCGGCGCTCCTTCTCCTCCGCCTCGCCCTGCTTCTGCGCGCGGTACGCTTCCTTCTTCAGCTCCTCTTCCTTCGCCTTGAGCGCCTCGGCCTCGACGGAGCCCTTCTCCAGCGCCGCCCGCTCCGCCTTGAGCTTCTCGGCCTCGAGCCGCCTCGATTCCGCTTCCGCCTTGGCCTTCGCCTCGGCCTCGCTCTGCGGCAGCTCGACCTTCGGCTTGCTCGGCACCTCGAGCGTCGGCTCCACCTTCGTCTGCGACGGGAGCGTCGGCTTCGCGGTGGGCGTGGCACTGCTCCCGCCCTTGAAGAACATCTTCCGCAGCACCAACAGCATGAGCACCAGGAGGCCCACGCCGAGCAGCACGGTGAGCGCGGTGCCAACGGGACTGCCCTCGGTCTGCACGGGCACGGCATCAGCCAGGACCAGCATCATGATGGGCCGCGCTCTACCACGCAGCCCATGACGCCCAAGCACGTTCGGCGCTGGCGCTCCGCGGATGGCTTGTGTACGCACCGCCACGTCATGCGCTCCCTGCTCGTCGCCCTCTGCATCTCGCTCACGGCCTGCATCGTGCCTGCCCCGACTCAGGAGGGCACCCAGGCGACCAAACCGCGCCCGCCCGTCGCACCTCCACAGGAGTTCAAGAGCGGCGCGAACTTCGGCGACAAGATCGAGCTCACCTCGACCATCCTCGCCCCCGGCAGCGCCGTCGCTGGCGACACCGTGCGCGTCGGCCTCAACTTCAAGGTCCTGCAGGCCACCGACATCGACTACATGATCTTCGTGCACGTCGAAGACATCGACGGCCGCGTCGACCGCCTCAACGTCGACCACTCCCCGATGCGCGGCGCCCGCCCCACCTCGAAGTGGACCGTCGGCGAAACCGTTCGCGACGAGTTCGAGATTCCCATTCCACCGCAGATGCCGGTGCGTGGCCTCAACATCCTCCTCGGCTTCTGGGACCCGAAGACCGACGCGCGCCTTCCGCTGGTGAACAAAGACGCGATTCCGAACGACGGGAACAACCGCATCATGGCGGCGCGGTTCCAGGTCGCTCCGGCGCAGTGAAACGTCATCGCGAGGCCGTCGACGTCTATCGACTCGACCGCGCCAGCTACTACCTCCTCGCAGAGGGCGGTGCCTTCGACGGGACCAAGGTCGAGCTCGTCAACGGGCTGATCGTCAGGCGCAGTGACTTGCGTCGCTCCCGAAGACGCGCCGAAACTCACTTCATGTTGCCCGCTCTGAGAGACGCGCCCTTCGAGGTCCACCGCATCGACCGCGACGGCTATTACCAGCTCGCCGACGCCGGGGCGTTTGCGGGCAAGAAGGTCGAGCTCATCGATGGAGTGATCGTTGCCATGAACGCCATGCGCGGTCCGCACGCGAGTACCGTGATGCGCCTCACCCGCCTGCTCACGGCCCAGCTCGATGACAAAGTCTGGGTGCGTGCCGGCCTGCCGCTCTCTGTGTCGCGACACACCCAGCCCGAACCCGACTTCGCGCTGGTGAGCGACGAGGCGATGAGCGCAGCGGACGAGCACCCATCAACCGCGAACCTCGTCATCGAGGTCGCTGACTCGAGCCGAGAGTACGATCTCGGCCTCAAGGCCCTGCTCTACGCAAGAGCAAAGATCCCCGAGTACTGGGTGGTCGATCTCCAGACCCAGAAGCTCGTGGTGCACCTCGAGCCGAAGAAGGGCGAATACCAGCGCGTGCATCGCTTCGGCACAAGCCGCGACGTCACCAGCACCGTGACACCGAAGGTGACCGTCAAGGTCGCAGCGATGTTCCAACGGCCCCAACGCCTGTCTGGCAGTACGCGTTGCCTTCCACGCGGAGCGGCCCGTCTTCCGTGACGCCGTCGGGAAAGGTGAAGCGCTCGGTCACGAAGAGGTGGGAAGCGTCCGTCGTCCTGCTCGAACCGCACCTGCAGACCTTTGCCCGGTGACGACATCTCGCGGTCCGCTCGGCGCCCACGTCACTCAGCCACGCAGACGCGGAACCACGCCTGAGGGCGCGTGTCGGGCCGAGGCGTAGCGCTCGAACATTGCGTTGTAGTGGGTGCCGAACTGCACGCGCGTCAGGTCAGCAAGCTGAACCCTCACTGCGCATTCGCCCCAGGTTCCCGCTGGGCTGACGGCGTGCACATGAGCTGAACGGGGACTGATGCGCACCACGTACCCGAGCAGAAAATCCCCATCTTCCTCGCACTCGAGCGCAACGAGCCGCGTCGAGCCGAGACTCCTCAAAAGCGTGACCGCATTACCGAGGGCTCTCCGTGAAACGCTCACTGGCACCGCGCACGACAGCCGTGGTGTCGGCGAGCCGCACGCACTCCCACCCGTCGAGGCGAAGGTCGTCGACGATGCCGAGGAGTACCCACTCGGAGCGAACCGCTTCGATTCTTCCCAGCACGTTGCTGGAGCCGGGAAGCGACCGTGCCAAGCCTCCGACTCGCCCGGGGAGCTTTCGCAATTCAGCAGCGGCCGTTGTCATGGCGACCGCGATACTGCAGCACTTTGCACAGCGACGGGGGGACTGGGGTTTGACTTGACATGACCAACGAGTACGAGAGCCTTTCGTCGCCCCCCTATCCGGAAGACGCCATTTGCTGCAGCCGTGTTGCGGCACACCCGAGCGGCGAGCTGTTCGTCACCTACGCCGCCGGCGAGCTCCAGCTCCGAAAAGTTCCCTCTGGGGCTCCGCGCTACCTTCTGCCTCGCGACGACGTGCAGGCCGTCGCGTTCTCAGCCGACGGAACCAAGCTCGCCGTGGGTCGCATGGCGAAGTCCGCAGACATCTTCGACGTCTCCACTGGGGCCCTCCTTGGGGACACGGAGATCAACGACGACTACGTCGACGAAGTGGCGTGGCTCGGGTCCGAAGTTCTCGCCACCGGTGCCGCGAGCGTGCAACTGCAAGTTCACCAATTGGTGAAGAAGACGGGCTTCTTCAAGATGTTCAAGAGCGGCACGAAGGTCGTGAAGACGCTGCGGGAGGCCGACCCCGAGCACCACTCTCTTTTCGGAATGGCCGTGGATTCGAGCGGGTCAAAGCTGTTCGTCGCCGCGGGTGAGCGCCTGTCGTGCATCGAGGTCTCCTCCGGTCGCGAGCTGTGGGCGCGTGAGTTTGAGGCGAGCACGGGTCACCTCGCGGTCTCGAAAGACAGCCGAGTGCTCGTGATGCCGTCAAGTGATCAACGAGTGCTGTTCCTCGACGCCTCGAGCGGCGCTGATCTGAGGCAGTTCTCCATGCCAACGGCGGGGGTGAAATATGACGGCATGATTGGCGACGCAGTGTCGTGGGGGCCTCGGACGGCGTTCAGTCCTGATGGTCGGACGGTGGCTCTCAACCAACAAGACGGCCGGCTGGTGCTTCTCGACGCCGTGACGGCTCAGCCCACGTGGCAGCCGTCGCGGGCGCCTGGTCTGGCGTGGGTTGAGGATGTGTGTTGGCTCCGCGACGGGAGACTCCTCACTGCGTGCAGTGACGGCAACGTCGGGCTGGTGAACACACAGTCTCACGAGGTGACGCTGCTGCCAGCGAGCGACGACCGGGACCCGGAGGTCGAGCCGGAGCTGTGACGCCTCCAGGGGCGCTCGGCCCTTGATGCGGACTGTCGGTCCGTCAAAGGGCCGGGTTCACCTTCGCGAAGAGGAACGAATCGATGAGCTGGCAAGACCCCCGCCTGCAGCCGCGCCAGCCCAAACTCGTCGAAGCCGAAACGGGTGAGCCTTCGTCGCGACGCCGCGGCCGCGGTACGGCGCTCCGAGAGGGGTCCTGGCCAGCGAGACGAGCGACCACTCGCCCATTTCGTTCGGAGCACGCACCCTCGCGCCACGCGGCAGCTCGCCGCTCCATCCGACTCGCCGTGAAACGTCAGTACCAGCCTCCGCCCTCGTTCACCGACCGAAGGACCCGCTGGTAGTAGCGAAAGCAGAGCCAGGCGGCGCCACAACCAAGCAGCACGCCAAGCCCGATGCCGAGGACTCCGACAGCGCTCAGCACCGCGGCCCCAACCAGCGCGGTCGCGATCCCGACCAGCCCCGAGCCCATGATCGCGACGCAGGTGCCGAGAAATGGGTTCGCCAGCGCCATGAGCTGGAACGGCAACGAGAGCGCGCACATGACGAGGGACACCATGACGCTGCGGCTGAGGGCAAACGTCACGACAGCGGTGGCTCCCATGATCGCTACTGCGGGAACCGCCATCGCATCGCCGCCCGCGCCAGTCCGGAACAAGCGCGCCAGGTTTCTGCCAAAGGTGCTCACGCTGGGAAGAACCCCGAGCCCACTTCGATGTGCACGCTACAGAAACGTCTACGATTTCACGACGAACCGGGGGCCGGCCATCGCGAGGTTCGGTGACTCTGCATCGACGGTCACCTTCCACTGAGATTCGGGCGCCGTTCTTCTTCAGCTTCCGGTCGCCGCCCGCGAGCACGTAGAGGTTCCCGTCTTCGGCCTCGAGCAAACAGACGCCCGTCTCGTCGTCGCGGAAACGGCCGGTTCCGGTCATCCTCATGGTGTCAGACCGTGTCGCGCTTGGGCATCGCGCGCGCGATGAAGAGGCCAACGATGGCGTTCACCACCAGCGGGCTGGTGGGCGGGGCGGGCGAGGAGCGGCGACGGGCGCCGGAGCAGTCAGTGGTGCGACGCCTTTCGACGAGGGGTGGCGGGCGGTGTGCGAGTCGGTGCCCTTCGCGTTGCGCTTCCAGGTGGTGAAGAAGCCGCACCTGCTGAAGCGGCTCGAGGTGAGGCTGGTGCGGGTGGCAGCGGCGTGAGGCGCGGCGGAAGGCCGTGACGCCTCCGCTGCGAGGAGGCGCAGGCTCGACTGGGCGAGCCGCCACCAGTCACCTTCGGAGTTGACGTCCTTCGCTGCCCGTGTGGCGGACGCCGTCGCTCGACGAGGAACTGCGCAAGCAGGGGTCGGCGCCGAGCCCCCGCGCAACGGCGGTGCCTAACCCCGGAGGCGAAGCACAAGGCCCTTGTCGAGCAGGCCATGCCGAAGTCCCCTGAGACCAGGAGCCTGCTCGACTTGATGTCTGAAGCGAAGCACGCGACCACCGACGCCGGCGTGGGAAGTCGATAGGAGCGCCGAGTTCGCCGGACCATCGCCCAATTCGGAGACTCGAGCGCGAGGCCCATGAGGCCCCCGACCGAGAGGCGCGCAGAGACACCCGGCCTCTCATGCTGCTACGGGCAGCCCCATGGAACGCCTGCCGCTCTACGCGACCGCGACCCGGGGCACCGAGCCCTTCCTCGCCGAAGAATTGGAGACGCTTGGCTGCAAGCGCATTCGCCAGGACCGCGGCGGCGTGCGCTTCTTCGCCGCGCTCGACGAGATCTCCCGCGTCCTCGTGCACTCCCGCATCGCGATGCGCGTGCTCTACCCGCTGCGCCAGTTCGAGTCGCAGGGCGCCGAGGGACTCTATGAAGCCGCGCACTCGATTCCGTGGGAAGACTGGCTCTCACGCGGCAGCACGTTCTCAATCGAAGCGACCCTCAAGGACACCGAGCACACGCACTCAGGCTTCGTGGCGCTCAAGCTGAAGGACGGCCTCGTCGACCGCCTGCGCGAGAAGTGGGGCCAGCGCCCCGACGTCGACACCCACAACCCCACCTTCCACATCGTCGCGCACCTCGCGAAGACCTCGCTGTCGGTGTCGCTCGATCTCTCAGGAGAGCCGCTCTTCAAACGCGGCTACCGCACCGCCACGACGGCGGCTCCGATGAAAGAGACGCTCGCCGCGGCGATGCTGCTCGCCTCGAAGTACGACGGCTCGGAGCCCTTCGTCGACCCGATGGCCGGCTCCGGCACGCTCGCCATCGAGGCCGGCTTCATCGCGACCCGTCGCGCGCCGGGCCTCAAGCGCCCCTTCGCCTGTGAGGCGTGGCCGTCGTTCGCGCCGAAGCTCAAGCCCCTGCTGGAAGACATTCGCAAAGAAGCGCACGCGATGGTTCGCCCCGCGCCCGCGCCGCTGCTCGCCCGCGACTACGACGACGAGGTGCTCACCGCCCTCAAACGCAACGTCGTCACCGCCGGCCTCCCCGCGCTCCGCATCGAGTCCGCCGACGCCACCACCGCCGACCCGCCTGCTGGTCCTCCGGGCCTCGTCTGCACCAACCCTCCCTACGGCGAGCGCCTCGGCACCGGCGGTCAGAAGGGCATGAAGTCCTTCTTCCACAAGCTCGGAACCAACCTGAAGCGATGGGATGGTTGGCGGATCTCAGTCCTCGCTGGAAATGACGCCTTCGAGAGCGCGTTCGGCATGCGCCCGTCGTCGAAACAAGCGCTCTGGAATGGGGCGATTGCCTGCGAACTCATCCACTACCCGGCCCGTCTGCCCAAGCAGCCCCGGTAGCGGTATACGCTTTCCCCACCTGTGTCCTTGAGCGAAGCCCAGGAAGACGTCACCGCGGAGACCGCCGCCGAGGGGCTTGATCCGCTCATTGGCGTCACGCTCGACGGCCGGTACCGCATCGTCGGCGGCATCGGCAAAGGCGCGATGGGCAAGGTGTACCGCGCCGTGCAGGTCGGCCTGAACCGGGCGGTCGCGCTCAAGGTGCTCGACTCGAACTACGGCGCCGGGAAGGACGAGTCGTTTCGGCAGCGCTTCCTCGTCGAAGCCGCGCTCACCGCGAAGCTGTCGCACCCGAACACCGTGCGCATCTTCGACTACGGCTGCTCGAGCGACGGCATCTTCTACCTGGCCATGGAGTTCCTCGAAGGCGAGACGCTCGACCGCTCGCTCTCGAAGGGTCCCCTCGGCTGGCGGCGTGTGTTGTCCATCGGCCAGCAGATCGCCCGCGCGCTGCGTGAAGCCCACGAGCTCGGCGTCGTGCACCGCGACCTCAAACCCGCGAACGTGATGATGCTGTCGGCCGACGACGACACCGATCACGTCAAGGTGCTCGACTTCGGGCTGGTGAAGTCCTTCGTCGACGGCCAGGAGCTCGAGGGCCGCGCCATCACCCAGCAGGGCATGCTCATGGGCAGCCCGCCGTACATGGCGCCAGAGCAAGGCGACAAGAACCGCGCTGACCCGCGCAGCGACATCTACTCCCTGGGCTGCATGCTGTTCGAGTGTCTGAGCGGAAAGCCGCCGTACTGGGGTGGTGGGCCGCTCGAGATCATCTTGAAGCACGTGAACGAGCCGATCCCCACGCTCCAGACGCCGCCGAAGTTCGAGACGATTCCCGAGGGCATGATCGGCATCGTCAACAAGTGCATGCAGAAATCTCCGATGGACCGCTTCCAGTCCATGGACGAGGTGCTGCAGGCGATGAGTGAGCTGGTGACGCCGGTCTCCACGCCAGCGTTCGAGACGCCGCTGCCGCCGCTCGCGATTCCGGTTCAGGCACCCGACCGCAACACCACGCCGCTGCTCATCGGTGGCTTCATCGTCGCGCTCCTCGTCGGGATCGGCGGCACCGCGCTCGTGCTGCGCAAGTCGAGCAAGCCCACCGAGACGCGCGTGCAGTTCCACATCGAGACCGAGCCCGCAGGCGCGCAGGTCGTCATCGGAAGGGTCATCAAGGGCGTCACGCCGCTCGACATCGAATTGGCCGCTACCGAGGGCCGCGCGCAGGCTGACGTGACGCTGCAGAAGGAAGGGTACCTGCCGATGACGGTGACGGCCGCTGGCTCAGGACCGCGCATCGAGCTGAGGCAGAAGCTGCAGGTAATGACTCCGGACCCGACCCTCCCCGGCAAGACCACCCAGAAGGCCACGCAGCCGTCGGTCGAGAGGGTCCAGGAGAAGGCGCCCACCGTCGAGAAGGCACCGACGGCTGAGAAGACGCCTCCGAAGCCGAACTCCGACGCCATCGAGAAGGCCTTCCTCGAGTTGCCCAGGACGACGAAGCAGCCGCCCCTCCCTCTGAAGGTCGAGGCGCTGCCGGTGGTGACCCCCGTGAAGACCACGCCGCCGAAGCCCCCCCCGAGGGCCGCGACGCAGACGAACAAGCCGACGAAGTCAGGAAAGCTCGAAGACGAAGACGACCCGCTGGCCCCGCGTGCGCCCCCGCCAGCGAACGACCTCAAGCGCCCCAGGTGACCCCGTGGTGAGAGTGGCGACGTCCAGCGCCTGTCTCGTGCTGCTCACCTGCGCGCCAAAGCGCGTGGAGCCCGCTGCCACGTCCGCGATGACGGTGACAGAGCTCCAGCAGGTGGTCGCGCGCGGACCCTTCCCTGACGACCCCTGCCAGGCCGCGTGGTTCTTCGCGGTCGCGGGCACCACGAAGGCGGGCGAGCGCCTCGACACGATGATGGCCGAGAGCGCCACGTGCCCGGTGCCGATGGCGCGGGTCCGGCTGGTCGCGCTGGCTCGCGCTGACACGCTCTCGTGGGCCGCCGAGAGTCGCGCGACCGACACGGCCACCCGGCTCGAGCTGGCGAAGTTCGCGGCGACGTCGAAGTGGGAAGCGGGCACCTCGGCCGTGGCCGACCTCGTGAATGACCCGGATGAAGGCGTTCGGCTCGCAGCGGTCGAGGCCGTGCGCGCCCTTCGCCAGAGCATCTCGGTCGGCGCCCTCGAGAAGAGCCTGTTCACGAAACCGGCCCGCGCTCCCCCGGAGCGGGCGCTGCTGTGCACGGTGCTCACGGGCTTCAACATCGACGTACCGCCTGCTGCCTGTCGGGGCCTTGCGCCGGTGCCTGCGCCGTCACCACCCGAGTCAGTCGGAAAGCCACCACCGAACCTGTGCCGCACGCTCATCACGAAGCTGGACTCCGCAGACGCGGCCACGCAGGTGCGCGCGCTGCTCGAGCTTGCGGGGCCGTGGGTCCAGCATCGGGAAGGTTGCGCGGTTCCCACTGAACCGGTGCTGCGCCTGACCCAGACCGCGACCGCCCCTGAGGTTCGAGCGGCTGCTGCGATGCTGACGCTGTGGATGCACCACCCGCCCGACATGCGGCGTACGCCGAAGTGGGCTGCCACCATCATCTCACCCGAGGCTCGTTGACCAGGTCCGCGCACACGCACCACGCCATCGACGACCTCGAGTTCTCCGTCACCGATCTCGCCGTCGCGAAGCAGTTCGACGGCGCCACGTTCGGGTGGCGGTTCACCGACGACGGGCCGGAGTACTGCGGCATTCAGGGCGAGGGCCGTGAGGTGGGCGGCTTCGGCGTCTCGAAGCAGGTGACTCCTGGTGGGCCGCTGGTGATTCGCTTCTCGACCGATCTCGAGGCGTCGTTGAACGCGGTGCGAGCGGCTGGCGGGCGCATCGTGAAGGAACCGTTCACGTTCCCTGGCGGTCGCCGCTTCCAGTTCCTCGACCCCAGCGGGAATGAGCTGGCCGTCTGGTCGGAGCGCTGACGGCGCCTCCTCGACGCCGAACGCATGCCGAGACCGCGCTGCGAGTGCACGCGATGATGATTGCTTCGCGGAAGCACCACACGTCGGCGTCAGCCGAACTCGTGACGAGCGCCCCCCCGTCGCCAAGCCCGTGCGTCCCCTCGAGACTCGGAAACGCGCCTGCGGCGTCGAGACCGGCCCTCGAGCACGAGTCTGAAGGACGCGACCTTGAAGGTGCGTCGCATCAAAGTCGCTGCCGACTTCGGCCATCGCCCGTCGTCGCGGCGCGCGCGCTCCGCTCGAACACCAGGGACTCGCCCTTCGGAGCGTCACCTCAGCGATCTACCGGCGGTCGACGCACAGGCCTTCGCCGACTGCGCCACCGTCGAACGGCTCACACGAGCCTGCGTCGAGCGGAGCGCACCTCGGGCACGCCATCGGCACGCACCCCGCGTCGGTGTAGCGGGTCTGCAGCGCATCAACAGGCGCCGCGTTGTTCGGGTCGATGAACGTGGGGCAGCCGCAGGTGACGACGTTGGGCCGCGTCGCCGAGCAGGGGTTCACGAGCGCGTTGAGCGGGCAGCGCTTCGCAGCCTCGACGGCGACGAGGTACGCAGACTCGAGCGGAGCACACCCATTCGCGGCGCCACCGCCTGCACCACCCGCGCTCCCACCGGCCGCGTTCCCACCGGCCGCGTTCCCACCGGCTGCGTTTCCACCGGCCGCGTTCCCACCGGCAGAGGCGCGACCACCAGCGACGTTCCCGCCTGCGGCTCCACCATCAAGGCCGGGGACCGAGGTTCCACACGCAACGCTGACGACCGCGATGACCACCACAAGCTGACGCATTGGTGGATGGGGGTGCCGGTTCCGCTTACGCGGCGCGGTCTCCCCCACCTCCTTTCAAACCGTGCGTGCGGGTTTCCCGCACACGGCTTACGGGTGGGACTTCCTGATGCAGCATGCACTGCTTCGGGTACCGCACGGTGCCGCGCAGTCGGTACAGGCCCCGAGCCTCGTAGTCTTCGCGCGTCCAGCCAATGCGTTGACCCGGCTTTGCGTGTCGCCGGTGGCGTCGCCACCGAAACATGTTCAGCCGCCGCACGACGTACTTGTCGAGCGAGAGAAACTTTCGGGCCGCGTTCCCCGACGAGAAATAGCCACCCCAGCCGCGCAGCACCGGGTTCAGGTCGTGGATGAGCACTTCCACGTCCTTCACTCCGTCGCGTCCTGAGTCGGTCAGCTCCTTCCCCCTCGTCCGCGCCCGCTTCATGCTTCGCTTCGAGGGCCACCGCTGGAGGTAGTAGCGACGAATCCGCTTCTCCTCCCACAGCTTCCCCGACATCCGCATGTGCAGGTGACAGCCGAGGAAGTCGAAGCCGTCCTTCCCCTCGGTCAGGTCGACTCGTCTCGTCTTCTCGGGATGCAGCGTCAGCTTCAGCCTCTCGAAGATGATGCGCACTCTTCGTTCAGCCTCTTCCACGGCTTCGCGGCTTCTGCAGAGCACCACGAAGTCGTCCGCGTAGCGGACCAGCGTGCCGATTCCGGCGCACTGGCGTTGCCACACGGTGTCGAGGAAGTGCAGGTAGATGTTCGACAGCAGTGGGGAGATGACTCCTCCCTGTGGCGTACCCGAGACCGTCTCTGAGTACGTGCCGCCTTCCATCACGCCTGCCTGAAGCCAACCATGCAGCAGCTTGAGGACTCGTCTGTCGCAGACACGCCTCGACACGCGCTCCATCAGCACCGTCTGGTCGATGGTGCCAAAGTAGTCGCGAATGTCAGCGTCCAGCACGTGGTGACTGCCCGCGTTGACTGTCTCGCGAATCGTCTCCAGTGCCTGCAACGTGCTTCTGCGCGGCCGGAAACCGAAGGACGAAGGCCAGAAGTCAGCCTCGAAAATCGGCTCCAACATCAGCTTCGCCGCCGTCTGCACGATGCGGTCCTTCACTGTCGGAATCCCCAGCGGCCGCTGCTTGCCATCGGCCTTCGGGATGTACCGCCTCAGCACGGGAGGTGCCCGGTACTCTCCTGCGTGGAGCTCGTCTCGCAGCTCATTCAGCAGCTTCTCGACGCCGTACTGCTCCACTGCCTCGAGCGTGACTCCATCCACGCCCGCGGCTCCCTTGTTGCGCTTCACCCGCTCCCACGCCTCGTGCAGGACGTCACTCCGACACAATCGGTCGTACAGCGCGTGGAATCGGCGTTCCTTCTGCTGCTTGGCTGCAACGTAAAGCTTCCGCTGGAGTCGTCGGACTTTTGCGTCAGGCTCGTGCCTGCCGGGGTTGTTGGACTCGCTTCCGCGAGTCATGCCCTCGCCCTTACCTCCAGCTGAAGCCGTCCCACCCCAGGGGCCCTTCCCTCGGACCGCGTTCTTCTTCACGGCCCTCGTTCCTGCCTTGGTCGGTACTACGGCCCCCTCGGACTCCCGCTGCGCTCCGCCCGCTTTCGCACTCGGCTTATACGGTCGGTCTTTGCCAGACGTCGGCTGCGCAGACGGGTCTCTCGTGTTCCGCTCCGCTCCTTCAGCGCGTGCTGCTCCCTCTACCCCGCCGAGACCTCCTACCCATCCGGACTCCCGGGCAGGAAACGTGGCCTTCGCCGCGACATGCTCGGCTCGGCTCTCGGATTGTTCCTGTGACGAGGCGGCAGGCTTCACTTGATGTTGCGGCCCGCGCTGTTGCTCCCCTCCCGCACCTTTCGGCCCGGGGGGCTTTCGACACTGGGCTTCACCAGTCGGCTTCTCGGCCTCAGGTGCCAGTCTGCTCCGCGGCTCTCCGGCGATTACCGCGACGGGACTCTCACCCGCTGGAACGGTGCAGCATGGCTCGGCTTCGGCAGTCGCTTCCGCGCTCCCCTCTGCTTTGCCTTCACGACACACCATGGACTCAGCGCACTTCATCTCGCCTGGCCCGGAGCCCGCGGGGCAATCCCCACCGCGCTCGACGGTTCCTCGTCCTTCACACCTTGTTCTCGGTGCCCCTCATCATGCGCTCGATGTTCCCGCGATGCGTCCACACCATCGACATCAGCAACACGATCGCCAGCGCCGGATACTCGACGGGCTTGTTGAGGAAGAAGCTCACGACGATCGCGCACATCCCACCGGCGAGGCTGCCCACGCTGCTCACCTTGGTCACCACGACGATGGCGCCCCACACGACGGCACCCACGAGCGCAGCCTGGGGCACGAGCACGATCAGCACGCCCAACGCCGTGGCGACGCCCTTCCCGCCCTGCCCCTTGAGCCACACCGGAAAGACGTGACCGAGGAACGCGGCGTAGCCGACCGCCACGTGCGCGAGGGGCCCTTCGGGGAACACCTGCATCGCCAACAGCACGGGCCCGGTGCCCTTCAGCGCGTCGAGGAGCAACACCAGGGCGCCGATCTTCTTGCCAGCAACCCGAGCGACGTTGGTGGCGCCGATGTTCCCGCTGCCATGGGCGCGCACGTCTTTCGAGGTGACCGCCCTCGTCACCAGCACGCCGAACGGAATCGAGCCCGACAGGTACCCGAGGGCGATGAGCCCGATGACGGTCAGCGCCAGTGCAGCACCCGGTACGCGAAGATGACGAAGCCGTAGTTGGCGAGGAACAACCCGATGGCGGTCCATCGCAGGCGCTTCCACTCCTTGTCGGTGAGCTGCAGGTCCGGGAGCGGAACGCCGAACGCCAGATGAACGGCCGAGGCGACCACGGCGACGGCGAACATCAACGCAGCGACGGTGCCCAGCGGGTTGGCGTGAATCGCGCCGAGCACGTTGAAATGCGCGACCCGATCGGCAACGCGCGTGAGCCCGCACCCCGGGCAGGGCACGCCGGTCGCCTCACGGAACGTGCAGCCCCAGAACGGAATGATGCGCGCGACAGGCACGTAGCGGGCGACGAGCAGGCCGACGAGTCCGATGATGCCGAGCGCGTCGATGGTGCCCAGGGTGCGGTTCCGCGGTGGAAGGACGAGCTGCACGCGCCGGGCAAGGTACACGAGCGTGGTGACGATGTCAGAGGCTCCCTCACCGGTGGGCCGGGCGCGCAGTGAAGCCGTCGTCGTGGCCTTCTTCGGTGAGCCACGCCCAAGCGGGCGCGCAGGCCGTCAAGTCCCTGCGCTGGCGGCCTGGAGCACGAGCGGTGACGCGCACCGGAGCAGCGACGACCGCGTGGTGTCCGGGAGGTTGCTGACGCGGCCGTCGAGACGCGAACCTTCAGAGCAGATCGTCGAGCGATGCCGTGAAGCCTTTCGTTCCCGTGGCGCGGGCGGCGGCAGGCTCGGTGGGCAGCAGCGCCGGCGGCTTCACCCCTCCCGTGAGATCGACCGGCGGCCGGCGCGAGCCATCGAAGCCGTCGCGGACCTGCGCGTGGAACTTCGGCGCGGCCGGCTCGAACGCGGGAGCCCCTTCCCTCGCCGACATCGCGAGCGGGGCCCAGTTGGACTTCGACATCGCGCGCTCACCACGCAACGAGTGCATCGCGCCCTGGAGGCTCTGCGGAAGCTGCTCGAAGGAGTCCTGGTACCTGCTGAGGTTGACGACCGGCGGCACCACGCGCTTGTCGAGCGCGCTGCGGAGCCCGACCTCACCGGTCTTCTTGTTCGAATCGAGGCCAGAGAGGCTGATCAGCTCGCGAGCCAGCGACCTCAACACGTTCATGGAGCCATTGTCGGCCTGTGTGGGTGCTCAGTTGCGAGGCGGTTCCGTCAGTTCTTCCAGGTGCTTAGCCGCCCAGGATTCGCCGCGCGTCGACCGTGGACTGGAAAGGCTCCTTTCCATCGCTCCACGGAATCGACGACAGGGCACGCCGCTGAGCGCTGGGGTTCGGCTTCGTGTCGCTGGGGAGTTCGCCGATCGCCTTCTTCAGGTCGCGGTACGTCGCGTCGCCGGTGCGGTCGCCGTCAGACAACCGCTTCTTCAGCTCGCCCAGGAGCACGTCGTCGTTCATCAACAGCGGGTACTGCGTCGCGTTGCCGGTGACGGCCTGCTGAACGACGGCCACGGAGTCGTTGCACACGCCGGTGATGCCGTAGCCGTCGGCGTACAGGTTGAGCCGCTTGGCGGCGTCCTCGACGACGTCGGTGAAGGCGCCTGCCACCGTGATGGCCTTGAGCGCCTCTTTGCCGCCGAGGGTGGGGCTCGACACGCCGCCGAGCCACTCAGGGCTCGCGTGCACGTCGGGGAAGAAGCCGGTGCCGCTGACGCCCTGGAAGAAGCGCGTCGTGGCGTCGAGCTTCGGCCCCTGGGCGTTCGGCCCCGACGAGATGCTGATCAGCATCTCCGAGTGCGCTGCGGGAACGACGGCTTCCTTGCCCGACGCGTCCTTGATGCCGGTCTTGATCATCAACGGCGCAGCGACGTCGACGAGCTGCGGAGGATTGGTGCCGGGCACGCCAGCCTTCAGCGCGGCGAAGTTGGCGACGCGCGAGTCGAAGCGCACCGACACGTCGTAGCCGGCCTTCTGGAGCGCCCCGACGAAGTCCTCCGTGCGGGTGAACGACTTGCCGTTGAACGAGACCTCGAACTTCTGGTCAGCGCCGGCGGTGGGGTTGCGCGCGAGGCGCTGGAAGATCTCCGACATCACGCAGCTCTGCTTCACCTTCGCGTCGGACGAGGTGTTGGCCACGTCCCCCGTGAAGAGCCCTGGAGCGACCTCCTTCAGCGTCGACTTCGGGCGGGGCCAGTCGACCGAGTCCAGGTCGAACCGCTGCGGGAGCATGTCCTTCCTCGGCTCTGGGTTCTTCACCTTGCCTGCCCGGTAGGCCTGGTTGAGCGCGCCGATGCCGCCCGACATCTGCTCGGGGGTGATCTCGAGCGCCCTGGTGAGCGCGGCAGGGTTCGCTTTCACGGCAGCGATGACCGCCGGCGACAAGGCGATGCCCGTGCGCTGTTGGAATTGCTCGAGCACCTTCTGCGTCGCCGCGCCACCCTGGGGCGAGTTCGCGAGCCCCTGGAGGACCTGCGGCAACGCCACCGTCGTGGGGGAGCGACCGGGGACGAGCTCGTAGCTTGACGTCTTTCCTGCGAGCGCCTGAGCGACGCGCCCGGTCACCGCTGCGGTGAGGCCGCTGAACCCGTCATTCGTCGGCTTTGGCGCAGGGCCCGCACCCGGTCCCCAGGACTGCGGCGTCGCAGCAGGCGTCGTCACCGGGACCGCCGGCGCCGTGGTGTTCGTCGTCGGCGTGGTGGGCGCGGTCGGCGCCGTGGTGGGGTTCCTGCTGATGGGGGCAGTCATCGGGACTCCAGGTCAACGACGGTCAGAGGTCGACGTCGTAGGGGAAACGGACGTGGAACTTCAAGAAGGCAAAGAACGAAAGCCACACCGTGCGCTCGATGGGGACCACGTCGAAGAAGGCGCCGAGCCGCTGGGGAATGTAGGCCTGTGCGCCACCGCCGATGCTCACGAGAAAGGTGCGCGAGACGTTCAGGAGCAGCGTCGTCTGCAGCTCGAGCCCTGGCCTCAAGAAGTGCGTCGCCGGAATGCCGGCGAGCTCGACGCCACGCACGTTCGAGGAGATGTACAGGTACGTCAGCAGCAGGTTCGCGTCGAGGTTGAAGCGGCCGCGGCTCTGGTTCCAGCTGCGCTCCGACTTCTGGCCCGTCGACACCAGCGTGAGGCCCAGCGGCTTCCACGTCAGCCCGAACAGCCCGACGCCGTTGAGCGCGTCGATGGACGGCGAGATGTAGAGCGTCGACGGAATGAAGATGGAGGGCCCAATCTTCAGCTCGGTGATGCGATCGGCCTGGCCGCGGTACTTCGACGGAATGCGGTCGCGGTTCTCGTTGATCCAGTCCTTGTCGATGATGGCGTGCAGGTTGAACGAGAGCGCGAAGTGAGGCACCGCGCCACGGTTCTCGAGCAGCGGGCCATAGAACCAGAAGGCCTCGGGGCCGATGCCGAAGTCGGCGGGCACGGTCACCTTCGCGGCGGACGCGCTGGAGGAGACGGCGAGGACGGCAGCCAGAGCGACGCGGCGAAGCACGATGGTCATCACACCCTCGGAGCGCGAACTGCGCAATGAGACGGCATGACGCACTGCGGGTTCAAGAAATTCGAGGTCAGGCCGACACGGGTTGCGCCGCAGGGACGACCGCAGCGACTGGCTTGAGCGCGACGTCGAACCCGAACACGGCGCCACCGCCATCACGCTGCCGAGCCCACACGGTGCCTCCGTGCGCCTGCGCGATGCGCTTGACGAGCGCGAGCCCGAGGCCGAGACCCTCTGAGGTGCCGTGGTCGTCGGTCTTGCGCTGGAACTTCTGGAACAGCGCCGCTTCTCCGCCCTCGGGCAGGCCCGGCCCGCGATCGAGCACGTCGAACGAGACCTTGTCGTCGCGAATGACGACCCGGAGCGTCTCGACGCCGCCAGCGTGCTTCTTCGCGTTGTCGAGCAGGTTGGCGATGGCACGCTGCAGCAGCGTCGGGTCACCGGTGAGGCGATCGCCTTCGCCTTCCACCTGCGCGACGTCGACGGCCAGACCGGCGCGCTCGGTGGCGCGGGCCACCACGTCACGCAACGACAGCTCGCGCACCGTCAACACACCGAAGTCGAGCCGTGAGCTGGCGAGCAGTTGGCCCACCAGCGCATCCATCTCTTCCACCTCGCGATCGAGGTCGTCGTAGGTCTTCGTCGTCGGCCCGGTGTCGCGCGCGATCTCCGAGATGATGCGCATGCGCGCCAGCGGCGTGCGGAGCTCGTGGGAGACGGCCGCGAGCAGCTCGCGTTGATCGGCCAACTGCTTCTCGATCCTCGCCGCCATGTCGTTCACCGCGTCTGCGACGACGCCGAGTTCGTCAGGCTCGTGACACGACGCGAGCTCCGCGCGGGCCGACAGGTCTCCAGTCCCGATGCGCTTCACGACCTGCGTCAGGTTGTCGAGCGGCCGCGCGAGGCGACGCGCCACTTTTCCCGAGGCGAGCCACAGAATACCGACCGCAATCGCGAGGCCGAGCCCGAAGCGCCACGCTTGCGGAGACATGCTGCGAGCACAGGCCCGGACCGTGCCGAGGCGAGTGCCGTTGCGCGCGACCGGAAACTCGAACGCGCGGTGCCCGCACAGCGGCCCGATGGCAAGGAGCGAGGCTCCGTTGGGGTCGAGCAGCTCGAGGTTCATCTCCATCTGTTCGGCCGACTGGTTCGCGAACGCCTCGCGCGCGACGGGATCGTTCCAGTCCCGAGCGAACTGATCGCCGACCCACACCAGCCCGCGGTCCATGCTGCGCTGCCACACCGGCTCCTGCACCTTGCCGAGCACCATGAAGACGAACGACATGAGGAGCATGGTGGCGACGATGCCGCCGGCGAACCACGCGAAGATGCGGCGATGAAGCCTGGAGCGGACGAAACGGCCGATGGGCCCGAGCGCGCGGCGGCGACCCAGACGGTGCATCGGGTGGACGGGACTCATGGCGTCGTCACTCCTTCGTCAGCACGTAGCCGACGCCCCTGACCGTCTTGATCAGCTTCGGAGGATCGTCACCCAGCTTCTGGCGCAGATGGCTGATGTGCACGTCGACGGTGCGCTCCCCGACGACGACATCGGACCGACCGGCTTCGGACAGCAACGCGTCACGCGGCACCACCCTGCCCGCCCGGCGAACCAGCGCGACCAGAATGTCGAACTCGATGCCGGTGAGATCGGCGAGCTTCCCCGCCACCGTCACGGAGCGGGCCGGAACGTCGACCGAGATGTTGCCCACCTGCAGCTGCTCGTTCACCACCTCGGGGCGCGAGCGTCGCAGCACCGCGCGCAGGCGCGCCAGCAGCTCTCTCGGCGAGAACGGCTTGCCCACGTAGTCGTCGGCGCCGAGCTCGAGCCCGACGACACGATCGGTCTCGTCACCTCGAGCCGTCAGCATGATGACCGGCAGGTTCGACTTCGCGCGAATGCGCTTGCAGACCTCGAGCCCATCCATGCCCGGCATCATCACGTCCAGGAGCACGGCATCCCACGCGCCCTGCTCCAGCATCGCCAGGCCCTTCGGCCCGTCGGGAGCGTGCGCGAGCGTCACGCCGTTCTGCCCCAGGTAGCTCTGGAGCAGCTCAGGCAGCCGCGCGTCGTCGTCGATGAGCAGGACTCTGGAGGACATGGAGGGTTCGTCGCCTTCTTCTCGAGTGGTGCGGACGCATCGAGCATGCAGCACCCGATGCGCCCACGCCCGTTTTTCAACGTGTCACTGCGGTTGGGCCGGCGGCGCCGCGATGGCAGGGACCGCGACGGTCGGAACGACGATGGTCTGGGGCTGCGCAGGCGCGGCTTGGGCGCCCGGCATGATCACGAAGATCTGGGGCGCAGGCGCCGCCGCTGGAGCCGGCTGCTGCACCACCACCGTCTGCGGCGCGGCCGCGGGAGCCGCCTGCTTCACCTCTTCCCGCGCTTCCTCGAACCGGGACCCGTACCGCGAGTCCTGCCAGCGCGCGTCGTGCCAGCCGCCTCGTGAATGGCACCCGCCGCCACCGTGCGCCGCGCGAGCGATCGCCGAGCCGTATCCACCCACCACGCCCAACGCCAGAATTCCCATCAGTGCGAAACGCATGTGTCTTCTCCTTGTGTGGTTTGAAAAGTGAGTGCTTCAGACGCTGACCGAGGCGGGACCGGGGCCGTCGGAGCCGCGCCCGTGATGCGAGAAGTGACCGCCGCCCCACCGACCGTGACCGCCGCCCCAGCGACCGTGACCGCCGTGGTGCATGCGGCCAGGCCCGAACTCGATGAGATCGGCGAGCACCGCGCGCTGCTGCGGGTTCAACGCCTCGTGGATCGCCTGCATGCGCTCCTTGAGGGTCTTCTTCATTTCGTCGACGGTAGCCTGCTGCTTCTCGAACGCGGCGTTGAGGGCCTCGTGGTCGAACGACTCACCACGCATCGCCTTCGCGTACTCACTGCGCGCGCGGTACATCTCTTCGCGCGCCTGCCACATCACGCGCTGGGCCTCGTCCGCGGCCTGCAACACCACCTTCTCCTGGCCGGGCGTGGTGTCGAGCCGCTCGAAGAGCCGGCGCATCATCCATCGTCCCCAGCCGCCACCGCGCATGCCGCGACGGCCCCAGCCACCACCACCATACCGGCCCCAGCGGGCCACCTTCACCAGACCAATGAGGCTCAGCGTTCCAACGATGAAGCCGAACATGTCGTACCGTCCCTTTCGTCGCGCGAACCGTCAGTGGCTCGCTGCGTTGAATGAACAGTAGGAACCGACTGTGAAGGGTCAGAGGTGAGCGAGGTGAAGAAACATGAAGTGCCGTCGTCCATGGGGGCACGTCTCTCGCGAAGTCGCGGTCCCGAGTGCTTCCAGGTGGTTGTGATGCGTCTGCTGCTTCTCATCGCCGTGTCGATCAGCAGCGTTGCCGCCGCGCAGGACTTCTCGGCCCCGCCGTTGGTGGAGGCCGAGACGGTCGACCCGAGCCAGGGCCGCATCATTCCACCGCCCGTCATCACCAACGCGCCGCTCGACCCGAACACCCAGCTGCCCGCATCTCAGCCGCTGCCGACGCAAGTGCCGGGCACGTTGCAACCGCAAGCGCCGCAGGCTCCGCAGCCGAACTACCAGTTGCCGCAGAACGCGCAGACGCCGCAAAACGCGCAGCAGCCGGGCACGGTGCAGCGGGCCGAGCCGGTCGCGAATCCCCGCTTCGTTCGCATCGGCATGTCGGCGTTGTTGGGCGCTGGCATCGGGACGGCGACGGCCATCATCGGCGGCTTCGTCGGCGGCGAGTACCTGAGGCCCGGCATCACCTCGATCGGCAACATCTGGACGGGCGGCGCGATCGGCTTCGCGGTCGGAGCGCCCATCGGCGTGCTCGTCTCAGGCCTGCTCTTCCGTGGCGACGCGCCCTGGTACGCGCCGATTCTGGGAGATCTGCTCGGCGCTGCCGTCGGCGCCGCGGCCGTCGCCTTCGGTGGACCTGACGCGCTCTCGGCGACCTTCGCGTTGCCGTTGGTTGGGTCGATCATCGGCTACGAGATCGGCTCGGTCGACGACGTGACGGTGGCGCCAACCGTGACGGTGCTGCCCTCAGGCGGCGGAGCCATCGTCGGCGCGCAGGGGCGCTTCTAAACGCTCGGTGGCCTTCCACGCCAGCTTCTGGTCTGCCGCCGTAGAACCGGTGTCGAGCACGCCGTAGCGCATGACGCCGTGGGTGTGCAGCCGCCACCGCCCTCCAGGGAGCGAGAGCGGCACCTCGATCGTCGCGCCAGACATCACGTCACGCGGAAGGCGGAGGTGATGTCGAGCGCACCGGCCGCGTGCGCGACGTCGAGGACCAAAGGCACGACTTTCGTGCAGGCTCGAGGGCCCGACGCTACGAGTCGACGCATGGCCGTTCCTGCGCAGCGCATTCGCCCCCTCACCGAGCACCCGACCAAGCCCGACGGGCGCTGGGTGCTGTACTGGATGACGTCGTTCCGCCGCACGCGGTTCAACTTCGCGCTCGACCGGGCCCTCGAGCACGCAAAGGCGCTGCAGAAGCCGCTCGTCGTCCTCGAGGCGCTGCGCGTCGGCTATCCGGACGCGAACGACCGCCTTCACACGTTCATCCTCCAGGGCATGGCCGAGAACGCGCGACGGTTCGCGGAGTCGCCCGTGCTCCACTTCCCGTACGTCGAAGAGACCAAGGGTGACGGCGCTGGGCTGCTCGAGGCGCTCGCGGCAGAGGCGTGCGTCGTCGTGGGCGATGACTGGCCCTGCTACTTCGTGCCGCGCATGCAGGCCGCCGCGGCGAAGCGGCTCGCGGTGCAGTTCGAGGTCGTCGACTCCAACGGGCTGTGGCCGATGCACGCGACCGACCGGGTCTTCACCACCGCGCACTCCTTTCGCGCGCACCTGCAGAAGACGCTCGCGCCGCACCTGTTCGAGCTGCCGAACGACGCGCCCCTTGACGGGCTCGAGCTGCCGGGCGCGAAGCTGCCGTCGGCCATCACGTCGCGCTGGAGCCGCGCCGCGAAGGATCTGCTCGAGGCGAAGCCTGCCGCCATCGCCGCGCTGCCCATCGATCACTCGGTGCCACCGGGAAAGATGAAGGGCGGGTCGGCCGTCGGCGAAGCGCGGCTCTCGCTCTTCGTGTCGAAGAAGCTCGCCGACTATCCCGTCGCGAGAAACGAGCCCGAGGAAGACGGCACCAGCGCGCTGTCTCCCTACCTGCACTTCGGGCACGTCTCGGCGCACCACGTCTTCGCCGAGGTCGCGCGCAAGGAGAAGTGGACGCCTGACGTGCTCGGCCGCTCCATCGGCGGCGCGAAGGAGGGCTGGTGGAAGATGTCGGCGGCGGCCGAGGCGTTCCTCGACGAGCTCGTCACCTGGCGCGAGCTCGCCTTCAACATGGCGGCGCTGCGGCCCGACGACTACGGCACGATGGAGACGTTGCCCGCGTTCGCGAAGGCCACGCACGCGAAGCACGCGAAGGACCCGCGCCCGCACCTGTATTCGTACGAGCAGCTCGAGCGCGCCGAGACACACGACGAGCTCTGGAACGCGACGCAGCGCCAGATGGTGCGCGACGGCTGGTTCCACAACTACCTGCGCATGCTGTGGGGGAAGAAGATTCTCGAGTGGTCGCCCTCGGCGAAAGACGCGCTCGAGCGCATGGAGCGCCTGATGAACAAGTACTCGCTCGATGGCCGCGACCCGTGCTCGTACTCCGGTTACCTCTGGGTGCTCGGCCGGTACGATCGCGCGTGGGGCCCGGAGCGGCCGATCTTCGGATCGGTTCGGTACATGAGCTCGACGAACACGGCGAAGAAGATCTCGGTGAAGCGGTACCTCGAGACCTATCGACGGTAGCGGTCTGGAAAACCTCTCGGCCGACATGCATGCGACGTCCAACGGCGATGTGGGCCCTTGACCGCCCGCGCATCGACTGTCACGCACGGCTGTCGCATTCTCCCGCGACTTCCTCACCGGAGCACTCCGATGGTCCGCGCACTCCTCGCCGCTTCACTCGTCTTCTTCGTTAGCTGCGCCGCACCCGAAGGCAGCGGACTCATGCTCGCACCGGAAGGCACTGGCGCCTCGATCGTCTTCGACATCGAAGAGCGCCCGTTCCCGAACGTGCCGCTGCCCAACGACTTCGCGTCACGCTTCGACGCGTCGAGCCCGACGAAGAAGCGCCTCAACGCGAGCAAGGTCGCCAGCACCGCCTGGGAGCGCGCCATTCGTGACGAGCTCGCCCGCCTCGACGGCTGGGGCACCTACGCGCCGATGTCGCTGTCCTTCACGAAGCAGCTCGACCTCGGCAACCTCGGGCGCCGGCACGTCGGCGACGACTACGACCAGAGCGACGACGCGCTGTACGTCATCGATGTCACGCCGAACTCGCCCGAGTTCTGCCAGGCCGTGCCCCTCGACGTCGGCAACGGCAACTTCCCCGCCGTCATCGAAGACCGCGACTACTTCCCCAACGATCCGCGCGGGGACACCGGCAACCTGCTCTTCGAAGAGGTGGAGGAAGACCTGAACCGGAACAACGTGCTCGACCCCGGTGAAGACACCGACATGGACGGGGTTCTCGACCACCCGAACGTTCGCGTCCCGGGCGATACGAACGTGATGCTGCACTACGAGCGCGAGACGAAGTCGCTGCTGTTCCGCCCGCTCATGCCGATGCGCGAGCGCACCACGTACGCCGTCGTCATCACCAAGCGCCTCATCGATGAAGAGGGCCGGCCGGTTCGTTCGCCCTTCCGCCACATCAACCACGCGTCGCAGACCCCGGCGCTCGCGCCGCTCCCCGGCTGCCTGCCCCACCATGGCCTCGCGCTCGACGACATCGCCTTCACGTGGACCTTCACCACCCAGAGCGTCTCGACGTACTTCATCGCCATTCGCGACGGCCTGCGCGGCATCGGCCCGCTGTCACGTCTGGCCACCGAGTTCCCACCGAAGCTCGTCGACCTCGACTCGGTGCGCGACGACCCGACGCGGCTGCTGAACGTGAAGATCGTCCCTGGCGACCAGCTCGTGAACGCGCTGTCGAGTCTCCTGCCTGGCCTGCTGGGCGCTGACGCCGACTCTCCGCAGATCCGCTCGCTCACCGACGGCTTCAAGGCCATCGACTTCTTCGCGACGGGCTCGTTCGACTCGCCGCAGTTCTTCGCTCGGAGAGACGCTGCAGGCGCGCTGCTCCCGTTGCATCAGCAGACCTGGAAGCTGAACCCCGAGACGGGCGCAATCGATCTGCCCGAAGGCAAGGCGCGCTCCGAGAAGGTCACGTTCTGGTTGGCGGTGCCGAAGAACCGCAACGGCCCTGCGCCGCTCGCCATCGCGGGCCATGGGTACGGCAGCAACAAGCTCGAAGGGCTCTTCTACTCGGGCCTCTTCGCGCGGCAGGGCATCGCGTCGATCGCCATTGACTGCCCGAGCCACGGCCTCGGCTTCGGAGATCTCGAGGTCCAGGCGGCTGAAGGTCTCTTCACCTCGAAGGGGCTCACGGGCCTCTTCAGGGGCCTGCGTCGCGATCGGGCGTTCGACCAGACCGGTGACGGCATCGCCGACTCGGGCGCCGACTACTGGACGGCGTACGCGACGCACACGCGCGACATGGTTCGTCAGTCGACTGTCGACTACCTGCGGCTGGTGCAGGTGCTCGAGACGTTCGACGGCACGACGCGCTGGGAGTGGGACGTCAACCGCGACGGCGAGAAGGACCTCGCCGGCGACTTCAACGGCGACGGCATCGTCGACGTCGGCACGGCGTCGAAGCTCTCGATGGGCGGCGGCTCGCTCGGCGGCATCATGAGCGCGATGGTCGGCGGCACCGAGCCCCGCATCGGCGTCGTGGTGCCCATCTCGGCCGGCGCTGGCTTCGCAGAGATCGGCAAACGCGCCGCGCCCGGCGGCGTGAAGGAAGCGGTCTCGCTGCGCATGATGGGCCCGCTCCTCATCACCGAGAAGAACGCGCAGGGTGGACTCGACCTCTGGCAATATGTGCCCGACGGCAACAAGCGCGGCCGCGTGAAGGTCGGCCCGGCGTCGGCGACGCTGAACGAGGGCGACACGGCGGTCGTCACCAACCTGACGACGAAGGAGTACCGCTGCGCGCGCGTGCAGAGGAACGGAATGCTCCGCGCCGCCGTGTCGAGCGACGAGGGCAATCGCCTGAAGCTCGACGTGTACCCCGGTGTGCTCGGGCCGAAACGTCCTGAGGGCTGCGCGATCCCCACCGACGCGATGCCGTACTGGACGGTGTCGACCTTCGGGCAGGACACGAAGTGGCAGGGGCGCACGATCGACAAAGACTCACCGCTCCTCTCGCTCGGTGACGGGTTCGGTCTGAAGCGCGGCACCCCGGAAGTGCGTCGCTTCATCGGCTTCGCCCAGACGCTGCTCGACCCGGCCGATCCCGTGAACTTCGCGCCGAACTACCAGCGGAGCATTCTGCAGTACGGCACCGGCGAGCGCGTGCGCACCCGCGCGCTCATCATGAACACGGTCGGAGATCCCGTCGTGCCGGTCGCCGCAGGGACGGCGCTCGCACGTGCCGCGGGCTACCTCGACCTGACCTCCCGTGACGCGCGCTATGGGAAGACGGTCAACCAGGTGCTCGTCGATTCGCACATCATCGAAGGCGTCGCTCGCACCAGCCCCTTCCGGAACTCCCGGGGCCAGAACGTGTTGATGGACATCGAGAACCTCGCGAGCACCGTGCCGGTCGACGACAAGTTCGACGTGCCTCGCCTGAACCCGCCGCTGCGTCACGTCTTCAAGAGCGAGATCGTCGGAGGCACCGTCGGCGTGCTGTACCCCATGCCCAACCCCACTGGCCGCCACGGCTTCGATCTCCCCGACCCGAAGAAGGCGTGGGACGACGGGACCTACCTGGTGAACATGCTCGCGAGGTACCTCTCGAGCGAAGGCACCCAGGTCTCGTTCGACGGCTGCCAGCACACCTCGAGCTGCCCGTGGATCGCGCAGCCCATCTCGGGGCCGTGACGTGAGAGCAGTCCTCCAGCGGGTGAAAGAGGCGTCGGTCACGGTCGATGGAAAGATCGTCGGCGCGATCGGCCCCGGGCTCCTCGTGTTGCTCGGCGTGGGCAAGGGCGACACCGACGCCGACGTCGACTTCATGGTCGACAAGGTGCCGGGCCTGCGCATCTTCGAAGACGCCGCGGGGAAGATGAACCTCTCGCTCGTCGACGGCTCGAAGGCGTTGCTCGCGGTGAGTCAGTTCACGCTGTTCGCCGACACGAAGAAGGGCCGCCGGCCGAGCTTCATCGACGCGATGCCCCCGGAGGAAGCGAAGCGGCTGTACGCGTCGTTCTGCGAGAAGTGCCGGGCCGCGGGGCTCACGGTCGCCGAAGGCATCTTCGCGGCCGACATGAAGGTCGCGCTCGTCAACGACGGGCCGGTGACCATCATCATGGACAGCCGCGCCGCCTGATCAGCCCCGGCGCCAGCTCAGCCCATGCTCAGGGACTGCTCCCCGAGGGGGCGCTCCTTCAGGAGATCGGCCGTGCTCGCCGCGACGCCTCCGGGCCCGCTTGCCCTGAAGAACCCGGCGCTCGCACCTTTCCTGCCCGCTGCATTCCGATCACGCTTACACTCGCGGTCGTTCATGGTTGGCCAACCGATTCCACAACGCACCGTGCTGGGCGCGCGCGCCGCGAACCTCGAGCGCTTCGCCTCGCAGGAATACCACCTGGTGCTGATCAATACGCCCGACGCCGGCAAGAGCTACCCGCTCGGTGACGTGCTCCGTATCGGGAAAACGTCAGAGAACAACGACGTCGTGATCGAGCACCCGACGGTGAGCCGCAACCACCTCGTCGTCCGCCGGCAGGGTGAGCAGTTCCTCGTCCAGGACCTCGGCAGCACCAACGGCACCTTCATCGATGGCGCCCAGATTCGTGAGGCGTTCCTCCGCGCCGGCGCGCTGCTCGAGGTCGGTGACGTGCAGCTGCGCTTCCAGCCGCAGGTCAAAGCGCTCGAGGTGTCTCCCACCGAGAACGTTCGCCTCGGCGACCTCGTCGGCAAGTCGGTGCCGATGCGGCAGATCTTCGCGCTCATTCAGCGCATCGCGCCCACCGACTCGACGCTCCTGCTGATCGGCGAGACCGGCTCGGGGAAGGGCGCTGCCGCCCGCACCATTCACAAGAACTCCCCGCGCGCGACCGGACCGTTCGTGGTGTTCGACTGCGCCGCCGTCTCGGAGAACCTCATCGAGAGCGAGCTGTTCGGTCACGAAAAGGGTGCGTTCACCGGAGCCGTTTCCCAGCGGGTCGGCTGCCTCGAGCGCTCCAGCGCAGGCACGCTCTTTCTCGACGAGATCGACGACCTGCCGCTCGACCTGCAGCCCAAGCTGTTGCGGGCCCTCGAAGATCGCGAGTTCCGGCGGCTCGGTCAGTCGAGCGGCGCCGCCCACAAGTTCGACACCCGCGTCATCGCCGCCTCGAAGAAAGACCTCTGGTCCGAGACGCAGGCCGGCCGCTTCCGCGAAGACCTCTATTTCCGCCTGTCCGTCTTCACGCTGACGCTGCCAGGCCTCCGCGACCGCAAGGAAGACCTTCCCCTGCTGGTCGACGCGATGGCCGGCGGGCCGTTGTGGAGTCGGCTCACCGACAAGCAGCACGAGATGTTCCAGGGGCACACCTGGCCCGGCAACGTGCGCGAGCTGCGCAACGCGGTCGAGCGCCTGCGCCACGTCGCCGACATTCCCGAGCTCGCCAGCGAATCGTTCCTTCGGGAGTACAACGGGCCATCGCAGCCGCAGGGCGAGACGCTCCCCGTCAACTATGCGTCACCGTTCAAGGACGCGAAGGACGAGCTGATTCGTGGCTTCGAGCGCGAGTACCTGACGCGCCTCATCGCGAAGACCCGCAACAACATCGCCAAGGCAGCGCGCGACGCGGGCCTCGACAGGAAGCACCTGTACTCCCTGCTCCACAAGTACGGCATGGTTCAGACGGAATCGGAGTAGCGCGCAGCGCGACCCGCCGGGCCGGCGTCACCACCACCAGATCTTCCAGATGGAGTTCCTCCAACACAGCTCGAACGCCCGCGCGATGGTGAACCTCTTCCTCGAGAAGGACCGGACCCTGACCGCCGGCCCGAGATAGCAGGCAGAGCCGCCATCGAAACACCTTCGCTTCCGGCGGTGGCGGCGTGGAACGGCGCAGCGCGTGACGGTCAGCGCGCCTTGCCGAGCCTTCGGTTGCGCAGCTGCAGGTAGCGCTCGCTTGCCGCGAAGCGGACGAGCTCGGTCACCTCGACAGGCAACGCCTTCTTCAACCGCAACGACGCGATGGCCGGCGCGATGCCGCCGCACACCACCAGGCCCGCGCGGTTGACGCTGTGTCGTGCACCTTCCATGAGCGCCGAGAGATCGAGCGACTTCACCACCCTCGGCCACAACGTCTTGAGCCGCTCGAGCGAACGCGGCGGCAGCGCCTCACGAATCACCCGGGCCTCGGTGCTCGTCTGCCCCTTGAGCATCAGCCCGACGGCCTCGAGCCCGACGCGCAGCTGCTCGCGCTTCAGCGTCCGGAGCGCGAGCAATTCGGCGCTCAGCGTGAAGAGGGCCCGGCCTGCGTAGAAGCGCAGCTCGGCGTCGGCGACGGCCTTCTTGACCGAGGCACGGTTCACCACGAGACGCGGCGGCATCGTCTGGAGCGCCGAGAACGGCGGGCCGACCTCGTCGCTCACGAAGACGTCGGGCGCGCGCATGCCCAGCATTCGCACCGAGGCCAGCAGGGCATCGGCAGCGGAGCGCGCGCCCTTTCCGCTCTCGAGCGAGAACTCGTCGGTGGTCGAAGCGTCTCTTCCTTTCGCAGGGAAGAGGCGGCACAGGGCAGGGCTCGAGAGGGTGACGAGCTCGGCGGCTTCGGTGCGCACGAGCGGGTGCCTCAAGCCGGCGCGATCGGCCGCCGACAAGATGAGCTTCGGCGTGCGAGGCGCGGCGTTGGGATCGCCTTCGAGCGCCCGCGCGAGCTCGAGCATCAGGGACGAGCGGTTTGCGTCGTTCGCGGTGTCGAAGTGCTCCGCGAGCATTCGGTAGCCGTCAGGATCGAGCGGGTTGGCGCGCACGCGCTCGAACAGGGCCAGCCGTTCGTCCGACAGCTGCTTCGACGGCGAAGGCCCGAAGCTCGGCGGCACGGGCTGGAGCGGATCACCGAGCTCGACGACGGCCGCGGGGAGTTCCTGCGTGCGGCGCTCGTCGGCCCGAGCCGACGGGGCCTCGGCTTCATCCGATTCCGGCGCGTCTTCGGGTGAGGGTGGGTCCTGATGACGCGGCTCTGACGCGCCACCGTCGGCGCGTTCCACGAACGCGATCGGAAACGGAGCCGTTGCCGGCGGGGCCGGAGTCTCGTCACCCCCTGCTTCGACCTCGTCGCTGCCGACCTCCATCACGTCGTCGACGTCGTCATCCGAGGCGTAGCCGTCGGCGGGCGCCTCGCGGGTCTCGTCCTGGTTGGTGAGCTCGCGAACGATGGGGGCGAGCACGCGCTGCAGGCGAGGCGGGAGCGGCGGCAGCACGAAGGGGCGCGACGACTCGAGCTCGCGCTCGGCGCCCAGTGCCTTCGCGAACGCTTCGCTCTCACCTTCGTCGGTCAACGTCCTGGACGACTCGGAAATGACGGGCGGCTTCGGCCGAGAAGCGCGTGGAAGCGGAACCACCAGCGGCCCGCCCGGGAGCTTCGCCGCGGCATGAGCCGCTGGCGCCTGCCCTGCGCGCACCCGCTCGATGCGCTCCTCGTACTTCTCGGCGCGCTCTTCATCACCCAGACGCTCGCGCGCGTGTCGGGCCATGCGCCGCCACAACGACACCCGCTGCGGGCCCTCGGGCGCAGAGGTCGCCGCGTGCTCGAGCGCCCACGCCGCTTCGTCGTCGAGCCGACGCGCCAGCAACCGGTCGACGAGCGAGAGCCACGCCTGCAGATGCCCTGGCTCGGCCTTCACCGCCTCACGCAGCGCCGCGAGCGCCTCGTCGAAGCGCCCCACCCGCTCGAGCACCGAGACCAGATCGAGCCACGCGGGTCGGGCGCGCTCGCCGCGCGGGTCCTTCGCGAGCACCTGCTTGAGCACCTGCTCGAGCTTCCCGTCATCGCGCAGGGCGCGGGCGAGCACCCAGAGCCGACCCAGCGCTTCTTCGTCCTGGACCGCCGACGCCAACACCTCGGACCACGCCGTCAGCGCGAGCCGCGCGTCCTTCACGGCGTCGGCCAGCTTCGCCAGTCGGCGGAAGAGCGCGCCACGCTCGGGGAGGCGGCGCGAGGCGGCCTGGAGGAGCTTCTCGAAGACGCGCGCGGGCCCGGCGTCACCACGTTCGACGCCGAGCTCGGCGAGCCCCGCGGCAGCGTCGAGCGAGCCGGGAACCTGCGTGAGGGCTTCTTCGAGATCTGCGCGGGCCTTCGTGGGCTCGCCGCGGGCCCTGGCCTCGTGAGCCCGCAGGATGAGCAGCCGTGCCTTCTCGAGCGGGCCGGCCGCGCGCCCGACCCCGGTGTCGAGCGCCTGCTTCACGGCGGAAGGGTCCTTGCGCTCGTCGAAGATGCGCACCTGTTCCGAGACGGCCTGGGTGTCTCCGGTGAGTTGAGCCACCTCGGCCCAGACCTTCGCCGCACCGACGGCGTCGTCGAGCTCGCTCTCGAGCAGCTCGGCCAGCTTCTCGAGCCACGCCGAACGCTCGGCAGCCTCGCCGCGCCCATCAGCGGTCTCACGATAGAAACGAGCCAGGTCTTTCCAGGCGGCGCGCGCGACGTACCGCGCCTCGAGCTTCGTCAACGCCTGGTTCGGCGCCGAGGGTGACGACGCAGCGGCGACGAGGAGCGCCTCGCCCGCCGGTCCCTGAGGGGCGACGTCGGCTTCGGCGACGGCGAGATCGGCGAGCGTGGTCGAGGCGGGGACCTCGAGCGAGGCCGTCGCTTCTTCGCCCGACGAGGTGGACTCGGCGAGGTCCTCGACGACGCGCACCGTGGGCAGCTTGAGGCCCAGCTCACGAATGAAAGAACGGGCTCGAGCGTCTTTGCCGACCCGCGCCGCGACGTCGAGCACCACCCGCGTCGCTTCGTCGATGGACCGCGCAGGCGCGTCGGCGTGGACGAGGGCGCGCAGCCAGAGCATGCGCAACAGGAAGACGCTGTGGGGGTCCTGTCCCTGCTCGGCGTATTGGGCAGCCTGGCCGTAGCGAAGCGCTGCGCGGGCATGCTCCTGCAGCCGTTCGCCCCACAGCCGCGCCCGGCGAACCGCGACCCGGGAGGCCGCGCGGAAGTGGCGCCGCCGCAGCAGCAGCTTCGTCTCTTTGTCCCGCGAGGCGTCGAGCTCGTCCCAGCGCTCGAAACGATCGAGCAGCGCGTTGAGCACCATGCGCGACCGGCGGTCCTCTGGCGCCTCGGCCAGCAGCACCGTGAGCGTCTCGATGGCGGCCAGCTCCTGCCCCGTGCGCCGCTGCAACCTCGCGAGCGCGCGCAGCACCCCGACGCGCTCGCGGCCTTCCGCCTCATCGAGGCCCTGCGTCACGACGGTGATGATCGGACCCACCTTGCCGGTCGCCAACGCCATCGTCGTGAGGGCCTGCGCCGTGCGGGCCGTCATGGGGCGCTCGCGCGCGAACCGGATGAGCTCGGCCGCTGCCTTGTCGGGCTGGCCTGACGCGAGCAGCCGTCGCGCGATGCTCCGGTACGTCACCTCGGGCGACGCCGGTCGGCTCTCGAGCGCGTCGAGGCGCACGGTCTCGTGACGAACCGCCTCGGCGCCGATGGAGTCGTCGGCGGGCCGAGCGGCGGGGCCACGCGGAGGTGAAGCGCCAGGAGGCATGAAGGGGCCTGACTGTAGCCAATGCCACGCAGACGGGAACCGTCGTCACGCGCGTTGACGGCCGCCTCGGCTTCGCCCATGCAAGGCGCCATGGCTCCGCGGGTGAGCGTTCTTCTACCGGCCCGTGACGCGGGCGCCACCGTCGACGCAGCCGTCGAGAGCATCACCCGTCAGACGTTCGACGACTTCGAGCTGCTGGCCATCGACGACGGCAGCTCGGACGACACCAGGACGAAGCTCGCCGCCTGGGCCGCGCGCGATGATCGAGTGCGGTTGCTCCAGACGGGGGGCGTCGGGCTGGTCGGCGCGTTGATGATGGGCCTCGAGGCCGCACAGGGTCAGCTGCTCGCCCGCATGGACGCCGATGACGTCAGCCTGCCGGAGCGCTTCACGAAGAGCGTCGCCAGGCTCGACGCCGAGCCACGGCTGGCCGGCGTGGGGACCGGCGTGGAGATCGTTCGCCATGACCGGCCCGCGTCACCGGCCCTCGTCGCCTACGGCCGGTGGCTCTCGTCCTTGACGACGCCCGAGCGGCTGTTCGCCGACCGGCTCATCGAAGCTCCGCTCTGTCACCCCTCGGTGATGCTGCGGCGCGAGGCGGTGGTGCGGGCCGGTGGGTGGCGCGACGGCGACTTCCCCGAGGACTGGGACTTGTGGCTGCGCCTGCTCGAAGCGGGGGCGCGCCTGGTCTGCCTGCCCGAGGTGCTCCACCAGTGGACCGACCACGAGCGACGCCTCACCAGGACCGACCAACGCTACCAGCGTGACCGGCACACGTTGCTCCGCGCGCGGGTGTTGCGGGATCGCCTCGTGGGGCGGCCGCTGGCCATCTGGGGCGCGGGAGAACGAGGCCTTGCGTTGTGCCGGGCGCTCCAGTCCCTGGGCGTCACCGTCGGCCGCTTCGTCGAGGTGAACCCCCGCAAGATTGGCCAGCGCATTCATGGCGCGCGGGTCGTCTTCCCCGACGACCTCGGAGCGCCTTCGGACGAGCACGTCATCGCGTCGGTGGGCGCGCGAGGGGCGCGGGCCGAAATCCGCGCCTGGCTCGATTCTCGAGGCTTCGTCGAAGGCGTGCACTTCACCTGCGCTGCTTGACCCCTGGTCGGGTGACGAAGCGCGTCAACGAAATCGGTAGCCCACGGGAACCGACGGTCTAAACGGGGCCCCATGCCCATCTCCGCCCGCCTGGCCGTGCTCGCGGTCCTCCTCGCATCAACCGCCGCGTCGGCCCAGACGCTCCAATACCAGTCGCCACCCCTGCATCGCGTCGTGCACCGCAACACCTTCGCGCTCCGAGTAAACCCGCTGGGCCTGCTCTACGAGGGCCGCTTCATGTACCGGCTCCGCCTCTACGAGAGCGACGAAATCGCCCTGCGCGACAACTTCATCGGCATCGGCTTGACCCCCATCGCGAGCCCCGCGTTCATCCGCGCGGGCGCGTACGTCGAGGTGCAGCCGCTCACCGTGCTCGGCTTCTGGGCCTCGTACACGTTCGTGCAGTACTTCGGCACGTTCAACCTGTTCCAGTCGTTCCAGTCGGCGCGCAGCAACTTCTCCGATGCGGAGATCACCCGGCTGGGGGCGCTCGAGAAGGGACCAACTGGCCCCGGCGAATACCTGGCGAACGGCACTGAGCTGACCATCGGCGCGACCTTCCAGATCAAGGTGCTCGACTTCATCCTGCGGAGCCAGGCCCGCCTCATTCGCCCCGACATGAACCTGCGCCCGGGCGACACGGTCTTCTACGACCAGTTCTACGACGTGCTCGCGCCCAACCGCGGCTGGTACTTCGTCAACGACGTCGACCTGCTCTACCAGACGGCCAACAAGCGATTCGTCGCCGGTGCCCGCTACACGCAGGCGTTCGTGTTCTACGACCAGCGTCACTTCGCCACGGGCGAGACGCAGGAGAACCTGAACAACCTGCACCGCGTCGGCCCCTTCGTTGGTTACACCTTCAAGATCGACGACGGCGCGGCCTTCAACAACCCCACCGCGTTCATCCTCGTTCAGTGGTGGCTGCAGAACCGCAACCGCACGGGCACGGCCAACAACCCCGATGGCATCAGCCAGGCGCTGCCGCTCATCGGAGCCGGCTTCCAGATGACGGGTGACTTCCTGCCGGTGCCGAAGCCCGCTCCGCGCGCTGAGATCCCGACGCTCGACGAAGCGCTCAGCTCGAGCGAGCAGCCCGTCGTCGCGAACTGAAACTCAGCGGCTGGGAAAGTCCGAAGGCACGGGCGCTTCCCAGCGCGAGCCGTCAATCTCCAGCTGCCGCGCGTGGAGCAGGCAGCGTAGGCCCTCGGCCCCGCCGTAGAGCGCGTCGCCAACGATGGGAAAGCCGATCGACGCGAGGTGCGCGCGGAGCTGATGTGTGCGCCCGGTCGCGGGGAAGAGGCGCACCAGACACACGCTGCCGCGGTGCGCGCACTCGAAGCGCGTCGAGGCCTCGAGTCCGTTGCCTGACGACGTCGTTCGCCATCGCCCGGGCCGTGACGGATCCTTCTGCAGCGGAGCGTCGATGACGCCGCTCTCGGGCAGACCGGGGCCGACCACCGCGAGGTATTCCTTCTTCGCGCGGCCTTCACGGAACGCCGCGGCGAGCGCGCTCGTCGACGTCTTCGTCACGCCGAACACGGTGACGCCCGAGGTCTCACGATCGAGTCGATGCACGAGCCCGGCGTCATGCCCCAGATGCTTCGTCGCGAGGTCGAGCAGGCTGCGCTCGCCATCGGGGGTCGGCTGCGCCGGCAGGCCCGGCGGCTTGTTCACCACCAGCACGGCGCCGTCTTCGAAGAGCACCTCGAGCGAGACGTCGTCAGCAGGACGACTCGCACCGGTGGACGCGCCACTCGCCTCGAGCACCACGCTCACTCTGCTTCCCTTGGCGACGCGCACCTGCCCGTCTCGAACCCGGCGCCCATCGACGTAGACGGCGCCTGCCGACACCCGCCGACCGGCCACCTCCGCAGATTCACCCAGCTCCGATATCAGCGCCTGCGAGAGCGATGCCTCGGTAGGCACCTCGAAGGTGCGACGCTTCACGGTCTCTCCTGCCAGTGTGGCTGCATGTGAGGTTGACGTGGGGCGCCCATCGGGAAAACTGAAGGGGCCGTGGAGCTCAGCGTCAACGCCATACTCGAAACCATCGACGACTTCTTCAAGGAGTCGGGGACCCGCACCTACCGCGCCCTGGTGGGCCTCGAGCCCTTCACGTCCTCCGTCGAGCTCTGCGCCCTGCTCGGCGATGTCACCCATGCCGAGCCAGTGTCCTTCGTGCGTGAGCTGACGGCGAGCGCTCGAATTGACGTAACGAAGAGGGGTCGCGTCGAACGGCTGCTCGCGAGCCTGCTGGAGCTCTCGGCGCGCACCCGGCTCGCGCCGCACGACGACGCCATCACCCAGGTGCTGCGCAGCAAGACCCTCTCGTCCAACGGTCGCGTGTGGACGCTGACCGAAGCGCTGCGTGACGGGTGGACCCTGACGAGCCCCGAAGGGCGCGCCCAGCTCGCCTCGGAGCGCGCCGCGGTGTTGTCGGGGGAGCACGCCGTCTTCGCTCGGCGCATCGAGGCCCTCGCAGAGGCGGCCATCGCGCTGGGGCTGGGCTCGGCGCGGTCGCTCGTCGAGGCCATGGAGCGCCGTCAGTTTTCGAAGGCCGAGCCGCAGGCCGAGGCGCTGCTCCAGACGTCGGCAGACCCGGCCCGCGATCTCACCTCATTCGTCCTCAAGCGGGTCGACCCGCAGCTGAAGGTGACCACCGCGCGCACCATCGATCTCGAGCGGGCCCTCGCAGCGCCGTGGCTCTTCGAGATGCTCCGCAAGGAAGACCTCTCTCACGCGGTGACGCGCACGTTGGGCGAGCTCGGGTTTCACCCCAACGCGTTTGGCCGGATCCTCATCGACGCAGAGCCGACGCCCGGCCGAACGCCCGGAGCGCACCTCCTCAAGGTCGAAGTGCCCGACCAGCTGCGCCTCGTCTTCACGGCGGCGCCCGGCTTCGAGGGCTACACCGGCTGGCTCGGCGCGTGGGGGGAAGCCCAGCTGCTCGCCGCGACGCCTCGGACGTTGCCGTTCATCGATCGCTGCATCGGCGACGGCGCGCTGGCGCTCGCGGTGCGCAGGCTCTTCGAGTCGTTGCTCCTCGACGAAGGGTGGCTCAAGCGCGCGGTGCGCGTCACCAGCGCGCAGGCCAGGGAGCTCGCGCGGATCTTCGCCTGGCGGCAGGTGATGGCGCTTCGTGACGAGGCCGCCTTCGTCACGGTCTCCAGAGAGCTGCTCGAACGCGGGCCAGTGAAGGCGATGATCGAGACGACGAGCGCAGCCATGGTGCGCGCGCGCTTCGTTCAGCCCGAAGCAGGCCGGTCGCTCTTCGACGTCGCTCCGCTGTCGCCACGGCTGGCGTCGCTCGACGCCTGGGCGCTCGAAGCGCACCTGGTGCACGTGATGCGCGAGCGCTTCAACGAAGACTGGTGGAGAAACCCCGCGGCCGGCCGGTTCCTCTCGGACCTCGCAGCACGGGGAACGACGGATGACGCGACGACGGTGGCGGCCTCACTGGGTCGCAGCACCGTCGAGTTCACCGACGCCTCTCGGCGGCGGGTGGTGGTGATGGGCGCCTGACGGCTTCGCCAGGCCAGGCGCCCACCTGCCGGTTCACTTCTTCTTCGACTTGAGCGCCGCGACGACCTTCGACTTCGCCGCGTTGCGGGGCCTGGCAGCCGCTGCCGCCGGCTTGTTGCCTGCCTGCATCGCGCGCTGGCGCTTGAGCGCGGACAGCAGCCGCATCTCGAGCAGCAGCAGCTCGTCCCCCAGCTCTTCGTTGTCGCCGTGCGCCTTCGGAAGAGGAGCGTCGAGCTCCACCGGCGCGCCGTACCGCATGCGCAGCGCCTTCTCTTCCGTCGGCGTGGTGACCGTCCTCGTCAAACCTCGCGCCACCGTCTCCGTCGTCACCACCGCCGTGCTTCCGCCCTTCCGCTCCATGGATGATGCCCTTTCGGTACCTGAACAGCCGGCCATGTACGATGCGGCTAATCCGCAACCTGTGGGCAGTGTAGCGATCGACCTCGAGGTCGCAAATTTTTGGCCTGAGCTGCTGCAACCCTGATGTGGGCTGTGGCAGCACACGCCACTGGGCGGGATTTGTTCGCCTTTTTCGTGTCGGCGGAGGTGAGCGCGCGGCCGACTTCGGCCTTCACGGACACCGACCCCTCGAGGACCACTGAACGGCGCGTCACTCGTCTTCGGGTTCGGTGCCACCAGCAGCCGCTGGCGCGCCGCCATCAGCGCGTTCGATTCCAAACCGGAGCAGCGTCGCGGCGATGCCCTGCGGCTTGTCTTCGTCAGGCAGAAAGTCCTGCGGGGCCTTGAGGTCGGGCGCCTTGCCGAGGTTGGTGAGCGCTGACGTCAACGCGAGGCTCAGCTCGGCGTCGCCACCGTCCGACGCGACGCTCATGCGCCCCGTCATCGTGGCCTTGAGCACGACGGACTTCTCGGAGTCGACGAAGACCTCTCCCGTCAGCGTCCTGGGCTCGCGCAGATCGAAGAAGGCTCGGCGACGAAGGGTGGTGTCGTCGGCGCCACTCTTCGGAGCAGCCAGCGGCGGCAGGTTCTTCGCGTCACCCGCGAGCGGCGGCCCGAGCGAGACGTCGTACTTCCAGCACAGGCGGCCCTCGATGGTCTGCGTACCCTTCGCCGTCAGCAGGAGCCGCCCGCGGAAGAGTTGATCGAAGTCGCGCACGGCGCCGTAGGCCTCGTCACGCATGCGCTCGGCGATGCCGCGATCGCGTTTGCGCTCACGGAACTGGCCAGCGCCGTCCTTCCCGTAGGTGGTGCGCGCGTAGACGTTGCCGCCGAGCCGGAGCACCTCGAGCCCGCTGCCGACGTCGCCCCCGTTGTTGGTGTTGGTGAGGCGCGCGAGGAAGTCACCTGACATTCCGCCGGGCCCTGCCTGCAGTTCACGCGTCTCCTTGAGGCCGACGGTCTTCTTGCCGGCGCTCCACGTCCAGTTCACCGAAGCCGTGTACGTGTGCGCGCCGATTCGTTCGGTCGCCTCCGCCGCGCTCATGCCCAGCACGCGCCGCGCGACGGTGGGGTTCGAGGCCACGTCTTCAGGCGGGAGCTTCTCCTGCGCCGCGGCCACAGCCTGCGGCGGGTCTTCGCTCGAGAAGATGCGCTTCTTGGCGGCCTTGTCGACGGGGTCGGGACAGGCTGCGAGCGCGAGACAGGTGGCGAAGACGAAGCGCTTCATCGAAGGCCGGGCACCCTATTCGCTCGAGACGCGTGAGTCGACCACCTCGCTCGCAGCCCGAGGCGGAACGTGCTTCATCGTCGGTCCATTCCCGCGGCGCCGGACGGGACACGTCGAGGCTCAACCCGATGCGATGGTTCCTCCCAACCCTGCTCCTGGCGCTCACGTCGTGCGGGCGAACGGCGTTGCCGTGCGAGCCGGCCACGTGCTCGGGCTGCTGTGACGAAGACGGGACCTGTCGGCCCGGAACCGTGAATGACGAGTGCGGAACGGGCGCGAGGAGCTGCGTCTTGTGTGCGCGGGGAGCGGCGTGCACGCAGGGCCTGTGTGTCGGAGGCAGGTCCGCGGGAGGCGCGTCGGGCGCTGGCGGAGGTCTCGCGGGAGGCTCGGCTGCCGGCGGGACCAGCGGCGGCATGGCGCCCGGCGCGAAGGTGATCGGCGCGCGAACGTTCGTCCCCGACGTGATGCTGGTCGTCGATCGCTCGGGCTCGATGCTTCAGCCGCTCAACCCGATGGACGCCCAATGCCGTGGCTGCACCACGAACTGTCCACCTGGCTGTCTGACGCGGTCGCAAGCGCTGTTGACCGCGATGGAGCGCTTCTTGAGCACCACCGACACCGGTGGGCGCTTCGGCCTCGTCCTCTTCCCCTCGAACGCGAGCTGCGGAGCGCCGTCGGTCGTCAGCCCTCCGATTCCGATGAGTGACGACTCGAGCGTGCTCGCGATGAACGCGTCGGCCGCCGCGACGCAGCTGCGCTCCACCACCTTCTCAGGAGGCACGCCCACCAGCCTCGCGCTGAAGTTCGCGGCCACCGACAGCGCCTTGACCCTCGACGCGCGCCGCGAGCACTTCGTGGTGCTGGTGAGCGACGGCCTGCCGAACTGCAACTCGCTGAACGCGGCGACGTGCATGTCGCCACAGAGCTGCCAGTGCACCATCGCGACGTGTGCAGGCCAGAACTGCGTGACGGGCTGCCTCGACCGGCAAGCGACGCTCGACGCCCTCACGTTCGCGGCGGGGAAGGACGTCTCGACCTTCGTGGTCGCCTTCGGTCCCGACCCCATGACCGCGTCGGGCCTCGAGGTCTTCAACGCGCTGGCCGTCGCAGGCGGTCGCGCGCTCGCCTGTGGAGATTGTGGGAGCGGCAACGCCTGCCTCCCCGACGGCACGTGCGCCCGGCGGTTCTCGAACGAGCTCAGCACCGGGCTGGACCGCGTGGGACTGGCCGCGCGACGGAGCGGGACGTGTCGCTTCGTGCTCGACGAGGCCGTGGCGCTCGACCCTCGACTCGAGGTGCGGGTGAACGGGCTGGTGGTTTCCCGCGGCGAGACGGGCTGGGTGGCCGAGCGGGCCGAAGTGGTGCGATTCGGAGACCGCGTGTGCGACCAGCTCGCCGCGGTGCCCAGCACGCAGGTGACGTTCACGTTGATGCCGTGACGCGGCGCTCGAAAAGCCGCTAGAAGCCGCCGCGCATGCAGAGCCTGCGAGACAAACTCCTGAAGGCCGGTCTGGTGAGTGAAGAGGCCGCGAAGAAGGCGGAAGCCGACAAGAAGGCGCCGCCACCCGCGCGCGCCCAGCCACGTGACGACGAGCGGCCTCCGAGACGTGACGATCGCCCGCCACGGGGTGACGAACGTCCAGAGAGCGGCAACCGTCGCCCGTCGTTCCAGCGCCCGTCGTTCGATCGCTCCGTTCGCCGCGAAGAGCCGGCGCCGTCGAGGCTGCCGAAGTTCGCGCCGCTGCCGGGCACCAAAGAGGCGCATCGGCTTCAGGCAAAGAAGCAGCTCGAGGCCGACAAGCACCTGCGCGAGCGCGTGTTGGCGACCCAGGTGGCGAAGGCCATGGGCGACACGCCGTTCTTCTTCGTCACGCGGAAGAACAAGCTGCGTCGGCTCGAAGTGACGGCCGAGCAGGCGAAGGAGCTCGAGACCGGCGTGCTGGCCATCGTGGAGCGGCCGGACCCCGATCAGATCGAGCACGCGCTCATTCCGGCCGAGGTCGCGAAGGAACTGCACGCGCTCTACCCGAAGGCCGTGCGCTTCTTGAACGCGCCCGGCGCGGCGGTCGGCTTCTTGTCCGAGAGCGAGATCACCGAGCGCTCCCACGAGGCGACGACGAGCGAGACGCACGAAGCCCACGACGCGCCCGAGCCTGAGCCGGCGGAAGACGCGGCGGCTGAAGCGACGGAGCCGAAGGCTGACGACGCGCCCGCGACCTTCATCACCATCAAGCGCGCGCCGAAGTAGCCATTTCGTTTTCCTCCGCGCTGCGAACGGTGCGTGCGCCCGTGCCGCGGTGAGCGAGTCTGGGCGCCTGCATGAGCATCGGAGCGAGGGCGGCCATGGCTTCTCTGCGTCCATCAGGGCAGGTCGGTCTCGAGCAGCTCCTCGAAGACCACGCCGCACGCCTTCTCGAACAGCCGGTTCGACGCGATGACGCCGCCGCAGTGGTTCGGCTCACGCGCGAAGGTGAGCGCCCGACACTGCCGCAGCGCTGCGTCCCAGAAAGCGTCGGAGCCGCGCGGACACAGGAAGTCGCGAATGAGTTCCTGCGGCCACGGCACCAGCGTGAACGGGTCGGCGTCGCTCGGCGTGACGAAGCAGTCGAGATCGAAGTCGAGCAGCGAGTGCTGTGACGTCATCAGCACCTCGAGCGCGCGGCGATCGTCGAGCAGCCGCTCGAGCGTCGGCGCCGTGAAGACGTGATGGACGACGCCATCGCTCGAAGTGAACGACGGCTCCCGCCTCGCGCCCTGAGGCCACGCGCGCGCGATGGCGATGACGTCCGAGACGAGGCCCGCCTCCATCGCGGCGAAGATGTGGTCGACGTTGCGCTCGTCGAGCTTCTGCCGCGCGTGCTCGTCGTAGGCGGCGGCCGTCCACCCCTTCGAGGGAGGGTTCGTCGGGGCGACGAGATCGAAGTGACGATCGAACGTCACCAGCACCGCGGGATCGCCAGCCTCGGCGAGGGCCCAGCACGGCAACGCGAGGCGATGCGGATCGAACAGGTACCCACGCGTCGGCCCGCGACCCGACAGCGCCAGCTCGATGATCCCCGGGAAGTTCACCTCACACGCCCTTACCTCCACGCCGAGTCAGCGCCAACCTCGCGAGCGGCGCTTCGTTTCGACGAGTCGCGATCCCTCCACGAGGCGCGGCTGACCCCGCCGTCGCCCCGGCGAACTCTGCCGATTTGCTCGGCGCGCGCGGCGGCAACGGCCTTGCACTGCGTTCTGTCCGTGCTGTCACTCTTCGCCACCACTGCAGTGCTCCTCGGCGCCGAATACGGGACGTCCGAGGCCGTGGAAGCGCAGCCTGTCGTCGAGGCCGCTCCGGCCGCGCCGCTGGTGACGTCGGAAGGCGAGCTCGCGGGTGCTGAGGCGTCGCACCCCTTCTTCGGGGTGCAAGGCGACGTGGGTCTGCCCGATGGGGCCGGCGCGTCGCTGTTGGTGATGCCTGTGTCATGGTTGCGCCTTCACGTCGGCGGCCTGGCGACCCTCTCAGGGTCGGGCGCTCGGGCCGGGGTGACGTTGGTGGCGTTCCCGAAGTCGGGCGTGCGGCCGATCGTCGGGGCCGAAGGTGGCTACGCCTTCCAGGGCAGCGCCACCTGGCTTCCGTACCTCGGCGCACTCCCGATTCTGTCTCGCGCGCTGGAGCAGGTCAGTTACGGCTGGGGCTCGGCGCACGTCGGCTTCGAGCTGGGCTCGCCACACTTCGCCGTCGTCTTGCGCGGCGGGCTCTCGTACGTCGACCTGACCTTCGCCGGCCCACGCGTTGACGTGGGCGGCGCCACCCTCATGGCTTCATCGATGACGCTCCGAGGAGTCGTCCCCTCAGCGCGGGTAGGTCTGATGATCGCCCTCTGATTCGCTCGCCCGGTGCGCACGTCCCCCTCCCCCCACGCGCACCCGGGCGGGCACTTTTCGCAGGAGAAAGTCCCATGAGAATCGCCTCCCTCCTCCCCGCGCTCCTCCTCACTGCCTGTGGTGACGTCCTATACCTCGAGGGCTCGGTCAACCAGCTGTGCCAGAAGCTCCCGGCGCAGAGCTTCCAGGTGATGGGCATTCACGGCCCGACGGTGCCAGCCACGAGCATGGCGCGGCGGTTCGACTTCGACATCACCGCGCAACTCCCGAAGCAGCTCGACCACGCCCAGCTCACCATCGGGCTGGATCGGATGATCGTGACGTCGAGCGGCCCGACCGACCTGCGCTTCATCCAATCTGCGAAGGTGACGCTCGAGCCGCCTGCGAAGTCGGCGCTGCCTCCGCGGGTCGTCTTCCGCGCGGCCGAGGCGAGCCCGAAGCTGGTGCGCTTCGACGGCGACGACATCGAGTTGGTGCCGTACCTGCAGTCCGGCGTGCTCTCGTACACCGTCGAGCTGTCCGCCCCGGCGATGCCCGAGACGGTGGTGGCCGACATCGACGCCTGCGCGAACGTGGCGCTGCGCTGGGACTACGCGAGGTAGTCGAACGGGCTGGTGCCGAGTTCGCCCGGGGGTAACCTGTGGGTCCGTGAGTCCTGCCAATCGCCGACGCCATGCCCGGGTGAAGCCGCAGCGGGTGACCGCGCGCATTCGAGCTCCAGGAGGGCTCCACATCGGACTGGGCATCGAGAACCTCTCGGTCGGGGGCGCCTTCGTTCGCTGCAACACCGTCATTCCGGCCGGCAGCCGGGTCTCGTTGGAGATCAGCCGGGTCGGCGCCGCACAGCCGATGGTCATCGTGGCGAAGGTGACGGCTTGCGTGAGCCCTGCTGACGCCGAGCGCCTGGGCCGCGCCGCGGGGGTGGGGCTCGAGTTCCTCTCGGTGGCGCCGCACGTCGAGTTGTGGCTCACCGGCATCGTCGCGGCCCTGTTGCCAAAGCCGGTCACCGTCCCTCCGGTGCTCGAGCCCGTGCGACGAACCCTTCCGCCGAATCGACCCGGGCCTTCTCCTTTCTCCGAACCCGAGCGCACCCAGCCGGCCATTCCGGTGCTCGCCGGCCAGGAGCCCGACGGTGCGCTGCAGCAGGAACTCGCCGCGCTCCGGACGAAGCTCCTCAAGCACGAGGCGCTCATCGCTGAGCTCACCGTCGAGAACCAGAAGCTCAAGATCCTGCTCAAGGGCCGGCGCTGAAGCGGACCTGTCGGATCGAGTGTCACCCCCGGTGTCCGCTCCTGCGTGGCACCGCGCCGCGCCCGCGCTACACGTGCGGCCATGAACCTCGGACTCGACGGGAAGGTCGCGCTCATCACCGGGAGCTCGCGCGGCATCGGCCAGCATACGGCCCTGACGCTCGCGAAGGAGGGCTGCGACGTCGCCATCAGCGGGCGGACCCAGGCCACGCTCGAGAGCGCCGCGAAGACGCTCCGTGAGACGGGTCGACGCGTGAACGCAACGCAGGTCGATCTGCTCGAACCCGGTGGCGTTGAGCGCTTCGTCGCCGAAGCAGTGAGCGCCCTCGGCCGGCTCGACGTGGTGGTGGCGAACGTGGGCGGCACCTTCGGCGGAAACTTCCTCGACACGCCGGCCGCCGACTGGGTGAAGACGTTCGAGGTCAACCTCGTGCAGGCAGTGCGCGTGATTCAGGCGGCGGTGCCACACCTGACGAAGAGCGATGCGCCCAGCGTGGTCATCGTCGCCAGCATCTCGGGCTCCCGGCCTGGTCCCCGGGCGCAATACGGCGTGGCGAAGGCGGGCGAGATTCAGCTCGCCTCGGCGCTCTCGCGGGAGCTGGCGCCCCAGCGCATTCGCGTCAACACCGTCAGTCCCGGCAGCATCCTCTGGGAAGGCGGCTCGTGGCACAAACGCGCGAGCGCGATGCCCGGCATCATCGACGACTTCGTCGCGCGGGAGTTCCCGTGGGGGCGCATGGGCACCCTCGATGAGATCGCCAACGTGATCACGTTCGTCGCGTCACCGAGGGCGAGCTGGGTCAACGGCGCGAACGTCGTCGTCGACGGCGCACAGGGCCAGCCCACCATCAAGCTGCCCTGAGCGAACTCGGAAGACTCAGCCGCAGCTCGGGCTGACGTCGCGCGCGGGGCTGAGCACGGTCTCGTCCCGGGTGACGACGCAGCTCGAGAAGCCGATGGTCGTGCTGGTCGTGATGTCGATGAGGACCGCACCCGCCGCGCCGCCGCCGCCGCCACCGCCGGCCTCGTAGAAGCCGTTGTTGACCGTGTCGTTGTAGGTCGTGCCGGGCTGGCCTGGGCCGGGGGTCGCGTAGGTCGCGCCACCGTTGCCGCCGTTGCCGCCATTGAACGAGCCGAGGCCACCACCCGCCGCGCCGAGGAAGCCCGGCATGACGTTTCCGTTTTCGCCGTTGCGACCGCCGCCGAAGAGGAAGCCGAGGTCGACGATGCCAGCGCCTTCGCCACCGCCGCCACCGTTCGAGACCACCACGGAGCGCGTCGCGACCACGTACGGGCCCTGGATGATGATGGAGCCGCCGCTGCCACCGCCGCCGCCGCCCCCGGGGCCGGCCATGCCCTGGCCTCCTGCGCCGGCGCCCCCTGCACCGTTCACCAGAATGCGCGAGTCATCCATCAAGATGCCGTAGCGCGCGACGAGCTGAACCGAGCCACCGCCCGCGCCGCCGACCCCGCCCTGCCCGCCGCCGCCGTTCCCTCCCGGGCACCCGCCGACCAACGCGAAGCGCGAGCGAGCGCGAATCGTTCCTGCGGCGCCGCCGGTGCCGAAGGTGCTGCCACCACCGCCGACCGCTCCGGCCGTGTGGAAGCTGCCAGCGCCGCCAGCGCCTGCCGAAGTGTTGGAATTCGCCGACCCGTTGCCGCCGGCCGAGGCGCCGCAGTTCAGGTTGCCGCCGGGCCCGGGCGTCGTGCCGTACCCCGAGGCGTCGATGGTGGCGTTGTCCAGCAGAATGCCCGTGTACGCGAGGAAGATGACGGGCCGGTTGCCGACGAGGCGCAGATTGCTCCCGGCGTTCATCAAGAGTTGGTCGAAGGCGAGGACGACCGCCGGGCCGCTCGGCGTCATGATCTCCGCGACGAGGGGACGTCCTGCCCAACCACCGCCGAAGCTCAGGTTGGTGCTGTTGAAGGTGGCGCCACCCGAGATGGTCACCGTGCCCTCCGCGGGACGGCCGAGGTTCGGCGCAGTCGGGTCGACGTTGGCGGGCGTGAAGCCGAACTGCACGCCGGGACGCGGGCCGCACGAGCCATCGGGTCGACAGACTTCGTTGGGGTTGGAGCACGTGCCCGAGAAGTTGGGTGAGTACAGACACGTCGCGTTGAACTGACAGCTGCCCTGCGCCTGCCAGCACGGGCCGGCCGGAGGGGTGTTGCAGGTGAGCGTCGTCTGGGCGCGACAGGCTCCGGCCTGACACGTGTCTCCGTAGGTGCAGTTGTTCCCGTCGATGCACTGCTGCGCGTTGCAGGACGGATCGGCGCAGTCCGCGAGGCCGTTGCCGTTGTCGTCGATGCCGTTCGCGCACGAGACCTCGGTGCATTGCCACGGCAGACACGGCCCACCGACAGCGCCACCGTCGGGCAACGTCGAGACGCCACCGCCGGGTCCGACGATGCCGATGATTCCGCCGTCGGGGCCGATGACGACCGCGAGCCCGCCATCCGGCAGGCGTGGTGCGCCGCCATCGGGGAGCGACGGAATGCACAAGCCCGCCGAACACCCGTAGCCAGTCGGGCAATTCACCGTCGCGCACGCCGTCGGCACGCAGCTGCCAGTCGGGCCGCACGCCTGGCCAGTCGGGCATGGAGTGCCGTTGACTCCGCACGTCGAGGGAACGCAGCCACCCTGCGCGCACGCCTGGCCCGTCGGGCACGTGACCCCGATGCAGCGCGTCTCGGTGCAGGTGTTGCTGATGCAAACCTGCGTCGGGCTGCAGCGGCCCTGACAGGCCATGGTGCCCGGACCAGCGCCTGAGCCACCCGTGCCTGCGCCCGTTCCGTTCCCTGCTCCGGTTCCCGCACCACTCCCGTTCCCTGCTCCGGTTCCCGCTCCACTCCCGTTGCCGGCGCCGGTTCCCGCCCCACTGCCGTTCCCTGCCCCGGTTCCCGCTCCACTCCCGTTGCCGGTGCCGGTGCCCCCACCTTGAGCCTGTGGAACCATGCTGGGGCCAGGACCTGTCCCGGGACCACCGCCTGCACCGCCGCGGTCGTAGCACTTGCCGTCTGCAGCACAGCGCTGGTCGCCCGCGCACGTCACCCCGAGGCACTTCTTCGAGATGCACTCCTGCGCGACGCAGACCTCGGCGCCGGTGCAGACGTCGAATTCACAGGCGCGAACGTAGCAGCCACCCCTCACGCACGCGCCGCCACCAGTGCAGCTCTTGCCTACGCATTGCTCGTCCGCACACAAGCCGCCGGCGCACACCTGACCAGCCCCGCACGAGCGGTTCCCACAGGCGCGCGAGTAGCAGGAGCCCCTGACGCAGGCCTGATCGTCTGGGCACGCCGTGTCGGGGCAGCTTGCCTTCGGCACACAGACCTTCGCGGCCCCACACACATCGGACTCCGTGCATTCGCTGTCGAACGTGCATGGAGTGCCAGCAGGTGGCGCGCCACAGTTGGCGCAAGAGGAGAGCCACAGCACGACACACGGCAGAACGACCTGGAGCTTGAGTCGCATCTCGCCGCACTCTAACCGGGAACCTCTCGAGCACCCGGTCAGCGTCCGTTCGTCCGATGGGCTGTCGTGACGTGTGGGACAACCGTGGCTCGTCAGGGAAGCAACCACGGCCGACGAATGAGGGCTGCGACCTCTCGCAGCGTCCACTTCAGCCGGCTCGCAAACGAGAGCGCGCGGGTGACTGGCGCTGCGGCGACGGTGAGGCCGGCTCGACGAAAGTGGGCGACGGCGCGAAGGGCATGGAAGTCGTCGGTGACGAGAAAGACGTCGGTGAGGCCGTCGTCGCGCAGCAGCTTCACCGTCTGCCGCGCGTTGTCGAAGGTCGAGTGGCTGGCAGGCTCGAGCAGGCACGCCTCGGGCGCGACCCCGGCGGCGATGGCGAGTTGCCGCGCAACCTCGGCCTCGGACACGGCGCCAGGCCCCGCGCCTGAGAAGACGAGCCGCGGGCCTGCGCCCGCGCGATGGAGCGCGACCGCATGGTGCACGCGCGCCACGAGCGCCTCCGAGGGCGTTCCATCAGGCAGCACCCGCGCGCCGAGCACGACGATGGCCTGCCGCCGAGCCAGCGTCACGGGCCGTCTGCCGAAGCGATGGACGCGCAGGGCGAGGGCCGCCACCCCGAGGAGCGCGACCGCGAGGACGAACGCCGCTGTCATGCCGAGGCCACGGCCGACGCCTGAATCACGGCGCGCTCCGCTTCACCTGACGGCTGCCCGTCGCGAGCTCCAGGTAGAGGGTGCCTGCCACTGCGTCGGGGAACGCGAGGTACACCCGGGCAGCGGCCAGCGGCCCCTTCGGGCCGAGGGACGGGTCGACGAAACGGCCGGACTGCCGACGCACCCACGCGTGCGGCCAGGCGCGCTCGCCCTCGATGACGACCCCCAGCTGCACGGCGTCGCCCGCGTGCGCCTGCACCCACGCCCGCGCTGCGGACAGACACGACCCATTCCCCTGCGCCGCTTCGCCGCTCTCGACGGGCACGACCCGCGCTTTCACGTCGGGCTCGATCGCCACCCGCGGCCCGGCCCCCGTGACGGGGAACCCGTCTTCGAAGGGGTCCTTCCCGCCAGCGGGCTCGAGCTCGCTCTGCTCGAAGCGACTGACGACGCCGCCCGCTGGGTCGAGGACATCGACGGAGCGGAGCCGCCCTCGCGCGTCCCAGGCAGCGCGGAGCTTCACGTCATCGAGCGTGCCCTCGCCATCGGCCCCGAGGCAGAGCCGCTCGCGTTTACCCGTGCGTTCCTCACGCACGTCACGACAGCCCGCGTCGGCGCGAGCCGACAGCGCCACCACCTCGCTCACCAGCCCTTCGGCGTCACGCCCCTGGGCATCGACGGCCCACGACGTCTCGAAGCGCCGCGACTCGTCCCGGAAGACATGCCGCGCCCGGTAGGTGAGCCGGCCGCGCTTCACCTGCACCTCGACGACGCCGACGGGCACGCCGCTCACCGACTGCACGAGGCGAACGGGCGCAGCAACGATGACGAGGGCCAGGAGCAGGGACACGAGCGTTGCCGGCAGTCTCATCGCAGACACGCGCTTCGTCGAGCCGATGGTTTTCTGCCGCCGCCGTGCCGGTGCGCTACGGTCGCGCCACAGATGGAGCGCCGTCGTTCTCTCGCCATCGCCGGGACCCTGGGAGGCCTCACCACTGGCACGCTCGCGGGCCTGGTGCTGCTCGCGCTCACGGGGCACCCCTCGACGTTCTGGGCCTGGGTCTTCCTGCTGCTCGCCTGCATCGCGGGCGTGAGCGTGTCCCTCTGGGTGTCGCTGTGGCAGGCCGTGGAGCGGCGCGCAGAGGCTCGTCGGGCCGAGGTGCTGCGGCTGGTCGAAGGCGATCTCACCGCGCTCCCGTCGACCGGAGACTCGAGCGACCCCGAGCTGCAGCAACTGGCTCTCTCGCTTCGACGCGCCATCTGGCAGGTGCAGCGCGTGACCGCGAGCCTGCACCGCACCAGCCGCGACGTGGAAGATCGTGCGCGGTCGCTGCTCGAGGCGGCGCGACGGCAGGGCGGCGCCGTCGATCGCAGCGAGAAGGCCGTGGAGTCGATGGGCGAGTCGCTTGGTGGCGCAGGCAAGCGCATCGGGCAGCTCGAGACGTTCGCGAGGGAGACGACCAGCGCGCTGTCCGAGATGACCGAGAGCATCGAGCAGGTCGCGACGACGCTCGGGGGGCTCAACGAGACGACGCTCAAGCTCGCCGAGCGCGCCGACGCCTTGAGCCACCGGGCCAGCACCGTCTCGAGCGAAGGCGAAGCGCTCGTGCGGCTGTCGACGCAGACGCGCGAAGCGGTCTCGGCCGCGGAAGGCGCCATCAACGCCGTCCGACGGCGCTCCGACGAGACGGGCGAGCTGGCCCGCGAGGTCTCGAGCATGTCGGAGCGCGGCGTCGCGCTGGTGAACGACAACCTGCGGGGCCTCAAGCGCATCGACGACACCGTTCGCCACGCGGCGCGACTGGTCGACGCGCTCGGCGCCTCGAGCACCGAGATCGGCCGCGTCGTCGACGTCATCCAGGAGATCGCCGACCAGACGAACCTGCTCGCCCTGAACGCCGCCATCATCGCCTCACAGGCCGGAGAGAGCGGGAAGGCCTTCGCGGTGGTGGCCAGTGAGATCCGCAACCTCGCCGAGAAGACGGCACGGTCGACCCGCGAGATTGGCCAGAAGGTGAAGGCCGTTCGCGACGGCACGGCCCGCGCGGTCGACCTGGTGACGAAGGCCCGCGACGAAGCGACCGCCGGCGTCACCCTCGGCGAGAAGGCAGCCCAGGCGCTCACCGATATCCGGGTGATCTCGACGCGCTCGCTCGGGGCCGTCGAGGCGACCCAGTCCGAGAGCCAGCGCCTCGAGCAGCAGGGCCAGTTGGTGGCCGAGGCGAGCCGGCAGACCGCCGACCGCGTGTCTCAGGTCGTGCGGCTGGCGCAGGAGCAGGCGCTGTGGGGCCGCGAGCTCGCCAGGCAGATGCACGACATGGCGCGCAGCGCGAAGGACGCCACCATGCGCGCGCAGGGTCAGGTCGACGTCGGGCGCGATCTCTCGGACTCGGTGCTGCGCCTCACCGCGGCCATCGACGAGATCCGGGCCGCGCACCAGGTGCTGACCCAGGGCGACGCGGCGATCGGTGAAGAGGTGGCCGAGGTGCGCGAAGACGCCCGAACGGTGGTGCGCATCGGCGACGCCCTGTCTCGTACCGTCGAGCAGCTCTCGCACGAGGCCGAGACGCTCGACGCCGAGGTGTTCCGCTTCAAGCTGCCGCAGCCGCGCGCCGGGGGCAGTCTGTCGGTGGGCCTGCACCAACCGCTGGTGTGGGATCGCACGCGCGGACTGGATCCGCTGTTCATCATCCAGCTCCAGCTCGCCGAGGTGTCGGCGTCGCTCTACTCGACCCTCGTCCGGCTCGAAGACGGCATGGTGATGCCCGACCTCGCCGAGTCCTGGGAAGCTGATCCGACGGGGCGGCGCTACCGCTTCTCGATTCGCCGGGGCGTGATGTTCCCCGACGGAACGCAGCTCACGGCGACCCACGTGAAGGAACACCTGGAGCGCCTGCTGGACCCGACCACGCGCGCGCCCGACGCGGCGCTCTTCAAGGACATCACCGGCGCCACGGCCTTTCTCGCAGGAGCAGCCAAGGGGGTCTCGGGCATCGAAGTCCTGGACTCGCATACGATCGACGTCCGACTCGACGAGCCGCGCGCGTTCTTCCTGCGGTTGCTCGCGCTCCCGTCGACGGGGGTGACCCGCGTGGTGCAGGGCCAGATCATGGGTACAGGCCCCTTCCGCATCGACATGGCCGCGAGCGCGAACTCGTTGGTGCTCGAACGGAACCCGACCTTCTTCAAGCCCGGGTTGCCCCTGCTCGCGCGCCTCGAGTTCAAACAACTCCCGTACACCAACAGCGCGGTGAGCGCGTTCGCCGCGGGCGACGTGCAGCTCGTGAGCAATCTGCACGCGAAGGACCTGAAGGGCGCGGGGCTCGAGCCGACCGACACCTCGATGGTGAACACGCCGAACAGCTGGTTCCTCGGCTTCCATGCAGGCACGGCCCCCTTCGACGACGTGCGAGTGCGCCGGGCCGTGCGGGCTGGGCTCGACGTACGCAAGACGGTCGACCAGTTCCACCCCGGAGCGCGGGTTGCCCGCAGCCTGACGCCGCCCAACCTGCTCGAGGTCGATCGCATTCACGAGCCGCGCGCCGACGTCACGCTGTCTCGCCGGCTGCTGATCGAGGCTGGGCACACGAAGCTGCGGCTGACCCTGCACTACCCTCCGAACCGCGACACGCGCGAAGAAGATCGGGTGCTGTTCGGCCCGCTCATCGAGGCAGGCCTGGTCGAGCTCGACCACCAGCCCATCTCCTCCGACAGCTTCTGGGAAAAAGTGCGCGAAGGCCGTCTGGGCGTCTTCCGCGGCAACTGGATCGCCGACGTCGCCGACCCCGACAACTTCCTGCACCTGCTGCTCAACTCGAAGGCGCAGAGCTACTACGGGCTGGGGTACCTCAACGCCGAGCTCGATCGCCTGACCGACGAAGCGCGCGTCACCATCGACCCGGGCTTGCGCGAGCAGCTCTACCGGAAGGCCGAGCACCTCGTGCGCGAGGACTGCGTGCTGGTGCCGCTGTACCACGAGCGGTTTCACGCCATCGCGACCGCGTCGGTGCAGGGGCTGCGGCTGCACCAGACGCCGCCGCAGGTCCGCTACGAAGAGCTGTGGATCGGGAGCTGAGGCTCACCTCGGCTCGATGACGCCCTTGTCTTCCTGAGCCAGGGCGCGCGCGATCGCCGCGAGGGGGCCGGGCCGGCGTTCGACGTCGATGCTGGTGGGATCGTCCTCGGCGCGCGCGGATGAGACCTGTTCGAGCACCTTGTTCCGCTCGGCCAGCTTCCGCGCGATGAGCCGCTTGAAGTCGGCGCTGCTCTGGATGACGTGCGGCGTGAGGAAGACGAGCAGGTTCACCTTGGTGCGCGTCTTGACGGTGTGCCGGAACAGGTTCCCGAACAGGGGAAGGTCGCCGAAGAAGGGCACCTTCGAGACCTCTTCGATGTCGCGGTCCTGCATGATGCCGCCGAGCACGAGCGTCTCTTCGTTCTTCGCGACGACCGACGTCTTCTGCGAGCGCGTCGAGGTGATGGGCCCCGCGGAGCTGCTGGTGCCTGCGAGCTCTTCGGCCTGCTGGTTGATCTCGAGGCGAATGTCACCGCCGTCGCCGATGTGCGGCTTCACCGTGAGGCGCAGCTCGACCTTCTCGCGCGAGATGCTCCCGGTGAGCTGCGTCAGGTTGGCGGCGTTCGAGTTGCCCGACGAGAGCAGCGTGGCGAGCTGAGACTGATTGACGCCGAGCTGGAACGGCACCTTCTGCCCCACGGCGATCTCGGCCTCCTTGTTGTCGGCGGTGAGCAGGTGGGGCATCGACAGCACGTTGACGTCAGAGGTGCCTTGCGAGGCCTGAACCGTGACGCCGAAGGTCGGCACCTTGATGCCGAGCAGGCTCGCGACCTGACTCAACACCGGCCCCTGCAACCCGAACAGCAGGCCGGTGGACGTCGCGAGCGAGGCGACGCTGAGCGACGATGGAGCGCCTTCAGGCTCGCTCCCGAACACCGCGCCGACGTCGCTGTTCCCAGCCGAACCGTGCACCGAGATGCCCCACTTCGAGCCCCGTTGCAGGCTCACTTCCATGATGACGGTCTCGATGAACACCTGCCGCACGGGGCGATCGAGCTGCTCGATGACGTCGGCGAGCGCGCGGTAGTCACTGGCTCCGCTGACGATGAGGAGCGCGTTGAGCGCCTCGTTGATGGTGATGCGGACGTCTCCTGAGGACCCACCGGGCGCACCGGGGACTTTGCGCTGCGCCGCGCCGCCGGTCATCGCCTCGAGCGTGGCAGCGAGATCCTTCGCGTCGGCGTTCTTCAGGCGCACCACCCGGGCTCGGCTGTCGCCGGGGACTTCGAGATCGAGCTCGCCGATCAGCTTCTCGGCGCGGTCGACGATGGGCCCGGCGCCGACCAGGAGAATCCGGTTGGTGCGATCGTCGGCCAACGCCGTGAGCGCGTCTTGCGGTTTCGACAGCGCCTTCGGAGCCAGCGCGCGCGTCACCTTGTCGAGCAGCTCATCGGCGCTCGCGTGCTGCACCTTCACCAGGCGCGTCACCTCGACCGAAGGCCGCTGGACGTCGAGCTGTTCGAGCAGGTGCGCGATGCGCTGCTGGTTCGAGCCGAGGTCCGTGACGATGAGCAGGTCGGGCGGCACGGCGACCATGTCTCCGCCCTGGCTCAAGAACGCCGTGACGGCGAGGCGCGTGGCCTCGACCTCGACGTGCGCGAGACGGTGAATGCGGGTCATCACCTCGCTCCCGGAGGGAATCGGGTCGTCACCTTCGAGCACTGGAATCGGGAACTGCCGAGCGGTGCGCTTCTCGACGATACGCACGAAGCGCCCGTGAGGCACGGCTGTCAGCCCGTTCGCGTCGAGCGCCGCGAGGAAGGCCGCGTAGAACTGGTCTGCGTCGAGCATCAGGCGCCCGTTCTCAGGCCCCACGATGCTGATTCGCCCCTTCACGCCGTCAGCGACGATGAAGGACTTGCAGGTGGCGTCGCTGACGGTCTGAACGAGTTTGTCGAGCTCGACGCGCTCGAAATAGACGGTGAAGCGCGCGGCCTTCTTGAGCTCGAGACAGCCTTCACGCGGCTCGGCGAGTGACGATGAAGACGCGAGCAGCGCGCCGAGCAGCACCGACGAAGAAACACGAGTCATGGCACCACCCAATGCGAGCGCGGTGCCATGTCGTCATTTCAGGCGGCTGGAGCACGGACTCGCTCCGGCGACTGACATGCTGGCAACGCGAACGCCCTGACACCGTGCCATCGCGGCACGGTGCTGCTCGAATCGCTCGAGCGCTCCTCGTGTACTGGCTGCTCACCTCGAGCCCTGCGGCGTGAGCCCGTCTTCGCTCAATCGATCGGCTCGCCGCAGACACAAGTCTTCCAGAATGCCCGGGTTGAAGTGGTGCCGCTTCGCTGAGACTTCGCACAGCGCTCGGCACAGCTCCTGCGCCTGGGTGAACTCACCCGGAGCCATCAGTCCTCGAAGCTCGCGCTCGACCCGTAAGAAGTCGAAGCAAACGCCGCCACCGTCGCTGCGGGTCGACCCGGCGGCCAGCCACTCGCGCACGTATCCCGCTTGCCAGCGCGGGTCGTCCACGGGCATTGCCATCGCGCCTCGCGCAATCGCCAGAATCAGGATCAACGAAGGCCCTGAGGCCAGCACTGGGAGGATGGCGATGGAGCGCGAGGCCCTGCGGCGCCGCGCCCAACCTGCACCGACGACGCAGAACACGAGCGGAGGGAGCGCGAACACGAGCACCTCGACGCTCCAGCTCGCACGGTTTCGTAGGCATTCGGCAAGGACGTGCTGGTACTCCCAGCCCTTCGGCTCAGGCCACGTCGCGGAGCACTGCCAGTACGAGGAGGAGGGGTCGTTGAAGACTGCAGAGGCCGTCGGGCAGCACGCGAGTGCGACGAGGGCTCCGCACACGGCCAACGCTCGCGGTCGACCGCTCGCGATCAGCACCAGGAACAGCAGGCCTGCCGCGAGGCTCAACAGGACGTAGAGGCCCGCGCCGTAGCTCATGGGAAGACTCCTGCCCATGAGTACCGGAAACGGAAACCGCGGTTGCGGCGCGGTCACCCGACCAGCTCGCGCCGCTGGAGAACCGGCCGCGGAACTCGTCAGCTCACTTCACGTTCCACGCTTCGACCGTCGTGCCCATGAAGTGCGGAACGAGCAGGCGGTTGCGCTTGCTGTCGAAGCCGAGGTCGGCCGGCGCCTCGAGCTCGGTGAACACCTCGGTGAACGGCCCCGCGGCCTTGCCCGACGAGATCGACTTCCCTTCCCACGACGAGATGAAGAGGGTGTCGCCCACCAGCACGATGCCGTCGAGGCCACCCTTCGGCAGCTTCACGGCGTCACCCTTCTTCTTTCCGTTCAGGTCGAGCGCGTGCAGCTCGTTCGCCCCGTACGAGACGACGTAGAGGGTGTCGGTGGTCGCGAGGATGCCGTTGGGACGGTTCAGGTCCTTCGACTTGAGCAGCGTCTTGAGCTTCGGCTTCTTGCCCGGCTCGATGACGTAGACGCCGTCGGTGCCAGAAGGCTCGAAGCCCTCCTTGCCGGCCTTGAGGCCCGAGTCGGTCACGTAGACCTTGCCGTCGGCTGCCGCGAAGACGTCGTTCACGAAGGTGGCTCCGGCGACCTTCACCTCCCCCTTCACCGCGCCCGTCTTGCGGTCGAACATGCGCACGGTGTCGATGTCGGCGACGTAGAGCAGGCCTTGCGAGAGCGTCAGGCCCTTGGGCGCGTTCAGCGTGACGCCCTTCTGCCCGCCCTCGATGAGCTTCGCGGTGACGACCTTCCCGTCGGGCGAGAGCTCGGTGATGTAGCCGTTGTTGTCCTTCGCGAGCGGCGAGCCGTTGATGCTGCCGACGAGGTAGGCGTCGGTCTCGGCGTCGTAGAGCACCGATTCGGGGGTCGAGAAGCCCTCGGAGAACGTGACGGCGGCCGTCGGCTTCTGCGGCGCAACAGGGGCGCCGGCGTCCTTCAGCGCGGCGGCAGGCGCTGGTGCGGGAGCGGCGGGCTTCTGAGCGAGGGATGTACCAGCGATGAGGGCGGCGACGGCGGTCAGCACTCGACGGGTCATGGGTGCTCCAGAGGGGAAACAGCGCCGCCTCTATGTCGCCGCCATCGGCGCGGTTCAACGCGAAACACCGGTGACGGACGCGGCGTGACGCTTCGCTGACGCCCGATGAGACAGACCGTCCCGAAAGAACGACGACCGCCGCGAAGGCCGCGGGCGCTCTGCTGCGCCATGACCACCCTCTTCGACACGACGACCCCTGCTCGAGGACGCTGAAGCACCGCATGGTGCTGGCGCCGATGACTCGCTCACGCGCCCCCCGGCAACGTCCACGCCGCGCAGATCGCCAACTGGAAGGCCGTCACCGAGGCCGTGCACTTCTCGACGCTCTCCACCCCGGCGAGACGGGCGACCTCGACGACCCGGTGCTGCCGGGTTCGCACTGAAGTCCGACGTGGCCCGTGACAGACTCGCGCCGTGCTGCCCAGAGCCTTCCTCGACTCGACGGTGTGCGTGTTCGCGTCGGGAAGCCACCTGGCCCGAGACCAGGTCTTCCTCGCGGCCGCGCGGCTGCACGTGAAGCCGGCGGCGCTCCAGGCGGCCCTCTCTCTTGTCCGTCATCTGTCTGCGTGGCGCCGAGCTCGCTCCGGTAGAGGAAGTGTGGCGACGAGAGCAACCACCCGGTGGCCTGCTTCACGCCAGCGTCGAAGTCCGCGGCTGCGACCACCACTGCCGTGTACCGGTTCACCTCTTCCATCGACGGCGGCCGGCGGAATACGCGGCGGCCGAAGGTCGAGATGAACTGCTCCGCGCAGGGGCGGCGGTCGGCGCCCGCGGGCCGGCATGGAGACGTCACGCGCGTCGCGACGGTGGCGGCCGCATCGAGGTACGCCTCGACGTGGCCGGAGGTGACGAGCCCTGCTTCGGCGTTGTTGTCGAAGGTGAAGTTCTTCGGCCGCGACTCCGGCGGAAACGCGGCGACGAGGGTGCTCATCGGCGTCTGAGGCGGGGTGGTGCCCGAGCACTGCACGTTCACCACCGAGTTGTTGCCGCCAAAGCCGTCCGAGACACGCTCCGGATTGCCATCGTCGACCACCCACTGCCCATCGATGACGAACTTGTACTGGTGGGCGCCGTTCGCGAGCGGCTTCTTCACCACGTACGAGTCGGAGCCAGGCACCAGCGTCATCGCCCAGCCGCCCGCCGCCACCGTCGCCGGCCAGCCATTGAACGAGCCCGCCACGTGAATCGAGGCCGGTCGGCGTCCATTCGCGCGCCAGACGAACGTGCGCAGGCCACAGCCATCCGTCGCGCACGCGCCGCTCCCGCACGACTCGGTGGCGATGGTGCAGGTCGCGTCGGACGTGCACGCGCGGCCAGCTGGCGCGCCGAGCAGGTCGGTGATGCTGTTCGCGTACTCGCGACGGGTGAGGAGCCGAAGCTGACGGGGCGCCGGAGGAACCGAGGCGCAGACGGCAGGCGACTGATCAGCCGGCAAGGATTGGAGCCACGCCACGATGGCCCGCCCGCACGCGTCGTCACACGCACCGACGTTCCCGGGCGGCATGGTCGTCACGATTCGGAGCCGGAGTGCGTCGGCGTTGTGCTTCAGCGGGACCAGCGCCGCTCCGATGCCACCGCGCGCCGCCGGGCCGTGGCAGCTCGCGCACTGGGCCGCGTAGAGCGCATGTGATGCGCCACCCCCGAAGCAGAGAAACTCCGTACCCTTGGGCAGCGCCCGACGGTGACTTCGGGCCTTCGAGGACGACTGTCCTCCTCGTCGACCGCGCTAAGAGGCTGCCTGTGCGACTCCCCTTCGTTCTGCTGGTCCTTCCCTGCGTGGTGCTGGCCCAGCCGACCCCGCCGCGAACGTTCTTCTCGTTGTCGTCCTCCAATGGCCACGGCGCCGTGATGGTCGACGCCCGCACCTCGAAGGTCGTCCACTTCCGCGAGCACCTGCCGGCCACCGAAGAGCCGCAGCTCGACGCGCAGGGCCGCGAGGTGTGGAACGGCAACGAGCCGCAGATGGTGAAGACACGCGACGTGCTCTTCGACGCCTACTTCGGTCTGCGCGCGGGTGAACAGCAGCGATGGGTGACGGGAGCGCCGGCGTCGAGCGGCTACGTGACGGCGGCTCCGAGTCCCCGCAGCGGCTCGGGCATCGTCACCTGGCAACACACGGTGCTGGGCCTCGAGGCGACGACGTACGTCTTCGCGCCGCGCTCACTGCCGCAGGCGTCGTTCGTGATGGCGATGAAGCTGCGCAACGCAGGGAACTCCACCATCACCGGTGTGAGCACGTTCTCGCTGCACAACTTTCACCTCGGGTTCGGCCGGCCGGGCGTGATGCAGGAGGTCGGCACGAACGGAGAGACGGTCGTCATCGGCTCCGGCCGTGACCTGCTCGAGCGAGGCTTCGCAGGCGTGGTGGTGGCGCGGCCGATCGGCATGACGAGCCGCGCCGCTGCGTGGAACGCGGCGTCCCCGATGGCCGACAACGCCTTCCGCGTCGTGGAGCAGACGACCGGCGACCTCACCGATCGCACCGGCGACCTCGGCGTCGCTGACGACTGGGCGAGCGCGTTTCAGTTCGACGTCGGTGACGTGCCCGCGGGCGAAGAGCGCTGGGTGGCGGTCGTCGTCGCTCACCATGGCGACCCGTTCGGCGGCGCGACGGTGCAGGGCTGGTTGAACGCGTACGTGAACGGCCGCTCGGCGCAGCAGCTCGTCGACGCCGAGCGCACCGGGTGGGAAGCGTTTCAGCGCGGGCTGACGGTGCCCATGGGCCTGTCGATGGAGGAGCAGGCGGTGCTCCGGCAGTCGGCCGTGGTGCTCGAGATGGCGCAGGTGAAGGCGGGCCAGGCGTTCCTCCGAGAGTCACTCACGCGTGATGGAGAGCCGCGGCTCTCGCGCTTCCGCACGGCCGACGGTGGCGCCACGTTGCCGGCGACCATCGTGCATCGCGGCTCCGGCGCCGTGCTGGCGAGCCTGCCGCCGGGCGAGTGGACCTATTCGTGGATTCGAGATGGCGCGTACGCGGTCGCCGCCATGGCTGCGCTGGGGTTGACCTCGGAGTCCCGCGAAGCGCTGCGCTTCTACCTCGATGCGGAAGGTGGCCGGTTCCAGACCTGGAACGAGCTGAGCAGCTACTCGATGCCGCCGTACGTCATCTCGCTCACCCGCTACGTCGGCTTCGGCGTCGAAGAGACCGACTTCAACGCGTTCGGACCCAACCTCGAGTTCGACGGCTTCGGGCTCTTTCTCTGGGCGCTGCGCCAGCACGAGCTGCGCACGGCGGACACCTCGCTGGTGGATGCGCGGTGGAACGACATCGCGACGAAGGTCGCGGACCCCATCGTGGCGCTCATCGACCCCGCGACCGGGTTGATGCGGAAGGACTCGTCCATCTGGGAGACGCACTGGAATGGCCGGGAACGCGCGTGGACGTACACGAGCCTGACCGCCGCGCGCGGGCTGTGTGACGCCGCCGCCATCGCCGAGCGCCGGCAGGACATGACGCGCGCGATGCGGTACCGCATGGCGGCGCAGGGGCTGCGTCGGTCCATCGCCGAGAAGCTCACCAGCTCGACCGGCGCGCTCGCCTCGAATCGCGAGGAGCTCGTCTCGGGCATCGACTTCTTCGACGCGGCCGTGTTCGACGCGATGGCGATGGGCTTGTTCGCTCCCGGCGGGCGCATCGGGCGCGCGACGACGGCGGAGCTCGAGCGGATCCGCGTCGCCGTGGGTCCGGGCTGGTCTCGCAATGACGACCGCCGCGACCACGCAGGGCGCACCGACCTCTCGCCGTGGGGCAGCGAGTACGACTCGGCCGAGTGGGTCATCACCGATCTTCGCGGCTCGATGGTGCTGCGCGCGCAAGGTGACGTGACGAGGGCCGACGCGCTGCTGAGCTGGGTGACCCGCAACGCCGCCGCGAACGCCGACCTGATTCCCGAGACGTTCGACGAGACGACCGGCGCGTGGAAGTTCAACGCGCCGATGGTGGGCTTTGGGGCCGGGGCCTACGCGCTCGCCCTCGCCCAGCGCGCGGCGGGCACCATCGAGCCGGCGTGTGGCGAGTTCTTCGATGAAGGCTCGGTGGATGCGGGCGTCGAGGTGGATGCGGGTGTCGAGGTGGATGCCGGCGTCTTCGTGATGGACGCAGGCGTGCGCGTGGACGCGGGCAATCGGCCTGATGCTGGCGTTGGGACGTCGAAGCCGCCGGTGGGGTGTGGCTGCGCGACGATCGACCCGACACTCGTGGGCGGCGTGCTGTTGTTGCTGATGAGCCTTCGTCGTGGGCGGGCGAACGCGCCACCGCCGAACCGCTGACAGCAGCTTCAGGTTCCACAGCGGCTCTCCAGGGAGGGCGGTCGCGGAGGTGCTTTGAAGCCTCGAGAACCGTGAGGGGCGAGGAATAGTCCATGTCCGAGGCCTGCCGACCTCAGCGCTCAGCTGAGGATGGCTCCGTGGTGCCCGGTCGCCTGACCGACTCTCCCGGCAGAGGGCATCCGAGAGCGAGAGCTGAGACAACTGCGCGAACGCAGTCGTCGTCAGACGTTCGGGTCGCAGTGACCATGCGACGCTTCGTGCAACGCGGCCTGAGCGGCGGTCTCGACGACCGCACCCGCTCGGTTCCAGGCGCTGGATGAGGACCAGCAGCTTCTGCATTGCGTCGGGCCCGAAGACGAAGTGCACGGGGGCGGCACGAGAACCTGCATGTTCATCCATCGCTCGTCAGAGGAGCGGCCGAGGCGCGACGATGCGAACACGTCTCGTCGCGGACTCCCGGCGTTCCGCAGTTGACGCGATTTCACGTCAACTGCGGACTCACTGGAGTCACCCACGAGACGCGTTGCACAGCTCGCCTGCGTCGCTCGCCACGCGGTTGCCGGCCAGTGACGCGAGAGGGTGTCCGTCAGCCCGCCAGCGGGAGGGCGGGCTGGGCGGTGGCGGGTGGGAGGACGTGACGAGGGGCGAGGCGGTGACCGAGTTGGAGGAGGCGCTCCTCGGCCGTCTTCCTGGTGGAGTGGATGGCGTGAAGGCGCCGGCGGCCGCCACAGGTGCAGCGCAAGACGTCGGTGCCTTTCGGTGTGCTGGTGCAGCGTGGCCCAGTCGAGGCGGGTGCAGGCCGGGTGAGACAGAGCCCCTCTTCGAGCTCGGGGTAGGCGGCGATGAGGACGCGTTCGACAGTGGCGAGGGCAACTTCGAGCTCGGGCGAACTCGCGGCGTCGGTCTCCTTCACGACGCCGTGCGCGAGACTCGAGCCACCACAGTGCGCGCCCACGTGACGAACGGATCCGGCTGAAAGGTTGGGAATCCTGGCGCCGGGCCGAGCGAGTGAAGTTCGATGTTCCTGCCTCCGAGGTCGAGCTGGAGCACCCAGTTCGCGATCGTCATGCGGCTGAATGCCAGCACGTGTGACGTGAACGTCGCCGCGCAGAGTTGGTCATAGGCGATGTGCACTGACTCCGTGGGCCGCGACCAGATGAAACCCCGTTCGTGTGGAATGATGGTCGTGGTCTCGACGCCCGGTCGGCGCATCCACCCTCGTACTCCGAGAGTGATCAACGCGGCTGAGATGATCAGCGAGATCACGCCTTCCTTGAATTCGTCATGTCTGAACCAGGTGCGCGCGTACCACGCCAGCGCCATCGCCCCGAGGATGGTGAGCAACGGGAGTTGGTAGCCGGTCGGTTGCTGTTTGAGTCGAAACGGCGACCCGAGCTGACTGCCCAAGGATGTGTTACGAGCTGCGTCGATAGTCACGCTCCGTAAACGACCCGCTCCGCTCTGCCGGAGTGCAAGGTGTGTCAAAAGCGCCGGGAATTCGAGTTGTTAGCGCGGTCCGCGGGGCATCAGCGCCTCGATGCCGTTCGAGGGGCGCTGCTGAGAGGTTTCGCGCTCGTCGACGAAGGCCTCCACGCAGAGCGCCTCGACGGACTTGGTGGTGGGGTCGAGAAGCGCAGCTCGACGTACGATGAGTCAGGAACGGCGCGAGACTCGACGGTGACGCCATCGACCTCGTCAACCTTCTTGTACTCGTCTGCGCCGGGCAGCAGCACGAGGAGCGTCGCCGTGAAGCTCAACGTGCGCCCATCGCTGACGGACGCGGCGTGACGCGTCGCTGACGCCCGATGAGACAGACCGTCCCGAAAGAACGACGACCGCCGCGAAGGCCGCGGGCGCTCTGCTGCGCCATGACCACCCTCTTCGACACGACGACCCCTGCTCGAGGACGCTGAAGCACCGCATGGTGCTGGCGCCGATGACTCGCTCACGCGCCCCCCGGCAACGTCCACGCCGCGCAGATCGCCAACTGGAAGGCCGTCACCGAGGCCGTGCATGCGCTCCCGCATCGTGACGCAACTGATGCACACCGGCCGCGTGGGGCACCCGAACAACCTCCCGACGGGGGCGCCTTCGACCTGGTGCGGGCCAAACGAGCACGCTCGCCGGGCGACGCGCACCTCATCGCGTTCGGCCGCTCGTTCCTCGCCAACCCGGTCCTGCCGGCGCGGCTGCAGCAGCGCTCAACGCTCCCGACTTGTCGACGCTCTCCACCCCGGCGAGACGGGCGACCTCGACGACCCGGTGCTGCCGGGTTCGCACTGAAGTCCGACGTGGCCCGTGACAGACTCGCGCCGTGCTGCCCAGAGCCTTCCTCGACTCGACGGTGTGCGTGTTCGCGTCGGGAAGCCACCTGGCCCGAGACCAGGTCTTCCTCGCGGCCGCGCGGCTGCACGTGAAGCCGGCGGCGCTCCAGGCGGCCTTGCCTCTCTGCGTCCTCGTCACGAACGACGTCCCCGACGCGGAGCGCACCCTCCGTGACGCGCAAGACGTCGGCGTCGACGGATGGATGGTGACGAGCGTGGAGCTGGCTCGCGCCGACCGCGCCAGGCGAGTCGTACTCGCGGGAGGCATCGCGGAGATCACGACCGCGACGCGCGTTCGGAACGTCACCTTCGCGCGCCTCGCCTCGCTCGTCGACCTGCGATGGAAAGCCGCGAGCGAGACGAGAGTGGTGGCCTTCCAACCTGACGAGGGCGCCGTCGTGCTCGCCTCGGCGAAGGACCTCGACGTCGAGGGGCCGTCTCGCGTGGGCGCCGTGCTCAAGGTCCAGCTCGGGCTCCAGCAGGCCGCGGCCGCCGCGGTGAAGGATCGGGTGCTGGTGCTGGCCCTCACGCCACAACAGCTGGGCGTGCCGCTCGAGACGCCCGCAGAGGTCATCGCCCTCGCGTTGGTCGAAGGCGTTCGCCGTCGCGCCAACCGGTGAACCCGGCCTACGGCGCCGGGCGACGTTGCCCAGACGACCCTTCGGCGCTCGTCCAACCCGACGACTCCAGCGGCAGCGCGCCCAGCGTCCACCCTTCGAGCGTGACGCCACCATCGGGCCGGGTCGACAAGGTGACGAGCTGCCCCGCCGTGAAGACCGCAGCCGTCAGCATGCCGGTGCCGTCGGGGAAGGGACACTCGAGCGCGCGGCCGCCGTCGAGCGTCACGACGAGCCCGTTGATGACGCCACCGTCGACGTCGCCTTCGACGATGGCCGCGAGCGCGCTCTCGATGCCGCCGGGAATTCGCAGCGCCGTGGCTTCGATGAGGCGGCCGCTCGCGCCAGCCGGCAGGAGCGTGTCTTCCCACAGCAACACGCCGGTGCTCCGCGAGAAGGCCCGCACCCACGTCACCGCGTCGACGGGCAGGCACGACATCGCGAGCACGCGGCAGCCTCGGAAGAACCTGAACACCGTCGAGGGCGTGATGATGACCTCGCGCTCGAGCAGTCCGGCGTCGGAGGGCCCCTCGAGCACGCGCGGCGACTGGAACGAGCCCAGCGAGAACTGGGTGAGACGGGCGCCGGCGACCACCACCTCGTCGGCGACGGCGAGCGACACAGCGCCGGCGTCGAGCACGACGTCACCACGACTGGGCCCTCCGTCGGCTTCGGTTCCGAACCGGTACACCGTCTGGCCGCGAGCGAGCGCGAAGACGGCGTCGTCGAGCCCCATCGCGAGGTGCGACACGGCGCCTTCGACATACGCGAGCGGAGTCACCGCCACGGTGGACGTCACCACCAGGCTCGTCCCGCCATCACCGCGCAGCGCCACCACCACCCCGCCGTCGCGCATCATGGCCACCTGCGACGCGGCGAGGGTGCCCGTCTCCCAGCCCCCCAGGAACGTGCCCATCGAGCGCGAGCGGAAGACGAGCCCGCCGTCGACCCGCAAGACGACGCCTGCGGGCCCGACGTGCGTGAGCCGCTCGGGCGCTGACACCCGGGTGATGAAGCGGTCGAAGCCCGTCGACGTGTACGAGAGCACCGCGCACTCGGTGTCGGGGCCAGCGTCGGTCGACCCGGCGTCACGACCGCCGTCAGCGTCGGGTCCACCGGCGTCGCTCAGCCCCGCGTCGTCGAAGCCCCCATCGATGGGCAGCCGAGGCAGGCCACACACGGAGAAGTAGAGCGACGAGCCGAAGTTCAACAACGCGGGCGGCTCAGCGAGCGGGGTGCCCACGACGCGCGCGCTCCACGCCGGCAACCACTGGCCGGCGTCAGGCCTCGCGCACCGTTGATTCTGACACCGCGACACGCCGTAGCAGGCGACCGCCGGTCCACACTCAGTCCCCTCGGGCGTGGCGAAGTCGACGCACGCGCCCATGAGGCAGATGCGCGAGTTGACGCAGTTCGAATTCCCACACGGCGTTCCATCAGGAGCCTCGGCCTCGCCACAGCCCGTCCTCGCGTCGCACGTGGGGACCCGACACAGCGTCGTGGGTTGCGGGCAGGTGATGCGCGTGTTCACGCAGCCTGCGTCGGCGGCGCAGGCGTCGCTCGTGCACGCGTCATTGTCGTTGCAACGGCGCGCGACCCCCAGGCACTGACCTGCACGGCACCGCCCCTGCTCGAGGCAGGCGCTGTCGGGGTTGCATGGGGTCTCGTCGGGCACCACCGTCTCGACGCAGCGATCGAGCTCGAGCGAGTACTTCGATTCCCGGCACGTCGCCGACGGCGTGCACAGCGGTTCCCGGACCCCGACGCCGCGCAGCCCCACCCGGAGTTCCTGGCGACCCGAGGTCAACACCAGCTCGCCGTTCGACTCACCGTTCCCAGCGCGAAACGTCACCTCGTGGTCGACCTGGCTGCCGCCCGGAATCTCCACGAGCGGCTCGGTCGAGAATGGAGACTTCGTCGACGCCCCCACCGACACGCTCGCGCGCGTCTCGGCGATGAGCGTGACCGTCCTGGTGACGACGGTGCCCTCGAGCGCCCTGCCGAAGTCGAGCGACTGGGTCTCGGGAGCGACGCGAAAACGCGTCTCGACCATGTTGACGTCGTTGCCGCATCGGCAGGCGCCGAGGGCGAGCGCGCAGGCCAGCAGGGCCACCTTCAATACCGTGGTGCGTACACGCATCGCCTTGAACAGTCCATCGGCCCTCGAAAGACGTGCATCCTCTCACGGGCGGGCGCCGCGCGGCAGGTAGAATCGCGTCAGCCACGTCGACGACGCCAGACGCCACGCCCGAGGAAGCCGAGCAATACCAGCACGGTCACGCCGAGCGCGAGGAAGCGGTACGTCGACAGCCAGGCCTCGAGCTGATCGGCGTGCGCTCCGACCTTCGAGCCGACGAAGACGAGCAGCGCATTCCACAGCAGCGCCGAGACCGAGCCCAGCAACAGCACCCGGGGCAGAGGCGTGCCGCTGGCTCCGGCCGCCACGAAGACCACTGCCCTGAAGCTGGGCATGAAGCGATTGAGCACGAGCACCCACTCGCCGCGCTCCCGCATCGTCGTCTGGGCGCGCCGCAGCTGTTCGTGCGTGAGCCCGAAGACGATCGGGCCCTCTTTCGCGGCGTCGAGCCGTTTCCCCAGCGTGCGCCCGACGACCCAGGTCAGGGCCATGCCTGCGACGCTGAAGCCCATCAGGCAGACCAGCACGAGCCAGAGCGGGTGGTCGCCACGTGAGGCGTAGGCGCCGCCCAGCAGCGTCACGGTGTCGCCGGGAAACGGAGGGAAGACGTACTCGAGCAGCGCCGCGACACCGAACAGCACGACCCCCCAGGGGCCGAGCTCTCGCACCAGCGCGTCGAAGGCCTCGAGCATCGCTACTCGTCCGGATCGGTCAGGCCCGGGTCGGTGTACGCCCCCTGGGCTGCGCGCTGACGGGCTGAAGCCCACGCGTTGAGGCCCGGCGCCGCGAGGGTGGCGAAGAGCGTGAGGGCCAGGATGGTGATGAACAGGTACGTCGCAGGCCGCGATGGCCGCGCACGCCACGCCCAGAGCCGCTCCTTGCGTCGCTGAAACCCGGGAGCGCTGACGTACTCGTTCCAAGCGGCGTCCTTCATCAGGGCCGCAGCCCCATCGTCACCAAGGCCATCCAACGCGCGGGCGAGCAACACCCGGCCCTCGATGGTCCCCGCGCGCGCGCTCACCAGTCTCTCGAGGGCGACCTTCGCGCCTGCGAAGTCCTTCCGAGCGAGGCGGAACCGCCCTCGCATCAACTCGACCTCATGAACGCGGAACCCGGGCGAGGCCTCGTCGACGCTCTCGAGCAGCTTCTCTCCTTGCTCGACGTAGCCGGCGCCGATGCAGGCGACGCCCATGGTGAAGAGCGTCTGCGGATCATGATCGCCCTTCTCGAGGTTGGGCTTGAGCAGGTCGACCGCGGGTTTGTACTTCGCGCGATCGACGTACAGCCCGGCAAGCTCGAGGCGCGCGCGACCGTCGTGGGGGTTGCCCAGTAACGTGCGCTCGAGCGACGAGGCCCGGCGCCGCCGCATCACCCAGCGCAGCGGGTCGGGGAGAATGCCGAGCGTGAACCGATCGACCACCAGCCAGAAGACGAGCAGGAAGACGGCCGAGCCGAGCGGCGAGCCCGTCAGCGCTGAGAGAATGATCCACTGCAACCAGGTCGAGCCCACGGCCGGCAATGTAGCGTGCGCGTGCCCCGAGTCCGTCGCTTTCACATCAGCCGCGCGCTGATGGCGCTGTGCACGTCCATGCCAAGGTCGGTGAGCTTCACGCGCCCCTCGTCCATCACCGCGAGGCCTTCGAGGAGCAGGCGCTCGACGAGCGGGCGGCGGGGCTCGTACGGCTGACCGAACCGACGGCACGTGGCCTCGAGGTCGAGCCCCGAGGTGAGGCGCAGGCCCATGGCGACGCGCTCCTCGAAGCGCTCGAGTGACGTGAGGGTCTCGCGGGAGCGCTCTGGCAGTCGGCCCGCCTCGACGTCGACGAGGTACTTCTCGGCGCTGCGCTGGTTCGAGTAGCGGCGCTCTGCCAGCGAGCCGGTCGCGCCGACGCCGAGGGCCAGCCAGTCGCCCCCGGTCCAATACGTCGCGTTGTGTCGCGAGTGGTAGCCGCGCTTCGCGTAGTTCGACACCTCGTACCGCTCGAGCCCGGCCTGTCGGTAGACGTCGCGAACGGTGCGCTGCATCTCGACGACGACGTCATCGGCGGGCAACTGCACCTCACCTCGCGCGAGCTGCTTGGCGAGCGGCACGTCCTCGGCGAGCGACTCGGAGTCGAGCGTCAGCGCGTAGGCCGACAGGTGCTCGGTGCCGAGCGACACCGCCATCTCTGCGTCGCGTCGCACCTCGTCGACGGTCTGGCCCTGCACGCCGTAGATGAAGTCCATCGACACGTTGGTGAAGCCCGCCTCTCGCGCCGCGCGGACCGCACGTCGGGCCATCTCGCCGTCGTGGCCTCTTCCGAGCTTGGTGAGCGTCGCGGGCTGAAACGACTGCACGCCGATCGAGAGCCGGTTGACGCCCGCGGCGCGGTAACCCGAGAACCGCGCTTCGTCGGCGGCCCCCGGGTTCGCCTCGAGCGTCACCTCGCAGCCCTGGGCGAGTGGAAGCCTGGCGCCGAGCGCCTCCAACACCTCGCGGACGTGCACGGGACTCCAGAGCGACGGCGTGCCACCACCGATGAAGACGGCGTGCACCTCACGCGGCCCCAACTCGGCGCCGCGCACCCCGAGCTCACGCAGCACGGCCTTCGTGTAGCGCGCCTCGGGGACCTGCCGCGCCGCCGTCGACGCGAAGTCGCAATACGGACACTTCGAGAGGCAATACGGGAAGTGCACGTAGACGGCGAAGCGCGCGGCGCTCAAGGCGGTGAAGCTGTCGACAGGCGCGACGGGAGGCGAAGACACGGGCTCTCTGTCTCTCGGTCAGGCAGGCTCGTGCAAGTCCATCTCCCTTTCCGGGGGGAAGGGGTGTAGGGCTCGGCCATGACGAACGAGCCCTCTCGCCCACGACTCAAGTGGGCCCGCAGCCAGCGCTTCCGCCTGACGGCGAAAGGCGAAGAGGCCAACCAGTCGTGGAAAGAGAAGCTGGCCGCCGCGCAGAACCACGGCAAGGGCGCGTTCGACACCGCCCAGGGCGAGTGGGCGAAGGCGTTCGGAATCAGCCCTGACGACGCGACCTACGTGTCCGAGCTGGCGCCCGCGTCGTTGCGCGTCGAAGACATCGAGAAGGCGTTCGCCGACCTCGGCATCTCGCGACAGGGCGTGAAGGACTCGCTGTTGCGGCTCTACGAGGCTGGGCTGGTCGAGCCTGCGCCGCCCTGAGTCTACTTCTTCGCGGGCGGCTTCACCTGCGCTTCGAGCCGCGCCACCTTGGCCTTCAATGAGGCCGCCAGCTCGATCGCGCTCTCGGCCGCCATCAGCTTCTTCTTCATCGCCACGTTTTCGGCCTTGAGCTTCTCGACCTCGCCGGTGCCTCCGGTGCTGGCGGGCGTCGCCCTCTTCGCGGCGACCTGCGCCTCGGCGGTCCTCTGGATGGCCGCCTCGAGCTTCGTCTTCATGTCGGCGAGCTCCTGCTCGAGCGCGGTGGAGCGCTCCGACCACGCCGTCAAGTCGGACTTGAGGTTGATCTCCTGGGCCTGCATCGCGGCGATCTCCTGCTGGAGCGCCTTCTCGTTCTCGGCCGAGGCGTCGAGCTGGAGCTTGAGATCCTTCGCCTTCGCGTCGGCGCCGACGGCGGCCGCGCGCTGCGACTGCTCCGCGCGGGCCTGAAACTCTTTCGCGCGGGCTTCGGCCTGGGCGGCGCGGGCCTCGTTCTGGGCGGACTTCGTCTCGACGGCCCGCAGCTTCTCGGCGCTCTCCTTCAGCTTCGCCTCGAGCGCGCTCGCCCGGCTCTCGGCCGCGCCGCGGGCGTTCTCGAGTTCCTGCAGCTGAGACTGCGCGTCGGTCACCTTGCCGAACACGTCGCGCGCCTGCTGCTCGTAGCTCTTCGACTTCGCTTCGGCGGCTTCGGCGCGGCGCGTGGCTTCGGCGACCCGGGCGCGGGCTTCAGCCACCTGTTCGCGAGCCTCGGCGACCTGCTGCTCGGCGTCGTTGGCCCTGGCATCATTCGAGTCGATGGCCTGCTGGGCCGCCTCAGCGGAGCCCTGGAACTCGGCCGCGCGGGTATCGGCAGCGACGACGCGAGACTCAGCGTCGGAAAGCTGCGCCTCGAGCTCGACGAGCCGGGCTTCGGACGACGAGCGCTCCTCGGTGAAGGCGCTCAGCTGACCGTCGAGCGCGGCGATACGCGCGTGCAGCGTCGAGGCATCAGCCTGCGCGCTCTCGACGAGGGAGGCCTGCTCTTCCAACGCGGCGTTGAGCCGCCGCACTTCGGCCTGCGAGCCCTGGAGCTGCGCCTGAAGCGTGCCCGCGGCCGAGCGCGCGACGCCCTGCACCTCGCGAAGGTTCGCCTCGAGCGACGCGATGCGGGTGCGAGCCTCGACGCGCTCAAGCTCGAGCTCGGTCGACAGTTGGTCGGCGGCCTGGGACCGCTCGGTGACTTCCTGCTGCACCAGCTCGAGCTGGACCTTGAGTTCGGCGAGCTGGGCCTCGAGGTCCTGGGCCCGGGTGGCGGACTGCTCGAGGGTCGTCTTCGACCACGCCTGTTCGCTCTCGAACGCAGACACCTTCCGCGTCGCCGCCGCGAGCTGCTGCTCGAGGGTCTCTGCCCGTTGGCGGAACGACTCGGTCTCGAGCTGGGCGCCGTCGAGTTCCCCCTTGTAGAAGTCTCGCTCACCCGTCGCGGCAGCGAGGTCGGCCGTCGCAGCGGCGAGCTCACTCTCGAGCTGCTGCCTCCTGGCTCCGAGCGCCTGCGCCTGCGCGCTCGCGTTCTCGTAGAGCCCCTTGCCCTCGGAGAGCCGGTTCCCGAAGTCGGCGACGCGATCCTGCGCGAGCCCGAGCGCCTCCTTCGCGCCAACGAGCTCGTCAGCCAGCAGTTCGCGCGCCTTGCGCTCTTCTTCGACCCGGGCCGACAAGTGCAGGTTCTGCGTCTCGAGCTCGGCGACGGCGTTGGTGAGCTCGCGGCGTTCGGCCTCGACCTGGGCGATGCGCGCGACCAGGATCTCCATTCGCTGCTCGGCCTCGTCGGCCCGGAATGTGTCCTTCTCGAGCAGCTCGCGCAGATGAGCCAGCTGCTGCGGGTAGTCGGCGGCCTTCTGCAGCTCGATGGCGGCGACCTCGAGCTGGCCACGAAGCTGTGTCGCGACCGCGCGGAGATGCTGCGCTTCTCCATCGACCGCGGAGTACAGGGCGCGGCCCCGACCGAGCGCCTCGTCCTTGCCCTTGATGACGGCGCGGAAGCTGCGGAGCTTTTCTTCTGGATCGGCGCCCGGCGGCAGCCGCGGCTCGGGCGGCTCCTGGAACGGATCCTGGCCCACGGGGCGCTGCACCGTGGGCGGAATCGCGGGCAGCCCCGTGACCTGGTACTGCACCAGCGGCGCCGCGGGCCGCTGACCGGTGATGGGTTTGCTGGCGGCAGGCAGCCCACCCAAGGGCGACGAGGACGGTACGGCAGCGGGAACTCCGCGGGCCGGAGACGAGCTGGCCGACGTCGGGGGCGCGGTGGCGGGCGCGAGCTGCGACGCGCCCGTCTGCCCCGTCGGCTTCTTCGGCAGCGGTGGTGGCAGGGGCGGCGGGGCGAACGTGGGGTGCGGGGCCGACGGCGCGGCGGCGAAGCCGTTGGTCGAGGCGGCAAACCCTCCCGTCGCCGGCTTCGTGGCTGGCGCTGGCCCGAACAGCGGCTCGTCTTCATCGTTCAGCTCTTCACGAAGCTCGAAGAGCGGATCATCGTTCACGTCCATAGGCCCCTGTCAGAGCCTAACCCTCTTCCTTCGGTGGAGCGAGGATGCGAGCGTCGTCCGAAATGGCGTCCCGATTCCGCTTGCCCAATGGGCTCACCGTCGTCCTCGAAGAGAACCACGCCGCCCCGGTGGCTGCCTTCCAGCTCTGGGTGAAGGTCGGGAGCGCTGACGAGACGGCCGACGAGATCGGCCTCGCGCACCTGCACGAGCACATGCTCTTCAAGGGCACCGCGCGCCGCGGGCCGGGAGAAATCGCTCGCAGCATCGAGGCCCACGGCGGTGAGATCAACGCGTGGACGACCTTCGATCAGACCGTCTACCACGTGGTGATGGCGAGCCGGTTCGCGCGCGAGGGGCTCGACGTGCTCGCCGACGCGATCCGGAGTTCCGCGTTCGACGCAGACGAGTTGGGCCGCGAGATCGAGGTCGTCTGCGAAGAGATCAAGCGCAGCCAGGACATGCCCTCACGCCGCGCCTCGAAGGCCCTGTTCGGCGCTGCGTTCCTGACCCACCCCTACGGCCGGCCCGTCATCGGGTTCGAGGCCAACGTGCGAAGCCACACCCGCGAACGGGTGCTCGCCTTCTACGCGAAGCACTACACGCCGAAGAACATCGTGCTCTCGGCCGTGGGTGACGTGACCGAAGCCCAGGTGAGGACCTGGGCCGACGAGCTGCTCGGTGGTGACTGGAGCCGACCTGCCTTCGACCGGCCCACCCGCCCGGCCGAGCCGCGGTTCGATGGCGTTCGGGTGAGCCTCACGACCGACGACGTGAAGGAATCGTGGCTGCACGTCGCCTTCCAGACGCCGGGAGTCGACCACCCCGACGCTCCAGCGCTCGACGTGCTCGCCATGCTGGTCGGCCAGGGCGACGCCTCTCGGCTCTCGCTCGAGGTGAAACGCAAACGCTCGCTCGTGAAAGACGTGAGCGCCTGGTCGTGGACGCCGACGGAGCCAGGGCTCTTCGCGGCCTCGCTGGTGGTCAGCACCGACCAGGTCGAAGAGGCCTTCGAAGCCACCGCGCGCGTGCTCTCGACGATGACTGCGGCAGCGGTCGAGCCCGACGAGCTCGACACCGTGAAGTCGCTCATCGAAGCCGACGCCATCTACCAACGCGAGACGGTGCAGGGCGTGGCGCGCAAGCTCGGGAGCTACGAGTCCACGATGGGCGGCATCGAGAAAGAGGCCCAGTACTACGAGGCCATCTCGCTGGTGACCCCCGCGAAGGTGCGCGAGGTGGCGGAGCGGTACTTCACGTTCGACCGCGCGTCGATCACCGGCCTGCTGCCGAAGGGCACGAGCTTCACCGAGGCCGCCGCGCGAGGCGTCCTGGTGCGTGTCGGCAAGGAGCGCCCTGCCCCACTGCCCGCCCGCAACGTCGCGCCCACCAGGATGCTCCGCACCGCCGCGGCTTCGAAGAAGGAGGCGTCTGGCCTGACGGTCGAGCAGCTGCCTTCGGGTGCGACGTTGATCATCCGCGAGGAGCGCGCGGTGCCGCTGTTCAGCATGCGCGCCAGCCTGCTCGGCGGCGTGCGCTACGAGAGCGCGGAGGACAACGGGCTCACCTCGTTGCTCGCCCGAACCATGACGCGCGGCACGGCCAGCTACGAGGCCGAACAGATCTCGCACCTCGTCGACTCACTCGCGGGTTCTCTCAACGCGATGGGCGGCCGCAGCTCGATGTCCGTTCGCGGCGAGTTCCTCTCCAGGCACTTCGAGCGGGGCTTCGAGCTGTTCGCCGAGGTCTTCAACCGACCGTCGTTCCCGGAGGCAGAGGTGGCGCGCGAGCGACAGCTCCAGCTGCAGGACATCGCGGCCCGTGAAGACCGGCCCTCGTCGGTGGCGTTCGAGCTGTTCGCGAAGACGCTGTTCACGCTGCACCCCTATCGGCTCTCGCTCTCAGGCGAGACGGCGTCGGTCGAGCAGCTCACCCCGGCTCGGCTCCGTGCGTTCCACCAGACGTACTTCGACCCGTCTCGCATGACGCTGGCCGTGGTGGGCGACGTGGACCCTCACGCGGTCATCGAGGCCGCGACGAAGGCGTTCGGCCAGTCGAGGTCGACGCCAGCGGCACCGACGATCGCGATCGAGCCGCCCGTCACCGCGCCACGCCTGGCGAGCCGGACGCTCGCGAAGGCCCAGACCCAGCTGGTGCTCGGGTTCCCCGGCGCGCGCGTCACCGACCCGTGGCGCCGAGCGCTCGAGGTGCTCTCGACGCTGCTCTCGGGGCAGAGCGGGCGCCTCTTCATCGAGCTGCGCGACAAACGATCGATGGCGTACTCGGTGTCGGCCACCACGCTCGAAGGCGTCGACCCCGGGTACTTCGCCGTCTTCATGGCGACGAGCCCCGAGAAGGTCGAGGCGGCGCTCGCCGGCATGCGGGCGGAGCTGCAGAAGCTGAAGGCCGACCGGGTCGGCGACCACGAGCTGGTCCGCGCGAAGCGATACCTCGTGGGGACGCAGCAGATTGGCCTGCAGCGCAACGGCGCCAGGGCCGCCACCATGGCACTCGATGCCTGCTACGGCCTGGGCCCCGAGAAGTACCTCCGCTACGCCGACGAGATGGAAGCGGTGACGGCTGACGACGTGCTGGAGGTCGCGCGCCGGGTGCTCGACTTCGACAAGCAGACGCTGGTCACCGTCGGCCCGTGACCGGCTTCGCCGCTCGAGTCGGAAGACGAGCTCTGCGTGCTACAAAGCACGCATGCGCGCGCTGTGGGTCGTCCTCATCGCTTCTGGGCTCTTCATGGCCGGGTGTTCACTCTTCGGGAACTACGATGTCGAGGGGCTGCCCTGCGACCCGAGCGCACGCCGAGGTGAAGAGTGTCTGCCCGACGCGGGCTTCGTCTGTGTGCGCCTCGATGGGGGCGCCGGTTCCTGCGTGCGCCTGAAGGGGGCGTCAGGTTCCTGACGCGGCGGTTTTGATGGCGAGGCGCGATCGTGTCGATGAAGGATCGATATGGCAGCCGCAGCAGAGCCCATTCTCGGTATCGACCTCGGCACGACGTTCTCGACGGCGGCGCTCGTCATCGACGGGCGCTTTCACTACGCGCTCGATGGACGCGGGGACTCGTGCGTCCCGAGCGTGGTGCACTTCCCGAAATCGGGGCCGGTGCTCGTGGGCCACGACGCCGAGCGCATGCGCGCGACCGATCCCCTCAACACCATCGCCGGCATCAAGCGAGTCATCGCCAGACCCATTGACCACCCCGCGGCTCGAGTGCTCGACACGGCTTCGGTCTTCAAGCTCAAGGGTATTGGTCAGGGCGAAGTAAGCCTCGTGACGTCATCCGGCGAGTACACCGCGAGCCAGGTGGCGAGCTTCATCGTTCGCTACTTGAAGGAGCGCGCCCAGTCCCGCTTCGGCCGGTCGATCACCAAGTGCTTCATGACCGTGCCCGTCTCAGCGGGCGCCGAGGTGCGGCAGGCGATGGTGCGCATCGGTCGCATGGCGGGGCTCGAGGTGCTGCGCGTCTTGTCCGAGCCGGTCGCGGGCGCCCTGGCTCGAGGGATCGGTGGCGCGGCGGCGACGGACGCGCCCAGGATGGTCTACGACTTTGGCGGCGGCACGCTCGATACGACGGTGGTGCAGCGCCAGGGCGATCGCATCAGCGTTCGATCGGCTGGCGGCGATGACTGTCTCGGCGGTAACGACTTCGACCTCGCCTTCGCCCGGCACGTGGCGTCGACCATCTGGGGCATCGCGAGCGTCGACGTCACGAAGGACGTGGTGCTGTTCGACAAGATCCAACGGCAGTGCGAGCTGGTGAAGCGCGCGCTCTCGGGAGCGAGGGAAGCGCGCTTCTTCGTACCCGACGCGCTCGGCACGCCACGCCAACGACGCAGCCTCGACGTGGTGGTGAAGCGAGAGCAGCTGTTCGGGCCGTGGAAGGAGTTGATCGATCGCTCCATCGCGGTGACGGCCGAGACCATCGTGGCGGCGGACGTGAAGCCGAAGGAGCTGGGCTCGGTGACGTTGATCGGCGGCACGACGTTCGTCCCGCAGGTTCGCGAGGCGGTCGCCAGATCGCTCGCGGTGCCCCTCGACATCGAGGCCGATCCACAAACGGCGGTGGCGCGCGGCGCGGCGCTGCTCGCCGTCGTGCCCCGCCTGCTGCTCGACTGACGGCTCAGGGCATCGGTCCGGGACTGAACGGCGTGTGCGGCCGTCGACTCCCGTCCTTGAGCCCTCGCGACGAGACGAACCAGACCGTCATCAGGCCATTCCACTGCCAGCGCGACGCGCACGCCGCCAGGTAGTCACACGGCTTCCCGTCGTCGCAGATGAGGCCCAGCTCGAGCTCGTCGATGAGCGCAGGCAGTTCGGACGCCTCGACCGCCGTGGCCTCGTCGGAGCTCGGCAGCAGCCGCTCGTGCTTCGACAGCAGACAGGTGAAGTCGCGCGGCTCGGGAACGTCGAGCTCGGAGAACTTCGTGGCCCAGCGGCCAGTGCGTTTCTGGAACTCGAGCTGATCGTTCGCGAGCTTCCGGATGAGCGTGTGGCCCTCGCCCAGGCGCGCGTAACGATCGATGCGCAGCTGCCCCGAGGCGAGCAGCCCCAGCAACGTCAGCACCGGCACGGCGCCGAACGCGATGAGCCATGTGCGGCGCGTGCGCCTTCGCTCGAACGCCTCGCGGGCCTGCTCCTGTGCTTCCCAGTCAGCGCGCATGGCTCAGAAGGCAGGCCGCATGAACACGAGGCGAGCCAGCGGCAGCGTCTTCTCACCGACGGTCTGCCAGCCGGCCATCACGGCGACCGCCTCGACGCGCGCGCCGCTTCCGAAGTCTCCGCCCCACGAGCGCTTCGGGGGAATGAAGACGAACACCTCGCGCCCGCCGAGCTGCAGGACGCCGATGTTCTCGGTGAGCCCCGACGAGACGAGGCCCTGCATGAAGACGGCCTGGCCGTTGAGCGTCTCGGGGGCGTCGAGGCGGGCGAGATCGGGCGAGCCAGCCTTGAAGGTAAGTCGAGGGGCGTAGGCCGACACCGCCTCTTCGAAGCTGGCGACCTGCGGGCCCCGAACGAAGGCACCCGGCGTTCCCGTCTCGCGGCGGCGCGAGAGTTCGGCGTCGACGGCCTTCAACTGTTCGACGATCACCTCACCGCGCACCGGCTTGCAGCGGCGCAGGCGATCGGCCCGATTGACGAGATCGCCGTCTCCAAGCGACTCGGGAGCGCGCGCCCCCTCGGCCTCGAGCGCGAGACACGCCGAGAACGCGTCGATCGTCAGCAGCCCTGTCTCGTCGAGCGAGACTGGCCGCTCGCCGAGGGTGAGCTCGGTGAAGCCACCTTTGAGCGTCGCGGCGTCGACGTGGCCGAGGCCGTCGCTCACCGGCACCACGCCGACCTCGCCACGGGCGCCCACCAACCGAATCGAACCGCTCACCCCGCGTGCATGACACTCGATGTCCTTCTGTCCCGTCTCCTGCTCGACGCGACGCTGCTCGATGGTCTCGCCCGTTCGGAGAAAGGCGATGCCGCCGACCGCGAGGGCCGGCAACCCGATGCCGAGCGCGATGAGCGACGTCCCCTGCATGATGGTGCGTGGCGGCGGGCCGAAGCGCCCTGTGGTGTCGATGACCGTGGTGTCGGGCGAGTTGCTCACCAGAAACGAGATGCCGAAGATTGCGGCGGCGGCGAGCGTGGCGGCGACTCCGGTCGAGAACGAGGCTCCGGCGGCGGGCGCGGTCTTCTCGGTGATGCGCTCCTCGGCGTACTCGTCGACCGCCACCTCGCGGCAGACGTCGTGCTCGGTCACCTGCACGTCGAGCAACGGCCACGTCACCTGCACCTGCGCGCGCAAGCCCCCTTCGATCACCATTGGTCTCGTGAACGAGCGAAGCAACGGCCCACGTTCGGTCCGCACCGACTGCTCGATGGGCGCGCACGCCGCGAGGCTCATCAGGACCAACGCGCCGAGGCGCTTCACGGCGTGCCTCCGTAGAAGCGCACGAGCTCGGGGCAGTCGGTGAACACCTCGGCCACGTCGGCGCACGACGACTTCACCTTCTGCGAGGACCCCTGTCGCAACAGCGGTACCCGGCAGTCGAGCACCTGGGCTCGCGTGGGCGCCATGAAGCTGAAGCTGTCGGCGCCGCAGCCCGTGCGCGTGAGCAACGTCGACTCGCAGGAGCCTGCGTCGACGCCGAGCTTCTGCGCCGTCACGTCACACACCGGCCCGAGGCAGAGCCGCGTCACGATGTCTCGACAGACGGCGGCGTCGGGCGCTTCGGGACCTGCGCAGCTCAGCGCCAGCACGACACCCCAGAGAATTCGCACGCTGGCACCTTACCCAAAGTGGCCCGGCATCCGTCAGATGACCGACCGTCATCGGGAGGACCTCCCGTTGCCCGACAGACAGCGGGCCGCGTGTTCTCGACAATGCCCTCATGAAGAACACCAACGGTTGGATGAAGTGGGTCTTTGGAGCGTGGTGCTCGGCGCTGGTGCTGGTGTCTGCAGCCTGGCTGTTCGGAGACAACATTCGAAAGCTCACCGGAGCGAGCGCCGATGCGCTGTCCGGTGGCGAGGCGCTTGGACCCTCGACGAGGTCGTTTCGGTCGTCAGGCATCGACGCGAAGAAGAGCCTGCGCACGTTCGTGCACGACGGCACGTACGGGCAGGAGCGCCCCTCCGCCCCCATCGCGCCCGCTGCGCCGCAGGCCACCGTCGAACCCCACCAACTCACCACCGCGGACGCGGACGCGCTCTCGACCTTCGCCATCGACGTCGACACGGCCTCGTACACCTACGCCCGACGACAGCTGAACGCCGGGTTCAGCCTCGAGCCTTCGACCGTCCGCGTCGAGGAATGGGTCAACGCGTTCCGGTACAACCTCGAGCCGCCGAAGAACGGCCCCTGGGCCATTCACGCGGAAGGCGCGCCGTCACCGTTCACCGCCGGGCGCACCCTGCTGAAGGTCGCGCTGCAGGGCCGTCGCTTCAGCAACGCCGAGCGCAAGCCCGCCAACCTCGTCTTCCTCGTCGACACCTCGGGCAGCATGTCGGGCCCTGATCGAATCGACCTCGCGAAGACGTCCATGCACCAGCTGGTGGACGCGTTGGACGGTCGAGACTCGGTGGCGATCGCGACCTACGCGGGCAGCTCGATGGTGGTGCTGCCGGCGACGAACGCCGCGGACGCGAGCGCCATTCACCGGGCCATCGATCGGCTCCGCACCGGGGGCAGCACCAATATGGGGAGCGGCATGGTGCTGGCGTACCGTGAGGCCGCGAAGGGCGTGCGCGAGGGGGTCTCGTCGCGCGTCATGGTCTTCACCGATGGCGACGCGAACATCGGCGCCACGAGTTCCGTGGGCATTCTCGAGGCGGTGAAGAGCCACGTGGACGATGGCGTCACGCTCACCACCATCGGCTTCGGCATGGGCAACTACCGCGACGACACGCTCGAGCAGTTGGCCGACAAGGGCAACGGGCAGAGCCTGTACATCGACGGCGCCGCTGAACTGGAGCGCGTCTTCTCGACCCAGAACCTCGCCGGCCTGCTGCAGGTCATCTCGAAGGACGTGAAGGTACAGGTCGAGTTCGACACGAACGTCGTGCGGCGCTACCGGCTGCTTGGCTACGAGAATCGGGCGGTGCGCGACGAGGACTTCCGCAACGACGCGGTCGACGGCGGCGAGCTGCACGCAGGCCACGCGGTGACGGCGTTGTACGAGCTCGAGCTGACTGGCGTGGAGGGGGCCCTGGGGACGGTCTCGGTGCGCGGGAAACAGCCCGGCAACGGCGCCGCGTTCGAGGTGGCGTCGGTCATCGGGCTGCAGGTGCTGACGAGCAACGTGAACGACGCGTCGGCCGACTTCCGCTTCGCGACGGCGGTGGCGATGGCGGCGGACGTGCTGCGCGGCAACCCGAAGGCGGGCGTGACGCTGCGTGAGGCGAAGGCGCTGGCTGAGACCGCGGCCTCTGACTGGCCCGAGCGTCGCGAGTTCATCGGACTGCTCGAGCGCGCGCTGTCGGGTCAGTCGCCTCGCCCGAGCAACCCGTCGGCCTACTTGTACTGAGGACGACCATGGGCGCGGCCCGCACGACGATCGTCCTGGCGTTGTCCACCAGCGCGGCCGGGGCGTTCGACGAAGCGCTGACGAGGACGCCAGCACCCACTCGCCGGCTGAGCCTGACCCGCGCGCCGGTGGAGTGGCTGGTCGGAGCGAGCGTCGCGAGCCAGCCGGTTCACGGGTTCCGCTCCGAGGTCGCGGGGCCTGCACCGGGCGAGCTCGCGAGGATCGACGTCGAGGGAGCGCCTTCCCCACTGAGCGACTCGTCGCTGATCCGCGTCGCAGTGCAGGTGCGTCGAACGGGAACCGGCGGCGTGGCGCTGCGCAACGGGTGGGCTCGCGTCTCCTTCTTCTCGTCAGAGGTCGCGCAGTGGCAGCGAACGGGACAGCCCGTCTGGCAGCCCGCCGACGAGCCAGCCGGGTTCGTCTTCGATGACCTCTCTCGCGGTGACACCCGAATGGTCTTCTTCCACGTCGACGCGCTTCAGCGCTTCGGCAGCGGAATCGGAGCCGTCGAAGTCGGTGCAATCGACACGCGGCTCCCGTTCACACTCGAGCCGGGAGGGCTCCCTTCATCCGCCGGCCGGCCGCAGGACCTCGCGGACGTCGCCAGTCTCGAACGCCTGCTGCCCGCGAAGGAGCGCTCGGCTCGCGGCGAAGTGATTTCGGCGGCGCACGGGGTATGACGGCGCCATGGCCTGGCTGTCCGTCACCGTCGATGTGCCCGAAGTCGAGTCGGAGTGGATTCAGACGTTGCTCACCGAGGCCGGCGCGGCTGGTCTCGAGGTGCGCGACGCGGCGACGCCGGCGTTGCCAGGAGTGCGGGCTCCGGCGAAGGGCGACGCCATCGTCATCGGGTTCTACGACGACCAGGTCGACGCCGATGACGCCGTGGCCGCAGTGAAGGAACACCTTCCCAACGCGCCCGTCCTCGTCGAGCCGGTCGTCGAGCAGGACTGGAGCGTCTCGTGGCGTGACCGCATCAAGTCGGTGACGGTGGGCCGGCTGTGGGTCGGGCCGCCGTGGGAGAAGGCGAACGCTCCCGCCGACAAGGTGTGTCTCTTCATCGAGCCGAAGATGGCGTTCGGCACGGGCGACCACCCGACGACGTCGCTGTGCCTCGCGGCCGTCGACGCGTTCCTGTCGGCGAACCCGGGCTGCTCGGTGCTCGACGTGGGCATGGGCACGGGCGTGCTGGCCTTCGCGGCGAAGAAGCTCGGGAGCGGGCTCACCGTCGGCGTCGACAATGATCCCATCTCGGTCGAGCTCGCGAAGGAGTGCGCTGAGGAGAACGGTCTCTCGGGCCTCGAACTGTCAGGCAAGACGCTGAAGGAGATCAGCGGCACGTTCGAGCTCGTCCTCGCCAATATTCTCGCGAACACCCTCATCGACCTGGCGCCACTCATCGTGCCGAAGGTCAAGCAGCGGCTGGTGATGGCAGGCGTGCTCGTGCACCAGGCCGATGACGTGAAGAAGGCCTACGTGTCGCGAGGGCTTCAGAGCGCGGGCGAGGTCGTCGAGGGCGAGTGGATTCGCATCGACATGATTCGGCCGGGATGAAGCGCGCTCTTCTGCCAGACGCGGCGGCAGGCGCGATGCGAGTCACCGGGCCGCGGTTCCATCATCTTGCGATCGTGCTGCGCGTGCGGGTCGACGAGCCGCTCGAGGTCTTCGATGGGCGCGGGCAGGTGTTCGACGCGAAGGTGGTGTCGGTCGATGCTGACGGCTTGACCGTACGGCTGGGCCCGCCACGCGCCGTTCCTCCGCCGCGTCGCGTGACGGTGATTCAGGGGTTGCCAAAGGCAGACAAGCTCGAGCTGGTGCTCCAGAAGGGCACGGAGCTCGGCGCGAGCGCGTTCTGGCCGGTGGCGATGAAACGATGTGTGGTGAAGCTCGAGGGCAAGGAAGAGAAGAAGCTCGAGCGGTGGCGTCGAATCGTCGAGGAGGCCGCGAGGCAGTGCGGGCGCGCCGACGTCCCTGAGGTGTTGGGTCCCGTCCAGTGCTCCGATGTCGCCATGACAGAGACGACGGTGCTGGTGCTCGATGAGGCGGAGCGCTCGTTGCCGCTCTCAGACGCCGTGCGGAGCGTGGATGCTTCGCGCTCCCTCGCGCTCGTGATCGGGCCGGAAGGTGGGCTCGACCGCTCGGAAGTCGACGCCTTCGTCGCCCATGGCGCCCTCACCGTCACGCTGGGCCCGAACGTCTTGCGCACAGAGACGGCCGCGCTGGCTGCGCTGGCGGTCATTCGCCACCTCGATGGGTTGTTGGGTTGACCGGCACGCGGTTCTGGGAGGCGCCCACCGCCCCGCATCCAGGACGAGGACGGAGTCGCGGAGACGGTGATGCCTTCACGACCCAACGACAGGGTTCGCTCGAGTTGGGCCTTCGCATCCTGGGCGCGCTCCCGGCCTTCTGCCTCGCCTGCTCGTGTAGGCACGTGTGGGTTTTCTTGCTCATGCCCCGAAGTCGTCGTCTCATCATCCGGTGAGCAACGATCCCAGGAACAAGCCGCTCGACCCCGCCCCGACTGAGACGCCCGACATCCTCCAGCGCGACCTCAACCTCGATCGCCGCAACCGGCAGGGCCCGTCGTTGGACCAGCTCAAGACGAACGTCGTCCCTCCGTCGAGCCGCACCGACGTCGCCACCACCCAGCCGGGAATCCCCGGACCGTTCGCGAAGCCGCCCGCCGCGCCGCCTGCGGCCCGGCCTCCGCCCGGAAGCATGGCGCCCGGACAGCCCGCGCGGGAGCCGAGACACTTCGAGCTCGCGCCGACGTCCCAGACTCCGCGGCAGCCGATGGCGCAGGCCCGCCCCCAGGTGACGGCCCAACCCGCGACGTCAGCACCAGCGCCGCAGGTGACTCGCGCACCCGTGAACGCCGCGCCGCCCGGGCTCCAACCGCGGGCACCACTCGCCGCGCCGACGCAGCAGCCACCGCAACGAGCCGCTCCGCCGCCGCCGCGACCCGCTTCCATCGCGCCGCCACCGGCCCAGCGCCCGCCTGCGCCTCCGCCCGCCCGCATGGCCGGACACACGATTCCCGAAGGGACTCCTGCAGTTCCCGCACGTGCGCCTGCACCACCTCGCGCGGCGCCACCTGCCGACGCCACGCGCCCCGGCATCGCGCCACGACCAGCACCTCCTTCACCGACGGACTGGGCCGCGCGAACGGCGGTCCCGGAGGACACGAGTCAAGACGCTCCGACAGGGGCAATGCCGGCGGCCGCACCGAAGCTCACCGCCGCCAACGCGATGCAGGGAGCGACCTTGCCGACGAGCCCGCACCGGCCTGTCTCGCCCGCGCCACCCCACCCGCCTGTGGTGCGAACGCCAGCACCCGAAGTCGTCGAGCACCCGACGGCGCCGCACCGCCCGGTCGTCGCGCGCCCTGCGCCGGTTCAGCCCTCGTTCCAGGAACTGCCGCAGGTGATGCCGAGCCACCTCGTCGTCACGCAACCCGGCGCCCCGAACCCCTACCCGGCGCAGCGCCGCAACCCCGTCGCCGCGACCCAGGCGATCGACAAGGGCCTCTCGCCAGCAGGGCCGGCGCCCGCCGCGAGTCCCCTCGTCAGCCCGCCTGACTCCGGAGAAGTGCCCGCCATCGAGAGCGCCGCCGCGCCGAGCCAACCTGCGCAGTCCGTCTCCGAAGCCGTCGACGTGCTCGCCGCGCCCGCGTCGCTCTGGCGTCGCACCTGTGCGTGGCTGCTGGACCTCGCAGTCATCGCCGTCGTCGTCGCCGCCTTCTTCGGCGCCGCGCTCGCCGTCATCGGCCGTCCGAGCCCGTCGCTCCTGCTGTCGGTCGCGGGGCCCGCGCTCGGCGTCGTCGGCTTCGTCGCCTTCGTCTACACGACGCTCTTCGCGTTCCTCTGGCATGGCCGCACGCCGGGCCGCCGCGTTCTCGGCATTCACCTCGTCGACGCCTCGGGCCACGCACCTCGCGCCGGCCGCGCCCTCGTGCGCGCCGCGCTGTCTCTCGCCAGCTTCGGCCTCTTCCTCTCCGGCTTCTGGCTGGCACTCTTCGACCGCCGCGGCCAGACGCTCCACGACAAGCTGACCTCGACCTTCGTGGTGCAATTGAAGCCCGCCGTTTGACGCAACACAGGCTAGAACCCGATCTCTCCATGGCCCAGCGGCTGGCCCAGCACCTGATGGCTCGCGGCCTCGTCCCGGCCCGCATCGTCGACGAAGCGCTCAAACGCGCCGAGAAGGCACAGGTCGGTCTCGACACGGCCCTGCTGGCGCTCGACGCCATCTCGGAAGCGGGCGTGCTGCAGGCCATCAGCGACGTCAGCAACATCCGCCTCGTCAACCTGGCCGACTTCGAGCCCAACAGCGAAGCCGGGCCGATGATGCCGTACAAGATGTCGAAGCAGCTCGGCGTGGTGCCGTTGTCCCTCGACGGGCAGACGCTCCACATCGCCTGCGCGTACCCGGTGCCCACGGCGCAGCTCAAGGACGTCGGCTTCCTGCTGGGCCGCAAGCTCGAGCTGTGGGTCGCCCTCGAAGCGCGCGTGCGGGACTGGCAGTCGGTCATCTACGGCCAGCCGCTCGACCCGACGGTGGCGAAGGTGCTCAAGCAGCTCGACCCCTCGCGGCCCACGCCGAGGCCCAGCCCCGAGCCTCTGCCGACGCCGGGCCAGACGGGCGACGATGACAACCCACTGGTGGGCGGCGACACCGACTCGCTCTCGGCCGAAGTCGTGGAGCGCAGCCTCGACGGCATCGACGACGTGCCGGTGCTGCTGACGGCGCCGAAGAAGAAGAAGAAGCGCATCGAGGTCGTCGACGAGCCCAGCGTGGTGGTGTCGAACGACGCGGTGCCGCTCGGTGAAGGTGAGGAGCCCCATACCGCCGTCATCGACGCGACGGCGTACTCCCGCTTCGCGCGTGGCGGTGATGACTCGGGACCTCAAGGCGTGCCGCTCGGCGAGCATGAGTCGACCCGGGTGCTCGACCTGCGCGGCTACGCGAACTTCGCGAAGGCCTCGTCCGACGTCACGGCGAACCCGTCGCTCAGCTTCCCCGGCGGCGTGTTGCCGCCGCGCACCTCGGCGCCGCCTCCGCCGCCTCCAGCGATGGTTCCGGTCTCGCCGGGGTGGGTCCAGGCGGCGTCACCAGCCCGCCCGCCGACCGAGAGGGTGGTGCCGCAGGCGCAGGCACCGGTCGTCCCGCCGTCGCGACCGCCGAAGCCCGGGCCTGACAACGAGCCGGCGTTCGTCGACCTCACTCCCGCAGCCAGGCCCACGCCGCCCGAGCCCACGCCGCTCGGCGCCTCGATGGCGCGGGACGAGACGGACTTCTCCGACGTCAACGAGCTGGTCGTCGCCGCGACGATGCCAGCGCCGCAGGTTCCACCCGAGCCACCGCCCACCCTGCCCCTCCCTTCACGGCCGCAGCCGTCGTTCACCGGAGCGATGGTGGTGCCGCAGCCCTCGGCGCCGAGCCCGGCCGCGCCGGCGGTCGTGCCGTTGATCGTCCCGTCCAGTCAGGTCGAGCCCTCGCTCTCGCAGGCGCCGTTGCCCGAGCTGCCCGCGCAGGATTCGTGGATGGCGCCGCCCCCGGGCGCAGCGCCGGTGTGGCCTCAAGCCTCGGCGACGCTGGCGGCGGCGCAGGCCGTCTACCCCGCGCCGCCGGGCCTCGCGCCGTCGGGCGCTACCGAGTGGACGCTCGCCCAGGCCCGCCAATCGGTGAAGGAGACGACGACCGATCGCGAAGCGCTCATCAACGTGGTGCTCGAGTACGGCCTGCGCGCGTTCGACTTCGTCGCCGCCTTCGCCGTGGTGCGTGGCGCTGCAGTGGGCTGGGACTCTCGAGGCGGAGACGCAGAAGCCGTACGCCAGATGGCGGTGCCGCTCGACGCCGCGTCTGTGTTCCGTACCGTCGCGCTCACCCGCGGAAGCTATGTCGGCCCGCTCCCGCCCGACGCGCTCACCCAGCACTACCTCGCGTTGCTGGGCCGCGCGCCACGCACGGTCTTCGTGTGGCCGGTCGAGGTGCAGTCGAGGCTGGTGGCGATGATCTACGGAGACTGCGGCGCCAGGCCCGTCTCGCAGCGACGCCTCGCCGACTTCATCCTGTTCTGTCAGGATCTTCCGACGGCGTTCCACGAGCTCATCCTGTTCCGGAAGCAGAACCCGAAGGCGCCGCAGGACTTCGCGGTCGGGACGACGCTCACGATGGCCGAGCAGGACGCGCACCTGAGCGACGCCACCAGCGCCGAGCCGCGCCGCGACGAGCTGCCCGTCGACGCCGCGTGGTTCAGTGGACTCCTCTCGCTGCTCACGGGGCCTGACCCGTCCGAGCGCTCCATGGCGATGCTCGAGCTGATGAAGACGCCCGAGGCGTCGGCGTCGGCGCTCGCGTATGCCTTCCCCGGGCCGACCGGCTGGTCGCGGTTGCCCGTGGTCGACCTGCCCGAGCCCGACGAGCTGGGGCCGATTCCCGGAGCGCTCACCCGCCTCGGCCGCCCCGCGGCGATCGCGCTCGCGCCGCTGCTCGACTCGAGCGACTCCGACGCTCGCTACCTCGCGCTCCTCACGGCCGGGGGCCTGCGCTACCCCGAGGTCATCGACGGCGTCATGCGCGGGTTGTTCGACCTCGAGCCCGACATCTCTTCCGCGGCGCGCGCGGCGGCGACGTCGCTCCGCTATCTGCCAACGTTCCAGACGCGGCTCCTCGAGCTCCGGCAGGAATTGGCCTCGAACGATCCGCTCCGGCGCTCACTCGCCGCCCGGGCCCTCGGCGTCTTGCACGATCGCGACGCCATCGACGGGCTCATCAACCTCACGGGCAGTGACGACGAGCTGGTGGCGACCTCGGCGGCCGAAGCCCTCAAAGAGACGACGCGCGCGAACTTCGGCACCCAGCCCCGCGCGTGGACCGCCTGGTACGCACGCGCCCGCTCGCAGCGGCGCATCGAGTGGCTCGTCGACGCGCTCGCCAGCGACGACTTCGACCTGCGCCTCTCGGCCATCGAGGAGCTGTCACGCACCTTCGGGGACAACTACGGCTACCTCGCCGATGGCCCGCAGGCCGAGCGCGTCGCGTCGCTCGAGCAGTGGCAGCAGCTCATCGGCTCGCGGCCAGACTTCGATCTCTGAAGCGCCGGTCAGCGCCCCGGCCTGAACTTCACCAGCGTGATCTCCGCCTGACTCTCGACCCGCGCGAGCGTCGCGATCATCACCTCCAGCGCGACGGCTTCGTCGAGCCCGCCGCTCCCCGCGCCCAGCACCGGAAACGCGACCGACGAGAAGCGGTGCGAGTCGACCAGCGCCATCGCCGCCTCGACGCTCTTCGCCACTGACGAAACCGAAGCTCGCCACACGAGGTCGATCGCCGCGACGTGAATGATGGCTTGGAAGGGCAACCGTCCAGCGCTCGTGAGTCTCGCGGTCCCCAGCGGCAAGGAGCGCCAGCCGAGCTCACTGAAGGGCCTCGTGCCACCACGCCGCTTGATGGCGCCCGAGACGCCCTGCGGCAGCAACAGCCACCAGGGGATCACGTTGCGGTTCCACGCGTTCACGATGACCGAGACCCGCTGATCCAGCAGGTCGCCCTCGACGATCGTCGGCTGCACGCTCAGCCCTCCCAGCGCTCCAGCGTACCACGCACCCGCTTGTAGCGCTCGAGCAGCTCGGCCTTCTTCGTCGTCACCAGCACCATGAAGGCCACCACGCCGAGGCCGAGGCCGGAGAGGAACAGGGCTCCGAGCCGCGGCTCGCGTACGCCCCACCGCACCAGCGTCGCCACCACCGTCGTCACCAGGAAGATGGTGCCCAGCGTGACGAAGCTGCGAATGCGCAGCGCGATGCCTGCCCCCACGCCCGCGACGCAGAGGAAGACGCAGAGGAAGAACGCCCACGTGGTGTCGATGGCGAGCGGCCGGAACGCGGCGGCCGCGTAGACGAGCCCCACCGCGAGCGCGCGCAGCCGGGCGGACCAGGCGTCGCCGAGCTCACCGTGGAACACCTGCACCAGCACGAGGCCAGACAGGCCCATCGGCACCAGCACGTACTGCGGCTCACCCCAGCCAGAGCCGAACCACAAGGTGAGCACCGCTCCGTTGAACGCCAGCGCCGCGAGCACCGACCCGGTCGTCTTCCTCCCTTCGGCCTGCGCGAGCAGCGTGTAGTGCACCGCGTACGCGACGAGCAGCCCGGCCATCGTGGTGGGACTGTTCCACGGGGCCAGGAGCAGCCCGAGCGCCGGCCACCACAGCGCCACCTGCGAGAGCGCCTTCGACGTCTCGGGCAACGCTTCGGCAGCGCGTGACGACCCCACCGAGGCGAGCCCCGCGAGGACCAGGGCGATGACCGTCTCCGGAAAGCCAACCTCTGCGCCGAACAGCACGCGCGCCACCACGATGCCGAACGAGAGCGACAGCACGCCCAGCCACACGCCTTGAGGCTCGTCTTCTTTCGCGTCGCGCCACGCGAGCCAGAGCGAGACACCCACGGCCGCGACGACGGCGATGGCCTCACGCCCATGCCCACCCGGACACAGGAACATGCCGGCCGCGAGCTCCGCGAGAGAGATCGCCCTCAGCGTCAGCCCGATAGCCGCGTGCTGCTTCGTCCACGGCGTCAGCGCGGGCCGAACGGCGACGAGAATCGAGGCGAGCGCAAACCACGGGAGGATGAGCTCCTTCGGCGCGCCGCTCGACAGCGCCAGCCCCGCCCACGCCAGCACGGCGTGCGACGCTGCCCAGACCGCCGCCCACCCCGCCCACCGCATGACGGGATGGACGCGCACGACCGCCCAGGCCGAGGCCGCTGCGAGCACCCAGCACCCAGGCATCGCCCAGGCGTGCAGGTCCGCGGAGAGCCCCAGCGACACGAGCGTGAGGACCCAACCGGTATGAAGCCTCGTCTTCGACGCGTCGGAGTCACGCAGCGCACCGAACCACGCGAGGGCCGTACCGAAGACGGCCAGCGGCACACTCGCCGTGACGAGCGGCAGACCGACGAGCAGCGTGAGCGCGACGAGCAGCGCGCCGATGGCCGACTCCTCCGACTTCGGCGTGACGAGGAGCACCAGCGCCGGCGCGAGCCACAGCAACGAGGCCTCGCCAACGGGGTGCAGGAACACGAGCACCGCAGCGCCGCTCCACAACGAGCGATCGAGCCACTTCCCGGCCGTAGCGATGCCGTCCCACACCTCTTCGACCGCCTCGAGCAGGAAGCCACGGCGAAGCAGCGACGAGAGCCCAGCGGCGGCGAGCGCCAGCCACACGCTCCAGGGGTGCAGCTCGAAGGCTCCGTGGGAGAGCGCCTCGGGGACGTTCACCGCCGCCACCACCATTGCGACGGGTGCCATCACGCTGAGCCCGAGGAGCAGGCCCGTGAGCCCCAGTGACACCACCACCACAGCCTGCGAGACGCCCGAGGGTTCCCGAGCCAGCAGCGTGACGGCGAGCGTGAGCGCCGAGAAGGCCGCGAACGACTGGGCCCACTCGATCGAGCGGGCGCCGAGGGCCCGCGCGGTGAGCCCTGGCGCGTGTCGGAGCGCGAACGCGATGACGAACAGCACCCCGACTCCCGCCGACACGACGAGCGTCGAGGGGGCGAGCGCGATGACCGTCGCTGCCACCACCAGCCGACCCGCGATGGCGCCGACCGGCAACACCAGCAAGACGATCGACCACGCGACGAAGACGAACCACGGCGCGTGCAGGCCCAGGGCCGCGGCGGAGCTCAGGAGCGCGCACCCGGCTGTCACCGTGACAACCAGGCGGTCGAGGCTCAGGTTGCGGCCGATCTTCTCACTGCGCAGCGAGAAGGCGATGGCGAGCGCTACGAGGGGCGGCACGACGAGGGCCGAGGTCGGGCTCCAGAACACCGTCAGCGCCACCAGCCCCGTGGCGAACACGCGAGCCGCCGGCCTCTGCACCGAGAACGACCAGAGCACCGGCACCACGACGCTCACCAGCATCGGGAGCCACACCACCGAGGGCTCGAGCGCCAGCGAGGGCATCAACCACAGCGCGCTCATCGCGACGGCCGGCCAGCCGATGGTGTGGCCGTTGAGGGCGTACCGCTTCACGAGCGGCACACGGTCGAGCAACCCCGCGGCCGCGAGCACGACGGCGTGAAGCGCGTACGCGAACGGCAGCTGGGAGGCGGGCAGGTGCAGCTGGAAGAAGGCGGCGAGCACCAGCGACGCCACCGGCACCGTCACGGCAGGCACCAGCGCAGGGGTCGCGAGCAGCGCGATCGTCATCGCGATCAGCAGGCCCTCGGGGCTGAGCCCGACGCAGCAGAGGAGCGCCATCGTGAGCGCGACGGCCGCGATCCACGTCGTGCGGAACGTCCGGCCACGCAGCACGCTCAGCACCGACGCGGCAGCCACGACGAGCCCTGCGATGAGCTGCGGCACGAGGGGTGATGGCCAGGGGAACGTGAAACCCGGCAGGAGCGTCGCGAGGGCCAGCGTCGACGCCGTCGTCTCGAGCGCCACGCCACCGGCGCCTTCGGTCGCGCGCGAGGTGAGGACCAGCGCGACCGCGGCGACCAGCATCGTCACGCCAGGCCACAGGAGCGTCGCCGGAACCAGCACGTGCCAGGCGACCGCGCAGAGCGCCGCGACGACGGTGACGAGACGGAGCGTTCGCCACCGGCCACCGAGCTGACTCAGGCCGCCGAGCACCACCGCGAAGGCCGCGAGCAGCATCGGCTCGAGCCCCGGCGCGAGCCACCGTGACGCCACCACCACCGTCAACACCGGGCCCGCCCACGCGAGGTCGAGCAGCTCCTCGAGGTCGAGGTTCCGCGCGACGGCCAGCAAGGCCAGCGACGAGAGCGCGACGGTCGTCGTCGCTCCGAAGGTCGGCGCGGCGATGAGCCCCACCGTCACTCCCCACAAGCCGAGCAGCGCGGCCCCGATGGAGAGCGTGGCGCGATGGCGACCCAGCGCAGGAATGGAAGCCGCGGCCAGGATGACGGCGATGAGGCCCACCCACACGGGGCTGCCAAGCCCGACCGACCACGCGGCCGCCGCGCAGAGCGCTCCCACGGTGCCTGACAGCGTGAGGGCGAACCGGCCCGAGCGCAGCGCCAACAGCAACGTCACCACCGTCAGCAGCGGCGTCGCGATGAGCGCGGGCCGGGCATCGGACGACAGCGACGCGATGGCCAGCACCGACGAGAGGGCCGACGCCACCGCCGTCGTGTCGAGCAGCACGTTCCCCTCGTGCTTCGTCATCGCGTGCTGCGAACGCGCCCAGCGCAGCGACAACAGCCCGACCCCGATGACGAACAACGCCGCGGAGACCGAGCCGTAGCTCGGCGGCAGCGGATCCGTGGAGTAGCCCAGGCTCTCCTTCAACCGGCCGTACGCGTCACGCACCGCCTGCGGGACGATCTGGTCGATGCGCTGGTAGGCGAGGTACGCGAACACGTAGGCGACCGGCAACCAGCGCGCGGAGTTGAGCGACACCCGCTCCTTCGCCAGCGACCACGTCGTCCACGCGCCGAGCAACGCCGTCACGACGAACGCGGGCTTCGGCGTGAAGAGATCGATCGACGCGACGAGCAGCCCCACCTGCACCATCACCACCAACACCGAGAGCGCGTCGGCGGCCTTCGTCGGCGGCTTCGCGAGCCACCGCACCGAGGCGACACCGGCCGCGAGCATCGGCGCCAGCAGCGTGAGCGTCAGCGGCAGCCCGGCCTTCAGGAGCGCGACCTCGAGCCTCACCGCGAAGAGCGTCACCGCCCAGCCGAACGCGACGAGGAGGAACCGACTCGCGCCCTCCTGCTCCCGCGGCCCGGCCGAGAACGCCCAGGCCGCCAACCCGACCGGCAGGGCCGTCAGCCAGGTCGCGTGAAGGCCCAGGCCCGTCACCAGCGGTGCGGTGCCCATCATCAGCGCAGCCAGACCGAATGACGCCGCGAGCGGAGGTGCTCCCGACGGGTCGACATGTCGCGCCGAGCGATGCGCCAACCACGCCGACACCAGCGTCCAACCGACGACGAGCGGCCAGAAGACCACGGGTGAGTCATGGATGGGACCGACCGCGACCGTGGCGAGCGGAGCCATCGCCGCAGCGAGGCGCTCGAGCATTCGGCCTGCCGGCGCCGTCACTTCTCGACGCAGGAGGAACTTCGCCCACGCGAAGAACGCCAGCGTCCACCCCGCCGCGAGCCCGAACACCGTGCCGGCGCGAACCAACGACGTCATGTCGGCCCACGCGTCAGCGACGAGGAAATAGACGCCCGCGAGAATCAAGAACCCGCCGACGAACCAGCCCACGCTGTCGGTGAGAAACGGCTTCCACACTCGCGACCACGCCGACGCTTCCTGGACGACGCGATCGTCGATGCTCTCGGGAGCGGTCGCTTCGAGCGGGTGGGGCGAGCGCGCTGGAAGGGCCGCGCGCGGCGCGCCGGTGGGGGTCGGCAGTGGCAGACCTTCGAAGGAGGTGTCCTCTGCAGGAGTTTCCTCAGGAGCAAGCTGCTCGCCTGCCGCAGCAGGCACGTCGACTGCTTCGGGCGCCGGCGGCGGATCCACAGCGGCGTTGAGGTCGGCTGGCGACCCTGAGTCCGCGACGATGACGACGACTGACGGAGCGGTCACGGCGACAGCCTGGGTCGCCGCGGCCCCGTCACGTTCCACTCGCAGCCACTCGGCCTGCTGGGCGTAGAACTGGCTCAGCCTTGAAACGTCGGCCAGGCTGACCAGGGTCGCGTCCCACCGGGCCGCCTCGCGGAGCAGCCACTCAACTCGCGAAAGCTCCTCATGAATCTCGGCGTCAGGGCGGCGGATCAAGCGGGTGCCGCAGAGCACGCAGAACTTCGAATCGGCAGGCCGCTGACGGCGACAACTCGAGCAATGCATGGGGGATCACCGATTCACGCAGGTCGCCACGCACAAGCGGCTGATCAGTCTAGGGTTTTCGATGCGTTTGGGCACCCTCTTGCGCAGTGAGGGCAGAATAGGGTGAAAGTCGGGCGTGGATCATTCCGTGCAAAGGCCTTCCACCGTGAGAGCTGCCGCGGCCGCCATTCTCGTTGCCCGTCCGCGCGTCCTGGTCGCGGAAGACGAGGCAGTGACGCGCCTGCTCCTGACCTCGACGCTGACGCGTTTCGGGTACGACGTCGTCGCGGTCGAAGACGGTCAGCGTGCGTGGGAGGTCCTCTCGGCACCGCGCCCGCCTGCGCTCGCCCTGCTCGACTGGCAGATGCCCGGGCTCGACGGCCCCGAGATCTGCGAACGCATTCGCGCACGGCAGGCCACCTCGTACACCTACGTGCTGCTCGTCACCGCGCGTTCCTCGAAGTCAGACGTGGTGGCCGGACTCTCAGCGGGCGCTGACGACTTCATCTCAAAGCCCGTCGACCCGGAAGAGCTGCGAGCCCGACTGCGCGTCGGCGAACGCGTGCTGAAGCTCGAACAATCACTCGCCGAGCAGATCACCCGGCTGCAGGAAGAGAAAGCGCACGTTCAAGAACTGCAGGGGATGATCCCCATCTGCATGCACTGCAAGCGCATTCGCAGCCAGGAGCAGCTGTGGGAGCGCGTCGAGACGTACATCGAGCAGCACAGCAGCGCGAAGTTCAGCCACGCGCTCTGCCAGGACTGCCTCGAGAAGCACTACCCCGAGAGCGACGAAGACTCGGGGAGCTGATTCAGGTGATGGTGCCGCGCAACGCCTTCGCGCGGACCTGAACCTCAGGATCCATCGACGTCATCTCGAGCGTGCGCAGCCGCTGGGTGAGGCTCCTGGGGGCCTTCTCCTTGAGCAGCCGGCCATCACGCTGAAGCGCCTCGAGCTTGCCCAATGCCTTGTCGACGATGCGATCCTTCGGGTGATCGAGCAACGAGTCGAGGAAGTAGGTGTCTTCGGGCAGCTCAGGGTACGTCTCGAGGAAGCTGACGACGCGTTCCACCCACGCCTTGCGGTCGGGCGCTTCGGTCACCTTCTGCATCGCTTCCTTCTGGGCCTTGCGCTTGCCCTCGGGGTCGAAGGTCTCAGCGAGGCCCCTGGGGAGCTCTCCGCCGGCGAAGAGCGAGTCGGCTGCCTTCTTGTACTTCTCGTAGCTTGCCGAGCGCTCGATGCGCTGCTGGTTCGGGTCATCCTGGCGAGACTGGTACTTCCCCTTGCCGCGCTGGGCGTCGAGTTCGCGCCACGTCTTCTTCCGCTTACCGTTGATGCCCGTCTCGTCGTCGCGGTCTTTCCCCGCCATCGCTGGTCACTCCTGATGGGGCGCGAACCGGCACGTTCACGTTGAGGAGTGGCCGGCACCGCACCTGAGAAGCCATATGGTCGTCCACCGACGGGTTGACCGTCAAGTCAGCGTGCGGCGGAGGCTGTCCACAGGGCCGAGACCAGCCGCAGAGCCAGATCGCGGACGTCGGGGTGCTCGGCCTCCGAGAGGGGCTCTTCGTCGCTCTCTTCGGCTTCGACCAGGCCGTCGTCGACCCAGCGCACGAGGGCCTCGGGCAGGGCCCCGTCGGGGTGGGTCGGTACGTCGGTTTCATCCAGTCCCGTGACGTGACGGCCCCCCAACTCGAGCATCGCGAAGACCTCGAAGCAGAGCTCGCGAACGAAGGCGAAGCCGGCGTCCGAGAGGCCAGAGGCGTCGATGACACTGACGAGCGCGTCCTGCCGGTTGTCGAAGGCGTGGCCCAGGCGCTCGCGCTCTTTTGGCGCGTCGTCGAGGTAGCGCCACGAGAGGTCGAGCCAGTCGAAGTCAGGCGCCTCGGCGAGCGGTGGCGGTGCGGGCGCGCGCGCCTTCTTCGCTCGAATCACCGGAGTGCCCGCGCCGAGATCGAACGACTGCCCTGAGGCGACGAGCTCGTAGAGTCCCAGCAGGTTCGAGAAGAGCTTCTCGGCGTCGGCGGGGGAGTCGAAGCGGGGCTCGTCTTCCCACAACGCCATGATGACTGGCTGCGGCGGCACGTCCTTGGCGACGGCCTGCTTGAAGGCCTGAACAACGTCCTCCACGTCTCCGAGCGCGCCGGACTTCGTGAGCAGGGCGTCGAGGTCCTTCGCGCCGTCGAAGCGACGCCGGAGCTCGTCGTCGTGTCCGGGCTCACGCTTTCGTGGAGAAGGTCGCGCGGCCTTCTTCAGCGGGCGCGTGGGCTTCGTCTTCTTCGGACCCGGTCGCTTCAAGAGAACAGCCACCCTTTCTTCCACGCCTTCACCACCAGCAACGAGACGAGCACCATCGCCGCCGCGGACACGAAGCCCGCGAGCCACCCGGTCGAGAGCGACGAGCGCGCCCCAAGCTCCCAGGTCCACAGTCCGATGGTGCCGAGGCTCCAGGCGGCGAATGGGTTGATCTCCTTCTTGAGCGCGCGCCGCCAGTCGAAGCCGCCGCCGCGCAAGCGCCCCTTCACCGCGGGCGTGAGGCGGGGCACCCAGCGAGGCACCGTTCGGCAGAACTCGTCGAAGGCCGCGCCGAACTTCGAGCGCAGAAAGTCCTCTTCGGCGCGAATGATGAAGAAGTACTCACCGAAGAAGAACCCCATGGCGATGACGTACACCCAGGGCTGGTGCGCCATGCAGCACAGGCCCAGCACGATGCCGAGGTTGCCCACGTAGAGCGGGTTGCGAACGTAGGCGTAGGGCCCCGCCGTGTTGAGCGTCGAGGCCTGAATGGACAGGTTCTGGCCGCTGGTGCCTTCGGGGACCAGGCCCAGCACGGAGAAGCGAAGCGCCTGGCCGAGCAGCGCCAGCGCCAGCCCGATGAGATCGAACGCGAGGTCGACGTCAGCGCCTCCCGGCCCCGGCTCGGCGCGGCTCCTCCACAACAGCCAGCCGCACGCGACGATGACGGGCACCGGCGTGAGGCTGCGAAGGCGAAAGAGCGTTCGTCCGAGGGTGAGCGTCGAAGAAGCCAAGGCCGCGGCGCCTTCGCATTGCCTGCGTCGCGATGCAACCACCCGGCTTCGCTGGGGCGACTTCTGCCTGCCGAAATGAATGAGCCACCCGGGCTCGGGAACCCACCGGCATGCCGTGGCTGGACAGTCAGGTGACCGTGGCAGTACAGGCGCCTCGGATGCGGGACGTGATGGGTGCGAGCGCCGTCGATCGGGCGAAGGCCGGCGACGTCTCGGCGTTCAGGGAACTCTACGCGACGCATCACCGACAGGTGGCCCGCCAGCTCACCTTCCTCGTCCCACGCGCCGACCTCGAAGACGTGGTGCAGGACGTCTTCATCGAGGTGTTCCGCAGCATCAAACGCTTCGAGGGCAAGAGCGCCTTCACCACCTGGCTGTACCGGGTGACGGTGCACGTCGCGATGAAGTCGCGCCGCAAACACACCCGCAGCCGGCTCGACATCGTCGACGACGTGCCGGAGCAGGTCGACGAGCGACCCAGACCCGAAGAGGTCTCGCTCTCGGCCGAGCGGCAGGCTCGCGTCGAGGCCCTGCTGGAGAAGCTGTCGCCCAAGAAGCGCGCCGTGCTGGTGATGCACGACCTGCAGGGCGTCGACGCGCAGACCATCGCGCAGGCGCTCGACACCAACATCCTCACGGTGCGGACCCGCCTCTTCTACGCGCGGCGTGAGCTCGAAGCGCTCGCGAAGACGGACCCGGCGCTCGCGGAGTTCTTCCAGGGAGGTGAGTCATGAGCGCGCACCTGAGCGGCGAGCAGCTCGACCAGGTCGCGAGCGGAAGCTCCGACGCGACCCTCGACGCGCACCTCTCTGGCTGCACCGACTGTCGGACTGCCGTTCGGAGCGCACAGGGCCGCCGCAAGATGCTCCAGGGCCTCACGCCCTACACGCTCTCGGACCTCGCGTTTCGGCGCGTCGAGGCGAGGCTGATGGAGCAGGTCGACGAAGGCCTCTCGTCGCCGTGGCCTGCGTGGCTCAAGTTCGTGGTGCCTGCGGCCATCGCGGCCCTGGTGTTGCTCGTGGCGGCGCCGTGGAACAGCACGAGCGTCGTCGTTCCCGTGGCGCCCGTGGCCGTGGTGAAGCCCACGCCGAGGCCGTTCGGCCCGATGGTGGCGACGTACGCCTCGGCTGACGCGAAGCTTCGATTCGGCGAGGGAGCGTGGAAGCCGTTGTCTGCAGCCGATGAGGTGACGAGCGGCGCGGCGGTCTCTGCGTCGCGACTCACGCTCGCCTCGACGTCAGGCCTGGTGCTCGAAGGCGAGGGCTCGTTCGCGGTGGGCGGGCAGGCCATGGTGGTGCTGGGCGCGGGCTCGATCGCGGCCTCTGGAAACGCCGAAGTGCTGGCAGGCTCGCGGCGCATCACCGGCGTCGACGCTGCCTTCCGGGTGGAGCGCACCGCCGCCGAGGTGGTGCTCGACGTCGCTTCTGGCGAGGTCACGCTGTTCGACGAAGGCGTGCATCGATCGATGCGTGGGCCGACGCGGGTTCGCTGGGCTGATGGCACGGCGCTCGGGGCGGGCGTCACCGAAGCGCACGTCGACTGGAGAGCGCCGCGCGGCGTGAAGCTGCCCGCGACGAGGCTCGAGCTCGGGGCGCTGCCTGCAGGGACGCTGCTGTCCATCGACGGCCTCTCGTATGGCGCGACGCCCTTCTCGTTCATGCTCGAGCCCGGCCGCCACAAGGTCGAGCTGACGCCGCCCGGCCTGCCGGTGCAGGAGCGCTTCGTCGATCTCGTGGGTGGTCAGCCGTTCGCGCTGGGTCTGGCGGCACCAGCTGAGCGCACGGTGGAAGCCCCGGAGCCCGACGCCCGAGCGCTCGCCCGGGTGATGGAGGACCTCCGCCGGCAGACTCCGAAGCTCCGGAGCTGCTACGAGAAGTGGCTGAAGGCGAACCCCAACGCGTCGGGCCAGGTCGACCTCGTGCTGGTGGTGAACGCGAAGGGCGTCGTCAAGCGCGCCAACGTCAAGGGCGAACCCATCTCCGCAGACTCGGCGACCTGCCTGAAGACCATCGCGAAGTCGCTGGTTCTTTCGCCACTCGGAAGCGAGCAGGAGCTCGAGGTGCCGCTCGTGCTCACCACGGGCAAGCACTGAGCCTTTTGAACGGAAGCTACCTGGCGTCGAGCGCGAGCCCGTCGATGACGGCGATTGGCCCGTCGCAGGTCGCCTCGTGACAGGTCCGGCAGGCGCCGACGAGCCCCGTGAAGGCGGCCTTCGGGTCGCCGGGCTTCGCATCGAGTTCCCGCACCTTCGCGAGGTAGTTCTGCGCCATCACGTCGAACGCCGCGTCACGATCACCAGGGGCTGTCGGCCACGCGCAGCGGATCTTCCGGTGCTTCTGCCACAGCGCGGGCACGGGCTGGCCGGCGAGCACCTTCGCCTTCGCGTCTCTCACGTCGTCCACCATCATGCGCATGTGCGTCGCGAGCTCGCTGGCGCCGTTGGGGTTGCGCTCCGACGCGATGAGGTGACCGGGGCTCCCTGGCACGCCCGGCACGAGCTTCGTCTCGAACGTACAGTCGTCGACGTCGGCAGGCTTCGGGGGTGGCCCCTCCGGCTTCTTCGGACATGCGCAGAACATCAGGGCAGCGAGGAGCAACACGGGACGCATGGACTTCCTCTGTCAGAGACCGTGCCCGTCGTACCCGAACTCGTCAGCGACGTCGTCATTGGACGACCTTTGGACTCATGCCCAGCGCGCTGAAGCTCTTCATCCTCTCGATGGGTTCAGGCCCGTTCGGCGGAGCGGTGACGTCAGGCGTCACGATGGGTCCCGGAAGAGAAGGCATGAGTGACGGCGCGCCCGACGGCTCGCCGTTACCACCCGGCTCCGCCGCGTCTGGAGCAACGCCATGAGAGCCTTCCTCGTCTTGACCCTGCTGAGTTGTGCGTGTGCCGGCGTCCCCTTGCCGCGCGAGGCGCTCACCGACCCGGGCGCGCTGCTCTACAACGGCTACACCGCGCCAAAGGTCGACTGCTTCCGCTGCCACAACGGTGATGGCACCGGCGCATGGGGTCCGTCGCTCGTGAAGCGGGTGCCCCGGCTCAAGGCCGAGAAGCTCGCCAGGGTCATCCGGCAGGGGCCAGGCACCATGCCGAAGTACGAGTCCGACGTGCTCTCGGACGCCGAGCTGCAGCAGCTCGTCGGGTGGCTCAAGAGCAGCTTCGCCAGCGCTCCCTAGCGTCAAAACTCTGTCGCGCATCGCACCTGGGGCACGCATAGTCTTTCCTTCTCACTCGAAGGGGGCCCCACCATGAAGCTCTTCGTCTCGTTGTTCACCGTCTGCGCGCTCGTCGCCTCGACCGCCGATGCCACCGAGTACTTCGTCAACATCGCCCGCGGCAAAGGCAAAGACGGCACGAAGGAGAAACCAGCGAAGGACCTGGGCAACCTCGCCGCGAAGCTGGTTGATGGCGACGTCGTCAACATCGCCGAGGGCAGCTACCTGGGCCGCGACGACTCTGGCACCGACGAGCTCGGCGTGTCGGTCAGCATCATCGGTGGCTGGAACGATGACTTCAGCAAGCGGGACCCCTGGGGCGCGCACCGCACCGTGATGTCTGGCACCAACGAGTACGGCAAATCGGGCAAGTACCGCCTCACCATCAGCACCGTGAAGTGCGCCGGCCCCATCATCATCGACGGCCTCATCTTCGATAACGGCCCGCGCAACGCGTACAAGGACGAGGGCCAGACCTTCATCAACCGCATGGCCAACGGCGGGAAGAACCTCAACGCGACGCCCGAGTCGGGAGGCCTCTCGCTCAAGCTCGGCAAGAACTGCGAGGCGGTCGTGAAGAACAACGTCGTGATGAACACCGCCCCCACCGGCGCGGCGCTCGGCGTGTGGGGTAACGAGAAATCGAAGGCCCGGATCGAGAACAACCTCGTCATCAACAACACCGGCGAGGGCATCTGGGCGTACTCGTTGTGGAAGGCGAAGGACGGGCTGCCGGAGTTCGTGATCGACCACAACACCGTGCTCTTCGCCTGGAAGCACGACGCCATCGCGACCTACGGCGGTAACGCCCTGAAGATGGACACCGAGGTGAAGCTCACCGCGACCAACAACGTCTTCGCGTTCGGCGACTATGGCGGGGTCGACAACATCAAGGTGGCCAGGGGCATCACCCTCAAGGACAACCTCTTCACCGGCCACCGCCTGTACGACTACCGCGAGTTCAATACCCAGGTGAAGGTGGACGAGCTCGAAGACGAAGCCGACCAGCTCGTCGGGAGCACCGGCAACGTCTCGAAAGCCATCAAGGTTCCGCTGAACGAGAAGTGGGCCGCGCTGTACGCCGCCCGCAAGGAGATCAGCCGCGCCGCCGTCGACGCCAAAGCGAAGGCCAGCAACAACGGCGCGAACGCGCTGCGAAGCATGCTGGGCCTCCCCCTGCAGGCGAACGCCGTGGCGATGGACGCCGAGGTGTGGCTGCACCGCATGGCCGTCGAAGACGCGGTGAAGGCCGGGTTCGAGCCCTACGAGGGGTTTGGCTGCAAGAAGCCCTGAGCCGCGCGCAAGACCGCCTCGCGCCAGGCACCGACGAGCTGACGGCAGATCTCGTCGACGCCGACGCCCTTCGTCACCTGGGCGAAGATGGTGGGCCCGTCGCCTCGCATCTTCTTCGCGTCACGCGCCATCACGTTCAGGTCTGCTCCGACGAGCGGCGCGAGGTCGATCTTGTTGATGACCAGCAGGTCCGACTGGGTGATGCCGGCGCCGCCCTTGCGCGGCACCTTGTCGCCGCCGGCGACGTCGATGACGGTGACGGTGTAGTCGACCAGCGCCCGGCTGAACTGCACCGCCAGGTTGTCGCCTCCGCTCTCGACCAGCAGCAGCTCGGGCTTCACGGTGCGCATCAGGTCTTCGAGCGCGAGCAGGTTGGGCGTGAGGTCTTCCCGAATCGCGGCGTGGGGGTAGCCACGGGTCTCGACGGCGCGAATGCGCTCGGCCGGGAGCGCCTGGTTCCGGATGAGGAACTCGGCGTCCTCCTTCGTGAAGACGTCGTTGGTGACCGCGGCGAGTGAGACGTCGTCACGAAGCGCGCGGCAGAGCGCCAGCAGCAGCGCCGTCTTGCCGCTCCCGACGGGCCCGCTGATGCCGACGGTGAAGGCGCGCTTCGTGTAGTCGCGGTTCAACGGAGCGTCGCGCTCGTGAAACAGCCCGGGGCTCAGCCAGCGCTGCTGGTCGTGATCGTGAACGTCGCTCATGGTTCCTTTCGAGAGGCCTCGACCCACGCGCCCGGGCCGTGGCCGAGCACGTCTTCCACGACGAGCTGTGCGCCGGAGCTGGTGGCCACCCGGACCTCGTAGTCGATGGCGCGAGACGCTGCGCGAGTGAACGCTGCCGCTGGCGAGTCACCTGACCGGGGGCGCGTGACAGTGGCGAGTCACGCTCAAGGGTCAGGGCTCGACGTCCAACCGGGCGCTTCCCCGCGATCGCCGCATCGTGCAGGTTCTGCCCATGTCGCTCGCGACGACCTTGCTCCTGACGCACCTCTCCCTGGCCGCGGTCGACGCGGGAACGCCCTTGCTCCCTCGTGCGCTGCTCCTCGGCAACGCGGAGTTCGCCGCGCCACAGCTCTCTCCCGACGGGCTCAAGCTCGGGTACCTGAAGCCCGACGAGAAGGACGTGGTGCAGCTCTTCGTTCGCACGCTCGGCGCCGCTGACGACACCGCGGTCACCTCAGCACCGACGCGCGGCCTTCGCTCGTTCCGATGGACGGAAGACTCGAGCGCCCTGCTCTACCCCCAGGACGCCGACGGCGACGAGCGCTTCCACGTCTTCGTGGTCGATCTCGCCACGAAGTCGACGCGAGATCTCACGCCGTGGCCGAAGTCGAAGAACGAGGTGCTCGAGACGAGCCCGAAGGCGCCCGACACCGTTCTGCTCACGACGAACCGTCGAGACGCGCGGGCCTTCGATGTGGTGCGCCTGAACTGGAAGACCGGCGCCGTCGTCGTCGACGCGCAGAACCCGGGCGATGTCACCCAATGGTTGGTCGACATCGACTTCAAGGTGCGCGGCGCGAAGGCGACGCTCCAGACCGGCGGCACCGAGCTGCGCGTGCGCGACACCATCAAGAGCCCGTGGCGCGCGCTCATCACCGCGAGCCTCGAAGAGAACGTGCGGCCGTTCGGGTTCTCGTTCGACGGCAAGAGCCTGGTGCTGGCGTCGACCATCTCGAGCGACACCGACCGCGTGCTCGAGAAGTCGCTCAAGACGGGCACCGAGCGCCTGCTGGCGACCAACGCGAAGAGCGACGTCATCGACGCGCTGTGGAATCGGACGAGTTCGTCCTTGCGCGCCGTCGGCTTCGAGGTCGATGGGCGACGCGAGTGGACCTCGCTCGACTGGCTCTTTGGCGTCGAGGTCGATCAGCTCAAGACCGTGTCGCCTGGAGACCTGGACATCGTCAGCACCGACCGCGCCGACGTGAGGTGGGTCGTCTCGTTCTCGAGCGACACGCAGCCTGCGAAGTACTTCCTGTGGGACCGCAAGGCAAAGCAGGCCACGCCGCTCGGCGCGATGCTGCCAAAGCTCGACCCGGCCACGCTCGCGACGATGACCCCGGTGACGATTCCGGCGAGAGACGGGCTGGTGCTCCAGGCGTTCCTCACGACGCCTCGAGGCGCGACGCCGTCGAAGGTGCCGCTGGTGATGCTGGTGCATGGAGGACCGTGGTGGAGAGATCGACTCGGCTTCCACGCGAACGCGCAATGGCTCGCGAACCGCGGCGCGGCGGTGTTGCAGGTGAACTATCGGGGGTCCACTGGTGCTGGGAAGCGCTTCGTCAACTCGGGCAACCGGCAGTGGGGCCTCGCGATGCAGGACGACCTGTCGGACGCGGTCGCCTGGGCGGTGAAAGAGGGAATCGCCGATCCGACGCGGGTCGCCATCATGGGCCAGAGCTACGGCGGCTACGCGACGTTGATGGGGCTCGCGAAGACGCCCGAGCAGTACCGGTGCGGAGTCGACCTGGTGGGGCCTGCGAATCTCTTCACGCTCCTTGCGGCAATTCCGCCGTGGTGGAAGGCGCAAGAGGCCGCGTTCTTCCGGCGCGTCGGGAACCCGTCGGACCCGAAAGACAAGGAACTGCTCACCGCGGCGTCACCGGCCTTCATCGCTGACCGCATCACGGCGCCGCTCCTCATCGGGCAGGGACAGAACGACCCGCGCGTGCTGCCCGCCGAGTCGGAGCAGATCGTCACGGCCATGCGCGCCGCCACCCGCCAGGTGACGTACGTCGTGTACTCCGACGAGGGGCACGGTCTGGCGCGGCCCGAGAACCGGCTCGACTTCGCGGCGCGCGTCGAGGCGTTCTTCTCGAGCTGTCTGGGACTGCGGGCCGAGCCGCTCCCTGCAGGAGGCAAGCAGCCGGGCTCGAGCGCCACAGTGAGGAAGTAGCTCGTTCACGTCCTGCGGTCGGGCGAGGGTCGAGCGCCGTCACGTCTCGTACGGAATCAGCACCACTCGTGACACGTTCGCGTCGAGCTCGGCATCGCGCGGACGCCCGCCATCCGCAACGTGCCGACCCGCGCTCGCTCGAAGAGGGACTCGGGGCCTCACGGAGCTCGACGCCGGTGGCGACGTCTTTCGCGGCATCCGCACCGTTCGTGACACTCGTTCGCGACCTCACGGGCCCCTGCCCTGCGACGGCCCAGCCGACGGTGCAGCCGTCACATCTCGCGGGAGTCCGCACCGTTCGTGGCACTTGCGTCGACAGTTTGTCCGCTTTGCCCACCTCGGCATACCGGCAGGCATGAATGCGCGATTCCTGGTCTCGAGCCTCCTCGTCCTCGCTGCCTGCCCTGGCCCTGCACCGACCGAAGACGCAGGCCTCCCGGTCGAAGCAGACGCCGGGCGGGCCGAGCTCGATGCCGGGTGGGTCGAGCTCGATGCGGGCGCACGTGACGAGGACGCGGGAACCACGGTCGCCGACGCGGGAACCACGGTCGTCGACGCAGGCCTCTCGACGCCCGACGCAGGGCCGTGCAGCGCCGTTCCGGTGACGCCCGTGTGCACCGCGGGCGGGTGGTGCTGGAAGAATCCGCTCCCGCTCGCGACGCAGCTCAACGACGTCTGGGCCAACGGGTGCTCCGCGTGGGCTGCCGGTCTGGGTGGCATGCTGCTCGAGCGCACGACCCAGGGCTGGGTGCCGCGTTCCTCTGGCACCACCGAGACGCTCAACGGCTTCGCGTCCTTCGCGCCTGATGATGCCTGGCTCGTCGGTGAGAACGGCACCGTGCTGCACTTCGACGGAACCACCTGGAGCGTGGTGCGCAGCAACACGACGAGCGCCAGCTACCGGGCGGCGTACGCGCCAGCGCGTGGGCTCGTCTTCATCGCAGCCAGCGATGGCATTCATCGGTATCAGGCCGGCGTCCTCACGACGATTCACGCGCCGGCTCGCACGAGCTTCTCGGGAATCAGCGGGCGCAGCGTTGGCCTGCTCCGGGCCGTCGGCGAAGAGTACATCCCGAACGTCGCGCGCAACCCCGTCTCGTGGTCGTTCGACGGCGCGACGTGGACGCAGAACGCCGGCTCGACCTGGTTGGTGCGCTGGAATCGTGTCGCTGACGACGGCGTCGACTTCTACGCGGCGGGGAAGATGAACGCGCACGGGCCTGACTGGGGCTTCGTCGGGAAGGTCCCGTGGCAGTTCCCGCTCGCCACGACGCAGCGAAGCTCCGAGTTCCTCGACCTCGCTGCTCGCGGGCCCAGAGACCTTCTCGTGGTCGGTCGCTCGTGGGGAAATCATGACGGGCTGCTCCGCTTCGACGGGGCGGTCTACTCGGCGGTGGCCGGCGCTCCGCGAGCCAGCTTCACGGCGGTCGACAGCGCCGGCGGCGACTTCTTCGTCGTCGGCGATCAGCTCGGCCGGGTCAGCGACGGCGCGTGGCAGCCCGAGAGCTCGGGGGTTCGCGACACCATCTCTGACGTGCTCCCGTTGTCGAACGGCGACGTGTGGCTCTCAGGTGGCCTGCGTTCACGACAGGGAGGACCCTTCGTCGCGACAGGTCTTCCGGCAGTGCCACCGCGACTGAGCAGCATCTCTGGGCATGCACCCGACGACCTGTGGGCGATCGGCGACAACAGCACCGTGTGGCATTTTGACGGAACCCACTGGGCCCGGGCCTCGAGCGGGCCCACGACCCAGGTGAACAGACTGCAAGCGACCGCGACGGGCGAAGTCTGGGCGTGGAGTTGGTCCGCGCTCTGGCTCTTCCGGAACGGGGCGTGGAATCGACTGACCCTCCCCGGCCCGACGTTCTCGGTCAGCGACGTGTCCGCGCTGCCGTATGCCCTCGCCTTCGTGACCGGGCAGCTGGGCAACACGCACGCCCTGTTCGCGACGAACGGCGCTCGCTTCTCTGCGCAGCCCCTGCCCGCGTCCGCGGCCTCGGGCCTTCGCCTCCTCCGAGGTGCCGGATCCAACGAGCTGTGGGCCGTCACCAACCAGGGCGAAGTGCTTCAGCGCGACGCCAGCGCCACCACCTGGAGCACCATTCCCCTGCCCGTCGCAAACGCCTGGGTGTCGGAGCTCGTGGTGAGCGGCAACCGGGTCGTGGCCGTGGGGCCAGCGGGGCTCGTGCTCCGGTGGGATGGCACCCGGTTCGTCGAAGAAGACATCGGGGCTCGGGTTGGGCTTGGAGGCGCAGCCATCGCACCGAACGGAACACTCTGGGTCGTCGGGAACGACGGCGCCGTCGTCACTCGACCGTGAGCACCATCACTTCGCGGTGAGGAAGCCCTCGGCCCTCAGCAGCTCGGCGGTGAGCACCGCGCCACCAGCGGCGCCACGAACCGTGTTGTGCGAGAGCGCGACGAAGCGCCAGTCGAACACCGCGTCGGGGCGGAGCCGGCCGATGCTGATGCCCTGACCGTTGCCCTGATCGCGATCGAGCTTCGTCTGCGGCCGCGCCTCGTCCTCGAAGTACCTGAGGAACGGCGACGGCGCGCTGGGCAGCTGGAGCGCCTGCGGCTTGCCCGAGAACGAGCTCCACGCCGACAGAATCTCGTCACGCGTCGGCTTCTTCTCGAACGAGACGAACACCGCCGCCAGGTGGCCATCGGACACCGGCACGCGAATGCACTGCGCCGTGATGGTCGGCCCCGTCGCCGCGACGATCTTCCCGTCCGAGACGTGGCCCCAGATCTTCATCGGCTCCTGCTCGCTCTTCTCTTCTTCGCCCTTGATGAAGGGAATGACGTTGTCGACCATCTCGGGCCACGACTCGAACGTCTTCCCCGCGCCGGAGATCGCCTGGTAGGTGCAGACCGCCATCGTCTTCGGCCCGAAGTGCTTGAGCGGGTGAATCGCCGGCACGTAGCTCTGAATGGAGCAGTTGGGCTTGACGCTGATGAAGCCGCGCTTCGTGCCGAGCCGGCGCCGCTGCGCCTCGATCACCTGCGTGTGACCGTCGTTGATCTCAGGGATCATCATCGGCACGTCGGCCGTCCACCGGTGGGCCGAGTTGTTCGACACCACCGGCGTCTCGGCTCGCGCGTAGTCCTCTTCCAGCTTGGCGGTGACGTCTTTGGGCATGTCGACGGCGCAGAAGACGAAGTCGACGCCGGCGCCGACGCGCGTGACGTCCGAGGCGTCCTGCACGACCAGCGACGCCGCGCTCGCAGGGACGCCGCCGGGCAGCGACCACCGCCCCCCGACGGCCTCACCGTAGGGCTTGCCCGCCGACGACGGGCTCGCCGCCACCGACACGAGCTCGAACCATGGGTGACGTTCCAGCAGCGAGACGAACCGTTGGCCGACCATTCCAGTCGCGCCGAGGACACCGACCTTGAGCTTCGAAGCCATGATGACGTGCATACACCGGGGCGCGACCGCAGACGGTTTGAAACATCGGCGCGCGCCAAGGGTATCGTGCGGCGGTGCGCGTCTCGCCGCTCAGCGACAAACACCTGCTGGAAGTCGTCCAGGCGTCAGAGCGCGCGCTCGCCCAGTGGCTCACCGTGCCCGGTGTCCCCGAGCCGCTGGAGCTCGTTCGTGCGCTCGAGCGGGTGCTGCTCTTCCTCAAGCAGAACGGCGACGCGTCGGCGCAGGCCCGCCAGGTCTCATCGCTGGCCTTCGCGTTCGGCCAGCAGCTCGTTCGCACCGGCGCGTGGGAATGGAAGAGCGTCTCCGAGGACGGCAGCGTGAACCCATCGGTGGTCAACGGCGCGGGCCGCGCGTGTCTCGTCGTCGACACGGTCACGGCCATGGTGACCCAGCGCTCGTCCGTCGGGCTGGTCGAGCTCTTCCGCGGGCTCCTCGACGAAGCCGCGACCGACGTCCCCGGCGTCGTCCGCGTCACGCCCACCTTCCCACCGACCGTGCTCGAGCGTCTGGAGCGCGACGTGCTCGCGAGGCTCTCGCACGTTCGCGGCGCCCTGCGCATGTGGCGCAGCCCCGAGGAACTCGAGGCCGTCGCCGAGCACTTCACGCACGTGCTCCTTTCGGCCCACCGCCCGGGATGGACCTTCGAACAGACCCACGCGCTGTGGATGAAACACGGCGGCCCCTTCGCGAAGGATCCCGACGAGCACGCCGACATGCGCAGCCGGATGTGGGGCGAGCAGCTCGAGACGGCACGCAGTCAGGTGACCCTGGGCTTCGTCGAGATCTGGGCCCTGCTCGATCGCGACGCGGAGCGCGAGGCGTTGATGACGCCGTGGATCGAAGAGCTCCTCGATGCACCGAAGCTCGCTGGCGCCCCCGACTGTCTGAGCGCCGTGCTGTTCTCGCTCATCGGGTTCGTCGCGAGAGATCCTCAGGCGTACGTCACCCACCTGAGCGCGGAACGCGAACGCGTCGGAGGCCACCCGCTGCGGCCCTTCCACATCGTCGGTCCACCGGGCCCCAGCGAGGCTGCGCTGACGTACACGCGCAAGTTCTCGAGCTGGGAGGCGGTGTCGACGGGCATCGAGCGCGTGGTGAAGGCGCTGGGCTCAGCGCTTCGCGAGTCAGGCCGTCGCGAATGAGCGAGGCCTGATCAACTCAATGGGTCGCGACAGGTCTCTGAGACAGAGAGTTCGCAGCTGACCGAGCTGAGTTCGGCGACGCCCACCTCGACCCTCGAGTTCCTCCAGCCAGCCTTTGTCCGACGCCAGACCTCGAGCCGCCGCGCGTCGTGCGCCACGAGGACGATCTCCTCGAGGCTCGTCAGCTTCTTGTAGTGGTCGAGCTTCTCACCGCGGTCGTACTTCTCGGTCGATGGGCTCAGCACTTCGACGATGAGCTTCGGGTTGGTCGCCGTGGTACCGCTCGGATCCTGCGGATCGAGCTGCACCTTCCCGCAGATGACGACGACGTCGGGGTAGGTGCCGAGGCCCGTCGGACGAACCCGGATTCTCAAGTCGGAGCCGAACACTCGACAGGCCTTGCCGCGAAGCTGGTTCGCGAGCTGGGTGCTGACGTTGACCGCGATCGCAGCGTGGTCCGGAGTGCCGCCGGCCATCGCCCACACTGATCCATCGAGCCACTCGTGGCGAATCGGACTCATCGCTTCGATCCGAACGTATTCCTCGAACGAGATGCGCTGACGTGCGGGGTGAGCCATGGACTTCCTCTTTAGCGCAACTCAGCGACCCCGGTCCCGGTCCCGCTCAGAGCTTCGCGAGCTCGACCGTCGCGAAGGACGTGAGGAACTTCTCGATCGGCATGCTGAAGATTCCGTCGTCCCGGCCATCGCGCCCCGGTTCACGCTCACCCCACGGGTTGCGGAGCTTCACGAACTTCTGGCCGACCTTCTCTTCGACGCCCAGCACCGAGTAGGCGTGATCGGTGACGACGCCCCGCTCGACCGGCTCCCACGGCTTGCTCAGCGCCACCACGGCTGCGCCCGAGGCAAAGCCCTTCTTCAGCTTCGCGAAGATGTCGGTCGCTCCGAGTGCCGCATCGACCGGGAAGAACTCGGGCTTCTTGCCGGTGAGGGCCTCGAGGGTCGTCGCCGCCATGCCACCTTCGATGGCGTCGAAGCCGCCCTTCCACTGCGCGTAGGCCTTCTCGAACACCATCGGCCACAGCTCGTTCTTCGAGCGGGGCGTGCAGTACTCGAGCCGTCCACCGGCGCGCTGCGCGAAGGTGTTGTCGACGGTGATCTCGATCGGAGTGGGCTTCGTCTGGTTCGGCTTTCGCTCGTAGAACGTCACCGTGTACGTGCCATCGGTGTTGGTCTTGATGGCCTTCTCGAGCAACGCGGGCTTCTCGTGCGCGACCGAAGCCAGTGCCGCGATGAGGTAGCAGTTGCCGACCTGGCCCTGCATCGCGTCGTCCATCTGGAAGCCGTTGACCGTGAGCGTGCCTTCGACGGGCTTGAAGGAGACGGCGCCGCTCTTGACCGAATCCGGCGTCAGCGCTGGCTGCTGACGGGCCCCTGCGATCCCCGTGTCACCGGCGATCTCGGCCAGGGCGATCATCTCGGTCTTCACGAACGAGAGCAGCTTCTCGCGCGCCACAGGGTCGAACTTCTTCGCGTCGAGGGCCATGAAGCCCGAGAGGTAGTGGGCCTCGACCTGCTTGAACTCACCATCGCGCGCGTCGCGCAGAATCGCTGCCACTTCCTGGCGCGTCACCTTGCCGTCGGTGAGGGTCTTCTCGAGCCTGGCTTTGTAGCGGTCGCCCTGGCGGAGGATCTTCGAACCCATGCCTCGCACCTTCTCACGGGAAAGCGCCGAGCCTCAATGTTCGAGCAACTGCATGGTGCGCCATTTCCCCGAGCGGAACCGGGCGAACAGCACGAGGGCCAGGAGCGCGAGGTAGACGACGAGCCAGAACATCGCGCCGATCTCTCCGCCTCCGAACGAGCGCACTGTGAACCAGGCGCCCGGGACGAAGACCAGCCACGCGATGGCGAGCCGCACCACCAGCGGGAAGAGGGTGTCCCCTGCCGCGCGCAGACACTCGGCCAGCGCCGTCGCCGACGCGTCGAAGAGCTGCCACGCAGCGCTCACCATCAACATCCGCACGCCGAACCGCATCACCTCGGGGCCGTCGACACCGCTCGCAAAGGGAATGAGGAGAATGCCGGGGATCAACAGGTAGAAGAGCCCGGCAGCCGTCATCCAGACCGAGGCGGTGCCGGCAGCGAGCTTCACGATGTGAGGAACGTCGTCTCTGCGACCCGCGCCGATGGCCTGTCCGACCAGCACCGCGCCAGCGCTCGCGATGCCGAACGAGGGCATGAACGACACCGAGTTGAGCGCGATGACGCTGTTGAGCGCGGCGACCGCGGGAGTGCCGAGGCCGGCCACCACCACGTTCACGAAGAAGACGAACGCGAGGAACTCGAAGAGCCAGTTGAAGCCCGAGGGCAGGCCGAAGCGCAGCATGCGCCCGAACTCGGCGCGCGACAGCGAAGGGCGAGGAAGCTCGCGCCCATCATGAAGAAAGAACACGAAGAACCCGGCGAACGCGACAGCGGTCGAGATCGAGCTCGCCAGCGCCGCGCCCATCACGCCCATCGCGGGAATCGAGCCCGCGCCGTTGATGAGCACCTGGTTGCAGACGACGTTGAGCCCCATCGCGACGAGGTTCGCCGCCATGCCCGGGAGCGTTCGACCCAGCCCGCCGTAATAGTTCGCGAGCGCCTCGATGCCGATGGCGGCGCCTCCCGAGAGGATTCGCCACGTGAGGTACGTCGTCATCAACGTCTTCACGTCGGCCTCGTAGGGCAGCAGGTCGACGGCGCTCCCGAAGAAGGGAATCGAGGCGAAGCAGAGCGCCTGCGTCGCCGCCGCGACGATGAGGCCGTACCAGCCGTAGCGCCGCGCGCTCGCGAGGTCGCCGCGCCCGAACAGCTGCGACGAGAAGCTCGAAACGATGAAGGTGATGCCCATCGGGAGGATGAGCAGCGAGAACGCGTTGGTCGCGCCGGTCGAGGTCGCCGCGAGCGACGCGGCTCCGAGGTGCGCCACCATGATGGCGTCAGCAAGGCCCACCACGGTCTGGCTCGCGCGCGACAACACGATGGGAAACGCGAGGCGCAACAGCGACTTCAGCGTTGCGCGTTGGGCGACGGCGGCTTCAGTCATGTGCAGGGACGACTGGGACCGGCGACCCGCCGCACGACGAGCAGCGTCGCCTGTCCTGAAGGTCAGCGCTGGAACGTGACAAGGCGGTACTCCACGTGGATCCGGGAGCCATCGCGCCGGAGCGTGACGAGCGCGCCATCGACCACGCCGGTGAGCGTCACCTCGAAGGCGTCGGGTACGCCGCCATAGCCGCCATCCTCGAGGTTCGGCGCCCACCCTGCGGGGAGCGCGCCCACCTTCCACTGACCGTTGCCGAGCATCAACTCCACGAGCTGCCGGCAGAGGAAGGTGGCGCGCTTCCCGGTGACGGTGTCGTACTCGAGCCGGAAGTCGAAGACGTCGCGCTCGATGGTGACGCCCTCGCGCGGCAGGTACTGGCCCAGCTGCATCGACGAGAGCGACGCCGGGTTCGTGTACAGCTTACCGATGGTCTCGCCGTCGACGGGCAGCTCGATGACGGCCGTCGCGCCACCGGGCGTCTCGGCGATTCGGAAGTGGAAGAGGTCCTGCGTGCCCTCGACGCCCGAGTCAGCCGGCGTCTCGGTGACCCGGTTCTTCGCGTACAGGTCGCGCGCGCGCTTCGCCCAGTCGTCCCCGCCGCTCAGGGTGCGCGTGAGCCGCGCCACGCCCGAGCGCACGCTGGTGCCGCGATACTCGGGGTAGATGGTGATCAACACGGTGCGCAGGTCGGTACTGAAGCGCTTCGCCTCCTGAAGCACCGCGACTGGAGCCCCGGCGTCGACGCCCTTCTCGCTCGAGCAGCGCGCGCACCCCGCCGCCCCCAGCAACGTCACCAGCAACCACCTCATGCGCGCTTCACCGCGTCACGCCATTTTCCGAGGTGCTGCGCGCGCTCCTCGGCCGACATCTTCGGCTTGAAGACCTTGTCGGCCTTCCACGCCTTGCGGATGTCGTCGGGAGACTTCCAGAAGCCGACCCCCAGGCCGCCGAGGAACGCAGCGCCGAGGGCGGTGGTCTCGACGTTCTTCGGACGAACCACGTTGGTGCCGAGCACGTCGGCCTCGAACTGCATGAGGAGATCGTTCCTCGCCGCGCCACCGTCGACCTTGAACGCCGGAATCGCGCGACCCGAGTCGAGCTTCATCGCCTCGGCGAGGTCCTGAATCTGCAGCGCGATGCCCTCGAGCACGGCGCGCGCGAGGTGTCCCCTGGTGGTGCTGCGATCGATGCCCGCGAAGAGTCCTCGCGCGTCGGGTCTCCAGTGCGGTGCGCCGAGGCCTGCCAGCGCTGGCACGAAGACGACGGCGCCCGAGGACTTCACGGTCTTCGCCAGCGCTTCGACCTCGCTCGCCTTCTTGATGAGGCCCAGCCCATCACGCAGCCACTGCACGGCCGCGCCCGCGATGAAGGAGCTGCCTTCGAGCGCGTAGGTGGTGGTGTCTCCGAGCTTCCACGCGACGGTCGAGAGCAGCCCGGCCTTCGACTGCACGGGAGCGGTGCCCACGTTCATCAACAGGAAGGCGCCCGTGCCGTACGTGCACTTCGCTTCTCCGGGGTCGAAGCAGGCCTGGCCGAAGAGCGCCGCCTGCTGATCGCCCGCGATGCCGCTGACCGGAACGCCGTCGGGCAACGACTTCATGCCGCGGGTGACTCCGTAGAGTTCGGCCGACCCAGCGATGCGCGGCAACACCGAGCGGGGCACGTCGAAGAGCGAGAGCATCGCGTCGTCCCACGCCAGCGTCTCGAGGTTCATCAGCAGCGTGCGTGACGCATTCGACGCGTCGGTGACGTGCACGGTGCCGCCGGTCATCTTGAAGACGAGCCAGGTGTCGATGGTGCCGAACTTGAGCTCACCGCGCTCGGCCATCAGCCGCGCGTCTTTCACGTGGTCGAGCAGCCACTTGAGCTTGGTGCCAGAGAAGTACGGGTCGAGCACCAGGCCCGTCGTCTGCTTGACCCGCGCCTCTTCGCCCCTCGCCTTGAGCTCCTGACACAGCTCGCTGGTGCGGCGGTCCTGCCAGACGATGGCGCGGTGGAGCGGCTTGCCCGCCGTCGTCCACAGGCCGGTCGTCTCGCGCTGGTTGGTGATGCCGATGGCGGCGATCTCGGTGCCCTTCGCCTTCGCCTGCTTCAGCGCGCGCGCGATGCAGCGCTCGGTGGTGTCCCAGATCTCCTTCAGATCATGCTCCACGAGGCCGGCCTTCGGGAAGTGCTGGGTGAACTCCTGCTGGCCGATGCCTCGTACGTTCAACTTCGCGTCGAGGAGCACGGCGCGGGTGCTGGTGGTTCCCTGGTCGACGGCGAGGACGTAGCGGGGAGAGGGCATGGAGCGGCGTCGTAGCAAACCCCTCTGCGGGGAGTAACCTGTCGATCCCGATGCGGTCCGCTCTCCTCTGCGCGCTCTTCACGTTCTCCTGCGCGCCCCGGCTCGCGGTGAGGGTCGCCTCGCCGGCTCCGGTCAGCCTCGGGCCGGTCAAGACCATCGCCGTGTTGACGCACGACACGCGGCTGGGCGTGGTGATGCGCGAACGCGTGCTGCATGACCTCGCTGGAGACGGCCACTTCGTGCTGGTGAAGATGTGCTCAGACCGCAGCTGCGAGCCCGTCGATGCGTTCGTTCGCCTCTACGAGCGGGACGTGCGGGTGGCGGCGGTGCCCTCGGGCAACGTGATCGTGCCGACCCTGATGGTGGCGGTCGAGACCGACGTCGTCGCCGCCGATACACGACCGCTGAAGCCACGACGTGACCGCACCCGCGCCGCCCCCGTTGGAGGCGAGCTGCCGCAGACGGTTGCGGAGCGCCTGGTGAGCGAGATCGCCGGAGAAGTCTCGAGCGAGCTCTTCCACCCGACGACGACCGAGGCGCTGGTGTTCGACGACGGCGCGCCCTTCAAGCTCGGCATCAAGCAGGCCGTCGAGGGTCGGCTCGTCGACGCTCGCCGCACCTTCGAAGAGATGATCGCCAACAACCCGAAGACTGCCGGCGCGTACTTCAACCTGGGCGTGGTGCTCGAAGCGCTGGGCGAGTTCACCGCGGCGCGGTCCAACTACGAGAAGGCCACCTCGCTGACCAGCAAGGCCGAGTACGAGCAGGGCCTCGCGGCGTTCCAGCGGCGCATGAAGGTGATGCAGGCACTCGCGACGCCGGCCTCGCGGTGACCGCGGCGACGAAGCGCGCGTCGAGACACGCCAACTCGAAGAGGGCTGGAGCGTCTGAGGCCTGAGAAAGACATCGGGCCACCGAGTTTCCCCGGCAGCCCGATTTCCCTTCTTCGCTGCTTCGCCTGCCGGCCCCTTCTGGTGTTCACGGACTCGCGGAAGCCTTCGTCACTTCCGGGTGCGTCGTGGTCAGGCGAGCAACATTGTGCGGCACTCGACGGTGGCGCTCAACTCACTTCCTGCAGCGCACCTGCACCGACACCACCCACATGGAACGACGACCCCTTCGTGGGTGGGCCAGCAGTCGTCAGTCGACGTCGACGATGACCTTGCCGACGGCCTCACGCGACTCGAGGTGAGCCAGGGCGTCGGGGAGCTGCGCGAAGGTGAAGCGCTTCGGGTCGATGACAGGTGAAATCTGCCCGGCCTTGAACATCGCGCTCAACCGCTCGTGCGCGGCCAGCACCTTCTCGGGCGCGACGAACTTGTACATGCCCCACTGCAGCCCCACGACGGCCGCCGTCTTGAGCAGCAGCCGGTTCACCGCGATGGTGGGAATGGTGCCGCTCGCGAAGCCGATGACAAGCAGGCGGCCCTCGAACGCGAGCACCTTCGTCGACTTGTCGAACGTCTCACCCCCGATGGGATCGAAGATGACGTCGGCGCCGCTGCCCTGAGTGAGGGCCTTCACGCGCTCCACGAAGTCTTCGGTGCGGGTGTCGATGACCTCGTCGGCGCCGCAGGCCTTCGCGACCGCGCACTTGGCGGAGCCTCCAGCCGTGGCGATGACGCGCGCGCCCAGCACCTTGCCCAGCTGAACCGCCGCCGTGCCGACACCGCCCGCGGCGCCGTGGACGAGGAGCGTCTCTCTCGGCGCGAGGTGCGCCCGATGGTCGAGCCCGAAGAGCGAGGTCTGGTAGGTGACGTGAAACGCCGCGGCCTGCGCGTTCGACATGCCGTCGGGCACGGGCAGCAGCAGGGCATCAGGGAATGCCCCGAGCTCGGTGAACGCACCAAAGACGCCGCTGATGCACACGCGTTGACCGACCTGGAAACGGCTGCCCTCGCCAGCGCGCTCGACGGTGCCCATCGCCTCCATGCCAGGCACTGCCGGCAACTCCGGCTTGACCTGGTACTTGCCCGAGACGAGCAGCAGGTCGGGGAAGTTGAGCGCGAGCGCCTGAACGCGCACCAGACACTCCGACGCGCCGGGGCCTTCCAGGGCGGGCCGGTCCTTCAACTGGAGCACCTCGCGGTACGGGCCGAAACGCTCGAACGTCCACGCGCGGTGCGTCGTCACAGGCTGCTCTCTCCCCGGGGCGGGGTCGGACCTTTCTGGGAGGGTGCGGTGCTGTCACCCTGTCTCTCTTCCCGCGCGGCCTCTTCCTTCGAGGCGCCGACCGCTTCGGCCGACGTCTTGGGCAGCACCAGGGGCTTGCCACCTTCTCCCACCGCGGCGCCGGGCACTCCCCAATCGAAGGCCTTCATCGGGTCGCCGACGCCATCGGGGGTGGTGGCGCGCAGATGGGAGCGCACGCGTGCGATCGCCACCTGCACCACCTTCGGGTCAGGGTGCATCTTGAGGGCCTCGACCCAGAACTCGATGGCGCGCTCGTTCTCGCCGAGGTCGACCTGGAGCCGGCCGAGCTCGACCAGCGCGTGTGCTTTCAGCGGCGAGTCGGGGAAGCGGTCGATCAACTCGAGGTATGCGCGCTGCGCTTCGGCGTTGCGGCCGTCCATCATCGAGAACGCCTGGCCCTTCAAATAGAGCGCGTCGTCGACCCACACACTTGCTTCATAGCGACGCACCACCACGTCGGCCTCGATGGTGACCTGCTGATAGTCGCGCAGCTCGAAGTAGAGCGTCGCGACGGTGTACGCGAGCTCAGCGGACTGCGGCGGGTTGCGCGCGAGCGCTGCCGTCAGCTCTGCGATGGCCGCGCGAATGTCGCGGAACTCGTGCCGGAGCAGGTTGGCCAGGTGGAGCCTGCCCTCCATCGTCTCGGGCGCCTCGGGACAGGTGGCGATCAACTCCCGGTAGACCTCCACGGCGCGCCGCGGATCGTGCAGCTGAAACGCGTAGACGTCGGCGGCGCCGCGCAGGGCTCGCGCGCGATAGAGCGCCACCTCGGGCCCGGTGTTCCGTTCGAGGGCGTCGAGGGCCAGCTTGTATTCGCTGAGCGCCACCTCGGCCTTCTGCGCGTAGAGGGCTGCGCGCGCGGCCTCGAGGTGCGTGGCGGCGTCACCGCGTTTACAGCCGACGAGGCACACCATCGCGAGCACGAAGAGGCACGGCTTCACTGGCAGGCCCCTGGCACCCACCGCACGCACTGCCCACGCTCGCAGCCGATGCACTCGTAGAGCCGATCTTGCGTCATGGTGCACGTCAGCGTGCCAGCTTCGACCGGGCAATCCGTCGGGCGCACGCAGACGAGGGTCCCGCCGTCAGGGCTCGAGAGCGGTCGCTGCTGTGGGCAGGGGAAACACCCGGCTGCGAGCGCGGCCCAGCAACCGAGGAGTGCAGCCCTGGCGATCATTCGGGCGCCTCGTAGCACGTGCTGGACCGGCTGCACGAGGGCGCCGCGCTCGCGCAAATCGCGCTCAACCGAGCCGAACTGGTGGCACGATGGACGGCGTGGAGACGCTCTCTCGGGCCCTGCTCGCCCTCTCGCTGCTGGCCATCGGCGTCATCGTGATGGCCCTGGTGCTGCCCGACGTCGGCGGCGCGGGCCCGCCTCCGACGCCCGACGCAGCCATCACGACCGTCACCACCGCCGCGACCCACCCCCTGGTCCTCGTCGCGCTGGTGCTCGCCGCCTTCCTCGTGGTGGTCAGCACGGCGACGCCCGGCTCCCGACCGATGAGCGCGGCCGTTTCACCGAGGCTCCCACCGCTGCCCGCGAACGTGACGACGCCCATGAAGCTCGCGTTGACCCGCGAGGCCGTCACGCGTGCCGTGACCCCGACGACCTCGGGAGAGCAGGTGCTCGACGTGCTCCTCGAAGGCGCGGCCCGCTGCGGCGCGAGCGACGTGCACGTGCAGCCCTCTGTTGAAGGCGGCCAGGTCACCTTCCGCATCGATGGGCAGCTCGAGCGTGTGATCGAGATCAGTCACGTGACGATGCAGTCGCTCACCAACCGGCTCAAGGTCGTCGCCAAGCTCGTGCACTACAAGAGCGCCGCGCCCCAGGACGGTGGCTTTTCCCACGTGATGAGCGAGGGGCAGGTCGACGTTCGCCTGTCGCTGCTCCCGACGCAGCATGGGGAAAAGGCGGTGCTGCGGCTCACGGGCCTTGGCCGCAAGGTGCCAACGCTCGACGATCTCGGGCTGACCCACACCGAGCACGCGCTGCTCGAGCGGCTGCTCCAGAAACCGCAGGGCCTGCTCTTCTTCACCGGGCCGACCGGCAGCGGCAAGACGACGAGCATCTACGGTGCGCTGCAGCACCTTCGCGCCGTTCGCGGGGGCAACGCGCAGATCGCCTCCATCGAAGACCCCATCGAGCTGACGCTGCCGCACGCCGCACAGACGCAGGTGAACCGCACCACGGGTCTCGACTTCGCCTCGGGCCTTCGCGCGATTCTTCGCCAGGACCCGAACATCATCGTGGTGGGAGAGATCCGCGACGCCGAGACTGCAGGCATCGCGGTGCAGGCCGGCCTCACGGGCCACCTCATCCTCACCACCGTGCACGCCGACTCGGCCGCGGGCGTCTTCAACCGGCTCCTCGAGATGGGCGTCGAGCCCGCCATTCTTGCGTCGGTCTCGCTCGCCGCCATCTCGCAGCGCCTGGTGCGCAAGCTCTGCCCCCACTGCCGTGCCTCACACACGCCAACCGCCGAGGAATCGAAGCGGCTCCTCGCCGCCGGGGTCACCGGCCGCGACTTCTTCACGGCCAGGGGGTGCGAGCAGTGCGGCGGCGCCGGTTACATCGGTCGGGTCGCCGTCTTCGAAGTCCTGGAGATGTCGATGGCGTTGCGGGAAGCGCTCAGCGCCACGCCCAACACCCAGATGCTGATGGCGCTCGCCGTGAAGAACGGCACCGTCCCGTTGCTGAAGGCCGCGGTCGCGCGAGCGGCCGAGGGTGTCACCACGCTCGAGGAAGCCTTCCGGGTGGCGGGATGAGCGCGCCAATGGCCCCACGGGCGATGCTCCGCCTGGCCGCCGCGCTGCTTCTCTTCGCGGCGTCGGCCTCGGTCGCCATCTCGGTGGTGAACACCCGGCTCGCGAAGTCGACGCCGAGGCCCGACCTCGTCATCGTCCCTTCCGCTGGCACCGAGGGCACGACCTTCACGCCCGGGCCCGGCCACCTGCTCCTGGTCGACTCCACGCCCACCGGCGCGCGCGTCTCGGTCGGCGGCAAGAGCGTGGGCACGACGCCCTGGTCGTCGGACTGGACGTGCGCCGAAGGTGAGGCGGTTCAGGTGGTCGTCGAGCGCGCCGGCTCGCAGCCGCACACCACGGTCGCCATCTGCCAGTCGGGCACGACGCGTATCGCCGTCAGCCTGGAGCGGGATTTCCGGTGACCCGGTTTCTGCTCCACTCGACGCTCCTGGCCGCGACGAACCCCGACCACGCGGCCGCCTGGTACGACCCGGGCGTCATTCGCGAACTCCGGGGAAACGAGGAGCTGGCGCTCGAAGCGCACACGCGGGCCGTGGGGCTGCGAGCCCGCGCGACATCACGTGACGCCGTGCACCACCTCGAACAGCGGATGAACTGACGCGCGCGCGTGGCATTGGCCGCGCGTTGCCGCTACGAGGAAGGCCATGTCGAACGACGCCACGAGCCCGAGCCTGCCTCAAGCGCTCATCGACCAGCTCATCGAGGAGCGGCGCAAACACCACGTGCCGTCACAGCTGAGGCCCCTCGCGCAGCAGTTCGTGCAGCAGGCCCTCGGCGTGTTGTTCCCCCACTTCGCGCCCACCGTGGTGTGCAGCGAAGAAGGGGTCCGCGAAGATCTGATCCAGCTCGAGGAGTCGCTCAGGCGCCTCGAGCGCAGCATCGCCACGCTTCACGAGGCCATGCCCGAGCGATTGGTCGAGCGCTTCTTCGGCTCGCTGGCCGAGGTGCACCGCCGGCTGTCCGACGACGCGCAGGCGATCTTCGAGGGTGATCCCGCTGCGAAAAGCGTCGACGAGGTCCTGCTGACCTACCCCGGCTTCTTCGCCATCGCGGTCTTCCGCATCGCGAACCTGCTCCACCGGCTTGGCACGCCGTTGCTCCCGCGCCTGCTGACCGAGGTCGCGCACGAGAAGACGGGCATCGACATTCACCCGGGCGCCACCATCGGGCGTCGTTTCTGCATCGACCACGGCACGGGCATCGTCATCGGTGAGACGACGCACATCGGCGACGGCGTAAAGCTGTACCAGGGCGTCACGCTCGGCGCGCTCACGGTCGAGAAGGGGCTGGCCGACGCGAAGCGGCACCCGACCATCGGGGACGAAGTCGTCATCTACGCGGGCGCCACCATCCTCGGTGGACAAACGAACGTCGGCCATCACTCCATCATCGCGGGCAATGCGTTCGTCACCGCCTCGGTGCCCTCGAACTCGGTGGTGACGCGGAAGAACGACGTGCGGCCGCGCGGCAGCACCATGACGATGTTCGATGACGTCGACTTCGTCATCTGAACCGACGGGACGCTCAGGCTCCCGTGGCTGCGAGACTGACGTTCCTGCTGTCGGTGGTGACGGCCGCAGAGCCGGCAGTGAGCGCGCGCGCGTGGCCTCAACTCCGGGTCGAGGTGCGACGACGACGGACCCACTCGCAGCGCTCGACCGAAGGACTTGGAAGAACTCGAGTTCCGGGCTGGGGAGCACCGTGCTCGAAACGCCAGCACTCTCGTTCTTGGTGGACGAGGTCTCCGCAGGCGTGACTCTGGAGAGCCGAGGAAACAGGGCCGATGGGAATGCTGACCGATGTCGTCGCGAGAGCGCGTCACCCTGAGCCATCGCGGCGCGGGCGGCGTCTCGGCGCCATCGAGCTCACCCAGCGTCCTGGTCGCAGCAGGAGGGCCGCCTCACCGTCGCGCTGAGCGAGCGGCGGGAGCATCGCTCCGTCGGGGCGGCGGCCGCAGCTCGGGAGACCGTCAGCGCGCGACCACCCGCTCGCCGCAGAGGTGGGCCATCGCCATGATGCTGACCATCGGATTCACCCCGGTGTTGGTGGGGAAGACGCTCGAGTCGGCGACGTAGAGACCGTCGACGTCGTGGTGGCGAAAGTCGGGGCGCACCACGCTCGTCGCAGCGTCGCTGCCCATGCGCGCCGTGCCGAACAGGTGCGTCATCGACATCGAATACGCGCCAGCCTCGAGCGGCGCGAGGGACTCGAGCGCGTGAGCCTGGGCCATCGAGCTCAGCTCCGGGGCGACACCGCTCACGCCCGGCGCGACCGCCACCGCGCCCGCCGCGAAGAACAACTCCGAGAGCACGCGGACGCCGCGACGAGCGATGAGGAGATCGTCCGCGCTCAGCGCGTAGCGTACGACGGGCACGCCCCCGAGGCTGCGCACCGAGCCTCGCGCCTGCGCGCGAATCGCAGCGCCCCACGCCGCGTGGCGAGCCACCCCCTCGAGCGAATGGGCGAAGCGCCTGCCCGTGCCGGGCAGCCTGCTGGCGAGGATCGAGAGGTCGAACCCCAGCGCCTCGATCTTGATGCCTTCTCGTCGCAGCCCAATCACCTCGTGGCCCTGGGTGGCGCCGAGGTGGTTGTTCACGACCTGCGCGAAACGGCCCGTCACCGAGACGCCGGGGTGCGCCATCAGGTTGTCGCCGACCGGGCCGCGGGTCAGCCCGCTCTCTCGCAGCAGCACCGGCGTCTGAATGGCGCTCGCGGCGAGCACGACGGCATGGCGCACGCTGACGTCGACGCGATGACCCGACGTCGCCACGCCTTCGATGCCGACCGCCCGCCCCTTCTCGAGTACGAGCCGCCGCACCTTCACGCCTGAGACCACGCGCGCCCCGGCCGTCGCCGCGTCGAGCAGGAACGTGCGGTCTGCCGTCGTCTTGGCGCCGTTGGGGCAGCCCTGGAGGCAGCGACCTGAGCCGCGGCACCCGATGGCGTTGCGACGAATGGGTCGATGCTCCAGCCCGAGCGCAGCCGCCCCCTTCGCCAGGAGCAGGTTCTTCTCGCCCGCGACCGCCGGGTCCGTCGGCGCGACGCCCAGCCGCTCGTCCACCATCGCCTCGGCAGCGGTGAAGGCCTCGAACGGGAGCGCTTCGCCAAGGCGTTGGTCGGCACGAACCCAGCCCTCGTGCACGTCGCGCGGGAGCCTCCAGCAGATGGCGCCGTTGATCAGCGAGGTTCCGCCCACGGCCCGCCCCTGGAGATACGGAATGACGGCGGGCCCGAGCGCGACCGTCATGCCGAGGTCGCGATACCAGCGCGCCATGGCCTCGAACCCGCTCTCGGGGAAGTCGGCCGGCGTCGCTTCGTGACCCTCTTCGACGACGACGACGCGGAGGCCTTTGCGCGCCATCGCTCGGGCGGCGGTGGCGCCAGCGGGTCCACTCCCCACGACCACCACGTCGGCGTGCAGCGCCAGAGGCGCCCGCAGGACACGCCCATCGAACCCGACCAGGGCGGTCATCGCGCGGCTCCTTCCTGACTCGGTGCGCCTCCAAGGCGCTCCCGCATCCCCGGCGCCTCGAGGAGTGCGAAGCACGCCAGCACCTTCAGGGTCGAGACCACCTGGCGCACGACCAGCCGTGAATGCGTCGCCATCACCTCGATGCAGTCCTGACGAGTCCGTGCATCGAGCGCGAAGAACGGCCGCCCGAAGCCACGCATCGTCACGGGGAGAAAGGTGAGCGTGTGCACCGCCAGCCGCAAGCCAGGGCCGAGCGTGGGCGGGCCCCGCTGCGAGAGCAGCTCCCAGAAGCGTTCGCGGTCGCTCACCGGCGTCCCCAGCACCGCGTCGAACAATGCGTTCGCCCACGTGCGCTCGAAAGAGAGCAACAGCGGTCGTGCGCTGAACGGTGGCGGCACGAACGTCACGGGGTGTTCTCGCTCCAGCATGAAATACGTCGGCGTCTCGACGCACCTGCCGCCGAGGCTGATGAAGCTCACCCCCAGCAGCGTGTCGGCGTTGCCGGGCTCGAGCGCGACGAGCGGGTCCTTCACCACGCGCATCGAGTCCACCACGCCGGCGAAGGGCCCGTAGTCGATGAGCAGCCCGCGATCGAACCCGGGAGGAACGTGCGTTCCTGCCGGCTCGATCACCTCGTAGGGCCAGGTGGTGACGGGAACACCGCTCGACGTGAGCGGCCGGCTGGCCCCGGGCCCATCCTGGTGCAGGCGCACGTTCCACCCGACGAGGCGACCCGTCTCGGGCTGCCGGTAGAAGGTCTTCTGAAACGTCTGCCAGGTGGCGCGCTCGATGAGCCGTGGCATGCCCAGCACGGTGCCGCGATAGGCCCAGCCTGCGAGGGCGGCCGGCTCGACCCGATGCCCCTCGGCGATGAGCCGACGAAGCTCGCGCCGTGACGCCGTCCGTAGCCGAGCGCGGTCAGCCTGGACGCCGGTCATCGCGAGCCCCGCTTCGTCGCGCGGCGGCGGCGCGCGATGGCCTTGAGGACTTCGCCGTCGGCGAGCTCGAGCGCCCGGCGCAGCACCGTGCGCGCCACCTCGGCATCCCGGCCCTGAATGAGCGCGATGGTGACGGTGTACCCGGCGAGTGAGCGCTCGCGGTCTTCCACCAGGGCCTCCGAGAACTCGGGGTGCGCGGCCGAGATGGGAATGAGGGTGTTGAAGAGGAGGAGGGTCGCGAACGCCTGGGCCGCACGAAGCACCGTTCGCGCGAACACCACGTCTCGTTCGATGTAGCGGGCCCCATCGGTCTCGGTCGTCTGTTGAGCAGCCAGCCGCTCGAGCTCGGCGACGTCGCGCGCGGTCGCCCGCTCACAGGCCTGGGCGACGGCCTCGACGGCCGCCGCGCGTCGCAGCTCGAGGAACGACCGCAGCAGGTCGGGGCGCTCGACGATGTCGAGGTGCGAGAGCACGCCGAGGCCGGCGTTTTCCATCACGTCGAGCACCCGAACCCCGTCGCCCTGCCGCGCTCGGACCAACCCTTCGGACTCGAGCTTCGCGACCGCCGCGCGCAGGGTGAGCCGGCTCACCCCCAGTGTCGCGGCGAGCTGCCGCTCGGGCGGCAGGTGTTCGCCCGCGGGATAGTGGCCGTCCACGACGGCGGTGCGAAGTCGGGAGAGCACGGCGTCGACCGGCCGGGGTACTCGGGGGAGCTGGGTGGTGAGCGGCATTGGTTTAACCACTAAACCAATGCCACGACGGCGCGCAAGGGGCCCGCGAGGTGCCGCCCGAGTTCCTCGAGGGGGAGGCGTGAGGTGCGGCGAGTGGGGCGCGGAGCCCGCGTCGAGCGCGCTACTTCTTCTTCGGGGTCGGTGGCGCCTTGCCGGCCTTCACGGTGAGCGCGCAATGGTGAAGCGTGCCGTCGATGACGACCGCCACGAACTTCGCCGACGGGTGCCAGAAGGCCTTCTGCAGCTTCGAGGCCTCTCGAAGGCCCGAGGCGGGGCACGTCTGCGCCTTGCCTCCGCCTTCGACGACGAACCCCGGAGACTCACCGTCCGTCACGAGCTCGGCGGCGAGGGACAGCCCGTTGCGAGCGGTGGCGGGCTCTCCTGTCGAGACCAGCTTCTGCCACTGGTACGGCGCCTTGTTCTGGTCGAGGAACCGAACGCACTCGAGGCCGGCTTCCGTCATCGAGTCCTGCTCGTTGAGCATCGCGGGCCACTTCGGGGCGGCCTCGGTCGTCCTGCAGAAGTACAGCTCGACGACGTCATTTCGACCGGGGCGTGAGAAGGCGAGCCACGAGCCATCCTTCGCCCACCCGTGGAAGACGTCGCTCTGCGCGAGCGCGGGCGCAGCTCCGAGGACGGCGGCCATCACCAGCGAACGAGCGAGGGTCCTCATGGCGAGGTCCCGGTCTGGGGCGCGGCGGTCGGCGCAGGCGTCACGACGGGCGTCGTCTCAGGAGACAACGAGGGCACGGGCATCGGTGGCGACGCCGGAGGCAGCGGCGGTGGCGCGAGGGCGAGCGAGTACGTCGACATGCCCTGCGGGAGGAGCAGCACCAGCACCGGGTTCTCGTCGAGGTACTTCTTCTCGACTGGCAACGAGAACGTACCGTCAGCAGCGCTGGTCATCGCGATGCGATTCTTGAGCTCCGACAGCTCGACCTTCACGTTCGGCACGGGTGCGCCCGCGCCGTCGGTGACGAGCAGCTGCACCGACTTCACCTCGGTCCTCGCGCTCACGAAGTCCCGATACCGGGGCCGCAGAGCGCACGATTCACCCAGACCCACCATGAGCACCACTGACACGGACACCGCCACTCGAGCTGCGCGCATGGACTGCCTTCTAACGGCCCCGGAAGGAAACGTCAGCGACCAAGACGAGAGGCTGTGGGAGCTTCACGTGCCCGCACCGCCGTCGTTCGACCCGGCCCGCGCCATGGGCAGCGCGATACTGAACACCGAGCCCTGACCCGGCGTGCTCTCGACGACGATGCGGCCACCGTGGTTCTCGACGATGCCCTGGACGATCGAGAGGCCCAGGCCGGTCCCCTTGCCATCGGGTTTGGTCGTGAAGAACGGCTCGAAGACCCTGCTCGCCACGTCCGCGGGCATGCCTGCACCGGTGTCACGAACCTCGACCAGCAACTGGGAGTCCTGAACGCGCGTGCCGACGGTGATTCGACCTCCGCTGGGCGTGGCGTGACAGGCGTTGGTGATGAGGTTGATGAACACCTGCACGAGGTTCTGCCGCACGGCCAGGATGCGGGGCACCTCGCCGAACTGCCGCTCGAGGCTCACCCCGTGCTTCTGGAGCACGTGCTCGCAGAAGCCGATGGCGCGATCGACCGTCTGGTTGACGTCGACCTCTTCGGGCGTGTCCTGGGCAGGGCGCGCGTAGCTGACGAGGTCGCGCGTGAAGCGCAGCACCCGGTCGGTGTTCTCGACGATCTTTCGGTACTTGCTCACGTCGTTCGGGTCAGCGGTCAGCGAGGTCGAGGCGCGGCTCAACAGCGCGTCGGCGTAGGTCGCCACGGCCGTCATCGGGTTGTTGATCTCGTGCACCACCGACGCGGCGAGCTGCCCGAGCGACGCCAGCTTCTCGGCCTGCACCACGCGCTTCTCGAGTTCGCGCATGCGCGAGAGGTCCTGGCCGATGGCGATGACCCCTTCGATGTCGCCCGCCTGGCTGACGACCGCGCTCGAGGCGAGCGTCACCCGGGCCTCGCGGCCGTCTTTGGTGACGAGCGCAGTCTCGAACGCCGACTGTGACTGGCCCACGAGGGCGTCGGTGAAGACGCGCACCATGTTCAACTTCATCTTGGGACCGACCAGCTCGGAGAAGTCACGCCCGAGCACCTCGGCCTTGGTCCACCCCGTCAGCTGCGTCAGTGCGCGGTTGAAGACCACGACCTTCCCCTCACGGTTGGTCACCACGATGAGGGCGTTGCCATTCTCGATCAGCTCCTCGAGGTACTTCCGCACGAAGGTCAGCTCGTCGATGAGCTTGGCGTTTCGCACCGCGACCGCCACCTGGTTGGCGAGCTGAATGAGCACGCGCTCGTCGGCGAGGACGTCGGCAGTCAGCCCGGGCGGGTACTCGACATTGATGGCCCCGACGAGCTGACCCGAGGCGACGAGCGGAGCGGCGATGCCCCGCACGCTGCCGGCGAAGACGAGCGGCAGTTCCTGCGTGGTGACGACCACCTTGTCCGTCGGCAGGTGAACGGTCTCGAGGTGGGTCTTCTCGACCATCGAGCGCCGCAGATGAAAGACGTCACGTTGGCCGTCACGCAGGCGGCCCTCGGCGTACAGCGACGTCAACGCGCAGGTCCGCGGGTCGACGATGCGCACCACGAAGGTGCGACCCGGGAAGAGCCCTTTGACGCCCCTGGCGACGGTGGCGACCAGCTCTTCCTCGCCGGTCGAGCCGGCGACGTTGCGGCCGATCTCCAGCAGCTGCGACTCGACTCGCGCCTGCTCGATGAGGGCACGCCCGGCCGCCGCGAGTGAGTCGAGCATCGGCGAGAGCCGGCGCGCCACGACGGCGATCGTCTCTCCCCGCCGACTGACGGTCAGCGTCACGGGCTGCCCGCTCTGGAGCACCACGTCGAGGTCGACCGGTCGTTCTTCGTCGGGGCGAGTGACGGCGTCAGCCCCCAGGGCCTCCCCGAGCGCGAGGCCGAGGACGCCCTTGCGACCGGCCAACACCTCGAAGGCGGCGTTGGCGGTGAGGATGGTCAGCGAGAGATCACAGAGGGCCGCCGGCGCATCGACCATGTCGAAGAACGCCTGAAAGGCGTCTGCGGCGGGCCCTGAGTTTGCGAACGGCCTGAGCTGAGACGACTCACTCTTCATGCGACGACGCCTTGTCGAGGTCGACGATCTGCGAGGTGCCCACGTACGTCGTGGTCTCGTAGCGCGTGATCTTACCAATCTTGCGGACGATCTCAGCCATTCGCTCCGCTTCCCGGTAGATGATGTCGACGTACCTGGTGGAAGGGTCGTCGCCCTTGAGCTTGCGCTTGAGCAGCTCGGCGTAGCCGGTCACCGAGGTGAGCGGCTGGTTGAGCTCGTGCGCGGTCGTGCCCGCCAGCGCGACGATGACGGCGTTCTTCTCACTCTCGAGCAGGCGCGCTTCGACGTCGGTCAGCTTGCGCTCGAGGTTCAGCCGATCGCGCAGGTCGGTGAAGAGGCCGACGGTGCCGACCTCGTGGGTGCCGTCCATGATGATGCTGGCGGTCATGTTGACCGGAATGCGCTCGCCGGTGTGGCTGACGATCTCGTAGCGCGACTGCGCGAGTCGACCATGGCCGCCGTGCTCGCCCGAGCGGAGCCGGGCCATGACGTCACGCGCGACCCCGTCGGGGTAGAGCTTCGTGACGTGCAGCTTCCCGATGACGGCTTCGCTCTGATAGCCGGTGACGTCTTCGGCGGCCTTGTTGAAGAGCGTCAGGTTGCCCTTCATGTCAGCCGCGATGATGGCGTCGACGCTCGAGTCGATGAGGCGCTCGAGGTACTCCTTGGTGCGGCGCAGCTCATCGGCCATCTGCCGCTGCCGCGTCACGTCGCGCATGGTGACGATGGCGACCCCTTCTCCAGCATCACCCGACAACGGAGCGGCTGAGATGGCGAGGGTCAAGCGGCGCCCGGCGCCGGTGAGGACGTGCAGGTCGACGTCGGTTCGAACCTGCCCTTTCGAGACGGAATGGAGGACGTCGAGGAGCAGCCCGTCGTCCGTCGGGTTGGTGAGCGCGTTGACGTGGCGCCCGAAGAATTCAGCGCCCGAGAGGTCGAGCAGCTTCTGGCCGGCCGGGTTGAGAGAGAGCACGCAGGCGCGAGCATCGAGAATCGCGACGCCGTCGGAGAGGTGCGCGAAGTACGACGCGTACCGCCCGAGCTCGTGCACCCGCTCTTCGGCGGCCAGGCGTGCGGTCTTCTCGAGTTCGCGTTTGCCGCGCTCGCGGTCGAGCTGGCGGATGTTGCGGAACGCGATGGCGGTCGCGTGCGCCACGGTGGTGAGGAAGTCGATCTCGCGTGGGTTGAACGCGCCACGCACCGACGAGCGCCGCACCAGCAACACGCTGAGCACCTTGCCGCTGACGATGAGGGGGAACGCCGCGATGTTGCGAATGTTGCGCGCCTTCACCGACTCCTTCACGTCCTCGAGGAGCGGGTGTGACGGCGCGTCTTCGACGATGACGGGCTTGCCGGTGCGTACGGCTTCGCGAATCTCGGGGTACCTCGACAGCTCGACGCGCAAGTCCTTGAGCGAGGCGTCGTCCGAGGCGGCGACGATGGTGCCGAGCTGCTTCTCGACGTCGACCATCACCAGGGTGGCGCGATCGATGTCGAAGTCCTCGGCGAGCTTCCGCGTCACGTCGTGCAACAGCTCTTCGACGTCGGTGGCCTCGGCGTAGCGGGCCGTGAGCTCGAGGAGCACTTTCAGATCGCGCTGCCGGGCGACCGCGTCTTGCTGGCTGACGAGCCGGGCGCGCAGGCGGCTGAGCCGGGGAATGAGCTCGGACTCCAACGACTCGGGCGTGACGACCTCGAGCACGGCGCTCTCGAGCGCGATGTCGCCGCTCGCGATGACCAGCACGCCGAGGCGGGGCACGCGCGTCATCAGCGCCCGCTTCCGCTCGAGCCCATCGGCCGTCGTCACGTCACACACCGCGACGTCGACAGCCGGAGTCACCTCGCTGGCGATTGGCACCCGGGCGAGGTCCAGCAGGTCGCGCACTCGCAGCTGGAACACGCCACCTGGCTCGACGAACACGGGGCGCACGGGAACGGGAGTCTCCACGGTCGCCGATGCTAGCCGAGTCCGTGTGCCAGTGTGGGCTCCTCTGCGACTTCGCGGAGCCGATGGGCGTCAGCGTGCCGCGACGCGCCGAACGCAGGGCCCGTGCCGGTGCGCAAGCCCTTGCGTTCAGGCCCACCTCGAAGCGACAAGGCGCGCCATGGAACGCCCCGTGACCGCCCTGCCCTCACACTTGCAGCGATACGTCGTCGACCAGGAGTACGCGGCGTACACCCCACGCGACCAGGCCGTGTGGCGGCACATCTTGAACCGGCTGCGGTCCCACCTCGACGGTCGCGCGCACTCCGTCTACCTGCAAGGCCTCGACGCGACCGGCATCGACCTCGAGCGAATTCCCCGTCTCGAGACGATGAACGAGAAGCTGGCGCCGATGGGGTGGAGCGCCGTGGGCGTGCGCGGCTTCATTCCTCCGGCGGTCTTCACCGAGATGCAGGCCCGGGGCGTCCTGGCCATCGCGGCCGACATCCGCAGCCACGAACACATCGCGTACACCCCCGCGCCGGACATCGTGCACGAGTCGGCCGGTCACGCGCCGATCATCGCCGACGCGGCGTACGCGCGGTTCCTCAAAGCCGCCGGAGAGGTCGGTTTCAAGGCCATCGCCTCGGCCGAAGATCGGGCGATGTTCGAAGCGATTCGCAACGTGTCGGTGGTGAAGGAGGACCCGTTCTCGACCCGAGAGGACGTGGTGCATGCCGAGAATCGGCTCCAGGCGGCGGCCGCGTCGGTGCGCTACGTGTCGGAGTCGACGCGCGCGAGCCGGCTGTATTGGTGGACCGCCGAATACGGGATGGTCGGCGCGCTCGAGCAGCCCAAGCTGTATGGCGCGGGTCTGCTCTCGAGCATCGGCGAAGCAGAGCACTGCCTGACCGACGCCGTGCGCAAGGTGCCGCTCTCGCTCGCGTGCACGACGACGGCCTACGACATCACGCGCATGCAGCCGCAGCTCTTCGTGGCGCGCGACTTCAACCACCTCAACGACGTGCTCGACGAGTTCCGCAACACGCTCGCGTGGAGCCGCGGCGGCGACTTCGGGCTCGACGAGGCCCTGCGCTCCCAGACGGTCAACCACCTGGTGCTCCGCAAGCCCACCGGCGACCTGCTCGAGCTCAGCGGCGAGGTGAACGAGGTGCGTCGCTTCGGCCGCGAGACAGGGCCGAACCTGACCGCCACCGTCATCGAATTGGGCGGGCCCGTGATGCTCTCGAAGGCCGGGGTGGTGACCGAGGGCCCGAGAAGAAACAACGCCGTGGTCCTCATCGGCACCGAGAAGCTCCCGGCGCGCGGGCACTTCAGCTTCACGCTGCGCTCGGGCGTCGAGGTCTCGGGCTTCGTCGTCGAGGGCCATGAGGTCATCGACTTCACCGCCTGGTACGCCGGCAAGCCGCTGCCCGTGCCGACGTGGGCCTACGTGGCGATCGCGCAGTCGATTCCGTCGGTGGCTGGTGGGCCGGCCGACCCGGCCACGTGGGACAAGCACTTTGGGCAGCTCGACAGCTTCACGGCGGGGACGTCGGAGGCGCTGGCCCGCAAGCGCAAGGCAGAAGAGCTCTCGAGCGCGACCGCGCAGGCCTACCGCGACGTGGCGAAGATGCGCGAGACGAAGCACGTCGACCCGAAGCGGCTCGAGTCGCTTCGCAAGGAGCACAAGGACGAGAAGCTCCTCGTCGAGGAGATCGGCCAGTTGCTCGAGCGGAAAAATTAGAACGGCAGCGCAGGAGTTCGTGCTCGGCCCATCAGCAGGTCACAGCCTGTGAGCTCCACCACCCGATGACGCAGGAGCCCAGGGGCAGCCGCTCGGCCACCCCGGGAATCCTGCTCCACGCGCTGGCTCATCGCCCTGCAGCCAGACGGCTCGGTTTCCCGGCTCGAGGCCTTCATCCCGCGGCGCACGCTCAAGGGCACTTCTGCAGACGCATCGCCCCCATGGTGTAGGTCGGCGCGGCGTAGCCACCACCGCCCGAATAGGTCTCGTGGGCCGTCCACTGGCGGTACTCGCACCACTTGCCCTTGCCCTTCGAGAGCATCGCGCCGGTGCGGTAGCGCTCGGTGGGAATACCGAGGGCATTCTTGTCGATGCTGGCCGCCTGCGCGAGGAGCCCCGTCTTGAGCACCTGGCCCTTGAAGATGCGCTTGAAGTACGCACTCGCGCCCGCCTCGAGCGGCGGCGCGTGGAAGCTGGCATCGAAGGGCCAGGTCGGCGCGAGGCGATCGATCTCTGCCGCAAAAGCGTCGAGCTTCTCGTCGAACTCCTTGAAGGCCTTCTGTTCGTCGAAGGTCTCGCCCGCCGCGGCGAGGAGCGGCTTGAGGTTGCCGGCCACGTTGGTCTTCGCCTTCGTGCGGTCGAGCAGTGCCTGGTACGGCCGACCGTCTTCGGCGATGAGACCTTCGTTCTTCGCGAGTTTCTCGCGCGCCTCGTCGACCTCAGCGAGCACCCCCTTCCAGGCCTTTTCCACCCCTTCCTTCACTGCGGTCTTGAAGATCTGCTCTCGGCGCGCGGCCACACTGCACCAGGTGCCCGGCTCGATGGCCAGCTGGAATGAGAGGTACTGATCGTCGGCGATGCCCGGGTACTTCGACTTGCAGAGCTCGTCGAGCTTCGCCAACTCAGCCACGCCGGCCTGAAGCTCGGTGACGGTGCCGTGCGGCCCGTCGCGGAAGGACCCCACCACGCGTGCCCAGCGCCTGGTCTCTTCGCGGAAAGCCCGGAACTGGCCGTCCGCGGCGGCACTGGCCCTGGCGCCGCCCGCGAGCGAGGCCTTGAGCTGGTCTCGAATGCTGGCGAACTCGGCGAGCTTTCTGGTGACCTCGACCACTTCTGGATCTTCCCTGTCGGCCACCGGAACGCGCGAGCGCTCGCCTTCCCCGCGCCTGAGCGCGTACTCGAGGTCACGCAGCAGGTTCTCGGCATCCTGCTTCTTCTCGCGGGGAATGGGCCCCGTCAGCAGCTCGGCATGAGCTGAACGCTACCGATGGCGCTCTTCACGTTGTTCATCGAACGGTTCGTCGCCGGCGACCCCGCGAACGCAGCCATGCTGAAGGAGATGACAGCGCCAGCCCAAAGACGACTCGCAAAGCACATGGTGTTCTCCAGAACGGTGAGGGGACGAGAGTGTGCTCAACTTCCCTGGGCTCGACAACCTGAGAGGCGACCGTCAGGGAAGCGAGCTGTCATGCCGTTCATGCCCGCTCACGGCAGCGGCGCCACCGACAGCGACTTCGAGGCCAGGAACTCGGGGTTCAAGACCTTCGAGGTGTACCGGCTGCCGTGATCGCAGAGGAAGGTCACGATGCGCTTGCCCGAGCCCCGGTACTTCCTGCCGAGCTCGTACGCGCCGCGAACGTTGAGCGCTGCGCTGGTGCCGACCAGCAACGCGTCGTGGCGGGCCAGGTGGTAGAGCATCTCGATCATCTCCTGGTCGGTCACGCGCAGGGCCGAGTCGACGCGGGCCTGCTTGAAGTTATCGGTCAGGCGCATGATGCCGATGCCCTCGGTGATCGAGCCGCCCGAACCCTCGACCTTGCCCTCTTTGACGTAGCAGTAGAGCCCTGAGCCGAGCGGGTCGAGGAGCACCACCTCGAGCTTCGGGTTCTTCTCCTTGAGGTAGCGCGAGACGCCACCGAGGGTGCCGCCCGTACCGACCGATGAGACGAGCACGTCGACGCGGCCCTCCATCTGCTCCCAGACTTCTTTGCCCGTCGTCTCGAAGTGGAAGTCGCCGTTCGCCGGGTTCTCGAACTGGTTCGCCCAGAACCAACCGTGTTGCTCCGAGAGCGTTCGGGCCTGGTGGTAGAAGTGGGCAGGGTTCGTGAAGGGCACGACCGGCACCCTGCGCACGTCGACGCCCATCGCCTCGAGGTAGTCGTACTTCTCGCGCGCCTGGTTGTCCGGCATCGTCACCACCACGCGGTAGCCCCGCTCGATGCCCAGCACCGCGAGCCCGATGCCGGTGTTGCCGGCCGTGCCCTCGACGATGGTGGCGCCGGGAGCGAGGACTCCCGTGCGCTCGGCCTCGCGGATCATGCCCTTCGCCGCGCGGTCCTTGATGCTGCCGCCCGGGTTCATGAACTCGGCTTTGCCGAACAACTCGCAGCCCGTGCGCTTCGAAAGCGACGCGAGCCTGAGCAGAGGCGTGTTGCCGACGGAGTCCCACAGGGTCGCAGCCATGCCTTCTCCTACGAAGTTGGGCGCCCGACGGCTACTGTGGCGAATTGGCTAAACCACTGAACTGCGGTTCTGGTTGCGCGGGCTGGGACTCGTGGCAAGACGGTAGGCCTGTCGCTGTCTCGCCTCTTCCCGAAGAGCCACCCAGGGGGTCGTTCGCATGCCCAGCATCACGGTAAAGCGCGGAGTCCAGTTCCGCCCAGACCTGTTCTCGAAGCCCGATCGTTCGGCGTGGTTCGACGCCGTCGGCAAGGAACTCGAGACGAAGGGCATCAGCCTGAGGGTCGGCGAAGGGGCGGGCGCGAAGGTCGTCAAGGACGCCGCCTCACTCAAGGCCGCGATGAAGGAGCTGCAGGCCCAGGCGACCTCAGCCAACCAGCCGCTGCGGGCCTACGTCTCGGACCTGATGCAGGCCATGGATGACGTGGTCAACGGCGGCAAGGTGAAGGCCGGCGACCAGTTCGACTTCTCGAAGGGCTCGAACCTCTCGAAGGCGCTGGGCATGGATGACGCCAACCGCTTCAACTACGCGGCGACGACGACCGAGTTCGGCAAGGCCTCGAAGCTCAAGCCCGAGGCCTCGCTGGCCATCGACGGCGTGACCCTGCAGATCATTGAGCCGAAGGTCGTCGACCTCACCAACATTCCGCACATGAGCGCCGAGACGCTCAAGAACGCGCCCATCAGCTACGGCCGCGACGGCGAAGAGGTGGAGGACACGCGGGTCATCACCGGCCTCACCACTGCCGAGACCGTCAAGCTCGCGAGCACCTCGCTCAACGATCTGCAGCGCTCGAGGGCCGTCGCGGGCCTCACCGTCGGCACCGTACCGCTTGAAGAGATGAGCTGGGAAGGCGACGCGCACGCCCTGCGTCGCGCGAACCCCTACGTCTCGTTCACCCTCGACAGCCGCAGCTACGAGGTCAACCCGAACAGCGGCCAGCCGCGCGTCGCCGTCGGCCGCGACTTCTTCTTCGACACCTTCATGGCCAAGAAGGACCTGTCGACGGGCAAGCTGACCAAGGACCTGCAGAAGGCTGAGCTGATGTACCGCGCGCGCATCCGCTACGGCTCGGATCGCGACCCGTTCGAGGGCACGCGCGTGCTCATCGGCATGAAGGAAGGCACGGCCATCGACGCGACCGGCACCAAGCACGCCCGGAAGATCGACAGCCGCACCGACAGCGCGAACCAGAAGATCTTCGACACGCTGCTGAACTCCGCCGCGACCGGGAAGCTCGGCGACGGCTGGGGCAGCTATAGCGCCAACAACGTCGCGCCCGCCGCGGCCAGCATGTACCGGGTCGCCGTGCAGAAGGGCATCACCGAGAACGTCGGTGGTGAGACGGGTGTGTTGGCCCTCGAAGCCGGCGCCGTCGCGCGCCAGATTCGCGGCCGCTTTCACCTCGACGAGACCGATCAGCGCGCCCTGGAGACCTCGTTCCAGCAGGCTGGCGAGCCGCGCATCAAGGAGCTGGCCGAGTTGATCAGCGCCGCGCCTGACTGGGCCGCCAACAACAACCAGCCCTCGAAGACGCAGCTCCTCGCGACCGCCACCAAGCTGCAGGATCGCAGCGCCATCGTCGCGGCGGCAGCCGAGGGCCTCAAGAAGCTCGACCCCACCATCACCGTCGACAAGGCGCTCATCGATCGCCTCTGGCCGGGCCAGAGCATCACCACGAAGCAGGACGCGAAGCTTCAGCGCGTCGTGGCCGACGCGATTCGCTCGCAGTACGACGGCTTCGCCGAGAGCGTCGATCAGCTCCAGCGGAACATCGGGGGCAACACCGACCGCGCCGTGCGTGACGCGGGGAGCGCCAACGACGTGCGCGACTTCCTGCGCAGCAAGGCGGCGGTCAGCCGGTTCATGGCGCACGCCGAGCGCACCGCGGGCTCGGGCGTTACGCCGGGCAACGCCGCCAGCTACGTCGCCTACGCGCAGAAGGTCGTCGCGATGCCCGACGGCAGGGACAAGACGAACCTGCTGCAGTCGATCGGCGTCGGCGCGAACCAACTCCGCGACATGACCGAGGCGTCGTTCTCGTCTGCAGTGAAGATCAGCGCAGACCTGACGAAGCAACAGACCTTCGGCGGCTTCATCAAGGAGTTCGACGCCCAGCTCGCAGGCCCGAACAAGGACGCCTTCCTCGCCGAGCTGGGCACGGCCCTCTCGCGCAACAGCCCGGCCCTCAACGCCGCGACCGACAAGACGAAGGTGGCTGGCGACATCCGCAAGAACCTGGTCGCCGCGCACGCCGAGGTGCTGCACCGCATGGTCGAAGGAGCCGGCGGCTGGGGCCAGGCCATCTGGTTCAACAACTATCGGCAGGCTGCGCTCAACATCAACCCGCAGTCGTGGAACTTCATCATCGGCTCGATGGACTACACGGAGTTCTACGACGCCAAGGCAGGTCAAGCGCTCACGTTCCAGGAGCGGACGAGCCGAAACCCGCTCGACGCCACGAAGATGACCGGCGCGATGATCTCGAACGACATCCAGATCGAGCTCGAGGCCGAGGCCGGCTACACGAGCGCCATTCGCAAAGCGCAGTACGCGCTCAACGGCGCGGCCGCGGGCCTGATGATGGACTACGCCCTGTCGAAGGGCACCGCAGGGCTCACGGCGGGTGACGCGGCGGGCTTCGAGAAGTGGTTCGCGACGCAGGCCGCAAAGACCGGCCCCGCCAAGCAGGCCTTCATCGACGAGCTCAACACCTTCGCGCGCACGAAGGGGTCGCCGCTCGACTTCAACCGTGCGCTCCGGCCGCTCGACGATCAGGAGAAGTCGATTCGTGTGCTGACGGGCTTCGCCGCGAAGAAGAACCCGCAGCTCGACGCGAACGATCGCGCCGCCGTGGAGGCCTGGTACCGCCAGCAGGGCAGCCTCGGCGAGACCGAGCTCAACGCCTTCCTCACCGAGGTCGCGCAGTACGCAGCCGACACCAGGAGCGAGATTCCGCTCTCGCCCGAGCTGCTCAAGACGCTCGACTTCAAGCCCTTCTCGGGCAGCAACGTGGGTCAGCCCGTCACCGGCCACGCGTCGCTCGTCGACGACCTCGACATCGCCCAGGAGGTCTGGACGATGGTGAAGAAGGCACAGCAGGACCTCTCGGCTGCGCGCGGAGGCGAAGTGCAGCGCATTCTCAGGGACAACAACCTGACGAACCGCGGGTGGGACCCTCCGACCAAGGCGAAGGGTGACTACGCCATCGACTACGCGCTGAGGTGAGCTGAGTCGAACGCGGTGCCTCGGCCCTGGCCCCTCACGGAGCCGGGGTCGTTCCTTTTGCAGCGGCGCCGCGCCAAACGGCTACCATCGTCCGCGTGACCCCACTCGCTTGCCCCACCTGTGGCGCCTCGTTCCGGGCCTCGGACATCGACCGGACGCTGGGCCTCGCCAGCTGCCACGCGTGCAACGAGGTGCTGGACCTGCGCACCCGCGATGCTGCGACCGAGGCGCGCCTCGACGTGCTGACGCGCCCACCCCCTGCGGCCTTGCCGCTGCCCGAGAAGTTCAAGGTGAACGACGCGTCGGGGCGGCTCGAGATCAGCTGGCGGTGGTTCTCGCCAGCGAACGTCTTCCTCGCCTTCGTCGCAGTGTTCTGGAACGGCGTCGTGGTGATGTGGCTCGGCATGGCGCTCGCGGGGCACCAACCCGTGATGGCGCTCTTCGGTACGCTTCACGCAGCCGTCGGCATCGGCCTCGCCTATTCGACGCTGTGTGGGTTCCTCAACTCGACGCGCATCTCACTGGAGCACGGGGTGCTCACCGTCCAGCACGGCCCTCTCCCGTGGACCGGCTCTGGTTCGTGGCGACGCGAAGAGCTCGCCCAGCTCTACGGGGAAGCGGTGGTCTCGAACAACAGGAACGGCAAGACCACGAGGTACACGCTCAACGCGATGCTGCGCGACGGGCGACGCGTGAAGCTGCTCCATGGCCTCGAGGAGCGCGCCCAGGTCGTCTGGCTCGAGCGCACGCTCGAGAACCGCATGCAGATCGTCGACGTGCCGGTCGAGGGCGAGATCGACAAGCGCTGATCAGCCACCGCCGATCAGCTCGGGCCTCAGCGCCCGGAGCTGCTCTCGAAACGCGGCGACCGTGGTGAAGACCCGGCCGTGGAGCCCGAGGCTCGTCGCCGCTTCCGCGTACCGGGGAACATCGTCGAAGAACGCGGCGCGACCTGGCTCGACCGCGGCCACCTCGAGGGCCCGCTCGTAGATCTGCCGCTCGGGCTTCACGTGACCCACCTCGTACGAGAGCACCAGCCCGTCGAAGCGTTGCAGCAGCGGCAGCTTCGGTCGCAGGAACTCGATGTGCTGATCGTGCGTGTTCGAGAGCAGGACGAGGCGCACCCGCCCGACGAGCCCTTCCACCTCGCGCACCATCTCGTCGTACAGCGTGAAGTGACAGTTCCAGAGAGTGAACCAGGCCTCGGCGCTCAATTCGTGCCCGAGCCGAGCGACCAACTCGCGGCGCAGCGAGTCGCCCGGCAGCAGGCCGCGGTTCACGCGGTCCCACAGGCCGCCGTCGAGCCGCTCCCGCATGGCCTCCCGTGACGAGCCAAAGGCCAGGGCCATCTGGGCGAAGAGCCGCTCGTTGTCGTGAAACGCGAGCACGTTGCCGAGGTCGAGGATGAGCGCGTCGATCATCGCGGCAAGCCCATGCGCGCTCCACCGCGCCCAACGACCCGAATGAGTTTCTCGTGCTCTTCGAAGGCCGCACGAAACAGGCGTGAGGGCAGTTCGGCGCGGAGCAGCCGGACCGAGACGCCGCTGCGGGCGAGCTGCGCGTAGAGATCGGCGACGGGCCGGAACGCACCGTCGAGCTCGACGAGCATCGCCTTGACGTTGGCGGTCGCGATCAGGACGGATTCCCGCGCGTTCGAGAGGCGGTCGAGGATCACCCGCTGGGAGAGGTCGTCCCTGCCAAGCAGCTCAGCCTCGATGGCGCGCACCGGCGGATTGTCTCACGCCGACGGCGGCCGCGCAGGTGTATCGTCCCCTGTCATGTGGATGATCCGCATCACGGCCTGGGCGTTGATCGCAGTGACGGTCCTCTCATGCCAACCCGCAGACGAGCCGCTGCTCGAGCTGACCGCGACGCCGCGTTCGATTGACGGCCGAGGTTCGATGACCAGCATCGACGTCTTTGCGTTCTCACGCCCCGATGTTCCAGGCACCGGGAGCGTGCGGCTGTCGTCGCCGGTCGGCTCGTTCGCGACGCCGGTGACGGTGATGCTCGACGCGACCGGGAAGGGTTCGGCCCCATTTACGTGCGTGACCGCGAGTGACTCCAGGTGCTCCGCGCGCGTCGCGGTCACGGCAGACTGGCTCTTCAAAGAGATGACGATCTCCTCAGAGGTGCGCGTGACGATCAGCGCCGCTGGCGGTGGCTCGGCGGGTGGGTCCGCAGCGGGTGGGTCCGCAGCAGGCGGCTCAGCAGCAGGCGGCTCAGCAGCAGGTGGCTCCGCAGCTGGTGGCTCCGCAGCTGGTGGCTCCGCGGCTGGTGGCTCCGCGGCTGGCGGCTCCGCGGCTGGCGGCTCCGCGGCTGGCGGCTCCGCGGCAGGTGGCTCCGCGGCTGGGGGCGCAGCTGGTGGCTCGGTCCCCATCAATGTTCGAGCGCCCGTGATCGACCCTGCGGGCCTCGTCGCTTTCGGCACGCTGACCATGGGCGTCTGCGAGGGGGCCTACGCGCCGCTCGCTTCAGGGCAGACGGCCTCCGTCGGAGTCCCCTGCGGGCTCGACCCCGCGGTCGCGTTCCTTCGGCCCGATGGAGGCTTCGTCTACCGTCACCCCACGACGAGCCGGGTGCTGGCGGCGGTGCCCGACCCGATGGGCCTGGGCGCAGGCGGTTGGCTCTACCCGACGACGGTCGACAACGATCTCGACGTGACCCCTGGCTGCACAGGCACGCCCACGCGCTTTGTCCTGAGGCCGAACACCGGGTCGGTCGTCGCGCAGTGTCCCGACGGGGGCTGGTTCGAGGGCTCGAGCGCCATCACGGCGCTTGCTGGCCTCGACGTGATCGCCTTCGCCACGAATGGAACTGCGCTCGTGAATGGAAGCGGTGGCCTCCAGCTCGTTTCCGCGACTGGAAACGTGACGGCCATGATGGCGCCGTTCACGCCGATCACGAAGATGACGCGCGCGAACGCGCAGGGGTTTCTCGCCGTGCAGACGATGCCGACCTGCTCGCTCTACCAGCTCACCCTGAGCGGCACGGCGACGAAGGTCGGCGACTACACGACGATGTCCTCCATCGGGAACGTGCCACCCGTCTGCAACGGCCGTATCGACGCGTCGGGGACGCTCTACTTCGGCACGACGAGCATCGGCGGCTCGCGCATCGTCTCGCGCCCGCTCACCCCGGGCTCGATGACGTGGGCCTTCGGAACCAACACCGCGCCGACGGTCTGGGACTTCGGCCCTCGCTTCAATCTGCTGCTGCTGGACGGGAACGGAATCGTCACCAGCCCCTGAAGCGAGTCAGGGCGACTGCGGCGCGCGGAACAGCAAGCTGGGCCAACACGTCCTCCTCGGCCCCGCTGCGGCGCCGAGTGTTCGAGATCCGAGCGTCAGGGGTGACACCGATTCTGGGTCGCGACCCGGCAACACGACGCTACGGTGCGCCGCATGCGATACACGCGAGACTCCGTCAAAGCCCCACGCGTCTCTGGTGTGGCCCTCAAGGCCTTCGTCAGCGCCCTCGAGAGCGCGGTCGGCCCGGTCATCATCAACAAGCTCATCACCGATTCGGGTATCGCCCGTTTCCGCGAAACCAGCGCCGGCTCGGCCTCGCCGATTCAGGTGCCGCTCCCGCTCGGGCCTGCGCCCAGGGAAAGCGCTGATGGACCCACGCTCGCGAAGCGCGCACTCGAGGCACCTGCCCCGGCCAGCGTCGCGAAGCTCGAGACCGCCGCGTCGTTTCGGGCGGCCTATCAAAGCGGCGGGACCGACCCGGTGCGCGTCGTGCGCAAGCTGCACGACGCCATCTTGAAGCTCGAGGGCGGCGACGAGACGATGAACTTCTTCATCTCGCGCAAGCCCGAGCAGGTGCTGGCCGAGGCCGAGGCCTCGACGGCCCGGTGGAGAGCAGGGACGCCGAAGTCCGTGCTCGATGGCATTCCCGTCGTGCTCAAGGACGAGATCGACCTCGAGGGCTTCGTCACCACGCTGGGCACGAAGTTCCGCGACGAGGTGGCGACGCACGACTCGGCCATCGCCTCGCGCCTCAAGGCTGCCGGAGCGCTCATTCTCGGCAAGGCGAACATGAACGAGATCGGCATCAGCCCCGTCGGCCTCAACCCGCACTACGGGCCTCCGCGAAACCCGTTCGATCGCGCGCGCATCACCGGCGGCTCGTCGTCAGGCTCGGCGGGCGTCGTCGCGGCGGGCCTGTGTCCCATTTCTCTCGGCGCCGACGGTGGCGGCTCGATTCGAATCCCCGCCGCGCTCTGTGGTGTCGTCGGCCTCAAGGCCACCTTCGGCCGCGTCAGCGAGGCGGGGATCCCTGCGCTCTGCTGGAACGTGGGCCACGCCGGCCCCCTGGGGTTGACGGTCTCCGACGTCGCCGCCGCCTACGCCATCATCGCGGGCCCCGACGTGCACGACCCGGCCTCGCTGCCCCAGCCACCGCTCCACCTCACCGACTACGAGAATGGCAACCTCACGGGCGTTCGCCTCGGCATCTGCAACGCGTTCTTCGACGACGCCGACCCCGACGTGGTGATGCGCTGCCGCGAAGCGCTCAAGGTGCTGACCGACGCAGGGGCCACGGTGGTCGAGGTGCCGCCGCCCGACTTGAACCTCGTGCTCTGGAGCCACTCGATCATCATCCTCACCGAGATGCTCGAGGCGATGCACGACGAGGTGTGGAAGGACTCGACCCGCTTCGCGCTCGACTCACGCACCAACCTCGCCATTGGCGCCAACTTCTCGTCGCGCGACTACGTGCACGCGATGAGGCACCGACAGCGAATGACGCGAGAGCTGCTCGAGGTGATGCACACCTGCGACGTGGTGGTGACGCCGACGACCGCCTGCACGGCGCCGCTCATCCCCGAGTCGACGCTCCCCGATGGGGAGTCGAACCTGCCCGTGGTGGATCAGCTGATGCGTTTCATCCGGCTCGGCAACCTGACGGGGTTCCCTGCCCTGTCGGTGCCGGTCGGGCTCGACGCCCTTGGCCTCCCGGTCGGCCTGCAGCTCATGGGACGCCCGTACGAAGAACACCTGCTGCTGAGGCTCGGGCGGGTCATCGAAGCGGCGGTGCCCAGAGCCGTGCCACGGGTCCACGTCACGGCTCTGCATTGAGTGCTCACAGCCGCGCGGGGCTTCGCTATCGTTCAGGCCATGGCCTCGACGGCGTGTCCGAACTGCGGCGCAGCACTCGCTGAGAAACCCACGCTGTTCGGGCCAGGCAAACCGGGGCTCCAGTGCGGCTCGTGTCAGACGTCGTTCGCCGACGGCGCCACCACGCAGGGGCTCTTCGCGCTCGCGGGCATTCCCCTGGTGGACGTGCAGACCGCCGTCGATCGCGGCGCGCCGAAGTCGACCGGCGCCGCGCGCACCTGCCCCACCTGTGGGAAGACCCTCGCCCGCTTCGTGCTCAAGGGCATCGAGCTCGACCTCTGCGTCGACTGCGGCACCACCGCGTTCGACCCCGGCGAGCTCCACCGCCTGACCGGCGGAAAGCTCGGCACCGCGCCGTCGGCACCAAAGCAGGGCGTGTTCGAGATGCTGTGGGACTGCGAGCACTGCGACACGAAGAACCTGCTCGGCAAGACGAACCGCTACTGCCCGATGTGTGGCGCCCCGCAGGATCCCAAACGCCGTCGCTTCCCGGCGCCTGGCGAAGAGACCGCGGCCAACACGACCTACGACGGCACCGACAAGGCCTGCCCTGCGTGCAGCACCCCCAACGGCGCGAAGGCCCTTCACTGTCGGCACTGTGGCAGCCCGATGGATGGCGCTGGCAACGTGAAGCAGCTGGCGGATCAGCTCGACGGGCAGAGCGTCGACGCCGTGGCGAAAGCGCCGGTGCCGCCTCCCGCGAAGAAGAAGCTCTGGCCGTGGCTCGCGGGCGCAGCCGTCATGCTGCTCTGCGGCGTGTGCGGCGTCGGGGCGCTGTGGACGAAGTCGTCGAAGGCCACCGTGAGCGGCCACACCTGGAAGCGGAGCATCGACATCGAGCGCTTCGGCCCCGTCAGCGACTCGGCGTGGTGCGACTCGATGCCCTCAGGGGCATACGAGGTCTCGCGGAGCAAGAAGCAGCGCTCCACCAACAAGGTGCCCGACGGAGAGACGTGCAGCACCCGGAACATCGACCGCGGCGACGGCACCTTCGAGCGCAAGCAGGAGTGCAAACCAAAGTACCGCGAAGAGCCGGTCTACGACACGCACTGCGACTTCAAGATCGATCGCTGGGCGAAGGCCCGCTCGGTGAACGCGAAGGGTTCGAGGGCCGACGCTCCGGCGTGGCCGAGCGTGTCGAACCTGCGCAGCGGCTCGTCCCTCGGGAGCGAGCGCGAAGGCCCTCGCCACGAGTCGTACACGGTCTCGTTCGGCGGCCCCAAAGGTGAGTCGTGGACGTGCGACTTCTCACAGTCGCAGTGGGAGTCGCTGCGCGAAGGCAGCACCCACGACGTGAAGGTGCGCGTGATGACTGGCGGCCTCGACTGCGGCAGCGTCTTCTCGACGAAGTGATTCGTCAGGGCAGGCCGGTGACGAGGGCCAGGCCAGCCGGCGTCGCGTGCGTGTCGCTGATCGCTGCGCGCGCGAGGTGCACGAGCGCCGGCCCAGAGCGCTTGGTCTTCCAGTGTCCCTCGAGCGCTTCGTAGAGGCGCGACGCCTTGCCACCGTTCCACGCCTCGGCGAGCTGCTCGGCGCTCTGCGGCTGGCCGTCGTACGGGAGCGTCCCGGTGAAGAAGAGCCGGTGGCCTTCGTGCACGGTCGCTTCGCCGCCTTCGTCGAACGCCTGGTGTCCATCACCCTTCACGCCGCGCGGGCCGACCTGCACGGGCTGCTTCCACCCTTGCCGGAACCACTTCACGCGCTGGTAGCGATCGGACAGGTGCGCGACGAGCATCGAGACGTCAGCACGACCCAACGTCTCGAGCGCGTGCCGGCCCGCCGCGCGCGAGTTGTCGTTGTCGCCGTGGTCCTTCGTGTCCAACACCGCCACGACCGCGGCGAGAAACGCCTTCCACTGCGCCTCAGTCACGTCTGCGCCCGAGAGCCACACCAGCGCGTGCCGTTCGTCGTGCAGCGGGGTCAAGGCGAGCCGCTCACCCGGGTTCGAGAGCAGCGCGACCTCGTACCGCTTCGTCTTGAGCGTCTCGAGCTTGCCGGGCGGCGGCGTCGTCGCGAGGTCCGGGAGCACCGCGCGAACAGCCACCAACTTGACGTCACCCGACGGCGCCGGTCGCGACCAGGTGTTCTTCTGAAAGTCCTCCCAGAAGGCGTTCTTGGCGAGCGTCACGATGCGCAGCGGCGCCTCGCCGAGGTGCTCATTCGCTGCCTCGGTCATCGCGTTGAGGCCGTTGCCGTACCCCTTCGCGCCGCGGCCCAGAAAGCCGGGGCTCGGGAAGAGGATGAGATCGTGCGCCGCGAGGTGAATGGGGCGCCCGTTCTCGAAGTGGTCGCCCCGCTCTCGCAACGACTTGCGCTCGAGGGCGTTCCCATACCCGCTGATGGTGCAAGTGCGGCCTTCTTCGCTCGAGACCCACGCGAGCGCTTCTCGAGCGCCCGCTGAATAGGGCGTGACGCGCATGCGCGCAGGGTCGAACAGCGCGATGGCGACCTCGAGGCGATGCGTGAACGGCCTCGCGCAGAGCGCTTCGAGCGCCAGGTTGGCCGAGAGCCCGGGGTCTCCATCGTTCTGCAGCGACGAGGAGAGCGCCTCGAACGCGGGCTGCAATGCCACCGCGACGGGCGCACCTTCCGCGTCGACGACCCGCATCGAGATGAAGGCGAACCGCTCATCAGGCAGCTCCAGCCCGGCGAACACCTCAGGCACCACGCCAGGAATCGACTGCTCGATCAGCGACAGCTCAAACCGCGGTACGGACCAGTTGCGCAGCGTGGCCTCAGGCTCGGGGAACGGCGGCGCCTTCGCCGGCTCGGGTGCGTGACGGGGCGCTGCACCGCGGGTCGACACGGCGTGCGCTTCGACGACGAGCGAGGTCTGACAGAAAGCACAGGCCACACGCTCGACGCCTCGAGGGACGTCGACCGGCGCGCCACAGGAAGGGCAATGCGGGGCCTGCAGTCTCATGGGCCAACGCTCCGCCAGTCGCGTCCCGATCGCCAGCGGTTCTCGCGCCGACGGTGTTCGACTATGCACCCGCTCCCCCCGCTTTGAAGGAGAACCCATGGCACAGGTCGCGCTCATCACAGGAGCCTCTGCAGGCCTTGGAGAACAGTTCGCCCACCGCTTCGCGCGTGACGGGCACGACGTCATTCTCGTCGCCCGCAACGAGGCGCGGCTGAATGCCCTGGCCGAGCGCTTGCGGCTCGCGAAGGTTCGCACCTTCACCCTGCCCTTCGATCTCGCCGACCCCACGACGCCCGAGAAGTTGTTCGACGCCGTCGGGGCGCTCGGCCTCGAGGTCGACTTCCTCGTGAACAACGCAGGCTTCGGCTCGAACGGCCCCTTCCTCGAGCTCGACGTGAAACGGGAAGTCGAGATGGTGCAGGTGAACTGCACCGCACTGCTCGAGCTGTGCCATCGCTTCGTGAAGCCGATGAAGACGCGCGGCCGCGGGCGGGTGCTGAACATCGCCTCGACGGCCGGCTTTCAACCTGGCCCGTACATGGCGACGTATTACGCGACGAAGGCGTTCGTCGTGAGCTTCAGCGAGGCTCTCTCTCATGAGCTGGCCGGTACGGGCGTGACGGTGACGGCGAGCTGTCCTGGCGCGACGATGACCGAGTTCGCGAAGGTGGCGGGCAACGACAAGTCGCGGTTGTTCCAGCGCCCCGGCGTCGCGAAAGCCGAGGACGTGGTGCACGACGCGTACGAGGCCATGATGCAGGGCGAAGCCCTCGCGGTGCATGGGTGGATGAACTACCTCGCGTTCCAATCGCTGCGCTTCTCGCCGCGCGCGGTGATCCGCTCCGTCACGGCGTCGCTGAACAAGCCGCCGGGGGCCTGAAGCGACGAGACGACTCCTGCGCGTCGCGGTCCTCACGTCCTGCGGCGCGCCGACGCCGATGGTGGGTGCCGGCGCACCATCGGATGCCGGCGCCTCAGACAGGGGAGCTTCGACGCGGGCACCTTCGAGGCCGGAGTGGTGGACGCCGGCCCCATCGACGCAGGCACGGCGGACGGGGTACCGATCGATGCAGCTTCCATCACTCGGGCATCTGAAGGCGCGGTCAGTCGATGGGCAGCAACCAGCCGACCAGCAACGTCGCGCCGTACCGAGGCGCACCGACGAGGCCGTACTCCGCTGACAGCCCGACCGACAGGTAGCGATCGATGCGAAGCCGCGCGCCCGCTCTCGCCGAGAACCCGAACCCCGACGAGCGGAACGTGGCGGGCTGGCCATCGATGCTGACGTCGGCGCTCGCGAGCTGAATGTCACCCACCACGTCGGCGAACGGCGTCACGCGCCCGAAGGTGTATTCCCCTCCGAGGCCGAAGCGGACGAGCCACAGCGACAACGACCGTGGGCTCACCCGGAGCGCGGTGCCACCTGCGTCGACATCGGCGTCCAGCGCCCCCTGGCGGAACTGCGCGAACGGTTTCTGCAGCCCGAGCGTGAACCGAACGTGGCTCTGAATCGCGCGCACCTCCCAGGCCGGCCCGGCGGTGATCAACTGACGCGCCGAAGGCCCACCGAACGGCGCCGCGAGCCCGGCCGCTCCGGCCACCGACGAGGCCGCGCCTTCTTGAAAGACGAAGGGCATCGACGCCGGGTCGAGCACGCTCCCCGCGAACCCCATCGTGCCCTCCCAGGCCCACGTCGGCTCGGGGCCCTTGTCCTCGACGACGACCGGAGCCGGCTTCCTGGTCTCGAGGTCGTCTTCGAATTCGGGCTGATCCCTCGGCGTCTTCGCCTGGGCCACCATCGGAGCCAACACCAACAGCGCCACCACCACTTCGCGTCTGATGTGCATGGCCTACTGCAAAGCAACCGGCAGGCCGCCCCCAAGTGCGCAGCAGGCCGAAACGATGACGCCTCGATGACAGTGCGCGCACGCGACCCCGACCACGCTGCCTGATTCGATGCCGACGCAGGGTGCGTAGCGCGCGACGCACTCCACGACTTGACGGTGACAAGCGCGACCGCTATTCATGCCTGACACTGTCAGGCCGCGGAGTCATCATGCTGAGCGCAGCGCTTCTTTCGACGTTTCACGTCCTGGCCCTCGCCATCGGGCTCCCGTCCGTGGTGGCCCGAGCACGTGCCCTTCATCGACTGACGAAGGAGCCCGGCGCCGTGGAGGCGGTGTTGTTCGCCGACAACCTCTGGGGCATCGCGGCGCTCTTGTGGCTCGGCTCCGGGCTGCTGCGCGCGTTCGGGCCGTTCGAGAAGGGCAGTGGGTACTACCTGCACAGCGGCGCGTTCCTGCTCAAGATGGCTTTGTTCGTCGTCGTCATGCTGCTCGAGCTCTGGCCGATGGCGACGTTCATCGCCTGGCGCATTCGCAGAGGGCGCGGGCTGCCACTCGACACCCGCCGCGCCGGCCTGTTCGCGAAGCTCACCGCGGCGGAAGTGGTGTTCACGCTCGCGATTCCGTTCGTCGCGTCGATGATGGCGCGCGGCATCGGCTTCACCTGGTTTTCATAGCCCCCGACCTGGAGTGGCGCGTTCCACGGGCCGTTCATACCTGCCTGTTGATGGCGCGAACGGCGATGTCCGGAGTCGTGGTGGGTGTGGCCGCAGGAGCGCTCGTCGGAGCCCTGCTGTCGGTTGCGATGGTCCAGGCGGCGCGGGCTCGAACGACCGAGCTGTTCAGGCCAGTACCGGTCCTGGCCGCATCGAGAGACATTCCCGCGGGGGCCACGTTGACCGACGCAGACCTCGTCGAGTCGACGTTCCCCCTGCCGCTCGTTACCCCGAGCTGCGCGACGCCCGCGACGCGTCCTGCCTTCGTCGGCAAGCCCGTGCGCTGGCGCGTCAATGCCGGCGCCGTGCTCCGTGACACCGATCTGATCGAGCGGGCACCCGACTGCGCCGCGCGCGTGGAGCGGACCATCGAGCTGCTCGACGGCGGAACGCCCGAGGCGCGCCTGATCGGCAGCGCGCTCGTGCAGCGACACGGAGAAACGCGATGAGCCCGTTCGCACGTGGCGTTGCCGGCGGAACCTGCGTCTCGGTGTGCCTGTCGATCGCGGCCGGGTGGTGGCTTGGCGCAGAAGACGAGACGCGCCTCATCGTCGCCGCCATGGACATTCCGGAAGGCACGACGCTCACCGTGGGGCTGCTCGACGTTCGCCCGGTGGCGGTCCGGTTTCTTTCGACGAGAAAGCTCGGGGCGTCAAACGTCGCCGCGGTCATGGGCCAGCAAGCCCCACAGGCGATGCGCGCTGGAGACTTCATCGACCCGACCCACTTCGGCACGAACGCCGACGCCTGCGTCGTCGAGGCGACTGCCACCGCCGAGCGCCTGGCCTTGCCGGCGACGACGACTCAGGAGTTCCTCGACCTGCTCGAGCGCAGCGCGCCCTGAGGCTTTGGACGCCTCATCGACGAGCTCGTCGCGGCGCACAGGGTGCTCGAGGACCCGACGACCCCAGAAGCTGCCCGGGCCACCGGTCGTGCGACTCGCGACTCGTGCAGAGTGCGAGCCGCCGCGCGATTCAGAGCTCGAGCGCGGAGGACTGACGTTCACCACCGGCAGCCCCGTCGTCGTGAACGAGACGCTCGACGTCACGCTCCAGTGTTCGTGGCGGAGCGACGCTTTCCTGGTCAGAGGCCGCGTCGTTCACTGCGGGCCCGATGGTCAGGGCTTCATCGCCATCATTCTGCTCGAGCAGCCCGCGGTCGTCTGGTTGGACGAGACGACGAGCGCCTGACGGTCAACGGGCTCGGCCGATGCGAATGCCGTGAATGCGGTCGGAGCGCGTGCCGAGCAGCACAATGTCGTCGAACACGGCCGGTGACGCCTCGATGTCGCCCGCGAGCTTGAGGCTGGCGACTTCGCGTCCCGTGCGCGCGTGCAGGAGGCGCAACACCCCGCCGATGCCACCCTGCAGCAGGTAGCTCTCGCCGCCCTCGTCTTTCACCAGGGTCGGCGTCGACCACGCGTACCGCCGCGTGATGCGGTAAGTGCCCGAACTCAGGGCTTATGCGGGGTCTAGAGCGCTCGGTTCCCGCTTTGTTTCTAACCTTGGCGGATTTCAAGGCGTGCGTGGTGCAGGACTCGCTCGGCCGTCAAACCTCGAGCGTGTGTAGACGCCGAGTCCACAGTGGAACGGGCGCGCGCCTTCCACTCCCTGCGTCGGCCAGTGGTACGTCGTTGATCTCTCTGACTCGTTGGTCCGGCATCATCTGTGAAGTGCGGCCATGTGAACCCTCAAGGAGGTCACATGCGCATTGCCAACTCGATCAGTTCTCTCGTTTCCAACGCAGCGACGGTTTCCAAGGCATCCAACCCTGACCGTTCTTCTGCAACCGCGCCTGGGAGTCCTCAACTGGCCAACGGGCAGCTGCCGGAGGTCAAGGACACGTTCGAAGTCAGCGCGGAGATCAATGTCGACCTCGGGGTGGGGAATAACATCGGAAACAACGTCGGGAACGTGATCAACATCTTCGTCGGTGGAGCTCCGGGAACTTCCAAGGTCGCTCAAGCGTCCGGCGGCGAGTCCAGGAGCAGCCCCCTGGGCAAGATCAAAGAGCTCTTCGATGCGGCCAAGCAAGGCGAGAAGTTCGGCAAAGAAGACATGCAGCGATTCCAAGCCGCGCTGAAAGCTCACGCCCAATCGCTGCCTGAAGGCAGCCCTGAACGTGCGGAGTTCGAAAAGGCAGGCAATCAGTTCTCACAGGAACTGCTGAGTGCACAGGGGAAGAACAACGCCGTGGGGAATTCCATTTTCACCCACGCCAAGGCTGACGAAGTCTGGAAGCTGTTCCTTGCCAGCTTCGAGGCAACCAAGAAGGAGGACGATTCCGGCAGAGGGGGCGACCAGCAGCTCCAGCTCCAGCAGCAGCAGCGTCGAGAACTTCTGCGAAGTCAGCGTGAGCAGGTGGCGTTCACGCCCTGAGAGAAGCCCGGCCCGGAGTGGCGCTCCGCGTTCGTCACTTCGCGGCCGACAGCACACGCACCCGCTCGGCCAGGGTGTGCGTGAACAACTGGTAGTGTTGGCGGTCACTGAGATCCGCGGAAATCTGGAGTGGCAGTCAGGTGCCGGCGA
>JBBAQZ010000012.1:0-10551 GCA_040400045.1 Myxococcaceae bacterium
AGCGTGCCTTCCCAACGCGAGACGACGCGCTTGCCGCCGTTGGTTTCCTCGCTCTGCATCCTGTCGGACTCCGACTGCGCTGACTCGAGCTCATTCGCGTTCGAGTCGTCAGTCGCCCGCCGTGGTTGCGCGGTCGCAAGTCCCGAGCGCGGTGTCGACCTCGTCGAGGCTCTTTGCGAAGAGCGCCCGGAGCGCTTCGACCGACGCCTCCGACACCGCCGTCTCCTTGAAGTTGAAGTTGAAGCACGCCACGTCGCCCGACCGCGCCACGGTGAGGTTGACTGCTTGAGGAGGCACGCACGGCGTGGTGATGCGCAAGCGGTCCACCTGACATCGCGTCGTCCGCCATCGGCCCGAGCCATCGGCGCCCGGCGCGCCGAGCGGGAGCAGATTCGAGAACGAGAAGTTCGTCACCAGGCGACGCTGGTCGAGCAGCGCACGCTCGAGCACGGCGAGCGGCGTCAGGCGCGCCATCACCCCATCGAACGGCACCCGGAGCCATGGGAGCCGCGCCGACACCTGCTTCGTGACCGCGGCGTTGATGGCCCGCGCGTGGTCGAGCACCGAGCGCGTCGCGTCGGCTGTCCACCGCAGCTGCAGGTTCGAAAGGTGATTGGCGAAGGAGCGGAAGTGCTCGCGCGGCCGGACGTCGATGGGGAAGAGCAACGAATGCTCGCCGGGGGTCGTGCTCCATCGCGAGAGGGCCTCGAGCAGCGCCGCGGCGAGCAGATCGTTCGCAGTCAGCCCGATGGCTTTCCGCGGCTCCCTCCAGCGCTCGAGGCGCTCGAGGGGAACGTCGAGGTGAAGCGTTCGATTCGCGCCGTCGTAGTTCGTCCCCGTGTTGCTCGGCAGCGCGCCAACGGGGCGACGCACCGCCGCGGCGAGCTCCGAGAGGCTGACCCACGCCCCTCGACAGAAGGCGATGAGACGGGCCAGGCCCCGCTCGGACAGAACGTCGGCCTGCCGGCGCCGAGGGACGAGGTCGTGAGGAAGCGGCGACGTCGTGACGCCCTGGTCCACGGCGACGAGCGCAGTGAAGAAGTCTCCGAGGAACTCGAGGAAGGCACGCCCGTCGGCGAGCGCATGGTGCTGGTGAAAGAGGAGCGTGCCGGTCCGCGCGCCCGTCGAGACGAAGACCACCTCGAGCACCGGCTGCCGGCGCACGTCGATGAAGCGGTCGACGATGGGCTGCTCAGCGGTGGCCTGCTCGATGTTGAGTCGCGGCGCGTCCGGCACCACCCAGGCGCCGTCGACGATGGAACCCGCAGGCCACGGCGTTCTCGCCACTGCCCAGTCGAGCGCGCGTTGAAAGCGGGTGACGTCGAGGTCGCCCGAGAGGTCGAGCTTCCAGGTCGGGGCGAAGGAGGACCACGGCGCGCGCGTCGCGGCGAGGCAGGCCTTGTCGAGCGCGTCGATCGGTTGGCGGAGCGGCACGGGGCCCAGTCGACCACGTTCGTCGGTGGACCGAGAGGCGCTTGAAGGTCTCCTCCTGACCGGACCGTCGAGGGTCCCGGGGCTTGCTGTTGAGGCCCAGCCAAGATGTCCGCGCGAACGGCCCAGCGAAAGTGTCAGCGGTTGTGGGCCCGCGGTCGCAGGGGTTCGGTCGACGAGCAAGCCATCACTTGAGCTGAAGGCGAGGAGCGGCGGGCGACAGGCCACATCCGACGACCAGCGCCTGTTCGACGAGGAGTCTGCGGCGGCCGGAAGCTCACGGTCCCCGGCGACCTGCGGCTCGGTGCCGGGTCCGCTCGGCGCCCGGGTGGAGCCCGTGCGGCTCGCATCGCCCCCCGCCAGCGCTCGTGACGGAAACGCGCGCCGAAGCCCAATGACGAGACATGAACCATCATCACCTCATCACCCGTGGTCTGTTCGGTCTCGTTGCCGCCGCGTTCGTCAGCGCGTGTGGCCCTGCGTCCGTCTGTGACCGGCTTCCGGGAGTCCAGAACACGTTGACCCAGCGTCGAGGACGCTGCGCGGTCACGCTCACGCTCGGCACCGTCGACAGCTGCGAGTCCGCGGTCAACGGCGGCCGGTGTTCCACGACTGACGAGCGCAGCATCGGCAGGGTGTACGACTGCTACGGAAGGCTCCCGGCGTGCGCCCCGGGCTCGGAGCTGTCGTGGTTGTCACAGTTCAATGCCTGTGGCGCGAGCACCGGCATCAGCGCGAGCTGTCGGTTCTGAGCAGCAGCACGCCGGCGGGCTGGGGAGGCGCGCCGAGCCGAAGAAACCTGCGCTGCCAGAGGGCAGCGTCGAGGTTGAGCCGTTCGCCGACCCGGAGCGCCCGCGCCCACAGCAGCTCAGCCCTGTCGGGAGCGAGCGGTGAGCCACTGCACCCCGTGAGCGGTCGTTCGACGCGATGCGTGGCGTGAGTGCGTTGAGCCGCTCGAGCGCCGGCCGAGGCTCGCCGCTGTCAGGGCGCGACCAGCAACGAACTCCGCCATTGCGCCCAGCTCGCGGCCTGCGCAGGGTCGAGCGCCCACGGCCTGAGCCGAACATGCGCCCCCGCGCTTTCGAGCCGCGCGTGGAACCGCTGCGAGCCGACGCAGACGTACACCAGCATGCGGGTCGAAAGCGGCGCCTCGAGCGCGACGACCAGCCCGCTCTCGTCCGCGCTCACCAGCGAGCCGCGCACCACCGCCTCACCCGTCGCGACTTGAATCGCGTCGAGTTCAAACGGCGAGGCGTCTTCGCTGACCGACGGCAACGCAGGGTCGATGAGCCGAATCGCCGAGACGAGCTCCGGCAGCCTGACGGCGAGCTCCATCGCCGTCTTCGTATCGAACGCCGCGATGACTCCGAGCGAGGCAGGCGTCACGTGGGGCTGCCCCTCGACCTGCGCGACGACTTCGTTCACCACCTGCAGCCAGTCCCACGCGCCAGGTTGATGATGAAAGGCGACCGCGTCTGCGAGCGGGTGCGGCAGCTTCCAGGCCTCGACGAGCGCGGTGCCGGCCGAGACGTGGAGGTCTTCGATGAGCGCCCACCACCCGTCGGCGGTACGGGTGTCCGCGTCGGGGTGTTTCACGAGCAGGTCTTCGAGCGCCGACGCGACCACCACCCGGCCGATGTCGTGGAGGATGCCCACCACGAACGACGTCTCGGGGTCGAGCGGTGAGAAGGCCGGTCCCCCGGCGACAGGCTTCGCCAACCACTGGGCGACGTTCGCGGCGACGAGCGCTTCGCGCCACGCCCGCTGCTTCAGCGCCAGGAGCGGCCCTCCACTCGACAATGCGCTCGACGCCGTGTTGGCCCACGCGAGCTTCATCACGCCGCGCGCCCCCAGCCGTGAGACGACCCCGGGAATCGTCGTCACCGGGTCACGCCCTCGAAGCGTCGCCGAGTTCGCCATGCGGAGCATCGCCGCGGTGATGGCCTGATCAGCCCGCACGACGCGCTCCAGCTCGGCCATCGACCAGTCGTCCTGCGCCATCAGGCTCGACAGCTGGAGGCACGCCGTCGGCGCCGGCGGCACGCGGACCGCCCGGTCTGACACTCTCGCTCGAATGACCGCTTCCACGTCCATGTCTGGACCCCCACGACGTCTTCGGCACGTTCACCAGAGGCCTTCAGGATCAGCGGGCGGTGTCAGGTCTCTGACGCGCCGTCGGTGACGCCCAGCTGCTCGAGCGCCCTCGCCGCGCCGGCCTCGTCGCCCTCCCCTTTCGTCGCGAGGCGCCGCAGCTCGACGATGGCTGCGGGCTCATCGCCGCGCTCGTCCAGACAGCGCGCGAGCTTGGAGCATGCGTCGAGTGGGTCTCGGCAGAGGGCACGACGGCGGGTCGCGCGTCACCGCCGACGGGAGCTCGAAGTCGGGTGGCTTCGTGGCGTCACGGCGCTTCGGTCGAGAGGTTCCGACAGAGCGCGAGCGCGTCGTCGACCTCGTCATCGCGCGCGTTCGCCGACGACGAGCACCACACAGTTCGACCGCCAACTCGTTTCACGGCGAGGAAGCCGTCGCGGCCGGGCGCGAGGGTGTAACGAACGGCGGCGTACCCTTCTCCATCATCGAGCAGCACGTGGGTCGCGCCCTCGGAGCTGACCGCGCGTGAGAGCTCGGCCGCGCGTGGCACCTCTCCGCCGCGCAGCTCGAGCGAGGCCACCACGCGGCCCTTCGGCCCGACGGACAGCCCCCCTGCGTGAGGCGTGGCGAACCACCCCTCCGTGAGGGGCACCCGCAACCCGACGGGCGCTGTCGGCTTCTGCGCGCAGCCGACCAGCACCGCCGCGACGAGCCAGCGCGTCACCTGGGAGGAGCGGGCGTCCCTGGGGCTGGGGGTGCCTTGGTCCCCGAGAGGTTCTCCATCTTCGTGGTGCCTTCGAAGATGACGCCCTTCTCCATCGACATCGCCGGCGTCTCGATGGCGCCCTTCACGCGTGCCGGCGCATGGAGTTCGACCAGCTGGTTCGCCCTGATGGTGCCCTCGACGTTGCCGCTGATGATGATGACGCCCGCCGAGATGTCTGCGGTGACCTTCGCCCCCTCGCCAATCGTGAGCGTGTCCTTCGTGACGATGTGCCCGCTGAACTTCCCGTCGATGCGGACTTCACCCTCGAAGGTCAACTTCCCTTCGAACTCGCTTCCCTTCCCGAGAAGCGCGTTGAGCTGCCCTGCTTTGGCCGACACCGGTCTGTCCTCCTTCGTGGGCCCTGCGTCTTTCTTCTCTCCGAATAGCGCCATGTGCGAATTCCGGTCCTTCGGTACCGCGTTATCGCTTGATCAACCCGATGATCCGCTCGAGGTCTTCGTAGCTGAAGTACTGAATCTCGACGGACCCCTTCCCTGCACCCTTCTCCACCAGACGCACCTTCGTGCCAAGTCGTCGTTGCAGGTCTTCGACGAGCTTTCTCGCCTCGGGGCTCGTCTTCGCTGGCGTCTTCTTGCCTTTTCCGCCTGCCCCACCGCCCTTGAGGGCTTTGACGTGCGCCTCGGTCTCGCGAACCGTGAGCTTCTCGGTGATGACGGCGCGCGCGACGGTCACCATCTCAGCGGGCTTCGCCAGGCCCAGAATCGCGCGGGCGTGGCCCATGTCGAGGTCGCCCTCGAGGACGAGCTGCTTGACTTCATTGGGGAGCGTCAGCAGTCGGAGCGCGTTCGCGACCGTGGAACGGTCCTTCCCGACGCGGTCGGCGACCTGCTCCTGGGTGAGGCGGCGCTCCTCGACGAGGCGGCGGAACGCTTCGGCCTCCTCGAGCGGGTTCAAGTCCGCGCGCTGGATGTTCTCGACCAGCGCCAGCTCGTAGGCCTCGGCGTCGGAGGCCTCGCGCACGATGGCGGGCACCTCGAGAAGTCCAGCCCGCTGGGCCGCACGCCAACGACGCTCGCCAGCGATGAGCCGGTAGCCGCCCTTCGGGTCGCGCCGCACCAGCACCGGCTGGAGCACGCCCTGTTGCTTCAACGAGACGGCCAGCTCCTCGAGCTCAGCCTCGTCGAACGACTTTCTGGGGTTCGCCCGGTCGGCGTGAATCTGGTCGATGGGGAGCCGGGTCAACCCCGCGGCGTGACTGGGCTGTGTCTGTCGTGCATCGGGCAGCAACGCACCGAGGCCGCGGCCCAGCGCCGGCTTGCGATTCATGGAATTCAACACCTTGACGACGCCTGGCATGGCTTCTCCGGAACAACGGATGAACGTGGGCAGCTCTTTGCTCAACTCTCAGGCGACGCGGGAGGTCTTCCGACGACGCTGGGGCCGCTTCTGGAGCTCGCGCGCCAGCTGCAGGTACGCCTCGCAGCCCTTCGAGCGGATGTCGTAGAGCAGCACGGGTTTTCCGAAGCTCGGGCTTTCGGCCAGGCGCACGTTGCGGGGCACGACGGCGTCGAACACCAGCTTCGGGAAGACTCGGCGCACCTCGTCGGCGACCTGATGCGAGATGTTGGCGCGCGGGTCGAACATCGTCAGCACGATGCCCTCGACCTCGAGGCCCGGGTTGAGCGACTGCTGCACCAGCTCCACGGTCGACAGCAGCTGCGCGAGGCCCTCCATCGCGTAGTACTCGCACTGGAGCGGGATGAGCACCGAGTCGGCCGCGGTGAGCGCGTTGAGGGTCAGCAGCCCCAGCGACGGCGGACAGTCGATGAGCACGTAGTCGTAGTGACCGGCGAGGACCGAGAGGGCCTCTTTCAGCTTCTGCTCCCGCCGGTCGACGTTGACCAGCTCGACCTCGGCGCCGGTCAGGTCGGGCGTCGACGGCACCACGTCGAGGAACCGCAGCTCGGTCTGGTGCACCACCTCCCCCATCGGCCGGCTGGCGATGAGGCAGTCGTAGATGCTGCCGGTGATGGCCGACTTGTCGATGCCCAGTCCACTGCCCGCGTTGCCCTGGGGGTCGAGGTCGATGAGCAGGGTCTTCTGCTCGGCCGACGCCAGACTCGCCGCGAGGTTGATGGCGGTGGTCGTCTTCCCCACCCCACCCTTCTGATTCGAGATCGCCAGGATTCGCCCCATGGCTGGGCGTCATACGCGACCGGGCTGACATGGAGAAGGCTTGGTCCGCTTTTTCAAGGGTCGACGGCCGCCCGAGGTTTCACATGGAACGTTCGAAGACGAACACGCCCCGGGCATCACCGCTCACCGGCAGCTCGAACCGGCGCTCGGAGCGGAGTTTCAACCCCGCCATCGCCGCCGCGGCCTCGACCACGGCCGGGTCGGGAGCCTGGCCCACCATCGCCATCACCACGCCGCCCGGTCTGACGTAGTGGCGGGCCAGCGCGAGCCAGGGCTCGACGTCCATGAAAGCCCGCGAGACGACGACGTCGAAGGTCCCCAGGTCGTCGCCTTCCCCCGTCGCCCGACGGTGCAGGCCGTGGACCCGGGCGGCGAGACCGAGTGCCGCCGCCGCCGCCTTGATGAACGCGACCTTCTTCTGAACGGCGTCAACCAGGGTGACGTCGAGGTCCGGGCGGGCAATGGCCCAGGGGATTCCGGGGAGTCCGGCGCCGGCGCCGAGGTCGAGCACCCGCTGCGCGCCGGCGGGCACCTCAGCCAGCACCGCCAGGGAGTCGAGCAGGTGCTTGTCGACGACCTCCAGGGGCCGGGTGATGGCCGTGAGGTTGACCCGCTCATTCCACTTCAGCAGCAGCGCGGCGTAGGCCGACAGCGGCCCCGCGAGGGCCCCGGAGAGCCCGAACGCTTCGAGCCCTTTCTTCAGCATCGCGTCTGGCGAGTTCTCCACAGCGACCTTTCCTTCCCTGGTCTCAACTCCGCGGCACGTCAGGCGCAATGGGCCTTGCCGGGTTGTCCACATCGTTTTCCACAGCCCCTGTTCCACGTGGAACGGCGGCCCCCCGCTGCAGGTGAATGAGCACCAGGGTGGCCGCCGCCGGGGTCACCCCCCGCAGGGTCCGGAGCTGGCCGAAGGTTCGTGGCCGGGCGCGCGCCAGGCGCTCGCGAACCTCGTTCGACAGGCCTCGAATGGCGCCGAAGTCGAAGGCGTCGGGAACGGCCAGCGCGTCGAACGCCTGCCCACGTCGCCGCAGCTCGGTCTCGGCCTGCGCGATGTACGGCGCGTAGCGGGCCTCGACCTCGACCGCTTCGATGAGCGCGTCTGGCAGCCTGGGCCTGGCGGAGTCATCGGCCGTCGTCTCGCGCCACGTCGCGCCGGGCCGCCGCAACGCGACCAGTCGCCCCGCACGCTCCAGGCGCGCGAGTTCGGCCGTCACCTTCGCCTCGTCGTCGCGAACGCGCTCGAGCTGCTCGGCGCTGATGAGCCCGAAGCGATGCGCGTGCCCCGACAGCCTCCACGTCGCCGTGCCCTCGCGAAGCCGCAGGCGGTGCTCCGAGCGGCTCGTCATCATCCGAAAGGGCTCGTCGACCCCGTTCGTCACCAGCTCGTCGACCATCACGCCGGCGTGCGCTTCGTGGCGGCCCAGCACCAGCCCGGCCTCTCCCCTCACCTGCGCGGCCGCGTTGATGCCGGCGAGCAGCCCCTGCACCGCCGCCTCTTCGTAGCCCGAGGTGCCGTTGAGCTGGCCCGCGAAGAAGAGCCCCGCGATGCGGCGCGTCTCGAGCGTCGGCAGCAGCTGCGTCGGCGGGCAGTAGTCGTACTCGACGGCGTACCCGTAGCGCTCGACCTCGACCGCCTCGAGGCCGGGAATGGTTCGAAGGAACTCGAGCTGCACGTCGTCGGGCAGGCTGGTGCTGAGCCCGGCGGGGTAGACGAGCGGCGAGGCGTGGCCCTCGGGCTCGAGAAAGACGGTGTGGCGCGGCCGATGCGCGAAGCGGTGCACCTTGTCTTCGACGCTCGGGCAGTAGCGCGGACCGCGGCCTTCGATGTGGCCCTGAAAGAGCGGCGAGCGGTGCAGGTTGTCGCGGAGCAGTTGATGGGTCGCCGCCGTGGTGTACGTGACGGAGCACTCGAGCAGCGCGCTCCGCGGAAACCCGGTGACGGTGGTGCGCGAGGAGAACGGGCGCGGCGACGGGTCGGAGGGTTGTCGGGCGCAGCGACCGAAGTCGATGGAGCGCGCGAGGAGCCGTGCGGGCGTGCCGGTCTTGAAGCGGCCGAGCTCCAGGCCCAGGGACGTGAGGGCTCCCGACAGCGCTGACGCCGCCGCGTCGCCGAGCCGCCCACCGAGGTCGCGCACGGGCCCGCGGTGCAGAATGGCCTGGAGGAAGGTGCCCGTGGTCACGACGACGGCGCGAGCCTGAAGCTGCCGGCCGTCGAGCAGCTGCACGCCGGTGATGCGGGGGCGCGGGCTTCCCTCGACCTCGAGTCGCGCGACCTCGCCCTGAAGGAGCGTGAGCCCTGGCTGGCTGGTGAGCGCGGCCTGCACGTGCGCCGAGTACGCGTCGCGGTCGCAGAGCACGCGCGTGGCCTGGACGGCGGGGCCCTTCGAGGCGTTGAGGGTGACGAAGTGGGTGCCGGCGGCGTCGGCGCTCAGCGCCATCTGGCCACCGAGGGCGTCGAGCTCTTTGACGAGGTGCCCCTTCGCGGTGCCGCCGATGGCCGGGTTGCACGACATCACCGCGGCGCGGTCGAGCCTCAGCGTCACGGCGGCGGTCGAGAGGCCCAGCTTGGCGGCGGCGAGCGCGGCTTCGCACCCTGCGTGACCGAGCCCGACGACGACGAGGTCGAACGTCATGTGCCCGCTCGTAGTGGCAATGCCGTGGTGACGGCAAGGTTCCACGTGGAACACCGACGCCAGGCGACACGGAAATTGACTTCGAGGCCCGCGAACCGTTTCGTAGCGACATGCCCGACAGCGCCGAGCCAGACCAGACCAGGGCAGGGCAGGGCGCTCCCACGGAAACCGCCGCCGCGCCCTCGGGACCCACCGCGACCGTTCTCGATGGCGGCGAAGACGAAGCTCGAGGGCGTCTGGCGAACGACGTCGTCGAGCGGCCTGCGTTCGAGAGCGCACGGAAGATGCTGGAGAGCGGGCGGTCGGTCGTCGAGGTGAAGAAGGCCCTGATGGACGGAGGGCTCGATGAGGAGTCGGCGCGTGTGGTGGTGAACTCGTTGCCCGGCGCCACGCAGCCGTCGACCTTGCCTGAGCCGACGATGTCGCTTTCGACGAACGCGCTGGCGCCCGACTTGTTCTCGCTCGGCGAGCTGGGTCTCAGCGGCGACTCGATGACCGTCGGCCTGTACTGGATGGTGTTCAGCGCGGTGCTGCTCGTGGTGTTGCTGTTGGTGCTCTTCGTGCCGCTGCCTGAGTTGTTCGGTGAAGAAGGCCCGAGTGACTCGTTCCTCTACTTCATCGACGTGGTGCTTCCGCCGGTGGGCTTCGGGGTCGTCGGCGTGGCGTTCGCGCGCGGGGCGTATCTGGTGACGCGCGGGCGACGGTTCAAGCTCGCGCGCAAGCCCAGGTGACCGCTGCAACGCGCCTCAAGCCTCGTTGAGGCGCGCGGGACCGAACTCCTCCATTCGCTCGGCCACGAAGTCGTCTCCCAGGAGCGTGGCGATGAGCCCGGCTCTGGACACGACACCTTCCAGTCGACCAGGCGCAGCGCCCGAGCGCATCCACTTCACGCGACGAGCACTCCAGCTCCGGTCGACGAGGCACAGCGACCGAGCGCATCGACTTCACCCGACGAGCTCTGCTGACGGTCGACGAGCCGCCACGACCAGGCGTATCGACTTCACGCGACAAGCTCCGCTGACCCGGTCGACGAGCCGCCACGACCAGTCGTATCGACTTCACGCGACAGCTCCGCTGACCCGGTCGACGAGCCACCACGACCAGACGTATCGACTTCACGCGACGAGGCGCAGCGACCGAGCGCATCGACTTCACGCGACGAGTTCTCCAGCCCTCGACGAGCCGCAGCGACCGAGCGCATCGACTTCACGCGACGAGTTCTCCAGCCCCAGTCGACGAGGCGCCAGCGACCAGGCCCATCGACTTCACCCGACGAGCCCTGCAGCTCCAGTCGACGAGGCGCCAGCGACCAGGCCCATCGACTTCACGCGACGAGCTCTCCAACTCCAGTCGACGAGGCACAGCGACCGAGCGCATCGACTTCACGCGACGAGTTCTCCAGCCCTCGACGAGCCGCCGCGACCGAGCGCATCGACTTCACGCGACGAGTTCTCCAGCCCTCGACGAGCCGCC
>JBBAQZ010000012.1:10651-119773 GCA_040400045.1 Myxococcaceae bacterium
TTCTCCAGCCCTCGACGAGCCGCCGCGACCGAGCGCATCGACTTCACGCGACGAGGACGAGGCACCCACGACCAAGCGCATCGACTTCACGCGACGAGCTCTGCTGCACCGACGAGGAGCCCGCGACCGAGCGCATCCCGTGTTGTTTCGCTCGTTTCTCGTGGTCGACCGCCACCTTCACTCCGCACGCCGCGAGAAGTTGTTTCCCTGGTCAGGTGACTGAGCCAGGGACGCCGATCTCTGAGCGATGCGGACGCGCATGCTTCATCGCGCGCGTCGAACGGAGACGCGTTCGGGGCGCAGCCCGCACGATGGCAGACGAAGTACCGGTCCGGAGCCGTTCGCTCAGGTCGGAGACGTTTGACCATGGGCTCGCGGGCAGTTGCCGTGAAGCGTGGCAGACAGCAGTATCAACTTCGCGCCACGAGCCGAACGACTGCCCCTGCGCGAGGTTCCGCGAACAGGCACTTCGACCCGCCCGCAGGTCTGTGCCGGCTGAGCTCCTGAGCAATTCCGCTGGAGTCCGTTGTTCGCGCCCACGCACTCGCCTCGCCCGAGACGAGTCTGCGGTGTGCGCGGCTGGCCCGCCCAGGACTGAGGGAGGTGGTGCCCGACACGAACCTGCTCGCGGCGACCCATCCAGAAGCGGGCCATCAGCGCCGGAGGGCTCGACAGCTGACCTCGACTCGCCCCGACAACTCGTCCGAAGTGGGCGCGTTGACGAGCTGTGCTTCAGAGACGGCGCGGTTGACCACGAGGTTCCGCGACGGACTTCATCGACTCGTCGTCACCCTTCCCGGCGTGCTCGTGCTCCACGACGGCGGCGTGCGCTCTGGGGCCGCAGGCCCGCGACCATGAAAGACCGGTGACGATTCGCACATTCCACGACAGCCTGCCTCGACCTTCGGCGATCTCCAGAAACGACCCATCTGAAGCGGCTCCCGGCGGCCTGCGGGCGTGTGGTCCCGGTGTCGCTCTTGCGACTCCGATCCGACTCACGGACTGATCATCGTCCCGGCCTGGCTCGCGCCAAGGACCGCCAGATCTGAACGGATGTGCAGACCATCGCTTTGGGGGAGAACGTGGGGGCAGCCTGGTCGCCGTGCTGCCCCCGCGCCTGGCCACGGACGATCCACCGGGAAGCGGTGATCGGGCGCGAGCTCGATCAACGGCCGCAGGCACTGATCGAGAACGCGTCGTCGATGACGGCAGTTGAGCTGATCTCGGCGTCAGACTTCGTGTTCTGCGGGTGGTCCACTCCTCGAGAGCAGAACCGGGGCGTTTCTGGAGAGCGACGGATATCCCTCTCCTTGGAGGAGAACGTGCGAGCAGCCTGGTCGCCGTGCTGCGCCCGCGCCTGGCCACGGACGAACCACCGGGAAGCGGTGATCGGGCGCGAGCTTGATCAACGGCCGCAGGCGCTGATCGAGAACGCGTCGTCGATGACGGCAGTTGAGGTGATCTCGGCGTCAGACTTCGTGTTCTGCGGGTGGTCCACTTCTGGAGAGCAGACCCACGGCGTTTCTGGAGAGCGACGGATATCCCTCTCCCTGGAGGAGAACGTGCGAGCAGCCTGGTCGCCGTGCTGCCCCCGCGCCTCGCCACGGACGATCCACCGAGAAGCGGTGATCGCGCGCGAAACAGCCGCAGGCGCTGAAGGAAACGGCGTCGTCGATGACGGCAGTTGAGCTGATCTCGCCGTCAGACTTCGTGTTCTGCGGGTGGTCCAGTCCTGGAGAGCAGAACCGGGGCGTTTCTGGAGAGCGCCGAAGGCCGAACAGGCCGACGCGCGCTGAAGTCGTGAGCGCACAGATCCGACGGGTCCTGGCACAGGACGACCCGCGCGGCGTCGGCCAGGTGCCTCTTCGCGCGTGCAAGCTGGTCCTCGGCCACGCACCTCGGCCCATCGCAGGACCCACCCATCGCCCACCTCGCGTCCGACGAGGCGTGGCTCCGGCCGAGGCCGAGCTCAGCGTCACGACCGCCGCTGAACATCCGCTCGGGTCACCCGGCGTGCCGAGCCCCTGCGACGCGGAGTGACCAACCCCGACGCTTCAGACCAACGAGCGGAGCGCGACGCCAAGTTCACTGGCTGACGCTGAAGCGCTGGCGAGAGTCGGGGCTGCTGACGCCTGTGCCCTGCAGAGAGGTGTCGACGAGCATCGGTGAAGCAGAAGACGTGGCGTGACCGCGCCTCGCGTCGGAGTCGAAGTCAGGCCCTGAGAATCAGCTACTTCCCGATGCAGAACCGCGCAAACAGCGCATCCAGTCTGTCCTGTGAAACCTCGAGCCCCATTACTTCCCCCAGACCGCTCAAGGCGAGGGAGACCTCTCCTGCCACCACCTCCACCGTCGAGCCGACCACGGCCTGCTGGGCGCGCTCGAGGGACTCCCTCACGCGGGTCAACGCGCCCAGGTGCCGCTCGCCCGCCACCAGCGCCTCGCCATCGAACGAGCCCAGTCGCGCGCTGATCAACGCCAACAGCCCCTCGACCCCATCCCCGTTCAACCCGCTGACGGCCGGCACGGCGCCTTCCACCTCACGCAGGTCCGCCTTCCCCAACACCTCGAGCCGGCGCTCGTCGGGCACCTCGGCCCTCCAGCGATCCAACGCCTCGGGCCCCTCGTCTGGGGGGCGCAACAACACCGCCACGTCGGCCTCATGGAGCAGCTCCCGCGCGCGCGCCATGCCCAGCGCCTCGACCCGGCCCGGCTTCGCCCGGAAGCCCGCAGTGTCGACCAGGGTCACCAATTGCCCACCCAGCTCCACCGTGGCCTCGAGGGCATCGCGGGTGGTGCCTGGCTCGTCGTCGACCAGCGCGCGCGCCGAGCCGACCAGCCGATTGAACAGGGTCGACTTGCCGGCGTTCACCGGCCCGTACAAGACCACCAGGCCTCCCTGACGAACCTGGGTGGCCGCGCGAGCGCTGGCCTCGAGCCGCCGGGCCCCGAGGAGGCACCGGTCCAACACCGGCGCGAAGCCCTCGACGTCGTCGGCGTCATCCGGGAAGTCGAGCGTCCCCTCGAGCTGCGCCGAGAGCTGCAGGAGCGGTTGGTAGAGTTCGTCGAGCACCCGCGAGAGCGCGCCCTCGAGCCGCGCGGCCGCCGACTTCACCTCGGCTTCGGAGCGCGCCTCGACGAGGTCGACGATGGCCTCGGCGCGGGTGAGGTCGACCCGGCCATTCATCAGCGCGCGCCGCGTGAACTCCCCGGGTCCTGCCAGCCGAACCTCGGGCTCCCGCACCACCGCCTGCAGCACCCACTGGAGCAGCCGTGGCGCGCCGTGCGTGTGCAGCTCGACCACGTCTTCGCCCGTGAAGGACCGCGGCGCGGGGAAGAACAACACCAGCGCCTGGTCAACCACCGCGCCCTCGATGCGCAGCGTCGTCACCGTCGCCACGCGTGGGGCCGGCGAGAGTCCTGGCGCGAGCCGCTGCAGCACCGCCTTCGCCTTCGGCCCCGAGATGCGAATCACGCCAATGGCGCCCCGGCCCGGCGCGCTCGCGATGGCGGCGATGGTCGCGTGTTCCACGTAGAACTCCCGTTCGTCGAGCTGCCCGCCTGGACACCCGGCCTCACGCACGTACCGCACCCGGGTTGGGACGCCCAATGTTTCCACCGGTCACATCGACCGCCGCGTGCGGTGGTTGGCCGTGACATGCATACTGCCGCCATGCTCCGGCTCCTTCTGTCGTGTCTCGTCGTCCTTCTCGCACTTCCGGCCCTCGCCGATGAGTGCGCGCTCGACGCGAAGGCCATCACGGCGCAGTTCTCGGCGAGGTTGCCGAAGGGCGCGAAGGTGCTGTCGACGAAGAAGGAACAGCGGAAGGTGAAGCAGGTGCTGAAGCTGGCCGACGGCGTCGAGGTGACCGTCGACTTCGGAGGCTGCGAGCGGGTGCAGTACTCGTTCGGCATCAAGGCGAAGGGCCTCACCACGAAGACGGTCGGCGCTGAGGCGATGGCGGTCGCGCGGCGCGTGTTGCCGGGGTTGCCGATGTCGAAGGAGGCCATGGCGGAGCCGAAGGTCATCATGACGGCCGTCGACGAGGGCAGCTTCGTGTCTCTTCCCGCGACGCTCTCGTGTGGCCCTGGCACCTGCCGGTTCGAGCTCGTCCCAGTGCAAGACACGAAGAGGCCCGCCGCGAAGAAGCCGCCGACGAAGAAGCCCGACGCGAAGAACGGCAAGCCGCCCGACGAAGAGAAGGTGGACGACGCCGAGCAGCCCGCGACCCTGGTGCTGTCGTACGACGCGGCCATCTGAGCTCGCTGGTCCCTGCAGCCTGCCGCTGGCGGGAAGGCGCCGGACGCCGCTCGCGCTGTGCAACGGTCTGGTGGCGACCCGCAGAGAGCGGCAGGGAGAGGGGTTCGCCGTCGCCCCGAAGCCGCGGTAACCTCTCGACCTCGATGAGCGCCGCCTCACCAACCGGAGAAGACGCGACGCGAATTCGCGACCCGTTGATGGGAGCGACATTCGACGACTACCTCGTGGTCGGGCTGCTCGGCGAAGGTGGCATGGGCGTGGTGTACGAGGGCCTGCACACCGTCATCAACAAACGCGTCGCCATCAAGGTCATCAAGGCAGAGTTCGCCGGTGACGAGGTGCTCGTTCGCCGGGTGCTGGCCGAGGCACAGGCCGTCAACGCCGTTCGACACCGGGGCATCGTCGACATCCACGGGCATGGGCGGACGCCCGATGGCCGACCTTACCTCGTCATGGAGATGCTCCACGGCGAGACCCTGCATGACCTGCTCACGCGACAGGGGCGGCTCTCTCAGCACGAGGCCGTCAAGGTGCTGCTGGAGGCGACCGGACCGCTGTTCGCGGCGCACAAGGCCGGCATCGTGCACCGCGACCTCAAGCCGTCGAACCTCTTCCTCTGCGTCGATGACGATGGAGAGCGCTTCCTGAAGCTCCTCGACTTCGGGCTCGCCAAGCGCACCGCGAAAGGGCTGACGTCGTCCACCATGACCTCGGCGTCGCTCATCGTGGGCACGCCCGACTACATGGCGCCCGAACAGGCCCGCGCCCAACCCACCGACGCACGCACTGACCTCTATGCGCTCGGGGTCCTGGCGTTTCAGCTCCTGACAGGGCAGCTCCCCTTCACCGCGAGCTCGTCGGTCGACCTGGTGATGAAACACCTGACGGCGCCTGTGCCCCGCCTCGCCGACCTCGACCCGTCGATTCCCAAAGAGCTGTCGGACCTCGTCGAGCAGATGATGGCGAAGGACCCCGCGAGCCGGCCGCAGTCGCTCGAGCCGATTCGTGCCGTGCTCAAGGCGCAGAGCGTCGCGCACCCGAACGGTTTTCCGACCGCGCCGATGCCTGCGCAGCGCAGGGCCACGCCTGCCTCCCTCACGCCCGTCGCGCCCCCCGTGCGAGGAGATAGCGCTGATCAGCTCGAGGCTGTTCCCAAGGCCGACCGCACCGTCATCGCCGAGGTGCCGGCTGCTCCAGACGATGCCACCGCGGATACCGCGATGTCGCTCAAGCAGGTGGCCACCGCGCCGCGCGGCGCCTCAGTTCCCAAACGCAGGGAAGCCAGGTCAGAGCCGGGGCGCAAAGACCAGGCGGTGCTGAGCGCGGCTGCTCGTCGCGCACCTGCTGCGGAGGACTCCGTTCGCCCGGTCTCGTCATCTCGCCTTCCGTTCGTCATCGGCGGCGTGCTCATCCTGGTGATTGTCGTGAGCCTTGGCGTCGTCCTCTTCAGTGGCGCAGGCAGAACGGTCGTCATCGAGCAGCCCGTCGAGCCAGTCGCGGTGGTGAAGCCCGATGAGCCGAGCAACCCCACGGTGCCAGCGCTCGCTCCTGTCGACGTGAAGCCCACCGACGCGAAGCCCACCGACGTGAAGCCCACCGACTCGAAGCCCACCGACGCGAAGCCGGTGAAGCCCGACACCCGGCCGAAAGTCCGAAAGGTCCCGACGGCCGTCGAGCTGACAGCGGTGCTTGACCGCATCGCGCCCAGGGTCGCAGAGGCCGGAGCGCCGGAGCGAATGCTCGAGAAGAAGTACCGGAAGGAACTCTCCGGCAACCCGAGTGAAGAGGCTCGAATCAACCTCGGAAAGGCCATCGACACGCTCGAGAGGCGCTTGAACGGGCTGTAGCGGAGCGCGCCGTCGTGTCATCCTCGCCGCCCCATGGTGGTCTTCGCGTCCCTCCTCACGGTGTTGTCCGCCGAGCCGACTGCGGTGATGGTTCAGGGTCGTTCGGGCATGGGCCCCGACGAGCTCAAGAAGTCGCTCGCCACCGTCGACGCCGAGCTCGCCCGTCTGCCCGGCGCGTGGTCCCTCGACGAGACCCAGAAGCGCCTCAAGGCCGCAGGGAAGGGTGACACCGCGAGCTGTGCAGGAAAGAGTCCGTGTCTGCTCGACCTCGCGAGGAACGTGAAGGCCCGCTGGCTCGTCACCGTCTCGGTCTCGAAGATTGGCCGCGACCGCGCCTGGGCCATCGCGGCCTTCGAGAGCGCGTCGGGCACGCAGCTCACGGTCGAAGAGTGGCTCGACGAGACGAACGCCGACGTCACCACACCCGTGTCGAGCTTCGTGAAGCGCCTCGGGCCGCTGCTCGTCGTCAACGACACACCGGTCGCCGTGGTGCTCGACCCCAGGCCGCAGCCTCCTCTGCCTCCGCCTCCGCCTCTGCCCCCTCAGTCCGTGCCGGCAGTGGTCGCCGACGCCTCACGTCCACTCCCAAAGGTGCTGTTGATCAGCGCGGCCGTCGTCGCGGCGGTCTCGGTCGGCCTCGCCATCGGAGCCTCGGTCACCGCGGCGCCGCTCAACCAGGTCACCACGACGCCCGACGGGCTCAGGCTCTCGTCGTTGTCTCAAAGCGAGGCCACGCAGCGCGCCACGACCGCCAACGTGCTCACCGGCGCGGCCGTCGCCGCCGGGGTGGCCGCCGCGGGGCTCGGGGTCGGCGTGGTCTTGACCTGGTGAGGCCTCGTCAGGCGTCGCCGTTCGAGAACCGCTGTTCCATCTCGTTCTTCACGAAGCGCTCGATCTCTTCCGCCGTCGAGAACTGCATCGCCTTGTCCAACAGCAGCTTCGCTTCGTTCATCGTCACGCTGCGGATGATGCGTTTGACGACGGCGATCTGCCCGCTGGTCATCGAGAACTCCTCGAGGCCGAGGGCGAGCAGCACCAGCGTCAACGACGAGTCACCGGCCATCTCGCCGCACATCGACACCGGGATGCCGGCCGTCTTTCCGGCGTCGACGATGTGCTTCACCATTCTCAAGATGGCGGGGTGGAGCGGCCGATACAGATACGCGACGTCACGGTTCTGCCGGTCGATGGCCAGCGAGTACTGAATCAAGTCGTTGGTGCCGATGCTGAAGAACTCGGCCTCTTGTGCGAGGCGGTCGGAGATCCACGCGGCGCTCGGCGTCTCGACCATGATGCCCACCGGGAACCGGCGGCCCATCGGCACGCCCTGGCGCGACAGCTCCGACCGGCACGCCTCGAGCTCACTGCGCGCTTCACGCAGCTCCGACACGCCAGAGACCATCGGGAACATGACCTTCAGGTTGCCGTACACGCTCGCGCGCAACAGCGCCCGCAGCTGCGCCCGGAACAGGTCGCGGTGCTGCAGGCAATAACGAATCGCGCGCAGCCCCAGCGCGGGGTTGATCTCCTTCTCCGACTTCTTGCCGGGAATCTTGTCGCCACCGAGGTCGAGCGTGCGAATCGTCACCGGTCGCTCGCCCATCGCGAGGAGCACGGCCTTGTAGGCCTCGAAGTGCTCCTCCTCGGTCGGCGGGGCAGGGCGGTCGAGGAAGAGGAACTCGGTTCGGTACAGCCCGATGCCCTCGGCGCCGTGCGCCAGCAGCGAGGGGATTTCGTCGACGAACTCGATGTTGCCGTTGAGCCGCACCCGCTGCCCATCGATGGTGATGGACGGCAGCTCGGCGGTCTTGAGCGCGATGGCCTCGGTCGCCAGCTGGCGGCGCATCGTCTCGCGAAAGAGGGCGAGCTGGTCCTCCGACGGGTTCACCAGGACCAGGCCGCGCCGGCCGTCGACGGCGACCGTGTCTCCCGAGCGAATCGCGTCGGCGGCCTTCCCGAGGCCCAGCACCGCGGGCACGTCGCGCGCGCGCGCCACGATGGCCATGTGACTGGTGTGCCCGCCGAGGTCGGTGACGAAGGCGCCCACCTTCCCCGTCTTCACCAGCATCGCGGCGTCTGCGGGGCTGATGTCGTGCGCGACGACGATGGAGCCCACCGGCACGTCGAGCTCCTGGTCGACGACCTCGCCCATCAGGTTGCGCACGATGCGGTCGGCGACGAACTCGATGTCGCTCTTCCGCTCGCGGAAGTACTCGTCCTCGAGGTTGTCGAACTGGTGCCTCAGGCGCCGGCAGACGCGCCGCACCGCCCACTCGGCGTTGATGGTCTCTTCCTTGATCAGCCGGGTGACCTCCACGATGAACATGGGGTCGTGCAGCATCATGCGGTGCGCTTCGAGGATGAGGGCGTGCTCGTTCTCGGCGCCCGTCGCCAGCTTCACCTTCAGGTCCTCGAGCTGCACGTCGGACAGCGTGATGGCCGTCTTGAAGCGCATCACCTCGGTGTCGGCCTCTTCCGGCTTCAGCTTCACCTTCGGCGTGCGCACCTTGCGCGCATCGAGGACGAAGGCCCGGCCGACGGCGACGCCGGGGCTGGCTCCGATACCCTGGAACGACACCGGTGCGGTCACGGAGGCACCGTACCCCGCGAAGGGCAGTCGGTGAACATGAGTTCCAGCCCGCGTGAGGTTGAACGAGCGATTCCGGGGCCGCTGGGTCGAGCCGAGCTCGAAGTCCCCTGTCAGCCGTCGCGCGCTGGCGGTCCGGTGGAAGGCCCAACGGATCACCCGACCTGCGCTGGCTCGGGCTAGACTCGTTCGCCGCGATGAAAGCCGTCTGTCCCAGTTGCGAGCGAATGATTGACGTGACGGCCGTGAAGGTCGTCGGCGCAGATGCCTTCGTGGGCTGCCCGAAGTGCGGCGTCGAGTCGTCCCTGCCCATCACGACCGGCGAGCTCCCGCCCCTGACCGAGACGCCGAGGGCCGCCCCACCGATGCCGATGAGCTCGCGCAAGACGCCGGGCCCGCGCGCGCTGGTGCTGGCGTCGTCTGCGGAAGCGAGCAACGTGGTGATGTTGCGCGCGCCGACCGCGGCCGCCGTCGAGTCAGCGCGGCTCTTCGCCGACCAGGACCCCTTCGAGGTGCCCGACGGGCTGTGCCCCAAGTGCATCTCGAAGCGTGACGACACCGCGCTCTCGTGTCACACTTGTGGCCTCATCTTCGCCAACGCACCCGACCAGGGCCTGCAGCCGCCGCAAGACCTCGCGGCGATGTGGCGTGAGCTGCTGAGGGACTGGGGCGACGAGCGCCGCCACGCGACGATTCGAAGGCTCTGCATCGAGCGCAACCAACTGCCCGCGCTGGCCAGGCTCTATCGGCTGCGGCTGGCTTCGATGCCCGAAGACCCGCTGGCGCAGCGAGGCCGTGACGAGGTGTTCGCCGCGGCGTCTTCCGTCATGGTCGTGCCCCGGGCCGGCGCTGGCGAGCCGGCGCGCACGCCGCTGGCCGTTCAACTCTTCGTCGGCGGCGTCGCGGTGCTCATCACCGTCGTGGCCGCGGCGATGCTCCTGCGGTTGTTGGCGCAGTAACCCGAAGGGAACGTCGACACCGTGCCGGGCCCGTCGAGGAAACGCGAACTCCACCAGGCGACCATCGAGGGCGTGCTGGGGCCTCGCGGCGCGTTGTCCGCCGTGCTCGAAGGCTACGAGCATCGGCCCGCGCAGCTCGAGATGGCGAAGGCCGTCGAGGCCGCGCTCGAGACGGGCACGCCGTTGCTCGCAGAGGCAGGCACCGGCACGGGCAAGACGCTCGGCTACCTGGTGCCGGCCGTGTTGTCGGGCAAACGGGTCGTGGTCTCGACGGCCACGCGCACGCTGCAGGACCAGGTCTTCGAGAAAGACATCCCGCTCCTTCGTGACGTCGTCGGACTGCCGTTCGAAGCGGCGCTGCTCAAGGGCCGCTCGAACTACCTGTGCGCGCAGCGCTTCGAGGCCTTCGACCAGTCGCCGACCTTCGCCACCCAGGACGACGCCGCGCACTGGCCCGAGTTCCGGAAGTGGGCGTTCGCCACTCAGACGGGCGACCGCGGCGAGACGCGGGTGCCAGAGAACTGGAGCGGCTGGCCGCAGGTCTCGACCACCAGTGAAGCGTGCCTGGGCAGCAAGTGCCCGTTGTACGAGTCGTGCTTCGTGACGCGGGGCCGTCGCGCGGCCGCCGAGTGCGACGTCATCGTCGTCAACCACGCGCTGTTCTTCTCGGACCTCTCGCTGCGCGCGCGGGGAGGGGAGGAGAAGCTCGGCATCCTCCCGGCGTACGACGTGGTGGTGTTCGACGAGGCGCACGCGCTCGAAGACGTCGCGACCGAGCACTTTGGCGTGTCGGTCTCGTCGGGGCGGTTGACGAGCCTGGCGCAGGACCTGCTCGGCGTGTTGCCCGTCACCGACGGGCGCTCGAGTCACCTCGGCGCCTTGTCCATCACCTTGCGCAGCCGCGGCGAGGTGCTCTTCCGCGAGCTGTCCCTGGCGTTCCCCGTGGAAGCGCTCGACAGCCGGCGGGGCAACGACTTCACGCTGACGCCCGACGTGGTGGAGCTGCTCCGCCCGCCCGCCGCCGCGGTGCTCGAGACGCTCGCGGCCATCGTGGCGCTCACCGGAGACGATGACCCCGACCTCGGCGCGCTCAACCGTCGCGCCGTCGAGGCCGCAGCAGCGCTCGAGCACGTGGTGCAGGCCGACGACACCCGGCAGGTCTACTGGGCTGAGACGCGAGGCCGCTCGCTCGCGCTCCGCGCCGCGCCCATCGACGTCGGCGAGAGCCTCGGCCGGTTCCTCTACGAAGACGTGGGCGCCGTCATCTTCACCTCGGCGACGCTCACCTCTCAGACGGGGCGCCAGCAGCGCTCCTTCGAGTACGTCGCCCGGCGCTTCGGCCTCGACCCGAAGGCGACCACCACGGTGTCGGTCGACTCGCCGTTCGACTTCGCGACCCAGGCCGCCTTCTACGTGCCCGCGCATCTGCCCGAGCCCAACGCGTCGACCTTCACCCTCGAGTTCTCCCGCGAGGTGCTCCGGCTCGTGCGCCTCACGGGAGGGCGGGCCTTCGTGCTGTGCACCAGCCTTCGCCACCTCGACGAGGTGCACGCGCTCGTCTCGCCGCACATCGAGGTGCCGGTGTTGAAGCAGGGTGACGCGCCGAAGGGCGCGTTGCTCGAGCGGTTCCGCGAGCGCCCGTCGGTGTTGTTCGCCTCGGCGTCGTTCTGGGAAGGCGTCGACGTGCCGGGTGACGCGTTGTCGTTGGTGGTGATGGACAAGGTGCCCTTCGCGCCGCCCAACGAGCCGCTGCAGGCCGCGCGCATCGAGGCCATTCGCGCCAGCGGCGGCAGCCCCTTCGACGAGTACCAGGTGCCACAAGCGGCGCTGGCGCTGCGCCAGGGCTTCGGCCGTCTCATCCGCACCCGCACGGACCACGGCATCGTCGCGCTCGGGGACACCAGGGTGTTGACGAAGCGCTACGGGAAGCAGCTGGTCGCCAGCCTGCCTCCGGCCAGGCGCTTCACCCGGCTCGACGACGTGAAGCGGTGGTGGGCCACCAGCTGATCAGCGCCACACCTACACCGTCTGACGCCGACCACTTCATTGCGGAGCGCGTCCAGTGGCATAGTCTTCGCTGGCGGCTCTCTCCCATGAACTCCCGAACCCTCGGTATCGCGGCTGTGGTGCTCGCTGCAGCCGCCATCGCCATCGTCCTCATCGTCCAGAGCCGCCAGAAACAGGCAGAGCCCGTGGCGGTCAGTGGCGAGGTCATCGACAAACTCGTCATCGACTACGCCTACCAGTCGATGGAGTCGCTCTCGCGTGCCGCAGTCACGAAGTGCGGCATCGAGCTCGCGGGCCAGGAAGCCGACGTCACCGCGAGGGTGAGCGTGGAGAATCAGGTCGTCACGTTGTCGAAAGTGCACTTCACCCAGAGCGCCTGGAATCAGCAGACGATGGAGTGCGTCACCAGCGCCTTCGAGGGCCAGCAACGAAGCCCAACGGCCGACGGCGTGACGACGAAATTCCCCGAGGGCAGCGAGTACGAACTCGATGCACACCTCGCCTTCGCGAGTCCTACCCTTCAGTACAACCAGTGACCTGCGTACCCTGAAAGCTTTGCAGGCTGCAGCTCGCAAGAAGTTGCGACGTTGCTCAACCAGTTGACATCACGACGTGCCTCGCCGGTACGAACCTTGCGCTGATCGGCAAGAAAGAGGGCTCCACATGACCGCATACCGACCACTCATCGCCGCCGTTCTCTTCAGCGCCGCACTCGCCGGAGCCCAGGAAGTGAAGCCGCGCGTCATGGTGATTCTCGACACCTCGCGCTCGATGCTCGAGCGGCCCGACAGCAACGCGACGCTCACTCAGATGTCGGAGGCCGGTGGCGACTGGAACAGGGCCACCAACCCGTTGTGCGTCAACAAGTTGTGCACGGCCAAGAAGGTCGTCGACACCGTGCTCTCGCAATACACTGCCGACGCTCGCATCGGACTGACGACGTACTACCAGTTCCTGTTGAAGGCGTATAAGGCCGACACCCAACAGACCCAGTGCATCTACGACGTGTTGGCGCCGGCGAACCAGCTGCGACGGTTCAGTAGCCTCGTCGACCTCACGGGCAGCGGCAACACCGTTTGCGCAGGCGGCGCGAATGACGCGGCCTGCGCCGGCCCCGCGCGCAGGGTCAACTTCCCCGACGAGGGCCCAGTCGGCGGCAGCGGCGCCGGCATCTATGGCACGTGCAAGAGCGGCACTGGCACGTGGGCAACGCCGACCGGCCCCGTGAGCAACGGCTACGTGCGTCCCAACTTTCTGCCGAACGCCACTGCGCCGGCGTGTGCTGGCGTTGGCTGCTACACGCTGACGAAGACTGCGGCGGTCCTCAACTCTCCGGTCACGTGCCAGCTGTACAACGACTCGAGCACCACCGTGCCACAGACGTACTCGAGCAGTGACACGAACTGCGCGACGAACGGTATCTATTCCCAGATCAGCGCGAAGACCCTCATCAGACCGAGCAACAGCCCGATTCGCAAGTTCCAGGCGCCTGGCGCACCGAGCTGCTCCGGCCCCGCGGATATCGCCACCCTGCCCACAGGCCCGATGCTTGCCACGAATTACGTGCCGATGAGGCCAATGGGCGGTGCCGCTGTGCCTGAAACCCTCGCCGCCAACCCGTCGATTGGCACGGGTGCAGGCCAGTGGAACAACTTCGGCCCTGTCGTCTGTAGTTCGGGTGCCCCCTGCGCCCTGTACCGGACGAGCGGTCCAGTCTCGAGCCTCAGTGCCCGCGCCTGGTACGGCTTCTTCAACCCCGCGACTTCGCCGGCCGACATCGACCAGACGCTTACCAACCCTGCGACCGTTCCGGTCTACCCTTTCAGCGCGAGGACCGGAACCTCGGGGTATGTGGCGAACATCTCAGGTTTGACGGGGGTGCGGGATGTCAACGAGGCCACCTCCTGCGTGCCCGGACAGCCCGCCTCGGTGACGTGGACGGTGGGCTCAACCCGTCGCTTCAACAGCAACGAGTCTCTGGGTAGCACCTTCGGTATCGGGTGGGCACTTTATTATCCCACTTACGATAACCCGACAACAGCGCTGGGCAGCCGAGTTGACGAGACGCCCACCCGGAACTCGGACTGGAATTGGGCCGGGCAGGGCTGGGACGTGAACTGCAGAGCGGGCTGGCCGTGCGACGTGACCCTCGTGAGCGACGTTGTCAACACCCCCACCTGGTCGCCGGGCCCGACCCTCTATAACGCGGCGGCCCTCAATCCCCCCAACCAGCGCTTCCAGTCTCCTGCGACTTCCGGCACGCCGTCGACGACGCGGACCTACGAGCTGCGCATCAACAACCCGGCTCAGACGAATTGCCCCGTCATCGGCACGACTTCGAGCGAGCCGGTCATCTCGAACCCCTACGTGTCCTGGACGGCGACTGGCGGGGTGCCGGCTGGCTGCAACAGTGGAGGGCCCTGCACGTTCTCGGCTCCGGTCAGCGGACCGCTGGTGTCCGCACCCGGCTGCCTGGCTCAGTCGCGCTTCAACTCGGCGGCGCTGACCGCAAACCCGACCCTCGGAATCCTGGCGGGCGGCGTCTGCGAGTGGAACGGTGCGACGTACACGAGCACCACCTACGTCAACGACGGGGTCCTTCCGGACGGTGGTGTGACGACCGGCAACCCCTATCGCGTGTGGAGGATGGTGCTCCCGACTGACAGCTGCGGGACCACCATCAACAACGTCACCAGCATCTCGCCGCCGATTGGCGGTGGGGGATACCAGGCTGGCTACATCAGCAGCAACGTCAGCGCAGGCCCTTCTCCGGACCACGCCACGCTCACGTACGTGAGTGAAACCAGCGGTCCTGCAGAGACGTCGCCGACGTCGGTCAGCAGGCTTGCTATTCCGTCTGGCTACACCGGCGAACCCACCTCCTTCGTCAACCGTGGGGGAGTGACGAGGCTGCCCGACCCCGCTGTCGGCGCCGTGAGCCAGACTGCGGCGGAAGCCTGTGGCAACATTGCGACCGGCTCGGTGATCGAGTCGGCCAACGCCACCCTCTGCGCTGGCAGTGTTGGATCCAATGGCACGTGCTCGCTGGAAGTCCTCGGCGCCGTCCAGGTCAGCTCGCAATGCGGTGCAGCCGAGCAGAACCTGCCGTGCCGCGTCTGCCGCTACCAGCCCCGCACGTTCAGCTGGCAGCGTCCGTCGAAGACCTGCATGTACTCCGCGACACGTACAGAATGGCGGGTCAACGGTGCGGCGAGAACCTGCCGCTACACGCGGCCGGAGTGGCAGACCGAGGTGAGGGACACGGTGACGCACAGGTGCACGTACCGCGTCGGAGCCGCGCGCTACGACTTCTCGCAGCCCAACAGCACCTGGTGCGAGTACTTCGCGGTCCAAACCGACTTCCTGTCGCTGCGCACGATGTACACGTACGAATACCTTACCAAGGGGAACGAACCGATCGGCCGCGCGAGGTCTGCTAACACCGCAGGGAACCTGTGTACGGCGCCATGGACTCCTGGCAATGCCTTCGGAACTGCGTGCCCCGAAACCCGGTCCTGCGCGGGCCTGACGTCGATTACCCCTGCTGCGACCCCTCTCCTCACGACCAGCACCTGCCGCCTCAAGGTAGGCGGCTCAGACCCCACGAGCACCGACCTCGCAACTCGTCCCAACGCCGCGGGCAACGCCAACGGGCGCTTCGCCAACTTCAGGAACATCAACAACTTCTTCGGCACCGGGTCCTCTGGCAGCTTGCCTGCCACGAATGTGGACGTGTCGCACCGCTCCTGTGAAGCGGCGGACCCGCCGGCCAACGCCGATACCTACAAGGACCAGAATGGGTCTCCCTTCTTCGGGTTCTGCTCGCCAAGCGGCAGCGCGAGCATCACCGAGCTCAAGCTCGTCACGGACTTCTACGCCGACACGCCGTTCACCGACTCGAATGGCTCGACCATCTCCAACACGAACCCCGTCAACGGCAGCGGCCCAGGCAGCTGGTCCGCGCTCTACGCGTCGGTCTACCCGCCGCCCGACTGGACCGTCACCACGAACAACACAGCCTTCAAGGTCCAGGGCTTCGGTGCCGTCATCGACGGCGGCGCCGTCATCGGAGGCGGCGAGTTGCCAGCCCGTTCGATGTTCGTCCCGATTCCGAATGACGCGACCTACAACGCGGTTGCCCAGCAGGCCGCGATTCAGCAGGCCATGCGGCCCTGTGTGCTCCCATCGGTGAACGCGCCTGGCTGGGCCTTCGACGGGGGACCTGACGGAATGCTCAAAGGTGGTGCGTGCGTCGGCGACGAGCGCGTGCGTGAGCCGGCGCCTTGCAATCCGGTGAACAGCCGAAACTGCGGACCAGCCGGTGACATCACGCCGCTCTACGGGTCGCTGCGAAACACCTACGACTACCTCAACGAGCGCTGGAGCAACGACGACAACGAGCAGCAGTGCCGTGCCTACTTCATGGTGCTCGCGACCGACGGTATCGAGAACAGCCCGAGGGGTTACACCGTCGCTGGCTCCAGCCCGGCGACCAGCGTGGAAGGCCTCGTCGCCACCTTCCGCAACACGACGTATCCCTTGACACGTCCCGACGTGAAGACGTTCGTCATCGCCCTCGGCACGGGCGCCGCCAGCGGGGCGGAGCTCGACGCGCTCAACAGAGTCGCCAACGCCGGTGGCACCACCCAGGCCTTCGGCGCCACCAGCCTCGCCCAGCTCGAGGCAGCACTGCAGGCCGTCTTCACCAACATCACCCAGGGCGTCTTCTCGCGGTCACGGCCAGCCATTGGCAGCGACGGCACACGTCTGTACACGGCCCAGTTCGTCAGAGGGCTCGACGCTGGCGCCGGTCCTGACCAGTTCGGTCTGCTCAGCGCTTACAGAGTGAACTCGAGTGACGGTACGTTCAGCCTCGCATGGGAACACGGCGGCAAGCTGAACCACGCCACGCACCCGACCCGACGCATCGTCGTCGGGCTGCGCAGGAAGAGCGACAACGTGAAGGTGGCAGGCGCCTTCACCACCGCCAACAGCGAGCTGATGGATCAGCTCGACGACAACCCCGGCTTCGCAGCGGCTGCCGCCGCCGGTGTGACGACCACCAACGTCATCTCGTTCCTGACCAACAAGGGCGAGTCGTACACTGGCTCCGTCGGGACTCGCATGAGCAGGCTCGGGCCCATCTCGCACTCGGCGCCAATCGTCGTCGGCAAGTCGCCGTTCGACCCCGACTACGGTGGCAAAACCGCCACCGAGAAGGCCGCGTTCGGGGCTTTCAAGACCAGCGCCGACACGCGGCCCGTTCGAGTCCTCGTCGAGGCTGCCGACGGGATGCTCCACTCCGTCATCGAGAACAGCACCGACTCGGCCTGCGCGACGGCTGGCGAATCAGACCCGACCTGCCCGAGTGGGCGCGAGAGCTGGTCCTTCATTCCGGGCAGCCTCCAACTGGGCTCGAATGGAGACTCCAGACCGCTCGTGCAGTCGCTCTTCAAGCTCAAGCAGGGCGGCTGGGGCGCCCGGTACCTGAACAACAGCGTGTCGGTCGCCGACGTGTGCGGCAATGGCACCGACTCGTTCGCCAACAACTGCGTCACCGCGAACTGGAAGACCGTCGCCTTCATTTCGCAGCGCGAAGGTGGCCGCGGTGTGGCGGCGGTCGACGTGACGATGCCTGGGGTCGCCGGCTGGGACACCGGCTCGCCGAACGTCTCGGGGTTCCTCTGGGACTTCGCGGACAACGACCTCGGCTTCACCTTCAGTGCGCCAGCCGCAGGTCGGGTCAAGAATTCCGACAGCAAGGACGAGTTCATCGCAATCTTCGGCGGCGGCAGCGACGATCCCGGTACCACGGGCGGCACAGTCGAGGGCCGAGCCGTCTTCATCGTCAACGCGCTCAACGGCAACCTCATCAAGAAGTTCACCAAGTTCACTCGCGGCGGCGGCGGTGGCAGCGAAATTGACCTCGGCGAGGTCATCGGTCGGCCCGCAACCCATCGTCGGACCGGTACGAACTTCACGTACCTCAGCAGCGCCTACGTCGCCTCGGGGCCGTCGCTCTATGCGCTTCGCTTCGCAGACGCAGCGGGCGCACCGAAGTCGAACGTTCAGAACAATACCTCAGGGGGTGGTTGGAAACCTGACGAGTTGTTCGACCCGAGGTCGACGCGAAATTCTCAAGTCGCGTGTGGCACGTCCACGTGCGAAACCTTGCAGGTCCGCAGGGTCTTCCAGCAGACCCCTGGCAACCTGTCGACGACGCCGCCGACGCCTCCGGTGTACGCGCTGCAGGCTGCGTCGGACGCCAGCTGCCACGCGAGTGGCCTCTGCACCTCGCCCGATGGCCGCCTCCCGCTCATCAGCGCGCCGCCCATCTACAACCGCCCACGCGTCGCGTCCGTGCTCGTCCCGAGCGGAATCCAGTCTGACCTTCTGGTGGGCACGGGCGACGCTCGCGACCCCAACCAGCCTGAGCTCGCCAACTTCCGTACCAACTACTTCTACGCGATTCACGACTTCAATGACCAAGCGGGGGGGTCGAGGAACGACGGTCGTGCGATGTGGGTCAACCAGTTCCCCGAGGTTTCCCCAGGCCGACCTGAGCAGGTCGTCAGCGAGCCCGCCGCCATCACCGGCTGCGTCATCGTCGCGACCTATACGTTGCCCGTCAGCACAGCGGGCTGCAACCGCCAGGGTGACACGACCCTCTATGGCTTCGACCCTCTCACCGGCAACTTGAAGGATTGCCTCGTCTACGAAGGCGCGGGTAACCCGTACGCGGGTCAGCGGACGCCAGTCCTCAAGATGCCGGGCGTCGGCATTCCGTCTGACCTGGTCGTCATCAACGACAACGTCTACCTCACGACGAGCGGAAACGGCCTGATGAAGGCTCCAGTGAGAGTGCCCCAGAGGCCGGGTGCGGTTCGCAGCTACCGGAGAGTCAAGTGAGGCGAAGAGGCTTTACCCTCGTCGAGTTGATGGTGGTGGTTGCCATCGTCGGCATCCTCGCGGCGATAGGGGCGTACAGCCTGTCGGCCGTGAATGACATCGGGCGGGTGAATGGAACCGCGCAGACCGTCGCCAACGTGCTGCGCAGCACCCGCGCCAGGGCCATCCTCGAGCGCTGCACGTACTACGTGCAGTTCACCGGTCCTCGATACGGGCAGACGTTGGCAGCCAACAGCGCGCCAGCCGACGCGCCGCGCACGAGCTCGACCATCATCGTGTGGCGGAAGAACGACTGCAGGTCGACCAACCCCTCGTACGTGCCCAATCTGGCGGTCACCGCCGCCGAGGCCAGCAGGCGCATCAACGACTACAACATGACGGAGTTCGCGACGGAGTTTGTCTTTCCGGCTGGCATCATTCCTGGCAATCGGATGACGACCCAGTCTGTGTCCATCGGCTGGTTGGGTGACGGAACGCGCGTGGTGTCGTCCGACCCCACCACGACTGGCTTCTCAGCCGCCATCCCGACGCTGGCGAACGTCGACTTCTCGCTCACCCTTCAGCCCCAGGACGACAACGACGGGCGGCCCAGCCGCGCGGTGAGCGTGCCTGCCAACGGGGCGGCGGGGGCGCCATGACCAGGCGACGAGGCTCGACGCTGCTCGAGACGATGATTGCCGGCGCCGTGCTGCTGTTAGGCATGTTGGGGGTCGTGCAGTTGCTCATCTCGGGCATGACGCAGTTCGGGAGGACGAGTGCGCGCGCCACGGGACAGGACATGTCGTCTGCCGGCGTGGCCGAAGCGATGTCGTTGGACTTCAACGCCGTGCCGGTGGGGGTCACCGACGCTGGGATTCTCTTCGACTCCGAAAACCGGCGCTACGGCCGGACCCGAACGGTCACTGACGTCGGCGATGGTGGCGTCAGAGCTCGGCAGGTCGTCGTTGAGACCGAGTGGCGCGACTATGTCGGAGGCCTCAATTTCCTGCGCACCGCGCGGTCCACCGTCATCATCTCGGAGTTCCCCGATGCGAACTTCTGACGCTCGACGCGGCGTAACACTGATTGAGTTGATGGTGTCGGTGGCCATCATCTCCGTCATTCTCACTGCAGTGACGTCGGTCGTGGTGTCGGTCTCGAGGCAGCGTCGGGACACCTCCAACCAGGTCGACGTTCGAACGAATGGCAGGCTGGCGCTCTCGATGATGCAGTTCGACGCGGCGAACGCGGGGTTCCGCTTCGGAGCCCCCCCCTTCGCCGTGCGGGTGCTGCAGAACGTCACCGGCAGCGAGCCCGAATTGGCCAGCGCCAACAACTGCGGTGGCCTCGCCGGTTGGACCGTCATGCCGGAGACCGACGTCATCGAGTTCCGTGAAGGTCTGGGTGGCACGCTGTCGCCGGGCAAGGCCCCGACAGGCCTGGCGGGCTGCGCGACCGGGCTGTGCGCCAACGTCTCCGTCAACTTCGGGTCGGCGCCAAACCCATTCCCCAACCTCACCGATGGCCTCAACAACATCGTGTTCTTCAGCAATGCCACCGCGAGCTGCGCAGGCCGCTTGCAGGGCGCCATCGGTGCGGCCGGTGGCCCCCCCGTGCAGTTGCTCAAGCAGGACCTGCGGAGCAACGCGTCGAATACCACGTACGTGACGACGGGGCCGGGTGCGTGCCCCGTCGCCGACATGGCCGTGACGGCGCTCGGACGAGCGACGCGCTACCTCGTGTGCAGGCCCCCCGTGAACAGTCCGCTGCTCCGCCCTGGCCTCTTCCGACAGACCTTCGGCGGAACGATGGCACAGACCGAGTATGTGCAGGTTCAGCAGGCCGTCGAGGACCTGCAGGTGGTGACGATTCTGAACAACCGGGGGGGCGTGGTCACGGGCACGGGCTGTACCGGCGCCGGTCAGACCTGTGCTTGCAACCTCACGGCGAGCAACTGCGGCGGCTTTGACCCTGACCCGACCGCCTCGGGCACTCTCAACAACAACGACACAGCGCCGGTGGCGCAACGCTCTGCTTTCTTGCAACGCGCCTATCGCGTCGCCGTCACGACCATCTCGCCGCGCGCCCGAGGCTTCTCCGACCAGATGAGGTTCGTACGGCCTGCGCTCTTCGACCACGCGGTTGGCACCATCGACCTCAGCCCCACCTCGTCGACGTCGAGCGCCAATCAGCGGTTCACGGTCGAGTCGATGATCATTCCCCAGAACATCGTGATGGTGACGCCATGAAGACGCGATTGAAACCCCGCCGTGGTGTCGCCATGTTGGCTGTGTTGGTGGCGCTGCTGCTGCTGTCGATTCTGGCCTCGGGTTTCTTCCTGCAGGCCCGCGACGCGGGCACGATGAATGACATCGCGATGGCGCAGTCCATCGCCGTGACGAACGCCGAGATGGGAATCCAGGAAGCCATCAGGCGAGTTCGGAGCACTCAAATCGACAGGACCCTCGTCGGCTTCTGCTCTGTGGCGCAGATTGACAACAACACGTGCCCTGCATCGCCGGCCGGTGCCTGGTCTTCCGGCATCACGTCGAGCTCGAACCCCAACCCCCTGACCGGTGGTGGGCTCCTGTATGACTTCATCGTCTTTCGCCGCGCAGAGCCGGACCTGGTCTCGGCGACGCCGGGCATGACGCGATATGTGATTCGCGCCACCGGCTATTTCGGCACTGCGCTCACCTCGACGTCGCTCGTCACGAGCATGTTGGAGGCTGAAGTCGAAATGGGCGCGGGCAACAACACCTCGTGCACGGGCAGCTACGAGTGCATCTGACGAGGACCTTCGTCTGCGTCATCGGGGTGGTGGGGCTCGCAGGCTGTGGAGGCTGCCGCGAGCCAAAGCCTCCACCGCGCCCCGCGGTCTTGACGGAACGCGACACCGAGGCGCACGACGGCGGTCTCTCGGACGATGGGTGGATGATTCCACTCGACGCCCGCTGGCTCACCGTCAAGACCGAACCGCGCCAACGGCTCAAGCCCACGGTCCAGCAGTGGGCGGTCGACCCGGACGGGCCCGTGCAACTCACCGTCGAGTGCAAGCCGCCGGCTGAGGCCGCGGAAGCCAGCCTTCGCGCAGAGCTCGAGCATTCCCGTCACACCCAGGGCTTGCAGGACGTGGCGCTCACACGCGTCGAGGGTCCCTGGCTCGACGGGGCGCTGGCGCAATGGGCGACGGCTGAGGCCGTGCACGCGCAGGGGCGCTTTCGGGTGCTCTCGTCTCGTTGTGACGTGCATGCCTGGGGACCGAAACAAGAGGCCGTCGCGCAGCGGCTGCGAGAGACGGTGCTGGCGTTCTCGGGTTCGCGACCGAAGTTGATGGCCGAGCTGGTGGCGCTCACCGCGATGTTGAGCGCGAACCCTGCGGCGCAGGCCCGCCTGGCGTCGGCCCAGGACGGTGGCTACGCGGACCTCGCCGGCCACGTGTTGATGGAGAAGGCGGTGGTGCGGCTCCCACCCGAGCTGCTCGCCGAGCGATTTACCCTTCGCCTTCACCTGCTCGAGGCCCTCACGCCCCCCGAGTGCGCGGCCCTGGTGCGCCAGCGCATCGACGAATCCTCGCCCCTTCTCGAGCTGGTGTCCGAGGCCGAGGCGTCGCGCTGGGTCGAGCTGACGCGCATCGCGTTGTCGCTCGGGTTGAGCGCCGATGGTCCGCCCGTCATTCCGACCCGGGAGCAGGTCAGCGCCGCCATTACTCAGCTGGCAGCCAACGACGAAGCCATGGTCGCTGCCGTCGAGGTGCTTCGTGAGGCCGACAGTGCTCCGGACGATGCGGTGTGCGACGCCGAGCGGTTGCGATTGCGGAAGATTCTCGAACTTCCCGTCGAGCGTCGAACCCTGTTGCTGCAGAGCCTCGTCGAGAACTGAGGCCCGTCAACGTCAGGCGCCCGTCTCGAGGAAGGCCTGCAGTGGAGTCTCTCGCGGGCTGAGGTGGCGAGCAGCCTCGAAGACGCGCGCGTGGCGGGCCGGCGGCTGTGGAGGAACGCCGGTGAGCGTGGGTGGTGCTGAGATGCGTCGACGCGACCACGCCGCCGATGGCCGCGAGCCGGGCGCTGGCAGCCTCGCGACTCGCGGGTGAGCGCTTCCATCGGTCCATCACCGAGCTCGAGCTCGAGCTCGCGCAGGTGCCCGACGCCTGAAGGCGGTTCATTCACCGAAGACCGTCTGCGACGGGACCTTCTCGGTGTTCAAGCTCTTCTCTTCGTCGGGCGCGGTCAGGCGCAGGCCCCTTCGTTGGGCGCAAGCCGCGTCACGATGGGCCCCAGTGAGCCGCTGATTGCTCACCCGGCGGAGGACGCCAGCAGTGGGACGCGGTCCGGCTCGTCGGGCACTTCGGCCGTCAGGGCTTGACGACAAGCTCGACCGGTAACGAGAAGTCGATGGCGATCGTGCCGGCGTCGAAGTTCGACGGCGGTCCCTCGGCGAACGCGACGGTGATGACTGGGTCGCCTGCGTCGACAGGACCCGCGTCGACAGGACCTGCGTCGACTCTTCCAGCGTCGCCCGCTCCCGCGTCCTGCCCACCATCGGCGGCGACGGCGGGCCGGGTGAACCCGAACGAGAGGAAGCCGCGGCTCCCCCCCGTGGACTGGTAGAGCACTTCGTCTCGTCGACCGAAGAGGACCCCTTCGAGACAGCGCCTGGTGCGCGTGCGAGGAGTCAACGGCAGCGAAATCTCGGACACCTCACCCGTGAGGGTGATGAGGCCGAGGTAGCAGCCATCGATGAAGGGGTCGTACAACAACACCTCGAAGCCGCTGGAGGTGGCGCGCGCGGAGCGCGAGCACGCGCGGGGCCGGGTCGTACGGACCGCATCGAACTTCGTCGTCGACAGCAAGTACATCCCGCCGTCGCTGGTGGCCCCGAGCACCGTGTTGTTGTTGGCGGCCAGTGGGTCGATGTCCGACGGAGGTGCGAACGACGTCGAGGCTCCCTTGAAGTAGCGGCTCACCCCGGCGTCATCAGAGAGGCCACAGCCCACCCACAAGGCGCCGGAACGGGTGGGGACGAGCGCGACGACCACGCCGGCGTCCGGGACCCCAAGCCGGCCGCGGCAGTCGAACAGCAGCGGGTCATTCAGCTCTGGACGGACGAGCGGGAAGGCGCCGAAGCGCTGCACGCCACCATCTGGTTCTCGTCCGCCATCGAGGCCACCGTTCCCCCCACCAGCGTCGGCCACAGAGCCAGGAACGGTGACCATCACGCCGCCCGGCACCGTGAAGCCCTGGAACGGGTCGGCGCTGATGACCGCCATGCCCGCGTCGGCCGCGGTGATGACACCGTCTGCGCTGACGACCGCCACGCCCGGGTTGCTCGAGCGCAACGTGAAGTAGTTCCAGCCCACGCGGTGCGCAGTCTGCGTCGTGAAGGAGACCGTGTTGGAGTTGAAATCGAGCGTGTACGGCGAGCCGACCGCGACGTTTCGCGGGCCTGGCCACGCGACGGACACGTTCGTCACGGCACCCACCGCGGTGGCGTACTCCGCAGGGCCGAGCGACTCGAACTGGACGTCGTTGAACCACACCGTCGCACGCGCCTGAGGAACGCTGATGCTACCCGTGAAGAAGAACAGGCCTTTGTTCGCGCTCATCGCCGCGGGGTTGGGAATCGGGAAGGTGTACTTCGCCCAGGTGGTGCCGATGACCGTCATCCGGAAATCGGCGATCAGCGGCCCGCTGGTGATGGAAGCCGTGTCACCGAAGCCAATGGAGGGCAGCGTCGTGCTCGCCGTGGCCTTCGCCCAGAACGTCATCACGTTGTACGCGCGAAGGTCGACCGGCGCCGCAGAGACAATCGCTCCGCCCGAGTAGCCCATGGCAGGACTGACCACCTTCAACGAGGCACGGCCGTTGTTCGGTTCCGTCATGTCGCGCGTGACGTCATTGACCGCCATGTCGAAGCTCGAGAATGACGACCCGCTTCTGAAGTCGTCGACGAAGACGGCGAACGGAGCCACGCCACCGTCGCCCATCCCCGCGTCGGGAGGACCACCGTCGGTGAAGTCCTCGCTCCAGACGAAGGCGACGCCGTCGCGGATGTAGGCGAGCCGGTCGTTGATGAGCACGGGGCGCTCGGGCATTCGGTCGAACCCCAGGAGCACGGCGCCCGGCGACGCGAAGGGCGTGAAGCCGACGGTGCCTGGCGCTCCGAGGCGGCCGAGGACGAAGACGTCTCCGAAGCCGGTGAGGGGCGTCCCCTGGAGGATGACCCCCGCGTCCTCGCTCACCTCGCCACCATCGACGCCGGCGTCCTGGCCAGCGTCCACTCCAGCGTCGACGAGGCCACCGTCGCTGGGCGGTGGGTCGGTCAGCTTCACCGTGACGGTCTGGGTGAGCGTGCGGCCCGAGGTCGTCCACCGCGCCGTGACGTCGAGGCTTGCGTTGGCCGTACAGCCCGGCGTCGAGCGCGGGCACAGGAGCTTCGTGCGGGCCGAGCCTTCACTCAGCGCCAGCGACGTCGAGCTCAGCATGCCGAGGGTCGTGGACAAGGCGACGGTGCCCGTCCCGGGCGTCAAGTCTGCGTTGGTGGCCGTGACGGTGACGGTCGCGTCGGCGTTGACCCGCACCGAGCTCACGCTGAGCTCGAGCACCGGCTGCAGAGGCTGGCAGGACACCAGCAAGACGAGCCAGAGCTGACGCGCGAGGGGGAACGGCTTCATGGAAGGTCACCTCGTCAAACCGATGGGTCCAACACCCTGCTCGAGACCGCCTTCATCGCGGCTCGCCGAACTTGCCTGCGATGAGGGCGCCGATTTCACCCTGGCACGCCTCTGCGCCCTCGCCACGGCACGAGACCTTCACCTCCATACCCTGCGCGGCGGCCAGCATCAGCACGCCCATGATGGACTTGCCGTTGACGCTCTGGCCCTCACACTCGACGTCGACCTCGCACGGGTACTTGTTCGCCAGCTTCACGAGCTGTGCGGCGGCGCGTGCGTGCAAGCCCAGCGCATTGGGAATGGTGTACCTGGCTTCCGAGAGCGGACTGGTCACGTGGGGCCAGAGTGTACGCAGGAGCGGCCGCGGCCGCGACTTTCCTGGGGTCAGCCGAGCATCGCGAGCAGGTCGGCGACGGCGGCAGGGTCCGGGAGCGCGCAGGGTGAGGCGCAGCGCGAAACAGCACAGTAGCGGGCGTCGCGCGTAGTAGGGAGCCGCCCCCATGGGCGCAGACCGGGTTCGTGGTGCAGTGGTGGTGCTTCGCGCGAAGTCGCCTGACGACGTGCCGTCGTGGTTGAACGACCCTGGTGACGTCGAGCGCCTGCGTGATGGCAGCTTCGTGGTGCCCGCGGGCCTGCACCGCATCGGCGACCTGCACCACGCCGTGAAGGCCATCGCGGAGGCGATTCCAAACGACCTCACCTTCCACGACGACGCGCGCGGCCTGCGGTGGACGAGGTTCGGCCCCATCGCGAGCAAGCCCGTCATCAAGCGCGCCGGGAAGGCGGCCTACGACCTCGACTACGAGACGTGCGTGAGCGCGGTCGGCCTGTGGGTGCCCGTCGCGAAGGTGACGCAGCGACAGGCCATGCAGGCGATGGAAGGCGCGCTCAAGCAACCGCGGGCCGTCGAGCGGGCGCCGGAGCCAGAGGAGGAAGCGGCCGAGTCGGCCGGGCCGCAGCACCGCAACGTCGTCGTCGTGCGCGGCGCTCCCAGGGCGCTGCCGAAGGAGTTCGTCGTGCTCCTGCGCCTCGAGGACGGCACGGTGCTGGGCGTCGGCCCGCGCAACAAGGGCTGGGTCGACTGGCTCAAGAAGAACGTCCCGCTCGAGAACCTGCGGCTGCTGCGCGGCCCGGTGAGCGACGCGCTCCTCAAGGAGATGCTCAGCTTCGACATGCTCGACGCCGCGTGCCGCCTGCAGGGGCAGCCGCTGCTGGTGATGAAGCAGTCGTAGCAGTGGCCGAAGGTCCGACGCGTCACGCGCGCGCCACGGGGCGGCTTCGCCCACCTCCTCGATTCACCGGGCCCGCACGTCTGCACGGCGACTCGGAGTGGCCCCATGGTAGACAGGGCTCCCTCCCCGGAGCGCCCTGGTGATTGTCCGGAAGAACCTCAAGCTGACGGTCGTCGCCCGCGTGTCAGGGTCCCGCGTCCTCTTCGCGACGCTCTGGGCTGGCCTGTTGGTGTTCGCCTTCGAGGAGGGCGCGACGTTCCTCTCGGTGCCGAACACCGCTGTCGCGCCGATGGGCACCGCGCTGGCCATCTTCCTCGCCTTCCACAACAACGGCTCGTACGACCGCTGGTGGGAAGCGCGGAAGCAGTGGGGCCAGCTGGTCAACTCGAGCCGCACCTTCGCGCGGCAGGTGAAGGGCTTCATCGACGCGGCGGATGCCGTGCACACCGAGCTGATCCACCGGCAGATCGCCTTCGTGCACGCGCTGCGGCTGCACCTGCGCAAACAACCCGAGCAGCTGCACGAGCTGGCGCCGCTCCTTCCGCACGGGGAGCTCGACGTGATGCGCAAGTCGAGCAACGTGCCGCTCGCGCTGATGCAACGCCAGGCCGACCGGCTGAAGGAGCTGCGCGCCTCGAACGCCCTCGGAGAGTTCCGCGCGATTCAGCTCGACGCGACGCTCACCGACCTCGCCAACGTGCAGGGCGCGTGTGAGCGCATCAAGAACACGCCGCTGCCTCGCCAGTACGAGTACTTCACGCGCCTCTTCATATACTTCTACGTCCTCATCCTGCCCTCGACGATGCTCGACGCATTGGGCTGGTTGACGCCCCTGTTCACCGTGCCGACCAGCTTCCTCTTCTTCGCGCTCGAGGGCGTGGCGTCGATGAACGAAGACCCGTTCGAGAACCGCGTGCAGGACACGCCGATGACCGCGCTGAGCCGCACCATCGAGATCAACCTGCGTGAGCTCAACGGAGAGAAGGACGTGCCCCCGCCGATGCAGCCCGTCGACGGCTACCTCATGTAGACCCAGGAGCGTTGGCCCATGACCACCGAAGCCCCTCTCGCCGAACGCCTCGTGCGCTTGAACTTCACCGAGCGCTGCAACCGCAACCCGGCCGGCGTGCCCGTCGTGCCGCCCGAATACGCCGCCGACACCGGCAAACGCGTGGCTCTCATCGACGTGAGAGAGGAAGCCGACCTCACCGGGCCGCTGGGTCACATTCCCGGGGTGGTGCACGTGCCGCTCGCCGACATCGCGCGCATTCCCGACGTGCTCGGCCACGAGCAGGTGACGGTGCTCATCTCGAACCACACCGACCGCGCGGGGCGGGCCGCGATGTTCCTCGAGGCCCTGGGCATGAAGTACGTCGCCGCGATGGAGGGGGGCATGCAGGTGTGGAAGGCGATGGGGCTCTCGACGTCGCGCCTGACGCTCTACAAGGACCGACCGCTCAAGAAGCTCGAGGCGCCGCCGCCGCCACCGCCTGACGGGCTGCTGACGAAGGACCTGATTACGACGCACGTCGGCCGTCGTGGCAGCGTGAAGTGGATGACGCTCGCGGCGTTCCTGATGCGGGGCCGGCGCAGCTGCATCGACGGCCGCGACGACCACGGCGTCATCGGCACCCCGGGTGGAGACACCGGAGAGCTCGCCCTCGCGCTCGGCGCCTACGAGGCCACCACCGGCGTCGAGTTGGAGCAGCACCACATCGACGCGCTCGTGCAGGCGTGGGTCGACACCTTCGGGCGCTTCTATCTGCACAACGACACGCCCACCATCAACGCGCTGATTCCCCAGCTGCGCGCGGACCCGCGGCTGACGAAGCTGCTCGAGCCGTTGTCGCAGCCGATGCAGTGGCGCACCTTCCTCAAGTCCCCGCCGCCCGAGGCGCAGGAAGCGCTGCTCGACTGGTACTCGAAGCCGGTCGCGATGGGCTGTGGCCACCTGCGCCTGATGACGCAGTTCCCGGAGCGCTACGGCGTTCGAGGCACGCTGGTGCCGCAGGTGATGCGCGCGTTCTGGACGACGCGGTGGAAGGGCGCTCCGGAGCCCGAGTACGTGGTGCTCGGTGGCAGTCACGGTGAAGGCGCGGTGGTGAACGTCACGCTCGACGAGTCGTTGTGGACGTTCAGCAAGGTGCCGCTGCTGTCGCCGAGCGTCGACGGGCTGCAGATGTTCGTGAACCACCCACAGGTGGCGAAGGAGCTCCGCTCGCACGTCGCCGAGTTCCTGTTGCGCGTCGAGTCGTTGCTCCCCGCGGTGCCGCGTCAGCGCAGCGCCCTCATCGACAAGGTCTACGAGCTGGGCCAGCAGCACCTCATGGCGACGGTGGGCCAGCTCGCCGCGGGCCTGCCCATCTTCGAGGTGCAGTTCCACGGCGGTGAGGAGTTCACCGTCACCGAGCTGCAGAAGGCTGACCCGTCGAAGCGCAAGACGCACTGAGCGCGCGTCAGCCGTCGACGAAACGCCTCACGCCTCTGGGCGACGCGAAGGGGGGGCGCCTCGCCAGGCGCTCGAGGGCGCTCATGCTGTTCCTGAGCCAGACGCCAAAGCTCGCCGCGCCTTCATGGACCGCCGTGGAGGTCAGCCCCGAGAAGGTACAGGTCTTCGCGCTCGTCGCCGCTGGGCGGTGCGCGCAGCCTGTCGACGCTGGCGGTGACGAGGCCCACTCGTAGGTCTTCCCGCCGACCGCCGAGCCTCAAGGGCAGGCGTAGCCAGTCAACGGCGTCGAGCCGTTGAACGTCATGCCGGGGTCGTGACCCAACATGGGCCACTCAGCGTTCACGTCGATGCCGCGCGCATCGGTCGCGAGGAAGAAGACCTGGGCCTGCGTGTCGAGGCAGCCGAGGACGGGCCGGCCCTGCAGGCATGTGGGGACCAGCGACAGCTCGCACGCGACGGGCAACACCGCTTCCCACTGCAGCGTCAGCGTCGACGCCCTGCGCACCTGCAGCACCCGGGTGGCGCCTCGGGCAACCAGCAGATACAGCGTGTCGTTCGCGCCGAGCGCCAGTCGGTACACGATGCCATTGACGTCGGTGGAGCAGGTGAACGCGGTCGACGTCAGCGTGGCCGAGCAGATGCGGTCGAGGTTGTTCGCCGCCGTGCGCAGCGGGAAGAAGGCCGTGCCCTGTTTGTGCAGGGTGTAGTTCATGAAGTCGCTCGAGCTCGCCGTGCTCCGGGTAAACCCCGTTGGAAGGAGCGACGAGAAGAAGCCGTACGAGCCGGCCGACGAGCCGCTGCCACCCACCTCGGTGCTCGACGTCGCCGCGAGCTGGCCCACCTGCGTGAAGGTCCCGGGCGTGAGGGTGAAGGGCATGCCGATCTCTTCCAGGAAGGTGAACGTCGACGATGACCCCTGGAACCCGAAGAGCTTCACCCCGTCGGTCGCGATGAGGCGGCCACCGACCGCCGCGACGGAGGTGATGGTGTTCTGCAGGCCCTGCAACGCGCTGCAGGTGCGGGTTCCGGACTGGCCCGTCGCCAGCGAGCGCCAATCGGTCGCCGACTTCCAGCCGCCGAACGCGTCGGACATGACGTAGACGTTGGCGACCTCTTCGGTTCCGTTCGCCCGGTCCGTGCGGAGAATGGCCGCCCCGTACAGGCCGGTGCGCGCCATCGAGCTCGCCCAGGGCAGCGCGGCGCCTGACGGGTTGTCCAGTGGCAGCGCCTCACCCAGGGTGGCGCCGCCCCCGGTGAGCTCGACCAGGTAGATGTATCGACTTCCCGAGAGTCTCACCTGCCCGACGGCCACGGCACCGATCGGCTGGCCCTGCGTCGCGAAGTTCGCGATGGGAGCGCCGCTGCTGCTCAAGACGCCGACACGGCTCGTGGCGGCGTTGGGGACCACCAGCTCTCCACTCTCCGAGAGCGAGAAGAAGTTGAACTGGGAGCCGCCGTCGAACAACGAGTGCCAGCGTGAGACCGTGAGCGTCCCTGCATCGGTCGAGCTCGTGTTGCCCACCACATCGGCGCCAGCGACTCCGACGACGAGGGTGCCTCGCAACGACGGGAGCGCCGGTTGCGACAGGTCGAACGCGAAGGCCCGACAGAAGCCACCATCGGCCGCGCAGTTGATGCCCGTCTGCCCCTGCACCGTGACGCTGCCGACCGAGAGCGCCACCGAGTTCACGTTCACGTCTGCAGCGGGCGCCTGCACCGTGATGGTCGGAACGTCGTGGCGGCGGAAGACGGCGGCGCCGCCGGCAATCTCGGTCGGGTCACGAAAGTCGGCGCCGCCGGGAACCGCCACGCGCGCGACCGGCGCCGTCCACGAGGCGGTGAACGCGGGTGGGAGCGTGTCGACGAGCACCAGCGCGGTGGTCTGCGTCGTGTTGCCGACGGCGTCCTGGCCGCGGAGCGTCACCGTGCGAGAGACGCGGTCGAGGTTGGGCGGGAAGGTGACGCTCGTCGACCAGGTGCCGTTGCCTGCCACCGCGGTGGCCTGGAGCCCGTTGCCCACGTCGACCGAGAAGTTGCTCACCGGGCCCGTCGAATCGACCGCCGTGCCCGCCAGGGTGGCAGGCGACGAGACGGCCACTCCTGCGTCGGGGCTTCGGAGCGTGAGTACAGGCCCCACCGTGTCGACGAGCACCTGGGCCGTCGTCTGCGTCACGTTGCCAAGCGGGTCGAGGCCTCGGAGCGTCACCGTGCGCAGCACGCGGTCGAGCCCGGCCGGGAAGGTGACGCTCGTCGACCAGGTGCCGTTGCCTGCCACCGCGGTGGCCTGGAGCCCGTTGCCCACGTCGACCGAGAAGTTGCTCACCGGGCCCGTCGAGTCGTTGGCCGTCCCCGAGAGCACTGCAGACGCGCCCACCACGACGCCTGCGTCAGGCGTTCGCAACGACAACACGGGGCCCTGCGTGTCGACGAGCACCTGGGCCGTCGTCTGCGTCACGTTGCCGAGCGGGTCGAGGCCGCGGAGCGTCACCGTGCGCAGCACGCGGTCGAGCCCGGCCGGGAAGGTCACCGTCGTCGACCAGGTGCCGTTGCCCGCCACCGCGGTGGCCTGGAGCCCGTTGCCCACGTCGACCGAGAAGTTGCTCACCGGGCCCGTCGAGTCGTTGGCCGTCCCCGAGAGCACTGCAGACGCGCCCACCACGACGCCTGCGTCGGGCGTTCGCAGCGACAGCACGGGCCCTTGCGTGTCGATGAGGAGCTGCGTCATCACCTGGCTCTGGTTGCCGAGCGGATCCTGGCCTTGCAGCGTGACGGAGCGCGCCACCCGGTCGAGCCCCGAAGGGAAGGTCGCCATCGTCGTCCAGGTCCCGTTGACCGCCACCGCCACCGGCTGCGCGCCGGTGCCGAAGTCGACGGTGAAGCTGCTCACCGGGCTCGTGGAGTCGACCGCCGTTCCCGCCAGCACCACCGGAGACCCGACCGCGGCGCCAGCGTCGGGGCTCGTGAGAGCCAGCTGCGGCCCCTGCGTGTCCACGAGCACTTGAGCCGTCGTCGTGCCCAGGTTGCCGAAGGAGTCGGTGGCCTCGACGGTGATCGAGCGGCTGACATGATCGAGGTTCGGCGGGAACGAGACGACGCGCGCCCAGCCACCACCGTCCACCGCGGCCGAGAGCCCACCACTGCCCACGTTCACATTCAGCGTACTCACCGTCGAGCGGTCGGTGACCTGCCCGGCGACGAGCGTGTTGGTGCCGACGAGCGCGCCTGCATCAGGGTGAGAGACGGTGGTTCGCGGCGCAAGCGTGTCGAGGTCGAGCGTGAAGGTGAACATCGACGACTGCCCGATCGCGTCGAGCGCCGTGACGACGAATGGACGCGTCGCTTCGACCCCGGTCGGGAGTGCAATCGTGACGGTCCAGGACGTGTTGGTGATGACCACCGGCACGGGCGACGTGGCGTCGATGGTCGCTGACAACACCTCGCGGCCCGCGCTCTGCGTGATGACACCGGAGAGCGTTGTCATGGCGCCACCGACGATGACTCCAGGAGGCGGCGTGGTCATCGTCATCACCGGCGCGGCAAGGTTTGCTCCGGCGTCGACATTGCCACCTGCAGCGTTGCCACCTGCTGCGCCGCCACCTGCAGCGTTGCCACCTGCTGCGTTGCCACCTGCTGCGCCGCCACCTGCTGCGCCGCCACCCGCCCTGCCACCACCCGCGACGCCGCCACCTGCTGCTGCGCCGCCCCCTGCACCACCTGCCGCGCCGACCTCACGACAGAGTCCGTCGAGACAGGCAAACCCGTTCGGACACGGAGGCAAGTCAGGTCCACAGCGGTCACCAATCTGCTGAGGACAACCCAACAGCAGCACTGCGGCGACGCTCATGACTCGCTTCATCGACGCTCCCAGGGGACCTGAAGGACCTCTACTTTGCTGCAAGTCGGAACGCTCTCAAAGCAACCCAGGCCTTCAGGCCCGTCGCCCGCATGCAGCCAGCCGTCGAGTTGATCAGCAGGCGTCACGGTTCTCACGGTGACAGACGCGTTGCTCCAACCAGGGCCTCGGAGCAGAACCATCGAGCGGCACGCACCCCGCTCCGCTCGTCCCTCGAAGCGGACGCGCATGACACGTTCGGAACCGCCACGAGCAACCCGTGGCGCCGCACCCCAGTCACTTCACCGACAGCACAGGCCGTGGCAACGCCGGAGGCTTGCCGTAGTCATCACGCGCGCGGTTCAGCTCGAGCAGCTTCACCAGCACCGACGGCGCGACCGACGACACGTTCTGGCCGAACTGCTCCGTGTTGAGCGCCGTCGGGTCATCGCCCATGCCGACGATGTCCTTCAGCACGCGCTGCGAGGTGGGCTTGAAGCCGTAGCCGCGCACCAATTCCTCACGGCCATCGGCATAGATGCGGTGCACCAGCAGCGGCAGGTTGGGCAGCGTCACCGTCGAGCCGTTGGGCCGGTCGTTCAGGTTCTGCGGCAGCACCGACACCATGAGCCCAAAGTCGCTGTCTTCTTCCTTCGCGAGCTCGACGAGCTGCTTCTTCAGCGCCGCGAGCGGCGTGGGCTTCGAGGTCGTCACGAAGAGGTTGCCGGTCGACGCCTGACTTCCGCGCGCGTGCCCATTCGAAGCGGCGAACGGCTTGGTGGGAATGCGCGACATGAAGAAGCTCTGCAACACGCCTTCCTTCACCAGCGTGATGGGCTTCGGCGTCACGCCGTCATCGTCGACCGGGTAGTGGCCGAACAGGGGCACCACGAGGCCAGTCGGAGAGGTCCACGTGCGCTGCGTCGGGTCGTCGATGGCGGCGAGCTGGCTGATGGAGACGTGTTTACCGAGGCGCTCGGTGAGCCGGCCCTGCTGACGCTGGCCGAGGTTCTCACGCGGGAAGCTCAAGGGGCCTGCGAGCGTCGCCAGGAAGAACGTCGGCGCGGCGGCGCCCGTGAAGAGCACCGGGCCCACGTAGTCCTCGACGGCGGCGGGCGCGGCGAGCTTCTTCTCGAGCAAGGTGACGGTCTCCTTCACCACAGCGAGGAGTCCGGCCTCATCGGGCAGCTCGGCTTCCGAGCGACCCTGCGACTTCCACTCCGCGCCGACGGGCATGCCGTCCGCGGCCTGGCCGTTTGCGCTCACCTTGAGCTCCAGCTTCGTCTCGCAGAAGCGGTGCTTCGCGCCGTCGGAGGCGACGAAGCGCTGGCACATGTGACGCGTGCGGAAGCCGACCGTGCACGAGTGCGCCTGCTTCGACGCCCGGCACGCGGCCGACGCCTTCTTCACGCGCTCGGCCCAGGCCTCGGCGTCCATCGCGGGCGGCTCTTCGCGGGGCTGAATGACGACTTCGGGCGTCACCGTGCTCCAGTCGGGGATGACGTCCTTCACCTGGTTTGCCTGGAGGAAGGCGCGCTTGCGGGCGATGGCTTCGACGGCGCCTTTGTAGTTCCCGTCGAAGCTCAACCAGAGCGAGCGGCGAATCGCGTCGAGGTCCTCTTCGGCGGGGAAGCGGCCGCGGCCCCCGAAGCTGTAGCCGTAGCTGCCCGACGAGAAGTTGGTGTTGTCGAACTTCTCACTGCCCACGCGCACCGCCGTCTCGACCGACAACGAGCGCCCACCACCGGGCGGGTAGAGCGCTCCGAAGTTCGCCGACACGCCGAACTCGTCTTCCACCGTGACGTAGCTGCGCGCGTAGTACGGCTTCTCGGGCTTCGACTCAGGCGTGGCCGGCATCGAGAGCGTCATCGCCCGCTTCAGCTCGGCTTCCATCACGTCCATCACCGGGTCGGTCGCGACGGGCGCCGCCGTCAGCACCAGCATCAGGAGCGCGTTCATTTCGCACCGCCCTTCGTGGCCTTCGCATCGGTGAGCGGGGGAGGCGCCAGCAACGGCGCGCGCTCGTGGCCCTTGGCCTTTCGCTCCACCTCGAGGTCGCTGATCAACAGGCTCGGCGCGATGGCGGACACCGGCACCCAGCCCGACTCGGCGCCGCAGAAGCCGTTGAACACCTTCGCGTCGTCACCGGTGGAGAGGATGCGCTCGAACGAAGCAATGGGCGTACCCACGAGGTCGACGCCGCGCACCAGCTCGTCGGGGCGACCGTCGGCGTAGACGCGGTAGACGATTTGCGGAATCACCTTGAAGGCCTGCGGGGCTCCGCCGGCGCGGGTGTTGGTGAAGCCGCCCGAGATTTCTTCGAACACCAGGCCGTACGGTTTGCCGCGCTTCTTCACCTCGGCGAGCAGCATGGCGCGCAGCTGGTCCGGCGGGAGCTGCTTCGTGGACTCGATGATGAGGTTTCCCTGCCGGGCGACGGGCGAGAGGCCGGGCTGGGCGCGACCGTGACCGTTGGAGGCGGGGAAGCCCTTGATGGGCGAGCGGCCCTGCAGGAACGAGCGCAGGACGCCCTTCTCGACGAGGTTCACCTTCTGCGCGGGCTGGCCTTCTTCGTCGAAGAGATAGAAGCCGTTGAGCGGCAGGTCTCCCCAGCGCGCGCGCGTCGGGTCGTCGGTGACGCTGATGAAGTCGGGCACGATGAGCTGGCCCACCTTGCGGGTGAACGTCTTGCCTTCGTCGGCGTCCTTCTGGCGGTGGCCCTCGATGCGGTGGCCGAAGATTTCGTGGAAGAACACGCCAGCCGCGCGGTGCGTGATGATGGCCGGCCCGACGTAGGGCTCGATGGCGGGAGCGGCGCGCAGGGCCTCGAGCTTCTCGATGGCGCGCGCGACGCGCTTCTCGAACTCGGCCTCTGACGGGAGCGCGTCGGGCGAGGTGGCCTCGATGGCGTCGTAGAAGTCGAGCTCCATGCCGTCGTCGGCGCGAACGCTGCCCCACACGCCGAGGCGGGCGAAGAAGCGCGGCTCCCGCAGCTTTCCGCCCTCGGAGTCGACGAAGTAGTGCGTCATCGACGACACCTGCATCGACACCGACGAGCGGAGGATGAGCGGGTGCGTCTTGAACGGCACTGACAGGCGCTTGAGGCGCGCTTCCCACTCGGTACGGTTGAGCACGGTGTCGAGCGGCTTGCTCTTGCCCTCGAGGCGCACGGTGGGCTTGTCGGTGGAGAAGTCAGGCGCCTTGTCTTCTTCGGCGGCCTTCACGGCGACGTTGGCGCGCACCTTGAGCAGGTCCTTCGTGGCGTCGCGCACGGCGTCGTCGGTGGCCTTCCAGAGCGACACCTCGAGGGAGCCCTTGTCGTCTTCGATGGGCAGCGCGCGGCCACCACCACCGAAGTCGAAGTCGAAGCCCCCACGCACCTTGTGGGTGTTGTCGAGCTCGCGCGAGCCGACGCGGGCCGAGATGTCGAGCAGCCGGACGCGGCCGGTCAGCTTGCCGCCACGCGCGGCCTGGCCTTCCAGCGCGCCGAAGGTGGCGGAGGAGCTCCACGCCTCGCCGTCGGTGACGCGGTACGAGAGGTAGTAGAGCGGCGCGTCCTTCTCGCCGGGCAGGCCCTTCTTGCTGCGGGCGAGCTCGCTGGTGAGCGCATCGAGGAGGACGTCGGAGTCGGCAGGAGCGGCGGTCGGCGCGGCAAGGGCCAGCGCGAGGATGGTGGAAAGCATGTGCGGCGCGCACTGTAACCGGCGGGACGGCCTGCACGAGGGAAAGACACCCGCCCGGACGGCTCAACGGGCGCGGCTCGTCCACTGCACCCAGGCGACGGCGCCGAGCGTGATGCCTGCGCCCAGCAGCGTGCGCAGCGTCAGCGGCTCGTCGAGCACCACCACCCCCAGCAGCACGGCGACGACGGGGTTCACGACGGTGAAGCTGCCGGCGCGCGCAGGGGGCCAGTCGCGAAGGACGATGGCGTAGGCGGCGAAGCCTCCGACGGAGGCGACGAGCGTGAGCGTGGTGATGGCGCCGATGGAGGTCGCGGTGAGTGGCGCGTGGAGCGCGCCGAGAAAGACGCTGAGCACGCCCGCGAGCGACGCGCCGCCCGCCATCTGCACCGCGAGCTGGCCGAACAAACCCGTCTGATGAAGCGCCTGCGTTCGGCGCTGGAGCACGCTGGCTCCTGCGAAGATGGACGTCGCGGCGAGGAGCGCGAGCACGCCCAGCGTCTCCGCACGCGCCTGACCGTCCCGCGGCCACAACATCACCGCCACGCCGACCACGCCGAGCACGATGCCAAACCAGGTGCGTCGCGGCGTCTGCAGGGAAGGCCCGAACGCGCCCAGGCTCGCCAGGCCGGCCAGCCAGATGGAGCTCATCGAGTGCACGACGCCGGCGATGCCCGAGGAGACGGTCTGCTGGGCCCAGGCGGTGAGGGCGTTGCTCCCGCTCATCATCAACAGGCCGACGGCCGCGAAGCGCAGCGCCACCACCCCACGGGGAAAGGTCTCACCTCGCACCTTCGCGATGACGGCGCAGAGGACGGCGGCGATGCCGAAGCGGGTGGCGACGAGACCGACTGGCGTGAAGCTCGTCACCGCGAGGCGAATGAAGAGGTACGACGAGCCCCAGGCGCCGATGACGGTGAAGAAGGCCAGCCAGGTGCGCATCGCCGGGGGCCTTCCCAGAGACGCGACGCCCGCGGAAGTGAAACTGAACGGCAGCCGTCATTCATCTCGGCGGAACCTCAGAACCGCCACGCGAGGCCCACCGTGGGCGCGACGCTGAGCTGCACGCCGTAGAAGTTCACCGCGACGAGCGCTTTGAGGCTCAACCCGAAGTCGAAGGTGTAACGAACGCCGGCGAGCCCCCGCGCTGCCAGGAAGAACCCTCCCACCGAGTCACCGGGGCTCTGCGCGATGAAACGGCCCACCGACAGGCCGACGCCGACCGTCGGCGTGAAGCCGTTCTTCCCGAGGAAATCGACCGAGAACGTGTACCGGCCCGCGAGTGCCTGGGCTCCGGCCGGTCCGTCGGTGCCCGTCAGCCGAATCCACTCGACCGCGAGCTCGTGGTTGAAACGGTCTCCGAACTCGACGCCGAGGCTGGCCGTCGTGCCGCTGAAGACGCGCTGTTTCTGCACGAGCGGCACGCCCACCGCCATCACGCCGCCTTCCACCACCGGGCCCCACGCGAGCGCCGACGCTGCCGACAGGCACACTGTCACCGCAAGAAGTCGCATGCCGGTTGGATGCCGCGTCGCTCCGGAACGATCGCTCATTCGACAGGGTGCGCACGAGAGCCTCCCACCCCACGCGACGATTCAGGCAGGCTGGCCCCGAACCCACTGAATCCTCGACCCACTTCACTGGCTCCGAGGCGCACCCCGTTGCAGGAGTTCTCGCATGAAGCAGTTCGTCCTCGTTCTTCTCACCGCTGTCACCCTGGCGACCTCGTCGTGTGCATCCGCGGGCATCACTCCGGCCGACGCGAAGGCGCTCGTGCAGAAGGGGGCTCCGCTCGTCGACGTGCGCACGCCCGAGGAGTTCGCCGCCGGTCACCTCGACGGCGCCATCAACATTCCCATCGACGACCTCGATGCGCGTAAAGGCGAGCTGAAGAAAGACGCCGACATCGTGCTGTATTGCCGGAGCGGCGGGCGCAGTGAACGTGGACGGGCGCTGCTGGCCGCGGCCGGGTACACGAAGGTCCACAACCTCGGCGCGATGTCGAACTGGAAGTGATTCGTCGCGTCGTCTTCTTCGTGCTGGCGGGGGCGGCGCTGCTGCCCTTCGTCCCGACGTGGGCGGCGCTGCTGGCGGGCCTCGTGTTCGGCCTGACGCTCGAGAATCCGTATCCGGCGCAGACGAAGCAGGCACAGACGTGGTTGCTGCAGGCCTCCGTGGTGGGCCTCGGCGCGGCGATGAACCTCGCCGTCGTGCTGAAGGTTGGCCTGACCGGCCTCGGGCAGACGCTCGTCGCCATCACCGCGACGCTCGCCGTGTCGGTGGCGTTGTCGAAAGTACTGAGGACCGAGCGCATCACCTCGTTGCTCATCGGCGTCGGCACCGCCATCTGTGGAGGCTCGGCCATCGCGGCGGTCGCTCCGGCCATCGGCGCGAAGTCGCATCAGACGAGCGTGGCGCTCGCGGTGGTGTTCCTGCTCAACGCGCTCGCGCTGGTGGTGTTTCCGCCCATCGGCCACGCGCTGTCGATGGAGCCCGCGGCGTTCGGCCTGTGGAGCGCGCTCGCCATTCACGACACCAGCTCGGTGGTGGGCGCGTCGATGCAGTACGGAGAGGTCGCCCTGCAGGTCGGGACGACGGTGAAGCTGACGCGCGCGTTGTGGATCGTCCCGCTGACGCTGGTGCTGGCGCGGTTCGTGAAGTCCGAGGACGGCGCGAAGAGCACGAAGAAGCCGTGGTTCATCCTGGGGTTCCTCGCGGTGGCGGCGCTGGTGACGTGGGTGCCTGCGCTCGCGGAGCCCGGCCTCGTCGTCGCGCGCGTGGCGAGGCAGGTGCTGGTGCTGACGTTGTTCCTCATCGGCACCAGCGTGACGCGGAGCGCGCTGAAGTCGGTCGGCGTGCGGCCGCTCGTGCTGGGCGTGGTGCTGTGGCTGCTGGTGTCGGTGACGACGCTGTGGCTGATCACCACCGGCCTGCTGCACACGTAGGCAGACTTCTGCGGGCCTTCAAAAGAACGCGCCGGTGCCCCCACTCACCGGCCATGAACGCGACGCAGGCCTTGTCGATATCTGCAGGATCCTCCGTGCCGATGCGTGACGAGGACTCGTGGGCGACGGCAGCGGTACGAACGCTGATTCTGACCGGCGCCGCGTGGTGCGGGGCGGTGCTGTCGATTGCGTTCGGCAACAGTGAGCACGTGCGGTGGTGGTCCGCCCTCGCAGGTGCGCCGATGTTGACGGTGGTGGGGCTGTCGCTGTTCGCGAAACCCACGGCGGGTCGCGCGAAGCTGATGTTGGCGCTGACGGCCGCGTCGGGTGTGGTGTTGCTGTTCAGCACCGGCCTCGTGCTCGGAGGCTTCGCGCCGCTGAGCGACGGTGGCCGTTGGAAACGCGCGCTCGCGGCACTCTCGACGGTGGCCATCGTCCTGGAGCTGAGGCGCCTCTCGCGGCAGCCCCCGCCGAGCGAGCAACCCACGAAAGACGAGAACAGCCCGCCGACTCCGTACCTCTCGGTGCTGACCTTCGGAAGCTTGGCCGAAGGTCGTCACGAAGGTGGCCGCGATGACCTGGTGCCGGTGGTGCGAACCGAGACTGACGTGTTTTCGGAGCACCTCGTGGGCCCGCTCTGGATTCACTACGCGGTGGAATCGAAGCGGGCCCTGGCCACCGTCACGGCCCACGAGTTGAACGCGCTCGGCGTCGACCTCGGCGCGGCGCGAGCGCTGGCAATCGAGAACCTGCGTCGGCGCCTTCCGCCGGCCCACTTCACCGGGCACTCGGGGGTCTACAGGCTGACGCTTGCGGGTGAGGGCGGGCACTTCGAGGCGAGCCTGCTGTTGCTCGACGAGGTGTGGGCACGTGCCGCGCCGTTGGTGAAGGGCGACGTGGTGGCCGCGCTCCCGGGCCGCGACCTGCTTCTCTTCACAGGGACCGACGATGTCGAGGGGTTGAAGAAGGTGCGCGGCATGACGGCGGACGCGCTCCACAAGGGGCTCGAGCACTCACTCACCCAGCAGCTCTTCGTGCGTCGCGATGGCGGCTGGCGGCCCTTCGACGTCGGCTGAACGGCCCGCCCCTGGCTCCTTTCGCGATGGTCGACCGTGCACGCCAGTCAGCGTCCGAGGAGCTGGCCTGCCTCGAGACCGAGGAGGAGAACTTCATGGCAGCAGCCATGGGGCTCGACCTGGAATCGCTGATGCGTGGCGACTCGACTCCCTGAAGAGACTCTTGGTGGGCAACCCGGCAGCGACGACGCGTTACTTCGTCGCGCCAGCCCGCTTCGCGAGGGTCGACTCGAGTGAGCCGGGGTTGAGGTCCCGACCCTGCGCGACACGGTCGTTCCACGTCTCCGTCTTCCCGATGGTACCTGGGACCTCGACCATCGAAATCGTCCCGGGTACCGGGCAGACGAGATGACAGAGATTGCAGCCGACACACTCGTGGTCGTCGATGACGGGCAGGAAGCGGCCCACCGCGCCGGCGGCCTTCACCGGCACTTCAGGAATCGACGCGGGAATGTGCGTGTGGCCGGCCTTCTCGTGCTCGGCGTGCGTGCGGCCCGGAATCAGAATGCACTGGTGCGCGCCGTCCATGCACGCGACGTGGCAGAGGTTGCAGCCGATGCACGAGTCCGGGTTGATCCGCGCCTTCAGGTTGTAGTTGAGGTCGAGGTCTCCCCACTCCGAGTACGCGCCGATGGCCTTGCCGCGCAGCTCGTTGACCGACTTCATGCCCTTTTCGTCGAGGTAGTCCGACAGGCCTTCGATCATGTCCTCGACGATGCGGTAGCCGTAGTGCATCACCGCGGTGCAGACCTGCACGCTGGTGGCGCCGAGCGAGATGAACTCGGCCGCGTCACGCCAGTTCGAGATGCCGCCGATGCCCGAGATGGCCATGTGCTTCGTGGCCGGGTTCTTCGCGAGCTGGCTCATCATGAACAAGGCGATCGGCTTCACCGCGGGGCCGCAGTAGCCGCCGTTGGTCGATTGATTCCCGACGCGCGGGTTGGGCACGAAGCGGTCGAGGTCGACGCCCAGCAACGACTTCACCGTGTTGATCAACGACACCGCCGGAGCGCCGCCCTTCGCCGCCGCTTCTCCCGGCTCGTTGATGTCGCCGGTATTCGGCGTGAGCTTGATGATGACCGGCGTGCGCGCGTACTCCATCGCCCAGCGGGTGATCTCTTCGAGCACCTTCGGCTCCTGGCCGACGGCGCTGCCCATGCCGCGCTCACACATGCCGTGCGGGCAGCCGAAGTTGAGCTCGAGCCCATCACAGCCGGTGTCCTCGGCCTTCTTGATGATCTCCTTCCAGTTGGCCTTCGACTCCACCATCAGCGACGCGATGAGCGCGTGCTTCGGGAAGCGCTTCTTCACCTCGTACATCTCCTTGAGGTTCACCTCGAGGGGCCGGTCGGTGATGAGCTCGATGTTGTTGAGCCCCATCATGCGGGTGTTGCCGTAGTCGTTCGCCCAGAAGCGCGAGGTGACGTTGGTGACCGGGTCGCCGAGCGTCTTCCACACCGCGCCTCCCCAGCCAGCGTCGAACGCGCGCATCACCTGGGGGCCGGAGTTCGCCGGCGGCGCAGAGGCCAGCCAGAACGGGTTGGGCGACTTGATGCCGCAGAAGTCGATGCTCAGGTCAGCCATGGTCAGTTCCCTCCCAGCGCGCGCAGCATGTCTTTGACGGCCAACTTCGCTTCCTGGACTCCGTTGACGACTTCCTTGCCGCCGTTGACGCAGTCACCACCGCTCCACACTTTCGGGTTTCCCGTGCGGTGCGTCTTCGCGTCGACGATGACGCGGCCCTTCGCGTCGAGCTGCACGCCAGTGAAGGCCTTCGCGACGCCGGTGGCGACCGATTGGCCGATGGCGACGGCGATGAGGTCGACCGGGACCGTCTCCTCGGTGCCCGCGACGGCTTTGCCTTCTTTCGCCTGGGCGAGCTTCACGCCGGTCAGCGCGCCCGCGGCGTTCCGGAGCACCTCGGTCACCACGCGATGCTCCAGCAACCGCGCGCCGTCTTCACGTGCGTGCGCGAGCTCGTGCGCGTAGCCCGACATGTCCTTCTCGCCACGCCGGTACACGAGCGCGACATCCTCGAACCCGAGGAGCTTCAGCTCGTGCGCGATATCGAGCGCGGTGTTGCCGCCACCGATGACGAAGGCGCGCGTGCCACCGAGCTTCAAGCCCGGCTCCGCCTTGATCCGCTCGATCAGCTCGACCGCGCCATAGACGCCTGAGCCGCTCTCGCCCGGGACGTTCAGCTTCGAGTCGGACCCCAGGCCGAGCCCGAGGAACACGCCGTCGAAGTCCTTCAGCAGCGTGTCCGAGGAGATCTGCCCCGCGCCTGCGACGCCCGCCACCACCTCGACGCCCGACTTCAGCTCGATGCTGCCGAGCGCGAGCACCTGGTTGATCTCATCGAGCGACGCCTGTCCGCTCTGTTTGTACGGCGCGATGCCGAGCGTGTTGAGCCCGCCCGCGATGGCGCGCTTCTCGAAGATGACGGACTGCACGCCCTCGAGCGCGAGCAACCCCGCGGCGGCGATGGAGGCAGGACCGCTGCCGACGAGCGCGACCTTCTTTCCCGTGCTCGGCTTCTTCGCAGGCAACAGCGCCGACAACGGAGCCTTCTCGAGCGTCGCCTCGGTGGCGAAGCGCTGGAGCCGTCCAATGGCGATCGGCTCCCGGCCCCACGCGTTGTACACGCACGCGCCGGCGCAGAGCTCTTCGACCGGGCACACCCGCGCGCACGAGGCGCCGAGGATGTTCTCGGCCAGAATCGTGCGCGCCGCGCCCTTCGTGTTCTCGGTCGCGATCTTGTGAATGAAGGTCGGAATGTCGATGGTGGTGGGGCACGCCTTGATGCACGGCGCGTCGACACAATAGATGCAGCGGTTGGCTTCGGTGACCGCTTCGGCAGCGGTGTAGCGGGGCTTCTTGTCGGCGAACTGCTGCTCCAGCCGGCCAGCGGGCAAGACGGGAAGAGGGTGCATCACGTCTCCTGAACGACTCGCGACGCGTGCTCGCCGCGAGAGAGTCGCGCAGGCTCGTTTGCGGATCCGTGCCTGTCAAGGCTCGTGCACGTGACGCAGCGAGCCGAGAGACGCTGCGCTCCACGGAGGTTGCCTGCGCCGTGGCAGAGAACCACACTGCGCGCCTCTCTTTGCGGAGGTCTCCCCCTTGGCGAACTCAGTACGCGCTGGGCTGATTCAGTGCAGCAACCCCATCAACGACGAGTCGGTGCCGGTGAAGAAGGTGCAGCAGGCGATGCTCGACAAGCATCTGCCGCTCATCGAAGAGGCCGCGAAGAAGGGCACCCAGATTCTCTGCCTGCAGGAGATCTTCAACGGCCCCTACTTCTGCCCCGGCCAGGACAAGCGCTGGTACGCCGCCGCCGAGCTGATCCCCGGGCCCACGACCCACGTGATGCAGGAGCTCGCGAAGAAGCACGGCATGGCCATCGTGGTGCCGCTCTACGAAGAGGCGATGCGCGGCGTGTATTACAACACCGCGGCCGTCATCGACGCCGACGGCAAGTACCTCGGCAAGTACCGCAAGCAGCACATTCCGCAGACGTCGGGCTTCTGGGAGAAGTTCTTCTTCGCTCCCGGCAACGGCGGTTACCCCGTCTTCCAGACGCAGTTCGCGAAGGTCGGCGTGTACATCTGTTACGACCGCCACTTCCCCGAAGGCGCCCGCGCGCTCGGCCTCAACGGCGCCGAGGTCGTCTTCAATCCCTCCGCGACCGTCGCGGGGCTCTCTCAATACCTCTGGAAGCTCGAGCAACCCGCGCACGCGGTGGCGAACGGCTACTACGTCGGCGCCATCAACCGCGTCGGCACCGAGGCTCCGTGGAACATCGGCAAGTTCTACGGCACCAGCTACTTCGTGAACCCGCGTGGGAAGATCATCGTCGAGGCCAGCGAAGACCGAGATGAAGTCGTCGTGGCCGACCTCGACCTCTCGATGATCGACGAGGTGCGGCAGGTCTGGCAGTTCTACCGGGACCGCCGCCCTGACGCGTACCAGGACCTCGTTCGCCCCTGAGTCCTCAGCCTCTCCTCTCCGATTCGAACGGGGCCCGCAGGCCTGGCGTCACGCAGGCCGCGCTGGCTCGCCGGGCAAGGCGGAAGGAAGCGCTGGCGGGTTGGTGCGCGCGAGGTACCGACCGAAGAAGTACATCACCACCGCGTGCGCCGGCGCCTGCGACAGCCGATACACCAGCCAGGGGAGGGCGGGCTCGAACCCGTGAATCGCGGCGAGCGTGTGGCGCCGAAGCGAGACCTGCCGGAACTCGAGCCAGCCGGTCGTGGTCGTCTTCGAGAGCACCCCGCCGACGATGTGGAACTTGTCTCTGGCGCCATCTGAGGCCTCGCCGATCAGCTCGAGCACCAGCAGCGGCCACGGCAAACCAACGACGTTGAACGTCACGCGTGACGAGCCAGGCACCTGCTTGACCCGAATGATGGCGCGGAAGAAGCGCGGCAGCCACGCCATGTATTCGTTCGAGATGAAGCGCGCGTCACGCGCCGGCAGCGGAGGCAGGCGCTGAATCGAACGCACCGACCTCGCCGGAACGACCGCCGCCCGACTCGCGGGCGGTGACTTCGGCTTCGTGCGCTTGAGGGTCTCGACGAGCATGTCCTCGAAGCGCTGGTAGGTGATGAGGCTCGCGATGGGCTCGACGGGCCTGGGCTGCGGCAGGTCGCACTGCAGGCTGTCGATGAGCGGGCTGATCAACTCGTGCGAGGCGCCAGAGAACAACTGCACCCACCGTTTCGAGAAGCCCGTCGACGCGATGGGCACGGGAATCATCAGCCGACGTTTCCCGAGCACCGCGGCCGTCTTGCGGAGCAGGTCTTCGTAGGTGAGCGCCTCCCCGTTGACGACGTCGAGCGTCTTCCCGAGGAACGCCGGGGACTGCACCGCCGCCCGAAGCACCGCCACCACGTCGTCGATGAAGATGGCCTGCCCGAGGCTCCTGGTCCATCGAGGCAGCACCATCCACGGGAGGCGCTGGACGAGGGCCTGCAGGATCTCGAAGGAACTCCCACCCGGGCCGACCACCATGCCGGCGCGCAGACAGGTGACGGGAATGCCGGTCGATTGAAAGACGGCTTCGACTTCCTGCCGGCTCTGCAGATGGAGGCTGACGTAGCCGGTGTCGGGCACCAGGCCGCCGAGGTAGATGATCTGCTTCACGCCCTGCGCGACGCAGGCGCGCGCGAAGTTGTCGGCGAGCAGCAGGTCGGTGTCGTGAAAGCTGCCCTGGAACAGCCGCGACGACGGCATCATCGAGTGCACGAGGTAGATGGCGACCTCGACGCCCTCGAGCGCCGCGAGCGTGCTGCTCGCCGAGAACAGGTCGCACCCTCGCCACTCGACGTGCGCTGACGGCGGCCGTGGGCTGCGGCCCAGCGCGACCACGTCACAGTGCTCAGCGAGCGCGGGGAGCACGTGCGTACCGACGAAGCCGCTGGCTCCAGCGACGGCGACCCGGGGGCGTGGAGTGACCAACACGCTGCCTGTGTGCAGCCCTCGAAGCCCCGCCGCCACTGAAACGCGCTGCCGTTCCGCTCACCTCAACTGGCAGTGCTCACACGCGAACATCGTTCGGCTTCCCAGTTCCCAGCGACGCACCGGCCCGTCACAGCGCTTGCAGACGCGCTGTCCATAGACCCAGGTGCGCTCACCCTTGCGGGCACGCCGGCCTTCGGGGTGCGGAACGGTGACGATGCGGCGGTCCTTCACGCCCCGCTCGAGCTGCAGACGGAGCGTCTTCCACAGGCGGGTGAAGTCCCGTCGCTCGAGCTCATCACCCCGAATCTCAGGGTGAAGCCCCGCCACGAAGAGGCCCTCGGCCCGGTACACGTTGCCGACGCCGCTCATCACCGATTGGTCGAGCAGCAGCGCGCCGAGGCTTCGTCGCGAGGCTGAAATACGCTCCCACGCCAGCTCGGCGCGCGCATCGGGGCGAAGCAGGTCAGGGCCCAGCCGCTGGTGAATCGCAGACACCTGCTCGAGGTCGAGCAGCTCGCACGCCGTCGGGCCGCTCAAGTCGAGACACACGTCCTCGGTTTCGATGCGCCATCGAATCGCTCCGCGTGGAGGCAGCGCCGGTTGCTTCCATCGACGGAACCGGCCGTAGAGCCCCAGGTGCACGTGCACGTGCGCGCCCGACTCGAACCGGTAGAAGAGGTGTTTGCCGAACGCTTCGATGGCGTCGATGCGCTGACCGTCCAGCTCGGCGGCTTCATCCGCGAAGCGGCCTTGGGGCGACGTCGAGTGGATGCGCAGGCCCGACAGCACCTTGCGGTGGTCGAGCGCGAGGCGGTGGAGCGTGTGTCCCTCAGGCATGGCTCCCTGATAGCGAGCACAGGTCGCGGCTGCAGCAGGAGGGGCGCCTCGCGAGTGGGAAGGCCTGGCGCATGGGCCAACCCAGCAAGAAGTCAACCGCCGGCAGATGCACGTGGGCAGCGATGAACACCCAGCGATGGCGCGGACGCAAGGCGTACCAGTTGTTGGTGGACGCGGTGAAGTTGGCGAGCGCGCCCGCGCCGATGTCGGCGATGAGGACGGCGGCGAGGCTCGCTTCGTCACGACGGCGCGCGGCGAATCACCTTGCGAGGTTTGAAGGTCGATGGTGGGCGGCCAAAGCGTCGCCGAAAAGCCTCGCCAAACGCCGCCGCATTCTCGTAGCCGACCCGCTCGGACACTTCTGCGACCGAGTGTGAGCCTGAGCTGAGCAAATGCAGTGCCTCTTCGAGCTTTCGAGCGCGCCAGTAGGCAGCGGGGCTCTCGCCGACCTCGCGACGAAAAGCGCGAAGCAGCGAGCTCTCGCTGGTTCCCGAGACGCGCGAGAGCTCTGACACCGCCGTCCAGCCGAAGAGGTGTTGCTCGATGTGCGCGACGGCGCGCCTGACTGGTTCGCTTCGCTCGCGCTGAATGGACGCGCGCTCGGCGCCGCCATCGCGATCGCGCAACAGAAAGTAGATTTCTTTCGCCAGCTCGACCTCGAGAAAGCGCGCCGCGTCACTGGCGGTCTCTTCGAGGGCATGGCACTCGAAGACGTACCGGTGAATCACCTCGTGCACCCACACCGTTCGCGGCACCACGGCGGGAATCGCCAGCCAGCCGTCGAAGCGCTCGCGCGTGACCCCGAGCCGACCGTTCAGCAGCACCGCACGGTCGATCACCGCATCGGCAAAACCAATCGCCGCAAACGACAAAGCTGACGTGTGCGCGCGAACTCGCACCTTCGCGCCCTGAGGCAACAGGAGCAGACGCGAGCGGTCGATGGTGTGCCGCTCACTGCGGTGCTCGAAGATGCCAATCGCTGACTCGAGTGGCGACACCACCGTCGGAAGGCGCGTCTCGAGCACCAGAACGTCGGGGGCCGCCACTCCGAGCACTTCCAGGGTCGCGCCGGTCGTCTTCTTGTTCACTGAGAAACGGAGCCGAGCACGACGTGAGGCTCAAGGCGACGAGAAGTCACTCGATGGAGGTGCCGAGCCGTCGACCACGCGCCACGCGCGGTTGTTCCCGCGCTCCCACGTCACCCGGCGCGCCTCATCAATCTTCACGAACTTGTATTCGAGCTGCGCTGCGACCGGTAGAGGCAGGCTGACGCGCCAGCGACACCGTGAGCCCTCACATTCGCTCGGCGTGAGACGGCGCGCGACGTTGAGGTCCCAGTTGCCCAGCGCGCGTTGGCTGCCAGTGAGGAAGACGTTCTCGCCCCACCGGGTGCTCGCGAAGACGTCAAACACGACCTCAACGTGCGAGGCCAGCGGGTCTTGCGCGCGCGAAGACACCAGCACCACCGCGCGCTGCGCCGGCAGCTTGAGCCGCAGCATCCCCTTCACCACCGGCACCGGTGCCATTCCGGGGCTGCCCAACACATCGACCAGCTCGTCCCCATCGTCGAAGAGTCCGGCGACGTTGAGCGGCACGCTGCCATCGGTTTCGCGCAGACCGTTGTTGTAGGCCACGACCACCGCGCCGCTGGCGTCGTGACGTGCGTACGCCCAGACGTTGTTGTTGGCTGGGCCGTTCTGCCGCCAGAGTTCCCGGTACGCGCCCGCCTGCAACGCCGGCAACCTGCGCCGCAGCGCGAGCAGTTGCTTGACGTGCTCGAACACGCGGCTCGGCGATGGAAGAAAGCCAGGAGCGCCCCGGGTTCGCCCAGCCGCATCGAAAGCCCACGTCGGCATGAAGCGTCGGTTGTAGGGGTCTTGCCCGCCGTACATGCCGAGCTCGTTGCCGTAATAGATTTGCGGGATTCCGGGCAGTGTGAGCAGCGCGGTCATCGCCAGCAGATACCGGCGCGTGGCGTCTTCACCCGACACGCCAGCCGGAAGTTCCTCGAGAAAACGCGGCACGTCGTGGTTGTCGAGAAGGTTGACGAGCCGCGCGGTACGCGACGCGCCGAAGCGAGCGAGGGTCTCTTGCATTCGACCTGCGGCGGAATCGACCGAGCCGCCCCGCGCGAAGGTGTCGATGAGACCGCGCCGAAGCGGGAAGTTGAAGAGCCCATCGAAACCGGCGCCGAGGTAGCGATCGAACCGGCCAAAGTCGTGCTCGTCGAGCAGCTCACCAACCATGTACAGGCCCGGGCGCGCCGCGTGCATCGCGTTGTTCCATTCCAGAAAGGAAGCAGGCGGCACATGCTTCACGGTGTCCATGCGAATGCCGTCGAGCGCGAAGCGGCGGACCCAGGCGAGATGTGTGTCGATGAGATAGCGGCGAACATCGGGGTTGCGGTGGTCGAAGTCGGGCAGGCCCGCCAGAGAGCAGAAGATGTCTGGGTCGCCCTGCTGCCGACACGTCGACGGGTCGGTGAACCAGCTGGGCCGCTGCGACAGCAGCTTTGCGCCGTAGCCAGCGTGGTTGATGACCATGTCCAGCATCACCTTCATGTCCTTCGCGTGCGCAGCAGAGAGGACCGAGTCGAACGTCGCTGCATCGCCGTACCGCGGCTCGAGCTCGAGGGTGTACGGCTCTTGAAAGTCTGCCCAGTAGCCAGGGAAGCCGCAGTTCGCGCCTTGTTTGTCTGGCACGCCGCGGTAGAGCGGCGACACCCACAGCGCGTCGGCGCCCAGTTCGCTGATGTAGTCGAGGCGCTCGAGCAGCCCCTGCAGGTCGCCACCCTGGTACGCATGCGGGTCGTTCGCGTCATTGCACGCTGGAGCGCCGCTCAGACGGTCACGAGAGCGGTCACCATTGGCGAACCGATCGAGAAGGACAAAGTACATCACGCGCCGGGTCCACGGCTTCGGGTCAGGGTCGACGACCAACGCAGCGCTTCGGCGCGCCTCTTCGCGCTCAAGCTCGCTTTCGGTCGCCCCGCCCGCATCGCGTGCGAGTTCACTTTCGGGCGCTGCCCCCCCATCTCGTACGAGCTCGCCTTCAGTCCCTGCCCCCGCGTCACGCGCTGGGGCTGAACACGACACAGACCACACGGCGAGACAAACAAACACATATCGAAACATGGGCTCCTCCAGGAGAAGAAGAGCGCTTTACCGTGCCGGCGCGTGCTGAAACCCTGCGCGCTCGGCGATGATTCCGGCGAAACCGTCAAAGTGTCTTCGCCTGGCGCCGGCCTCGGCCTTCGAGACGCGCTCGACGTCGACAGCCGTGAGCAACACCGAGCCCTCGATGGTTCTCGACTCGAGCCCGGCGAACCCAGCGGACGGGTATCGCGTCACCGTCGCGCTGCAGGAACCGTCTCGGGGAGCACGCCCGGAGAAAGGCGCTGACGCATCACGAACCGTGGCACAGCCGACTCACCACTCGACCCTGCGTTCCGTTTGCTGCCTCGTTCTTCCTCCCTCACCGCGATGGTGGGCTTCTGGGCGACGCTCGCCATCAACATTCCCGACTTCACGCGCGACGCGAAGTCACAGCGTGACCAGGTGGTGGGGCAGGCCATCGGGTTGCCGGGCACGATGCTCCTGTTCGCCTTCATCGGCGTCGGCGTCACCGGAGCGACGATGATCATCTTCGGCAAGCCCATCCGGAACCCCAGCGCTGAGGCTGTGCGTCTCGAAGGTTCCTGGCCTGCTACTGCGCCTTGAGGTTGCACGGACGACAGCACTTGTACTGCTCGAGGCAGCCGACGCTGGTGAGGCAGCCGGCGCTGGTCTTTTCGATGCCCACCAGGAAGCGCCCGTCGCGGCACTCGAAGATTCCAGCCTGGCCGTTCTCATACAGGAAGAGGTCCGGCACCGAGGCCGTCACCACCGAGCCACCGCGCGTGGTGACCTGGCTGGCGAATTCGCAGTCACACCAGGACATGGCTTTGAACACCGCGGTGCCAGTCGCTCCGAGCGTGAGGTTGCCGTTCACCGTGGCCGACGCGAAGGTGGCGGCACCGTTGACGGTTTGGGTGTTCAACGTCGAGTTCCCGCTGACGGACAACGTCGTGGCGGTGATGCCAGTGGTGGTGATGCTGGTGGCCGTGATGGTCCCGGACGAGACGGCGCCGACCTTCGTCTCGAGCCATTCCTTGAGCTGAGCGAAGTTGTGATTGATCTCACTCGCGCGCGCCGGGGTATCACTCGCGAAGCAGAACGGCAGCCCATTGGGGCACTGCCCGTCCGCGGCGAAGGCGACCGACGCGGACACCACCAACACGAAGGCCGTGCCCAGCAGCCAGCGACGCCGAGCGCGGCCGGCAGCGGCCAGCTGCGCTTCAACGTCAGCCAGGCGGCGCGCAAGGTCGGCGACTTCCGGGGGCTGTGCGGTCGAGTTCTTCATGCTGCGCTTTTCCCTCGAAATCGAGCACCCGTGCAAACGAACCTTCCGTGACCGTGCTCCTTTTGCGGTGCAGTGGTTCGTCACGCGCAACGAACGAAGGACGCCATTGGCGCCCCTCACCGGGTCGGTGCAGGGCCCGCCAGCGTGCCAGCCTCCATGGTGAGAATTCGATCGCACCGGTTCGCGATCGACTCGTCATGCGTGCTGATCAAGAACGCCGTCCCCTCGGCGTGGGAGAGTTCCCGCACGAGCACCAGGACCTCGTCGGCGCTCTTGCGGTCGAGGTTCCCCGTCGGTTCGACTGCGAGCACGAGCTCTGGCTTCATGATGAGCGCGCGCGCCACGGCCACCCGCTGCTTCTGGCCACCTGACAGCTTCGACGTTCTGAAAGCCATGCGGTCCGCGAGCCCGACGCGCTTCAGCAAGCTCCGCGCGCGGGCCTCGCGAAGGTGGCCGGACCCGCCATCGCCGACCCGACCCAGTTCGACAAGAAGAGCGAGTACGACGACGCGGCCTCGAAGAAGGACGACCCGAGCTGAAGACCCAGAAGGCCCTCGTCTCCGTGGTGCTCAAGCTCGCCAAAGCGAAGACGAAGGTCTGACCCCAATCGCGCTCGCTCCGCGCGAGCCGGACCCGTCACGCGGCAGCCCCTCATCTGGTCACCTGGCGACGTCGTGGCAAGATCCACAGCAGTCGCTCGCGCGCCTTGCCCAGTTCGATGGCGTCTCGCAGCGTCGCGCTGTGAACCAGAGTTGGCAGCAGGAGCGAGCGCTGAGCCTCTCAGTCGAACGAGAGCCACCGGCCCTTGAAGGCCTTCACGAGCCGTCGACGCAGCCCCGGGTTTCTGGGCTCCGAGAGGCGAACGAAGCGCAGCCTCTTCGTGAGCGAACTCTGGAGCAGTATCTCCAACCACGGATCCGGGCCATCGAAGTCGAAGGGCATGGTCTTCAGCTCGAGCTCATCGAGGGACTCGAGCCTTTCCAGGAGAGCTCTCGCTCTCACGCCACGTGTGAATGAAACGACGAGCCGGCTCGAGCCAGGCGCCGCGGTGCTTCTTCCGGAGCGTCTCCCTTCGCTTCGCCTGCGCCGGCGTGGGCGAAGCGAGCAACGACAGCTGCATGAACTCGCCGCGCGTGGCATCGCCATGCTCGAGCAACCAGTCGGCGTAGACCTGCAGGCGGGCAGGGTCTTCCGGCGACTTCCACACATGCAAGAGCGGCTCGGACATGACCGTGAGTGGGATGAGCCCGCCCGGGTTTTGAGACTTCACGTCAGCCACCCGAGAAAAGACGCTCGCTCATGGCCAGCCCAGTGCGCCGGTGAAGCACCCGATGGTGGCGGAAGCGCAGGAACTCGAAGGCAACCTCACCTGAGTTGCTCACGAAGGCCGGTTCGGGTGTCATCGCTGCATGGCCCTGGACGAAGAGTCGTTGCTGAGTGCTGAGCCTGGTGACCCCCGCTTTGCCGTGTGGGGCGATCGGCTGAGCGAGCTCGGTGATCCCCGCGGAGCGTTGGTGGCGCTGTGTCGCGATCTCGAGAAGGCGCCCGCAGATGCAGCGCTGCAGCGCTCCCTCGCCACGTTGGTCGAGCAACACGGTGAGACGTGGTGCCCCGGCTGCATCGCCGATGAGCTCACGCTGTCGTGGCGTGATGGCTTCATCGACTCCATCACCTACTCGCCCCCCGTGGGGGGAGAGGACCCGCAGGGATACGGCGAAACAGAAGAAGACGACGACGAAGACAGAGAAGACAGAGAAGAACACGCTGCGTTGCCTCCTGGCCGGGCGCTGGGGGCGCTCATCGATCGAACGATCGCGGCGCGGCTCGCGCGCCTCTCGGTGCTCTGTCCGCTCGACGCCGAGGGCAATCACGGCTGTTGGGGTCGCCACACGGCCTTCACAGAGGTGCTGGTCGCGAAACCACGGCCGTGGCTCCGCTCGCTCGACTTCGACGGCCAGCTGCTGCCGCGGCCGATCGACGGCCGACCGCAGCTCTCGTTTCTCCGGTTCGGCTTCATGCATGACGCAGACATCGAGGTCGGAGATCTCTCACCACTGTGGGCGCGCGCGCCGAGGCTCGAGTCGCTCGTCATCGCGCAGCCGCAGCAGCTCGAGCTGGGCACCATCGACGCTCCCGCGCTGCGCACGCTGCTCGTCGGTTCCGGGGCTCATCTGCGGCCCATCGCCGAGGGGAACCTGCCCGCGCTCGAGACCCTGATCGTTCGAGTCTCGCACCCTTCCGATGTCGAGTTGATGCTTCGCAACCCACGCCTCGGTCGACTCAGGAACCTCGCGCTGATCGTCGAACCCGCGACCAACGGCGGGCCTGAGATCGGCGACGACGTGGTGCGCGCGCTGGTGGCCAGCCCGAGGCTCGAGCAGCTCGCTTCACTCGATCTCGGCGGCCTCGACGCGAGCGAAGCAGGGTGGGGTGCGCTCCTCGATGCAGCGCCCCGGCTGGGCGGACTGAAGCTGCTGCGACTCACGACGTGGGAGCCTGACCCCTCGGTGCTCGAGACCGACGACTGGCTGGAGGAATCGGTCGAGCACTTCTCGGCCCAGCGCTTTCGCCTTCGCGATCAGGACGTGGGCAAGCAGCTCGCCCAGCGCTTCCCGGTGGACTGGCTGGTCGCGACGATGATCTCGTTCGAAGCTGGCGCCGACGCTGCGCTCTGCGCAGGGCTCTGGGACGACCGTGAAGGGTACGCAGAGAAGCGGCCAGGACCGCTGCTGCTTCAGTCGGAGCGCTGAGCCTCAGAGCAGCAGGTCCTGGGCGTCGGTCGGCATGGCCGGAGCCAGCTGCACCACCGGGGCGGGCGGCGCCACGTTCAGCGTCGCGCAGTCGCAGCTGCCGAAGGTTCCATCGACGGCGCACGTCTGGGGCCCTTCCAACCGCCCGGGCAGTGGCGCTGCGAGCGAGCGAGGAGACTGCGGCGACGTCGTTGAGGTAGAGCGTCGAGAGCGAGTCAGTCGTGAGGTTCGCGCTGGGAACCGTAGTCTTGATCTCTCGCGCGACCGCGATGTCCTGAAAGCCAAGGCTGTACATGATCCACCGTTGCCGGAATGGCGCGCTCGCGGGGTCTCGAATCACGAAGCCCGCTTGTACAAAACTGTCAATCAGGGTCGGCACCATCGTGCGATTCGTCGACGAGCCGATGACGACCGAGGTCTCGACCACGAAGTTGCCGGGGAGGCTCGTGTTGATGTCGAGCGTGGTGTGACGCGCCGGGTACAGGTCGCTCCACGCCGAGGTCGTGGACGTAGCTCTCGCTGGTGACCGATACAGCGGTTCGGCTGGGGATCCTCTACAGCTCAAGGGGCACAGTCGGCGCGCCATCGACACGCTCGCGAGCAAGCCGCGCGTGGCGGTGGCCGTGAGCGTCGTGACCGAGATGGAGCTTCGTTTCGGGCTCGAGAAGCACCCGGCGGCGAGGCGCCTCAAGACGGTCGTTGACGGCTTTCTCTCGACGGTGCCTGTTCTCGCTTTGCCCGCTGACATTGCGCTCGTCTACGGGCGCACGTGTGCGTCGCTCGAACGAGTGGGGCGACCGATTGGGCCGCTCGACATCATCATCGCTGCGCATGCGGTTTCTCTGGGCGCCGTGCTCGTGACCAACAACCTGCGCGAGTTCAATCGTGTCGCCGGGCTCACGTGCGAAGACTGGAGCTGAACTTCACGCCGGTTCTGGGAAGCGGCCCATGGTGAGGTGGTCGATGACTTCACGCGCTGAATCGGCGTCGAGGTGCGCCTTCTTCAACTTCGTCAGCGCGGTGTTCACCGTCGTCAGCTTCTCGAACGCATCGAGCACCGCAAGCAGCGCCTCGGCCGCGTCGCCCTGCTCGAGCATCGGGTCGCTGAATTTCCGTGGGCTCACCTTCGGCGCGCAAGTGAAGCCCGCTGGCGAGGAACCCGCGCCACGGCCACCCGCTGCTTCTGGCCACCTGACAGCTTCGACGTTCTGAAAGCCATGCGGTCCGCGCGCCCGACGCGCTTCAGCGAGCTCCGCGAGCGGCCCCGGCGCGGAGTGGCTTCGCGCCTGTGTCGAGCAGGTGCAGGCCGTCGGCCTTCGCGCGGCTCGACAAGCCCGAGAAGTCCGCGCGCGCCGCGTCGTACGCGACCTCGAGCCCCTCGGCCTTGAGCGCCTCGTTCAGGTTCGTCGGCGTCTTCACCTCGAACTTCGGCATCGACAGCTGGTGCTCCTCGCGCTGGAGCGCGTTGACGTACTCGTCCTCAGGCCACGCGGCGTCGGACATTCACAGACGGCGGGCCGCTCGGGGGCTGAGTCTCCTCCTCGCACGAAGGCGCGCACCAGGTTCACGCCTGGCCCGAGCAGGATGAGCGGCAGCGTCTGCGTGCGCTCGACGAGGAGCCGATGGTCGCTCACGGTCGAAGGCACGATCGACGCGAACTCACCGGCCATGCAGCAGTGGTTCGCCAACTGGAAGGTCGTCTCCTGCGAGAGCGCTCACACCAGGCGTCTCACTCGCTGATGCGGCGTGCTCGCGCTCGGGCCTTCCGCGGAATCTGCTCGAACCTGTCGGTGACGTGGGTCACGCCCTGTGCGTCCTCGTACATCCACAACGTGCGCGGGGGCGAGCGCGCTTCGACCGCCGCCGCATCGGCAGGCTGAGTGACCCCTGAATCGGCCGGGAGGGTGACGCCTGCGTCCGCTCGAGTCAGGTCTGAATCGACGGGCTCCATGCTCTCGAGATCCGAGTCTGCGTGGGCCGTCGAGGCTGTCGAGGGCGAAGCGCGTTCGGTCCCGCCAGTGCGCTCAACGCACACGGCATACCTTGCGTCCTCGTCACTGGGGGCCACGTTCCGAGGGTGCTCGCGCAGGACCGTCATGGCTGGAGAGGTGGGGTGTTCGAGGTGAAAGGGACCCGCACGGTTCCAGGCGTAGCCCGCCCATTGAGGCGCGACCCTGCGTATCGACTCCTGAAGTCAGCCGCTGACAGAGCCACTCAGACCCGGGTTTCTGTACAGCTTCGCCAGAATTTGCAGCTGGACGGCCGCTGGGCGCCATCACGGACTCGGCGCACCTTGACGAGGAGCTGCGCAAGCGGGGGTTGGCGCGAGACCGTCGACCTGCGGTGACGTGGGTCCCTTCCGAAAGGGCACCTGAGCGCGACGCCGCTGGCGGCACGGGTGGTGGCGGGCGGGTCGTACGCGGAACATTCGCCCCTTGAGCGCTCCCGCCGACGGTCAGACGGCGAAGCGCGTCGTCGGAGTTCGCCCCGGTCCTGACGATGTGCCCCTCGTCGGTGCTATGCCGCCGCTCCCTCATGAACGACGCCACCCCGCCGGCCGCCGTCGAAGGCAGTCACCCCTCGCTGTACAACCACGACCTGGCGCCCGTGCCCGCCTCGGGCCGCACCTGGAACCAGTGGCACTTCGCCGCGCTCTGGGTCGGCATGGTCGTCTGCGTGCCCAGCTACGCCATCGCCGCCGGGATGATCGGCCAGGGCCTGAACTGGTGGCAAGCGTGCCTGCTGGTCTTGCTCGGCAACGGCATCGTGCTCATCCCCATCGTCTTGAACGCGCACGCCGGGGCGAAGTACGGCGTGCCATTCCCCGTCTACGCGCGCGCCAGCTTCGGCGTCTTCGGTGCGAACGTGCCGGCCATGCTCCGCGCCATCGTCGCGTGCGGGTGGTTCGGCATTCAGACGTGGACCGGCGGCGTGTCGCTCTACGTGTTGTGGATGGTGATGATGGGCGACGTGCCGCAGGCCGAGATCGGCACCGGCCACTTCATCGGCTTCGGCGTCTTCTGGCTGATCAACGTCTATTTCATCGTGCGCGGCACCGAGAGCATCAAGTTCCTCGAAACCTGGGCGGCGCCCTTCCTCATCGCGATGGGTCTGGCGCTGTTGTTCTGGGGCATCTCGAAGACCGACGGCCTCGGCGCGATGCTGGCCATCACCACGCCCGCCGAGCCGAAGTCCTTCTGGCCGTTGTTCTGGCCGAACCTCACCGCGATGGTGGGCTTCTGGGCGACGCTCGCCATCAACATTCCCGACTTCACGCGCGACGCGAAGTCACAGCGTGACCAGGTGGTGGGGCAGGCCATCGGGTTGCCGGGCACGATGCTCCTGTTCGCCTTCATCGGCGTCGCCGTCACCGGAGCGACGATGATCATCTTCGGCAAGCCCATCTGGAACCCCACCGACATCGCCGCGAAGTTCGAGTCCCGGCTGGTCATCGGCATCGCCACCTTCGCGCTCGCCATCGCGACGCTCTCGACGAACATCGCCGCGAACGTCGTCGGCCCGGCGAACGACATCGCCAACCTCGCGCCCAGCAAGCTCAACTTCCGCATCGGAGGGTTGATCACCGCCGTCGTCGGCGTGCTGCTGATGCCGTGGAAGCTGCTCTCGTCGTCAGAGGCGTACACGTACACGTGGCTCATCGGCTACTCGGCGCTGCTGGGGCCCATCGGCGGCATTCTCATCACCGACTACTTCGTGATTCGGAGGATGAAGCTCGACGCGAACGACCTGTACCGCTCGCACGGGCAGTACCGGTACCGCTCGGGCTTCAACCCCGCCGCGCTCATCGCGCTCGCGTGTGGCTCGTTGCCCTGCCTGCCCGGGTTCTTGAACGCGCTCGGCCGCGCCAACGGAGAGCAGCTCGCCAAGACGGGCATCGACACCCTCTACGAGTCGGCCTGGTTCTTCGGCTTCTTCGTCGCCAGCGCCGTCTATGTCGCGTTGATGAAGCTGATCCCCAGCCGGCCACTCGATTCGTCGCCCCGCTCGTAATACAAGCCCGACCGCCCTTTCCCTCGGAGCCACCGACATGCAGAAGCCCGCCATGCCCCAGCCGTTCGCCGCGAAGAGCTACGCCTTCACCGAATACGTCAACATCAAGAACTGGATCGGCGGCGCGTGGCGGGACGGCGCGTCGGGCAACTGGCTCGACATCGAGAACCCCCGTCACGGCAAGACCATCGGGAAGATGACCCTCTCGACCACCAGGGACGTCGACGCCGCCGTCGAGGCCGCGAAGAAGGCGTTCCCGGCGTGGCGCAACACGCCGATGCGTGAGCGCGCGCAGGTGCTCTTCCGCCTCAAGGCGCTGATGGAGCGTGACCTCGACGAGCTCTGCTGGCTCGTCAGCCACGAGAACGGCAAGACGTACGCGGAAGGCAAAGGCGACGTCGAGAAGGGCATCGAGTGCGTCGAGTTCGCCGCCTCGCTGCACATGATGGCCGACGGCGGCCAGCTCGACGTCTCGCGTGGAGTCAATTGCCGCGTCACCCACGAGCCGCTCGGCGTCGTCGCCGGCATCGTGCCCTTCAACTTCCCCGTGATGGTCCCCCTGTGGATGGCGCCGAACGCCATCATGGCCGGCAACGCGTTCATCCTGAAGCCGTCCGAGGTCGTGCCTTACGGCGCGATGAAACTCGCCGCGCTCTTCCAGGAGGCCGGTCTGCCCGACGGCATCTTCAACGTCGTCAACGGCCAGCGCGAGTGCGTCGAGGCCATCGTCGACCACGCCGACATCAAGGCGGTCGGGTTCGTCGGCTCCACGAAGGTCGCGAAGATTCTGTACGCGCGCGGCGCCGCCACCGGCAAGCGCATGCTCTGCCTCGGCTCGGCGAAGAACCACGTGGTGGTCGTGCCTGACGCCGACGTCTCGCTCACCTCGACCAACATCGTCGCCTCGAGCTACGGCTGCGCCGGTCAACGCTGCATGGCCAGCTCGCTGATGGTCGCGGTCGGTGACGTGCAGAAGATCATCGACGGCATCGCCGACAACGTCCGCAAGATCCGCCTCGGCGACGACATGGGCAGCATCATCTCGGCCGCCTCACGCGAGCGCATCTTGAAGTACATCGGGGAAGCCGAGAAGGCAGGCGCGAAGGTGCTCGTCGATGGCCGCGGCCAGAAGGTCGATGGCGCCGGTGGCCACTGGATTGGCCCCACGGTGCTCGACGACGTGACCATCGAGATGCCCGCGGGCTGCGAAGAGATCTTCGGGCCGGTGCTCTCCATCGTGCACACCAGGACGCTCGATGAGGCCATCAACCTGCAGCACAAGAGCCTCTACGCCAACGGCGCGGCCATCTTCACCACCTCGGGGGCCGTCGCGCGTACCGCGTCGGAGCGCCTCGAGGCCGGCATGGTCGGCATCAACGTCGGCGTGCCCGTGCCGCGTGAGCCGTTCAGCTTCGGTGGCTTCAACGCCTCCAAGTTCGGCCACGGCGACATCACCGGGTGGGACGGCTTCCGCTTCTGGAGCCGCCCCAAGAAGGTCACCGAGAAGTGGGCCGCCGCGTCCGACGCCAGCTGGATGAGCTGATCAGCCCGTCGGTCGGCCCGCGCTTTTTCCACCACCAAGGAGCACCTGACGATGTCGAGCCAGTACCTGGGGTACCCCAACGAGTTCGCCCACGAGCCGATGCCGACGCAGCAGATGGTCGACCTCTGCAAGGAGCACACGCTCTACACGTGGTCGGCCGGCAATGCGGTGAACCCGCTGCCCATCGCGCGCGCCGAAGGCGTCTACCTGTACTCGCCCGAGGGCCAGAAGATCCTCGACTTCAACGCGCAGCTCATGAGCGTTCTCGTCGGCCACGCGCACCCTCGCGTCATCTCGGCGATGAAGCGGCAAATCGACGAGCTCATCTTCGTCTACCCGCAGACGGCCACGCAGGTGCGCGCGCGCCTCGGCAAGCTGATGAGCGAAATCATCCCCGGCATGTCGAGCTTCTTCTTCACGCTCGGCGGCGCCGAGGCGAACGAGAACGCGGTGAAGCTGGCGCGCCTCTACTCGGGCCGGCACAAGATCCTCGCGCGCTACCGCAGCTACCACGGCGGCACGCAGCTCACGATGTCACTCACCGGGGACCCGCGACGCTGGGCGAGCGAGCCGCAGTCGCCGGGCGTCGTGCACGTGATGGATCCGACGCCCTACGAGTTCTCGTTCGGCGCCACCGACGAGGAGCGCTGCAAGAACCACCTCGTCTACCTGGAAGAGACCATCAAGTACGAAGGCCCTCACACCATCGCGGCGATGATCGTCGAGACGGTGACGGGCACCAACGGCGTGCTGGTGCCGCCGAAGGGTTGGTTCAAGGGCCTGCGCGCGCTCCTCGACAAGTACGGCATTCTGCTCATCTGCGACGAGGTGATGGCGGGCATGGGCCGCACCGGCAAGATGATGGCGTACGAGCACTTCGACATCGTCCCGGACCTGGTCACCATGGCGAAGGGCCTGACCTCGAGCTACTTCCCGCTCGGCGCGGTCGGCATGAAGAAGGCCATTCACGAGCACTTCCAGAAGAACGTGTACTGGGGTGGCCTCACGTACAACTCGCACCCCGTTGGGCTCGCGACGGCCGAGGCGGTGTTGCGCGTCACCATCGACGAGAAGCTGGTCGAGAACGCCGCGAAGCTCGGCGCCGTGATGCGCAGCGAGATGGACCGGCTGCAGAAGAAGCACGTGTCGATCCTCGAGGGCCGCAACATCGGCCTCTTCGGCATGGTCGACCTGCGGAAGAACTCGAAGAACGAGCCGCTCGCTCCGTACAACGGCGCGCACCCGGCGATGGCGAAGTTCGCCACGTTCCTGCGCGAGAACGGCCTGTTCACCTTCACGCGGTGGAACAACTTCACCTGCAACCCGCCGCTCACCATCACCGAGGCGCAGCTCAAAGAGGGCTTCGCCATCATCGACCGCGGGCTCGAGATTACCGACGCCGCGTTCGAGGGCTGAATCGAGGCCGGTGCTGCGTCACCAGAGCGTGCGCAGCACCAGGCCGAACGTCGTCGTGTAACCGACCACGCTGCCTTTGATCTGCCCCTGCTCGTCGAGGAAGTACACCGTCGGGAACGACGTCACGTTGAGCTGATCCGCCAGGCCCGACTCGTCGAGCAACACCGGGTAGTCGACGCCGTTTCGTTGCGTGTACGCCGTCACCTGCTGCGGGGTCTGCCACGACGTCGCGACGGACAGCACGCGGGCGCGGTCTCCTACCAGCTTCTGCGCCCAGCCCAGGTTACGCGACTCACCCTCACACACCGTGCACCACGGCGCCCAGAACGCGAGGAGCGTCGGCTTCCCGGCGAGTGACGCGGAGGTGATGGCTTCGCCCGAGAGCGTCTGGAGCGAGAACGCGGGCACTGCGCCACCGCGAACGTGCGCCCGGGTCTGCCAGAGGCCAACGCCGATGAAGATGGTGAGCAGCAGGCCCATGTCGACGGCCCAACGAATCGACGCCCGTGAATCATACGCCGCCTTCCACCGTCTCAGGCGGCCTGGCGGATTCGGGAGTGGAGCGGGCGTCTCGGGCTGCGGGGTCGACATGAGGTGCTTTCTCGGGGTGCATACCGTTCGTCGGTGGCGGCGTCGAGCGATGGGCCCTGCCCGTCACGTCTGGAGGAAGTGAATGAGCCTCGCGGTGCTGCTGACGGTTCGGATGCTCCTCGGCGCGGGCGAGGTCGGCCTCAGGCTCGAGGCCGCGCGGAGTGACGTCGACGAGTGGCCGACACCCCGGCTCGAGAAGGAGACCGCCGACGCGCTCGAGCGCACCTCGCGTCAGAAGTGGTCCGAACACTACCTCGTCGTGGGCGACGACGTCCGCGGCGACGTCGCGGTTCGCGGAGTGTTCGCGCCGTCGAAGGAGGGCTCGGGCTTCCGCTTCACCTGGCAGCTCACGACGCAGGACTGTCCTTCGATGTCCGACGCCGTCGGCTTCGACTTCAAGTCGTCGACGTTGACGCCCAACACCCTCGACGCGATGGCCGTGCAGCTGGCGAAGCGTGCGGCGCGCCTGCTCGACAAGGCCCGGTCGAAGCGAGGCGCGTCGTGTATCGACCCGTTGGACCTGCCGCCCACGCCCTCGGAGCTCGAGCTGATGAAGCTTCGAGAGGCGGCGAAGGCCCAGCGCGAGTTCGCCCCGACGCCTCCATCGCCACGCGTTCCCCCGGTCGAGCAGCCCCCACCGCGAGCCCGGCCGATTCCCGTGCGCAGCGCGCCGGCGTTCTGATCAGCCCTCGTCGTGAACCCCGGTACACTCCTCGAATGAAGGCAGGGCGCTGACATGGGCTGTGGGCTCCCGACCTTGCGGCTGCGCCGCGAGAAGCTGCTGCTCGTCGGGCGAACCGTCTTCGGCACCGACGACGCCGCGCGCGCCTGGCTCAAGGCCGCGAACGCCAACCTCGATGGGCTGACGCCCGAGGCGCTCACCGACACGCTCGATGGCTTTCAGCGTGCGCTCGCCGAGCTCGAGTCGCTCGCGGCGAGTCGTCGCTGACGGCCCTCTGAAGCAGGGCTCGAGTGGTCAACGCCCATCGACGTGCACCGCCATGCCCTCGACGACTGGCCAGAACGGTGGTCCATTCGCGCTCACGTCGGCCGGCACGCTGAAGGAGTTCGACTCGAGTGGTTCGCCCTCCCTGCATCGGCCCCGCCTGGCGCCTCTGCCTCGCCCTGGTCCTGCTCGAGTGCACCCCACCACCGCCGGGAACCCAGTGTGTCCCAGCCTCTGACGGCGTTGGGTTTGGCGGCGGCTTCGGGACTGGCGGGGGGACTGGCGCCGAACCCGTCTTCTTCACCGGCCAGGTGGCAGACCTTTCCCTCGAGTCGTTCACCGCGGCGGTCTGTGAGCCCCGGTGGACCGTCCAGGGCGAGGTGCTCGACCCGCAGAATCGGCCGGTGCCCGCCGAGTTCGTCCCGTCGCAAGGCGTCGGGAGTCTCGTGCGCACGAGGGTGCGCTTCACGCCTCGGGCGCCGGGCTCGTACCTCGTCACCGCGCAGTTCGAGCCGTCCATCGCGAGAGTGCAACGCGTGGTGCTGGTCGCGCGTGACCGCTCGGCAGAGACGCCCATCACCGACGCGCTGCCCTTCGACCCCCGGCTCTGCATCCCCGTGTTCCGAACCCTCGCGGGGAGCGTGGTGTGTCAGCGCAACGTCACCGTCGTCGTGGTGCGCAACGGCAGCATTCTCGAGTCCTTTCCCGACACCACCGCGAACGTCGTCGGGAACACGGTGTGGTTGCTGACGACTCAACGTCTCGAACGGAGGGTGGACACCGGCGTCGGCACGCTGACGCTCACCGGCACCATGGCTGCGACTCGTTTCTTTTCCTCCAACGCCAGCTTCTTCGAAGCCGACCGCGCCATCGTGCTGGACAACTGGAGCCTTCGTGGGCCCATCGTCTTCGATGGTGCGCGCCTGGTGGACGAAGCCCGGCCCTTCCTCGGCGGCAACGGGCTGTTGCTCGGGGCGGCCGCGCTCTCGTTCGACGGCGACTCGGTTTGTGATGCGTCCGCTGACGCCGGGGTTTGCGCTCGGCTCACCCCCATCGGTGTTCAAGAAGACGTGTTGTGGACCCAGGCTGGACGAAACCTGTCGTTCCGTGCAGGCCGCCAGGCTGCGCCCGCGGCCATGTTCGCGTTCACCCTGGGCCCCGCCGACGCCGTCGACCCGCTCGATTTCCCCATCAGCGGCAACCAGACTCCCCGCGTTCGGTCCGCGAGCGGCGACCAACTCTTCACCATCACTTTCGTGGCCGGCGAGCCCGTGCTGGAGCGCTGGCCCTCGAGCACCCAGTTCACCCGCGATTTCGGCCTCGTCGGAACCACCGCGGCCTCGGCGAACTGGCTGAGGAGATAAGCTCTTGAATTGTCTTGCGAATGGGTTCCGCCGCAACTTTTGACGCAGGACGTCGATATTCGATGAAGTTGGTGTCGGACAAGGTGTGACCTGGGTTCATGAACTCTGACGCGACCAGCCTGGACGTGACGACGCCTGAGACGGGAAGGCCTGCGCTTGCCCGCGAGCAGGAGCGGCCGCACACTCCGCACTTCATGTTGCAGGAGCCGTCGCCGGAAGCGCCGCTCCCGTTCGGGCGCTACCAGCTGATCCGCCGAATCGGAGCGGGTGGCATGGGAGAAGTGTTTCTCGCCAGAGAAGGCGGGCCGCACCCTCGTGCCTGCGTCGTGAAGAAGGTACTGCCGAACCTGGTGGCCAACCGTGCCTTCGTGGGCCGGTTCCTCGACGAGGCGAAGGTGGTGGTTCGCCTCAAGCACAACAACATCGCGCGCGTGTACGCGATGGGCGACGTCGACGGGGAGTACTTCCTCTCGATGGAGTACGTGCAGGGCAAGACGGTGAGTCGCTTCACCAAGCGCCTGCGTGACCGCAAAGCCGAGATGCCGCTCGGCATCATTCTCCTCCTTGGCGAGAAGGTCTGTGAGGGTCTGCAGCACGCGCACCTGGCGACCGACGAGACTGGCAGCCCGCTCCACCTCGTGCACCGCGACCTGTCTCCGGCGAACGTGTGCATCAGCTACCGCGGGGACGTGAAGATCATCGACTTCGGGGCCGCGCAGTCGACGCTGAAGGAAGAGCAGACCGCGCCGCGCGTCGTCATCGGCAACCTCACGTACATGGCGCCGGAGCAGGCGAAGAAGCTCATCGTCGACGGCCGCGCCGACGTCTATTCGTGCGGCGTGATGTTGTGGGAGCTGCTGGCCTGGCACGCGCTGCCGCAGAAGGGCGACCCCATCGAGCGCTGGCGCCGCGCCGCGAACCCGGTGTGGGACGCGCCAAGCAAGAACAACCGCTCGGTGCCACGCGACGTCGACGAGCTCGTGCTCAAGGCGTTGAAGAAAGAGCCCGGCGACCGCTGGACCAACGCCGCCGAGTTCGGCGAGGCCCTGCGGAAAGCGCGCCTGCGGCACGCGCCTGACGTGAAGGAGAAGGACCTCGGCGAGCTGCTCGCGCGCGTCTTCCACAAAGAGAAGGTCAACGAAGACTACGTGCTGCAAGAGGTCGTCTACGGGAAGACCCTGACGCCGATGGTGGGCGACCGTTCCCGCCAGCGCTCGATGGTGCCGCCGACCGCGCTCGCGTTCGAGCACACCGCCGTGATGGCGCCAGCCGACATCCTCAAGCAGAACGACGAGGTGACCGACCCGGGCCGGCCCGACCCGACGCTCAACGACGACGGCACGCCAACCCCCGCGAAGGACCCGCGCCTGCTCGGCCCGAAGCCGCTGCCCGTGCACCTGCTCGAGCAACGCAAGAGCTTCGGCCTGACGTTTGGTGACGTGCACGAGCCGCTCATCGAGGCCAGCCTCATTCAGGAGATCGAGGCGACCGGCGACGAAGAGCCCTACGTGTCGGGCGAGGCGTTCACGACCGAGTACCGCGGGCCGGCGGGGCTGCAGAAGCTCGCCTTGTTCGGCGGCATCTTCTTCGTGGCGGTGGGCCTGGGCTTCCTCGGGGTGTGGCTCGCGTTGAAGTAGCCGTCACCGGAGTGACGTGGACCTCAGCTCTTCGCGAGCGCGTCGACGTCAGCCCACGAATTCAGACAGAGGACCTGTCCCTTCTGTTTTCCGCGCGCGATGGCGAGGAAGGCCGGCGCGAGGCCCAGGGTGTCGCGCTCGGCCGGCAGCCCGAACTGGTTCTGCTTGCCGCCGATGGGCGCGATGCCGAAGTGGATGCAGAGCGTGTTCACCCGCACCACGTCGCGCGCCGTCTCGGCAGCGAGGCCGAGCGTGAAGGCGTTGACAGCGGCGTTCTTGATGGTGCCCATCCACATCGCCGGGTCGGGCGGAGGCATGTGCGCGAGGCCGCCGCTCACCATCGTGAAGCTCGCTGCGCGTTGCTTGATGCCCGGCAGCAGCGCTTTGGCCGCGTGGAAGTTGATGGTGAGGCCGTCGGCGAGCGCGTCGTTCAGCTGCGCCGCGGTCGACTGCGTCGGGGGAGGACCGAACTTCACGAAGCCCTGCGACGAGATGACGTGGTCGATGGCGCGGCCTGCGAGGGCCCGGTCGATGGCAGCCATCGCGAGGCCAGTCGAGGCTTCGTCCTTGAAGTCGCCGGCGGCCGTCGCGAAGGCGTCGGAGGTCTTGAGGCCCAGGGTCTTCTCGAGCTCGTCGAACTTCGCGGCGCTGCGTGAGACGCCGACGACGAAGGCCCCCTCGTCGAGGAACGCGCGGCAGACGCCAGAGCCGACGACGCCAGTGGCTCCGAGGACGACGACGGCTTTTCCGTTGAATGACATGGTGCAGGCTCCCGGTGAGGAGCACCGAATACGTCACCGCGCCGTTGCCCGCACGGAGAAGTGTGGCAGCACCCGCCTGACTCGGTGCTGCGGAGGCAGCCCCAGCTGATGTCCTTGTCTGGCTCGCACGGCGCGCTCACGCCCACGGCGACGCGTCGTTCCTGCGAGGCAGGTGGCGTGCTCAGTCCGGCTCGGGCTCATCGGGTCCACCGAGCGCCACCGAGAGCTCGCCGGCGATGGTGCCCAGCGCCATCCAGCAGGACCGGTTCTGCGCGTCGTTGGAGTCGATGGTGAGGTACGCGGGCTCGTCCTCCTCGTCGCCCGCGCACACGGCGATGAGCCCCCAGGAGAGGCCGTCGTCGTCGGGTTCCTCGGAGGGCGAGTCTCCGTGCGCGCTGAGTTCGCGTCGGAGCAGGCCGATCGAGAACTCGACCGTTTCGCCGTCGCGCCGGTACTCGTCGAAGTCCACGTCGCATCAGCGGACTTCCTCAGCGCGCTGCTCGAACCGGCTCGTGTGAAACCGGAGGCAGCGGCGGGTCGAAGCACGCGAGGTGACCTTCGATGACCCGACAGGTTCCCTGTGGGGTCTGCGCGCACGCGACGTCCCGGAACGAGCGTCGACAGTTCCACCCGCAGGCGAACATCGTGTCGGTCTGCAGGCACGTCGCGCCTCGCAAGGCCTCGGGCGTCGAGTGATGAAGCACGGCCGGCGCAGGGTCCCAGCACTCGACGCGGTCGAAGCGCGTCACGCACACCCCGAACGGCGTCTGGGCGCACGCGAGGTGGTTGGGCGAGGTGAGGCACGAGTACCCGCACGCCACGTCGCGGTACTTCGACTTGCACTGCGGGCGCGCGAGCGTGTCGGTGCCGTGAAAGCGCACTTCGTCCGGCGGGTCCCAGCAGACGAGCTGTCGCTCGAGGCGTGTGCAGAACCCTTGCGGTGTCTGCGCGCACTTCACCTCGTCGAGCTCGGCGCGGCACTGGAAGCCGCACGCGACGTTCATGCCCGACGTGCGGCACTCCGGGGTGGGAGCGGGCGTCGCGGGCTTCTGGGAGAGGAGGACCAACAGCGCGATGGTGATCATATCGGCCGGCACGGACGCACCACCGCGCACGACGATTCAGCACGCGCTGACGATTGACACGATGACAACGACCGCCAGCGGAGCGTGCCGGAATGTCAGCGAGCGTCGAGCACGCGGCGCAACACATCGGGGCGGTCCGTCATGAGGCCGTCGACGCCCACTTCGAGGAGCCCACGCATCTGCGCTTCGTCGTCGATGGTCCACACCAGAATCGACACGCCGTGCTGGTGCGCGATGCGAATGAGGTCGGGCGTGATGAGCGGCATGCCTTCGTATTCGGCGGGCATGTCGGCGATGTGAAAGCGCGGGTCGGGAGGCGTCTCGTCCCCACCAAGCGCGGCGAGCACGAATGCGGTCAGGGCTTCGCGCGGGAAGAAGTGACACGCCTCGGGCATCACCTCGACGAGCCGATGCGCAACGGCGTCGAGTTCACTGCCGATGCAGAGTCTCGGTACTGCGTTCAGTGCTCGCACCTCGTCTGCCAGCGCGCGCTCGATACCGGGCACGTCGGGCTTCACCTCGAGATTGACCCGCACGTCGGGGAGCGTGGTGAGGACCTCGTGCAGCGTGGGAACGCGAACGCCCAGGCCGCGCCGTGGAAACGTCGAACCGTCGGGCGAGAAGTGAAACCCGGCGTCGAGGCGTTGCAGCTCGGCGAGGGAAAGGCCGGCGATGGGCCCGGTGCCGTCGGTGCAGCGCTCCACCGTCGCGTCGTGATGCACCACCAGCACGCCATCGCGCGTGAGGTGCACGTCGAGCTCGAGCACGTCGGTGTGGAACTCGTTCACCGCTCGGGTGAAGGCTCGCAGCGTGTTCTCGGGCTCGAGCTTCGCGCCGCCGCGATGGCTGATGTGCGCCGGTCGTCGCAGGGTCTGGGAATACGCATGCCGTCGGCTCATTTCCGAGAGCCTTCGGGCTGGTTCACCTTCGAGTCCAGCGCCTCGGGCGGCCGCACGGCAGGCCGCTCGAAGAGACTCGCCTCGAGCGCTGTCTTCGTCAGCCTCGTAGCGCGTATGCCGACAGTCGAAGTCGGCCCCTCGAGGAAGAACGTCGTCAACTCGAGGGGCAGTCCCGGCAACTGGGCCATGAAAACAGGGCCCATCTTCGTCCAACTCATCGTGAATTGAAGGAGCTCAGGGTTGTACCCGAGGGTCGTTCTGTTCGGCATGAGCGCCGCGAGCTTCTCGGAATCGACCCCGAAGTCCCTCCAGGGGGCAAAGCACCCCGCAAAGCTCACTGGCGCTTTGCTCGCGACGGCCGTGAAGACCTCGCAGGTGCGACCGAGCAGCACGCGCTTCTTTCCCGTCGGGACGAAGCGGTAGGTGAGCGAAGGTTCGCCAGCATTCGGAGACAGCGGCCGGTCCTGAACGAGTCGCTGCGTGCCCTTCTCGGTCACGCCCGTGAGCGCCCAGCTCGGCTCCCTCAGCAACACGACTTCTTCGCCGTTCGTTTTGACCGAGACCCGGAGCGTGTTGCCCCGAAGCGACACAGTCGAAGTCTGGCTGGGGCTGCCGGTCGACTCCGTGACGAGCGTGAAGTCGGCGTTGGCGATTGCGGCGAGCGCGACCAGCAGTGAGCTACTGACTCGAGACCAGGAGCGTGCTCGCGACAAAACTCGCCTCTGAAAGGTCGATGGCCAGTGGTGCGTCAGCATCGCCCGACGATACGCGGGCAGTTCGTTCTCCGAAACCAGATGCTGATCTCAACGGCGGCGCACGCACGTGAACCTCAACGGTCGATGGACTTCGCGCCGATGAACGAAGTACGGCCTTCTCGTGCGTCGTGTTCTCAAGTGGCTGGCTGGAATCGTCGCGGTCGTCGTCTTCATCGTCGCCACCATCGCCATCTTCAGAGACGAGCTGTTCCGTCGTCAGGCGAGGCTCCCGGCCTTCACCCACGAGTTCGGCAGCAGCTCGGAGGTCATGGTGCCGATGCGTGACGGCGTGAAGCTGCACGCCGAGGTGTTCCAGCCGCGCGGCGTCGACAAGGCGCCGACGATTCTGGTGCGCAACCCGTACCTTCCGCTGCGCGCGCTCGAGCGCTTCCAGTGCAAGGTGCTGACTCGCTACGGCTACGCGTGCGTGCTGCAAGACGTCCGCGGCCAGATGGACAGCGAAGGCGAGTGGCAGCCCATCGTGAATGAGCGCAGCGATGGCCTCGACACCGTGGCGTGGTTGGTGGCGCAGCCCTTCGTCGACGGCAACATCGCGATGCGTGGGCCCAGCTACCTGACGTGCGTGCAGCTCGCGATGGCCGACAAGCTTCCGCCTGAGGTGAAGACGCTGGTGCCGAGCGTATTCGGCGTCGACTTCCGGCTGTCGTCGTACGAGCGCGGGCTCTTCAGGCACGACCTGCTCACCGCGTGGGCGACGTTGATGCCCGAGCGCGGCATGCGGCTGACGGCGAGCTCCGACTACCTGAAGGCCGCGGCCTACCTGCCGGCGATGGAGGCCGACGAGCACTTCATGACGAAGAAGCTGCCGTGGTACCGCGACATCCTCTCGGCCGAGGCGCCGGGGGCCGCGTACTGGCAGACGGATGATCAGCGCACGTTCCGCGAGATTCCCGGCAAGACGAAGGTGCCGATGCTCTTCATCGCCGGCTTCTTCGACCCGTTCTTCGCCGCGCAGATGGACGTGTGGAATCGCCTGGGCTCGCGCGCGGAGAGCTCGCTCGTCATCGGGCCGTGGAATCACCTCAACATGACGAGCGGCGACGTGACGTACGACGTCGACACCGGCCGGCTCGACCCGTGGCCGCTGATGCTCGAGTGGTTCGACCATCACCTGAAGGGCAAGCCGCTCGTCACCCTGAAGAAGGGCGAAGTGCGCACGCTCGGGCCGGGGGACCACGCGTGGAGAACGCACCTGGAGTGGCCCGACGCGACGAAGCCGGTGACGACGTTGCACCTCGGCGGCGCCGAGGCGTCCCAGGCGTGCACCGGTGGAACGCTCGAGGCGTCGCCGACGGCGAGCTCGCAGACGACGTACGTGTTCGACCCGAAAGACCCGGTGCCCTCACGCGGCGGCGCGTCGATGTTGTCCTTTGCGTTCTTCCGCAGCCTCGGCATCACGCCCGGGCCCGTCGACCAGGGTGACAGCTGCGCGCGGAGAGACGTGCTGACCTTCAAAGGCGCTGCGCTGACGGAAGAGACGACGCTCTCGGGCACTGCGCACCTCACGCTGAGCGTCTCGTCGACCGCCCCAGACACGGCCTTCGTGGCGCGGCTCATCTCGGAGCAGGACGGGAAGGCGCTGCTGATCCGCGAAGGCGCCGCGACGCTCGCGTTCCCCACGGCGCAGGCGATGGAGGCGCAGACGTACGCGCCTGGCACCCCCACCACGGTCGAGGTCGACTTCTGGCCCATCGAGTGGGTGTTTCCCAGGGGCGCACGGCTGCGCGTCGATGTGACGTCGTCGAGTTTTCCGGTGCTGCACACGCACTCGAATCGGGCCGGGCCGTGGGCGACGCAGACCGGGGCCGATATCGCGACGCAGACGGTGCGGGTTGGCGACGCTTCGTCGGTGCTCTCGCTCCCGCTGAGTCACTGAGCGACAGGTTCTGGCGAAGCTGTACAGATAGCCAGGTCTGAGTGGCGCCGTCACTGGCTGACTTCAGCCGTCGATACGCAGGCTCGCGCTCGGTTTCGGAATCACTTATCCCTTCAAAACTCCGACCGGGTGCTCCCACTCAAGGGGCATGTCACCCGAACGACGACTCCAGTTCTCTCAGCTCATTCACCCGTTCATGCGCATCGAACGTCGGTGGTGGTTGACCGCACTGGTGTTCGCAGCGTGCGGAATCTCGAATGAGCCCGTCGGCCTGCGTCGAGACACGATTCTGGGGGGCATCGCCGACACCACCACGCGAGAGGTCGTCGGGCTGTTGGCGTCAGGCCCCAACGGCACTGGAACTTGCTCCGGCTCGCTCATCGCACCCAATCTGGTACTGACCGCGCGTCACTGCATTGCCGAGACCCAGGGCACGACGTGCGCCAACTCGAGCTTCGGCACGCCCTACCCGGCAACCAACATCATGGTCACGACCGATGGAAACGCGATCGCGAACCTGACGTCGTGGCCAGTCGCTGACGGTCTGCGATGGTTCTCGGTAGCGCAGGTGATTCCCTACACGGCAACCAGCGCCTGCGGAGGTGACCTCGCGCTGCTGAGGCTCTCGAGCGCGATCTCGACGGCGTGCCCGCTGGTTCCTCGCGTTGATCAGCCGGTCGTCGCCAATGAGCTCGTCGATGCCATTGGCTTCGGCCAAACGGGCCCCACCGGGACCTCTGGGCGGCGGTTCGCGCTTCGCGGTGGCCTTCGGGTGTGCATCGGCAGCTGTGGAAGCGCCATCGGACCTGGCGAATGGGTCGCGGTGAGCACTCAAGGTGGTGGCATCTGTTCAGGAGACTCGGGCGGGCCCGCGCTCGATCAGGTGGGGCGGGTAATTGGCGTTGCGGCGCGTGGCAGCTCTGACTGTCTGGTTGGGGACTACGAGAGTGTGTCTGAACCGGCGGTCGATTCCTGGTTGCGCAACCATGCGAGCCAGGCCGCCGTGCTCGGAGGCTACCAACCTCGGGGTTGGGTGACCGGAGGCGCTTCTTCTGGCTCGCTCTGCCACTACGACGGAGGTGTTCCAGTTGGCGGAGGCTCGGCAGGTGGCGCGGCTGGGGGAGGAAGCGCCGGTGGCTCCGCGCTCTGTCCCGCAACGACCATTTGTCGGCAGGGCGTCGTCGGTGCGTACTGCCAGAACCCAGGTGGCGGGTTTCCCCCCGGAGCGAACACGTGTAGCGCGACGGTGCGCTGCGCTTCGGGGTTCGACTGCTTTCCCGAGACCTCTGGGGCAATGACTGGCCGCTGCCTGCAAATCTGCGGTGGCGCGGCCCCACGCGGAAGCTGTGCCGATGCCAGCCATCGATGTGTCGCGCTCAGCAACAGCCAGCTTTCTGGCTGCTTCGACCCCGCCTCGCCCACGTTGCTGCCGCCTTCGGCTGCCGTGTGTTCAGACCTGGGGTCCTGTCAGCCGGGCTCCGTATGTCTCAGCACGAATCGGTGCATCGAGCTGTGCACCTCGAACGGTTCACCTGTCGGCGGCGGGTCTGCGGGCGGCGGCACCGCAGGCGGGAATGCTGGTGGAAGTGCTGCTGGTGGAAGTGCTGGTGGCGGAAGTGCTGGTGGCGGAAGTGCTGCTGGTGGAAGCGCTGCTGGCGGAAGTGCTGCTGGTGGAAGCGCTGCTGGCGGAGCGAGCGGCGGTTCGGGCGCTGCATTCGCCCTCACGTGTGGCCCGTCGAATTGCTCGGGCTGTTGCGTGAGCGGCCTCTGTGTCTCGTTCCCTTCGAACGAGCGCTGCGGCGCCAGCGGCGCCGAATGCACGGTGTGCGCGAACACGCAGACGTGCAACGCGGGTATGTGCGTCGCGAAGCCTGCGACCTCGAGCTGCCTCGGGTGTTCCTCAGCTGAACTGTCACCGTTGCTGCTGCTCGCGGTCGGACTGCTGCGTCGACGCCGGCGCTGAGAGTCCGCGTTCAGGAGGCTCCAGATTGACGGTGCCTCCGAGTTCAAGCACGAGTCACTGAATCGCCAACCAGATCGCGAGCGGCACCCGCCTCGCGTTGGGCGCCAGCGCGGCACTGGCAGGAATGATGTCGAGCTCAAGAGCGACGGCGTCATACGCGCGCGCGCGCTCGGCTTCGCTCACGGGAAAGTCGACGTTCGCCCAGCGGTCGAAGATGGGCTTCGGCGGGCGGAAGCAGACGGCGTTGTTCACCAGCACGCCACCGCCGACGCCGCACGCCTGGAGCACGGTGGTGGTCCGGTGCTTGAGCGGCGCTCGCGGGTGCACGAAAGAGATGAGCACTTTGCGCGCCATCTGCATGCAACCCACGAGCGTGCCGCTGCCGGTCGAGGTGCAGTTCATGCTGCTGTCGGGGCGGCTGATCATCCTCCCTCAATCACTGTGGGCGTTCCGCTCGCTCGGTTTAATCACCGCGCTGGAGACGGTCGTAACTGCGCGCCTGAAGCCGGTCTCAGCAATGGCGCACGCCGGCTGAAGGGTCCGCTCCACCCGCTGCCGCCCGCGTGGCGGACTTCCACCATGGCGCGGTCCAAACCAGCTCGCTCCGGCCCGGTCAGTTGTCAGTTGTCAGTTGTCAGTTGTCAGTTGTCGGCCGCCGGCGGCCCTGCGCTCTGGCGAAACCGTAAAGATATCAGAGCCTTCCGCGGCGACGGAAACGGAAGAGCAATTCAAACCGCGAAACCGAGCGCGAATCTGCGTATCGACTCCTGAAGTCAGCCGGTGACGGCGCCACTCAGACCAGCTCCCCGGTCGCACTTCGACGCGTGGGGCTGCGCAACCATCTTCGCCGTGGCGGGTTCAATGGGCCATGCTCCAGTCCTCGACGACCGCCCTGCACACAGCTCGCCGACCTTCGATGTACCTCCGTTACGCCGTGCTCGGCCTCGCGCTCGTGGGCCTCGTCGGCTGCGGAGCGCCGACCCCGTCGGACGTCGACAGCGGGGTGTTCACCGACGCGGGCTCCTCTGCCGACGCCAGCACCATGCCGGACGGGGGCATGACGACGGACGGCGGGGCGCTGCCGAAGGACGGAGGCCTCGAGCCACCGCCCTGTGAGGAGCGCAACACACCCGAGGCCGTGCGCGCACGCGATGGCTTCGTCGAGGTGTGCGCCGACCGCATCAGTCACCCGAGGGCAGTGTGCGGTGACGGCACGCCCTTCCGCTTCTCGTACCGCCGTGCGACCGGCACCAGCGCGGGGCTACTGGTGTACTTCCGGGGAGGAGGGAACTGCACCGACTACATCTCGTGCTGGGGCGTCGACGGCCAGGGAGGCGCGGGCCGGCGCGTCGGCACGCTCACGAACACCCGCACGGGCCCCGAGGTGTTGCCCGGCGTCGCACGCACCTTCGGGCTCTTCGACCGGGTCGACATGGCCGCGCTCTTCCCCGACTTCGATGTGCTGTATGTGCCCTACTGTTCTGGCGACGGCGGGCTGCAGAGCACCGACGAAACGTTCCTCCGGCCGCCCGAGGCGAATGCGTCAGCCCCGGCCACCATCACGACGTACTTTCGTGGCATCGACAACCGCCGCGCCGTGCTCGCCTGGGCCAGGGGGCAGTTCACCGCGCCCACACGCCTCGCGGTCTGGGGCTCGAGCGCCGGCTCGTATGCGTCGATGGGTGCCATCCCCGACATCGTTGCTGCGTGGCCGTCCGTCGCAGACGTGACGTGGTGGGGCGAAGGAGGCGTCGGCGTCGGGAGAGTGTCCTTCAGCGCGCTCTTCTCGGACAACATCTCCCAATTCGACGGGCAGGCAGGCCGTAAGCTCGTGCGCTTCGTGCAGTTCAGCTACGCGTCTGACGCCACGCAGGTGAACTACGCGCCGCCGCCCTTCAACACCGAGCCGACGTTCCGCGCCGAGTTGAAGCGCGTCCTCGAGGAGCGCGCGGCCTCTTTCCCTCGAAACTACCGCGCCGTCGTCGTCACCGGGCGCTGCCACACGCTCGCGCTCGAGCCCTCCCTGTACCAGGCGTTCCAGCGCGTCGGCATGGGGTGGCAGCCGGTGACGCCCGCCGTTCGACCCAACCCAGAGCTCGTCTTCGACGCAGTGTCGCTCGTGACGGTCATGCGGCAGGCGACGCGGGGCAGCGGACCGTTCGACGCCAGCTTCCCCACCCTCGCGCCCGATTGGACGACGGCGAGCGCGCGATGCGAGCTGCCGCGCGGAGACGCGCTGTAGCTCGAGAACGCCTCACCTGCGGGCTCGCCTCTCCCTGCTGCGGCCCGCAGGCTCTTCTCGCGCCGTGCGCTCCTCCTCGGGGAAGGCGCCGCCGTGCGAGCGTCGCGCGGTCGTGTGCGTGCGCGAGCTCGACGGGCCGTCCAAGCGCGGTGGTCTCGTTCGACTTCAACACCGCGTTCGAAACACCAAAGTGTCTCCGGGTGCGCTCGAGCCAGACCGTCTCGGTGACGGGCATCTCGGGCTTCCATCCATTCGACCAGTCGTGTGGGCCCAACCGGACCTTCCTCGGAAAACACGATGGGCTCGTGAAGCACCCCACCACGCTCAAGCGGGCCGACGTCGGCCTCTCTCCGGGCGGCGCGACGGCCGGAGCGCTCACGTTCCGTGCAGACGACACCAGGCCCGGCATGTCACTTGCTGAAGAGGGGGAAGGCAAATCAAGACGTCGAGCATGAGCGAGAAGAGGAAGCTGGTGACGATTGAGTCACCTGAGTCGTGGATATCAATGGCACTGGCGTGAACAGGCACCTGGAGCCGCGCAGGCCCCGTCGGCACCCGACCGAACACAACGTCTCGAGAACACTCAGGCCGCGTGCGAGTCTGAGGCACTCAGGGGTGAGCCCGTCGGGCTCGGCATCGTCGGAAGCTCAGCGCGCGTGTTTCCGGAGCAGGCGCGTGAAGCACATGCGATCGACACCGGCTGCGGCCGAAGCGCGCGTGAAGTTGCCTTCGTGCCTCTCGAGCATCGCCTTCACGTGGGTGGCCTCGAAGTGATCAACGAGCCGCTCGCGCTGCTCGATCAGGGGTTGGTCGAGCGAGATGGCGACCGTCGGGGCCGCGACTGGCTCAGCGCCTTCGACCGGGCCACCGCCCGCCATCGCGAGCGCACGCTCCACGGCGTTCCGCAGCTCGCGCACGTTGCCGCGCCACGGGTGCTCGCCCGAGTGCACCCAGGACTCCATGTTCACCACCGCCAGGCAGGCCACCGAGCGGCTGGGCCAGTCGAGACGGGGCGCGGCACGGGCTGTGGGCCGCCGACGCGCTGCGACCCCGAGGCGATGACGCCGTGCGACCTCAGCCCGGCGGCTCGCACACGAGGAGGAGGTGCTTCGAGCCCGCTTCTCCAAACAGCCGGCCCAGGGCGAACAGCGCTCGCGCCAGCCCGAGCCTCGAGAGCAACCACCGAACGGGGCGCCACGTCTGCAACGCCTTCAGCGCGCTCTCGAGGATGTACCAGGGCCGGTCAGGGAGCGGATGGGTCTCGATCATGCGCAGGCGACGCTCCACCGGCCCGCGGAGCTCCTCGAAGCGGGAGGGGGTCAGGTAGTCCATCACCAGGATGCGGCCTCGAGGCGCCAGCGCCGCGAGCGCCTCGGACAACACCCGGTCGAAGCCGTCGGGACCCAGCTTCCATGACACCGGGCCGTCGAGGAGGAGGATGAGGTCGATGCTGTTCCGCGCCACGGGCAGGTGGACCGCGCTCGCCGTGCACCACTCGATGGAGGCCTTCACCGCCGTCGCGTCGAGCGAGCGCTGCGTCGTCGTCACCGCCGCGGGAATCAAATCGAAGCACACCAGCGACAGCGGGCGGGTGGCCAGGCGGCGCGTGATGTGGCCGGTCGCGCAGCCAACCTCCACCACCTTCGCGCCGGGCCGAAGCAGCCGATCGACCACCGACATGACGGCATCGGCCTTCAGCACCTCGGCCGCGCGTCCCTCGTACCGCCACGGGTCCGGTCGACGCTCGTACAAAGCGAGGTACGAGCGCTCACTCTCGGAGGGCGCATCGTCGCGACCCCGGAGCCGCAAGACCCCCTCGTCGGACTCGAAGACTCGATGGCACGACGCACAGCGGTCTTGCTCCAGGCGGCCAGCGCAATCGGGACAGGCAAGGAGGCTCATGACGGAAGGGGCGGCTTTCGGCGCATGGGGTAGAGGCCCAGATGGGTGGAGTAGAGCTTGAGCCCCTCGAGGAGCTCCCACGGACGCGTCCCGCAGAGGCTGATGCGGTTGAGCTGGAAGCGGTCCGTCGTCTCATCGTTGACGCCGCCTGCGAGCCTGACCGCCGAGGTGAAGCCAAGCCGCCGAGCCGCGGTGAGCGTGTTGGCGTCGTAGCTCGCGTAGGGGAAGGCGAGGCTCTTCGGTGGAGCGCCGAGGAGCGCGGTGAGGGCGTCGCGTGAACGCTGGAGCCGCTCGAGCTGCTGCTCGAGTGTTTGGCCGCGGAGCCGCTCGTGGGTTTCGGCGTGGCTCCCAATCTCCCAGCCATGGGCCGCGAGCGCCCGCAGCAGCCCCGCGTCCGCGAAGTCGGTGCGCGCTCCGCCGTCCCAGGGTCGAGCGGTTCGCCCCACTTCGTCACTCACGACGTAAAGGGTCGCTCTGGCGCCGAACCCATCGAGGATGGGTCTCGCCTGGGCCACGTCGGCGAAGCCGTCATCGAAGGTGATGCACGCGCGAAGGCCTGCGCCTTCGCGCGCCTCGGAGACCGTGCAGAAGCGGTAGCCCTGGCGCGCCAGCAGGCGCAGGTGACGCTCGAGGAATGTCGTCGACACCCAGGTCCGCTGGTGGGGCGCGCCACGGGGCGGAGTACCCACGTGGTGGTAGCAGGTCATCAGGAGCCGCTGGCTCATCGTCGGTTACTCGGTGACGAGGCCGCGCGCGGCGGAGCTCCCGGTAGACGAAGCGGCCGGCGCCCTCGCCCGCCCAGTCGCGAACCGTGCAGCGGAACGCAGAGGCTCGCCCCAGCCGCGTCGCCCGTCGCACCTCATCGGGGCTGGCGGGGTTCAGCCGCTCGTCGGCGTCCAGGAAGAAGACCCAGTCGCAGTCCGCGAGCGCCCGCGTCGCGGCCGCTCGGGCCGCCCCGAAGCCCTGCCACGGGAACGCCACCCGTCGAACGCCGAGGCGGCGGCTCACGTCCGCCGAGCCATCGGTGGAGCCGGAGTCCACTGCCACCACTTCATCACACGCGGCGCGGAGATCCGAGAGGCACCCCCCCAGGGTGTCGACGTTGTTCCCGTGGATGACGAAGCCCCCAACCCTCATGAGGGCGGCACCGAACCACGAGGCGATGACGAAACTCAAGGCCCGAGGGTGAAGAACCACGGCCGCGCCTGGCTCGGCGTTCACGCTCTCGCGCCGCGGGCTTCGCGTCAGGCGAACGGTTGCACTGCAGCGAGATGAACTCGCCTCGGACGTCACCGCGCTCCGAGACAGGCGCTCCGCGCGGAACGGTGAGAACCACCACTTCGCCCCTGTTGAACTCAGTCGATGGTTGCAGTGCCGTCTGCCGCGGTCCGAATCGGAACCCGGAGCAGGGCATCGGCGCCGACCGTTCTGACAAAACCGTTCGAGCCGAGGTCGTGATTGACGACCAGCGGCATGTTGAGACTGGCCCCCTGCGTCGCCACGTGCGCCTTGAGCTTCTCGAGAAAACCCCTCCCCATCTCCTGACTGGATGAACTGAACGCTTCGTTGGAACCGAAGGCGGGCTCGGCCTGGGGAATCGGTCCCGTTGGACGCCACGCTTCGATTTCGAACCGGAAACGGGAGGACTCCGAGAGTGGCTTGCTCATCATCTCGAGCGTGACCAAGCGGTACGGCGTCTCTTCCTGGTCGGCGTATTTGGCAGGCTCGTGAACGTCGGACCCCTCGGTATGGGGTTTGTCGACGAAAAGTCCGTTGCCGACGTACACCGCTGAGTGAAGGAGCGAAGTCTGAGTCCTCATCCCTTCTACCGTCTTGAACTGCACGAGGTCGCCCGGCTTGAGGTCGGACAACCGGTCGCCCGTCACGGTGCCAAGTTTTCGAAAGGCACCGCTCGAGCTCACCAGGTTATCCATGCGAATGGGGTCGCCGTAGAAGAGCGCGACGGAATCTCGGGCCTGGCCCTGAAAGGCGCGGGCGACCTCCCACGCCGTTCCATGGCAGTTGGGTGCCAGGCGAATATCGAGGTTGCCGCGCATTCTCGGGTCAAGTGAGCCGATGAGTTCTGTCCCGGGAATCGCAGGCTGCGGCTGACGGTCAAGGTCTCTTCCAATCAGGGCCTGAACAGCCGGCGGGAGGAAGTCAACCGCACGGTAGTCGCGTTGGGCGTCGTATTTCACGGTCGAGGCGTTACCGAAGGACGCCTTCACAGCCTCGAACTGTCCTGGAGTCAGTGTCCCCAGTCGAACATCGAGGGTCTTGAGCGCTTCGGGAAAGCTCGTCGAGTGGACGCCGTTGAAGCGCATCACGGTGGCCGTGACAGGCACCCCTGCGACAGGCGTCATCGGAATCGAGCCTTCAGCGCTTCGTGCCGGCGTACTGAACGACGGATTGAAGGCCAGAAGCGGTCGGCCCGACGCTGAGGAGCCGACGGCGGACGGGGACCTGGCTCCCGACGCCAGCTGCGCGAGACTCCTGGCAGGGCGAGGGGTCCACCCAGCGGAGGAGCCGGGCGACTGGGCGGTGGAGGGCACCGGTGCGCTCTTGGGTGACGGCTGAGAAGGAACCTTGCCAGTGTGCGCGGGTCGCTTTCTGGCAGACAGGACTCGGGTCATTCTATCATTCTCGGCGATCCTCCACCCCTTCGCAACACCTGGTACCCCCACTCGCGCGGCCACCCCGGAGCGCTCAGGTCGACGGTTGTGCCAGCAACGGAGAGAGATGGAGTGAAGCGGCTGGCTGCCACGAAACGTGGTGGTGAAAACTGAGTTCCACCAACCGGTAGTGTACGACTGATGGCCCACGCCCGACGGGCGCCTGGTGCGCTGCTCGGCGTCTCCTCGGACCCGGCGCGAGACCCGCGCTTTCACGCCGTGACGGTGGTGGTGAGCGCGCAGGTGTCGGAGCCGACGCGGCCTCCGATGAACCCCTTCGAGATTCGCGAGGTGCGCTTCTTCAAGGACGACGAGCTACCGTCGCCGCTCTCGAACGCGATGGACGACATGTTGCGGCGCGCGCGCGGTAGGGCCGCTGCCGCAAGCACCGCGTCGACTTCGCCCTCCATTGAGGCTCGACGTCGAGGCGCTCACGCGCCGAGCCTCGAGGGGGCGCAGGCCTTGCGCCGGGCCGTGCCTCCTCGTTGGGGCGGGGCCAGGTGCGCCTCAACCACCGTGCGTTACCGCCGACACGCCCCCGAGCAGAGGAGCCAGGCCATGCAGCGACCCGGACCAGCCTTCACCCACGTCCCCACCGGCGCGCCGAGGCCCTCGTGGAGGGCCCACTTCATGCGGTTGGGCGTAACGGACGCGCGGGTGCTGGCGGCGGCCAACGCCGTCGACCGCGCCGTCTTCCTCGAGCCCGGGCAGCGGGCCTTCGCCCGGCAGGACCGGCCGGTGCGCCGCCGACGGGTACCTCGGCTGGCCCGAGGCGTCGCCCTTCGATGCCATCGTCGTCGCCGCTGGAGCGCCGCGGGTGCCGGCACCGCTGCTCGAGCAACTGGCGCCGGGCGGCAGGCTCGTCATCCCCGTCGGCCCTCCCGAGGCGCTGGAGCTCAAGGTGCTGACGAAGTCGGCCGCCGGCGCCATCAGCGAGGCGGCGCTGTTTCCGGTGCGCTTCGTGCCGCTCACCGGCGCGCACGCCGACGCCGACCGCGTCGAGGCCGGGTTCTCGCTCGAAAGGATGCCCTTGAGCCGAACCCTCTTCGCCATCGTCATCACCCTCGCCACTGCCGCGCTCGCTCAGGGAGGACCACCCGGGAATCACCGCGGCCCACCACCCGAGGCGCTTTCGGCCTGTGAAGGGAACACCGCCGGCGCCGCCTGCAGCTGGAGCCATGACGGCCGCACCATGGAAGGCACCTGTTTCACACCGGGAGGCGACCGACCGCTCGCGTGCCGACCCTCTGGGCCGCCTCCTGGCGACCGGCGCTGACCCTGAAGCCCCAGCGCGCTCAGGTGGGACGCGCGACCGTCGACGACTCCGTGAGTCGTCGCCATCGGAGGTGAGCGGGGCGCGCGCGGGTCGACGGCCGTCACGCCGACGGCCGTGAATGGACGGGTCCTGGCGGGTCGGCTATGGGGACGGCGATGGCGGCGCTGGTCGTGCTGGTGTTGCTCGCTCAACAGCCACCGCCGGCACGCCTCTCGCTCCAGCACCTCCAAGGCGACGGGGCCGGCGCGTGCCCGGACCAGGCGTGGCTCGAGGCGAACGTGGCCGCGCGCCTCGGGTACCACCCCTTCACGTCCGAGGCGCCGCTGCAGGCGCGCACCCGCTTCGAGTGCGCGGCTGGCGCCTGCACGGCGACGCTCGAGCTCCAGCGGGGCGAGGGGACGCCGCGACGCCGGCTGCTGGCGCTGCCCGACTGCGATGAGCTCGCGCAGGCGCTCGCCCTCTCCCTCGCGCTCGCCATCGACCCCCTGCGCGCCAGTCGCCCGCCAGCTCAGGTCGACGGCGGCGTGACCCCCGGGCGGGCCCCGGCGCCGCTCGAGGCGCGAGCGGTGAACCCGGGCGCGTCGGGGCCGGGTGACGCCGGTGTGCCCGAGAGCGCCCCGGCCGTCACTCCTCCCGAGTCGCTCGCGCGCTGGAGCGGCTTCGCTCAGGTCGGGGCGCACGGGACCGCGGGGCTCTCTCCCTTCCTCAACGGAGGCGCTCGCGTCGCGGTGGGCGCGCGCGTGGGGCCGGTGAGCATGGCGCTCGAAGCGCGCGTCGACCTGCCCCAGGCCATCGGGGTCGAGGGCGGGTCCGTCGTCAACACGGCTGTCATGGGAACGCTCGCGCCGTGCCTCCACTGGCGCGCGTTCGGGGGCTGCCTCGTCGTGAGCGTGGGCGCCCTCGGCGCCTCCGGCCAGCTCGGCGCAGGGCAGGCTGGCACCGTGTGGCTGGCGCTCCTCGGCGGCCGCGTGTCGTGGGAGTACCCGCTGCGTCCGTGGCTCGCGGTCGTCGCTCAGTTGACACTCCAGGCACCGCTCGCGCGCGTTCGGGTGGTCGCGAATGACGCCGCGGTCTGGGCGAGTTGGCCCGTCGTGCCCGAGCTCGGCGCCGCCGCGAAGGTGCGCTGGTGAGGTGGCGAAGCCCACGCGCAGCGCCCCTCGGCGGTCAGGAAGGCCGGAGATGGTGGTCACGAAATCAAGCAGTTGCCGGTTGGTTCGGCCGTCGTGAGCGGGCTGTTGAGAATCTCGAGGACCTCGGCGCAATGGAGCCTGACAGGTGAGCCTCGAACTCCACAGCCTGTACGAAGCAGAGGTTGACGCCGTGCATGCGTTCCTCGGCAAGCTCGGGCTGAGAGGCCCCGACCTCGAGGACTGCGTGCACGACGTCTTCGTGACGGCCATCACGCGGCGCAGCAGCTTCGATGCGAGCCGACCGGTGCGGCCATGGCTGTTCGGCATCGCCTTTCGCGTCATGACGGCGCGCCTGCGGCGGAGTTCGTCCCGGACCGAGGTCTTCGACGGAGCCCCGGAGCCGGCGGACGTCTCGCACGACCCCGAGCGCTCGCTGCAAGAGAAGCAGCGACGGCAGCTGCTCCAGCGCGCGGTGGCGGAGCTCTCGGAGGAGCAGGCCACCGTCTTCGTCATGCACGACCTTCAGGGGGTGGGCGCCGCCGCCATCTCCGAGGCGATGGGGACCCCGCTGGCGACGACGTACTCGCGACTGCGTCTGGCCCGCCAGCGCTTTGCCGACGTCATCAGGCGACTGCGAGAACAGGAGGCCGCATGAAAGACCATGAGCTCGAGCCGCTCCCGCCCGAGTGCGCGGAGCTGCTGGACACCGGCGCGCCTGAGCCGCTCACGGTCGAGCGCCGGGCGCGCATGCTCCGGCGCGTCGAGGCTTCGGTCGCGCTGGCGGGGCTCGCGAGCGCCCCGGGTGCGCCACCGGCCCCGCCGCCTCCCGTGGCGCCGGTGAGCGCCCTCACCGGCACCGCGACCACCACCGCCGCTGCGACCGGCACGACAGGGCTCGTGCTGGTGAAGGTGGTGACCCTGGCCGTCGCCGCCGCTGTCGCCGGGTCTCTGGCGTATCGCGCCGCCGGGTCCTTCGAGGCGCGAGAGCGCGAAGCGCCGAGCCAGCCCGAGACCATCCGCGCGAGCGTCCCGGCGTCGGTCACCGCGTCGGAGGGCCAGGTGCAGGGCGAGCGCGACGCGCTGGAGTCAGCGAACCCGGCTGCGCAGGCACAGGCCCCGGATGACCGACGACCCGAGGGGCCCGGGGGCGTCGAGGCCCGGGCGCCGACCCGGCCACGCGCGGCCGCGCCCGGCGCGCCGAAGTCCCAGGCGGTGACCCAGGTGCCGCCCGGCGCCAGCGTCGAACGAGCCCTCGTCGAACACGCCCGCGCTGCCCTCCTCGGGCTCGACACCTCGACGGCGCTGGAGCTGGTCGAGCGCCACCGGCGAGAGTTCCCGTCGGGGGTGCTGCGAGAGGAGCGCGAGAGCCTCGCAGTGCACGCCCTCGTCCAGGCAGGACGGCTCGACGAGGCCCGCGAAGCGGCCGGCCAGTTCAAGCGAGACTTCCCGGAGAGCGTCTTCGGTCCAGCGATGGAGGAGCTCGTTCGGGAAAAATGAGCGCCGGTGATGATTCCGGGCGCGTCGCCGCAAGACGGGTGCTGGAGGAAGGACAAACATGAGAACTGCACTCGTCTTGGTTGTGTTTTGGGTTGGAGGAAGTGGATGCGAGCTCACCATCGACACCGGGCGGTCCTTGCCGTGCGCGCAGACCTGCGGCGGCTGCTGCACGCCGTCGGGTCGATGTGAGCAGGGGGTCACCGCCTCGGCCTGCGGCGTCAACGGCGCCATGTGCCAGGCCTGCGGTGGGGCGCTGTCATGCGAAGCAGGGCAGTGCGTCGCGCCAGCCGCGGGCGGCAGCGTGGCGGGCGGCGCTTCGGGCGGTGGAACATCGGGTGGTGGCCGTGCGGCAGGCGGCGCTTCGGGTGGTGGAGCATCGGGTGGTGGCAGCGCGGGCGGGCAGGCCTGCGGTGGCTGTTCACTCGAAGACGCCTGTGTTCCGCCGGCCCTGCAAACATCGCAGGCGTGCGGCTCGGCGGGGGCGTGCCGTCGCTGCGAGGCGGGGCAGCTGTGCCAGGGAGGTGCCTGCGTGGCGGCGACGCCAGCGTGCCTCGTGGTATCTCCGGACGAGGTCGACTTCCGGACCGTGCGGCTTTCCTGCGGCGACGAGCGTGTCCTCCGGCTGACCAACGCGTGCGCGTCGGTCATCTCCGTGACGGCCGCGTCCCTGGCCGGGTCCTCGGAGTTCCGGTTGGGCAGCCCGGTCTTCCCGCTCTCCGTGCCTGCCGAGGGGGTCGTCACCCTCGGGGTTGCCTACCGGCCGACGGACATCGGGCCCGACGTCGCGGCCATTCGCTTCAGCTCGGTCGAGCCCGGTGGTCGCCTGGTCGAGGTCGGCGCGACCCTCGTCGGGCGCGGGGCCACGACGTCGGGGACCGTCGACGTCTTCGAGGTCCCCGCGAAGGCCGACGTCCTCTTCGTCATCGACGACTCCGGCTCGATGGCTGACAAGCAGCTCGCGTTGCAGCAGCGCATGACCGAGCTGCTGGCCTACGCAAACGACGCGGGCGTCGACTGGCAGCTCGGCGTGACGACAACCGACGACGACAACGGCGCCGGCGGTGCGCTCGCGCGGGTCAACGGGACCGCCGTGCTCCGGCCGACGAGCCCCAACTTCACGGCGACGTGGAACGCGCTCGTCAACCGCGGCGTCAGCGGGAGCACCCTGGAGATGGGCCTGGGTCCCGCGGTCAAGGCGGTGACGCCGCCCTTCAGCCTGACCCACAACGCGGGCTTCGTTCGCCAGGACGCGAGCCTCGGGCTCGTGTTCTTGACGGACACCGTCGACGGTTCTCCCCGCGACCCCTCGCGCTACATCGAGCGACTCCGGAGCGTGAAGGGTGCCCGGCGCGCCAACGAGCTGTCGGTGAGCGGCCTGTTCCCGTTGCTCGCCGCCTCGCCGACGGGGCTGTGCACGTACGAGGCGCCGGAGGACGGCCGGTACCTGCAGGCCGTGTCGGCCACCGGGGGCATCGCCGAAGAAATCTGCGCGGCCACCACCCAGGGCGACCCCTACGTTCGCCTGGGAGAGGCCGCCTTCGGGCGGCGCGCGACCTGGTTCCTCACCGCTCCCCCCGCCGGGGCCGTCGCCGTCACCATCAACGGCGCCACGATTCCGGCGAGCCAGTGGACGCTCAGTGGGAGCGTCGTGACCTTCCAGCGCGCGGTCGCGCCGAGGGCCCGTGACGTCGTTCGCTTCACGTACGACACGCAGTGCCTGCCCTGAGCTGGCCTGCCGGCGACGGCGGTGCCAAGTGGCCATCAGTCCCGCGAACGAATCGTGCAGACCGGCGCGACGCTCGTCGACTCGCTCGAGCAGGTCGCGCAGTTCCTCGGTTGAGTCAGAGGGCGTCGAGCACCTTCGCGAGCTTGCTGCGAACGGTGTGCGCGACCTGGAGGAAGCGGGGGTCTTCCAGCGCGCCGACCGACCGCAGCGGGTCGACGGCCTGCACCACCGAGCCAGTGCGCTCTTCGTAGACGATGACGTTGCAGGGCAGCAGCGTGCCGACCTCGAGCGACGTCGTGAGGGCCTCGAGCGCGAGGGGCGGGTTGCAGGCGCCGAGGATCGTGTACCTGCGGAAGTCGACGTCGAGCTTCTTCTTGAGCGTGTCCTTCATGTCGATGGAGGTCAGCACGCCGAAGCCTTCGGCCTTCAGGGCCTCTGGCACCCGCGTCAACGCCTGCTCGTAGGACATCGTCAGGGTCTTCTTGAGGTCGCTCATGGCCCTCGAGAGCCCAACCACACGGCCCGGGGTTCGCTCCGTCAGGGCGCGTCGACGGGTACCCCGTGTTGGGTGGCCAGGGCCTCGAGCGCCGCGGTGTACGGCCGAGACCGGCGCTCCGCGAAGCCGTCGATGAGGAAGCCCATCGCGCCGACGAGAATGAGCCCGGGCCCGACGCCGTGCGCCCAGTCCGCCTTCAGGCCGAACCGCAGCGCAACCCCGATGAGGACCAGCGCGGCCCACGTGCCCAGGTACATCGGCCAGTTCGCGTTCACCTTGCGCATGCGGGGCAGCTCCTTCTCGACCATCGCTTTGGGAGACAACGCGAACTCCGACTCGATCGCCGCCACCTGCGACGGGGCACGCACCGCGACCGCCAGCCCGGTGCCGAACGCCACCAACCCGAAGAGGATCAACGGCACGGCCAGGCCGATGCCGAACGCGCCGCCCTCGGACTTCAACGCGGTGCCCGCGAGGATGAAGAGAACCAGCGCCGCCGGAGCGATGAAGAACAACGCCTCGACGCGCTCACCACGGAAATAGTCCTGCATCTGCTCGAGGAAGGTCATGGATCATTTTCCCACGGATTCACGGGGAGACCTCCTCGCCGGACCACAAGCATCAGCAGTGCCACTCGCGCGCCCCACCGCGTTCAGGCCGTCGCTGCGAAAGGGCTGCGTGCGCTTCCTTCGTACACGCCTCTGCACGCGCGCCGGGCGCAGACTCTTCAGAGACGGCTGCCGTGCGCGCAGCCCTTCAGCTGGCCGAGCCACCGCGCTCGCCGGTGCGAATGCGCGCCACCTCTTCGAGCGGCATCACGAAGATCTTCCCGTCGCCGACTGCGCCATTGGGCTCGGTTGCGAGCGCCCTCCTCGACGGTGCCGCCCGCGAAGTCGAGCACGCCGCGCGCGTGAAGAGCGACCCGTCGCTCGCCCAGACCCACTGCGCGAGCGGGCAGTACACGATGGTGGCCCACACCACGGTGAAGACCAGGAAGGTGCGAAAGCGCATGCGCTCCGCGACCGCGCCGCTGATCAGCGCCGGCGTGGTGATGGAGAACTTGCCCTGGAACATCACGGAGACGGGCGACTCCGCCGGCGGTTCGGCAGACGGTTCAGAGGCTGGCGGTCCTGCCAACAGCTGGGTACCCGCCGGCCTCCCCGCCCGACGAGAAGCTCGAGCTTGCCAACAAGCACCGTGCCCTCGCGCGTCGCGCAGCGCGATGGCGTCTTCCATCGGGAGCCTGGTGCCGCTGCCGATGGAGGAGTGCGCACCGCGTCGCCCATCAACACCATCGGCCCGCGCGCCCACGACTCACAGCGAATGGTCGGGAACGTTCGCCATACGGACTTGTTGGGAAATGGAAACGGCAGGTCGCGAGCGTCGAGGGAGGTGTGGACTTCTTCCTCCGTGTCTCCCGCTGCGACCGCCACCACGACGAGCTCGGGATAGCGCCGCTTCAGGTCTTGCAGGCTGTCGAGTTCCTCGAAGCAGTAGCCGCAGTGCACCGAGATGAGGTCGACGAGCACGACCCTTCCGCGCAGCTTCTGCAGCGAGAACGCGGCGCCGTCGAGGGTCCTTGCCTCGAACGACACGGGCTCACTCAGGACTGGCACGGGGCCGGGGACTGCAATCGCTCCCTCCGGCGGTGGCACGACTGGTGCTGCCACTGTCTTCGACGGCAACGTACGCCGCGGCGCTGTGCGTGGAACCGACCGGACCGGAGTGCCGAGGGCCTCACGCGGTGGGCCCGCCGCGACGAGCGTCGACGGAGCGACCGCCGGAATCTCCGCACCAGGCCGTTCCTGAACCACAGCCGCGCGCGAGTTCACCCCGTCACGCTGGTGCAGCCCGCACCACACGAACAGCAGCAGCAGGAGCATCAACGGCCACCATCGCATCGAGGACTGGCGGCGCTTCGTCTGAGCGGTCGTTTCAGGGCTCATGACGTATTGGACGACCGGCCCGCGCGGTTCCCACGCGCTGCAAATCGGCCAACGGCCGCGTAGGAAGTCGCCTCACTGGAACGTCGAAGGACCATGGAGCCTGACCTGTCAGCCACTTCGCCGCCGACTGGCGCGACGGTTCCTCCGTTTCCGGTGCTGGTGGAGCAGACGAGCGACGACCTCTATCGCCTGGCCGTACGACTGACCGGGAGCACCGAGGAGGCCGCCGACGTGCTGCAGACGGCCTGGCTGCGGGTCTTCGAAGCGCTCCGCGATGGCACCTTTCGGGGCGAGTCCCGTATCGAGACGTGGCTCTATCGCGTCGTCACGCATGCGGCGTTCGATGGAGGCCGCCGTGGAGCCCGGAGAGCTGCGCGAGGCGCTCGAGTCACTGCCTGACGATCAACGAACCGCGCTCGTCCTCAAGGAGCTGCACGGCTTGAGCGGCAAAGAGACGGCCGAGGTGATGGAGCGCAGCGAAGGCTCCGTGGAGCAACTGTTGGTCCGCGCGCGTGCGGCCCTGAGAAAGCGGTTCGAGCATGAGTGACCTCGACGAACGACTCGCACGGTGGAAGGCGCAGACCGCGATGCTCCAGACGCCGCCGGAGCTGAAGGAGCGCCTGAAGCAGACGACCAGCTCCAGCGCGGCAGCGAGGGGTGCGTTGAGCGGAATGGTGAAGGCCGGTGGGCTCGTCGTCCTCGCCCTCGTCGCGGCCGTTGGAGTGCGATTCTGGCCGCGTCACGCCGAGGACGAGAAGCCGGTCGCTCCTGCGGCGGTGGCAGTCGAGCTGGCGCCGACGAGCCCAGTCCCCCCTTCCGCGGTCGCGCCGGCCGTCGTCGTGGTCCCGGGCCCGGCCCCTGCGCAGTGGCTTCCAGGAGTTCCGGCCCCCGACGCCGGGCCTCGCCCACTGCCGTGAGTTGCAGGGCGGCAGGGCCCTCGAGGGACCGCAGTGGAAAAACATCGCAATCCTGGAGTGCTCCTTGTTCCGGTAGCCGAACGCCATGAAGCGCGTCGTCACGGGCTCTGGTGTTGCTGGTGCTCTTTCGCGCGTTCTCGTCTTGCCCGGCGAGCCGTACCACCAGGAGCCCCCCCTTCGGGCAGCCGGCGCGTTGGCGAGCTCACGACATGTCCATATCGGGTCTCTGGAGAATCACCTCTCTCAGGAGGCCTCATGCGTGTCGTCCTCGTCGTCAGCGTCCTCGCCGTCACCGGTTGTGCAGGGATGAAGCCCGTCAAGCTCGTCACGCCCTCGCACGAGAACCGGGCCATGGTGATTCCAGGTGTCGGCGGTCTTCACCGGGCGCAATACGAAGACTCAGCCATCGGACGTCTGCAGGCGGAGACGCTCATTGAATCGCACTGTCGTGGCCCTGGTGCGGTCGTTGCCGACGCGGAACTGCAGACCGTCAGCGGCGGCGGGGTGCTGCTGGGCGGGGTCGTGGTGCCCTTGAACTCGAGGCCTGCGGCGCGACGCGCGAGCTTCACTCGCGAGGTGTCGTTCAGGTGTGGGCCAGTCGAGCTCTGAGTCGCGGCTCGGTGCGCGGCGGGTACTCCGGCGACATTCGCAACTGGCTGAAGCTGCGTGAGGAACTCTCGGCTTGCGCTCGTCACTGGGACCGTCGCGCTACCGGCCCCGTGCGATGAAGCCACGCATCTCGGCTCAGAGCCCCGCTTCGACCTGCGCGAGGTCGCCGGAGAACGTCACGCGCTCGAAAGAACAAGACGAGCCTGCCTGGTTCGTCGTGTTGCTCGTGTTCACGCCGGGTGTGGGCGCCCTGGCTGCCATGCTCCAACGCCCAGCCGGGGCACCGACTGGTGACGCACGCTGGGCGTCGCCCGGGGTCACAGCTCGTCATTGACGAGGCGGCGGAACAGCTCGGTGACGTCAGTGGCGAGCTGGGAATCGAGGCGCGTCGGGTTGGTGTCTTCGCCTCGCAGCGTGAAGGACATCGTCCGCTGGCGGGGCGGCGAGAAGCGGTCGTCGCTGAACTGCACCACCGCTGAGTACACGGCCTCGTACGTCCCGGCCTCGTAGCCGAAGCCCAGCTTCGAGGCGATGGCCACGTTCGAGATCTTCCCCTCGAGGCCGAGCTTCTTCAGCGCCGCATCGGAATAGCGGGCCGTGTCTTCGGTCATCGCCCGCATCCACCCGCCGATGCTGTGGCCCTGCGCGCCGGGCAGGCGCTGCTCGGGCGACAAGCGCGTGTGCCAGGCGGCCTGCGCGTGCACGCGCGTCAGGTCATACGCCGAGATGCGGTTCTTGTCCTTCACGCCCGGCGTCTCGGGGGCCAGCAGCACCCGCTCACCGGTGCGGGTGACGATTTCAGGCCGGTCAAACATCGTTCCCGCGCCGTAGTTCGAGTTGAAGATGACGTCGTTGCCGGTGTTGCCCTCGACGAACGCTTCGCGCCCGGCGCCGCCCAGCGCACGCCCGAGCGCGCCGGCGCCTGCGTTCGAGCCCTGCGCCCCGTTGTCGTACGACGTGATGTCCTGGAAGAGCGCCTTGAGGGAAACGGCCGTCGACGGGCTGCCGCTCTGCCGGATGAGCAGGTCCTCGACCTTCAGGTCGGGGCGAAGCTGGTTGAGCTTCGAGATGAGGCCGAGGGCGTTGAGCGACTTGGTGGCGCTCCACATTGGAGAGGGCAGCGTGGCCTGCTGCCCGTACCAGCGCGCCTGCATGGTGCCGTTGACCTCGCTGCCCACCACCACCGCCGCCTGCTTGATGCTGGGCCCGAGGAAGGGCATCGGGCGGAAGTCCTGAACCATGGCCCCGCGCGCGGGGAAGGGCGAGAAGCCGGCGGCGCCGCTGCTCTGCACGGTCTGGCCGTCGGCGCGGACGCCGAAGGACTCCCACACCTGCGGCGCGGCCCCCTTGAAGGGTGATGACGCGAGCCCCCGGTCGAGGAACGACAGGTGGTTGCCGCTCGAGTTCTCAGCCTTCTGAACAGCCATGAAGTCGGTCATCACCTTCGCCTTGTCGAGCTGGATGGGCGCTGGTTTCCAGCCTGTCGTCGGGGCCGCTGGCGTGGTGGCGGGCCGACCCGGAGCTGGCGTTGGGCGGGTCGGCGTGGTGGTAGTTCGGGCCGACGGGGGCGGCGGGACCGGCGCTCGGGGAATGGGCGGCATGCAGACTCCAGGAGTTGAGGAAGCCAAAATCTAGCCGAGGCGCCTCTGCGGCGCACCGGGTCCGAGGGGCCCCGCGTGACGAGTGGCCAACGAATCCGGCAAGGCGCTGCGGAAATCGTGACGCCTGGCGAAGAGCCTGTCGCGGTAGGCACCGCCTCTTCGTCCGGGTTCCGAGGAGACCGTCGTTCGGCGTTCGCGCCACTGCGCTACGAGCGCCCCATGACCAGGCCCACGCTGACGTACTTCGACATTCCCACCAGCCGAGGCGAGGAGTGCCGCCTCGCGCTCTTCATCGCTGGAGTTCCGTTCACCGACGAGCGCCTCAACCGCGAGCAGTGGGAGGCCCGCAAAGCGAGCGCCCCGTTCGGCGCGCTGCCCATCTTCACGATGGAAGGACGCCCGCCGCTCGCGCAGTCGAACGCCATCTTGCGAATGCTCGGCAGCCAGCACGGTCTGCTCCCGGCCGATGCGTGGGAGTCGGCGCGTCACGAAGCGGTGATGTGCTCCGTCGAAGAACTGCGCGCCAGGCTCGGCCCGTCGCTGCGCATCAAGGACCCAGACGAGAAGAAGCTCGCCCGCGAGGCCCTGGCCACGGGCTTCCTTCCCGAGTGGGCGGGGCAGATTGAGCAGCAGATTCACGGGCCCTTCGTCGGGGGCGCGGCCCTCAGCGTCGCGGACCTCAAGCTCTTCGTCGCGACGTCCTCCATCCTCAAGGGCGTGGTCGACTTCATCCCGCCGACGACGTTCAGCCCATTCCCGAAGTTGCTCGCGCTCCTCGAGGCCGTGAAGACGCACCCGAAGGTCGTCGCCTGGTACGCGCGCTGACGTCGAGGTGTCGGGACTCGCCGGCGCCGGGGTGAAGGACAAGGCCGTCGACGCTCGAAACCGGCGATTCGCAGCGCGCGTGGGTGCAGCTCAGGGGCACGGCTTCCCGTGCACGTCGAGCCACGCCAGGCACGCCTTCACGCTGCCCGTCGCGAGCGCGAGGCAGGTGTCGGCGGCGCCGTAGTACATGTGAATGGTGTCGCCGTCCTTCCCCAGCGTGGTGCCGCACGGGAACGCGACGTAGCCGACGTCGCCGAATCGCTCGTAGGTCGACTCGGGGCCGAAGATCCACTCGTCGCCGCGCAACAAACACACCGTCGGGTCATCCAGCTTGAAGAGCGCGAGCCCCAGCCGGTAGAGGCTGCCCGCCGCCGTGTGACGCACCCCGTGGTACAGCATCAGCCAGCCGCGCGGCGTCTCGATGAGCGGCGGTGACAACCCCACCTTGTTCGCGTCCCACCAGGCGCCCTTGCGCGCCTTCAGCACGAGCTTGTGGTTTCCCCAGTTGCGCAGGTCTGGCGAGAACGAGACCCAGATGTGCGCCCCGCCGTCCGTCACCGGCCGGTGAAGGAGCGCGAAGTTGCCGTCGATGCGGCGAGGCAGCAGCGCGGCGTCTTTGTCGTCCGGCTGCATCACCAGGCCGTACCGCTCGAACTGCCTGAAGTCGGTCGTCGTCGCGAGCGCCACGCCGGGGCCTCCCGCGCTGAACGCCGTGTAGGCGATGACGAAGCGCTGCAGCTCCTCGACCCAGGTGATGCGCGGGTCTTCGATGCCCCACAGCTCCTCCGGGTGCGTGAGTGGTTGAGGGAGCAGCGTCGGCTTCTCGTCGATGACCCAGCCGTCGACGCCGTTGGCAGAGCGCGCGGCGCACAGATGGGAGTGCCCGCGGCGGTCCTCCACGCGGACCAACAACAACGTGGTGCCGTCCTTCAACAGCGTCGCGCCTGGGTTGAAGACGGTGTGCGCGGGGTAGGGCCAGTCGGCGGCGGTGAGAATCGGGTTCTTCGGGTGACGCTCGAACAACACCTCGTAGGCGCGCGCCTTCACGACGTCACCAGGCGTACGCTCATCGGCGGCGCCGCCGGCCCGACGCGCACGGGGAGCGGCGTGGCGACGACGGCCGCAGGCATGGCGCTCACCGTCAAGCGGTCGGCGGCGCGCAGCTCCGAGAGCGCCATCAAGAAGGACAACGTCGACTCGGCGCCCTGGTTCTCGTTGAGCCGGTCGGCGTGGAGCCCGTCCCGGCACCCACCCGTCCTCGCGTCGTAGACCTGCGCCTGCCGCGCGTTCTGCCCGAGGAACCACTGGAACGCCCAGCGCGCGTGCTCCAGCCAGCGGGCCGCCCCCGTCACCCGGTGCGCTTCGAGGCACGCCGACACCATCGCGCACGCCTCGACCGGCTGCTGGTCGAACCCCGCGCGCTCGCGTCCTCGTTCGTGAAAGCCGTTCGTCCCCACCGGCGCGAAGGTGCCGTCTGGTGCGACGTGCTCTTCCACCAGCCAGTCGAGCGCGCGCAGCGCGACCGAGAGCGCCTCGGCATCACCCAGCCGTGTCGCCGCCGCCAGGAGTCCCTGGGGCAGACGCGCGTTGCAGTACGTCAGCCGGTCTTCGAACCAGGGCCAGTCCTCGCGGCCTGCGTGACGGTAGCCCTCGAGGAGCCGCGTGGTGAGGGTGGCGCGCAGGGCCCGCACCCGCGCGTCGTTGGGGAAGGCCCGGCTGTGCTCGTCGAGCCCCAGCAGGACGTACGCCACGGCGCGCGGGCTCGACAGCGTGGGCACCGCGGCGAGCGCGCTCTGAAACAGCGACTGACTTGCTCCACGACGGCCCGGGTCCGAGGAGCGGCCGACGACGGTGCCAAGCGCCCACAGGGACCGGCCCAGGCTGTCGTCCGAGGCGGGCTCGTCGCGCCACCCGCGCGCCCACGAGAGGAAGTTGCGGAAGCGCCCGGTCGATTCGTCGAAGGCATGGCAGACGAAGGCGAGGTAACGCGTGGCGAGGGCGCGCACGAGCGCGGGCGCTTCGGTGCCTGCTTCCTCCACGAGCGTCAGCAGCAACAGCGCGCGGGCGTTGTCGTCGACGCAGTAGCCGTCCTGAAGGCGGGGCACGTCGAAGAGCGCGTGCTGGAGAATGCCCGTGTCGTCGGTCATCAGGCGCACGTGCGACAGGTTGACGTCGGGGAGCTCGGCCTGCCGCCTGGCGCGCGTGCGAGCCGACCGCCCGGCGCGAAGCCGCTCGTCGTGGCTGAGGCGGGCCCGCTCGAACGCCTCGACGTACCGCCGCGCCACGATGGGCCAGCCCATCGTCTTCCCGAAGTCGGCCGCCCGCTGCTGGAGCTCGGCGCGCTGCGCGGGCGCGTCGAGGAGCGCGATGACTTCGTTCGCGATGGCCGCCGAGTCCCGCCACGGCACGAGAACGCCGCGGCCCTCGGCCAGCAGCTCGCGGGCATACCGGTACGGCGTCGAGATGACGGCCTTGCCGCTGCCCACCGCGTACGCCAGCGTGCCCGAGGTGCTCTGCGCCTCGTTCAAGTACGGCGTGATGTAGAGGTCGGCTGCGCCGAGGAACTCCACCAGCTCCTCGTGGCTGACGAAGCGGTTGTGGAACAGCACGTTCGCCTCGACGCCGAGCCGCTCCGCGCGAGCCTGGAGCATCAGCCGGTACGTCTCTCCCTGCTGCTGCTTCACGTGCGGGTGCGTGGCGCCGAGCACGATGTAGTCGGTGTTCGGGTGCCGCTGCAGAATCGCCGGCATCGCGTCGATGACGTGCTCGATGCCCTTGTCAGGCGACAGCAGGCCGAAGGTGAGAATCACGTGCCGGTCTTCAGCGCCCAGCACGGCCTTGCTGTCGCGCGCCGGCACCACGGGAATGCCGTGCGGAATCACGTCGATTTTCTTCACGTCGACTCCGTGGACCGACTGAAGCAACGCGGCGCCGTCCGCGCTCATCACCACCACCCGCTCCGAGAGGTTCACCAGCGCCTCGAGCACGGCGCGCTGTTGGGGGTCAGGCGCGGCGAGAATCGTGTGGAGCGTGGTGACGATGGGCATGCGCAGCGCGCCCAGCAGCTCGAGGAGATGGGCTCCAGCCGGCCCTCCGAAGATGCCGTACTCGTGCTGGACCGAGAGGACGTCGGCCCCCTTCACGTTGATGAAGTCGGCCGCTCGCCGGTACGCCTCGATGTCGCCCTGCGGCACCTCGAAACGAACGCGCTCCGGGTAGGCGTGATGCGCTCCGGCGTCGTTCATCGCCACCACGAAGGACACACCGCTCGGCGTCTCGCGCTCGATGGCCGTCATGAGGTCGGTCGTGAAGGTGGCGATGCCACACTGCCGTGGCAGGTGGTTGCCCAACATCGCGATGGTGCGAACGGGCGCGTGCCCACGGCTGGTCGTGCCCATGAAATCCCTCCGATGTCCGAGAGCTGCAGCGCCGCTCGGCGCGTGCACGAGCACCATGCGCGCTGCACGAAGCGCGCGCAAGGTGGCCCCCAGAAAGGGCTGTCACGCAGGCGTCAGTCCGCGACGACGAGGCGCAGGCGTTGCGCCATCGGCGCCCGCGCCGGAGCCGTCTCGTCGCAGGTTCCGCCACAACGGGTGCACCGCGAATCGTCCCGCGTGGAGCCTGGACACCATCAACCGCAACCTCGACCAGGGGCGGCCGGTGGTGATGGGCGTCGACTCCAGGTCCGGCGCGCTCCAGGGCCGCGACGTCGCGCAGCTGAGCGACGCTGACATCATTCGCGCGGTGTACCAGGAGCGCGGCAAGCGCACGCAGGGCGGCGAGCTGTACCCTTCACGCGCAGCTCGGCCGACGTGCAGGCGGGCGTGGCGAACCGTTTTCTCTCGGAGCAACGTGACGCGCTCGCAGCGCTCGGGCAGTCAGGCAGCTGAAGTCACAGTCGAGCGCCGAACAAGAGACTGGTTCGCCAGCCCAGCGGGTTTCCAGGGGCTGGCGCAACAGGCGCGGCGCGCACCAGGCCCTCTGCTGATACCCCGAGGAAGAGCGGCCCCAGCACCCCCACTTCGACGCTGCCCAGCAGGCCCGTCTCGAGGGCCGCGGTGGCGCCGTCCTTCAGAAGCACCTGCGGCCGGGCGACCAGCCCGACGCCGAACCTGACGGGCCCCAACGCCCCTCGCGCACCGACGGCCCCCTGCAGCGCAAAGAGCGTCTCGCTCGCACCCGCCGAGGCGCCCGCGCCGATGGCGCCTCCGAAAGAGACCCACACGACCGACGATTCCCATCGCACCCAGAAGCCCGGGCCCAGGAGGGGCTTCACAGTCGCGGCAGGCCCGTTCGAGAGGCCAGCTTCGAGGGTGAAACTCCAGGCACTCGCGCTTGCACCCTTCACGGCAAACGCTGGAAGCGAAGCGCTGACGAAGTCGGCCTCGCTCAGCGACGTCACGCCACCCCACGCCAACGACACGTGCGCGATTTGAGCGCCGGCCTGGCTGGTTCGACGAAGGCGGTACCGGCCTGCCGGCAACGCGAGATGGAGCGGCGCACCCGCCGCCTTCTCGAGGTCGAGCAGCACCGTCGAGGCGTCTTCGCCCACCACCACGAACCGCCCGTCGAGGGACGGCGCGAGGTCGACCGCGCTCGAGGCCCGTCGTGGCTCGGTCACCACCACTTCAGCGCTGCCGGCGAGGTCGACGTCGAACGAGGGGTGCTGCGCTGCGAGCGCGACGGTCTGCGAGTACGAGTAGGCGTACGACTCGTTGAGGGTGACGCGGCCATCGCGGTCGAGGTCGGCCCGGCCCCGAAGTCCTGCCAGCCAGTGGTGCGTGAAGAGTGAGCTCGTCAGTGAATCCCATTCCTGTGCGGCCTCGGCAGGCCCACTCGAGCTGATGACGACAGTCCCGCGCGCCGTGCTCCCGCCGAGGCTTACCGTCGGCCGCGTCCTGACACCGCCCTTCTGCCGAACCACCGCGCCGCTGGTGCAGGCGTCCACGACGAGCAGCCGGAAGCTCGCCGGAATCCGGCTGACGGCCTCGCGCAAGGACGTCAAGGCGAGCTCGCTGTTTCCGAGATGGAGCACGCCCTCCACCGCATGGGACGAGACGTACACCACGACGAAGGCCTCGCGACGCTGAGCGTTCAACGCCTCGACTCTCGCCGTGAGTCGAGCGAGCGCCGCCTGCACCTCGACCGCGGACTGTCCGACGAGGACTTCGGCGTCATCGTCCTTCACCGAGCCAATCTCGGTGAAGACGTCGCGCACCCGTCGGGCATCGTCTTCTGCATACCGGAGCGGCACGTCCTCACCGCCGCCCAGGTCGTTGCCCACCGACAGCACGAGGCGCACCGGCGCCGAATGCGCGACGCACGTGACGAGACAGGCTGCGACTGCAGCCCGTGCCGTCACTTCACCGACCTCGTGATGGAGAGGACCTGTACCCGGCACCCCTCATGGCGAATCACCGGCGCTGCGCCCCCGGCCGGTGCCGTCAGCTCGAGGTCTTCGAGCGACACGGCACCCTCGCAGAAGAGCAAGGCGACCCACTCGGGAACGGCCGCGTCGTCGAGCCTCACTCCATCAGGCAACACGGTTCGCCCCGCGCCGACGGCCATCGACCGCTGCCCACCGGATGGGACGAACGCGTGCACGGGCCGGCCTGTCTCGACGTCGAGCACCAGCACGTGGCCTGCGCGCGCGGACTCGACGACGAACGAGAGTTCGTCGCCAGCGTGCACCGCGACTCCCGGGGTGAGCGGCACCACACCATTCACCAGCACCGCGAAGCTGGTCCCCTTGAACCGCACCTCGTCGGGCGCGCCGGTGAACACCAGGAACGCCAGGCCCGCCGCGAGGGGGACGGCGACGACAGGCCACCATCGTCGCCACCAGGGAGCACGCCGCGCGCGAACCTGCTCGAGCACCGTGGCTGCCGGTCGACGTTGAACGAAAGTACGCGCCTCGAGCCGAATCGACTCGACGGCTGCTGCGCACGCGTCACAGTGCGCGAGATGGCTCGCCTCAGCGACGGCTTCACCGGCAGAGAGCCGCTCGAGGTCGATTCGACGCAGATGCACCTCGTTCGTCATTGGCCACCTGCCTCGGTCCATCGGGCCTTGAACTCGAGCTCGAAGGCCTCGAGCTTCTTTCCCACCGTGCGTCTGGAGTACCCGCACTCGTGGGCAATCTCGTCCTGCGTCAGTCCGTCGACGTGGTGGAGCAACCCCATCTCGCACGTCACTTCATCGACCTGGCGCAACACCATGGCCAGCACCGCCTGCCGGTCTGCGTCCGCCTCGACGAGAGGCTCTTCGCGAACGGAGACGTCGTCGTGACGTTGAAGGCGGCGCCGGGACCGTAAGCGGTCGAAGCAGCAGTTGGTCGCGACGCGGTACAGCCAGATGAGGGTCGATCGGGCTGGCCCTGGAGTCCGATGGGCCCGCATGAAGACGTCATGCATGGCGTCCTCTGCGTCCGCCGGGTTCCGAAGGAGCCGCAGACACCGCTGAAACACGAGGTGTCCATAGCTCGCATAGAGCTCGCCGAGCTTCTGGTCGTTCATTCCGCAGCGAGCCTCAGGGGGTCGCGCGGCACATGCCGGTCGGATGGCATGTCAGCGAGCGCGCGCCACGGGCTCGTTGAGCTCGAGCAACATCGACTTGATGCCCTCGAGGATGACCCGCTCGAATTCCGGCACCGCCGCCCCTGAGGCCTTCGCGATCTTCTCTGCGGCGCCGAACCCGTTGTAGTCGGCCTGCCACGTGGACGACAGGCGACGGGTCGCGACGGGCACCCGGTCGGACCGTCGACGAAGGGTGAGGGTCGCCGTGTACTCGCCCCGGACTCCGCCGATGTCTGTCAAGAGGGCGGCAATCAGCGCAATGGGAGCCGAGACGAGCAGGCCGATGCTCGGCCCGAGAACGACACCCAGGCTCGATGGGTTCTTCGAGTTGTTGTCGACGACCGTTCCAATCCCAAGGCCCGCCCCGACACCGGCCAGCATGATACCCGTTTCGAGGCCCAGGCCCAGCGCGAGGCCCTTGCCGAAGCCATAGGCCTCACGGGCGCCGAGCTCGACCTCGAGCGAGTAGGTCGCCGGGGGCTGGTCGACCGCACCGAGGTTCTTCTGTGAGCCGAGGCTCGCGCGAACGCGCTCGGTCAGCTGACGCTTCAGTGGCTCGGTGTCGAGGTTGGGGGCCTGCGCCGCCGTCCCCATCATCCCCTGGGAGGCCACCTCGACGCGGGTCGTCACCTCGCCGACACGCCAGGTCTGGTCGGCTGCCACACCGGTCGGAGCCCCTTCCGGTCCAATCGGGTCAGGCAAGACCAGGTAGCGCTGGGCCGTGCAGCCAACGTTGAGAACACCGACCAGCAGCCACCATCGAGACATGTGCACTCCCTCGCCGCATGTGCGGCTTTCTCTGTAGACGATTGAGGGTCTGAAAACTGGGAACTCGGCCCAGGAAAACCTCTGCTCCATACGGGTTGGAGGAGGGACTCCTTCACGCGCAGCTCGGCCGACGTGCAGGCGGGCGTGGCGACACTCCGCGAGCCTCGAAGAACTCGCACCTGAGGGCGTGACCATCGACACCGATGACGTCCCGAACACCGACCTTGCGTGGCTCGGCGTGCTTACGCTCGGAGCCATCGCCGCCATCATCCACGCCGGGTTCTCGAACTGAGCCTCTATCGCCGGTGGTGGAGAGGGACGAGGCCGGCTCGCGTTTCGGTCGCTCAGATCCACGAATCGGGAATTCGCGACGCCTTCAGGTCCCTCAGCCCGTCGGTCAGGAGCGGGAGCAGCCGTTGCGCCGCTTCGGGCATCGGGTTCGTCGAGGCAGCCTTGCGTTCGAACTCGGCCACCGCGCGCATGGCGTCCGCCCGCGAGAGCGTGGCGAAGTTCGGCGGCGTCAGGCCCAGTGACGAAAAAGCCTCGTTCGCCGCCCGGCCGTGCACCTCCTGGAACTTCGGCGCGACGTGCTTGGTGAAGTACAGCAGCCGAATCGTCGAGTCGCGCTGGGCTTCGAGGGCCGGGCGGTCTGCGCGCGGCAGCTCAGGGTGCTGGAGCAGTCGCTGAATCTGGTTGTAGTGGTCGCGGAGCGCGCCGCTGCTCGGGTTCGACACCGCCTCGTCGCCACGCGCGAAGCGCTCATACGTCGCGTGGCCTTCCTGGACGGCCCGGCGGACCTCGTCGAGCGGCGCGGGTGGACGGCCGTCGAGGTAGCCGCGGTCTGCGCTCCACACGGCGACGTTCTCGCCCTTGCGCGTCCGGTCGGCGATGGCGCGGTCGAGCGCGCGAGCGTCACCCTTCGTCGCGGCATCCCATCGAGCGAGGTGCGTCGTCGCTCCCGAGTGTGCACCGGGGGCTGAGCCCGTGTACGCCCAGATGGTCTTCGCGTTGGGGAAGATGCCCCGGTACTGCTCCATCAACCCCTGGCCACCCGAGTAGCAGGCCGACAGGTGCAGGTCCTCGACGCTCCGCGCGGCCTTCGGCATCGCCTCTGCGAGCTTCCCGAGCGTCTTGAAGTCGAGCGAGCCGTTGCCATCACCCCAGACGCTGCGGCCCGTGGAGTGCCCCGACATCACCATGCGTGAAGGCATCTGACCGCCGCGCTCCGCCTGGGCCCACACCTGCGCCAGCTGTGCGAGCTCGTCACGCGAATCGCTGCTCGCGCCGTGGAGCACGTCGGCGATCTTCGCGGTCTGATCAGCCGGCAGTCCGAGGGTCAACGCGAAGCTGCGGGCGCCTTCGGGCGTGTCGAGTTTGTGGGTCTGCGTCGTGCCGCTCGCGTCGCGGGTGGTGATGGCGTCGTTGACGGCGCCGTCTTTGAGGTGCGTCACGTTCGTCCCGCGTTGACGCAGCGACGCGGCCTCGTGCGCGGCGCCTTCGTTCATGCCGAGCAGCACGACGTCGTTGTTGGAGCGTGGCTTCCAGCCTTGCGCCGGCGGCGGTGTCGCAGGCTGCTGCGCAGGTGCGGAGCCATTCGGCAGCGCCAGCCTCCAGCCCACCTGGAGCACGTTCGGGTTGGTCGCGAGCTGCGGGTAGGTGCTCCGGTTGGCGTCGACGAGCTGCTGCACCGAGACGCCGTTTCGCTGCGCGATGCGGCCCAGGGTGTCGCCGGACTGAACGGTGACGGGACCGGTGGGCGAGGTGGACGGCTGGGAGTCGGGACGGGTGGTGGTGCGGCTGATGGGGCTCGACATGCACTCATGTTCGCAACGCCGAGACGCGGCTCCGCTACGAAATTCCGAGGGGACGCCTTCACGGACTCTGTGTCTGATCAACCTCGCGGGGTGGCGAAGTGACCGCGACGGAGGGCGCGGAGCCGCTGAACCCGAGGTCCTCGAAGGTGGGCCCCCGTGACGCGGAACGCTGGCCCACTCCGTGCTGTCTCAGTGCGGCCGTGACGACCCTCCTGGCGCTGCTCCTCTCGACCGCACCGTGGCCTTCGCCCGACACGCAGCTGTACGTGCTGCGGCTGCCTCCGCTCGCCTCGCGCATTCGAATCGCCGTCGACGCCGGCCATGGAGCGCCCGGCAACACCGGCAACTGGGGCTGCCACTGCCAGCGCGAGGCTGATGAGACGTTGGTCGAGGCGATGGAGCTTTCGAGACGGCTCCGTCGGTTGGGCTTCACGGTGCTCGAGACGCGCACCACGGAAGAGGGCACGAAGTACCCGGCGCGCATCGCCGCCATCGAGCGCTTCAAGCCGCACCTCGTCGTCAGCCTGCACACCGACGCGCGCGCAGACGCCTGGCCCCTCGAGACGCACCCGGACGGCGGCGTGTGCTTCGCGAATCGCAGCGACCCGGGGTTCTCGGTGTTGTGGAGCGAAGAGGGTCCCCGCTCCATCGTGCGAGCCCGAGAGACCTGGGGCCGCGCCGTGAGTGAAGCGCTGCGCGCCGCCGGCTTCTTCCCGTACTCCGGGGAGGACTACGGCAGCCTGTACAAGACTGACGAGGCGCCTGCGTGTTTCATCGACGCACGGCCAACGAAGCAGCGTGTGTATTTTCTCCGTGCGACGTCGGTGGCGCCGGTCGTCATCATCGAGACGCACCACGCGCTCGACCCGCTCGAGGTGGCCCGGTGGCACGACGCCGACACCCACGACGCCTTCGCCGCCGCCATCGCGAGCGCCGCGCTCAAGGTGGTGGAGCAGCGGTGACGGGGCTCGCACGACGGGCCAGCACCACCACGAGCGCGACGGCGGGGACGACGACGGCGCTCCAACCGAAGAGCGACCCAGGCGAGCGCTCACTGCGCCCGTTCGCGAAGGCGACGTTCGACAAGACGCCGGCGTGGCGTGACGTGCTCTGGGGCTGACGGAGTGTCATTCGTCGAAGCCTTTTCCATCCATGATCCGCGGAATCGCCTTCTCGACCCGCGCGGCGCGCGTCTTCGACTGCTTCGCCTGCCCAATGAAGTACACGTAGCCCCGTTGCCGGCCCGGCGTCAGCGCCTCGAACGCGTCGTTGAGCGCGGCGTCATCCTCCAACCGCGTCTGAAGCTCGGCAGGCACGTCGTCCCCTTCGAACTTCTTCAGCTTCACCTTCACGCCAGCCTGCTCGAGCGCGATGGCCTGCTTCACGAACGCCTTGAGCGTCGGCGCCGACTTCGCCGCTTGCGCGACGCTGGTGAACCGCACCTGCCGCGCGGACTGCACGTTCGGCGTCTGCTGAATCAACACGCCCTTCGGGTCCGCCAGCAGCACCCCCTTGGGGAACAGCACCGCGCAGAAGTCCTTGAAGCCGTGCACCAGGGCGATGTTCTTCCCCTCGTGCAGGTACGCGGGCACGCCCCACTTCAGGGCTTCCTCCACCGGGCACGAGAGCAGAATCGTCCGCAGCTTCGCGTACTCGGCTTTCCACTTCGTGGCCTTCGCGAAGAACCAGTCGACGTCGGGGTTCCGTCTGCCCATGGGGACGTCAGACCGGTGGGACGAGCTTCTTCGTCAGCTCTCCGAGGTCGAGCTGGAGCTGTGAGTCATTGCCACGCGCATTCTCAATCTTTCGCACGCTCGCCAGCACCGTCGAGTGGTCCTTGTTGAACTTCTTCCCAATCTCGGGGAGCGACGACGTCGTCAACGTGCGCACCAGGTACATCGCCACCTGACGGGCGTGCGCGACCGGCTTCATGCGCCGCTCACCGCGCAGGTCGTCGACGTTCAGCTTGTAGAAGCGCGCGACCTCTTTCTGAATCATCTCGGCGTCGAGCGTCACCTTCTCGGGCATCATGTCGCCCAGCACCGTGGCGCAGAGTTCCTCGGTGAGCGGCTGGCCGGTCAGCGCGTGCACCGCGATGACGCGAATCAGCGCGCCCTCGAGCTCGCGCACGTTGTTCACCACCACGCGGGCGATGAAGTGGGCCACCTTGTCGGTGATGGCGATGCCGTCCTGCGTGGCCTTCTTCTTCAGGATCGCGACGCGCGCCTCGAACGTCGGCTCGTGCACGTCGGTGATGAGCCCCATGGCGAAGCGGCTGCGCAGTCGCTCCTCGAGGCCGGGGATCTCGCTGGGCACCGTGTCGCTCGTCATCACGACGGCCTTGCCGAGCTGATGCAACGCATTGAACGTGTAGAAGAACTCGTTCTGCGTTTCCTGCTTCTTGCCCAGGAATTGAATGTCGTCGATGAGCAGCACATCGCACTCGTCGCGGAAGCGGCGGCGGAACTCGGTCATGCGCTGGTCGCGGACCGACTCGATGTACTGGTTGGTGAACTCTTCGCTCGAGAGGTAGGTGACGCGGAAGTGCGGGTTGCGCGCGAGCACCCGGTTCGCGATGGCGTGGAGCAGGTGCGTCTTCCCCAGCCCCGTCTCACCGTAGATGAAGAGCGGGTTGTAGGCGCGGCCGGGGTTCTCGGCGACGGCGTGCGCCGCGGCGGCGGGCAGCTGGTTGGCCTCGCTGACGACGTAGCTCTCGAAGGTGAACTTGTCGTTGAGGCGCACCGTGTGCCGGAGTTGGTTGACTGGGGGTGCTGAGGGCAAACTCGCGCGCGCCTGCGCCCGTTCAATCTTTTCCCAGGCCAGCTTCGCGGTGCGGCCCGAGGCGCGCTCCACGGCGGTGACGAGCAGGTGGCCGAAGTGGTCCTCGACCCAATCGCGGAAAAACAGATCATCCACGCCCATCGTCAGCGCGCCGTCTTCGTACCGAAGCGGCAACAACTGCTGCAGCTGGGTGACGACGAAGCTCTGGCCGTCGCGCCGCAACACATCGAGCGCAGATTCCCAGATATTTCGAGCGGTTACCGTCGATTCGGCCTTTTCGACGAAAGCGGACAAAGAAAGAACCCCTCACCCAGAAAAAGACGCGAATCCAGAAGGAGCAGGCTCTTACCGATCGGTACTTTCTTGATCAAGAACGAAAGAGAAGACCAAACGAACCCATGCACTTAGGTGACTTCAGCAGGCCTGTGGAACGGCTCGCTCCCAGGGCTGGGCGGTTTTGCGTGGAACGCTCGCGGCACATTGCTGCCAGTGCGTGTCTCCGCAAAATGACGCGGACATCATTCTCGTGCAGTACCACTGCTTCTCCACACGGGGCCTCGTGCGTTGCGGGGCGGTTCTCCACAAGCCCACAGCGTTTTCCACAGGCCTGGGGAGGGCTTCTTCACAACGACTCGAGGCAAGTCGCGTCCCCCTGATGCAAAAGAGCTCGGTCACAGCGACGAGACGCGCTCCACGGTCCACCACGTCGCCAGGAGGACGAGCGCGACGCCGCCGACCGGCACGACGCCGCGCGTGTACCAGCGGCGAGCCCGCACGAGGAAGGCCAGGGGCACGAAGCAGGCGACGATGGAGAGCTGCCCCGCCTCGACGCCGAGGTTGAAGCCCAGCACCGAGGCCCAGAGCGCGCCACCCGAGGCTCCGAGGTCGGCGAGGGCAGAGACGAAGCCGAAGCCGTGGAGCAGCCCCAGCCCGAAGGCGAGCGTCCATCGGCCTTCGGTCACCACGGGGAAGACGGTGTTGAGCGCGGCGAGCACCACCGAGACGGCGATGGCCACCTCGACGAAAGCGGGGTTGGGCGCGAGCACCCCGAAGGCCGCCAGCGCGAGCGTGATGGAGTGCGCGACCGTGAAGGCCGTCACTACCTGCGTCACCTCGAGGAGCGTGCCGCGCAGCGTCTCTTTGGCGACCCAGCTGCGCCCGTCGCGCCGCAACACCGAGGGGAGCAGCAGCGCGAAGAGGAAGCACAGGTGGTCCCACCCGATGGAGATGTGGTGCAGCCCCTCGAGGAACGCGGTGCCGACCTGTCGTGAACGCGGCGGCGGCGTCACGTCGAGCGTGCGCGTCGTCTCTGCTTGCGAGAACGCGACCCACTCCCCGCCGCCAGCGCGGAGCAGCCCGCGATGCTGCGCGTCGACGTCGAAGAGCAGCCGGTAGGTCGCCGAGACGCTGGTGACGTCGGAAGGGCAGCGCACCGTCACCGGCCACGTGGCGTAGGCGCCGTCGGAGTGGCGGATGACCGAGAGCGCGCCGAGCTCGAGAGGGCAGGGCTGCGTGCCCTGCGCCACCGCGACGCCTGCGCGAACCCAGGCCTGCAGCGCCGCGTCTTTCGATGACAGCTCGTTCCAGGTGATGGCGCCGTCGCCGTTCGTGTCGAGGCCGTGCGCGGCGTCGAGGTCTCGCAGCGACAGGTCGAGCTGCCCGCCCAAGGTGGAGCCTTCGGCCGAGAGCCCCCAGTACGCATCGGAGCCCTTGTGCGCGAAGGCGACGGAGCTGACCAGCATGATGCAGGCCGCCACCCGGGTGCTCCGCGAGGTCCGGCGCGCCGTCACGAGGCCCGTCGTCCGGCTCGGGAGCTCGGGTTGGTCGGCCCCCGACGTCAGGCCGTCTTCGGCGTGCGGTCCGCGGAGGTTCCGCTCGTCCGCTGCCTTTGCTCTGTCCCATGACGACTTCAGCAGGCTCACCTGCTCCCTCGAGGAGGTGAGCTTCACGGCAGCGACTCCACCGCGCCTGCGAGCGAGACGAACCGCGGGTCGGCGAAGCCGGTCCTCTTCATCCACTCCAGCGCGGGCGCCGCAGCCGCCTTGTCCCTCGCCGCCAGCGCTGCCTCGAGCAACACGCGCACGTCGGCCGGCTCCTTCTGGACCTTGATGTTCGCCACGGCGAGCGCGAGGGCCTGAGGCACATCTCCTTCGATGCGCAACGCGTACCGCGACTCCTCGCGACGATGCACCACATCACCCCGGCGCCGGCTCGCCTCGACGTTCTCTGCGAGCACCGCCTCACGCTCCGTTGCGTCCTTCGCGTGGGCCGCCCTGGCCGACAGCACCGCTTCGAGCAGCTCTGCGTCATTCAACTCCTGACGGTCGGCAAACAACGCGACCGCCTCCGAAGGACGCGCGAGCTCGGTGAGCGTCGAGGCGAGCAGCAACCGGGAGTACGTGTCGGAGTCGTCGGCCGCGAGCGCCTCGCGAAGAGACAGCACGGCCTGGTCGAGCTTGCCGCTCCACGTCAACACCTCGCCGAGAATCGACAGCAGCCAGCTGCGCAGGGGCGAGTCCCTGGGCTCCTTGAGCAGCGCAGCCCCCAGCAGCTTCACCGCGTCGGGAGCCCGCCCACGCAGCGCCAACAGGGGCGCGGAGCAGGCCGCGGCCACCGCGTCGTCAGCGCGACCGCGCAACGCCAGGCATTGCGGCTCTGCGTCCTCGTAGCGCCCCACCACCGTCAACACCGTCGCGCGCGTCAGTTGGGCCTGCACGTCGAGTGGGTTCGCCGCCAGCACGTCGAGGTCGGCCAGCGCGCCATCGAAGTCGTGCAGGCTCTGCTTGATGGTCGCGCGCATCAGGCGAACCGAGGCCGCAGGCGCCGCCTCATTCCACCACGGCGCGAGCACGGCCTGCGCCTGGCCCAGGAGGCGTGGGTCTCCACCTCGTCTTCGGGACTGGGCGATGAGGCCTTTCGCGACGTCGGCGGCTTCCGCTTCCGAGAGCCCTGCGTCACGCGCCACCCGCACCGACACCTTCTGCAGCACCTCGTCAGGCGACTTCGGCGTGAAGGCCCGGCCCGTCGAGGGCTTCGGCAACAGCAACAACATGCCCGTCACCAGGAGCGTGCCCACCAACGCCAGCCACGTCGTTCGCTGCACCGGTGCGCCCTTCGAAACAGGAGGCCTGCTGGATTTCGTTTCAGAGCGCGTCGAAGGCCGCGAGCACCGCGTCGACGCTTTCCTTCTTCGCGTCGGAGCGCGCCACCACCTCGAGCGTCGATTTCTTCCGGGCCTTGAAGGTCCACCCTGAGGTCGCGCCCCGGACGGCTTTGATTTCGGCCGCGCCGCGCGCCGCCTGCTCGAGCGTCGGGTACTCGCAGTGGATGATGGTGAACCCGTCGGGAGACGTGGCCGTGCCGCAGAACAGCGCCAACACCGCTCGGCCGAGGGTCTGCTGGGGCGCCTCGAAGGTGACCTGGGACTTCTGAATCACCGCTTCGATCGCGATGGTGTCGCCGTCCTTCAGCCGCGAGGCCTTCTCGGCGGCCAGCTGCTCCATCAAGCCGCCTGCGGGCACTGACAGCGCCGCAAGGTCTCGATTTCGCTGCTCAGCCCCTCCCTGGCTCGACCTGCACTGACAACTGTTCATCAACGAAAACGCAGATACTGCAATCCACAAGTGCCTGACAAACGGAGCGCGTGAGTTCAAGTACACCGGGAGGCCTTTCATGCAGCGGTTGCTGGCAGCGATGGTTGTGTCCGTAGTGGCGATCTCTTCACCTGCGCTTGCGTCGAGTCATCGCGAGGCGCCGTTCATTACACGAAACCCGAAGGTCGACGGCACCGACTTCTACCTCTTCAACAGCTACGAGACGGGTCGCGCGACCAACGTCAGCCTCATCGCGAACTATCAGCCGCTCCAGGACGCGTACGGCGGGCCCAACTACTTCTCGATGGACCCCGAGGCGCTCTACGAAATCCACGTCGACAACACGGGCGACGCGACGGAAGACATCACCTTTCAGTTCCGCTTCCGCAACACGCTGCTCAACGGCACTGGCGTCGCGCTCTCGACGCTGCCTGATGGCGGCTTCGGCGCGCTGCCCGACGGTGGCGCACCGGTGGCGATTCCGTTGATCAACGCCGGCACCATCGGTCTGCCTGACGGTGGCTTCGTCGCTGCGCCGTCTGGGTTTCAGGGCCAGCGAGAGACGTATACGGTCAACATCGTGCGTGGCAACCGCCGCACGGGCACCTCGCAGGCAGTCACCAACGCGAACGGCGGAGCGACCGAGTTCGCCAAGCCGCTCGACAACATCGGCTCGAAGACCTTCCCGGCGAACTCGTACGCCAACTACGCGCGCGCTCACATCTACGACATCACGATTCCGGGCTGCGCCACGCCGGGCAAGATGTTCGTCGGCCAGCGCGCTGAAGGCTTCGCGGTGAACCTCGGCACCATCTTCGACCTCGTCAACGCTCCGGCGGCGCTCATCACGAGCGAGGCCCAGCCATGCACGGTCGCTGGCTCGATGAACAACTGTCGCAACGTCGCGCCGAACACCATCGGCAACAAGAACGTCACCACCATCGCCCTCGAGGTGCCGGCGACGTGTCTGCAGGCCGCAGCGGGTGGCAACGGCGTCATCGGTGGCTGGACGACGGCCAGCGTGCGTCAGGCGCGCGTCATCAACCCGACGGCGACCTACACGGTGCCGGCGCGGGAAGGCGGCGCGTGGACCCAGGTCTCGCGCCTCGGCAACCCGCTGGTGAACGAGGTCGTCATCGGCGTCCCCGACAAGGACAAGTTCAACTCGTCAGAGCCCCGCAATGACGCGGCGAACTTCGCGCCGTACGTGCTGCGCCCGACGCTGCCGATTCTGCTCCAGGTGCTCTTCGGCGTTCAGGCTCCGAAGAACGACCGTGGCGACCTCGTCGCTGCGTTCCTCACCGGCGTGAACGACACGACCCTTCCGCTCAACGTCAACCAGCTGCCCAACGGCGGGCCGGGCAACACGCCGGTGCTCTCCGAGATGCTGCGCCTCAACACCGCGTCTGCGGGTCCGTTCGCGCCCCGCCCGGCAGGCTCGCAGAACAACCTCGGCGCGCTCGGCTGCTTCACGGGCCGCTCGGCGACGGCGGGCCCTGCGCTGAACCCCACGGCTCCGACCTGTGACCCGACGGGCTTCCCGAACGGCCGCCGCCCCGGTGACGACGTCGTCGACATCGCGCTGCGCGTCGTCGAAGGCATCCTGATGAGCGGCAACGACGCTCCCGCAGGCGCCATTCCGTTCCACGACGGCGTGCTCCAGGACGCGAGCCAGTTCGACTCGACGTTCCCCTACCTGAAGGCCCCGAACCCGGGCTCGTGATGTCGCTGCTCCTCGCAAACGAGAACGGAACGACGTCATGAACTCACTTCGGAACATGGTTGGAGCGGCTGCCCTGATGGCGGGCATCGCCTCCGGCTGCTCGTGCGACCCCATCGTCTCTCCGCCTGATGGCGGAACGGGCGGCGGAACCGCGGGTGGCCGCGCCGGTGGAACGGCCGGTGGTGGATCCGCCGGCGGTGGTGCTGCAGGCGGCATGGCTGCCGGTGGTGCTGCAGGCGGCATGGCTGCCGGTGGTGCTGCAGGCGGCATGGCTGCC
>JBBAQZ010000012.1:119873-136705 GCA_040400045.1 Myxococcaceae bacterium
GGTGCTGCAGGTGGCTCGGCGACGCAGTTCACTCAGTTCGCTCGCGACATCGTCAACAGTGATACGAGCCGGACGGCGCTTCCGCGCCCTGCGGCTCAGTTCCTCACGCTGCCTGACGACGCGCCCATCACCTTCCCTGGCACTTTCTTCGACGGAGGCATGTAACTGATGCGCACCCTTCTTCTCGTCCTCTCGCTGGCGTCCTTCGCGGCGCTCGCGCAGAAAAACCCTGACCTCGAAAAAGCACAGGCGCAGCTCGCTCAACGCAAGTACGCCGACGCGCTCAAGTCACTCGAGGCAGCCGAGAAGAAGGGTGGCCTCGACCGGGACAGTTACCTGACCCTGCTCGAGAGCAAGGGCCTCGCGCTCGCGCAGACGAACAAGGCCGACGCCGCCGAGCTGTCATTCCGCTCGGTGCTCTGCCTCGATCCGAAGCGCGAGCTCGCAGGCAAGTATGCCGGCCCGGTGGGCAAGCCCATCGCGGCCGCCATCGAGTGGGCCAGGACGAACGGCGCGCTGGAGTTGGTGGCGCTCGACCCGGGCGTCTCCAACCGCCGCGTGACGCAGATTTCTTTCGCCGTGAAGAACGACCCGCTCAAACTGGTGAAGGTCGTGAAGTTCTACGTGAAGGCTGACGGTGGCTCGTGGAAGCCGACGCCTGGCACCGTCACCAACGGCGCCGGCTCGCTCGACGTCGACGCCGAGGTCGTGGAGTGGTGGGCCGAGACGCAGGATGACAAGAGCAGTCAGGTCGCGTTCCTGGGCTCGGCGCTCAAGCCCATCAAGAACACGGCGCCCGCGCCGGTGGCCGTCGTCGAGAAGAAGCCCGACGCCCCGAAGGCAGAGCCCGTGATGACGCCGAAACCCGAGCCCAGGCCTGAGCCTGTGGCAACCGAGGCCGCGCTCCGGCCGATTGGCTACGCCCTGCTTGGCGCGGGCGTCATCGCCGTCGGCGTCGGTGCGTATTTCGGCGTGACGTACAACTCGGAGCGCACCGCCATCAGAGACGCCCTCATGAGCGGCTCTGCGAGCCAGGCCTCTCTGTACGAGCGTGATCAGGCCGCCATCCGCAACGGCACCATCGCCAACGCCCTCTTCATCAGTGGTGGCGCGCTCATCGCCGGCGGTGCGGTGCTCTGGTTCGTCGGCGGCAACTCGTCCTCGATGGCCATCGTCCCCATGGGCACGAATGGGCTCGCGGTCACCGGTACGTTCTGAACAACTCCCGTTTCCCCCGCAGTTGAAGGAACTCCCACGCATGCGACTCTTGCCGCTGCTCGTGGCGTGTCTCGTCGGTTGTGCGACGACGAAGACCGCCGAGACCAAACCCGCCGACACCGCGCCCGCTGCCGAGGCGAAGGCTGCGTCGAAGAAGCCGCTGTTCGAGCGTCTGGGAGGCAAGCCAGCCATCGAGGCCGTCATCGACGACTTCCTTGGCCGCGTCTCGCAGGACTCCAGCATCAACTCGGGCTTCGCGGTCGCGCACGTACCTCGCGTTCGCCAGCGCCTCATCGAGCTGGTGTGTGTCGGCTCGGGCGGCCCCTGCACCTATTCGGGGCGTGACATGACGACTGCCCATGCTGGCCAGGGCATCACCGGGGCACAATTCGACGCGCTCGTCGGCCACCTCGTGGCGACGCTGGACAAGTTCAAGGTGCCGGCGGCCGAGAAGAACGAGCTGCTCGGCGTGTTGGGCCCCATGCGTCCCGCCATCGTGGAGGAGCCGTGATGACTCGCCTGCTCGCAACGCTGGTTGCACTCGCCTCGTCCGCGGCCTTCGCGGAACCCGCCGTGTGGACGGTCGCGCCCAGGACGCGTGGCTTCGTGCGCTTCACCGTCGAAGGGCCGCTCGACGACGTCGTCGGCGAGACGCGCGCGATGTCAGGCAACTTCACCTTCGACGCGAAGGCGTGGGGCGGTGGCAAGGGTGTCTTCGCGGTCGACCTGGCGACGCTCAAGACGGGCATCGACCAGCGCGACGAGGACATGCGCGACGAGTTCCTCGAGACCCGGCGCTTCCCCTACGCGATTCTGTCCATCGACAGCATCACCCAGGCAGCGCCGGCCGCGCTCGCCGTGGGCCTGACGGCGAACGCAGTCGGCAGCGGCAGCTTCGAAGTGCACGGCGTGCGCCGCGCCGTCTCGATGCCCTTGAAGGTGAAGCTCGACTCCGAGTCGCGGCTGGTCGCCATGGGCTCGTTCTCGGTGCCCTTCGCCGACTACAACATCTCGCGCCCCAAGCGCCTGTTCCTCAAGCTTGGCGATACCGCTGACGTGACGTTCGAGGTGGCCTTCGTGCCGAAGCAGGAGCCGAAGCCGGCCGACCCGAAGGTCGCTGCAGCCGCAGCCACGCCGCCGCCGCCCGAAGTGACGGTGCCAGAGCCGACCGTCGCGCAGGTGTTGCCGCCCGCGCCAAAGGCCAGGCCGAAGCCGCCTCGCAAGCCGAAGGCCACGCTCGTCTACACGTTCCTCTTCAAGGGCGACGAGCCCAGGGCCCGCGGCGAGCGCCTCTTCCACGCACCCGAGACCGGCGGCCCCGGCAACAAGATGACGTGCTTCCACTGTCACGCGAAGAGCGACGAGCGCACGGGCCTGCTCCTCAAGGACAACCACATTCGCGCGGCCAACACGCTCTACAACGCCGGTCAGCGCCCGCAGTTCTGGGGCGGCTTCACGAAGAGCTCCGGCGCGGCGGCGAGCATCTGCCAGAAGCAGTTCATGAAGGGCGCGGGGCTCGAGGCGGCGCAAGAGGCCGACGTGCAGGCCTTCATCGACGCCATCAGCCCCGACTCGGCACCGCCGCTGGATTACGTGGCGAACAACTACCGCTCGATGGAGACGCTGCTGCGCGACCCGACGACGGGAGACCCGGCGAAGGGGAAGGCGCTCGCCGACAAGTACTGCATGACGTGCCACCTCGACGGCCGCGTCGGCCCGGTGTGGGCGCCTGGCCTGTACGAGCCCGACTGGGTGGTGCGTCGCGTGCGTCGCCTCGAAGGCCACCAGAACAAGCAGATGCCGCCGTGGACCATCACCCGGCTCCCCGACAGCGACCTGCGCGACATCGTGACGTTCCTGACGAGCAACCCGAAGGAGCCGGCCGTCTTCAACCGCAAGAAGGGCGGCGGCGCCGGCGGTGCGCCGTAAGTCTGCGCCCAGACGCCACGTCGCCATGTCGGCGGCGCGTGGAGGCCGGCTCCGCAATCGAGTCGAGCTACCGAAGTGACACTGACAACGAGCCCCCACGAGGCGGGGCTGCTCGCGCAGTGAGCGTCGCCTCGCGCGTGAAGGACGCGACGACGGGCTGATGGTCAGACCGTCCACCCGACACCACGCGCGCGTCGAGCGGCTCGAGCCCGGCGCCGTACGCGATGTGGTCGAGCTGCGCCGACAGGTGGAACGAGCCGACGTCCCAGCCCCACGTCTTCGCCTCGGGATGAAACTCAGGCAGCACGGTGCGAAGTCCGCGCGCCTCGAGTGACTGGACAGCCAGGCCGCTGGTGCCTTCGTTGAGGTCCCCCGCGACGAGGGTGGGCAGGCCGGGCTCGAGCGCCGCGAGGAAGGTGTCGACCTCGGCTTTCCGCGCGGAGCCGGTCGTGAAGAAGCCGCTCACGAAGCTCCCTGCGTCGTCGACCGGTGGCCGCAGGTGAACCACCACCGCCTGCACGTCGCCGAGCGCCGTCTTCGCGACGACGTGGAGCGCGGGAAACCAACGCCCCGGGTTCGCCAGCACCGCCTTCACTTCGAAGGGGCGATTGGAGAGCACCGCGAGCCCGCCGGCACCGGCGCTGTGATGCCACGTCTGGTACGGCCACCGCTGCTTCACCAGCGGCCTCACCACGGCTTCCCACTCGGGCGTCGTCTCCTGCAGCAACACGAGGTCGGCGTCTGCGCCCGTGAGCGTCTGCAGCGTCGTCGCATCACCCGCGAGACCGAAGTTCACGTTGTACGTCATCACCGTGAGCGTCGGGGCACCGGGCGCTGGCGTCTTCGCGGTCCGCGGGTCGTGGGCACAGCCGAGGAGGAGGAGGAGCGGGAGCAGCAGTCGCGTCATGGGGGATGAAACTCGCGCCACGGCGGGAAGGTTCCCGCGAGCGCGCGGTGGTCAGCGATTTCGAGCGGACAGGCTCCTGACAGGTCCTGACCTCGAGCGAGGCGATGCTGTGTCCCGCTCCACTCCCGGAGCCGAACCACCCGAGGCCTCCATGTTCCAGAAAGACTTCAGTGCCCTCTCCACCGCCACTCCCGAGACGCTGTGGCCCCACTACGCCGAGGTCAGCCGTTGGAAGACGTGGGACGAAGCCGTCGCCAACGTCACCCTCGACGGCGCCTTCATCGCCGGTTCTCGCGGCGCGCTGGCGATGCACGGCCGACCGACGCTCGACTTCGTGTTGACCGAGGTGACGCCGTACGTGTCATTCAGCGACGAGACGAAGGTGGGGCTGCTGACCGTGCGCTTCACGCACACGCTCGAGCGGCTGACAGGCGGCACGAAGCTGACGCACCGGGTGAGCATCGACGGCCCGGGAGCGGAACAACTCGGCGCGAACCTGCACGTCCAGCAGTCGGTCGACACGCTCGCGCGCCTGGGCACGAAGCAGACCCCCGTCACGCTCGGCGGCGTCATCCTCTACACGCCCGACGTCACCGCGAAGGTGGCGTTCTACGAGAAGGCCTTCGGGCTCGAGACGTCGAGCCGCGCGCCAGGCGATGTGTACGTTCAGATGAAGGGCGCCGTGCCGCTCGCTTTCTCGAAGGAGTCGTTCATCGAGACGATGCTCCCGCTCGTGCCACGTCCGTCACGCGCCACCGAGGCTCCAGCAGCCGCCGAGCTGATGCTCGTCTTCGTGGACGTGAAGGGTGCGTTCGACCGCGCGGTGAAGGCCGGAGCGACTCCGCTCGTCGCGCCCATCACCAGGCCGTGGGGCCAGGAGGTGGCCTTCGTGAGAGACCTCGACGGCGTGCTCGTGGAGCTCTGCACGCCATGGAGCTGAGAAACGTTGCCATGAGTCAACAGCCCTGCCGGCTCTGGCTCCGGGCTGGCGTCGTTCGTGAGAACATCGTGCCCATGACTCGGCGAACGCTGGTGGTGGTGGGCGTTGCGGCGGGCACGCTCGTGCAGGGCTGTTCTTGCGGCGGTGGAGACTGCTCTATCGTCGTGCCCCTCGATGGCGGCGCGCGCGCAGGCGCATCACGCGGCCTCCCGCTCGAGCCTGGAGCCTGCGACGTCCTCTGGGCAGGGACCGCGGCGCCTGGCGGGGGCTGCTCCGACGAGTCCGCGACCTCGGTGCGGCGCATGTTGCAGTGCCTCGGGGGCCGCGCACCTTCCGGGCTTCAGACGCTCGCCGCGCACGCCCGGTGCTCAAAGTCACTCGACGCCACGCTGCGCACGGGGCGTCGTCGGCTGTCGGAAGCGCGAGAGGAGGCGATGCGTCGAACGCTCGCCCTGCCCAACCCCGACGCGTCGCGCGCGCTCGTCGACACGCTGCTCTGCTGACCCGCCCATGGCTCGCCTGCCCCGACTGCTCAGCCTCGCGCTCCTCTTCTCCTCTCGCCGCCGCATGCGCGCCGAAGACGCGGCCGAGCAGTTCGGCGTGAGTGTTCGAACCATCTACCGCGACATCGCCGCGCTCGAGGAGGCTGGCTTTCCCATCATCGGCACGCCCGGAGACGGGTACCACCTCTCGAGCGGCGCACACCTCAAGCCGCTCGCCGTGACGCCGGAGGAGGCCGAGGCGCTGGTGATGGCGACCCGGCTGCTGCTCCGAGACGCTGATGACGGCCTCGCAAAACACCTCTCGTCGGCGCGGCTCAAGCTGGAAGGCGCGCTCGCTCCCGAGGCGATGGCGCGCGTGAAACGTCAAGACGTGACGGTGCGCGTTCCCGAGCGCGACGAAAAGGGCCCGCTGTCCACCATCCTCGACGCGGTGCACCACCGTCGGGTGCTGAAGCTCTCCTACGCAGGCGTTCGCCGGCAGGACACCACGGACCGTGACGTCGAGCCGCTGGGCCTGGTGCGCTCGGGAGGCTTCTGGCTGATGCCCGCCTGGTGTCGCTTGCGCGGTGACGTCCGCGTGTTCCGCTCGGACCGCATTCTCGCCACGACGCCGACGGGCGAGACCTTCTCTGCGCGTGAGGGTTCGACGATGGAAGACCTCACCCGGCAGTACCTCGAGGGAGAACGAGGCCACCGCGAAGACCGCTCGCGCTGAACCGGAGGCCATGATGTTGGCGAGGGCGTCGACCTGGTGGGGGCCGACCTGCCGGGCGACCCCGAGAGCCCCCGCGCCGGGCGATCGACCTCGACAGGGTGGGCGCTGGGACGACGACGCGAACGCGGTGGGACGTCAACCAACTCGGACACCCGTCGCGACCTCGCGCATCGAGCGGTTGCGGCGCGCCGTTGACCCACGGCGAGCTCGCGGCCTGACCCCGACCGGTCGCGCGCGGCGATCGACCGTTGACCCTCAACGGTGGACCTCCCCTGGGCGCTGCGCGGTTCACTGCGGCATGTCCTTCGCGCTCGCGCTCTTCGTCATCGCTGCGGCACCGTCACCCGACTGGAAGACGCTGGGCCTCACGCCGTCGCTGCAGCGCGTCCTCGAGAAAGGCGACTTCGGCGGCACCCCGGGAGGCTTCAAGGCCATCACGCTCTCGCACGTGGCCGATGGGTGCGTCTGGCAGGCTCAACGACACCCGGAGCGCCTCGAGGCCGCCCGCCACTGCGTCGCGCTCGCGCATGCCCGTGCCCTCGACCTTCACGCCGAGTCCTGCCCCTCGACAGGCGGCGAGCACCGGTGTGACGCCACGGCGCTCCTCGACAGGGCGAACCCGCTCTCGCTCTCGCATTGGTTGCTCGTGCTGGGAGCCGCCGACAGCGTGGGGCCCTGCCCTGATGCTGCACTGCACCATGCGCTCGCCGCAGGGCTCGCCGCGAAGTCCGTCGCAGACGCGTACGCACACGTGCCGTCGTACAAGCACCTCGAGCTCCGCTGGCCGGCGGATCAGACTGCGCTCCTCGCCGCGTTGCATCGCGCCGACCTCGCGCACGGCACGTCGTTTCACGTCGAACCGCTCGAACACTTCACGACCTCCCTCGAGCGGCACGGGCTCCATCGCTCGGGGTTGCCGGTTTCGGAGGTGACGGGGAAGGGCCCCGGCGCCCGCTTCCCGCGCGGGTGCGCGCAGTCCTTCATCAGCCGTTACCTCGCCGAGGTCGACGCACCCCGCACTGCGGCCTGGTGGAAGACGTACAAGAAGTTGTATTTCCTGACATTTCCGCTCGGAGTCGTGGGCTTCCGAGAGTGGCCGCCAGGCGTCGACGGCGCGAGCGACACCGACTCCGGTCCCATCGTGTTCGGCATCGGCGCGGCGGCCTCGGCGCTCGCCATCAGCGCCGCGAAAGCGCAGGGCGACGGAGCACTCGCACGGCAACTCGAGCGCAGCGCGGAACAGGTGATGTCGCTCGGCGTCGGCAGCGCCGTCGCGCACCAGGCTTTCGCCGAGGCGATTCGTTTCGAGGGGCAGTGGCATCCCCTTCCAGGCACCGGCACCGACCAGCGCTGACGCGAAGCGACCTTCGAGGCACCCGGGAGCCGATGGTCATCGCACCGCAACAGACCATTTCCCCTGCAGCCATCGGCCACCATGTTGCACTGCACCACGCTCCTTGGTATCCGCCAGCGGGTGAACGAAGCGCTCCCGGCCCCTGGCGTCGACCGATTCCTCGAATTGCCTTCGGGCACCATGCGCGTCCGACAGCACGGAGCGCCTGGCGAAAAGCTCGCCATCGGAGTGCCTGGGCTGTCAGCGAACTGCTTCACCTTCAACGTCCTGGGCCCCGCAATCGCCGAGGTCGGTCGCACGCTCGCAGCGGTCGACCTTCGGGGGCGAGGTCGCAGCGCGCCCGGCAAGAACGGCTCGCACGGCTGGGCAGCGCACGCGCGCGATGTGCTTGCTGTTGCGGACGTTCTTGGCGCCCAACGTTTCGATTTCATTGGCCACAGCATGGGGGCCTTCGTCGGCCTGTCGCTGATGGCCATCGCGCCGATGCGGGTGCGGAGCCTGGTGTTGATCGACGCGGTGGGCGTTCCAGACGCGCGCGCGATGCCACCCATCATGGGCGCGGCCCAGCGGCTCGGCACCGTCTACCCCTCGGTCGACGCCTTCCTCGCGCTGGTCAAAGGCATCGGCGTCGTTCCCTGGGACCCGTTCTGGGAAGCGCACTACCGCGAAGACCTCGTCGAGACCGACGGCGGCGTGCGGCAACGGGCCTCGCGCGACGCGGTGGTGGAGGACCTTCAATACGCGGCCTCGACCGACGTGCGCGCGCTCTGGCATCACGCAGTTGCACAAACGCTCCTCATCCGCGCGGGCCACCCCTTCGCACCCGGCGCCGACATCATCACCACGGCTGACCGTGACGCCTTCTTGAAGGTGGCTCCACGCGCGAAGGCCGTCGAGGTGCCTGCCAATCACTACGGCGTGATGAACCACCCCAACACCGCTCGCGCGGTCCAGGAGCTGCTGACATGACGAACCCAAAACTCACGAACAAACGCGCCCTCGTCACCGGCGCCGCCTCTGGCATCGGTCTCGCCATCGTGCGCGAGCTCCACGGCCTCGGCATGCAGGTGGTGGCGAGCGACGTGGCGGCCGACAAGCTCGCTGCTGCGTTCGAGTCGATGCCCGGCGTGCGCTGCCTTCCGGCGAACCTCGCACGGAAGGAAGAGGTCGCGGTGCTGGGCCGTGAAGCCGGCGCCATCGACGTGCTCGTCAACAACGCGGGCCTGCAGCACGTCAGCCCCATCGAGACCTTCTCGCAGGAGAAGTGGGACCTGCTGCTGCAGGTGATGCTGACCGCGCCGTTTCAGCTGATTCAGGCGGTGCTGCCCGGCATGTACGAGCGCAGCTGGGGCCGCATCATCAACATCTCGTCGGTGCACGGCCTCGTCGCCTCACCGTTCAAGAGCGCGTACGTCTCGGCCAAGCACGGCATCATGGGGCTGACGAAGACGGTCGCGCTGGAAGCGGGAGCGCGCTGCCAGAACCTGACCGTCAACGCCATCTGCCCCAGCTACGTGCGCACGCCGCTGGTGGAGCAACAACTTGCTGCACAAGCGAAGGCGCACGGCGTTCCCGAGGCCGAGGTGCTCGAGAAGGTGCTGCTCACGCAGAACGCCATCAAGCGGCTCATCGAGCCCGAAGAGGTCGCGCAGCTCGCGGCGTTCCTCTGCAACGACGGCGCGTGGAGCATCACCGGCACGGCCCAGAAGATGGACGCGGGCTGGCTGTCGCACTGAAGCGCCCCCGGGGCTCGCGCTGATGGCGATCGGCCAAGGCACGAGGTTTCGCCTGTCGGCAGGGGTCGCCGCGACGAACACCTCGCCCACCTTGCGCGTCACCACCGCAGCGGCGCGCTCACGATGCAGGCGAGGCAGCTCGACCTCGACCCGCACCGTCGTTCCGCGCAGCGCGCAGCGCACACCCTCGTTCGTCGGGAACGCGGCGCCATCGACGAGCAACGAGCCACCCACGCGCCCGGGGAGCGTCTTCTCGATGAACACCTTCACCAGCTCGGGGGACTCGAACCCTGAGAGCGAAAAGCCCAGCAGGCGTCCTCCTGACGGTGTGTCGTGCTTCGGCGCCATCGCCGAGCCTCAGCGACCCGTCGGGCTCAACACGAGGCGATTCTGCAGGTCGTCCACCCGCACGCCCGACTGCCGCAGCGCCCGCTTCTGCAGCGCCTCGGGGTCCACGCCCGATTCCTGCGCCACCCGCGCCAACGTCGTCGTCCACGGAATCGAGCGCCCACCATCAGCCTCGACGCGGCCCATCAACGCCAGCTCGCGCAGCACCGATTCCCACGCCTTCGACACCGCCTGGTCCTGCAGCAGCGCCGCGGTCTGCCCGTTCAAGTCGAGGAAGCTCGAGGCCACCGCGCGAATGGCCAGCGAGATGAGCGAGGTGCGCTCCATCTCGTCTTGAAGGAAGGACCGCTCCACCACCGTCACGCGCGTCTCCATCAACGCCGTCACCGTCGCGAGCCGCGGGTTGTTCGTCAGCACCGCCGCTTCACCGAACATCTCACCCGGGCCCAGCAGGCGCAGGTTCTGTTTCTTCCCCGCCACCACCCGCGTCACCTGGCAGTGCCCATCGAGGATGATGTACGCGCAGTCGCCGGGCTCACCCTCTTTGATGATGACGTCGCCGGGCTGGAAGGTCTGCTCCGGCAACCGCGCGGTGCCGTGGATGAACTCCTCGAGGTCTTTGCGCAGCTCGCTGACGGCCTGGTAGCGGTGCTCCTTCTCGGGCGCGAGCGCCTTGCGACAGATGGTGGCCAGCCGCGGCGGCATCGGCCGCCCGCGAGCCGCGACCACCTCAGGCGGAGGGAACGTCGCGGCGCGCGCGAGCTCGAGCGTGTCTTCCGCCGTCGCCGCGACGTACGGCGGCTTCCCCACCAGCAGCCGGTACACCATGGCGCCCAACAGGAAGACGTCGGTGCGCTCGTCGATGAGGTGGTTGGTGCCGCGCGCCTGCTCCGGCGCCATGTACGCGGGCGTGCCCACCGCGCGGCCGTCGTCTTCGCCTTCTTTCGGCAACAGCTCCTTGCGGCGCGCGAGGCCCCAGTCGACGACGTAAATCTGCCCGTGGTCGCCCACCATCACGTTCGCCGGCTTCAGGTCGCAGTGGATGATGCCTTTGGAGTGCGCGAACGAAACGGCATCACAGACACGAATCATCACCTCGAGCGCGGCGAACAACGCCTCGATGCCGCCGTGTTTGTTCTTCTCGAGCATCTGCTGAAACGTCGAGCCCTCGAGCACCTTCATGGTGAAGCAGGTCGAGCGCTTCCTGTCGGCCGACAGCGCGTACACCGGCGGTACGTTCGGGTGGTCGAGCTGCGCGGTGATGCGGGCCTCGTCCACGAACGTCGCGAGCGCGTCGTCGTCCTTGAGCAGCTCGGGCCGCAGCACCTTGAGCGCCACCTCGCGCCCCAGCGTCTCGTCGCGCACGCGGAAGACCTGCGACATGCCGCCTTTGCCCAACAGGCCCAGGTCGGTGATGTCCCAGCCCGGCGGCACCGGCTGGTTCAGCGCGTTCGGGTCGTCTTTCTTCCAGAACATGCCGTGGCGTCCTCCCCCAACAGCTTCGCGCCGGGTCTACGACAGCCGTGACAGCCGCGCCACGTGCCTCCACAGGACCGGCTACACTCGAGGCTCCATGCGCGTCTTCCTGCTCCTGGCGCTCCTCCTCCCGGCACTCGGCCTCGCGAAGCCCCGCAAGAAGGGCGGCCACTCGGCGAAGGGCACGCTCCTCTTGAACGGTGAAGAGGTCGAGGTGAAGTGGAGCGACGGAGACTCCTTCAAGTTCAAGTCCGGCACGTACGAGGGCAAAGGCACCCGGCTGGTCGGCTACAACACCCTCGAGGCGTACGGGCCGGTGCATCGCTGGGGCACGTGGACTCCACAGGAGCTCTTCGCGCTCGCCGAGTCGTCGTCGAAGGTCGCCGGTGAGAAGCAGTGGACCTGCACCACCGACGGCAAGGTCGATGGCTACGGCCGGGTGCTGGTGAACTGCCCGGAGCTCGCCGAGGAGATGATTCGACAGGGCCACGCGCTCGCCTACGCCGTCGAAGGCGCCTCGCCCGAGAACCTGCTCGCCGCGCAGAAAGAGGCGATGGCTGCAGGCCGCGGCATGTGGGCCAGGGGCGTCGTGAAGGGCGTCATCACCAGCCTGCACTCGGTCGGAGAGGACGGCGATGGCGACGACGCCGGCGCCTACAACCGCGTCGTCGACACCCGCACCGGCAGCGCCACCAGGCGCCCGCACCGGCAGAAGTACTCGAGCTGCCAGGAGGTCTGCGAGACGACCGACGGCGACACCTCGTGCATGGTCTACGTGCCGTTCCAACACCGGTACAAGAACAAGCCAGACTGTCTGAAGTGACGTGCGGAAGAACCGGGCCCCGCCCGGCAGCGCCCACCACCGGCCGCGTTCGCGCTCAGCCTCACTCGGTCGTCCCGCGCGCAGCGTTCTCGACCCGGTCCTTGTTCGAGCTGATGTACGCCTCGACGGCTTCGTCCTCGACCTCGAGGTCACGCAACACGCCCGGGTACACGCCCTTGAAGGCCGGGGAGTTCTCGGCGCCCCTGAGGCGGAAGCTCATCTTGAGCACCGCCGCACCCCACAACCGTTCTTCCAGCGTCTTCACCTTCGGCACGAGCACTCCCTGGTGGGCACAGGCTTCAGCGTTCGCAGCTCACACGCCCGCGCGGCCTCCGGTATAGCGTGCGCCGCTGCCATGGCACCACGAACGACTTCACGCAGCAGCCCGGTGGCCGTCTCCGTCATCATGGGCAGCGCCTCGGACTGGGAGACGATGAAGCACGCCGTCTCGACCCTCCAACACTTCGACGTCAGCTGCGAGCGGCGCGTCGTCTCGGCCCATCGCACGCCCGAGTTGATGGTCGAGTTCGCCACCGGGGCGCGCGCCCGTGGCGTGAAGTTGATCATCGCCGGAGCCGGTGGGGCGGCGCACCTTCCGGGCATGGTGGCCTCGCTCACCTCACTCCCGGTGCTCGGGGTGCCGGTGCAGTCGAAGATGCTCTCGGGCGTCGACTCGCTCCTGTCCATCGTGCAGATGCCCGCGGGCGTGCCCACCGCGACGTTCGCCATCGGGCCGGCGGGCGCCACCAACGCCGCGCTCTTCGCCATTCGAATGCTGTCGCTCGACGACGCCGAGCTGCACAAACGGCTGGAGACGTACCGCCTCGAGAACTTCGAGAAGGCCCGCGCGTCGACCCGTGAGCTGACGCTCGACGACGAGAACCCCAGGAAGGCGAAGGCATGACGGTCGGCATCCTCGGCGGCGGCCAGCTGGGCCTGATGCTCGCCGAGTCACTTCGCAAGCTGGACACGCCGGTGGTGGTGCTCGAGCCCGACGCCGAGGCGCCGTGTGCCCAGCGCCTGGCTGGCGTCATGGAGCGCCCGCTCGACGACGCCGCCGCGCTGACCGAGTTCTTCGGCCGATGCCAGCGCGTCACCTACGACTGCGAGAACATTCCGTCAGCGCCGCTCGCGCCGTTCGCCGCCAAGCTCGCGCCGTCGCTGAAGGTGCTGCAGGTGTCTCAGCATCGCGCGCTCGAGAAGCGGTTCCTCGCCGAGCACGGCTTCGGGCCCGTCGCCTTCGCGGTGGTGCAGGCGTCGGAGTCGCTCCACGAGGTGGCGCGGCGCTTCGGGCTGCCCTGCATCGTGAAGTCGGCGCTGGGTGGCTACGACGGCAAAGGCCAGCACCGCGTTCGCACGGAAGCGGAGCTGCTGGCGCTCCCCGCGACGGGCACCGAGTGGGTGCTCGAAGAGGTGCTCTCGCTCGAGGCCGAGGTGTCGTGCATCGTCGCGCGGGATGACGCAGGCCGGGCCTTCTCGTTTCCCGTCTTCGAGAACGTTCACACCTCCCACGTGCTTGACGTGACGGTGCTCCCCGCGCGCGTCGACGTGCAGCTCCAGGAAGAGGCCCGCACGCGTGCGCTCGCCATCGCCGCGGCGCTCGAGGTGGTGGGGCTGCTGACGGTCGAGTTCTTCGTCGGCCTCGGCCGCGACGGAGTCAGGCGCCTCGCGGTCAACGAGCTCGCGCCGCGCGTGCACAACTCGGGGCACGTCACGCGTCAGGCCTGCACGGTGAGCCAGTTCGACGTGCTCGCGCGCATCGTGTCGGGTGTCCCCGTGACGAGCCCGGAGTTGCACCCCGGCGGCTGGTGCATGGGCAACCTCCTGGGCGACGTGTGGCTCGCGCAGGGGCGTTCCGGTGGCGCGCTCGACCTCTCGGCGTGGGAGCACTTCCCGCAAGTCGTCGACGTCTACCTCTACGGAAAACGTGAGGCGCGGACGAAGCGGAAGATGGGGCACTTCGTGGTGCATGCTGCGACCGCGACCGAGGCCGCTGACGTCGCGCAGCGCTTCCGCGCAGCGTTGATGAAACGAAAAGGGTGAAGGACCCGAGTGGCGAAGCCGCAGTGGGGATTTCTCCCCAGGGTCGCCCGGTGCTCTCTCCAGCGGAGCTACGGCCGCGTGAAGTGCGACCGGCAGGGTTCGAACCTGCGACCTCCGGAGTCGGTTTGCGTGTAGGGCCTCATCGCGTCGTTCGCTCGTCACGTCACGACGACGGCACCAGTGGTGACTCGCACTCGTTGACGTTCCTTTGGAGACGGCTCGAGCGCGTCATCGGACGGAGAGTTCAGGGTGACGGCAACGAGCCTCGAGGGTATTCGACGCGCGTGCAGTCGCGCCGCGGCACCTGGCTCATCGTCCTCTCGTCCATCTTCTTCGCGCTGATGGCGGTGCTCGCGCGGCACCTCTCGAAGCAACTGCCCGCGTTTCAGCTCTCGTTCATTCGTTTCGCCATCGGCAGCGCGTTGATGACGACGCTCTTCCTGATTCAGCGCACGCCACCTGACCTCAAGCACGCGCCGAAGCTGCTCTTGCGAGGGCTCTTCGGTACCGGCGCGGTGTTGACCTACTTCGTGGCCATCGAGCGACTGGGGAGCGGGCCTGCCACGGTGCTCAACTACTGCTCGCCCGTCTACGCGGCGCTCTTCGCCGGCTTCTTCCTCGGAGAGCGACCCAGTGGCCCATCGCGAATCGGCCTGGGCCTCGCCACCATCGGTGCCGTGCTCGTGTCGGTTGCGACGGGCGAGTTCTCAGCGCCGCTCCACCCGGGGCTGGGCGGCGTCGCAGGCCTCGCCTCAGGCCTCTTCGGAGGCGCCGCCATCACCGTCATCCGCTCGCTCCGCAAGGACACCAACGCGCAGACCGTCTTCTTCTCCTTCTCCATCGTGGGGTTGATCATCACCTCGCCGCTCGCGCTGCCGGGCTGGGTGCCCCTCGAGGGCGCGCTGCTCCCGCTGGTGCTCGTCATGGGACTGCTCTCGGCAGGAGGACAGCTGCTCTTCACGCTCGGCATGGGCTTCACCAGCGCCTCTGCCGGAAGCGCCACCACCCAGTTGGTGCCGGTGCTGGCGTGGATTCTGGGCGTCTCGGTGTTGGCGGAGCCCGTGTCACTCCTCTCTGCCGCCGGAGCCCTGCTCTGCGTCGGCGGGGTCATTCTCGGAGCCGTGAGGCAACCTGGCCCCACCCCGGTTCGACAATCTTCGAACAACCCCGCTGTAACGTGAGGCAACACCCAGGTACGGGAAGGTAGGAGCCGCAGCGCGCTGCCGACTCCCGAAACGCGACGCGTGAAGTGACCCGTGTAGACTCGCCAGACTTTCGTGACGGGTCAGTCCTTCATCGCCCCTTCATCGGCGCTCGACAGGCGTCGATTGGGGAAGTTCGAAGTCTTGTGTCGCCTCTCTACTGGCGGCATGAGCCAGATCTATCTTGCGACCCAGTCGGGCATCGGCGGGTTCCGCAAGCTGGTCGTGCTGAAGACGATTCTTCCGGACATCGGCGGCGAAGAGGACTTCGTGCGCATGTTCCTCGAAGAGGCGCGCACCACCGCAGCCTTCAACCACCCGAACATCGCGCACGTGTACGAGCTCGACGTCGACGCCGGCGAGCTCTTCATGGCGATGGAGTTCGTCCAGGGTTGCACGCTGGTCGAGATGGCGAAGGCCTGCCGCGCGGCGAAGGAGTCGATCCCCGTCGGCTTCACGCTCCAGAGCGTTCGGGACACCGCGCTGGCGCTGCACTACGCGCACAATTTCACCGACGCGCGCGGCCGGAAGCAGATCGTCATTCATCGCGACGTCGCCGAGAAGAACATCATGGTGACGTACGAGGGCGTCACCAAGCTGCTCGACTTCGGCATCGCCAAGGCGCTCGGCCGGTCCAGCCGGACCAGCGTCGGCATGGTCAAGGGCACCTCGGGCTACATGTCGCCGGAACAGATTCGCGGCGAGCCGCTGGATTCCCGCACCGACGTGTTCTCGCTCGGCGTGGTGCTGCACGAGTGCCTCACGGGCCTGAGGCTCTTTCACGGCAAGAGCGCCGAAGAGGGCATGGTCGCGGCGCTCAACACCACCGTTGCGCCCCCATCGAGGACGAACCCCGAGGTTCGGGCCGAGGTGGACGCCGTCGTGATGAAGGCGCTGCAGCGCAAACGCGAAGACCGCTTCGCCAGCGCGCTCGAGTTCGGCCGCGCCATCGAGAAGGCAGCCCCGGGCCTCATCTGGCACCCGGAGCAGTCGGCCGAGCTGGTGGCGAGACACTTCGCTGACCGGCGTGGTGAGACGCGACGACTCCTCGAAGCGACCAACTTCGGCGGTGAGACGACGGGCGAGCTGAGAATCGACTCGTTGATGGCGATGGTGAAGACCAGTGACACCCGCTCGACTGTGCCGACGTTGCCGCCGACGCCCCAGGCGCAGTTCGCCCCGCCAGCGGTGGCCCCCGCGCCCACGCCTCCCACCGGACTCCCGAGCAGCCTCAGGCGGCCACCACAGGTCGTCACGGCCCCGATGAGCGATGTGGCGCCGCTGCCAGAGCCCGAGACCAACCCGGCCAGGCCCAGGCTGCTGCGGAGCACCATGAGCTCTCCAGACAATGTGAAGGCCCCTGTCGTTTCCAGCGTTCCCATGGTCGTGCGCCTCGACCCGCCAGCCTGGAACTTCGACGACAGCGAGGCGAAGACGATTCCATCCGCCGCACTGCCGGAAGAAATCAAGGCGATGCGTGCGAAGCTGATGGGAGCGAAGCCCGAGGCGCCACAACGACAGACAGAACAGCAAGCGTCGGTGGAAGGCCCTGTGGCCGTCGTGTTGACACCCGACGCACGACCCCTTCCGCCGGCGAACGTGAAGACGATTCCGGCGGGGCCGATTCCGGCGGGGCCG
>JBBAQZ010000012.1:136805-171403 GCA_040400045.1 Myxococcaceae bacterium
CGATTCCGGCGGGGCCGATTCCGGCGGGGCCGTTCGGCACTCGGACCAACTCGAGCGAGACGATGAGCATCACCTCGAGGGGTTCGCCAGCAGAGTGGGCCGACGACGAGCCCGAATTGAAGACGGCGGTTGGCTTGCCGTTCGAAGCCGGACGCCGCGGCGAAGCGTCTCAGCGCCGCAAGGCACCGTCGGCGGTGACCGCGCCAGCACTCGCGACGCCGTCGAACGACGACGATGACGACTTCAGGGAGACCGTCGCTGCGGCCACCAGCGGCCGCTCGACGGTCATCGTCATCGCGATTCTGGTACCGCTCTTCATCGCGGCGGTGGTCGCCGTCCTCTACGCAGCCGGGTTGCCGCCCTTCGAGCGCGACTCACCAGTACCGACCCGAACCACCATCTCGCCGACGACGACCGAGAACCTGACCGACGAGTGACGACAGCTTCGCGTTCGTGATGTCACCTCGCGTCAGTTCGGCCCAAGCCCGCTGGCAGGAACCTCTTCGCGATGGTCGTGCCCTGGCCCACCGAAGGTCCCAATCCACGGCTCTTCAGGAACGTCGAGCCCCGGCACCAGGAATTGCCTGAACGCCGCTGAGGTGCCGGCGAACGGTGGGTCGCACTTTCCGCACGATGGAGAACCATCGCTGCTGGTCGCGCCCTCCATCATTCCGAGCGTGTTCGCGCCGAGCTCGAAGAGCTGGGCTGGAGTGCGAGGCATCATCAACATGGGGCACGAGAAGGCCTCACTGCCGTCGTTCACGTGAATCGCACGCAACGAGATGGGCGTCAGCGCGTCGTTCGGGTCCTTCACGAAGGTCAGGGCGACGGTGCGGTGCCCCTGCGGCACACGCCAGCGAGCCAGGCGAATCTGATCGGACCAGAAGTGGCTCGCGCCGGGCAGCTGGTGCGTCCATCGCAGCGTGTTCAAGTTGGCCTCGTAGCCGGCCAGCGCCGACGCACCGGCGACGGGCGCCGGCATGAAGCGCGCGTCCGAGATGACGATTCGACCGAGCGCCTGGGGCAGCGCGAAGGCAGGGGCTCCGGTGGCCGCGAGCATCGCGACGCTACCGTTCTCGGGGTAGAGCAGCCCACGCGCCACCGCGAGCTCCCCACCGGGCATGTTGGTGTCGGTCACCTTCCAACGGGGCACGCCGTCGCGCGTGTAGCTCATCGTCAACGTCGGCTTGTCAGGCTTCAGGGGAGCCTGCTGGCTCGTCGTCGGGGAGAACGCGATGAACAGGTTCCCGACCGCGTCTGCCACGACACCGTACGGGTGCGGGTGATTGCAGGCCTCGAGCAACGGGTCCTGAACGCGTTGCCCGTTGATCAACTGGCCGCGTGCATCGAGCGTGACGAGGAAGTACCGACGGCACTGGGTGCTGACCGTCGTACTGCCGGTGGTGTTCGGGTAGGCCTCGAAGAGCGCGGCCATGCGGTCGCTCCCCTGCACCACGAGGCGCGCGAGGAAGATCTGCGAGGCGATCATCAAGAAGTCAGGCCGAGCCGTACGAACGTCGAACGTCCACAATGACGCGCCGGTCGCCGGGTCGATGGCCGTGACGCGTCCGTTCGGGCTCGCGGGATAGTCGGCGCACACCAGGCGGGGCCCCCACAGAACGCAGCGCCTCGAGACTCCCAGCGGTGTCGGTCTCGGGTGGTCGGTGTTCGCGCGAAGGACGACAGGCGTCTGGAAGAAACCGCCGAGCGTCATGTCACCGTTGGGCTCCATGACGAAGTCATGCAACTGCACGGGCGCGCCGGCGTCGGCTGTGGAGCTGTCGAAGCTCCATCGCGGCACCAGGGCAGACGCAGGCGGCCTCACGCAGAGGTCGGCAACGCACACGCCGCGGTCCTGACAAGGTGATGCCTGCGCGCAGACGTAGCCATCTGGAGGGTCTCGCACCACGCACGCCCCCTCGAGGCAGATCTCCGCAGCCCGACATGTCTGCAGGGTTCCACACGTCGTGCCATCAGCCGCGGGCGTCAACCCACAGCCCTTGATCGGGTCGCACACGCCCTCCATGCACTTGCCATCACCAGGGCAGGGCGGCGCAGGCAGGAACTCGCAGCCGAGCGTCGCGTTGCAGACGTCGATGGTGCATTGGTTTCCGTCATCGCAGCGCTTCGGCGCGCCGACGCAGCGGCCGGCCTGACAGGTCGCAGAGACAATGCAGGCGCTCTCGGCGTCGCACGACGTTCCGTCGGCGGCGGTCGTCTCCACGCACTTCTGCAACATGACGTCGAAGGTGGCAGTGGAGCAGGTCGACGACGGGGTGCAGGGTGGAATCACCCGCGCTGTGGCATCGATGGCCAACAGGATGGGACGCTGATCAGCGGTGCTCACCGCCAGCGTGCGCGACAACCTGCCAGGCACCCGTGGGACGAACTCGAGCGTCAGCATGGTCTCGCCGGGCGGAAGCAGGTCGGGCGCGTCGACCAACGAGATGGGTGCGTCTGGCTCCTGCCAGACCACCGTCGCCGAGGCCCGGCCGTCGTTGATGATTCCGACCGTCAGACGCCGCGGTTGCTGATCCGCGAAGACCGGCTCGAAGCGCACCTGGTCCGTCGCGAAACGCAGCTGACTCGTCGTCTGCTCGAGCTTCTGGTCCTTGCAACTCCCCCCCAGGAACACGACCATCGCGGACAGCATGAGCCGACCAGGGGTCGAACACCGAGGAGCGCAATGAGGCACCTGACACGATTCTGTCATTCGGCTTCGGGCGTTACGAGCCCCGTGCCAGCGCTCTGCTTCCACTGTGTTGATATGATCTTTAGATCAATCGTCGAAGCAGTAGGGTCGACTTCTCCTGTGGAGACCATGAAACATGAAGTGTTTCAGGGGCTTCAGGAACACGGGGCTGTGGAGAAGCCCCCTCGCTTTCCCAAGGTCCCCACATCGGGTGCAGGTGCAGGTCTCTTTCCCACACGCCATGGAAGTCTGACGACTCCTTTCCGAACGGTCTCCACAGCGAGCCCACAGCCAGAAATGAAGCGCAGGGGGTAAGCTTCAGGCCAAATGGCACTGCCGGCACGCGGGGACCGGGTCGGGAAGTACGAGCTGCTGACGCCGCTCACCTCTGGTGGCATGGCCGAGCTCTTCCTCGGCACGACGGTGGGTCCAGGTGGCTTCCAGAAGCACGTCGTCATCAAGCGCATCCTGCCTGATGCGTCTCGTAACGAGACGTTCATGCGCATGTTTCTCGATGAAGCGCGGATCACCGCTGGCTTCACGCACCCGAACATCGCGCAGGTCTACGACCTCGGGGAAGACGAAGAGGGGTTGTACGTGGTGATGGAGTTCATCCCCGGGCAGAACCTCAACCAGGTTGTCTCGATGTGCGCGAAGCAGCAGCACGTCCTGCCGCTGGGGTTCTCGGTCTCGGTGGTGAACGACTGCGCTTTGGCGCTGCACTACGCGCACACCTACGTGAAGCCGTCGGGTGAGCCCTACCCGGTGGTGCACCGCGATGTCGCGCAGAAGAACATCATGGTGGGCTGGGACGGGCAGACGAAGCTGCTCGACTTCGGTATCGCGAAGGCCGCGGGTACGCTCTCTCGAACGAAGGTCGGCACGGTGAAGGGCACCGCTGGGTACATGTCGCCCGAGCAGGTGACCGCAAAGCCCGTCGACGGTCGAAGTGACGTGTTCTCACTCGGCGTGGTGGCCTGGGAGATGGTGACGGGCCAACGACTGTTCGCCGCCGACACCGAGCTCGCCGAGATGAAGCTCATCCTCGAGGGCAAGGTCGAGCGACCCGACGACGTCGAGCCCGTCGTGCCAACGAAACTCGCCGACGTCATCATGCGCGCGCTCGCCAGGGAGCCAGCCGACCGTTGGCCTTCGGCGCGCGAGTTCTCCAGGGCCATCACCACGCGCTGCGCCGACCTCGTCTTCGATACCGAGGAGCGTTCTCAGTTCATGCGCGAGCTGTTCACCGAGCGCATCGAGCAGACCCGCAAGCTCTTCGAGCTCTCGAAGTCGAAGGAGACATCGGAGATCGAGGTGCGGCAGCTCGCGAAGTCGATTCAAGAGAGCGCGATGTCGCAGCCGGTGCTCAAGCCGGTGAAGCGCCGGTTGAAGGCGGGTCCGAAGAAACAGAAGGAGACCTCGGCTGAGGACGAGAAGCTGCTCGAGCTGGCGATTCGCGTCGACCAGGTCGCCGCCGGCGCCGAGGTGCACCGACCGAAGCGTACGTGGGGCGGCCCGTTGATCATCGGACTGCTGGTGTTGCTCGCGCTCGGCATCGCGAACCGTGTCGTCTTCAAGGAGAAGCGCGTCAGCTCGAGTGGGCTGGTGATGTGGGACGGTGAACCCGAGGAAGGAACCGAGGGAGGTGGCCCGACGGAACCCACGAAGGGAACGGGCCTGTCCGTCACTCCGGGAGCGATTCCTGGAGCCGACTCGCGCCCGCCAGACGATGACCGACCGGGCGCGGATTCCGAGCCCATCGCCCTCCCTCAGCTGACCAGGACGACGCCGGACTCCAGGACCGTCGAGCCGCGCGTTCGGCCGAAGTCCCCACCTGCTGCATCGGGGAGTGGCGAGGTCTTCCTCGCGCTGCTCCCCGAGGGCGCGACCGTCTTCAAGGACAAGGACCAGCTCGGTGCAGGAGCCGTCGTGTCCTTCAGTCTTCCAGCAGGCACGCACATGCTCACCATCGTGGGACCCGACGGCATCAAGCGCCGGCTCTCGGTGCAGGCGTCGTCAGCGAAGAAGGTGAGCCTGAAACTCAACGTGCCAGAGCTACCGACCCAATGACGCCGGGGTCCGGCGCTGCACAGTCTCTTGTCACGCTGGCGTTTCGTTCGCTTCGGCCGGGTTCGTCCTTCCTCGTCGCGATGGCAGGGTGCGCCGCCCTCGCGATCGGGAGGTTGGGTCGATACCGATGACGTCACCGATGAATGCTGGAAGAGCGCCCGTCGCCTTCGATGACACCTTCATCGGGCGCACCATCTCGGGCAAGTGGCGCATCGAGAAGAAGCTCGGCGCGGGTGGAATGGGCACCGTCTATCTCGCCACGGACCTCTCGGTGGACCGGCCCGTCGCGTTGAAGTTCCTGCTGCCCGCGTTGGCCGCAGAGACCGAGTACCGCGCGCGCTTCGAACAGGAAGCGCGGGTGATGGCGAAGGTCGACCACCCGAACCTCGTCACGTTGTATGGCGTCGAGCGCGATGGTGAGGTGCCCTTCCTGGTGATGAAGCACGTCACCGGGCGAACGCTCGCGAAGCTCATCAAGGACCGCACGAAGCTGCCGCTCACCGAGGCGATGCCGCTCTTCAAGCAGATGACGGCCGCGCTGACGGCGCTCCACTCGCAGGGCTACGTGCACCGCGACCTGAAGCCCGGCAACGTCATCGTCTCGGACGACGGCCACGTCACGTTGCTCGACTTTGGACTGATTCGCTCGCACGACACCGGGTTGACGAGGCCGGGCGTCGCGCTGGGCAGCCCGTTCTACATGTCGCCGGAGCAGGCCATCGCCGGTACCGTCGACGCGCGCTCGGACCTCTACACACTCGCGGTCGTGCTGACCGAGGTGCTCGCAGGCAAGCGCCCATTCGTCGAGACCGACGCACACGCTTCGCTGCTCGCGCACCTCGAGAAGCCGCCCACGCCCCCGAACGAGCTCGACCCGTCGATTCCCGAGGGGGTGTCGAGCGTGCTGCTCCACGCGCTCAAGAAGAACCCCATCGACCGCCAGCAGTCGGTCTCGCAGTTCATGGAGCAGCTGTCCGAGGCCGCAGCCGTCTCGGCGACGATGGTGGTGCAGGTCCCCGTCTCGTCGTCGCCGACGGCGGCGCGTCGGGCGTCGAAGAAGGGTGACTCCGGTCGTCAGGGTGTCGTCGACGATGCGCCCGAGTCCACCCAGGCCGAGTCGCCGAACGCCATCGCACGCCGCCTGCTGGCTCGCTTCGCCGATGATGATGAGCAGAGGGTTTCCGGGAATCGTTCACTCGAGGCAGCTGCTGCAAAGCAGACCGACGTTGGTGTGCCCACCACCTCGGAGCCTGCGCGAGAGACTTCGTCGTCGAAGCGGACCCAGCTCGAGACGCCGGTCGCGGTCGATGTTCCATCGAAGACCGCGGAGTCTGCGAAGACGCTCGTCGGGCTCGAGTCGGTGCCGGCGGACTCTCAACCGACGCTGTCTGGCGTGTCCCACGCCACCCCGGCGTCGAGCAGCGACTCGTCGAGGACGCTGTTGGCGTTGAACCCCGTCCCGGAAGCGCAGACCGACCCGAGCGCGCCCGAGCTCGCCATTCCCAGTACGTTCGACGCGGCTGCCCGCTCCCCGGTGCGCCGATGGACCCTCATCGACGCGAACACGCCAGCCTGGGTCTTCGTCGCGATTGGCGGTGGCTCGGTGTTCATCGTGATGCTGGTGCTGTGGATTGTGCTGAGCTGATCAGCCCTCGAGGCTCTCGCGAGGTCGACGGTGTCCCGGCTTCCCGAGCGCAGTGTCGAGCGACTCCACGGCGCCGCTCTTCACGGGGCACCTCCTGCTCGACTTCGAAAGAAGGGCAGGAACGCCATGACGACTCCGGGGTCAGGTGTTGGGTCAGTCCCAGCGGCTGGTGACCGACAGCCGCACACCGCGAAGCACGGCCGGCGCGCCTGACGTTCCGACATCCTGGGCTTCGACCGTCCACGCGCCGCCAATCGACTCGTCGCCCGGTACGGCGACGGGAATCCGCACTCCGCCGCCAACCACCACGAGGGTCGATGAGACGGTGCCAGACGGATTGGACAGCCGAACGCGCGCGTTGGCCGCGGAGCCGTCGACGAACACCTGCAGCCACGCGTCCATCGGCACCGTGGCCTGGCCGATGACGGGAACGACGAGCCGGTACCAGGAGCCATCACGCGGCAGCGGCGCCGAGAGCTGGCCGGCCTCGGGCACCGAGTACGTGCCGCGCATCCACGCGGCCTGGCAGAGCCCCTCGGGAGACGTCGAGAGGCCCGCGCAGATGCCGCCGATGCCACACGCCGCGTCCGTCGTGCAGGCGTTGCTGATGCCCTGGTAGGCCGCGAACTTCACGCAGGTGCCCGAAGTGAACGAGCCATCGGGTCGCTCGGTCATGCCGAGGCAGAACGGGGTGGCGGCAGGGCAGGGCGCGCGATTGGGGCCAACCGGAGTCTGGGTGCAGGCCGGTCCGACCGCCGTGATGCCGCAGTCGAACGTCTCACGCGTGAGGTACACCCGAATCGAGGTGGGCGCCTTCGCGCGACTCGGAACGCGCACCACGGAGAGTTCGTTGGGCCTCCACGCCCGACAGCCTGCGCCGGGCTCCGTGACGGTGGCCCAGAGCGACAACGTCGTGCCTGTCGAACTCAACTGGGCACGCGTCACCTGCACGCGCGCGCTCGGCGTCTTGCCCTCGGGGCGGTAGGCGATGAGCCAGTTGCGGCTGAAGGTGATGGACGGAAGGGTCGGGCCCAGCAGCGCCTTCGCGGCCGTGGGGGTGGTGAGGACCCGCGCGAGGCGGCCGTCGACGTTCCCCGTCGCGAGGTCGAGCTCGATGGGCACGACCGTCAACACGTCTGCCTTCACGTCTTGTGACGTCTCGGCGGTCGCGTCGGCCTCGTCCACCAACACGCCGTCGTCGACGAGCGCCTCGGGCCCCACCCCGCACCCCACCACCAACACCGCTGCCCACATCGTCGTCTGTGTCTTCATGACGTGCCTCAGTTGATGGGTTATCGCCGAGCGTTGTCCTACGTTGTGCGATTAAACGCACACCGGGGAAGCTGTTGAATTCACTGAATAGATGCCCAACAATGTCACGGCGTTGGCCTGGGACACTCCTCGCGTGACGACCCATCGATGGCTCTCGAGAGCGACCGTTTACTCCTTGCCTTCACGATGGAGTCGACACTGCCGCGAGCGAAGCCGGTCGGCTCGCAGGTTCAGCGCCCCGTCTCGTGGCGCTACGGGTTCGAGGCCACGCGGCCTTCCTTCTGATGGCAGACGGTGCAGGTGAAGGCCGAGCCGGTGACGAACTTCTTGTCCAGCGCGGGCTGTTCGCGAGGCTCGACGCGGAAGGGCTCGACGTTCTCGGCCGCGTGAGCGAGGCGTGACTCGAGCAGCTCGCGGTACGGCCACTGGGCGTACGTCGCTGACTGCTTCGCGGCCGCGTACACCTTCTTCGCCGGCTCGACCTCGCCCTGCTTCACGAGCAGGTCTCCGAAGACGAGCATCGCGCCTTCGAAGTTGAACGGCGCCTTCCAGGTATTGGCGCAGATGGCCTTCTTCGGGTCGCTCAGGTCGGGGCGGGCGGCGAGCGAGAGGTCGGGGTTCTTCCGGTCGGGTCTTCCGCCAGCGCACACCTCGACGTTCCTCCAGAACGCGTCGACGGCCTGCGCGTACTGTGGAGAGTCGTACTTCGTCTGCGCCAGCATGATGGCCTTGGTGAAGAGGTTGAGCTCGGGCCAGAGGTCGACCGCGTCCTCCAGCGCGAAGTAGCCCTCGCGGAGCTGGGCCTCGTTCTTGTGAATGGCCCCCTCACCGAGCACGGTCGACGCATAGAAGCCGCGCACCAACGCCCACTTCGGCTCCAACTGCACCGCGTCGTGGAAGTAGACGCGCGCCATCGACATGTCGTCGGTGATGGACGCGGCGAGCTCGGGGTTTCGGGCGCTCTCGGCGATGCGCCACATGTGCAGGAAGCCGGTGTGCGCCGCGATGGACGCGTCGTAGGGATGCGTCAGGTACACCTGCTTGTGCTTCTCGAGCAGCGGGCCGATGGCGTCGTACTGGCCCCCGTGGAAGGCCTTCCAGAACTCCTCCGTGGTGACCTTCGCGAACTCGCGGTCGTCGGGTGTGTTCTGTTTCTTCGGAGCCATCGACACGGCGATGGATGAGCAGCCGGACAACACGGCGAGCAGCAGCAGAGAGCGCATGGGCGAGACCGAACCAGAGCCGCGCGTCGAGTGCCACAGGGACGCGTGATGGACCCGACGGACCCGAAAGACCGTGACGCGCTCGGAAGCGCTGACGGCCTGCGCTGCTCTGCTACAACGCGCGGCCATGCCATCAACCCTGTGCATCGTGCGTCACGGACAGAGCAGCTGGAACGAGAAGAACCTCTTCACCGGTTGGGTCGACGTCGACCTGACGGCGCAGGGCGAGAAGGAAGCCCGCAACGCGGGTGAGCTGATGAAGAAGGCCGGGCTCTGGTTCGACACGAGCCACACCTCGGTCCTCTCGCGCGCCGTGCGCACCGCCAACCTCGCGCTCGAGACGCTGGGGCAGGTGTGGTTGCCGGTGAACCGCTCCTGGCGCCTCAACGAGCGGCACTACGGAGACCTGCAGGGCAAGGACAAGGTCGAGATGGTGCAGCAGTTCGGCAAAGACCAGGTGCAGCTGTGGCGCCGCAGCTATGACGTGCCGCCGCCTCCGGTGAAGCGGGACCACGAGTTCCACCCGGCCAACGACCAGCGCTACCGCGCGCTCGCACCGGACGCGCTGCCCACCGCCGAGTGCCTCAAGGACGTCGTCGCTCGCGTGTTGCCGTATTGGTACGACGTCGTGGTGCCGCAGCTGCGCGCAGGCCAGAGCGTCATCATCGTCGCGCACGGCAACTCGTTGCGAGCCCTCGTGAAGCACCTCGAGTGCATCGCCGACGCAGACATCGTCGAGCTCAATATTCCCACCGGCATGCCGCGGCTCTATCGCTTCAAGGACGACCTCTCGTTCGCCGAGCCTCCGCGCTACCTCGACGAGGCGGCAGCGAAGGCAGGCGCAGCGGCTGTGGCGAACCAAATCGCCGCGAAGCCGTGACGACATGTTGAAGCGGCCGGCCGTCCTCCTGCTCGTGGTGTTCGTTCTCGCGGGAGCGGTCGCCCTGGTACGTACCCACTTCCGCCGCAGGCAGCTCACCGAGAGCGCGAAGTCGGTCGAGCCCGCGGCGATGGCGGCGAGGTTCCACGTCGGTCCGCCTCCCTGTCTGCGCTACCTGCCCTCGCTCGACGACGTGCCGCAGGCCGAGTTCGACGAGACGGCCAGGCGCCTCGAGGCGGTGGCGCTCTCGAGCGAGCAGTTCGCCGACGTGCTGGGCCACTTCATCACCGAGCACCGGAGCCGCGAGGCCAGCGCCCACGCCGCGGCGAGCGTCGACGAGTACCTCGAGCAGCTCGGCGGGCAACAGGCCGACCCGCTCTCGAAGGTCGCCTTCTGGGTTCAGCGCGAGCTGCTGCGCGCGAAGCTGTCGAAGCTGGTCGATGGCGCGAATGACGAGCTCCGAAACCTCGAAACTGAAGGCGCCGTCGTCTGGGGTTCACTGACGCCCGAGCAGCGGGCGGCCTTGAAGGCCCTCGATGCCGAACACCCGCTCCACCTCGAGGTGTCCGGCGTGCTGCGAGTCCTGACGCCGCTGAAGGTGCTGACGACGCACCGACGGGCGAAGGCCATCGTCGAGCTCGCGCGTCAGGCGAAGGAGAAGCGCCCCGGGTTCCCGGTGCGGATGGAGGACCTCTCGCTGCCTGAGCCACAGCGGCTCGATGCGTGGAGCAACGCCTTCGTGCTCTCGGCCGGCACTGACATCATCGAGGTGCGCTCGCCGGGTTCTGACGATGGGAGCCCGCACGACGACATCATCGAAACGACGAACCTGAGCGCTGACGTCCCACCCGCGCGTGGTGACGACGCCTGCGGGCCGCTCAAAGGGAACACTGTGCTCGTGAAGCGCAGCGACGTGGGCAGCCGCGTCGAACCGGGGGCGAACTTCGTTCCCTTCTTCGCTCGTGGTGCCGTTCGCGGCTTCAAGGTGTTCGGCGTGCGCGCGGGCGGACCTGCCGACAGGGTTGGTGTCTGCGATGGCGACGTGGTGCTCTCGGTCAGCGGCGTCGGGCTCGACTCTGCGCAGAAAGCGCTCGAGGCCTGGGACGCGGCGACCAGGCGTGGCAGCGCGTCGCTCACCATCGAGCGCCACGGCGTCACGGGTGTGTTGAACGTCGAGCTGCGCGACTGAGGAGCACCGCGTCCTGCGGGGGTCGTTCTTCACGCTGGCATGGCGGTTGCGCACGGCTTCTCCCTGCACGGCGAGGACAGACAGAGACTCGGCGACGACGGTGTCTTCCCGTGGAGTGTCGCGATGCACGAAGGCGCTCCAGGTGAAACGGCGCTCAGCCCATCGCGCTGCCGGCCACGGTCGACTCTTTCGCGTCGCGGGCAGGTCCTGGAGCGGTCGAGCGCCTCGCCCGCCGACCTCCCGGCACGTCACGCTTGCCGGACATGCTTCGGGTTCACGCCGTGGTGAGGGGGCCCCACAAGCCGGCACGGCGCAGTTCGATGAACGTCCACACAGCCGATGCGGCTTCGAAGACGGACGTCGGGAGGACTCGCCACGACGCTACGCCCGCAACGACAAAGCCCAGGAAGACGACCAACTGCAGCGCCCTTCCGAGGACCGTGAAGCGGAAGAACGGCACCAGGCCGATTCTCGCGGCGAGCACGTAATAGAGCCCCAGCACGAGGAGCGCGACGCCGACGATGCGCGGCCACACCTCCACCGAATGGCCGAGGCCGAGGGGCTCGAGGAGCAGATTGGGGACCGTCACGAGGATCGCCCCCTGCCCCAGCATGTAGACGCCGAAGACCAGGACCGACCGGGCTGCACCTGCGCTCGAAGTCGAAGACATGGAATGAACATAAGCAATCGCTTGTGTTTTGGCAGCTTGCGTTCCGGCTTTCCCGTCGTTCGCGAGGAGCTGCCCGGGGCAGGAAGACAAGAAATCAGTATTCACTTACTTTGGCCGTATGCCCCGACGCGCTGATACCCGGCCCAGGCGCCAGCCGTCTCAGGAGCGGGCACGCGCGACCGTCCAGGTGCTCCTCGAAGCGACCGCGCGAGTGCTCGTTCGGGAGGGCTACGACCGGGCGAGCACCAACCGCATCGCACAGGTCGCGGGCGTCAACATTGCCTCGCTGTACCAGTACTTCCCCTCCAAGGAGGCGCTCGTCGCGAAGGTCTTCGCCGACTACCTCGAGCGGGTTCGGCTCGCGTTGAGTGAGGCGTTGCTGCGCGGCGAAACGCTTCGGCTGATGCCGGCCGTCGAGCAGCTCGTCCGGGCCTTCTTCTCGGTCCATGACGAGGACCCGGCACTCCATCGCGCCCTGCTGATTCACGTCCCCGAGCTCGACCAGGTCAACCCGATGATGGCGCTCCGCGCGAACGTGACGGAACACCTGAAGCGGCTCTTTCGCGCGCGCCGGCGGGAGCTGCGCTCGAAGAACCCCGACCTCGCCGCCCACCTCGTGGTGACGTGCATCGAGGCCATCAAACAGGCCGCCGTCCTCGACGATGCGCGGGTGCTCCACGAGGAGCGCTTCGTCGACGAGGTGCTGGAGTTGCTCGGTCGGTACCTGGACGCGCGTTCGCGCCATGCCTGAACGCTTCCGGACACCGCGCCGAGGGACCCGCACGCAGGCCGATTGACGGGAGAAACACGAGCTTCACGAGCCCGACCGTTCACCGACCGCGAGGTCCGGGAGCGACCGCCAGTGATGCGCGAGGTCTCTCATCACGATGGCGTGGTCGAACGTGGCCGTGCCTTCGGGGAACTTCGTGGGGTCGCCGAAGAACGACGACTGCGCCGCGGTGACGTGGAGCGGCGCCACCCTGGAGCCTGGGCTTGAGCGGCGTGGGGAGCAGCGCCTCCGCAGTCGCGGCGTCGATGCTCCAGTTCGCGAGAATGCGCCTGCGAACCATGACTGGCGGAAGAAGCCTGAGGTGAGGTCGTTGTGAAGGTGCGTGCAAAGCCTCGAGGCGCGAGGGCCAGGGGAATGGGCGAAGTCCGTGCTCACTCGCAGGCGGGCGCTCCCCGGAACACGTCTCTTCCGGGACTCCAGTGAGCACGCGGTTGACGTGAAAACGCGTCAACTTCGATGCGCCCCGTGTCCCGCGAGGGACGTGTTTCGGAAAGCGCTCCCGCGCCTCGGCCCGGCCGGAAGAGGTCGACCCCGTGGCGGAACAGCCGATGTTCGGAAACCCTCTGGGTGACGACCTGACCGAAAGCGCCTCCGCCCGGCTCGAGCGGCCCCAACCTCGAGCTGGGGCCGGTACGGAACGTCATGGAGCGTCTCCGTCTGGCGGTATGAAGCCTTCATGCCCGCACCGCAGTCCATGACGAACGTGGTCGACGTCCTCCGCATCAACGGCCTCGCCGCCGCCGCCACGCCTGATCTGATCATCGAGATTCCACACGGCGCCACGCGCACTGCCGACTTCGATGCCGTCAAGGACGCGCTGACGAGTCCGCTCCCCGAGGGCTTGAGCGACTTCTTCCACGTGAACACCGACGCCGGAGCGCCAGAGCTCGCCGTCGCCCTCGCGCACCGCTTCGTGAAGCTCGACCCCACGAAGTCCGTCGCCATCCTGCGCTGTCGCATTCCGCGAACCTTCATCGACTGCAACCGTCGCATTGACGCGAACCCGGCCGAGTTCAAGGAGGGCAAGGTGACGCCCGGCCTGATGCCGTGGGTGTCGACCGAGGCCGACCGGGAGCTGCTGCTCTCGCGCTACCGCGCCTACGTGCAGGCCGTCGACGACGCGGTGGCCGAGGTGATGCCGAAGGGCGGAGCGATGGTCCTGCTCCACACCTACGCGCCGCGCTCGGTGGGCGTCGAGGTCGACCTCGACATCGTGAAGTCGCTGCGCGCCGCGTACACGCCCGAGCAGGAGCCGACCTGGCCGCTGCGCCCCGAGGTCGACGTCATTCACAAGACGCTCGAGGGCGTGTCGCTCGCTCCGGTGAAGGTGGTGTCGACGCTGAAGGCAGCGCTCGGGTCCATCGCCGTGCCGCTCTCCGATGGAGAGAGCTACCCGATGCACCCGAGCACCCTCGCGCACGGCCACGTGACGAAGTGGCCGGGCCGGGTGTTGTGCGTCGAAGTTCGCCGCGACCTGCTCGCCGTGCCGTGGACGCCGTTCGCCGAGATGCGCATCGGTGACGCCGAGTGCGCCAGGCTCGCAGGGCCATTCGCCGAAGCCGTGCGCGAGTGGTGGCGCTGAGGCGCCGTGAGTCCCGTCTCGAAGCGTTGACGCGACCGTTCAGGCACGCTCAAGTTTCTTTCGAGAGGGTACTTCCATGAACCGTCGAGGCTTCACGCTCATCGAGCTGGCGTTCGTCCTCACCATCATCACGTTCCTCGCGGCCGCCACCATTCCCGGGTACCACCTCGTCTGGCTGCGGGTGCAGACGAGTGAAGCCCGGTCGATGCTGATGGCCGTCGCGCACGCTGAGTCGACCTGGCGAAGAGACCACGGAGCGTTTCTCGAGTGTCTTCCCGGAGCTGCCGAAGACGTTCCGAAGGTGGCGAGGCCCGCGCCCGAGCGTGCCTGTTGGAAGGCGCTTGGGTTGAGCAGCAGCGAGCGCAGTCGTTTTCGGTATCAGGTCAAGCTGACGCCGGCGGGCTTCGAGGCCATCGCGGAAGGAGACCTCGACGGTGATGGCGTGACGTCGACGTTCAGGCTGCAGTCGAACGACCTCGTCATCACCTCGGAGAACGAGCTCGAATGAGCGCAGCACTCGAGGCCGTCGTCGTTCGGCAGCTCGCCGGGCTTCGGCGCGCCAGCTGGAGTCTCGGAGACGCGCTCGACTTCGTGCAGACCGAGCTGCCGACGTCGGCGTTGAAGGCCCGGCTGCAGACGGCGCTCGCGTCGGTCCGTGCTGGAGCGTCGGCCAACTCACCCGACCTGCTCGTCGCGACGCTCACCCGGGGTGACGCGGCGTCAGCGGCGGTGCTCGACCAGCTCGCCGAAGCCATCGAGGCCGACGACGAGGCGCGAGTCTCGACGACGACGGTGCGCGCCGGAGTGACGCTCGTGCTCTGTCTCTGCACGTTGGTGTTGGTGAGCGTCACCGGCTCGCTCGTCACCTCCTTTGGCCCGATGTTCGAGGACTTCGGCTTGGCGCTCCCGGCGCCGACGCAGCTCTTCTTCGACCTCGCCGGCCCCATCACGGTTCTCGCGCCCGTACTGCTCGCCGCGGCCATCGTCATCGTCTGGCGCATGCGCTTCGACAGCGTCTCGGGGTGGCGGGAGCTGCGCGCCTCGAGCCTGCTGTTCCAGTTCGCGAGTGCGGTCGACGCCGGCGTCAACGAGGCCAGCGCGCTCGCGCTCATCGACCCGAAAGCGCAGCAGCTCCACGGCAGCCCCATTCTGCGGCTCGAGTCGACGGAGCAGGCCTTCCTTCGACACGAGATGGCGTCGTCTGGAGCAGCGGAAGGCGCCCGTCGACTGGCCTTCGAGCTGCGAACCCAGGGTGGACGCCTCGCGACGGAGGGCCCCTGGTGGTTGTCCTTCGCCCTCGTCGTCATCGTGCTCTTCACGGCGTTCTTCGTCGCGGCCTCCGTCGCCGCGATGTTCCTGCCCGCGGTCCCCTGCGACTTCTGCGGGCCGGTCAAGTGACGCCCCAACGACTCGGGTTGCTCGTCGTCGAAGGCGCCGCCGCGGCAGGCCGGAACGTCGCCACCGACTTGAAAGCCTTGAGCGTCACGACCCGCCACGAGGTGTTCTCGCGGGCAGCGGCGCTCGCCGACGCGGGCCGACTGCGCGACGCGGTGACGGCGCTGGGGGCGCCCACGCTCGTCGCGCGGGCCGCCGGTGACTGGCCAGGCGCGCTGCCCATGGCGCGGGTCGCGGTGGAGCGTCTGCCTTCGACGAGGTCGCTCGGGCTGGGCCTCGCCGTCCTCGGGAGCTTCTGTCTGGCGGTGGGCTTCGTGCAGCTCATCGTCGGCGCAATTCTGGGCGCGAAGGTGATGCCGGTGTTCGCGACGATGGGTCACTCGGCGATTGCGGATCCGCGCGATGCGTTGGTCCTTTTCATTCCCCTGCAGCTCGTGGTGTGGCTCGCGGCGTGGTCGTCGCTCTGGTGGAGACGTTCTCCCTGGAACCGTGACCTCGCGCTGGCGAGACACGCTGCGGTGGTCGCCTCGCTCATCGAGTCGAAGGCTCCGGCCGACGTCGTCGCTGCGTGGCTCTCCTCCGAGCCCCGTCTCGCCTTCACTGGCGGCCACGTCGTCATGGCGGAGGACCTGCGCTCCGTCGCGACGTCGTTCGCCTCGCGCGCCGAAGCCTCGATGCGCCGCTTCCTCGCCAGTTTTCGCTTCGTGGCCGTCGGGCTGCTCGTCCTCGAGGCAGCGTGGATGTTGCGGGCCGTCCTCGTCGCCATCTCGCACGTCCCGGGGTCCATCCAGTGAGCACCATCGACGCGCTGACGAGCAGACTGACGACGCTGCGTCACGCCGACCATCCGCTCGGGCTCGACGCCGCCCGAGCCGACGCCCTCGCGCAGGCGTTGCGAGGTGGCACCGAGGTGCACGTCGCGCTTTCTCAGGTGGCCAGCGCCGGAGGGCTGCCGAAGCTGCTCGAGGTCGCGAAGCCTGGCGATGCGCTCACGGTGACCGACCGGCTGCTCACGCCCATCGCGAAGGTCTCGTCCCAGCGACGTGCGCTGCGCTCGATGGCGGCCTACCCGGCGGTGGTGCTGCTCACGGTGGTGCTCGCGGCGCTCGTCACGCAGCTCTTCGCGGCGCCTGCGATGCGCACCTTCTCGGCCGACGTCTCCACCGTGCTGAACGAGCGGTTGATGCCGGCGTCGTTCCTCTTCGCGGTGGTGATGCTGGTGCTGCTCGTCGTCTCGGTCGCGCTCGAGGTGCCGTTCTCACCGCTGCGCTGGGTGGTGCGAGGCGTCCATCGGGTGCTGACGCTCGAGGCCGTCGCCGTGCTCGCGGAAGACGGTGTTCCGATGCACCGCGCCTTCGAGGCCGCGGCCGAGCTCGCGAACGACGACGCCCTTCGCCGCGCGTCCCTCGACGTGGCTGCAGCGCTCTCCGCGGGTCGTGCCCCGGGAGCCAACGCGCTCTTCGACGAGACGTCTGGGCGCCTCGTGTTTGCGGCGGCGTCTCGTGGCGTCGGTGGGCCGGTGACGAGAACGCTCGCGCGGCACGCCGGCATCAGCGCGAAGCGGGCCGTGAGCCTGGGCGGGCAGGGCGTTCAGCTCGTCGCGTTGCTGTTCGCCGGGCTCGCCTTGCTGGCCGTCGCCGCGAGCTGGTTCATGACGTACTCCGCAGCGTTGACGGTGGGAGCCTGAGATGAACCTCGACGACACCTGCGTGCGGCGCACCGGTCTCTGTGCTCAGACGGCCTCCGCCTCGTCGACCGTGGGAGCCTGAGATGAACCTCAACGACACCTTCGAGCGACGCAGCCTGTTTCAGACGCGCGTCCACGCCTGGGACGACGTGGTGGCGGTGCAGGGCCGTCGGCTCGACCTCCGCGCGGGCCACGTGACGGTGGAGCCGGCGCTCGCGGCCTCGGCCCAGCACGTGCTCGCGGGCGTGCGCGTGACGGGCGTGCTGTCTGCCGATGCGGCCGAATTCTCGCGGTACCTCGCGGGTCCATGGGCGCCGTTGCGCGCGGCCAGTGCGCTGCTCGACATCGCGACGAAGGCCAACGCGTCTGACGTTCACCTGGAGCCCTCGCTCGACCACGTCGACGTCCGACTGCGACGCCTGGGTGAGCTCTCGACGTTCCTCACGCTCGCGCAACCCGTTGCCCGCCGATTGACCGCGGCGCTCAAGTCGCTCGCCGGTTGCCTGCCCTACCGCTTCGACCTCGTGCAGGAAGGCCGCGTGCCACGGCCCGGCGTGACGGCTGACGTGCGAGCGTCGTTCGTTCCCACCGCGCTTGGCGAGCGCATCGCGTTGCGGCTCTTTGGACGGTTGCTGGCCCTCGACGCCCTGGAGTTGCCGGCCGACGTGCACAGCCGCTTCGCCGACGCGCTCACCCAGAGCGCTTCGGGACTCATCATCGTCGCGGGGCCTTCCGGTGGAGGAAAGACGACGACGCTCTACGCCGCCCTCGCCCACCTCGCGAAGCACCGGCACGGCGCGCACCTGTCGCTCGAGGACCCCGTAGAGCAACGGCTCCGCGTCGCCGGGGTGCCTGTCGACCAGATGGAGCTGTCTCCCGAGCGTGGGTTGACCGGAGAAGTGGCCCTGGTGGCGGCGCTGCGACAGGACGTCGACGTGTTGGCGGTGGGTGAAGTCCGCACGGCGGCCGAAGCCGGGCTCGCGCTTCGTGCGGCGCACACAGGCCGTCTCGTGCTGGCTGGTCTTCACGCTGGCTCCGCGACGGAAGCGCGTCAGCGGCTGCTCGACCTCGGGCTCGAGGCGTCATTGCTCGACCAGACCCTGGTGGCGGTGCTGCATCAACGGCTCGAGACCCGGGCGTGTGATGACGTGTCCGCGTCGTGTGTGCGCTGCCACGGGCTCGGCCGGGTGCGGGCGGTGGCTGGCGACCTCTGGGTGAAACCGAAGGAGGTCGCGTGAAGCCGTCGCGAGGGTTCACGCTCATCGAGGCGATGATCAGCGTCTCCATCCTCGGCATCGTGACAGTGGGGCTGCTCCAGGCTGGAACGTCGGCACGGCTGCGCGCGACCGAGCGGCTGCAGCAGGAGCGCGCCACACAGGTGCTCGAGTTCGAGGCCGAGGCGCTCGCAGCCGGCGCAGTGCCGAGCACAGAGGTGGAGCTGACGCTGTTGGCGCAGCTGCCCGAGGCGCGCATCGAGCGGAGCCCGGCTGGTCGGATGGTCACCGTTCGCGTGACGTGGGGCCGGGGCCGGACGAACTCCCGCGAGCTCACCGTCTTCACGAAGGGAGCGAAGTGATGCGCCGCGGCTTCACGATGGTGGAATTGGCGGTGGTCTTCACGCTGCTGGTGGTGCTCGTTCCACTCATCTTCATGTTCTTCCGCATCGGCGCCGGCGACTTCCAGAAGGCGAACGCCACGCTCGAGGTGGCGGAACAGGTTCGCGACCTGAGCGAGGAGCTCCGGCTCGACGCGCGCAACGGCCAGCTCCCGGCGACGGGGCTCGCGTTCGAAGGGACGGGCGCGTGTTCTCCCGTCTCCTACCGGCTCGTCGGTTCGTCAGTCGTCCGCGAAGCGCCACAGGCGTGTGGGGGAACGCGCGCGCTGGTTCGCAACGTGACGGAGCTCTCGCGCACCGGCGCCCTCGTGAAGGTCCGCGTCGCGCAGCTGCCGGAAGACCTGCCCATCACCGTCATCATTCCCCTCGGAGCGTCACGATGAGACCCGCGAGAGGCTCGACGATTCTGTTGTTGCTGATGGTGATTGTCTCGTTGCTCGCGCTCGGCGTCGTCTTCGCGATGCGACTGCAGGTCGACACTGCAGGCACGCGGGCGCAGCAGGAGCGGCTCGCCGCGCTGTGGCTCGGCCGCTCGGCCCTCACGTCGGGCGTGACTGGCACGTCGATGGTGGAGTTGTCGCTCGGCGCCGCCGTGGTGGAGGTCTCGGCAAGAGCCGGCACACGCGAGGCCGTCGTCACGTTGAATGGGAACCGGGCGACCATCACGAGCACCCCAGGCGCGTGGACGGAGCGTTATGACCGCAAAGACTGAAGCGCTGGGTCGAAACACCCATGGGAGACCGTCGTGAAGGCGTGCGACCTGCCCCCTTGAGCGGTCACCGGCGGCAGCGAGACGATGGTGGCCCTGCCCCCACGAGCTCGAGCGGGGACCAGCGCGAACCGGCCGCCACATCCAACTCGGCCACTTCTGCCAGACAGCACCTCAGCCCGGAGACTGGCGATTCCGAGCGGTGATCAACGCGAACCGCACCGTCGCATCCGTCTCGCTGTCGAGCTGCTTCGACACCGCCTGCTTCGCCGCGGCGCTCGTGGACGAAGACAACCCATCGGCCGCGTAGAACCGCACCTTCGCGTCACCATCACGCAGCGCTTCGACGAGCGCCGCCTCGACCTTCGTCGGTCCGATGACGGCGAGCGCGAGCGTCGCCTGGGCGCGAATCGCTGCGCTGGGCTCTTTCGCGAGGCGGATCAGCCCTTCGAGGTCTGCGTCATCACGGAAGTACCGCAGGCCGGTCAGCGCGAGCACGCGAGCGTCCTCCGGGACCGAACGATCCGCCGCACGTCTCGCCAGCACCGACGCACCACCGAGGGTCGCGAGCGAGCTTCGCGCGGCCTCCCGGAGCTCCTCATCTCTCGTATCCAGCGCTCCGCACAACGCGTCGAGCGCCGCCGGGTCCTTCGACGAGGCCAGCCGCTTCGCCGCTTCGAGGTGTTCGGTCCTCGAGGCTGAGGGGTTTCGCAGGGTGTCCATGTCGCGCATTCCTCTTCAGTTGTCCTGGAAGCCGTCGGGGCGGAACTTGCTCGGCTGGCCCGCGACGTGGCCGTTCACGCGATCGAGCTCCTGCTGAATGTGGTTCACGCTCTTTCCCCCGGTGAGGCCATCCATCATCGCGAGCACGTCGTCGCCGCTGGTGCTCCAGGGGAGCTCGGTGTTCGTCGCCATGATGTCGAGGTTGCCCGAGCTCTTGTTCTTCGGGAGCGAGCGCATCTCGTCGAGGTAGCGGTAGGTGTTGCAGCCGTCGAAGAAGACGAGCTGGTACTGCTTGCCCATCGCGCCCTGCTTGCCCACGTCGTTCTGACCCAGCGCGACGGCGTTCGAGGTCGGCGTGCCGATGACGTAGTTCCCCGCCGTGTTGGTCTTGTGGTCGAAGTCGGGGCCCGAGCCGTAGCGCCCGTGGCCCGAGTAGATGACGACCTCGTCGTCGCGCATGGCGTTGGAGAAGCGGTCCTTCGCGCCTGGCGTGTCAGGGGTGATCAACCGCACGACGGCTTTCACGTCCTTGCCTTCGTGTTTGAACGCTTTGACGAAGTAGGTGCCATCTTTGTCGATGCGCGCGGGGTCGAGCCCGGCCTGACGGAGCTGGTCGTCGTTCATGCCGCGCGGGTCGACCTGCCGGTAGCCGCGGTCGTTCAGCCCACGCACCGTCTCGTGGAGCGGCCCGAGGTGGGCGCCGTCTTCATCGAAGCCGATACCGATGGTGGTGTTCATCACGCCGTCTTTGAAGAGCTCGTCGTAGCGGGGGAAGCGGACGTCCTGCGCGGAGTTCGGACGCGCGGTGTCCAGCGCAGCGAGGGTCTTCGAGTCGAGGCGCCCCGTCGCGGGCAGGCTGTTCTGTTGTTGAAAGCGTCGCAACGCCGTCGTCGTCTCGTTGCCGAAATCTCCGTCGGCCCCGAAGCGTGGCAGTTGGAACCCCGCCGCCATCAACGCTTCCTGGAACTTCTTCACCGAGGCCCCGCGGGCGCCCGGGCCGAGGTCCATGCGACCCTGAGCGACCTGCTCGAGCCCCGAGTCTCCGGCCAGCTTCGGGTTCTTCAGGGTGGACGCGGTCGAGGGCGGCGCGGTCGGGTTGAGCGAGACACCCGGGCCGGTCGTCGGTCGTCGCGTCGGCGTCGACGGGGTCGACGGGGTCCAGCCCTGTGCCGGCGTCGTCGGTGGGGTCGTCGGGGCTGCGGGTGTCGTCGTCGGCCGCGTCGGAGCGGTCGGCGTCGTGGTGGTCGTTCTTCGAACGTGGGGCATGGTCATCAAGTATCGGGGTGTGAGCCGCGGGAGTGAGTGCCTTCGCCCCACGTTTTTTAAATGTGATCCCTCGACGAACTCTTGGCCATGCCAGGGGAAGAAGCTCGGCCACAAGTTCCCGCTGCATGGTGTGACGGACGAGCACGAGCCAAAGGGCCCAGCGTATCGGATACACCCGATTCCGTCAGTCGTCCCCGGGGGAGCCAGCCCAGCCTTGAATGCATCCATCGACCGAGGATTCGCGTCGCGGCCGGATCTTCGCTGCGCTGCCCCGAGAGGACTGATCAGGGCACGACGTCTTCGCTCGGCGTCGGGCTCTGCGCGCCCAGCACCCGCGTGGCCGCGTCGACGAACTCGTTCTCCGTCAACATCGCGACGAGGTGGCCTTCGACGACGACGGGCAGCGCGCCCACCTTGTGCCGCTTCATCAACGCGACGGCGGCGGTGGTGGCGGTGTCGGGCGTCACGGTGACGAGGTCGGTCTTCATGATGGACGAGACGGCGCCGCCACGCTCCGAGGCGCCGCGCGCGACGTCGGTGAGGTGCCGCATCACGCCGCGGGTCGAGACGAGCCCGATGAGCCGGCCCTTCTCGTCCTCCACTGGCACGTAGCGCACGCGTTCCCACGCCATCAACTCGCTCACCAACTCGACCGGGTCGTCCGGACTGACGCTGTAGATGTCGCTCACCATCAACTGCGACACCTTCTGGAAATCGGTGCTGGCTGCGTCTTTCTCACTCAAGGTTGCGAGCTCCCAGTCGGCCACGACGGAGTCGCCCTTCTGCCTCGCCACCATGCCGGCCACCAGCGCCGTCGCACGGGCACCCGGAGTTCCCCTGCCCTTCATTCCGGTGAGCGAGTTGATTTGCCACGACGAGCCGGTGTGCAGGCTGCGGGTGCGCTTCTCGATGATGCCCATGTAGCGGGCGATGTCGGGCCCGTTCACCTTTGCGCGCTCGAGCCCGGCCTTCGCCAGCGGCAGCAGCCGGTCGAGGATGAAGGGCTGCGCCAACACCTCTTCGCCGTCGAGCCACGTGAAGCGAGCGCGCAGACCATCCCGCGCCGCCGCGTACAGGTTGGAGCGCGCGTGGTCGAACTGCAGCCGCTCCGCCACGTCCTCGATGGTGGCGCCGAGCTCGTTCATCAGGCCGAGCCAGAACGCGCCGTTCGCCACTTCGTCGGCGATGGTGGGGCCCGAGGGCAGACACCGCAGCTCGATGCGCAGGTGCGGCTTGCCGTTGTCCGACATGCCGTAGCACGGGCGATTCCACCGGTAGACGGTGCCTGAGTGCAGGCGCAGCGCCTTCATCGACGGCACCAGGCCCTTCTCGAGCGCCTCGAGGCCATCGGCTTCTTCGCGCGGCGTGCCCACCAGCGGGCGGAAGCGCGAGACGTTCTCCTTGAAGAGGTCGACGACGCTGCCCTTGAGCCAGTTGCGGCCGAACGACACGCGGCCGATGGAGTCGCGCAGGTGCAGCCCCGGCGTGCGGATGTCACAGCTCTGCTCGAAGACGGCGATGCGCGTCTCGCTCCACAGCCGGCGCCCGAAGAGCAGCGGAGAGTTGGTGCCGACCGCCAGCACCGGCGCCGTCAGCAGCTGCGCCAGGTTGTACATCTGCGCGAAGCGCTCGGGCTCGGTCAGCTGCAGGTGCACCTGGAAGCTGGCGCAGGTGGCCTCGACCATCACCGAGTCGTGCTTCACCACCAGCTCGTCGATGCCGCGAATCGAGAAGTCGAAGTGCTCGCCGCGCGCGCGCTGCATGGCGCGGTTGAGCGCCTGGTACCGCGGCTTGGGCACCATGTTCTCGAGGCCCAGGTCCGTCTTGTGAATGGTGGGCAGGATGCCGGCCAGGACGGGCGTCACGCCCATCGTCGCGCCCTGCTCCCGAACGCGCGCGTAGAGCTGGTGCAGCTCGGCCTCGAGCTTCGCGAGCCCGTCACCTTCGAAGGGCTGTGACGACGCGTTCATCTCGAGGTTGAAGGCGCCGAGCTCGGTGGTGTACCGCGTCGGGTCCTTCAGCTTCTCGAGCAGCGGCATCGCCGCGCCGGTCGGCTGCAGCGCCGAGTCGACGAGGAAGAGCTCCTGCTCCGCGCCGATGCGAGAGACCCCTCGCTCGAACGCGCCACCCTTCACCATGCGCTCGAGCGCCCGCAGCTCGGACAGCAACATCTGCATGTACTCGCGGCGCGACTCACCGTTCAGCTCGCCATCGACTTCTTTGTGGCGCTGCGTCGTCTCCAGCTCGGCCATGGAAAGCGGCTCCCTCTTCGTGATGCGTGCGTCAGTCAGTCAGGCTTCGGCGTCGTCCACTCGTCGAGGTACTTCGGCAGCATCGCACGCCACGTCACCCAGTCGTGGTCCCACTTCGGGCCCCACGAGTCGACGTAGTTGGGGATGCGCTTGCTCCCGAGCACGTTGCCCAGGCCCCAGCTCTCCTTCAGCGACTCCCACTTTCCTTCGCCCGTGACGATGTGGATGTAACGGGTCTGCAACAGCTCGAGGTGTCGGCCGTGGAGGTGCGGCACGAAGTACAGCGGCGACGCACGCCGGAAGTCGTCGGTCGGGTGGTCGGCCTCGATGAAGCGCATCAGGTTGAAGGTGCCGCTCATCGGCAGCGCGCGCGTGAAGACGTCGGGGTAGCGGCACACGAGGGCGGCCGCGTGAAAGGCGCCGATGCTGGCGCCCGTCGTCCAGATGGGAAGGTCTGCGTTCTGACAGTCGGTGCGAATCGCGGGGACGACCTCTTCGCGAATGTACTGGTGAAACTGGTCCTGCATCTTCATGCGGTAGGCCGGGCTGCCGACCCTGTTGAACCACACGCGCCCGCCGACGCTGTCACACGAGTACACCTTGATGCGCCCGGCTTTGAGCAGCGGGTCGAGCACCCGCATCATCTGGAAGCGCTCGATCTCTTCCGCGTCACCGCCCGCCGTCGGGAGGATGAGCACGGGCTGGCCGAAGGTGCCCCAGCGGGCCAGCGTCGCCTCTTGCCCCAGGCGTTGGGAGTACCAGCGAGACTTCAAGAACACGGGAGCTCCTGATGAGACATCACGGACAACCGGCCGCCCGCCACGCCTGAATGCGCTGCCAGAACAGCTCGGTGAACTTCTCGACCTCGTGGGCGGGGAAGAGCGCGGCCACCTTCTGGCGCACGGCCTCTTTTGCTTCCGGCGTCGCGAAGAACTCGTATGCCTCCGCGTCGAGGTGCTTGAGGTGCGTACCGCAGAACTCCTCGAAGCGCGCCGTCTCGAAGCGCTGGTCGGCGATGGCGGCGTAGCGGTCGAGCTTCTCGGCGTACGGCAGGTCGAGCGCGGCCACCTCGTAGAAGGGCTCCCACTCGAGCGTCTTGCGCATCGGGCGTTTGGTGGCGGCGCAGAAGAGCGTCCATCGCAGGTAGGCCTTCACCATCCACGGGAAGTGGAAGTGCAGCGACGTCACCTGGGAGTCAGGGCACGGGTTGGCGAAGTCGATGGGATGCCAGACACCATTCTTCCGCAAGGACTCACACGAGTTGAAGTCCCAGCCGAAGAAGGCGTTGATGGTGAGCGTCACCTTGCGCAGGTGGTCGGCCTCGGCCTTCGGCAGGAAGTCGACCTTCTGGGTGTACCGGTCATGCAGCGGAGCGTCGGGTGCGTACGACACCTGTCGCGTCTGGGGCCCGAACCCGATGGTGCGAACGAACGAGTCGTAGCCTTCGACCGAGGCCTGCACGTGCATCACTGCTTCGCCGCTCTCGTCGTAGGCAGCCCACGCCTCTTTGGCGTTCTTCACCCGCGTCACCGCGCGCCAACCGCCGCCGTCGTAGGGCTTCATGAAGAAGGGGAACCCGATGCGCTCCCCCACCTTCGCGAGGTCGAAGAGCTTGCCGTACCGCTTGAGCGTCACCTTCGCGTCGACCTTGTCCGCCGCGTACTGCTTGGCGGGCAACATCCACGTCTCGGGAATCGGCATGCCCAGCTTCATCATCGCCGCGTAGCTGGTGTGCTTCTCGTTCGACTGCACGCTCCACGGGTTGTTGAAGACGTACAACCCGTCCATCAAGATGCCCTTCTTGATCCACTCGCGGCTGGTGTTGAGCCAGTGGGTCAAGCGGTCGACCACCACGTCGTATTTCACCGGCTGGCGCAGGTCGAACGGCTCGATGGTGACGCGCTCGACCTCGAAGCGCAGCGTGTCGCCCTTCCAGGGGACGCGCAGGTCGAGGCGCTTGACGAGGTGCTCGAAGCACAGCGGCCAGCAGAGGTCTGCGCCCAGCGACAGACCGATACGTCGCGTCAACTCAGCCACGAGAGACTCCTCATTCGTAGACGAACATCAAAGGACCGGGGAACAACCACGAGAGCCCTTCCCGCAGCCGGTCTCGCCAGTTCTGCCAATTGTGCCCATCGCGCGCTTCGACGAAGCGCACCTGCATGCCGGTCGAGTCGAGGAGCGGCACCAGCGAGCGGTTCTCGTAGATGAGTGATTCGTACACGCCGCAGCTGATGAAGACGCGCTGGCTCATCGCGACGGGCTTCTCACGGTAGCCGTTGACGAACTCGACGATGCGGTCGAACAGCGGGCCGCGGCGGTTGCGCCGGCCGATGTCGGTGAAGGCGAAGCTGCCCGACTGGAGCAGCAGCCGGCCCCACACGCCCGGGTGACGGCAGGCCGTCGAGAACGACGCGACGGCGCCGAAGCTCGCGCCGATGAGGCACCGGGCCCGAGGCTCGTCGATGAGCGGGAACTTCGCCGTCATGTACGGCAGCAGGTCGTTGGTGACGTAGGCGGCGTGGCTCTCGTCGGCGGCGTACTCGCGCAGGCGGTCGGGCGAGTCGGTGAAGGCCACCACCACCTCGGGGATTTCGAGGCGGTGAATCAGGTTGTCGAGCACCGTCTTCATGCCCGTGTAGTTCAGGTAGTCGCTGCCATCGTGCACCACCAGCAGCGGGTAGCGCCGCGTCTTGCGGTAGCGCGCCGGCAGGTACACCTGCACCGCTCGCTGGCCGAAGACACGGCTGGGCACGCGGATGCGCTCGATGATGCCGGGCCGGGTGACCGGGTCGGCCTGCGTCCACTCGGGGCTGACGTAGCCGGCGCTCTGGAGCACCGAGTTGGCGCCGAACGGGTCTCGCGCGCGGTTGGGGTTGAGCGGGTCTTCCAGCCACGCGCCCCGCCCATCGCGGTGCACCTCATATTTGTATTCGACGCGCGAGTTGGCAGGAATCTCGAGCGTCAGGTGCCAGATGTCTGTGTTTGGCGCCCGCGCGAGCGTCGTCGACGACTCGAGCCCGTACACCCAGTGCCGCACGTTGACGGCCTCGGCCGCCCCCATCCACACGAAGGTGACGTGCGAGTCTTCCACCAGCGGGAAGGAGTGCCCGTTCAAGAACGCGCGCACCTTGCTGGAGTCGCCCCAGCTGCTGATCAGCTCGTCGATGGCGCGGGGCTGCGTCATGGCGGCAACGAATCTCCTGCGTGCGTGAGGTTCACGACGCCGTTGGAGCGCACCACGCGGCCGTTCTGGAGGACGACCGACGAGCGCGCGGGGAAGGCGATGCAGCGCGAGGGGGCGAAGCGGCGCGCCAGGAGGTTCACGTGGGGCAGGTCGTCGAGCTTCAGGCGCCGCTCCGGCTCGGGGAAGACGACGAGGTTGGGCACCAGGCCGAGGCCCGCGTCGAGCACCTCACTCGCGCCGCGCCCCTGTGGTGGGTCGTCGTGGAAGAGCACCACCCGTTGACTCACGGCCATGGCGCCCGCCGACCAGGCGAACAGGGTGCGCGCGCCGATGAGCGTCTCGAGGCCGAAGAGGAGCAGCCGGTTCACCAGCACCGCCACGTGACCGCCCGCGATGGCGACGGCGCCGCAGTCCGAGAGCGCCTCGATGAGGTCGCCCCGGTGGCGCGCGATGGTCGGGCGATGGAGCGGCTTCCACTTCTCGTTGAACTCGGCCCGCACCCGCGCGCACTGGTAGAGGTGCCACGCGTCGAGGTCGCGAATGGCGTCGATGCAGGCCTGCTCCACCTCGGCGCGAATGCCCTCGGGCTGCTTCGACTCGCGCACCTCGCGTTCGGCCTCGAGCGCGTGGTCGAGGCGAAGCCGGTAGACGTCCTGGAGCGCCCGCAGCATGTTCTGGCGCTCCTTGTGGGCCCTGGCGAACTCGCGGTCTTCGCGGAAGAGCTGCTCGCCACGCTTGTAGAGGTTGAGGTTGACGGTGCGGCCTTGCAGGTCGCGAGCGAGCTCTTCGTCTTCGTCTTCCCGTTCCTGCCAACCGGCCGTGACGATGGCGATTTTGCCCTCGACGCCCGCCTCTCTGACGGCGGCCGAGAGGGTGGGCTCGAAGCGCTGGGCGCCGAGGAGCACTGCGGTGGAGCTGGGAATCGAGTCGGACATGCGGGGCGAGACGGGCGGGGACTGTACCTGCTCCGGTGCGTTGGTGCGATGAATGACGTCGTCCCAGTCGCGGGCAGCCGCCGGAGCCCGCAGCCTCTCGGCCTGCGCCGACCCGAACACCGACCACACGAGAAGGGTGAAGACGACGGGCGAACCGTCGCATGGGTTTCCGGTGACGTCACGGCTCGAGGTCAACCGACGGCGCGAGCCAGCCAGTCTGCGCCGTTCTCATTCCACCCTGGAATGGGAGCGCACGAAGCCCTCCAGACGGCGTCGTCGAGCACCCGCTTGATGGGCACCCACGACACCTTGTCCGCGAACCCGAGCCACTGCGCTTCCCAGAACGTGTTGTAGCCAGGCGCCGCGATCAACCGGTCGCGAGGCTCGAGGCCGGCCAGCCACTGCGCCAGGGGAAACGGAGCGCCCTTCGTCGAGAGCTGCAGCGAGCGACTCTGCGCTCCAGGTGTCGGCGCGATGGCCGACAACGTGCCCAGGTCGGTCGGCAACCCGGCCGTCGCGACCAGGTGGAGCGGCTGGCCGGGATCCGCTCCGAGGTGCTCGCACAGCTCGACGCGCGGGCGGGCCTCGTCACGATTCGCCACGACGATGGGTGGAATCGCCTCGAATCGCTCGAGGCCGGGCGCGGGCTCGATGGCGAGCACCCGCTCGAAGCGACCCGCGTCGAAGCGCGCTTCTTTCGGCCCCACCAACCAGAACGCCGGCACGGAGCGCAGGAGCAGCCACGCCGGGCAGGGCAGGGGGACGAACGCGAGCGGCACCCAGAAGAGGTCGACGATCAGCAGGTCAGGCGCGAAGGCGGCGAGCTGGCGTGCGAGCCGTGACTCACGCGCGCGCACCGGGTCGCGAAGCTCGGCGGCATCGACGACGACGGGCTCGTGGACGGCTCTGGCGACGTGATCGAACGCAGACGCCGGCGCGAAGAGCCTGAACTCGACGTTCGCGCCGCGACGCTGAAACGCGCGCCAGAGCGCGAGACCTCGCACGAGGTGCCCTGCGCCGTGCGAACCCGCGGTGAAGAAGGCGACCCGCACCTCAGGAGGACGTGCAGAAGTTCGAGAAGTCGACCTCTCCGGCGTCGAGGCACGAGCGCTCGTCTGCGCAGCTCCCTGGCATCAACGCCGCCGTCATCAGCGTCATCGTCCGCAGGGCCGTGCAGTTCGCGCGTTGGAACGGGTCGGTGAGCTGGAGCGACGTGGCCACTGGCGTCTCGACACAGAACGTCCCGTTCTCACGAGTGCGCAGGATCGCCACGCGATTCCCATTCAGCACGTCGACGCGCGTCTCGAGCGGCCGGTTCGAGTCCAACAGCCGGCCTTTGACGCAGCCGACGAAGCTCTGCGCCGTGAGCGTCACCGTGCCGGCGCTCGTGCAGCCCGAGCCTCCGCACGAGCCCACTGTGGCCGGTGTCGTCACGCGCGCGCTGGCGAAGAACCGCGTTCCCGGCCGGGTCATCGAGAAGTCGAGGTCGACGCTGGTGCCAGGCTCGGTCGGCGCGCAGAACGTTCCGCCCGGGCCCGTGAAGACCGAGCGCACCCGGCCTCCGTTGAGCGGCGTCGCCGTCACCCGCACACCTTCGACGGGGGTCGCGTTCTGATCGCGCACCATGCCGCTGACGCAGCCCGGGTTCCCGAGCACCACGTTGATCACCTCACACGCCGTGCCGCCGCAGGTCGCAGCCTGGCTCTGGGAGATCCGCCGCGGGATGTGGCCACTCAGGGTCGCGGACGAGGCGACGAGCGTCACCGCCGAGCTCTGCGCGACGGGAACACAGTACTGCCCCGTCGCGGAGCTCCTCGTGTAGGTGACTTGGGTCCCCAGCGCTCCGACCCCAGCGCCGCCCACGGGCCCGGCGCCGTCGAGCACCTGGCCCGTGATGCAGGTGAGGCCTCGAACCGAGACGTCTCCGAGCGTGACGCACGATGCACCGCCGCAGGCCCCAGCAGGCACGGGCGCGGGCCGGAGCGGCAGTCGACCGATGACGGCGAGCGCCCCGACGGTCCCCGCTGCCGTCACCTCGAAGCGCTCGTTTCGCACCACGGGCAGACAGAAGGTGCCGTTGGCGCCAGAGACGGCGCGGGTGACCGTCACCGCCGACGCGCCGGTGACATCGATGCCGCCGAGCGGTTGGCCGCCCACGTCCACCACGCGGCCCGTGGCGCACGACATGAGGGAGGACGTGTCAAGGGCGACGTCGCCGACGTCCACGCAGGTGGCATCGGGGTTGGTGCGAACCCGCACGCGGCGCTGGGCCACATTGCTGCCCAACCTGACCGCGCTCACCAGCTCGACCTCTGAGGTGCGGCGCGCGAAGACCGAGAAGCGCCCGTCGATGGCCGCGTGGCTGCTCGCAGCGCCGATGTAGTCGACGCCCAGCGCAGAGACGGCGGTGCCTCCGACGACGCCACCATCGGTGCCGACGATTCGCCCGGTGATGCACGTACGGGTCGCCGGCTGGTCTGCGTTCCAGAAGGTGAAGTGACTGACCTCGAGGCGGTGCAGCATCGCGCCGGTCTCGGGGTCTGCGACCAGCGTCGTCGCGCCCTCTTCGACCCACTGGTTCTGCGTCTCGTCGAAGAACCACGCCGGCACGGTGACGTCATCGAGCGACGCGCGCGAGGCCGAGAAGGTCACGACGGCCCGCTGGCCGACACCAAGCTGGAGCGGAGCTCCCGTCACCGGGTGCGTCAGTCGCACTTCGACCGCGCCACGGCTCTCGAGGAAGACCGAGGCTCCGGTGGTGGTGATGGCCTGCATGTCGCCAGGGAAGGCGGCGAGGGCATCGCTCGCGACTCGGCCAGCGATGGCGACCGGCAAGACGGCCATGTCGACGCGCACGGTGGAGACGACTTGTCCGAATGCATCGACGACGCCACCTTGCGGGAGCGTGAGGCCGATGCGCGAATCGGTCGGGCCGCAGCGGCGGGCGGAGACCACACCGGCGTCGCCGCCAAGCTGAACGGTCTCGGTGCAGCCAGTGAGCAGCTCGAGCGGGAGCCAGAGACTCCGGCCGGCGGCCGTGACGACTTCTTGCTGCGTCGTCGAGTAGGCGGCTCCGGTCGTCGGCCCACGCGCGCGGATTCGAAGTGGGACGCCGTCGGGGAGTTGCGTGAGGGAGAACTCGCCAGTCGCCGAAGTCGTCGTGGAGTGCCCTGCGGCTTCGACGATCGCTCCAGCGATGGGGAGGTGGGTGAGAGATTCGGTGATGATGCCGTCGACCTGGCCGAGGCCGATGATCGGGCCAGCGTCCACGGTAACGCCAGCATCGACGGTAACGCCAGCGTCCACGGTAACGCCTGCATCGACGGTAACGCCTGCATCGACGATGACGCCTGCATCGACGATGACGCCTGCATCGACGATGACGCCTGCATCGACGATGACGCCTGCATCGACACCGGCCAGCCCGCCATCAGCGGGAACCTCCGGTCCGGGACAGGCGACGACCAGCAGCACCGACCACAACCACCAGCGTGACATCGAGGGCATGACGACTGGGCTTCTCAAGAATCGGTCCAATCACCAGCCTCACACGACGAAGGCCGCGTTGTTGGGTCGAGCCTACAGGTGAGGGTCGTCTCCATCAATCGCACGGCTCGGGCAGGCGCTCATGCGGGAGCCAGGGCGTTCGTTTGGCGCCGTCGTCCTCCGCCGCGCTGGCCGGTTCGCATCACCCTGAGCGCGGCCCGCGCGAGGTGGGGCCAGCGGGCGTTGCGGGCGCTCCCGCTGACGTGCCGGTCCCGGCGTGGACCCGCTCGCGCCGAGCCTGAACCACCCTGGCATGCGAGGCTCCTGCGCTTCTCAGGGGCCGTCCTCGCGATGGTCGCCTGCGCGCCGTCGCCGCCGGCACGTGGATGTCGGTGCTGGTCTCTGGCCACTCCGAGGGCAGCGGACACGCGCTGAACCTGCGCGGGAGTTCAGCGTCGAGTGCGTCACCATGCCGAGCGGGGTGAACGACCGCGCGGCCCCCAGGCGGCGGCGGTGGCGCAGCGCGTGCGCTCGTCCCCTTGCGGCCCTTGAATACCCGGCCGTCGCCGGCCGTCTGCGCGCCCCATGCGAACCTGTGCATCGGCAGTGGCCCTGGCGGTAGGACTGGCGTTCGCGTCCATCGGCGGTGGCTGTGGTCCCGCGCGCCCGCCGTGCACCCCCGCTTCATGCAGCAACGGCTGCTGTGACGGGAGCAGTGGGCGCTGCGTCCTCCAGACCTCGTCGGTGCAGTGCGGGGCGCGTGGAGAGACGTGCAGGGTCTGCTTGCTCGGCGATGTGTGTAGCCTGGGTGTGTGCAGCGGCCCCAGCCCTGGAAACGCGGGCGGCGGCAGCCCGTTCGGCGGTGGGCGCGCGGGCGGAGGCGCCTTCGGTGGGGGGAGCGCTGGCGGAGGCGCCTTCGGTGGCGGGAGCGCTGGCGGAGGCGCCTTCGGTGGCGGGAGCGCGGGCGGCTCCGGCGGTGGGGTGCCCTCGTGCAACTCCTCGAACTGCGCCACCGGGTGCTGCAGCGGCACGACCTGCGTTCAGGCGCCCTCGAACGGGGCGAACCAGACGTGCGGGTTCGGAGGCTTCGCCTGCGCCACCTGCGGCCCCGGTCAGGCGTGCAACCAGGTGACGCTGACGTGTCAGGGCGGGAGTGGAGGTGGCGGCGCGACGGGCGGGGGCGGCGGGCCCGCTGGTGGGGGCGCGACGGGTGGGGGCAGGCCGAGTGGTGGCGGACCGGGTGACGGCTGCTTCAACGCCGCGCCCATCACGCTCACCGCCAACTCGGCGGTCGTCACGGGCAGTCTGCAGGGCCTGTTCAACGACACGAGCGTCTGCTCGGGCGCCGGGCCCGACGGCGTCTATTCGGTGACGCTCCCGCAGGCGGGCGTCTTGAGCGCGCAGGTGACGACAGGTGGGTTCACTCCGCGCCTCAACGTGCGCTCGAGCTGTGTCTCGACGACGACGCTCGCGTGCGCGTCGTCGAGCCTCTCCACGAGCGCCAGCGTGACGACGCAGCAGATCGGCGCGGGCACGTACTTCATCTGGGTCGACTCCGCGGGCCCCTCGTCGGGCCTCTCTTTCACGCTCTCGGTCACCTTCACGCCCTCGGGCGGCACGGGCGGGGGCGGAGGAACCGGCCCGGTGATGTTGCCCGATGCGGGCACCCCGCCGACGGTGACTTCGATCTTCGGGGCTTGCGCTCCCTTCACCCCCTGCATGGGCGACCTCGAGGGCACCTGGTTCCTGACGGCGAACTGCGTCAGCCAGTCGAGCCCCCTGGGCGCGTTCTGCCCGACCGCCTCGATGCTCAGCTATTCGAGCACCACCACTGGTCGCCTCGACTTCATCGGGACCCAGCTGTTCCAGACGGGGAGCGGGAGCGCGAGCTTCAGCTTGAACGCTCCCCAGGCCTGTCTGATGAGCCCCGTCGCGTCGACCTGCTCGCAGCTCGCGACGCAGCTCAGCGCCTCCTGCTCGAGCGCCTCGAGCGGGCGCTCCGGGTGTGACTGCTCCGGCACCATCAACAACCCGTCGCCGACGACCAGCACCGTCACGTGGACCGACAACGGCGGTGGCCGAATCACCCTCGACACTGGGAGGGGCAGCACCACCGTCTGGCGGACATGCGTGATTCCCGGGACGCCCGACGTGTTGCTCGTCACGGACGATCTGGGGACGGGTCGGGTGACGTACGTGCGGAGATGAGTCACCTCTCGCGCCCGCCGCCGCGCTCACCGACGAGGAGCCGGGTCTCGAGGTTCGAACCTCGTCCGCGACTCCATTCCCGTTCGCATCCGGAAAAGGGTCGAACGTGCTCTGCCCGGCCCACCATTGAGCAGCCTGGCGAACGAGATGAGGTGCGGTTTCGACGACATCGTGGTCACGGAGCGCCGCGATGACAGAGAGCGTTCGAGACCAACCTGCGGAAGCTGTGGCGAGGTCCACGAGCGCGCCGAACGTGAACGGAGCGTCAGGCGCCATGCGCTCCAAAACCGCGAGCAGCCATCGTTCAGCCTGTCTGACCTGCGCCACGCTCGGGAGCGAAGCGATCAGGGCTCTGGTTGGCCCCCGTGCTTCCACGACTGGTACGAGCGACGCGAGCGCATGCGCGAGGGGCAGTGGCGCATCGAGATCGGCCACGTCGAGTTCGACCGAATCGATGACTTCGTCATGGAGCAGCGCGCGGTTGGCCTCGACGATTGCATCGAGTGTTCCGTCGAGCAGACGAGCGACGGTCACCAGGCCTCAGCGGGCGAGAGAATGGCTGTGCGCCCCGCGCCGCGCCGCTCGCGCAGCCGAACGACCTGCTGGCGGAGTTGCTCGAGGGCGTCCTCCACGACCGCGAACTCCGAGAACCCCAGGCACACGAGGACGACCTCGGTCGACCTGAACCGAACGCGGAGTCTGCACTGCTTGTCTCTTCCACCTTTGGGCCCGTTGACGTCTTCGAGCGTGACGTGCACGTCCCGAACGCCGAAGTGACCGGATGTGCTCGCGGAGCGTTCCCGCACGAAGGAAACCAGCTCAGGGGATGACGAAACACCTCGAAGACGAATCGTGACGTTCATCCCTCTCCAACTCGCGCCGCGCCCCAACCACGCCTTCGATAGTTTGGTTGAGACGCTTCGAAGAAACCGTTCCGCCCTCGGCGGGGGCGTGTTGCCCTCGCACTGCGCTCCTGAACGAAGACGACGCCGCTGGGTTCTCGGCCTGTTCCCACCTCGTGGCCGACCTGATGAAGGGGGCGCGCGTTGACTCGGAGCGGTTGTCGCTCGCCGACACCCTGCCAGGGAGCGGGCGGGTCGAAACCGGTGAAGAGCCGAAGCT
>JBBAQZ010000013.1:0-155171 GCA_040400045.1 Myxococcaceae bacterium
CTCGCTGCAGCCCGGCAGGACTGTCGACGAGTCGCAGCTGCACGGCTGGCGCCTGCTGGGTGCGAAGGCCTGCGCCCCGAGAGGCGCCACTCAACGTCTGGGCGAGCGCCAGCGAGCGTCCCGGGCTTCCGTCGCCGCCCAGGTAGATCAAGGCCCGCCCTTCATCCACCTGGCCGTTGTCGAAGTGTCGCGCCCCCACCACCACGTCGGAGAACCCGTCGTCGTTGACGTCGCCCGCGCTGGCCACGCTGAAGCCGAACCAGGCGTTGGCCTGGTTGGACTCTGCCGTCCACGCGGGCGTCGTCGACAGGCCCGTCGCGCTGCCAAGGTAGACGAAGGCCCGTCCTTCAGACGACTCGCCGTTGGAGAAGAGGTACGCCCCCACCACGACGTCGGAGAACCCGTCGCCGTTGACGTCTCCCGCGCTGGCCACGCTGATGCCGAAGGAGGCGCTGGCCTGGTTGGACTCCGCTGCCCACGCGGGCGTCGTCAACAGGCCCGTCGCGCTGCCCAGGTAGAGGAAGGCCCGCCCTTCATCCGTCTCGCCGTTGTCGAAGCGGCCCGCCCCCACCACGACGTCGGAGAAGCCGTCGCCGTTGACGTCGCCCGCGCCGGCCACGCTGTAGCCGAATTGGGCGTCGGTCTGGTTGGACTCCGCCGTCCACGCGGGCGTCGTCGACAGTCCCGTCGCGCTGCCCAGGTAGATGAAGGCCCGTCCTTCATCTGGCTCGCCGTTGTCGAAGCGCCATGCCCCCACCACGACGTCGGAGAAGCCGTCGCCGTTGACGTCGCCCGCGCCGGCCACGCTCGTGCCGAACAAGGCGTTGGCCTGGTTGGACTCTGCCATCCACGCGGGCGTCGTCGCCAGCCCCGTCGCGCTGCCCAGGTAGACGAAGGCCCGTCCTTCATACGACTCGCCGTTGGAGAAGGTGTTCGCGCCCACCACCACGTCGGAGAGGCCGTCACCGTTGACGTCTCCCGCGCTGGCCACGCTGGCGCCCAATCTGCCGCTGTCCTGATTGGACTCCACCGTCCACGCGGGCGTCGTCGCCAGCCCGGCCGCGCTGCCCAGGTAGACGAAGGCCCTCCCCTCATACAACTCACCGTTGGAATAGAGCGGCACCCCCACCACGACGTCGGAGAAGCCGTCGCCGTTGACGTCGCCCGCGCTGGCCACGCTGTGGCCGAAGAAGGCGCTGAACTGGTCGGACTCCGCCGTCCACGCGGGCGTCGTCGACAGGCCCGTCGCGCTGCCCAGGTAGAGGAAGGCCCGCCCTTCATCCGTCTCGCCGTTGTCGAAGTCCGGCGCCCCCACCACGACGTCGGAGAAGCCGTCGCCGTTGACGTCTCCCGCGCTGGCCACGCTGTAGCTAAAGAAGGCGCCAGCCTGGTTGGACTCCGCCGTCCACGCGGGCGTCGTCGCCAGTCCCGTCGCGCCGCCCGGGTAGACGAAGGCCCGCCCTTCATCCATCTGGCCGTTGTCGAAGAACCGCGCCCCCCCCACCACGTCGGAGAAGCCGTCGCCGGTGACGTCTCCCGCGCTGGCGAAGCTGACGCCAAATTGGGCGCTGGTCTGGTTGGACTCCGCCGTCCACGCGGGCGTCGCGGCAAGCCCGCTCGCGTTGCCGAGGTAGACGAAGGCCCGCCCCTCGTCCGTCTCGCCGTTGTCGAAGTTCGGCGCCCCCACCGCGACGTCGGAGAAGCCGTCGCCGTTGACGTCTCCCGCGCTGGCCACGCTCCAGCCAAAGCGGGCATCAGCCTGGTTGGACTCCGCCGTCCACGCGGGTGTCGAGGCGAGCCCGCTCGCACTGCCCAGGTAGACGAAGGCCCGCCCTTCGTCTGTCTCGCCGTTGTCGAGAAATCGCGCGCCCACCACGACGTCAGAGAAGCCATCGCCGTTGACGTCCCCCGCGCTGGCCACGCTGTAGCCGAAGGAGGCGCCGCCCTGGTTGGACTCCGCCGTCCACGCGGCGGTCGTCGAAAGCCCCGTGGCGCTGCCGAGGTAGACGAAGGCCCGCCCTTCGTCCGCCTCGCCGCTGTCGAAGCGCTCCGCCCCCACGACGACATCGGAGAAGCCGTCGCCGTTCACGTCTCCCGTGCTGGCCACGCTGAAGGCGAATTGGGCGCTGGCCTGGTTGGACTCCGCCGTCCACGCTGGCGTCGCGACAAGCCCGCTCGCGCTGCCCAGGTAGAGGAAGGCCCGCCCTTCATTCGTCTCGCCGTTGGTGAAGAGAGGTGCCCCCACCACGACGTCGGAGAAGCCGTCGCCGTTGACGTCTCCCGCGCTGGCCACGCTGGAGCCGAAGGAGGCGCCGGCCTGGTTGGACTCCGCCGTCCACGCGGCGGTCGTCGAAAGCCCCGTAGCGCTGCCGAGGTAGACGAAGGCCCGCCCTTCATTCGCCGCGCCGCTGTCGAAGCGCTCCGCCCCCACGACGACATCGGAGAAGCCGTCACCGTTGACGTCGCCCGCGTTGCCCACGCTGTTGCCGAAGTTGGCGCTGGCCTGGTTGGACTCCGCCGTCCACGCGGGCGTCGTCAGCAGTCCCGTCGCGCTGCCCAGGTAGACGAAGGCCCGCCCTTCATCCGCCTCGCCGTTGTCAAAATTGCGCGCCCCCACCACGACGTCGGAGAAGCCGTCACCGTTGACGTCTCCCGCGCTGGCTACGCTGGAGCCGAAGGAGGCGCCGGCCTGGTTGGACTCCGCCGTCCACGCCGCCGCCGTCAGTAGCGGGTCCACCGTCACCGGGTACTCGGCGCCCTCGTCGTCCACCTCCATCCGCCAGCCGTCCCTCTCAGGCAGCAGCCGCGTCTCCAGGCCCCGCCCCCGCGCGTCCCACGCCTTCAGGCCCCCGTACGCCAGCAGCCGCCCCGTCTTCGTCTCGAGCCGAAGGCCCTCGCCCTCGCCGCGCACCGCCGCGCCCTCCACCTCCACCTCTACCCGCAACGGCCCAGCGCCGTCGGGCCGGGCCTCCACCGTCCACCCCTGCTCGACGCCGGCCTCGTCATTCCTCCACCACTCCGTCACCGCGCCCCACCGCCGCGTTACCTCGTGGCCAGACAGCACCGCCTCCGCTGGCGCCAGCGCCCCGTCCTCCGCCCGCCCCACCCACGCCGTCTTCAGCGTCGCCAGCGGCTCTCCCGTCGTCCTGTCCTCCACCTGTGTCCCCTCGGTGGCCCACCGCAGCCGCAGCCCGTGCGCCCGGTTCGGCGCCGACGGCACCCCTCGCTGCATCGACGGCCGGTACTCCTCCCGTCGCAACTCCTGCAGCATCGCCGCCTCTGGCGCTCGTCGAGCCTCCTCCCGCGATTGCGAGTCGGGCGCATGCCCTGCTACCAGCCAGGCCGCGAGGCCCACCACTGCGGGCTTCAGCCCTCGCAGGCGCGCCACGCACTGTCCCTCGCTCCCCATCGTTCGATGAGAGCGCAAATGGCCGTACCAGGGAAAGCGGCAAACAACCCGAGGACGAAGTGGCGCGAGAGGACCGCGCTGTTGCCGTACTTCGGGCAGGGCTCGACGTACGCCGTGAGCATGGGCTCGCAGCGCCGTCGCCCACGGACGGAGAGCAGGCGTCGTCATGCTCCGCCAGCGCATGGTTCGCGACCGCCGTTTCGAGGCGCGCAGGGTTTTCGCGTCCACGTGAAGACTTGGCCTCTGCGGACGGTGGCCCACCTGATGCTCTTCTTCCCCGACACGGGCGCACCACCGGCCCCTCGCTTGGAGACCTGTCATGAAAGCCAGTCGCGTGATGACCAAGGACGTCACCTGCATCACCCCCGACTTCGGGTTGGACCGGGCGTGGTCGCTGATGAAGAAGCTGAAGGTACGGCACCTGCCGGTCGTCTTCTCGGGGAAGCTGGTCGGCATCCTCTCCGATCGCGATCTGCTCGTTCGCGCGCTGCAGGTCGAAGGTGGTGCGCTCACGTTCCCTCCGACGGCGATCGGCGAAGCGATGACGCCGCACCCGATCGCGTGTCAGCAGGCGACGCCCGTCTCGAAGCTCGCGTCGCTGATGCTTGAGCACCGCATCGACTCGATTCCCATCGTCAGCACGCGCGACGATCTCATCGGCCTCGTGACGTCGACCGATCTCATCGAGCTGCTCACGTCGCCTGACACCATCACCGACGTGTTGCCGTTCTCCTTCACCCTCAAGAAGGGCGAAGAGGCCGCGGCGGCCTGAGCTCAGAGCGTGGAGTCGGCGAAGCAGCCTGAGGCGTGTTCAGCTCGCACGGCGAGCCGCGCTCCGTCTGGCGTGGCGCCGAGCCCGGCCATCTCGACGACGATGAACGCAGCCTCGTGCCCGTGATTGGTCAGCATCGCGCCCCGCTTGATGCGACCGATGCTCTGGGGGCCACTGGTGCCGAGCGAGAACAGGGGCACGTCTGCGCGACACCCCGACCTGCTTCCTATCAAGGCAAGCACGTCGGCACCCCAGAACGCCTTCGGCACCTTCACCACCTCATCCGCGTCGATCCACCTCGTCACGACCACGCTGCTCCGCCGCAGCGACACGCGAAGCCTCGTTCCTTGCGTGCCGAGGATACGGACGGGCCACGACAGCGACGGTTCGAGCACCAGGCGCCGACCTCCGGCGACCGACGTCGACGATGCACGTCGTGGCCACTGTCGTCGCGAGCCGGAGCGCGCGCCGCGAGGACGAGGCTCACTCGAGCAGGCCGTGTTTGACGAGCCATGTCGCGATGAAGCCGGCGACCCACTGCTCACGAGGGCCCAACGTCGGCTCGAGGTGGGCGACCAGGTCCTTCCAGGTGCGCGGCACGTCGCAGAACGCCAACGCGCGCCTGACGTCGTCGTGCGAGAGCAGGGTGCCGAGCTCGGGGTAGACCACCCAGGGCTGACCGGGCGTGCGGCTGAACGCCGTGCGGGTCAACGCTCTCATCTCGTCCATTCGCGAGGCCGTCGGGAAGTGACCGAAGGCGCGCCTGAAGTCGAGGCGCAGCGGGTGTGGCGCGGCGGTCGGCGTGAACGGCCTCGAGGCGAGCTCCTTCCACGTCGTCTCGAGTTGGCGAACGATGACCTTCCAGTCGTAGCGCTGTTTCGCGCGAGCGCGGGCGGCGCGGCCCAGTCGGTCCCTGAGCGCTGCGTCGCGCACCAGCTCCTCGAGCGTCGACACCAGGTGCTTGAGATCGACCTCGATGCTCTGTCCCAGCACCAGATGGAGCGGGCGCTCGTAGAGCAGCGGGCCGAGCTCCGAGAGCGGGTCCCAGTCGACGCCGAGCCGGGTCGTCACCCGCCGGCCGACCTCGTCGTCCACCGTATCCTTGTAGCCGTCGAAGTCCGACGCCACGACGGGAACACCGGCTGCCAGCGCCTCGATGACGGACTGACCGAACGTCTCCTGCAGGTTGTCGACGGGCGAGACGAAGACGTCGGCGGCCGAGAGCAGCACCCGCTTCTCGGCGTTCGCGAAGTCGACCTTCAGCGTCAGCCGGTCGTCGATCTTCAGCACCTTTGCCCAGAGCCCCAACATCTCGGGCGTCTTCGTGCCCTGACGAGCGCCGGCGAGCACGAGCTGCACGTCGAGCTTCTTCTCGTGCACCAGCGTCGCGAACGCCTGCAGCAGCGGGAAGGCGTCGAGCTTGTCGTACTCGGTGAAGCGGGCGAGCGTCAGCAACACCACCCGGCCGACCGGCACGCCCAGCGCGGCGCGGGCGTCGGCGCGTGGCATCGGCGCGAGCCCGTCGACGTCGACGCCGAGCGGCACGTGCGGCAGCTCCCAGCGGGGAATCGGGGTGGACAGGCCCCGCGCGACCAGCCCGGCCTCGACGTCGTCGAAGCACACCTCGAGCGCAGTGCGGCCGACGGTGCTCGAGCAGAAGATGGCGTCGGTCGCCGACGGAGGAATCAGCGGCCAGCGGGCGAGGTCCTGGTGCAGCCGCGGGTAGCTCAGCGAGTGCGTCTGTCCCGTGACCGGGGTGGCCTTCGTCGCGTAGCGATTCCGCAGGGCAACGAGATCGAACAGCCGCTCGAGGTGCGACGGGTGGTGCAGCACGTCGATGGCGCCGCCGCGGAGCAGCGAGGGCAACTGAAACACGTGGGCAGCGCCGACCCGGCTCTCAGGCAACTTCCAGGCGGTGAAGAGCGCCTGGAGCGGCGGCAGGTCGGCGTCTTCGCCGGCCACCATCACCAGGCGCTCGAAGCTGCCGTGTCTGGCGAGCGCTTCGAGCAGGGCCGCGTTCGCCACGGTTCGTCCGACCAGCACGCCGCCGGGGTGGGCCCAGGTGCCTGGCACTGCGAGGGCTGCGAGCGTGCGCATGGGCAGGAGTAGACCCCGAAGTCTCCCCAAAGGGCGATCGCGAAGTAGGCTCTCACCCCACGATGCCCTCCGTTCGGTTCCGGTTGCTGGCGGCGCTGCTCCTGGTGGCGGGCTGTGATGAGTCACCTTCGACGCCCGAGACGCCCGAGAAGAGCGAGGGCGCCACGAAGCCCGACGTCGCGAGCGTGCTCGGCGCGTTGACGGCGAAGACCCCCGCGACCCGCCCCGAGAAGGACGCCAGGCGCCGGCCGAAGTCGATCCTGCTCGCCGAGACGCGGGAGCTGGTGCAGTGGCGTGTCGCCGATGGCTTCCTCGATCGCGCGCAGATCATCGACCTCGCGATGGACACCGCCGACGGCCGCGAGTCGCTCCGCGGTGAGGTGGAGAAGGTCGTCGACGAAGAGCTCGCCGCGCACCAGAAGCGCGAAGCCGATTGGAAGTTCGCCACCGATGCCGATCGCCTCACGCGCGCCTTCGTCACCCTCGAGAAGGACAAGGTGATCGCGCGCGAGCGCTTCTCCGACTGCCGGAAGTGTGGGGTGGCCGACATGAGGCTGCTGCGTGAAGACCTGCTCGAGACAGGCCGTCGCGTCGACGGGTACGTCTTCTTCACCGATCAAGACGCCGAGGGTGTCTCGAAGGCGGGCGAGCTGGTGCTCGAGTACGGCAGCTTCCGTGAAGACGACGAAGCCATCGATCGCATCGGCCAGAAGATCGCGCTGGTGCTACGCGCGCAGGGACTCACGGTGGTGCCCGAGACCGAGGATGAAGAGAAGTCGTCGTACCTGGTGCTGACGGGGCTCGACTGGCAGAAGCGCCGGTTCACCCGACCGCCACGCTGAGTCCGACGACAACGCCGGTAAAGGGGACACCGCGAGGGGCCCCTACCGGTGTCGCCGGCGAGCCGGCTCTTCAGTCGTTGACGACGTTGAACTCGACGCGACGGTTGTTGTCGCGGCCGACCGGCGTGTCGTTGCTGTCGGCAGGCCTGGTCTGGCCGAAGCCGACGGCCTTGAGGCGGGTCGCCTCGACACCGCCCTTGACGAGGTACTCCTTCACCGAATCGGCGCGGGCCTGCGAGAGGCTCAGGTTCTGATCCGCGTCGCCGGTGTTGTCGGTGTGGCCTTCGACCTGGAGCACCTTGATCTCGGTGTGGCTCTTGAGGATCGCCACGACCTGATCGAGCAGCGGCGAAGAGCGCTTCTGGAGCGTCGCCTTGTTGAGCTCGAAGTAGACCTTGTCCTTGATCACCAGCTTCTCCTTCGTGATCACGATGAGCTGCTTCACCTTCTCGGGGCAGCCCTGGTTCGTCGCGGGCCCCGCCTCGTTGATGCAGTTGTCGACGCGGTCGTTCACGCCGTCCTTGTCGGTGTCTGGGTACGGGCAGCCCTTGTTGTCCTTCTCTCCGGCGACGTCGAGGCAGGCGTCGAGACGATCCACCGTGCCGTCGTTGTCCTTGTCCGTGTCGGGGCAGCCGCCGTTGTCCTTCGGCCCGGCCTCATCAGGGCACTTGTCGTCGTTGTCGAGGACGCCGTCCTTGTCCTTGTCGCCGTACGGGCAACCGGCGTTGTCCTTCGGGCCAGCGGTGTCGACGCACTTGTCGTCGTTGTCGAGGACGCCGTCCTTGTCCTTGTCGCCCCACGGGCAGCCCGCGTTCTCCTTAGGTCCTGCGACGTCGACGCACGTATCGGCCTTGTCGAGCGTGCCGTCCTTGTCCTTGTCTTCGACCGGGCAGCCGTTGGTGTCTTTCGGACCCGCCTGGTCGGGGCACTTGTCGGCGTCGCCGGCGATGCCGTCGTCGTCGAAGTCCGCCTCGCTGGGAATCGTGTCGGGCGCGCCGATGCTGACCGAGAGGCCCGCCATCAGAATGCTGTGCGGGCCCATGAGGCGGAACGTCACGACCGGGCCGAGGTGCAGCGCCTCGACGAGCGAGAACTCGTAGCCGGTGCCGATGTCGAAGCCGGGCCCGAGCTCGCCAGCCTTCTTCGAGGGCGCGTAGACGAAGTGCGCGTCGAAGTACCAGCTGCCGAGCAGGTTGCCACGGTGGGTGGTGCCCGGGTTGAAGAGGTAGCCTTTCTCGTCATTGAAGAGCCGCAGCCGAAGGCCGATGCCCGCGCCGAACGCAGCGCCTTGATCGAGGTAACCGAGGAAGTTGTTGAAGCTCGAGATGCCGAAGCCCTCGATCTGCGGCGCCAGCGGCCCCAGCACTCCCTTGAGGAGGGTGGTGTCGACCTTGATGGTCGCGCCCGTGAGAGGGACCGAGCGGTCGATGCCGGTGCCGCCTCCCACGTCGAGGTGGATGTTGACCGGAGACTGCTCGGCGAACACGGTCAGCGAAGCGAGCAGCGCCGTCAGGGTGACGAGCCGGAAGTGCGTTTGCATCGAACAGAACCCCTCGAAGGAAGCGGCCAACCGAGGGGCGCGGGCTTACGGCTTTTCCAGCAAGTGTCTACTGCTTTTTGCCGCGACGCCGAGCGAAGCGCGTCAGGCACCAGCCAACGATCGCGAGCCAACCGGTCCCGTCAGCGGTGCCGCACCCGCAGCCACGTGAGACGGGGTACGAGGTGGGCAGGGCCTGGAGCAGCACCAACCCGGGCTCGGTGCCACCGTCGGAGAGCGGCCCCGCATCGATCGGTCCGGCATCAACCACCGCACCCGCGTCGGGAACCCCGGCATCTCGAACGCCCGCGTCCATCGGCGGGGTGATGGTGCCGCCGTCGCCCAGGCACTCCGAGCTGTTGATCGCGCGGGTGGCCGTACAGATCGCTGGCCCGGCGCAGGTCGGGTCGGGCATGGCCAGCGGGCGAGACGGGCACGAGGTGGAGGTACACGCGGCGCTGACGTCGGAGAGCCGCGGGTACGCGGGTCGAATCCCTCGCCAATGGTTCGGCGTCAAAGGGAACTCCATCCACCCCCAGACCCGTTCCTGGTACGGTGCCGAGCCCGATGGACACGAGCCCGAACGGCAGACGCCGCGGGTGGTGGAGAAGGATGGGTTGTTCGGGTTGTTCGACGACGAGAGCCCGTTGTACGCCCACGTGGCGCTGTACCAGTGCTCGACGATGCGCGGCTGTTTGTCACCGACGCAGTTCGTCGCCCTCCACTTCTCGGTGAGAATCTGCATGCCGGTTGCGAGGTTGTAGAGCGGGTCCGAAGCAACGCGGCTGCGGTCGAACGAAGGCGTTGCGTCGAACGAGCGCATGCCGCTGGTGACCTGGCCGACGCCGTAGCCGCAGTCGAACGAGATGATCGTCTGCGAGGGCTTGCCGCGTTGGTCCGCCGGGGTCGTCGGAGGGCAGAACTGGCGCCAGCTGCTCTCCTGCATCGAGATGGCCTTGATCAGCTCGCACGGGAACCGCGCCGGCTGACTCGTCGGTGCGGTGGGCCGGTTGCAGCCTGCGCCGAGGTTGCTGACGCTCGGGCCGCTCGCGCCCCAGAAGGCAGGCCCCTTCGAGACCGTGTCGAAGATGACTTGCCACTGCGCGAGGGTCGGGTCGGTGCCCGGCACGGCCTCGACGGCGCAGCTGCCCGTGTTGCCCATGCTCGAGAGGGTGTACGACGGACAGGACTGCGCGAGCGCGTGGCCCGAGAGCAGGATCGCGGCGAGCGTCAGCGTCCTCATCGGCGCACCCCCGCCACCTCGACGATGACACCGGCGGGGAGCGTGAGCGGCACGGGCCTCAGATCCTTCGCGTTCACCGCGTAGACCGACGGCACCTCACCGGGCACCTCGTGTCGAACGAAGAGCAGCCCTTCCGCTGCGAAGCGCACGCGCTCGAAGCCCGCACCGTGTGCAGGAAGCGCGACCCCGTCTCTCCCGACCCAACGCAGCCCCTGACCCGCACCTGGCGAGTACGCGATGCCGTTCGGCAGCACCGCGGGAAGAAGGGCGACGGAGTCACCTTCGGCGAGGCGCTCACGACGGCCCGTCAGGAGGTCGACGCGCTCGACGAACCAGCGCTCGATCCCTGGCTCCGCGATCGTGAAGAGGACCGACTTCTTCGGCGCATCGACGGCGAAGTCGTGCGCGAGGGCAGGCATCGAGGGGACGAGGGTTCGAACGGCCAGCGTGTCGACGTGCACCGCGACCAGCCGCGCGCCTTCGGGACCGGCGACGTAGACGATGAGCTCGTGTTCGAACACGCCCGCCACGTGGGTCCAGAAACCCTTCGTCTCGAAGACGGTGCGAACGCGGCCTGACGTCAGCGCGAGCTCGGCGACGGTGAGCGTGTCGACCCGGAACGAATCGCCGGCGTCGACGCCCGCCACGCCGCGCTCGACGAAGAGCCGTTGCCCGAGGAGCACCGGTTTCGAGGCCCGCACCACGTTCGTCGCGAGCGTTCGCTCAGGCTGGCCGGGGGCGACGATGGAGAGCGTCGAAGCGAACGAGAGATCTCGCGTCAGCGAGGGCACCCGAACGACGGCGATGGTCGTCGAGCCGGGCAGGGCGACGGCGTGAAAGGTCTCATCGGCCTGAACCTGAAGTCGCGCGAACGGCTCAGCGAGCTGGCTTCCGGCTTCGAGCGACTGCCACCGCACGTCGAGCGTGGACGAGGCGACGTCTTTCGAGACGACGGCCAGCTCCAGTGGCGCAGCGGCGAGGCAGGTGACGAGGACGAACGAGACCATGGGGGCCGACTACCCCGAATGGTCTCGTCGAGTCACCCCGGAGCCGGGACGGGAAGCGCTGCGGTGACACCTCCCGCGTGGGCGCCTTCGTTGATGCGGAGGTTGAGGAAGACGCGAGGAGGCGTGCCCACCACGCCCGCGGACATCATCCACAGGGCCACACCTTCGGGGAGCCCCAACGGTGCCACGAAGTCGGCGCGCGACCTCGACCACTGGAGCGTGCCATCCACCGCTGAGCGCGCCTCGACGCGGTGTCCTCCGGTCGTACTGCCCGAGTCCCGCAGCAACAGGATGAGCTGGGTGTCCGAGGCGAGCGAACGGCACAGCGTGGCAGGGGCACACGTCGAACCTTCGGGCGCCGACACCTCGCGGCACTCACCCGAGACGCAGACCTTCGCCGTCACGCACGTGTTCGGGCCGCACCCCGTGCCATCGAGGACCTCGGCGACGCTGCAGCCCGTTCGTGGGTCGCACGACGCTGCCTGGCACGGGTTCGACGGCGATGGACGGGTCGTCGGTGCGTGCACGCAGCCCGTCTCCTCTGCACAGGCCTCGGTCGTACAGGCGTTGGAGTCGTCACAGCTCCGCGCGGCGCCGAGACACTGGCCCTGACGGCAGATGCCGGCCTGGATGCAGGGCGTGCTGCACGCGGAGTCCTCGGTCGCAGCCACTTCGACGCAGGTTCCCTCTGCGGTCGCTTTCATGACCCGGCATGCTGCGGGAGCGGGGGCGCAGGTGACGGGCGCGACTGCCGCGCCGTTGAGCTCGAGTCGTTGCGTCGCTGGCTCGGAGCCAAGCGTGACGGTCGCCGAGAACGTCCCCACGGTGGTTGGCAGGAAGAGCAACTCGAACGAGACGGTCTCTCCGCCGGGCACGTCGAGGCTCGATGGACCCGCGAACGGCGCAGGCACCTGCACCGGAACGATTTGACTCACCCGAGACGGGTTCGTCAGCTCGGCGCGAAGACTCGTCGAGTCACCGACCAGCGTGACGGGGAAATCGAGCCGGGTGGGCGTGGTGCGGAGCACCGCGTCGGTCCCGACGAGGTCGGCGTTGCTTCACGAGGACAGGCCGACGACGAGAAAAAGCGCCAGCTGGGACCCGAGGGTGATCTTCACGGCGGCTCGCCCTCCTGACAGCGGTGTGCTCCGAATGCCGGCGCAGAGTCACTCGAGGGCTCGTCCGCTCGTGGCCGGAAATCTCTACGCAGGGTCGAGCACGATGCGCTCGTAGATCTCGTCGACCGGGAACGAAAACGTCGGCGCGACGAGCGTGACCACTTCACCCGCGCGGAACTCGCGCTCGTCCCAGCCAGTGGTCGTGCGCTCGACGACGGTGATGCTCCGGGTGCGGTGCGAGATGAAGAGGACGGCCTTCAGCGAGGGGATTTGTTTGTAGTGACTGAGCTTGTCGCCGCGGTCGTAGTCCTCGGTGCTCTTGCTGGTCACCTCGACGAGCAGGGTGGGGTTGATGAGGGCGTTGGCGTCGATGTTCGAGACCAGACGTTCTCCGCAGACCACGGAGACATCCGGAAACGTGCTGAGGTCCGACGCCTCGACGCGCACCTTCATGTCCGACGTCGACGGTCGGCAGCCCTTCGGGAGCAGTCGGTGGAACACGCCGATGACCGCTGCGCTGAGCTCGGCATGTGCAGGCGTTCCACCGGCCATCGCGTAGATGGTCCCGTCGCAGTACTCGAGCTTGAGCTCACTCAGCTGGAGAGAGACGAGGTAGTCCGCGTACGCATAGTGAAGGCGCCTGGCAGTGCTCATGTGCGTCGATTCTACTCACCGGCCCCGTTGGAAGGCAGCCATCAACGTCGTCGCGACCCACGCCGCTCCGCCGCACATCGTCGCCACCGTAACGAAGAAGAGCCCCCACCAACACGCGGCTGCGAGCAATGCGGCTCACCACCGTGAGCGGCGCGGTCTCAGCGGTCGGATCAGGCCTGGGTTGAGGACCGGCGCCGAGGCTGCCGAGGATGACCACGACGTCTGCTGCGGCGTAGCCCTCGTTCACGAGCGTCGCGTGCAGCGCCTCGGCGCTCAACCCAGACGCCTGGAGTGCTCGGGCCCGCTCGAAGAGGGTCTGCGTCATCACGTGGCGAACGTACTCGGTCATGGCTCGCGCAGCCGCAGCACCTTCCAGCCGAATGGCGTCCGCAGGCGCACCAGCCTCGGTACGGCGTTCCCCGAGTGCCACCGGGTGGTGAGCTCCGCGGTCACCCGGCCCCGGGGAGCGATCAGCGTCGGCGACGGCGGCGTGACGGGAGTCGGTCGTTTGTCCTGAGCCCGAACGCCAGGCTTCACAGGTGCGTCGAGGTCGAGGGCGAGACCCGTCGTCGAGAGCAGCTGTGTGCGATCGAACGCCTCTTCGGGAAGCTCGGTGTTCCTGCCCTCGAGTGGCTCGTCGGAGAGGTTCTGGAGCTCGAGCGCGAGGCTGCAGGCTCCGTGAACGCATCGCAGCGCACCCACCGTCACCTCGACCACGCCGGACTGGAGCACGACGGGCGCTCCGGCTTTCGGCAGGCGTTCGCGCTGGGTGGCGATCTCGTCCGTCACCGCGCGCGTCCACCCGGCGTCGATGGCCTGGGCGCGGCGCACCCGTTCCGCGAGCGCGGGGCCCTTCCACGCCTGCCAGGCGCCAGCGCCGTCGAGCGCGTCGTCGAGCTCGGTGAGCTCACGGTCGGGACGGCCGAAGTTCTGCTCCGTCAGCCGAACGGGCGGCAGCGACGAAAGAACCTCCAGCGCCGCGTCGACGCGACCAAGGGTGCGCCACTGTCTTTCAACCGTCATCGCCTCGGGCACGCCGCGACACGTCGCCGCGAAGGCGCTCTTCGTGAACGCCACTGGCAGCTCCGAGCCCAGGGTGACGGTGCCTGAACCCACCAGCTCGTTCTCGGTGACGTCGCGATCCCACACGGTCAGCGTCACCCGATCGCCGCGAGCGAGCGTAACGGGGAAGCTCAGCAGCGCGACGTCGGAGTCCTGGGGGCCGTTCGTGAAGCCAGAGGCGGCGCCGTTGACGGTGAGCGAGACGCGGAGATCGGCGCCAGCAAACGAGTCGTAGCGAAGACCCGGCACCGAGACCTGACACAGCAACACCGTCGTCGCGGGTAACGGGACAGGCTGGTCGCCGAGCCCTCGTGACAGCTCCCAGACGTCGGCGAGCTGAGGCACCCCGGTGCGCTCGACCGGCGCGGCGATGGCTCTGAGGCTCAACAGCGCGGTGGTGAGGAAGAGAAGTCGCATGGCGCCGAAGAGAGCAACCAGCTGGCCAGCGAGGGGCCTCGCCAGAATCGATGGGTTGCGACGGCGGTGCGTGAGCCCTGTTCGTGCGCCGCGACGCCGCCGCCCGTCACCGTCGTTGCGCAGCGGTGCCACCCTCGTGCGACAGCCAACGTCACCGGTTGGTCATGGAGCCCAGGGCGGTGCGGTGAGACGCCGGCCGTCACTCGTGCGTGGCGCCGCCTGATCATCCGGCAGCCCTTTCGCGCGGTCCCACAGCTGGCACGTCACCACCTGGTGCGCCTGGTCGAGCCCTTCGCAGTAGTTGGTGAAGAGGCAGCGGCGCACCTCGGCTCCGCGGCCCAGCTTCATCTTGAGGAACCAGTCGGGGTCGGCGATCGATTGACGCGCTGACGCGACGAGATCGGCGTCCTTCGCGGCGAGCACCTGCTCGGCCTGCCAGAAGCTCGCGATGCCTCCGCACGCGACGGTCGGCGTGCTGAACCCGGCTTCGCGCACAGCGCTCGTGACGGAGGCGATGGCGGCGAGGTTTCGTCCGAACGGCCCCGGCGGCGCGATGTTCGTGGTGGGCATGCACTCATGACCCGACGGCCCGGTGTACGGGTACGCGGCGTGGCCCAGCTTCGGCTGCTTCGCGTCTTCGAACTTCCCGCCGCGCGAGAGCGAGAGGAAGTCCATGCCCGCGCGCGCGAACTCGACCCCGAAGAAGCGCGCGTCGTCGACGCCCGAGCCGTGCCCGATGATCTCGTCGGCGAGGTACCTGCACCCGAGCGCGACGTCGGACCCGATCGCCGCCCGCACTGCGCGGAACACCTCGAGCGGCAACCGCACCCGGTGTTCGCGTGGCCCGCCGTAGCCGTCCCTTCGCGTGTTCCTCGCCGAGAGAAAGCTCGCCATCGTGTAGGCGTGCGCGAAGTGCAGCTCGACGCCATCGAAGCCGGCCGCCACGCAGCGCTTCGCGGCGTCGGCGAACAACCCGGGCAGCACCTGTGGGAGCGAGGCGACGTGAGGCAGGTGGGTGTCGGTCACCCGCTCCCGGAGCCCGAAGCGCAGCGCTTCCCGTTCACGCTCGTCGAGCACCGCGAGCACGGCCTCATCGGACAGCGAGAGCAGATGGGCTCGCAGCTCGGCTTCGGGCGCTTCACGCCAGGGCGTCCCAAGTGCGCCGCGGAGCCGCGGGCCGATCGTCAGGAAGCGACCGAGAAACGCTTCTCGGGTCGGCCGTCGTTTGATCGACAGGAAGTCGATCAGCTGCACCAGCAGCTTCGTCTTGCCGTCGCTCGCCTTCTTCACGGCTGCCGTCAGCCGTGACAGGCCCTCGATGAACCGATCGTGTCCGGCGCGAAGCAGTGGCCCCGAAGGCACGTCGCGAATGCCGGTCGCTTCGATGACGATGACGCCCGGCTGCCCGCGCGCGAAGCGCTCGTACCAGCCCACCACCGCGTCGGTGACGAAGCCTTCGTCGGTCGCGCGCCACGGCACCATCGCCGGAACCCAGGTGCGCGACGACAGCGCGAGCGGCCCGAGGCGGGTTGGCGAGAACCACCGGCTCTGCGCGGCCTCTTCCGCGGTTGGCCACCGCTCGATGGGCAGCAGCCTTTCGCGTCGGCGATCGGGCCTCGTGCTGCTTGCGTCGGGGAGACCACTCATGCGCGCGCTGTGTCCCACAGCGCGGGGGCTTCGTCACGACGCGGTATCGGTCGCGAGAAAGCACGGGTGGCGCAGCGATGAGACTCGTGGGTAGAAGCATCGCCTCCCCTGCGCCGGCGGCCGCCCGGACCAACGAGAACTGGTTTCCCCATGCGACACTCTCTGCTCCTCTTCTTCGCCCTGTGTGGTGCGGGCTCCCTGCTCGTCTCGTGCGGCGGTGGCACCGTCTGCGGCAATGGTCGCCTCGAAACGGGAGAGGCCTGTGACGACGGCAACAAGACCGACGGCGACGGGTGCGAGAGCACCTGCCAGCCCACGGGCGGCGTCGGCGGCGGCTCGGCGGGAGGCCGCGCTGGTGGGAACGCGGGCGGCGGCTCGACGGGTGGCGGCTCGACCGGCGGTGGCTCGACCGGTGGCGGTTCGACGGCGGGCGGCTCGGCGGGTGGCGGCTCGACGGCAGGCGGCGTTGCCGGTGGCATGAGTGGCGGCGGGGTCGCGAGCGTCTGCGGTGACGCCATGCGCACCGGCGGAGAGCTCTGCGACGACGGCAACATGGTCGACACCGACGGCTGCACTGCGGCCTGCGTCTTCTCGGCGGCCGGCCCGTTCTGCGGCGACGGCATGATGAACGGCACCGAAGCGTGCGACGACGGCAACCTCGTCTCGGGTGATGGCTGTGAGATCGACTGCACCGCGACGGTGACGGCGACGGCCTCGAACGTGTGTGGTGATGGCGTGCGGCGCGGCGCCGAGCTGTGTGACGACGGCAACGTCGTGCCAGCCGATGGCTGCGAAGCTGACTGCACGCCGACGCAGGTGCTGACCGTGACGTGCCCGGCTGCGGCGCTCCCTGCGCCCACCGGGGCGTGCGACGTCGCGCCTGGTTCGGCCACCCGGCTCATCGTCGGCACGGTGCTCCAGCCCGGCCGCGTGCTGCGTGGCGGTCAGGTCGTCGTCGACGCCACGGGCCTCATCACCTGTGTCGGCTGCAACTGCCTCGCGTCTGCGGGCACCGGCCCGACCGGCATTCTGTGCGGCGACAACCTCGTCTCACCCGGCCTCATCAACGCGCACGATCACCTGACGTACCCGGCTGCCCCCTACGTCGCGAATGGCGTCGGGGCGAACGGCCTGCTCGCAGACGGTGGTGTGCCCGAGCGCTACGAGCACCGCAGCGATTGGCGTGTCGGCGGCGCGGCGCACGACGGCCACACCCGCATCTCGAACGGCGGCAGCGGCATGGGGCCGCAGTACCAGTGGAATGAGCTGCGTCAGCTGCTGGTCGGCACCACCTCCATCTCTGGCTCCAATGGCGGCGCGGGCCTCTTGCGCAACCTCGACATGGCGGACATGGGCTCGGGCGCCAGCCAGATTGGCCTCGGCGCGAACACCAGCGGCGGCAACTACGCGACCTTCCCGCTCGGCGACAGCGCGGGCGACGAGTTGCTCGGCTCGTGCGCATACCCGACGCGGCCCAACCCGGCCTCGGTCATTCCCGCGAATGCCTTCTACGAGCCGCACATCTCGGAAGGCCTCGAGTCGTCGGCGCGCAACGAGTTCCTCTGTCTGTCGGGGCTCCAGACGGGCGGCGTCGACGTCATCGGGCCCCGCACGGCGATGATTCACGGCATCGGGCTCAAGCCGGCCGACATGCGGTTGATGGCGCTGCGGCGCGCGAGCCTGGTGTGGTCGCCGCGCAGCAACATCGTGCTCTACGGAGACACCGCGCAGACTCCCGTCTACCACCGCATGGGCGTGAACATGGCGCTCGGCACCGACTGGGTGCGCTCGGGCTCGATGACCCTGATGCGCGAGCTGTCTTGCGCCGACTCGGTCAACCAGACCTTCTACGGGCGCTACTTCAGCCCGCTGTCGCTGTGGAAGATGGTGACGGTCAACGCCGCCAACGCGCTGGTCGTCTCGTCGCGCATCGGCACGCTCCAGGCTGGCCGCGTGGGCGACATCAGCATCTACCGTCGAAAGAACGCAGACCCGTTCCGCTCGCTCATCACCTCGAACCCCGACGAGGTGGTCCTCACGCTTCGCGGCGGCAGGGCGATGTACGGAGATCCCTCGGTCGCCGGCGTGTTGGCCCAGGGGTGTGAAGCCATCGACATCTGCGGGGCCATGCGCTCGGTGTGTCTGGCAGGAGACGGCACCACGCTCGCGACGCTCCGCGCGGCGAACGCGACGACCTACCCGCTGTTCTTCTGCGGCTCGTTGCCGATGAGCGAGCCCACCTGCACGCCGATGCGCGCCGCGCCCTGGCTCTTCACGGGCAACCCCTTCACCGGGGTCCCTTCGATGACGGACTCCGACGGCGATGGTCTGGCCGACGCGATGGACAACTGCCCGGCCATGTTCAACCCGCGCCGCCCGATGGATCTCGGCGTTCAGGGTGACGCCGACGGCGACGGCACTGGTGACGCCTGTGATGTCTGCCCGCTCGACCCCAACAGCACCATGTGCAGCACCCCGTCTGCGACCGACGTCGACAACGACACGATTCCGAACGTGATGGACAACTGCCCTGGCGATCCGAACACCAACCAGGCCGACGGCGACATGGACGGGAAGGGCAACCCCTGCGACCCCTGCCCGACGCTCGCGAACCCTGGCACCGCCGCGTGTCCGCCGCCGCCCGGCATTCCTGCCACCATCTACCAGGTCAAGGCGCTCAACTCGCCGCTCCTCAACCAGCGAATCCAGCTGACCAACGTGCTCGTCACGGCCACGACGAGCCTGGGCTTCTACATTCAGGTTCACGAGAACGAGATGGGCTACACGGGCCGCGATTACTCGGGCGCCTTCGTCTACTACCCGGGCGCGAACCCCCGCACCGACGTGGTGCCGGGCGATCGCGTCAGCATGGCGTCGGCTGGCGTCAGCGACTTCCAGGGCCAGGTGCAGATCAACGGCGTGCCCCCCGGCTCGGTGATGATCGTCACCCGCAACAACCCGCTGCCTGCGCCCACCATCGTGATGATCGGTGAAGTGAACGCCGCCATGGCGACCCGCGCGCGTGCCCTCGAGGGCGTGCTCATCGGGCTCGCAGGCCCGGCGACGGTCGCCGACATCGCGCCGGTGGCCGGTGCGGGCGATGCGATCCCCACCAACGAGTTCACCATCGCCGAGATGATGGGCGGCATGCAGCTGCGCGTGAACGACTTCATGTACCTGCTCTCGCCGTTCCCTTCGCTGAACGAAACGCTCGTGCAGGTGCGCGGCGTGCTGCAGTACCGCAACGGGAACTACAAGCTCGAGCCTCGAAACGCGTTCGACATCGTTCGCCCGGTGACGCTGGCGAGCGCCGGCCCGTCGGGGCAGTTCCTGCGCGTCGGGCAGACCGGCGCTCAGACCTTCCCCACGCCCTTCGTCGTGCGGCTCTCGTCGCCTGCGCTCGTCGACACGCTCGTGAGCGTCTCGTCGTTGAGCCCCCAGGTCCTGCAGGTCGCCGATGGGGGTGGCCTCGTGATTCCCATCGGGCAGATCGAGCTGCCAGTGCTCTTCAACGTGGTGTTCGATCCTGACGCGGGCGCTCCTGTCGTCGACGCGGGCCTCGATCCAGACGCGGGCCTCGATCCAGACGCGGGCCTCGACCCCGATGCCGGTACGCCTGCGCCGTTCGACGCCGGCTTCGGTGACGGCCGGGTCGGGTTGCTCGTGACGTTCAACAACCAGACGCTCGATGCAGGCGTGCGGGTGCTCACGCCCGCGAACGTTCCGGCGCAGGTGACGCTGCGGCCGGCGACCAGCTCGGTGGTGGCCAACAACACCACGCCCCTGACCGTCGAGCTCGACGTGCCCGCGCCGGCAGGTGGCACGGCCGTGATGCTCGCAGCGACCGGCATGGTGGGCGGCGTTCCGGCGACCGTCACCGTGCCCGCGGGTCAGCTCTCGGCGACGTTCTCGTTCTCGGCGGCTCCGATGACGATGGGCAGCTCGACCGTCACGGCGACGCTCGGCATGTCCATGGCCACGGCGACGGTGAACGTGCTCGGCTCGGCTGGCGCGAACCACGTTGTCATCAGCGAGGTCCAGACGCGTGGCGCGACGGCCGGCGACGAGTTCGTCGAGCTCTACAACCCGACCAACGCACCGGTGAACATCGGTGGCTGGGTGCTCCAGTACAAGAGCGCGACGGGCCTGACGTATTCGCTGAAGCTCACCGTCCCTGCGGGCACCACGATGCCCCCTCGGACGTTCTTCCTGATGACTTCGGTTCGCGGCGCGACGGGCTTCACGCCGATGATCGGCTCCGATCTCGTGACGACGGGCAGCCTCGGCCTCGCCGACACCGGCCACGTCCGAATCGGGCCTGGCACCTTGTCCACCAACCCGACCGACATGGCCGCCATCGACACCGTTGGGTACGGCACCGGCAACGCCCCCGAAGGCAGTCCGGCGCCTGGCCCTGCGACGGCCAACTCGAGCATCGAGCGCAAGGCGTTCTCGACGTCGACCGACGTTTCGATGACCACGGGCGGTGACGCGGACGAGGGCAACGGCGAAGACACCAACAACAACGCCGCTGACTTCATCGTGCGCTCGGCCAGCCAGCCGCAGAACTCGATGAGCGCGCCCGAGCCCTGAGCTTCGACCCGACGCCCTTGGCGCCGGGCCTGAACCCGACTCGGGCGGCATCCTGCCTGTCCGTGCCGGAAGCGCATTGGCCTATGCTCGGGACTCCGTGACGTCGGGCGACCCGCAGCACCACTCCGATCAACTGGCGCCCGGCGTGACCGTAGGCTCGTACGAGATCGTCGAGCTCATCGGTTCGGGCGGCATGGGCGAGGTCTACCGCGCGCGCCACAAGACGATCGGCCGGCTCGCCGCCGTGAAGGTGCTGCGGGCCGACCGCGCACACGATGCGAAGGCGCTCGACCACTTCCTCAAAGAAGCGACGACGCTCGGAGCGCTGAGCCACCGAAACCTCGTCGAGGTGCTCGACTTTGGGCACCTGCCCACTGGCCAGCCGTTCCTCACCATGGCCTTCGTCGACGGCAAGACGCTGCACCAGGTCATCAACGAGTCGCTCGACACGAGCGGCACAGGCCTCAGCCCGGTGCTGGCCCTCACCGTCGCCGAGCAGGTGCTCAACGCGCTGGGCGAGGCGCACAAGAAGGGAATCGTTCACCGCGACCTCAAGCCTGCGAACATCATGCTGATCAAGGAGCACAGCGGCGAGACGCTGGTGAAGGTGCTCGACTTCGGGCTCGCGCGGCCGGTCGAGGGCGCGGTGCTCCCCTGGGCAGGGCTCTCCTCGACGAAGCAGTCGTCGGCTGCCGGCACCCCGGCGTACGTCTCTCCAGAGCAGGTGCGGAACGAAGAGCTCGACGGGCGCAGCGATCTCTACTCGATGGGCTGCACGCTCTTCGAGATGCTCTGCGGGCGAGCGCCCTTCGTCTCGGACTCACCGCTCGAGCTGGTGAAGCTGCAGCTCGCTGCCCCGCCGCCCCCGCTGGCCGACTTCGTGACCAACCTGCCTGAGGAGGTCGAGCGCCTCGTCTTGTGGTTCGTCCAGAAGAAACGTGACGACCGGCCCGAGTCGGCTGACGTGGCGCGCCTCGAGGTCCGACGGCTGCTCAAGAAACTCAGCCGCGAGTCGACGATGGTCCGCCCCGCGTCGAGCCTGCCGTCACTGCACAAGCTGTCTGGTGATCACCTTGTCTTGAGGCCACGCGAAAGCCCTGTGCCTGTCGACACGGCCCCTGAGGCCCTGACCCCGGCTCGACCGAACTGGCCGTGGGTCGCCGCGCCGCTCGGGCTCGTGTTGCTTGGAGCGCTGGTGATGCTCGGGCTGCGCTCCGAGCCGGCGGTCGTCACGGCCGCGGTGACTCCCATCGGGCCTCGTGGGCTGGCTCGGCCATCGCCTGAGCCCGCACTGCTACCGGTGCAGCTGGAGCCACCGACCGTCGCGCCCGAGTCAGCCGAGGGCCTCGACGAGCTCGCCGCGATCGTCGACACGCACCCGGGGAAAGAGGCCCAGAGGCCGGCGCCGGTCGTCGCGTGTCGCTGGGACGCGGATTTCAAGACGCTCGCCCGGCGCGATCACCAGGCGCTTCAGGCCGCTGCTGCGAAGCGAGGCGTCGCTCCGGACACCTTGACACGGCTCGAAGATGAGTTCGGCGCCGCGATGGTGAAGACGGACTGTCGCGGAGCACTCCGGGCGCTCGACAAGCTGCGCCGCCTCGCGCCCTCGCGGTGACGAGGGCGCTACGACGCGAAGGAAGGGACTTCTGTTCCCCGGTGCCCGGGCTGCGCGTCGACCTGCACCGCTCGTTGGGTGAACGCTGACGCGCTGGTGGTGCTCCGCCGTCGACGGGGACCGGCGCCACAGCCTCCCGAGAGGGCAGCTTCGGCTGCTGACGGGGCGGCTGATGCTGGTGATTGACGTCTTGGAGGATGCGGTGGGCAGTGCGATGGTTCTTCTGCGCTGCCATGCACTTTCGCGCTGCAGTCCTCGGTCTCCTCTTGACGCTCCCGTGCGCCGCGCTCGGCGAGCCTCGTTCGCTCACCGTCGTGCCCCACCCGCTCGAGTTCGACCCTCGGCCTGAGCTGGTGTCGGTCTCGGACAAGTTGAAGGGGGTCTGGGTCGAGGCGGTGCGAGAGGCCGGCGAGGTCGTCACTCCCAGCCGCAGGGAGATCGATGCTGCGTACCTCGAGGTCGGTCGCCGCGACTGCCGAACGTCGAACGGCTGCCTGGCCGCGCTCGCCGTGAAGGGCGAGGGGCTCTACGCCGTGCACGCGATGGTCGAGCTCACCGAAGCCGGCGTCTTCATGGTGACGGCTCGCGTCGTGCGCGACGACGGCAAACTGATGGCGAGCTTCACCGTGCAGCACCCACGCGGGGACAAGAAGAAGTCTCTGGTGCCGCTGGTGAAGCAGGTGCTGATCGACGTCATCAAGGGGCTTGGCGTGAAGTCGCTCGCCACCTTCAAAGAGGCGGTCGCTGCGCCTCCTCCGGCCGTCGTCACGCCACCACCACCGCCGCCACCCGTGGTGGTTGCGCCGCCCGTCGTCGAGACGCCGGCGACGCCCGTCGAACCTGCAGGGGAGACGCGGAAGGTGGTTGCGTTCTCGGTGATGGGCGCGGGCGCTGCCGTGGGCCTGGGTGGTGGAGCGCTCCTCTTCGTGGCGCAGACCCAGGCGCGGGCGTTGATGGTCGACGCGCGCGGGTTTCTGCCGGCGACCGCTGACGCCGAAGCCATCACCCGCGCGAACGGCGCCAACGCGTTGCACCTCGCGGGGCTCGTCGGCATCGGCGTCGGCGCAGCGTCGCTGGTGGCTGGCCTCATCGTGCTCCTGACCGGGCCTTCGGAGGCGTCGGTCTCGTTTCTTCCCATCGCTGGTGGTGGCCTCGCCGTCGTCGGAGGATCGTTGCCATGACGGTGCGTCGACACCTCTTCCTCACCGGGTTTCTGGCGACGTCTCTGGCCTGTCAGCCCGTCGCCGTCTGTCGCTCCGAGGCCGACTGCGCGCCAGACGGCGTCTGTCTCAACGGGGTGTGTGTCCTGGCGCCCGCTGCCACGGGTGACGGAGGCCGAGCGGATGCCGGCCCCCACACCGACGCCGGGGCCCTCGACGCGGGCGGGCTCGATGCTGGAGCGCTCGACAGCGGGACGATGGACGCGGGAACGACGGACGCCGGAACGGACGCGGGCATTGGGATGGACGCGGGGCTCCCCTTCGATGCCGGCAGCTGTCTGTCGTGCCCCGAGGGCTTCGCCTGTGACGAGGCGGTGAGGGCCTGCACGCTGCAGGTGCAGTCATTGGTCTTCGTCCGGCCCGACGCCAACGACGTCTTCGGCGGTGGGCGACCGGTGCGGCTTGAGGTGCGGGCCGAGCTCGACGCGAGCGTGCTGTTGCCGCTGACCCTTCAAGTCATTTCGACGCCTCCCGACTTCACGCCGCCGGTGTTGTCGCTGCAGCCTGGCGTGGCCGTGTGGGCCGCCGACGCAGTGACGCCCGCCGATGGAGGGACGTGGGGCCTCTCGGCACGCGTCGTCTTCGGAGACGCTGGCTACGAAGCCCGCACCCAGCTCACCGTCGACGCGCGGCGGCCCGTCGTCACGCTGGCCACCGAGCCGGCGCCCGCGCGGGTGAATGACGGCGGGTTCAGCGATCGCGACCCGGTGATGGCGTTCGCGACGGCATTCAAGAAGGACGAGCTCGTCGAGCTGCGCGTCGAGTCGACGGTGACCGTGCGGGTCTCGGCCGCCGACTTCGGTTTGCCTGCCCAGAGCCTCTCGACTCGAACCTGCTCGACCTGCCCAGCCAACCGTTCGTGCCAGTGCTTTTCGCTCGATCTCGCGCGCGTGCGGCTCGACGCGTTTCGTGGAGTCCTCGACGCCGGCGTCGGCCCGCTCGCCGATTCGCTCGGGAATCTGTCGGACCCCGCGAACGTGGCCGTCGCTGTCACTCGATGGAAGTGGCGACGCACCCTGCTCGAGCAGGGCCAGACGGGCCTCGACGTCGTCCAGCCTCCCGCACTCGACGACCAGGGTCGCGTCCACGTCGGCGTCGACTACGCGGGCAACAACCGGGGCTCGTTGTGGCAGATGCTGCCGACCGGCGAGACGCGCGTCGACGTGATCATCGACCGGGTCGTGGCGCCGCCCATCGTCACCAGCCGCTCACTGTATGCCCAGGGTGACAACAACCAGGTGCGCCGCTACGACACCGTGCAGCTGTCCGTCTCGGCCGGCCTTCTGCAGACGACTGGCCCGACGTTCTGCGGCGACCAGGCATGGGAGGGCCTCGGATCGATCGTAGACGAACGGCTCTTCCTCCTGGGTTGGTCGGGCCGGGTCTTCAGCGGCGCGGTGGTGCCCATCGCCTCGGCTTGCGAGTCCTGGATCCAACAGCCGTTCTCCCCGGACTACTTCGCGCCGCGAGGCGTGGTGGTCGCCCAGCCGTTCGCAGGGACGGCCGCACGGCTCTTCTTCGGCCGCCCCGAGATGCGCACGTCGTCGGGGATGATGCGGGTCGACTTTCTCCCGGCGGCGACCCCCAGGTTCCAGAGCGAACGGCAGGCGACGAACCCGCAAGGCACCACGAGCCTCGTCGTGTTCGACGACATCGTCGCCAGCACCTCGCGCATCGCCATGCCCCGCAACACGACGGCGCTCTCGGTGTGGAACACGGATCTGACCGCGCGTGTCGACGGGCGCATCGGCGGAGACGCCGGCACTTCCTATGGGCCGCTGATCGCCACGGGGCCCCGCGCAGCGCCCACCTTCGTCTTCGGCGATGGCGCGGGCTCGCTCCGCCGGTTTGCGTACACCCCACCCGTTGGGACCCCTGACGGTGGGTCCTTTGCGGCGGAGCTCTCGCCGATCGCCGGGGTCGACCCGCTCGAAGGGGGCCCACTCGGCAGCGCGGCGCCCGTGCTTGGCGGCAACGGGCTGGCGTATCTCGTCAGCCCGACGACGGGGCGGCTGTCGGTCGTCAACGTCGCGACCGGTGTCATCGAGTGGTCGCAGGCGAACGTATTTACACCAGGTGCCGTCAGCCCCGCGCTGGACGTCGTGCGCGACCGCGCGTTGGCAAAGCAGTGCGGCCGTGGGGTCGGCCTGCTGTACATCGCCGTCCGCACCGACTCTGCCCTGACCGCCGTCGTCGTCGACTCGCCCGGCCTCGACGGCACCGCGCCGTGGCCCCGCTTCCATCACGACAACGGCAATACCGGGAACCCCGAGACGCCGCTGACGCCCTGGTCCTGCCCTTGAGCGGTCGTCGTCGCGCAGGGCTGGTGCTCGCCGTCGTCGCGTTGGCCCTCGCGGGCGGGGTGCTCGAGACGGTCGCAGACGCCGGCGCCTTCCGAACGGTGACGCCGCACGGCTTCGAGGCCTGCACGCGCATCGAGGGCTTCACGGGGTCTGAAGATGCGGTGTTCGACGAGGCCACGGGTCTCGTTCTCTTCTCGAGCCAGGACTTCCGGAGCCTGGTGGCCGAAGCGCCGCGTGATGGCGCCATCTTCGGGTGGGACCCGGGCTCGAGTGCCTCGCCCAGGCCCATCGCTCACGATCTCGGAAGTCCCTTGCATCCCCACGGGCTGGGGCTCTTCGTCGCCGCCGACGGCACCAGAATCCTGTTCGTCGTGACTCACCCGACCCGCACGTCGAGTCAGGTCGAGTCGTTCGAGGTGATGGCCGGCCCCTCGCTCAAGCACCGGCGCACCTTCACCGCGCCCGAGTTCATCAGCCTCAACGACGTCGCGCCGGTCGGGCCCGAGCAATTCTATGTGACCATCGACGCCGGCACGCGCGCAGGTACCCTGGCGCGGCTCGCTGAGACGTTCTTGCGGCTCCCGTGGTCGGGGCTGGGCTACTTCGACGGCACGAAGGCGCAGGTGGTCGCGAGCGGCATGCGGTACGCGAACGGGGTCGCGGTCTCGGGCGATGGAACGACGGTGTTCGTCTCGGAGTCCACCGGCAGGCGGCTGATGGCGTTCTCGCGCGACGTGGCCTCGGGGCACCTGACGCTGATCGTCGAGCAGCGCACCGAGTCGGGCCTCGACAACCTCTCGATGGCCAGTGACGGCGCAATCTGGGTGGCGGCGCACCCGAAGCTGCTCGACTTCCTGGGGCACGCGAAGGACCCGAACCACCACTCGCCGTCTCAGCTCCTCCGCGCGCGGCTCGACCTCACGAGCGTGCGGTTCCTCATCGACGAGGTCGCCATCGACGACGGCTCCACGATTTCGGGGAGCAGCGTCGCGCTCCCGTTGCCGTCAGGACGGGTCGTGGTGGGCAGCGTCTTCGAGCGGCACGCGCTGAGCTGCGCTGTCACGCCGGGCGTGAGGTGACCGTCACTTCTCCTCGAGCACCCAGCACCATCGTGCCGAGCGTGAACCCGGCGAAGCGCAGCGCGCTCAGACGTCTGCTTCGAAGTCGACGCCCATGTCGCCGGGGTCGACCCCGTCGTCAGCAGACAGGCCCTCTTCGGCACCGCTGGGCGACGCCTCGTTGGATTCAGGGGCCTGCGACTCCTCTGATTCCCGGGTGCCATCCGCGCCATCCGCGCCGTTCGTACGCCGGGCGTTGCCCGCGGAGCGGTCGCCGTTCGCCCCTTCGGCCTGGTCCTCGCCCTGTTCGCCGTTGCCGTCGCCGGCCTCTCCGGTCCGTGGCTGGTTGCGGGCAGCAGCGCCCTGCGTCGCTCGCGCAGCGCCGCCTCGACCTGCTCCCCCTGCGTCCTCGGAACCGCCCTGGTTCTGGCCCTCGCCGCCCTGACCTTGTCCCTGCCCGGCCGCGCCGCCAAGCAGCGAGGAGAACAGCTTCTGCAGCATGTTGGTGAACACCGAGAGGAATTGCTGCAGCGGGTTCTGTGAAGCCGCGCTCTGTCCCGAGGCCGCGGATGCCTCCGCCTGCGCCCCCTGGGGAGCGCTGGCGGTCTGCGCAGCGCTCGTCCGAACCTGTGCCGCCCGGGTCGCAGGCTGCGCGTCGTCGAACCCGTCTGAAATCTGAAGGCCGGTGCGGGCCGCTGGTGGTCGGGTGGCGGCAGGCGTCTGCTCCGCCGCCTGAGCGAGACGAGCCAACGAGGTGATGAGGGGACTGGCGACACTGCGGAGGACGTCGAGGGACATGGGTGCTCCTGTCAGACCCGAGAGGGTTCGGGCTCGAGAGGAGCGGTGAGCAATCGACATGCCTTCGCGCCGAGGGAATGACTCCGTGGGCTTCGAGTGACGCGTGTCGCCTGACAGGCCGCAGTCGCGCAGCGCGGCTCCACTCCTGCTCGACCGACGTTTCGAGCGATCCGGCGCCTGATGACTCATCTACACTTCACGAACGTGCGAGCGATCTTCTGGTGCGAGAGGCGGCCACCAGCGCCAGTGAGTCGCCAGGAAGTCGTGCGCAGCCGACGCGGGGCGCAGCGGTGAGCGGTCGCCGCGCGAGTCCGGCAAAGGCCTCTGCTGAGGGGCCCTCGCCAACTGGTCAGCGGCACTGGGTGGCGGGCGTCGCGGTCTGTGCGCTCGGCGCCGCGCTGGCTTTTCGCACCGAGACATCCCTCGACCTCGGCTTTCACCTGCGTTCGGGGGCCTTCATTCTCGAGCACGGGTGGCCGGACAAGGACACCTTCACGTATTCCCTCAACCACCGCGACTACCTCGATTCGCAGTGGCTGTTTCAGGTGCTGGCGTTCGCGCTCGAACGGCTGGGCGGCATGGTCGGGCTGGGGCTCTTCAAGATCGCGATGGTGATCACGACGATCCTCCTCATCGGGCGCGCGACGCCGGCGCAGCGCGTGCCGTGGCCCGTCCTCACGCTGGTCGGCGTCATCGCGCTCTTCAGCGCCGAGTTGCGCTTCTACGCCCGGCCCGAGCTGATCTCGTTTCCACTGTTGGCGTTGGTGCTCCACCTGCTCAGCCGCGGTGGGCCGTGGCGGGCATTGCCGCTGGTGATGCTCGTGTGGGCCAACGCGCATGGGCTGTTCGCGGTGGGGCTGATGCTCATCGCGGCGCGAGTGAGCCTGGACGGCCTCGGCGCGATGCGCGGCGGAACGATCGACCGGCCGTTGCTCAAAGCCGCGCTCTGGTCGGTGGCGGCTTGCTGCGTGAACCCGTACGGCTTGCAGGGCCTGCTGTTCCCCCTGCGGCTGTGGACGCGATTGTCGTCGGATCAGTCGTTGAGCCGGTCGATCGCCGAGTTCGAGAGCCCGCTCAAGGTGCTGATGGCGGGCGGAGACTTCCCTCCGTGGTGGCCGTTGGGGTGCTTCATCGCGCTGATGGGGCTCGCCATCGGGGGGGTGATCGTCGGTCGCCGCTCGCTGCGAGTGTTCGACCTGGTCGCGCTGGCCCTCTGCCTGGCGCTGGCGCTCACCGCCATTCGCAATCTGCCGCTCTTCGCCATCGCCGCGGCGCCGTGGGCGGCGGTGGGGCTGGGGGCGGCGATCACGCGGCTCGAGGCCTGGCTCGGCCGGGCTCGACCCCTCGTCGGCCCGCTGGCGGTGGTGGCGGTCTCGGCGGCCACGGCGCACGTCGTCCTCGACGGCTACTACATCGAGCTGCGGCGCCCCGAGCGGTTCGGCAGCGCCGTGTCCGAGCTGGTGAACCCGGTGGGCGCCGCCGAGGTGCTGCAGGCCCAGCCCCTCGAGCGCAACCTGTACAACCACCTCAACTTCGGCGGTTACCTGATGTGGCGGCTGCCGGAACGAAAGGTCTTCATCGACGGGCGGACCGAGGTCGTCGGCGACGAGTTCTTCAATCGCTACCTGCAGCTGAAGACCGATGAGCGTGCGTGGCGCGCCGCGACCGCCGAGTGGAACTTCCAGCTGGCCATTGTGCCGCCAGACATCGACCAGAAGATGGCGCTGCGGCTGTACCGGGACCCAGCCTGGAGGTTGCTGTTCCTCGATGGCGTGGCGGCGGTCTTCGCGCGGGATGGAAAGCCCACGGCCCTCGAGCCGCTGCGCGAGATCACGGCGTTGCGCGACAGGGTCCTCAAGGCGCCGCTCCCACCTCCCGCCCCGCTCGTTGGCTGGCTGTCTCGGCGCCAGTACCCCGCTGACGCGTTTCGGCGGGGCGTGTCCTGGCTCGTGCTCGGGGAGCTCGAGCGGGCCGAGTCCTGGTTTCTCAAGGCCGTCGACGAAGGGCCCAGGCATCACGAGATCTGGCACAACCTGGGGCTCGTCTACGGCCGTCGAAGAGACTTTGAGCGTGCGCGTCGGTGCTTCCAACGTGTCGTCGAGCTCGACCCGGGAAACCCGTCGGCGGTCGAGCGGCTTGGGCAGCTGACGACGAAGGCACCGCTGGCGGCGCCCCCGGTGACTTTCCCGCGCCCGTGACGCTGCAGCCTGGCTCTTCGCGAAGGAGCGCGTTGCGCTCCTCGAACCTCAGCGCGGCGCTGCCAACACGAGACTTCGAGCGGCGCGCGCTGGGCTGCGCTCACACCCGGGGGCTGAAGTGACCGTCACTTCTGCTTGAGCACGCCAGCCAGCACCATCGTGCTGAGCGTCTGCACCATCGGCTCGTAGGACAACGTCTCGCGGAAGAGGTTGTGCTGCACGACGAGGCCGATGTTCCCGAAGATGATGGTGTTCGCGAGCGTCATCGCGTCGACGTCTTCCCGGAACTCCTTCGTCCTGGTCTGGCCGTACTTGATGATGTTGGCGACGGCGAGCACGTACACCTGCAGCGCATCTCGGAGCGCCTGCGCGACGTCAGCGCTGTTCTCCGCGGCTTCGGCGCCCACCATTCCGTAGAAGATGCCGTGCTCACGGTTGTCCTGCAGGAACTGGCCGGTGTGCTCGACGAAGCCCTTGAGCTGTTGATGCGCCGTCCGCTTCGCGCCCAGGTTCAACATCGGCTCGAAGCTCTTGACGAAGCGCGTGTGGAGCTCCTCGATGGCGGCGAGCAGCAGATCTTCCTTGGTGGGGAAGTGCCAATAGAGCGCGCCCGGCGTCATGTGAATCGCGCGGGCCAGCTCGGCCATCGTGGTGGCGAGAATGCCCCGCCTCGCGAACAAGGTGATTGCGGAGTTGAGGATGTCCTGACGCGTTTTGACTGCGCGGTCCTGCTTGATGGCTCTCTTCGCCGGTGCCCGTTTCATGGGCCGGAAGATAAACCTTCCTCTCGCAATGTCAGCGACTGATCGCGAGGGGTCGGGCGAGGCGCTCCTCAGGCGAGCGTCACGGCCGTGGTGACTCTTTCTTCGCCGCGGCGGGCGCGGCCTCGAGCTGTACGAGCTGGGCCTCGAGCGCCTTGAGTTTTCCGGTCGGCTTCTGCGACTCGCTGAGCGTGTTGCCGTAGGCGATCGCCTCGGCGAGCGACCGCTTCTGCCCGGCGAGATCGCCCTTCGCGCCGAGAATCGACGACTGCACTTCGAACAGGCGAACGCGCCGTGGGCCGCCGGAGTTCTTCCCGAGCGCGCGGCCGATGTCCGAGAGGGCTTCCGGCAACTGGCCAAGCTCCAGGTGGGCCAGCGCGAGCCGGGCCGGTGGGTTGAAGTCGTGCGGCAGCTCCTTCTCGGACTGCTCGAGCGCCGGAATCACGCGGTCGAGCTGCTTCGACGCCATGCTGGCGAGCAGGCGATGGGGATCGAAGACGGCGCGAGCGGCGGGCGTCGTCGCCTTGCCGGCGGCCGCCTCGAGGAAGGTGAGCCAGGCCTTGCCGAGCGTCATCACGGCGGCGTCGTCCTTCGCGGCCTTTCGCTCGTCGACCAGCAGCTCGTACAACCCCGAGACGTCGTCGGCGAGGGCGCCCTCGAGCGTGAGCGCGGCGGTCGCCTGCTTCGCGAGCGAGCTCAGGAGCGTGTCCCGGCCGGCGACCTCCTTCGGCAGCTCCATCGCGCACGAGAGGCCCCAGGTGAGCGCGTTGATTCGATCGGACGTGGCCTTCAGCGACGGCAGCTGCTCGTTCGCGGTGCGTGCGCACGCCTCATGCTGCTTCGACGACGACAGCGCGTTGAGGAGCGAGAGCGTCGCGCGAACGGAAGCCTCACCCTGCTCGGTCTTCAGGCTCGCGACGTACTTTTCGGCCGCCTCCTGGCTCTTCCCCTGCGCGAGCAGCGCATCAGCCTCGTGCACGCCGCCGTCCTGCCTCCTCGCCGCGACGAGCAGCCCCTTCATCTGGGCCGCGTCGGCGCTGCCGATCCACTTGAAGACCAGCGTCTCGGTGTTCGGGTCGATGAAGAAGAGCGTCGGCCAGACGCTGACGGGGAACCTGTCGAGGAAGGGCGCGTTCGCGGTCTTCTCGGTGTCGATGCCGGCGAAGACGACGTCTTTCTCGAAGCCCTTGAAGGCGGGCTGGTTGAGCACGTGCTCCCGCATGAAGACGCAGGTGTGGCACCAGGGCGCCCAGGCATCGACGAACAGCAGCTTCTTCGCCTTCTTCGCTTCGGCGAGCGCCCTGGCGTAGTCGTCTTCGACGACGCGGGGACCACCAGGGCCAGTGGCTGACACGACGAGTGACAGGAGAAACGGAGTCATGGGCTCCTCTTCTACTCCAGAGAACGCCTCAAGGACCTGCGTCGGGCGCCGCCCGGTCGGCCTCGAGCGTCCACGTCAGCTGGGCTCGCTGGGTGGTGGCGCTGGTCGAGTCGAGCCACCCGCGAACCCGGTTCGTCAGCTGGAGCAGCGGGCCAAGCTCGGTCGCCGCGATGAGCACCCCCGAGAGCTCTGGAGATTGGACGATCTCGAGGAGCGGCACCGCCGCGAGCGCCCTGGCCAGGGCCTTCGGGTCGACATCGAGCTCCGCGCCATGCTTCTGCGCGCCCGCGCTCTTCGCCAGCGCCGCGATCACCGAGTCCTTCACCTCGGGGTCGTTCGCGAGCAGGACCACCTGGCCAGCCAGCGAGGCCGAGAGCGTGCCTTCCTTGAACGCGAGGGCCTTCGGATCGAGGGAGTCGATCAACGCCTGGGCCGACTTCGGGTCGTCGGTCTCGGCGAGCACCACGAAGCGGGCCGCGAAGAACCGCGCGGCCGGGCTGCGGAGCCCCGAGGTGACTTTCACCCGGGAAAAGACGACGGCGACGTTGCCGGTGAGGTGTGGCGCCAGCTCCTTCGCCGCCGGGGTCAAGGTGCGGCCGCCAGGGAACGACGGAAACAGCTGGTCGACGAGGCCGGGGAGCTGGTCCTTCGCGAGCCTCAGCTTGAGCGTCGCCACCCCGGGCACCGCGAGCGCCGCGAAGGGTGACGTGCCGGCGCCTTGCAGCGTGCTCACCGGCGCGCCCTTCGACCTGGCGTCCACCGTGAGCGTGTCGGCCTTCGCCGAGAGCGCCAGGGTCGCCCACCCCTTGAAACGCGGGTTGGCGGCGGCCGGGCGCTCGGGGAACAGGAAATACTGCGCGGCGGGGAGCTCGGACGCCGCCTTGAGGTGCGGCCCTGACAACGGCTTGCCGAGCTGCTTGAGCACGTCGGGCAAGAGCTTCTCGACGGTCTGTCCCGCCGCGGCGATCGCGCAGGCCTCTTTGCCCTTGATCAGCACTGCCGCCTGTACGCGGTTCAACCCGTCACGTGCTCCGAGGGTGGTGACGCCAGCCGCGTCGGACTTGAACACCGTGCCGAAGCGCTCGAGGCGTTTTCGACAGGCGGCCTCGAAGGCGGCCGCGTCGGACACGCCGTGGCAGCCGACCGAGACGGGCCCGCGGACCGACAGGGACAGCCCTTCGTTCACGGCGATGCCGACCGCTGAGATCGACTCCGGGCGGGTGACGTCGAACTCGAGCAGCGGGTGAGCGCTCTCTCTCCATGACGCCGGGGCGACCATCACCGAGCCCTGGCCCGCGCGGGCAAAGAAGGGCAGCAGGGTCGAGACGTCGGCGGCCTTTGGAGCCCAGGTGATCAGCTCGGCATCTGCCAGGCCCTTTGGTGCAGCCGCGACGAAGGCCGCCACCAGCACGGTCGAGATCATGGGCCCTCCTTACCCGGAGCCGTGGTGTGGGCGCTCTGCTGATCAGTCCGTGATTTCATCCCGAGCCGATTTTTCGGCCTGCGCGCGTTCGTCTTTGCTACAGCACCCGCGTTCGTTTTCGCACCAGGAGAGTCTCTACATGGCGTTCAAGGCACAGCAGGTGAAGAAGGGCTTCTTCGACATCCACGGTCTCGAGGACTTCGTCGAGCGCAAGGTGCACGACGTGATGCAGGCGCTCGGCCTCGCGGGGAAGACGCCTGTGAAGGGTGCGAAGAAGGCCCCCGCCAGGGTCACGAACAAGAAGGCCGCTTTGGAGAAGGCCGACGCCGGTGATGCGCTGGGGACGGTGCTGGCGGCGCTCGACGGACACTCGAAGAAGGCCTCGCTGATCAAGGCCGGCAAGCAGAAGGACCAGCTGCTGCGCTCGCTCATTCCCCTCTACATCGCGCGCAACGTGGACGCCGAGGTCAGCTCGGGTGTCACCTCGAAGTTCTGGGCGAAGTTCGGCGTGAAGTACGCGGCCCCGAACGCGGCGAAGGCGCTGCGCGAGCACGGCGGGTATTCGAAGCGCACGAAGAACGGCAACCAGATCACCCCGAACGGCGTGAAGTACGTCGAGTCGGCGCTGAAGGCCTGAGCCTCGGGCGGGCCGTTCCCGTCCGGACAGGCTGCTTCTTCACCCCGGGGCGATCGATCACTGGCAGATCGGTCGCCTCTGGTGTTTCAGGGCCCCATGAGCAGTGTGCCCCCGACGACCTCGCAGCGAGCCACGCCCTGGTGGGCGGTGTTGGGCATCTTCGTCGTGCTCCCCGTGACGTTGGCGTTCGTGCTCTCTCGGCAGGCCGGGGCGCAATTGATCCGTCGTCGCGCCATCGCGTCGTCGCACGGCTGGGCCGTCGAGAAGAAGAACGAGGGTCAGCGCGAGTGGATTCTTCACGGCTTCCACCGCGACGTGGAGTTCGAGGCGGTGCACCTGCTCCGCGAAGGTGGAGGGACGGCGTGGCGCCTGCGCATGCCGTTGGGACGACAGGTCTCGTCGTGGGTGCTGGTGACGTCGCCAGGGCTCGATTGGCCCGCGCCGATGTACGGCACCATCTCGACGCTGGTGGCTCGCAGTGAACTTCCACCCCCGAGGTCTGACGCGCCGGCAGGGCTGACCGTGTTCGCGGCACCACAGGCCGCCACCGAGATCCTGCTCCCGCCGGTCGTGACCCTGGTGTCGAGCGCGAAGCTGCCGGGGGCCTGGGCGGTCTCGTTCGTCGACGACGCCATCGTGATGGATGGCTCGGGCGCGCTGCCCGAGGGCGAAGCGCTGCTCCCGTGGCTCGACCTCGCGGCCTCGCTGGTGCGGGTGTTCTCGCCCGACGCTGGCTGAGGGGCCGAGCAGTGGCCCCCCAGTCGAACGGACCGTTCGAACAACGCCACCGCCCGAGAATGGCCGCGCGGCGCTCCGAGCTCTCGCGTGCCCACCACCCCAGCGAGATGGTCACCTGCGCGGCACTGACTTCTTCGACACCACGGCGCACCCACGCATCACGTTCACCTCGACCCGGGTCTCGAGCGACGGCGCTGGCCTGCGCATCGCCGGCGAACTCACGCTCAAGGGCGTCACCCGGCCCGTCACCTTCAGCGTCGTCCGGAGGGGGCCCTCGAAGGACTCTCAGGGCCGCGCGCGCCTCGGGTTCAGCGCCGCCGCGACCATCAAGCGCAGCGACTTCGGCGTGTCCTGGAGCGCGGCCTATGAGCCGGACGTGCCGGTGGTGAGCGACGAGGTCGAGCTGACGTTCGATCTCCAGCTCATCCCCGCTTGACCGCTGCTCGAGAGAGATCGACAACACGGGGTCCGTGGCTCTCTCGACCCGCCTTCACGGTGAGCACTTCACCTTTCATTCGTTGAAGGAGGTGCTCGGCCGCGCGAACGAGCCGCGCTCGGGCGACCGACAGGCCGGGCTGGCGGCGCGCTCGATGCGTGAGATGGCGGCGGCGAAGTCCATTCTCGCCGACGTCACCTTGCACCAACTCTACGAGGCGCCCTCGGTGCCCTTCGAGCGGGACGAGGTGACGCGGGTGTGCGTCGACGGGTTGTCCCCGAACGTGCTCCAGCGGGTGAAGGGGTGGACGGTCGGCGAGTTCCGCGAGTGGCTGCTCGACGACCGCACCACCGGCGAAGACATCGGCGGCATCGCGATGGGCCTGACGCCAGAGATGGTCGCGGCCGTCGCCAAGCTGATGTCGAACCTCGACCTCGTGATGGCCGGCAAGAAGATGCGGGTCGTCGCGAGGTGCAACAACACCATCGGCGTGAAGGGCCGCATCGCGTCGCGCCTGCAGCCGAACCACCCCACCGACGACGTCGCCGGCGTGCTCGCCGCGGTGAAAGACGGTCTGAGCTTCGGCAACGGCGACGCGGTCATCGGCGTCAACCCGTCGACGGGCGACCTCCAGGGCACCGTCGACATTCTCACCGCGGTGAAGGACCTGATGCGCACCTTCCGCGTCCCGACGCAGAACTGCGTGCTCTCGCACGTCACGATTCAGATGGCGGCGGTGAGGCGCGGGGCGCCGCTCGACCTCATGTTCCAGTCGATCGCCGGCAGTCAGGGCGCCAACCAGAACTTCGGCGTCTCGGTGTCGGTGCTCGACGAGGCGTACGATCTCGCGCGGCGGGAAGGCACGGCGCAGGGCCCGAACGTCATGTACTTCGAGACGGGGCAGGGCACCGCGCTCTCGGCGAACGCGCACCACGAGACCGACCAGGTGACGATGGAGGCCCGCGCCTACGGCCTCGCTCGCCGCTACGCCCCGTTCCTCGTCAACAGCGTGGTCGGCTTCATCGGCCCGGAGTACCTGCGCGACGCGAAGGAGATCACCCGCGCCGGCCTCGAAGATCACTTCATGGGGAAGCTCACCGGCATCTCGATGGGCTGCGACGCCTGCTACACGAACCACGCGATCGCCGATCAGAACGACCAGGAGAACCTCGAGATGCTGCTCGCCGCGGCCGGGGTGAACTACCTGATGGGCATTCCCATGGGTGATGACGTGATGCTCAACTACCAGACGACGAGTTTTCACAACAACGCGGCGCTCCGCGAGCTGTTCGGCTTGCGGCCCGCGCCCGAGTTCGAGGCGTGGCTCGAGCGCATGGGCTTGTGGCGCCATGGAAAGCTGACCGACCGCGCCGGTGATGCGTCGGTGTTCGAGCGGGAGTTCGGACGATGACGGAAGACGAGCTGCGCGCGTTGGTGACCCAGGTCGTTCGAGAGGTCGTCGGCGCGACGGAAGAAAAGCCGGTGGTGCGAGAGGCGGAACCGCTCCGGAGGGGGCCGCACCACCGGCCGTTGCCTGCGCCACGCAGCGCCGAGGCGCTCGAGCAGCTCAAGGCGCTCACGCCGTCTCGCATCGTCACGGGGAGAACCGGCACGCGGTACCTCACGAAGAGCTACCTCGGGTTGCGCGCCGATCACGCCATCGCGCTCGACGCGGTGGAGTCGGAGATCGAGGACGGCTGGGCCGAGCAGCAGGGGTGGCTGCCGCTGCGCTCCCGCGCGAAGGACCACGCCGAGTTCCTGCTCTACCCCGACAACGGACGCCGGCTCGACGAGGCCTCCCGCCAGCGCTGCGAGAAGGACGCGGAGCGTGGCCTGGACGTGCAGTTGATCGCGGGCGATGGGCTGTCTGCGAACGCGCTTCGGGTAAATGGGCCGGCGCTGCTGACCGCGCTGCACAAGCACCTGACCGCGGCGGGTTTTCGCGTTGGCAAGCCGCTGTTCGTGAAGTTTGCGCGCATCGGCGTCCAGGACGAGATCGGCGTCGTCACCCAGGCGAAGTCGACGCTGATCATCGTCGGCGAGCGCCCGGGCCTCGGCACCGGCGACTCGCTCAGCATCTACACGGCCTTCGGGCCGAAGCTCGGCCAGGACAACGCCGAGAAGGACTGCATCTCGAACGTGCGCGCGCTCGGCTTTGCGCCAGAGCGCGCGGCCGCCCGGTGCGCGTCGCTGATGAAAGAGACGTTCGCCGCAGGCGGCGGCGGCGTGAAGCTCACCGGAGGCGATCCCGCGTTCCGGCCCCATGTGATCAACCACTGATGCTGATTCCCCAACGCCCCAGGCTGCTCTCGTGCCGGCTGCTGGAGCAGATCGAGCCTTCGCTTGGCCGGGCGCTCGGGTGTGCGCCTCGCCACACCTCGGTCGGCCTCGTCACGTGTGATCAGGACGACTCGCTCTACGCGGCCCTCGATCACGCCACCAAGTTCGCCGACGTCGAAGTCGTCTACGCGAAGAGCTTCTACGCGGGCAGCGCGCACGCCTCGGGGCCGTTCTCGGGCGAGATCCTCGGCGTGCTCGCGGGGCCCGACCCTGATGAGGTGAAGGAAGGCCTGTGGGCGCTCCGGGAGTCGCTGACGTCGAAGATGCACTTCGTTGCGCTCGAGGGCACCACGGCGCCGTCGTTCTTTCCGCACGTCATCGAAGAGACTGGCCGCTACCTGGCTCCGCTGGCCGGAATCCCCGTCGGGAGTCCGCTCGCCTACCTCATCGCTCCACCGACCGAGGCGTTGATCGGCCTCGACGCTGCCATCAAGGCCGCCGACGTGAGGCTCCTGAAGTTCTTTGGACCTCCGACCGAGACGAACTTCGCCGGAGGCTACCTTGGCGGCTCGATCGCTGATGTCCACGCCGCGGCTGAGGCATTCCGCGATGCGGTGGTGTCGGTGATCCGCTCGCCGATGGCGGGTCTGGTTCGACCAGAGCGCGAGCGCCGTTGAGGCAGAGCGCTGCTACCGGGTGCGCTGCGTGTAGTTCTTGCCGCCGTCGTTGAACCAGAGGTCGCCGACCTCCCTGGCCCCGGCCGTGTCTTGAGGGGCCCGGCATTGCAGCCCGACGTGGAGCGCGAACTCGACCTGCGTCCCCGGCTTCACCGGCACCGCGAACCAGCCGTTGGTGATGGGGCAGGGCACGTCGTTCGACGACACCTTGTTCACGGTCTTCCATTCGTCCGTCGTCCAGTGAAGCTCCTGCCAGGTGATGGAGACCACGGCGTACCCATTGGCCACCCACGACCGATTCCGGGCGTAGGCCACGATCTCGGGCACGGTCGGGTTCACGTCGAAGTGCAACTGGCTGGTGCGAACGGTGGGCGAGGTGACGGGCCTGACGTACCCCGGACGAAGGGGCTCGGTCCCCCCACCGCCAGGCTCGTCCCCCATGCGATGCTCCGTCGGGTTGGCGTTCATGGGCGACACCCTACCGCCAGTGGCTTTGACCTTTCAAAGGCCCAGGTGTTGACCCTTTCGTGACGTTCCGTTCGCCGCCAGCGCTTCGCCTCGTGACGCCCGAGCCGGCGAGCGATGGGGCGTTGTGCCGGGCGTTCCTCGCAGGCGACTCCAACGCGTTCGGCGAGCTGGTGCATCGCTACCAGGGCCTCGTCTTCCGGCTCGTGCGCCGCTACGCCGCCGCGCCCGACGAGGCGAGAGATCTCACCCAGCGCGCGTTTCTGCAGGCCTTCGAAGCGGCGCGTCGAACGCTGCCCCAGCTCGTCGACTCGGATGGCGAGGTTCCGTTCAAGGCGTGGCTGCTGCGCATCGCGATCAACCTGGGCAAGAACCAGGTGCGTGACGGCTCGAGGTGGCCGAGGGCGCCGCTCGAGGCCGTTGATGGTGCGGTCGAGCCGTCGGCAGGCGCTCATGAAGCGCTCGAGCGCGCCGAGGCCGAGGCGTTGACCCGGCGGGCCGTGACCGCGCTCCCGAAACGTCAGCGCGAGGTCTTCACGCTCCGCATCGACGCGGGCCTGCCGTTCGCCGAGATCGCCGACGCGCTGGGCATCAGCGAGGGCAACGCGAAGTCTCATTTTCACTACGCCGTGAAGCGCCTGCGCGACGAAGTGCGCGCGCTGTCGGTCCCGACGAACCCTGGAGGATCCTCATGATCTGCGACGAGATGGAGCTGCGGTTGCTCGAGCCGGAACGCGACGCCGACGTCGGGGCGCACCTCGCCACGTGCGAGTCGTGCCAGGCCTTCGTCAAGGACCTCGAGCTGGTGACTCAACGCGCGACGCTGCCGCCGCCGACGGCTTCCGAGCGCGCGATGCTCACCGGGCTCGCCGAGTCGACGTGGAGCGAGTGGCGGCGAGTGCAGCGGGGGCGTCAGTCGTGGGTCGGCTACGCGGCCGCGGCCTGCTTCGGCGCCCTGATCGCTTCGGCCGGCTTCTGGACCGCGCGTCCCGTTCGCGAAGTCGTCGTCGAGCGCCTGGTCGAGCCGGCGTCACCCACTGCGGTGGCGTCGAACGACGAGCGCGACGAACCCAACCTCCTGGCCGATGACGTGTTCTTCGAAGTGACGTGGCCAGAACCCCTCGAAGGAGAAACCCCATGATGCAGAGACTCTTGTTGTCGACGATGTTGCTGTCCTCGCTCGCGCTGGCCGGTCCGAAGAACAACCCGGCGAAGTGGGACGCGATGGATCCCGAAGACCGCGCCGAGAAGCACGAGGAGCGCGCGCGCCAGGCCCGCATGATGCTGCTGGTGTCGGTCGCCGAGGCGCTCGAGCTCAACGAAGCGCAGGCGCTCAAGCTGGCCGAGAAGCTGAAGGTCGTCGACGACAAGCGCCGGCCCGTGCGTGAGGCCATGGGCGAGGCGATGCGACAGGTGAAGGCCGCCGCCGAAGGTGACGCCGCCGCGGCCGCGAACGTCGACCAGAACGTGCAGAAGATCCTCGACGGGCGCGTGCAGATGGCCCAGCTCGACAAGGAACTCTACGCGACGCTCGCAGAGGGCCAGACCCCCCAGAAGAAGGCGAAGCTCGCCGTGGTGCTCGCGAAGGTCGGCGAAGAGATGCGTCGCATGCGCGGCAACAAGGGGCGGCACCATCGGTAGTAGCTCGAAGGGCGCGCGGTCCTGCGTGGACTGGCGCGCCCGGGTCGTTTCTGATGCGCGCATGGAACGAACGGTCGTGCGAGTGCGCGCAGTGGGGCCCGCCGAGGTGTTGACCCTCGAGCAGGAAGAGACGCCGCTGCCGGGGCCAGGTGAGGTGCAGGTTCGCCAGACGGCCATCGGCCTCAACTTCATCGACGTCTATTTCCGCAGTGGCCTCTATCCGACGACGCTCCCCTTCATCCCGGGGCAGGAGAGCGTGGGGGTCGTCACGGCGGTCGGTGATGGCGTGCGGCTTGCCCTGGGGACCCGGGTGGCTTCGGCCGGAGTCACGGGGGCCTATGCGACGGCGCGCGTGCTCCCGGCGGAGCGCGTGGTGCCCCTGCCCGAGGAGATCGACGACGTCACCGCGGCGGCCATCCTGTTGAAGGGCATGACCGCCGAGTACCTGGTGCGTCGCTGCCATCGCCTCGAGCCCGGTCAGACCGTCGTGGTGCACGCGGCGGCCGGAGGCGTCGGTCAGCTCCTGTGCCAGTGGGCGCGGCACCTCGGCGCCACCGTCATCGGAGCCGTCGGCCGTCGCGACAAGGCATCGCTCGCGAGCGCCTGTGGCGCCCATCACGTCGTCGTTCTCTCGGAGCAACGGCTCGTCGACGAGGTGAAGCGCCTCACGGGCGGTCGCGGCGTCGACGTCGTCTACGACTCGGTGGGCAAAGACACGATCGCGGCCTCGCTCGACAGCCTCAGGCCTCGCGGGCTGCTGGTCAGCTTCGGCCAGTCGTCAGGCATGCCTGAGCCCCTGGCGTTCTCGTCGCTCGGCGGTGCGCGCTCGCTCTTCGTCACCCGGCCGTCGATGCACGCCTACGTCCACACCCGCGCCGAGCTGGAAGAGAGCAGCGCCGCGCTCTTCGAGGTGGTGAGGCGCGGGGTGGTGAAGGTCAGCGCTCCGACGACGTTCGCGCTCGCGGCGGTCGCCGAGGCCCATCGAGCGCTCGAGGCGCGGAAGACCACGGGCTCGGTCGTGCTGTTGCCGGGTTAGACGCTCTCGGCCTGCAGGCGACCCTCTTCCCAGCCCAGGTCGACACAGAGAGAGCGGGCGCGCTGAGAGAGCTGCTTCGCTGCCGGCGCCAGGCCCTGCCGTTTCGAGACGCGGGCCTGCTGAAGCAGCATCTTCGCCTGGAAGAGGAGGTCTCCCGACGCGGCGCCTGCGAGGCCGGCGGCGTCGAAGTGACGAGCCGCCTCAGGCAGCTGGTTGGTCTGCACGCACAGCGTCCCGAGATTGGCGAGGACGCGCGCCTCGGCGCTCGGCCACCGCACCTGACGCCAGCGCTCCAACGAGCTCTCGAGCAGGGCGCGTGCCCCACTGGTTTCCTTCCTCATCAGCCTCGCGCCGGCGAGCCGGGCCTCGACGCGTGCCGTGAGGTTCACCTCGCCGTGCCAGCGAGCGAGCTCCTCGGCGGCGGCGCAGCGCGCCAGGCTGCTCTCCCAGGCGAGGATGGCGCCGGGCAGATCGCCTTCCTGTTCTCTGGCTTCCGCGAGCTCGGCGTCGATGAGCGCCCTGAAAGGCGTCTCACCAGCGCGCTGTTCGGCGTGCCTCAGCGCTTCCGCAGCGCGGGCCCGGCGAGCTTCGCTGCGGTGAACGCGCGCGAGCGAGAGCGCCAACTCGGGCGAGCCCAGGTCTCGGCCTTGCTGCAGCGCCACGGCTTCGTCGACGAGCGTTCTGGCCAGCGCCGCGTCCTGGAGCGCCAGGGCCATGCCAGCGGCGCGGGCGAGCGCATCGACGCGCGCGCGCATGAGCTCGGCGGTCACTGGCGTCGTCTGCCCGAGCGCTTCGACCCAGCCCCGAACGGCGGTGATCGCGTCGCGCAGGGCCCGCTGCGACAGCGCGGTCTCGGCGGCGTGCTTCCAGAGGGCCGAGGCCCGTACGCCATCGCCCGCGGCGTTGAGATGGCCAGCCAGGCGCACCGAGTCGACCGATGCCGGTGCGGTCCGGGCCTGCTCCACCATCGCGGCGGCGAGGCGTTGGTGCATGAACGGGCGCTCTGACGAGGGCGTCTCGAGCACCAGCCGCTGGAGGTGGGTCGACGAGAAGGCCCATCGGCGGTTGCCCGCGCTCTTGAGCAGCCGGTTCTGCACGGCGAATTGCAGCGACTGCGGCGTCAACCTGGGCCACGCGACGCTGACCTGCCTGCCATCGAACGTGTCGCCACACAGGGCAGCCGCCTCGAGCAAGCGAACGACGTCGAGCGGCATCGCCGAGAGCCGTGCGCGCGTGATGCCGTCGGCGTCCATCGCGGGCACGTCACCCACGAGGGTCGTCTGCCCACCTTGTTGTCGCAGCAACGCGCGATCGTGCAGCCACGCGACGAGATCGACGATGCGTCCGGGGATTCCACCCGACACCGTGAAGACCTTCGTGATGAGGGCCGGGCTCGGTGGCTGCGCGAGCGTGGCGGTCAGCCACTGCGCGACGTCGGCTCGGGTGAACGCCGTCACGTCGACCGAGGGTACCGAGCCGAACCGGTCTTGTGGCACCTCGGGGTCGACGAAGCCGATGGTCAGCTCCTTCGGCGCGGCGCGCATGGCGAGGTCGCGGAAGGTCTCGATGCTCGGCCCATCGAAGGCCTCGAGGCCGTCGAACAGCAGCAGCACCGGGCGCCCGCTGGAGCCCGCTTTGAGCACCGTGCGCAGGGCCTGCGTCGCCTGACCTGCGGTGAAGGGGTGGGCGAGCTGCACGACGCCGGCGATGACGAGCGCCGCGGTGATGCTTTCTTCCGGGACCTGCAGCTTCTCGAGGGCCGGCCTCAGCTGCGCGCGCGACTCGGTCGGCACGCCGGTCACGGCGCAGAGCAGCTCGGTGATGGCGCCGAACGGGGTGTCCTTGAGCGAGGCCGGGCTGCGCGCGATGGCGACGACGGTGCCCTTGTTGCGCGCGCGGGTGGCGAGCTCGGCGACGAGTGTCGAGCGACCCGAACCATGAGGCGCGCGCACCAGGAAGGGGGCCACCACGCCGGCGCCAAGGCTCGCGAGGCGTTTGTCGAGCAGTTGAAGGACACCGTCTCGCCCGATGATCGGCACCGAGCCGAGGCCGAGGCGTGAGCGCCGCCCCGTCACCTCGACGACGTCGCTCTGGTCGATGGCGCGCACGTCGACGACATCGGCGCAGTCGGCGCCGAGCTGCTTCTCGAGGACGACGGAGCCTGCGGCCGCCTTCGCGGCGAGGACCTGGGCCTTGCGCGTCACGCGCTCGTCGACCTCGCGGTCGAGCTCGGTTCGGGTCGAGGCCTGAATCACGGCGGCGCGCAGGGCTCCCGGCCCGGCATCGGGCGGGCGGCTCGCTTCGTCGGCGATGGCTTCACGAATCGCCAGCAGGGCCGTGACGGCGCGGGCGGTGGTGGCGAGGGCTTCGCCTCCGAAGAGGAGCACGATGCGATCGTCGTCGACGGTGTCGACCGCAGCGCCCCACGCGCGCGCGACCATCAAGGCGCGCGCCACGCAGCGCCTGGCCCGAGATGACTTCGCCGGCACGCCGAGCACCTCGAGGTGAGCCAGCAGCAGCCGATCCCCGGTGACTCCGAACCCGTCACGCGCCTTGACCAGCTCGTCGACAATCGCAGGCGCGAGAGGCAGGCCCTGCGCCTCGAGCTTCGCGCGGCGCTCCGACCTCGGCTCGTCGGGAGGCGCAGTGCGCTGGACCGGGGCCGTCGGCGTGGCCGGCGTCGCGCGCGTGGGAGCGGCCGCGGCTTCGCGAGGCGCGGGCGAGGGTGGCCAGACGTCGGCTGCGTTTCCTGAACCCTGCTCCGACTGCTCGAGGCCCAACTGCAAAGCGGTGGTGAACTCACTCACCGACGGGTACCGCTCGGCCTTGTTCTTGGAGAGCGCCTTCAGCACGACGTCGGTCAGTGGCTTGAACCTCGAGAGCTCTGGCCGGTACTTCGAGGGCTCTTCGGGCGCCTGGGTCAGATGCATGCTGATGACCCTGGCCAGCTCGTGCGCGATGAACGGCGGCCGGCCCGTGAGCAGCTCGTAGGCGACGCAGCCCAGGGCGTAGATGTCGGTGCGCTCGTCGAGATCGGTCGCGAGGGCCTGCTCGGGCGCAAGGTACATCGGCGTGCCGACGATCATTCCCAGCTGCGTCATGCGCCCGTCGCGCGAGTTGCGGCCCTTGTCCGTCGCGCGCGCGATGCCGAAGTCGAGGATCTTCGCGAGATCGGTGCCGTCGCGCTTCTTCCCGAGGATGATGTTCGCCGGCTTGACGTCGCGATGAATGATGCCGAGCGCGTGGGCTTCGGCGAGGCCGTTGCAGACCTGGGTCAGGATATCGACCGAGCGCCGAGGGTCGAGCGGCCCACGTGAGATCTCGGCGTCGAGCGGGGCGCCCTCGACGTACTCCATCGCGAGGAACGGCTGGCCGGCCTTGGTGCGGCCGAAGTCGAAGACGCGAACGATGTGCGGGTTCTCGAGCTGGCTGACGAGCTCGGCCTCGCGTTGGAAGCGCGACCACATCTCGGGGTCCGCGGCGAAGGCCCGCTTCAGCAGTTTGAGCGCGACGGGCCTCTTCAGGTGAACGTGCGCGGCCCGGTACACCTCGCCCATGCCACCCGAGGCGATGTGGGCTTCGATCCGAAAGCGCTCCTCGAGCAGGGTGCCGGGCTCGAGGAGCACCTCTTCGAGATCGGCGCCGGGCGCAGGCACTTCTTTTCCGTCGAACGACTGGAGCGTCGCGGCCCGCTTGGAGCGGGTGGTGGCGAAGAGCCCCGCAGGGCTGGTCTCGACGGGCATCAGCATGGCCGCGACGAACGCCTTGAGCGTCTTCACCGACTCGTCCGTGAGGGTGACCGCGAGCCCGATGTTGCCGCGCTCGTCGAAGTCCGAGCCCTTCACGATGCCAGAGAGCTCGACGCGGGAGCGCGACGCGAGCATCACGTCGATGGCGGCGACGGCACCTTCGGCGACGTCGTCAGGGGAGGGGACGAAGAGCTCGCCCTTCTCCACGCGTGGACCAACCGCCGCCTGAAGTTCAGCGGGCGTGTCGAAAGTCACGCCACATCGCAGCAGCTCAGCCATTACGGCTCCATGTTTCCCCAGCGCGCCGGCCGTGCCCAGCGAAGACTTTGCGTTGGCGCACGAGCCCCACGCCGTCGTTGACTCTGCGCCCCTGTTCCGTCGACAGGAGAATGTTCTAAGGGTACCGCATGCGTCGTCTCGTCGCGGTGTCGGGGTGTCTCGCGTTGCTGGCCTGTGGCGCGGCTGGACGCCCGGACGCAGGAGTCGATTCAGGCGTGGCTCCACGGGGCGGGGGCTTTTCTGTTCTGGGTGGAGGGAGCGCGGCCGGTGGCAGCAGTGCCGGTGGGAGCGCTGGCGGGAGCACGGCGGGCGGAATGGCTGGTGGCTCTGTGGTCGACGCAGGCGTCGTCACCACGATTCGGGTCCACTACCCGACCGGGGCGCGGCGCATGTTCCTGCGGGGCGCGCTGTTGCCCCTGATGTGGACGGCCGGCGTCGCGATGCAGCAGGTCGACCCCGAGACCTGGGAGTACTCGATGGCGGCCCAGGCGCAGGACCTCGAGTTCAAGCCGCGCCTCGACGAGCAGGAGTGGTCGAAGGGCCCCAACTTCGTCGTCAAGCCGGGCGCGACCGTCGACGTCTACCCCCGCTTCTTCAGGGACGTCGGTGAGGTGTCGAGGCGCTGGCCCGCCTTCCGGAGCGACGTGCTCAACAACTCGCGCGGCGTCCTGGTGTACCTGCCGCCGACGTACCTTGAGAACACCACCTTTCGCGCGCCGGTCGTCTACATGCATGACGGGCAGAACCTCTTCGACGCCGCGACGGCCTTCGGCGGCAACGAGTGGCAGGTCGACGAGACGATGAACCGCACAGCGAACGATGGCTTCATCGCCGAGGCGATCGTGGTTGGGCCTGAGAACACGTCCGCGCGCCTCGACGAGTACACCCCGACCAGCACCACGCAGTACGGAGGCGGGAGGGGCGCCGAGTACCTGCGCTTCCTCGTCGAAGAGCTCAAGCCTGCGGTCGATCGCGAGTTCCGCACGCTGCCGTCAAGGGAGCGCACGGCGATCATCGGCTCGTCGTTGGGCGGCCTCATCTCGGCGTACGCCGGCGTTCAGCGACCAGACGTGTTCGGCAACCTCGGCGCGATGTCGCCGTCGACGTGGTGGGACAACCGGTGGATCCTCGGGTCGGTCGCCGGTCTGCGCGCCGCACCGCTTCGCCCGCTCAAGGTGTACGTCGACAGCGGCAACGCCGGGAACTCGATGGATGACGTGACCAACACCGCGGCGCTCGCGCAGGCCTGGCGTGACCGCGGCTACGCCGATGACGTGACGCTGATGTACGTGGTGCAGAACGGCGCGACGCACAGCGAGCCCTTCTGGGCGCAGCGGCTCCCCGTGGCCCTGCGGTTCCTGCTGGGACCGGGCCGGTAGCGCCACCGAGCGGAGCTTTCTTTGGAGACAGGTGGGCCGGGCGGGACATGGGCGGGGACGACGGGCAGCGGCCTCTGGAGGGAACGGTGCTCCACGAGGCGCTGCGCGTCGCGAGCGGCGAGGTGATGTCTGGCGACTTCTTCGCGTTTCAGGGGCCGGGGTTCTCGTGGCTCACCGCGCGCGCCAGTCGAGGTCGCTGCCGCCGTCCACGTGGCGAGCCCAGCAGGTCCGTTCCTGCGCGCGGAGCGCGGTGCCGTCTCTCGCGGAGGCCGGCTCTCCCTGGCACGGGCTTGTCCGCGAGACGTCGGCGGTCGTGGGTGGCGAGGAATCACCATTGAAGTCGACAGCCCGCGCTGCGTATGTGCCTCGTATGACTCGCGCGCGCGTCGGCATCATCGGTGCTTCTGGCTACTCGGGGCTCGATCTCACTCGCCTGCTCCTCGGGCACGAGCGCGTCGTGATCGACTTCGTGACGTCGGACCGGTGGGTCGGTCAAAGCGTCGAGGCGCGCGCCGGGGTTCTCGTCCGGCAGGGCGCGACCCAGTACGTGTCGGTCGACCAGGGGCTCGAGCGCGCCGCGGAGTGCGAGGTGGTCTTCCTCGCGACGCCGGCCGAGACGTCACTCGAGCTGGGGCCGAAGTTGCTCGCGAGGACGCGCGTCGTCGATCTCGCCGGCACCTTCCGCCTGCAGGACGCGTCGCTGTACCCGTCGTTCTACAAGTTCACCCACCCGGACCCGTCGCTGCTGCAGAAGGCGGTCTACGGCATGCCCGAGCTGTTCCGCGATCGCATCGTCGGCCAGCGCTTCATCGCCAACCCGGGCTGCTACGCGACGGCGGCGACGCTCTCGCTGGCTCCGCTCGTGAGGCAGGGGCTGGTGGAGCTCGACTCGATCGTGGTCAGCGCCGCATCGGGCGTCTCGGGGGCAGGTCGCAAGGCGAGCGAGGAGTACACCTTCATGGAGCTCGACTCCGACTTCCGCGCCTACAAGGTGCTCTCGCACCAGCACACGCCAGAGATCGAGCAGACCCTCTCGGCGCTGGCTGGCCGTCCCGTCGGGCTCGTCTTCACGCCGCACCTGCTCCCGATGAAGCGGGGAATTCTGTCGACGGCCGTCTGCAACCTCAGGGAAGGGGTCGACGCGGCCGAGGTGACGAAGACCTTCGAGCACGCCTACGGCGCCGAGCCCCTCGTGAAGCTGCTCGCTTCGGCCGAGGCCGTGCGCATCGCCGACGTGGTGAACACCCCGAAGACGTTGATCGGTACGGCCGTGAAGGGGCGCAAGGTGGTGTCCATCGCCGCCATCGACAACCTGCAGAAGGGCGCCGCGAGCCAGGCCGTGCAGAACCTGAACCTGATGCTGGGGTACCCCGAGACGACCGGGCTGGTCTGACGAAGGCTCGGCGAGCGGGTCGGCTGATCAGGGCCCGACGAGGCTTGAAGCACCGGCCGACAGTCCGTATGTCGCGGCCACTCGATGGCCATCGCGCGTGGTTTCACGTTTTCCGGGCTGCACAGCGGCATCAAGCCGTTCAAGAAGGACCTGGCGCTCATCGTGTCGGAGCGGCCGTGTGCTGCTGCGGCAGCCCTGACGGTCAACGCCGCGAAGGCCGCGCCCATCGTCGACTGCGAGCGTCGCTTGCCGTCGGCGGGAATTCGCGCGGTGCTGATCAACTCGGGCAACGCCAACGCGCTCACCGGCCCCGCGGGCCTCGACGACGTCGCGGAGCTGTGCGCGGCGACGGCCAAGGTGCTCGAGCTCGAGAGCGGCTCCGTGCTGATGGCTTCGACTGGCGTCATCGGTCAGCGGTTACCGAGCCAGAAGATCCTCGACGCGCTCCCGCGGCTCAGGGGGCAGCTCAAGGCCGCGGTCGAGACGGCGGCCGAGGCGATCCTCACCACCGACACCAGCATCAAGGTGGCTTCCCGGACGGTGCGCATCGCGAAGAAGGAAGGTCGCATCACCGCCATCTGCAAGGGCTCGGGCATGATCGCGCCGCAGCTCGCGAGCACGCTGGCCTTCATCTGCACCGACGTGGCGATCTCGCCGGCGATGCTGCAGCGCGCGCTGCTCGGGGCGATGGACGGCAGCTTCAACAACCTCACCGTCGACAACGACATGAGCACCAACGACATGGTGCTCGCGCTCGCGAACGGCGCGCTCGGGAACGCCGAGCTCGAGGCAGGCCCCGAGTTCGACGCCTTCGCCGCCCAGCTGCAGTCGATCTGCGCCGAGCTCGCGAAAGAGGTCGCCCGTGACGGCGAGGGCGCAACCAAGCTGCTCGAAGTGCGCGTCACCGGTGCACCGACGCGGGCCATCGCGACCGATCTCGCGCGCTCGGTGGCCGGCTCGACGCTGGTGAAGGCCGCCATCTTCGGCGCCGACCCGAACTGGGGCCGCATTCTGTCGACGGTCGGCGCGCGGTGCGGGAGTCAGAAGTACGCGATCGATCCAGCAGCCTCGAAGGTCCTCGTCCAGGGCATCTGCGTCTACGACGCGAAGCCGATGTTCGACCCGCGCGTGCCGCCGGGGCCGATGGTGGCCAACGACGCGAACGAGGGTCCATCGGTCCCCGGGCACAAGGGCCTGCGCGCCCGCATGCGCGAGCCCGAGGTGCTCATCGACGTCGACCTGCGGTCGGGCTCGGACTCGGCGGTCGGCTGGGGCTGCGACCTCTCGTACGATTACGTGAAGATCAACGCCGACTACACCTCGCTCCTCGTGCCGACGGCCGATGGCAGCGTCGCGAAGGACGATCGGCTCACCAACTACTCGCCCAAGTTCAAGGTGAACCTCGTCACCGAGGCGCTCACGTACATCTCGCGCTTCGCCGACAAGCGGGTGGTGCTGAAGCTCGGCCGGCAGGCGATGGGCAAGGACTCGTTGCGGGCCTCGATCGCGCACGACGTGTCGCTGCTCCGCGCGGTCGGCATGGTGCCGATCATCGTTCACGGAGAGAGCCCCGAGGGGTCCTCGAAGGGTGACTCTCGCAGCCGCGAGATGGTGCTCAACGGCCAGACGAACACCGAGCTGGTGACGCTCCTCAACCGCTCTGGCACGCAGGCCATCGGCCTCTCGGGGATGGACGCGTCGTTCCTCAAGTCGAAGCTGGCGAAGGACTCGAGCGTCGACGCGCCGCGCGGTGAGGTGACGAGCATCAACACCGAGCTGCTCGAGCTGTTCCTGCAGCGCAACTACGTGCCTGTCGTCTCGCCCGTCGGCTTCCTCGACGATGGAACGACGGTGCCGCTCGAGCCGGACCAGGTGGCCAGTGAGCTCGCCGTCGCCGCCAAGGCCAGCAAGCTGGTCTACCTGGTGGGCGTGCCGGGCTTCACCGAAGACGACGTGTTGCTCAACCAGCTCACCACCACGGTGCTGGCCGCGAAGATCGCCGCCAACACGTTCAAGCCCAACCTCGCGCGGAAGGGCCGCTTCGCCATCGCGGCGCTGGAGCGCGGCGTCGAGCGCGTGCACGTCATCGACTCGCGAACTCCGCACAGCATCATCGCGGAGTTCTTCACCGAACAGGGCATCGGCAGTCTCGTCACCCTGGGCTGATTCTTCTTCAAGGAGCCGCACCATGGCGCTCGCCAAGACTGATGCCTCTGGAGGCTCGGGGCTGTTGCCCGAGGTCCTCGCCTTCTCGACCTCGCTCGGCCTCGATCGCCAGCTGCTGAAGGAGGACCTGCTGGGCTCGATGGCCCACGTCACCATGCTGGGTCGCACCGGCGTGATCCCCGCGAAGGAAGCGCGCGTCATTCGCGACGGGCTGGTCGACCTCTGGCGGCGCGACGACGCTGGGACGCTCGCGTTGCCCGACGAAGAAGACGTGCACATGGCCGTCGAGGTCGAGCTCAACCGGACGATTGGAGCCCCCGCCGCGCTGCTCCACTCGGCGCGTAGCCGGAACGATCAGGTCGCGACCGATCTGCGCCTGCACGTGCGCGACTCGGTGGCGACGGCGCTCACGTCGCTGTGTGCGCTCATCGACGAGGTGGTGGAGCGGGCGAAGAAGGACGGCGGCATTCTCATGCCCTCGTACACGCACCGGCAGCGCGCGCAGCCCATCTCGCTCGGGTACTGGCTGGCCTCGTACGGTGCCGCGTTTCTCCGTGACGCGCAGGCCTTCGCGTTCGCGCTCGATCAGGCCGACGCGCTGGCGCTGGGGAGCGGCGCCATCAGCGGCACCTCGCTGCCCATCGACCGCGAGATCACGAAGAGCCTCCTCGGGTTCTCGCGGCTCACCCTCAACGGCCTCGACACTGTCGGCGATCGCGACTTCGCGCTCGATTACCTCTACGCGACCGCGCGCTTCTTCGTGCACGCCAGCCGGCTCTCGACGGACCTCATCGACTTCACGACGTCGGAGTTCGGCTTCGCGACGCTCTCGGGAGAGATCTCGATGGGCAGCTCGATGATGCCGCAGAAGAAGAACCCTGACGTCTTCGAGCTCATTCGCGGGAAGTCGGGTCGCGCCATCGGCAACCTGATGGGCCTGCTGACGACGGTGAAAGGGCTGCCCGGCGGCTACAACCGCGATCTGCAGGAAGACCGTGGGCCCCTGCTCGAGACGAAGCCGATGCTCCACGGCGTGGTGTCGGTGCTGCGCCTCTCGCTCCCGCACGTGACGTTCCACCCCGAGAAGTGCCGTGTCGGGCTCGACGAGGGCTTCACGCAGGCGACCGATCTTGCCGAGGCGTTGGTGAAGAAGGGCATGGCCTTCCGCGTGGCGTACAAACACGTCGGCGCCCTCGTGAAGAAGGCCCAGGAGCAAGGCCTCACGCTGTCCAGGGTGTCCATCGAGCTGGCGAAGTCCATCGACCCCGCCATCGACGCCGAGGCGTTGTCGGTGCTCGAGGCGTCGGGGGCCGTGGCGCGCAAGCAGAGCGCTGGCAGTACCGGGCCCGCGTCCGTTGAGGCACAGCTGATTGCGCTCTCGACGCAGGCGCGCGCTCTCTCCGAGAAGTCGATGTCGGTGCCCCGCTTTGGAGCGCTCTTCGAGCAGCTCTCAGTCGCGCCGCTCTGAGCTCGTGCGACGACTCCGCCGCTCCACCATGGCGAGGGGCTCGCGGGCTTCCATCCGCGTCTCCCTTTTCAGGCGGCGTCCGCTATAGGGGCCTCCTTCGTTTCAAAGGGGCTCTTCGTGAAGCGCGACTTCCTGACGTTGTTCGACCTCTCCAGTGACGAGCACAAGGCACTCTTCCACCGTGCGCGGGCGCTCAAAGAGGCGCGCCGCCAGCGCCGGGTCGTCTCGACGATGGCCGGCCGCACCCTGGTGATGATCTTCGAGAAGGCGTCGACGCGCACCCGGCTGTCGTTCGAAGCCGCGATGACGCAGCTGGGCGGCTCGGCGATCGATCTCTCGGCAGCCAACAGCCAGATGTCGCGTGGAGAGCCGCTCGCCGACACCGCGCGCGTCACCGGGCGCTACTGCGACGTCGTCATGATGCGCACCTTCGGTGATGAGCGCCTCGCCGAGTTCGCGAAGCACTGCGAAGTGCCCGTCATCAACGGCCTCACCGACGGCGGCCACCCGGTGCAGATCCTCACCGACCTCTTCACCATCGAAGAGCGCCTCGGCGCGGTGGCGGGCAAGACGCTCGCCTTCATCGGCGACACCGCCAGCAACATGGGCCGAAGCTTCACCGAGGGCGCGAAGCTCTACGACTACCAACTCCGTCTTGCGTCCCCGAAGGGCTACCACCCGGCTGCCGACGTCGTGAAGTACTCGCCGGAGCATGTGCACCTGCTGAACGACCCGAGAGAGGCCGTGACGGGCGCCGACGTCGTCATCACCGACGTGTGGACGTCGATGGGCCAGGAGGCGGAGTCGAAGCAACGCCTCGCCGATCTCGCCGGGTTCCAGGTCGACGCGGCGTTGATGAAGCTCGCAAAGTCCGACGCCATGTTCCTGCACTGCCTGCCCGCGCACCGAGGGGAAGAGGTCAGCGCCGACGTCATCGACGGCCCGCAGAGCGCCGTGTGGGACGAGGCCGAGAACCGCCTGCACGTGCAGAAGGCGCTGCTCGAGACCGTCGTTCAGGCCAGCGAGCGCCTGCGAGAGATGGCCCCGGCGCTTCGGGCAGCGCGCGGGTGATGGGTTCTGCCAGGCCGTGAAGACGAGCCGGCATGAAGCGACTCGCGTTGGCCGCTGATGACCGCAGCTGCCGCGCCGGAGGGTGACGCTCAGTCCACCAACTCGAAGGTGACGCCGGGCACGCTGCGGAAGATGTCGACCAGCGCCTCGAAGAGCGTCTCTCCGCGCTGGTTGCGGGCGTGTTCGAGCCGACGGGCGAACTCGGCCCGGTTCGAAGCATGAACCTCAGGCAGGCGCTGCTCGAGCCAGCGCGCGGTCTCGGGAAAGCCCAACAGCTCGCGCGAACGTGCGGCGTTCACCCAGCGCACTACGAAACCACCCGTCGGCGTCCCGAAGCCACCGGCCAGCACGTCCGCCAGCGCGTCGAGGTTGCGGCCCCACTTTGCGTTGGGGATGAGCACCCGCTCCACTTCGTTCCAGAACCCGCCGAGGCCGTCGAAGCGGGAGCCGTCGATGACGAAGACGGGGAGGGGTTCAGGCATTGACCACCACGCCCTCGGGCACTTCGTCCGAGATGGCGCGGGTGCGTTGCTTCAGGAAGACGATGATCTCGGCGTCGGTGCGCTCGTCACCGGGCAGGCGAACGAAGCGCTTCGCCAGGAAGCCGTACTGTCTCGTCCACAGCAGCACCGACACCATGAAGAAGTCGACGCCGTGGAAGACGACGCACTGTTCCTTCCGGTAGCGCTCGAGGTTGTCGAGGAAGTCTCGGGGCATCTCGGTCCAGTGGCGGTTCTGCTTCACGTGGTGACCGATGTGGTAGCCGTCGTTGAAGCAGCGCGCGTTGTACGCCGCGTTGATGCAGGTGATGCTGTTCGCGTAACTGTCACCGGGGCGCGAGGGGTCGAGGAACGCGTGCTGGCTCCAGTTGCCGGCCATCATCGCGAAGCGCACGGCGACGTAGGGCACGATGAAGCAGACGACGGTGGCCTGCCAGTGCACGAAGCACAGCGCGGCCATGCAGAGCATGTGCACGAGGTCGCTCGAGATCGCTCGAATCGCAAACGGCGCCCGGCGCTTGTTCACCAGGTACTGCGACAGCGTCACCTGCGTGGTGAGCATGAACTTCAGCACGTAGTGCAGCCAGTGCAGGAAGTTGTCGCGGTCGTACCGCATGGTCGACGAGAGATCGCCGCGCAGGTTGTTCTCGGAGTGGTGCATCGCGACGTGGTGCTCCATGTACCCGGTGGGTATGCCGAACAGCCCACTCATCGTGTAGGGCACCACGCGGTTCAGGAAGCGCCACCGCTTGAAGAACGGCCGGTGCATCGTGTTGTGCAACATGAGGATGACGGGCGGCGCCATCCACGCGACCTGAAAGGCGAACACCAGCGGGGCGATCCACCAGGTGAAGGACAGGTAGGTCACCACGATGACAGGGGCGACCAACGCGATCGACTTGAGCCAGAGGCGAACGAAGACGGCGTCGCGCGGGTCGAACAGCAACGACTCGATGAAGCGTTGGAACGGCGTCGGTGCGTACGTTGGAGCGGCCTGAGGATCGGTCAGCTGAAGCGTCGTCATTGGGTAAGCTCCGCGTACGCCGAGGTGGGGCACCACCGCAACCCGACCGCGCGGTTTGTTTGCTCGCGTTTGGCTACAGCGCTTCCCACGAGAGCAGTGTCGTGCCCGAGGCGAGCAGGTTGGCCGACGGCGAGCGCACCCACGCCGTCGACCGCGAGGGAAATACGGCGCGCTGAGCCTCATGGGCGGCGACCAACAGCCCGCCTTCGGTCGAGAGCAGCAGCGACTCGGCGATCGAGGGCGCTCTCATGCCGCTGCGCCACTCCACGCCTGCCGCGACCTCGTCGGTGGGAAGGAAGCGGGTCGGGGCGTTCCATCGCTCGCGCCCGTCGAGCCCGAGGACGACGGTCGAGGTCCGGCCTCCGACGCCGAGGGCGCGATCGTTCGCCAGGAAGGCGAGACCCGTCGCGCCGGGGCAACTCCGGAGCCGGGTGCCCCCCGCCTGCAGCTCGACCGTGCCATCGACGTGGAGCAAGGCGAGCTGGGAGCCCGTCTGATCGAGCGCGATGGCCTCGAGCGGCCCCGACGCCTGAGCGGTGCGGACACCCGTCGGCGAGTGGAGCGACACCGAGTTGTGCCCATGCCGACAGACCGCGAGGACCAGCCCATCGCCGGACCACGCCACGCGGTGCCTCTGCGCGGCCTCCACGCCCGAGAACCTCGTCACCCGGCCCGTGGCGAGCGCGACGGTCTCGGTGGTCATGCCTTCGCAGACACACAGCCGTTGAGCCGTCAGGCGCACCCCGAACCGCGCCGGGCCGCCTTCGAGGTACTCCTGAACGGTGTGCCGGTGCGTCAAGCGCACCGAGCCGTCGACGCCATCGAGTACGAACTGCCCCAGCAGCAGCGCGCTCCCGTCGCGGCTGAACGTCGGCGCAAGGGGCCTTCGGGTGAAGGGCCGGGGCGATGGCGCGGTGCGCGCGCGGTACTGGCGCACGACTCCGTCTTCGACGACGCCCACGTGCGTGCCGGTGACGCTCACCGCGAGCGATGACGCGCTGCCTGCCAGGCGCACGCTGGCCTGCCGGCCCGAGGCGAGGTGCCGCACGGAGAGCAGCTCGTCGCTCGCGCCCCAGGCCAGCCACGCCCCATCTGACGACAGCGCCAGCGCACCAGGGGTCGCCTCGAACGAGGCCACCTGCTGTCCGGTCGCGAGCGTGAAGACGAAGGCGATGGCCTCGTCGCCGTCGGTCGCGATGCAGGCGACGCGGTCGGTGGTCTCGGACAACGACACAATTCCCCACCCGGGCTGCACCAGCCATTCGAGGTGATCGCCATGCTGGATCCCGAGGCCTCCACGCGGCGGGCGCACCAGGACCGCCCGCTGAGGCGCCGGGTTGGGCTCGTTCCTCCAGAAGTCGGCGACCTGGCGCGGCGCCGCGCCTTCAGGGCTGCCCACCTCGTTGCTCAAGGCTCCCGTCGCCGGCCGCCACCGGACGAGCTGGTCGCCGGCCGCGAGCAGCAACTCATCGTCCGTCATCGAGACGAGCTTCGGCCGCTCCACCGTTCGGAGCTCGGCCAAGAGGGCCCCGCCCCAACGCGTCGTCGGTGTCAGCGCCCGGAGCCACGGCGTGTCGGGGTGAAGGCGCTTTCGCTCGGCCAGCCATCGGCCGACCTGTTCGAACATCGGCATGTCCGGGCCCGGCGCCGAGACACCGAACGTGCGTGCGCGCGGAGAGTCGACGAACGCCGCGTGTGCATAGAGTACCGGCCACAACGCGTCGGGCCGCTGCTGCAGGAGCGCGAGGTGAATCGCGAGCGCCTCGCGGACCCGCTCCAGCACGAAGCGCGTCGGGTCGGCCGACCCGGCGATGGCCTCGTCGAGGCGCGCCAGATGCGGCGTCAGGCCCTCGTCACAGGCGACCTCGAGAGCGGCCAGAGAGAGCAGCGAGTCGGTCACAGCTCGACGTTAGCTCCACATCGCAGGTGGTTGTGGGCCGCTCGGGGGCGAAGGGTGACGTTGCGACGATCTTCCTGTAAGGCCCACCGGGTCGAGCAGGGGATCGCTCTTCCGGGTCGCATGATGCGGCCCGAACACTGAAAGCAGACAACGAAAATGGCGACTGGAACTGTGAAGTGGTTCAACGATGCGAAGGGTTTTGGGTTCATCAGCCAGGACGGCGGCGGCGAAGATGTCTTCTGCCACCACACCGCGATCAACGCTGATGGCTTCCGCACCCTCGCCGAGGGCCAGAAGGTCGAGTTCGACGTGAACAAGGGCCCGAAGGGCCTGCAGGCTGCGAACGTTCGTCCCGTCGCCTGAGCTCACCCTCACGGTGATTCCAAGAGGCTCAGCCAGAAATGGCTGGGCCTCTTGTCTTTTGGGCTGACGCTAGCGCCCCAGGGGACAGTCGGGCCCGTCGACAGCCGCGATAAAGCGCAGCTCGCTGGTGAAGGTGCCGTCGGGCAGCGCGAGCCAGAGCTCGCCAGGCGCCGGGTCCATCTTGCTGACGTGGGCCTCACCGCTGGCGCCGCGCAGCTCGGAGACCAGCACCTCGAGGCTGAAGACGCTGGTCCAGTCGACCAGGAACGGTTTGCCGCCGAGCTTCAGGTACACCTGCCCAGGGAGCCCAAGCGCACGACTGAGCCGCTCGGCCTCGGCTCGCAGCGCGGCTTCACCCTTCGCGCGCACCAGGGGTGACAGCAGCTCGAGGTCGAAGCTCAAGCTGCCGCGCGCCAGCGTGAGCGCCCCCATGCAGACGTCCGGGCGAAACCGCGTCCCCATCGGCCCGACGGTCTCGCCGAGCGACTGGGCCGCGAGGTCGCCGAGATCCTCGGGCAGGTAGCCCACCAGGCGGAACGCACCGCTGCAGAAGTCGGCGCTCGCGAAGGGGCACGGCTCGCCGTTCACCATCGCTTCGAGGCCCTGGGCTGTGCGTCGAATCACCACGCCGCTCGAGGCAATCGACGTCATCCAGGGCGGGAACCAGGGTCCGCGCTGACCAGACACTGCGATGCGCGCGTCGCCCAGGACCCGGAGGATCGCCTCGCTCTGTTTGCTGTGCACGGACGCGTCGGGCACCACGACGCCTTCGCCGAAGAGCCGGTGCGCGAGACCGCGCCCGACCATCGCTTCGACGCGCTCGAGCGGCTGCGCATGAGGGAACATCGTCACCAGCGGCAGCCCTTCGGCCGAGAGCGCGTGTGCCTCGTTCACCACCCACTGCCCCATGCCGTCCTGGCCCGACAACATCAGGTCGAGCTCGGTGATGAAGCGCTTGTCGCGCGCCCACCTGAGGTACGCGTCTGGGAGCTGTGCGATGGTCAGCTCCACGCGGCCGTCGTCGCGTGCGACGAAGTGGAGCGGTGAGAAGTCGTCGGCCGCTGCGGGGAGCTGCAGCCGCTTCCGGGCCCGTCGTTCGGCGCGCAGCCTGGTCAGGAACGACGGCCACGGCAGCGCTTCACCCACCCGCAGGACCGAGTGCAACAGCGCCGCGTCGCGACGCTCGTCGAGCCAGCCGATGTAGCCGGCGAGCTGAAACCAGCCCTCGAGGCTTTCGCGCAGGCGCGTCGACACCGTCGTCCCCAGCTCGAGCGTGGCGTCGCGAGAGGTGTCTTCCAGGAAGAAGGTGCGATCGGTCTTGAGCAAACGTACGGGCGCACCTTCGAGCGCCACGGTCAGCTGCCCCATGGCGACGGCGGTGGAGTGCACGAAGCCTTCGAGCGGCCATGCATCGCGGAGCGCCTCTACGCGCTCACGATGGGGCGACGGCAGAGAGGCCGCGAGCAGCGCGCCAACCTGGCTCGAGTACCGGGCCTCGAGGCGGGCGTGTCGGTCGAGCGGGGTCTCTCCTTCGAGCAGCAACACCGAGGCGTCGAGGAGCGCGCGGGCGTGTTCGGCCGAGAGCACACCTTCGAGCGTCGAGAGCGGAACGGCCGTGTCGAGCTCTCGCAGTGCGTCGACGATCTCGGCCGGTGCGCTGACCTCGTCACCGCCGCGCGTGTCGTGGAAGGACTGCTCCCCCGCGACGAACCGGGGCGACCGGAGCAGGCGCACTGAAGAAGGCGCGTTCACCAGCAGGTCGTCGACCACCAGCTCGAGCGCCGAACCGAGATCGAGCGCCGAGAGTGGAGCCAGCGTCGCCACCAGCCGTTCGGTCTGCGCCATGACCGCCCCGGCCTCAACGCCTCTCGCACGGCTCAACGCGTTTCGGAGCTCGACGAGCTTCGCGACGTCAGGGGCTGCGGTGAGGTCGAGGAGCTCGTGGAGGGAATCGCCCGAGCCCTGGACGTGGAGGCAGAGCACGCCAGCGTCGAAGAGGGCGTCGAGGGCAGCGCCACGCTCGACGGTTGCGGCGTCCTTTCCGATGACCGTCATGAGCAGCGCAAGCGCCTCGGGTGCCAGAGGCCAGAGGCTCTGAGACTCCGTGTTCCAGACACCGTCGTTGGTCAGCCGGAGCCTTCCGGCGAGCTCGAGCTGGCCGTGGAGACGGCTCTGCCTCGCGAGGGTACGGTGCCACAGCCACGCCGCGCGACGGGGAGACGCGAGCACGACGCGCCGTTCATGGCGGCTCTTCCCGGCGACGACGCGCGCAGCGATCGGCTCGTCGCTCCACTGGCCCCAGAAGGTCGAGCCAGCGGCCCCCGTCGTGTCGTTGCGGCTCGCGAAGCGCGTGAGGAACTTGAACAGGGTGCGCTCGTCACGCTTCACGTCCGAGGTGCGCTTCCCGGTGTGTCGCCCGGCCTGCTTCGTGGCCAGCAGGTTGCCTAGCGTCTGGGGGTTCATCGTCGCGAACGCGTCGAGCACGAGGGGGTCGTCGAGGGTGTCCCAGAGCGCGCGCCGGTCGGTCTCGAGGCGAGCCGCGAGCGCCACCGGCTCCATCGGGACGTCGGAGAAGCGGCTGACCCGGTCGAACGGCAGGCCCGGGCTGCGGCAGACGACGGGGCCGACGAAGTGCACGCGGGGAGCGGCCATGAGGCCCATGTAGCAGGGAGGTCGCGAAACTCACCGCTCCCGATCGCCGCCAGTTTCAGCTAGGCGCGACCCATGCCGCGTCGCGACGACATCAAGAAGGTGCTCCTCATCGGGTCGGGTCCCATCGTCATCGGGCAGGCGTGCGAGTTCGACTACTCCGGCACGCAGGCCGTGAAGGCGCTGAAGGAAGAGGGCATCGAGGTGGTGCTCCTCAACTCGAACCCCGCCACCATCATGACGGACCCCGAGTTCGCGCACCGCACGTACCTCGAGCCGATCACCGTCGAGGCCGCCACCCGCATCATCGAGCAGGAGCGCCCCGACTCGCTGCTCCCCACCATGGGTGGCCAGACCGCGCTCAATCTCGCCAAGGCCCTGGCGGAAGCGGGCGTGCTCGAGAAGTACGGCGTGAAGCTCATCGGCGCGCAGCTCGCGAGCATCAACAAGGCCGAAGATCGCAAGCTCTTCAAAGAGGCGATGGAGCGCATCGGGCTCGAGGTGCCGAAGGCGGGCATCGCGACGACGCAGGAAGAGGCCTGGGCCATCGTGAAGGACACGGGCTTCCCCTCGATCATTCGCCCGGCCTTCACGCTCGGCGGCACCGGCGGCGGCATCGCGTACGACGAGGTGCAGTTCGAGACGATCGTGAAGTCGGGCCTCGCGGCGAGCCCGGTGAAGCAGGTGCAGATCGATCAGTCGGTGCTCGGGTGGAAGGAATACGAGCTCGAGGTGGTGCGCGACCGGAAGGACAACGTCGTCATCATCTGCAGCATCGAGAACTTCGACCCGATGGGCGTGCACACGGGTGACAGCATCACCGTCGCGCCTGCGCAGACGCTCACCGACAAGGAGTACCAGCGCATGCGCGACGCCTCGATCGCCATCATGCGCGAGATCGGCGTCGACACCGGCGGCTCCAATGTGCAGTTCGGCATCGACCCGAAGACGGGCCGCATGGTCGTCATCGAGATGAACCCGCGCGTGTCCCGCTCCTCGGCGCTCGCCTCGAAGGCCACCGGGTACCCCATCGCGAAGATCGCGGCGAAGCTGGCCATCGGCTACTCGCTCGACGAGCTCAAGAACGACATCACCCGCGACACGCCGGCGTCGTTCGAGCCGGCCATCGACTACGTCGTCACGAAGATCCCCAAGTTCAACTTCGAGAAGTTCCACGGCGCCTCGAAAGTGCTGGGCACGATGATGCGCTCGGTCGGCGAGGTGATGGCCATCGGCCGCACCTTTCGTGAGTCTTTCTTCAAGGCCGTGCGCTCGCTCGAGCAGGGGCGCCTGGCGATTCCGTCGAAGGCCGACGCGAACAAACGCCCCGAGGCCGAGCTCGTCGAGCTGCTGAAGGTGCCGACGCCCGATCGCCCCTGGGCGCTCTTCGAGGCGCTGCAACGTGGGTGGACGGTCGAGCGCGTCTTCGAGCTCACCAACATCGACCCGTGGTTCCTGCGGCACCTCTCGTCGCTGGTGATCGAGTTCAACGAGCTGTCGGCGAAGGGTTCGCTCGAGAAGGTCTCGACGCCCGAGCTGAAGCTGGCCAAGTCGCACGGCTTCTCCGACGCGCAGCTCGCGTCCGCGTTCGGCGTGAAGGAAGCGGTCGTTCGCGAAGACCGATGGAAGCGCGGCTTGCGGCCCGTCTACAAACGCGTCGACACCTGCGCGGCCGAGTTCGAGGCGTACACGCCGTACCTGTACTCGACGTACGAAGAAGAAGACGAAGCGCCGCCGACCAACCGCCAGAAGGTCGTCATTCTCGGCTCGGGCCCCATTCGCATCGGGCAGGGCATCGAGTTCGACTACGCGTGCGTGCATGCGTCGTTCGCGCTCCGCGAGGCCGGGTACGAGACCATCATGGTCAACTGCAACCCCGAGACGGTCTCGACCGACTACGACACGTCAGACCGCCTCTACTTCGAGCCGCTGACGATGGAGGACGTGCTCGAGATCATTCACCGCGAGAAGCCGCTCGGCGTCATCGTGCAGTTCGGTGGCCAGACGCCGCTGAAGCTGTCGAAGCCGCTCGAGGCCGCGGGCGTTCCGATTCTGGGGACCACACCTGACGCCATCGACATCGCGGAGGATCGCGAGCGGTTCTCGAAGCTCGTCGAGAAGCTGCGGCTCAAGCAGCCCGAGAACGGCGTCGCGCGCTCGCCGGAAGAGGCGTACCGCGTGGCTGACGTCATCGGGTACCCGGTGATGGTGCGGCCCTCGTACGTGCTGGGCGGGCGGGCGATGGAGGTGGTGCACGATCGCGCCGACCTCGAGCGGTACATGCGCGAGGCCGTGCTGGCGTCGCCGGAGCACCCGGTGCTGGTCGACCGTTTCCTTCGCAACGCGACCGAGGTCGATCTCGATCTCGTCGCTGACGACACTGGCGCGTGCATCGTCGGAGGCATTCTCGAGCACGTCGAAGAGGCGGGCGTTCACTCAGGCGACGCAGCCTGCGTGATGCCACCTTACTCGCTCGGCCAGGACGTGATCGAGCGGCTGAAAGACATCAGCATCGCGCTGGCTCAGGAGCTCAAGGTCGTCGGCCTGATGAACGTGCAGTTCGCGGTGCAGGGCAAGGCCATCTACGTGCTCGAGGTGAACCCGCGCGCGTCCCGCACCGTGCCGTTCATCTCGAAGGCCACGGGCATCGCGATGGCTCGCGTCGCGTCGCTGTGCATGGTGGGCAGGTCGCTCAAGTCACAGGGGCTCACGAAGGACCCCGAGATTCGCCACGTCGCGGTGAAAGAGAGCGTCTTCCCGTTCGCGCGCTTCTCGAACACCGACGTCATCCTCGGCCCTGAGATGAAGTCGACGGGCGAGGTGATGGGCCTCGACTCGAAGCTCGACGCTGCGTTCGCCAAGTCGCAACTGGCGGCTGGCACGAAGCTTCCGACGGGTGGGCTCGCGTTCGTCTCGGTGAAGGATGACGACAAGCCGGGCCTGGTCGATCTCGCGCGACGGCTGAAGGTGCTGGGCTTCGGGCTCTGCGCCACGGGCGGCACGCACGCGTACCTGGAGAAGAAGGGCGTCGAGAGCCTCAAGGTGAACAAGGTGCTCGAGGGCAGCCCGCACATCGTCGATCGCGTGCACGCGGGCGAGGTGACGCTGGTGTTCAACACGACCGCCGGCAAGAAGGAGATCGCCGACTCGTTCTCGATTCGCCGCGAGTCCCTGCTCAAGGGCGTGCCGCACTTCACGACGCTCGAGGCCGCGCGGATGATCGTCGGGGCGCTCGAGGTGCAGGCGAACTCGAAGCGGGAATACCGGCCGCTCCAGGAGTGGCTCAAGCCGCGCTGAGCGAATTCGAGCTCAGAACTGGAAGCGGGCGACGAAGTCGTGGGTGAGCGTTCCGGAGTCGTACAGCGACAGGCCCAGGAGCGAACCGCCGATCGTCCCGGTCCAGAAGACGGTGTCCCCGGGGCCGGGCGCGAGTTCTGAGCTGCTCGGCGCCGTCGTTGGCGTCACCGAGGCCGCGAGGCTGCGGGCGGTCTCCACCCGGCCGTCGCGTTCGAACCGGAGGATGACGCCGAGCTTCGCGGTGCCGGCGCTGTTCAACGGCAACGGCGCCTGGCCATCGAGGAACAGGGTCGACCCGTAGAGCTGCGGCGTGACCGAGGCGACGTCGTTCTCGTCGATGGCGATCTCGCAGCACATGTTGACGCCTGTCTCGGCGGTGCAGGGCCGGAACCAGATCAGCGCTCCATCGGCGCTCAGAAGGAACCTGGCGAGCCGCGGGGAGTTGCGGTGAACTCAGCGACAGCGGCCCACGCCCACCACCACGTCGGTCGGCGTCAGCTGCACCCAGTCGGGCACGCCATCACCCGTGACGTCGGCGAAGCGCTCGACCTTGCCCGTGAAGCCACGAGGGAGAACGTCGGGGTTCGCGAGCACCGTCGAGTTGAACTGGCGGTTGACGACCTCTCCGCGCCCGTCGCCGTCGGTGTCGACGAGGAACGCGGCCCCTGCAGGCGTCGGGACCGGCTTCCAGTCCGTGCCGCGCGTGAACGCCGCGGTGCCGTTGCCAGTCATCAACACGCCCGAGCCGCCTGCGATGTCGGCGTACGAGTCGTTGGTGACGAAGCCCGCGACGAGGCCGGTGTCGAAGTCGAAGTTCGCGACCCGTGGCGCCAGCACGAAGCCCGTGCCCCGACTCAGCAGCGGATACACGGCGCGCGGAGCGTTCGCGTTGGCGAGCACCACCACGTCGTTGCGGCCATCACGATCGACGTCGACGACCGCGAGGTCTTGCACCGCGGGGAGGAACGGCGTCAGCGTCGGCGCGGCGAACTGGCGCGTGCCGAGGTTCCTGAACAGCGACAGGCCGGCGTTCGTGCGCACGAGCACGTCAGCCCGGCCGTCAGCGTCGAAGTCGGCCGCGCGGAGCTGCACCTCGCTCGCGAACACGTTGAGCGCCAGCGAAACGGAGTCGACCCCGAAGCGGAACGACGCGGCGCCGAACTCGACGCGCGCGAAGCAGGGCACCGGGGCCGTCGAGAAGCCGCCATCGGGGAGCAGCGGGCTCGGGCAGTCGAGGCGCAGCACGTCGACGTTCCCGTCCTGGTCGAAGTCGGCCAGCGCGTCGGGGCGGGTCAGCGCGTCTTCGGCACCGACCGTGAAACCACCGGCCCCGTTCGCGCGAAGCACGCGCGTCTGCGTGGTGATGGGCTGCATGCTGACGACCGAGGCGCGGCGGCTGACGATCAGGTCTTCTCGCGCGTCTGCGTCGATGCGGCCTGCCAGCAGGAACTCGCCGTTGGTGAGCGCCGTCTTCACCGTCCGCTCGAAGCCCCGGCCGCTCGTGGCGTTGCGGATCAGCACCGGTCGGAGCAGACCGTTCGACAGCACGACGTCGAGCCGGCCATCGCCGGTGAGATCGACCAGCTGGAGCCCTGCAGCAGGGGAGGCCGGCGTGAAGCCGTCGACCTCGAACACCTCGGGCGCCGAGAACGTGCCCGCGCCCGTCGACCACAGCACTTCGAGACCCCGCCCTGTGCCGAGGGCGAGGTCCGTGAAGCCGTCGCCATCGAGGTCGGCCGCTTCGATCGCCGCCAGCGTGGAGCCGGCGTTCGCGGCGAGGACGGGAGCGGCGAGCGCTCCCGTCCCATCACCTGCGAGCACGAAGACCGCCGACGGCGTCAGGGTGGCCACGTCTCGATGCGAGTCCCGCGTCAGCTCTCCGATCGCCAGGCCGATGATGCCGTTCTGCACGCCAGGAAGCGGAGTCACCTGGGTGAAGGCATTCGCACCGCCGGTGACGAACACCCGCAGCTGCCCCGCCTGGGAGGTCACGAGATCGGCCCTCGAGTCGTTGGTGAAGTCTCCGGCCCGCGCGACGTCGGCGAGCTGCAGGTTCGGAGCTCCGTTGCGCGTCTGCGAGAACGGCGCGCCACCGTCGGCCGACTGGTTGATCCACAGATCGGCGTTCAGGTTTCCAAGCTGCGGAACGCGAACGAGATCGGCGCGGCCGTCACCCGTGAAGTCAGCCGAGAGCACGAGGCCGTTCTGGCCGTTGGTGAACAGCACGACCGGCGCCGAGAACCCGGCCGCAGTCTGCTGAACGACCCACAGGGCTCTGGAGTCACCGGCGATGAGATCGGCTTTGCCGTCGAGGGTGAAGTCGGCGGTGTCGAGGGGCAGCAGCGTCGTGCCCGCGTCGGCGATGGTGGCTGGCTGGAACCGCGCGTTCCCCGCATTGACGAAGGTGAAGCGGCTGGTGCCGCCGGTCGCGAGCAGATCGAGTCGCGAGTCTCCGGTGACGTCGACGGCCCAGAAGCGCGGCGCGGTGCCCGTGGTGAAGGTGTGCGGTAGCACCTCGGCGATGCCCGAGAAGGAGACGCCGTTGTGGCACGTCGCGCGGCATTGACCGGCGATGCAGGCTCCCGCGCCGCACGAGACGCCGCAGGCGCCGCAGTGGTCCGGGTCTCGCTGGCGATCGACGCACGCCGCGTTGCAGGTGTCGATGCACGACGTTCCACACGCTCCGCCGTTGCAGGTCGCGCGCTGCGACGCTCCGCCTCCGGCGCACACGCTACAGCCAGCGCCGCAGGCCGCAGCGACTCCCTGTCCGACGCAGCTGCCGGTCGCGCCGCCACACCGCGTGTTCCCGGCCGCGCACGTCGTGCTGCACGAGGTGCCATCACAGGTTGGCAACGAGCCGGGCACGCCTTCAGGGCAGCGGGTGCACGAGGCTCCACACGCCGTCACGTCGGTCGCGCTCGCGCACGCGCCGTTGCAGGGGTTGAAGCCGCTCGCGCAGGTGTACGCGCAGGTGTCGTTCGTGCAGACCGGCGCGCCACCGTCGGGCGCGCCACACGTCGAGCACGAGGGCCCGCAGGCCGTCGTCGAGCTGGAGGGCTCGCACGCGCCGTTGCAGCGGTTGAACCCCGTGTTGCAGGTGATGTCGCACTGGCCTGAGACGCACGCTGGCGAGCCCGAGGCCGTTCCGGGGCAGGCGACGCAGCGGCTTCCGCACGTCGCTGGCGCGGTGTCCGAGACGCAGGCCATGCCGCAGCGGTGGAAGCCCGTGTTGCAGACGAAGTCGCAGGCGAGCTCGCTGGTACACGTCGCGGTGCCATTCGCCGGGGCCGGGCACGTCATGCACCGGCTGCCACACGAGGCGGGCGCCGTATCTTGGAGGCACTGATCGCCGCAGCGGTGGTAGCCGTTGTCACACTGGAAGTCGCAGTCGAGGTTCGTGCACTTCGGTATCGAGTGCGCCGGGAAGGAGCACGGACCGCACCGCGTTCCACACGAGTTCACCGCAGTGTCGTCGACGCACGTCGAGCCACACGCGTGGGTGCCGGCTCGGCAGGTGACGCCACACGCTCCTGCGGTGCACGTCGCGATGCCGTTGGTCGAGGGGCAGGGCTTGCACCGGGAGCCGCACGTCGCCACGTCGTCGTCGGCTGCACACGACACGTCGTCCTCGCCCGTCACGCACCGGTGGAACTTCGCCGGGCACGAGCCAGCGTCGGGCCGAACGAGGTCGCAGCGCTTCTCGGCGCAGGTGTCGGTCTCGGCGCACGTTCGACAGAAAAGGGCGCCCGTGCCGCAGGCCGCCTTGTCGTTCCCTGGCATGCACTCGCCGGCCGCCGTGCAGCAGCCTTCGGGGCAGGTGGTGAGGGTGCAGGGCGGCTTTTCCTGAGGGCACCCGGTGAGCGCGGCGGCGAGCAGCAGGAGTCCCCAGAGCGAACGCACGACGAGAGGCCTTTCGTTTCGCGAGGTCGGCCCAGCTACCTCGCGGAAGCGGCCCGTCATGTAGCGTCGAAGGCCCGGCGAGTCACTCGTCAGTTGAGCGCAGTGCGGCGTGCCGCTTCGAACACCACCGCCAGCAGCATCGTGGTGCGGTTCGCGGGCCGGCCCTCGATGCGGCTGCAGAGGGCGGTCGCCAGATCGTGCGCTTCCTGGCTCGACGGGGCGCGCTTCTTCGAGCCATGCGCTTCCTTCGAGATGATCAGCGAGAGCTCGCCGGTCACCGCGTCGAGCACCACGTCGAGGTCTTCGGCGTCGGTCTTGCCGGCGACGAGCACCACCCGCCCGAGATCGCTCACCGAGCGCACCGTGAAGGTCGAGAGCCGGGTCGGCGTGATGGCGTCGTTCAGGCCGACCAGCACGCGACCTGCTTCGCCGTCGTCCCACGGCACGTTCTGCTGATAGCGGCGCAGCGCCGACGCCGGTCCTTCAAGTCGGTGCGCGAGAGCTCTCGAACGTCGTCGTCTTCGTCCACCAGCTGGAACTCGCCGCTCGCTTCGACGAAGCGAACCTCGACTTCCTGGTGGCCGACGATGGCCGAGAGTCGGTGCTCGCCACTGAATTCACCGTGATCGTCGATCACGGGCACGACCTTCGCGATGCGCGCCTGGTTGAAGGGGCGCGGCTTCTTCGGGAACTTGAGCTCGTCCGAGTCGGTCGTCATGGGCGTGTTCACAAGTGCACGGGTTGTCGTGTTTGCTTCACACGAGTCGCGACACTGGAATGGACACCTCACGCCACAGCGGACGTGCAGAAAAGATGAAGTATCAACTGGTTACGGGGTCTTCTGCTCACGCCAGTCGCGCGGGGTGAGGTTCGCCCACCGCTTGAAGGCGCGATCGAAGGCCCGAAGCTCGGAATAGCCGAGCAGATAGGCGACCTGGGTGATGTCGAGGCGGGCGTCGCGCAGGTAGGCCCTGGCGAGGTCGAACCGCACCTCGTCGAGCACGGCCTGGAACGAGGTGCCGAGATCAGCGAGGCGGCGTTGGAGCGTTCGGCCCGACAACGCCAGCCGGGTGGCGATGCGCTCGATGTTGGGTTCGCCCTGTTTCAGGGCGTCACGAATTCCCTGGCGGAGTCGATCGACCAGGTCGTCGCTCTTCGGTCGCGAGGCGAGGGCGGCGAGCGCGTGCTCCTCCAGGAACGAGTACAGCGCGGCGTCGCCGGTCTTCATCGGCTGTTCGAGGAAGCGCTTGTCGAACGAGAAGCCGTTGAGCGGCTGATCGAACGCGAGGTTCGCGGTTCCGAACTCGTCGACCAGCGTCGCGACGTCGGCCGGTTTCGAACTCACGAAGCAGAGCCGGTTGAGCGTCAAACCCTCGACCATCTGCACCAGACGCTTCGCGAGCAGGTACGTCGAGTACTCGTGGTGGTGGCGCGACAAGCGACCCGGGGCCGAGGGAAGGCCCAGCTCGACCACGGCCTCTGCGCCCGAGTCGTCGAAACGGAAGATGAGCCCTGGCGCCATGATCGCGTTGAACCGCACCAGGTTCTCGCAAGCGCCGCGGGTGGTCGGCGCCGAGCGGATCAGGAACTCAGCGACGCCGTACGAGCCCACTTGCACAGAGCGCGCGACCTCGAGCCCGAAGTGCGGCGCCTTCAGCGTGGCGGCGAGATCATCGACGAGGGCGGTGAACCTGTTCAGGGACAGGGTGACTTCGATCTTCCCCGCCGACTTCCACTCGAGGTCAGCAGGCAGCTCGTGCTTCGCGAGCAGCGCGGCGACGTCGAGCCCTTTCGCGTTCGCGTAGGCGAGCGCCAGAGGGGCCATGCGGGACGTCATGTCGAGCGATGACCGGGCCATACACGCCCTTCTTTGCGTCGAAGGGCCGGACAGGCAAGGGTCTCTCCCTCGGCGGCACTGATTCCCTCCCTGCCAGCCGGGCGCTGCTTGACCAGGGTGTTGGCCATCGGGGTTCCTCCGGCGCCTGCGCGGCCGCGAAGCTCGAGGTCAGGTGTTCGGCCCGCGCACGGCCTGCACCGTGACCTCGTCTCGGTCGTGGTACAGCTGTCGAAGATGCACGTTGCTCCAGCCGCCGGCCTCGAGGGTCGCGCGCACACGAACGACCGTGGGCAGCTTGTCCTTCATCGGCAGCTTGATGTTCGCCACCAGCTGCGTCGCCCAGCGGTTTCGCGCCCACTTCGCGAGCAGCTGCGCGACCTCGAGCGGGCGCCAGGCCATGTCGCAGAACAGCCAGTCGCACGGCTCGTCGGGCACGAACGCGAACGCGGTCTGATGAAAGTGACGCACGCGAGGGTGCTTCGCGACGTCGGGCGCGAGCAGGCCGGTGTCGACGCTCCAGACGCGGGCGCCACGCTCGAGGAGCCGTCGGGTCCACCCGCCGGGCGCGGAGCCGAGGTCGACGCAGAGATCGCCTTTGCCTGGCGAGATGCCGACCCACTCGAGCGCCTCGTCGAGCTTCATCGCGGCGCGTGACGGCGCGGCGGCGGTGCGCTTCATGCGGGCGCGGCCACCCGGAGCGAGCGACAGCGCCACGCGCGCGCCGATGGATCCGACGGCTGCGGTGTGGGGCGCGACGAGACAGACCTGCCCGAGCGAGGCGCCGCTCTCGAAGGCCGACCACGGCGTCGAGGGGTCCTTGATGCCCTCCCGGAGCGCGTTGATGGTCGACTCCCAGGCGAGGCATTCACCCGCGCGTGCGTTGCCGGCCTCAGTGTCGGGCACCCAGACCTGCACACGGCTCGGGTGCTGGGGGAGCGCCGCGGCGGCCTCTTGTGGCGTCTTCACCAGCGCGTCGATGCGAAAGCCCGTGCGGGCGAAGGTGGGTGGCGTCGCCGGCTGGCGATCGGTCTCGACCAGACCCGAGCCCAGCACCGTGGCGCTGCACTTCTGCCAGCAGAGCTCTTCGAAGAGCTGCGCCTCGAAGCCATCGCGGCAGGTCCACAGCCACTTGCCGACGGTCGGCAGCGTCGCGAGCTTCGCGATGGGTGGAATCTTCACGCGGCCAGGCAGCCTGACGGTGGCGACGGGAGGCTTCGGGTCACGCGTCGGGGCCCGGCGCTTCTCCCGGTCTGGACGGCGCCGTCCCTTCTCGTCGCGGCGGTTCGTCTTGTGGTGTCCCTTACGCATGCGCGGGCTGTTAGCGCGGAACGCGCGTGGGCGCTCTTGGTCTCGTCGCGCGAAGCTGTCAGGATCGGTGGTATGCACCCCGTGCGGCTGGTCGGCCCGACCGTCATCTTGAGAGAGATCGTGCCCGACGACTGGCGTGACGCCCAGGTGCTCGACTCGGACCCCGAGGTCGTTCGCTACCAGACCAACGACGTCCTCGACGAGGCGGGAACGAAGGCGGCCATCGCGCGCTCGATGGCGTTGGCGAGCACGGCGCCGCGCACCGTCTACGATCTCGCGATCTGTCTGCCGGGTGATGAGCGCTACCTCGGTCGCGCGGGGCTGGGCATCGCTCGGCCCGAGCACCGCGAGGCGTCAGTCTGGTTTCACCTGCGCCGCGATCACTGGGGGCGCGGACTGGCGAGCGGAGCGTTGACCGCGCTCCTCGACTTCGCGTTCGACGAGCTCGGCCTGCACCGCGTCTTCGGAGACTGTGATCCACGCAACCTCAACTCCGCTCGACTGATGGAGCGCGTCGGCATGGTGCGCGAGGCGCACTTTCGAGAGAACTACTGGGTGAAGGGCGAGTGGTGCGGGGCCTTCATCTACGCGGTGCTGGAGCAGGACTGGCGCGCGCTGAAGGCACGGAAGGTGCGGTAGGCTCCGTCAGGTGACGCCGGAAGCGAAGGTAGCCCAGCAGCTCGAACGTGCCCGGAGAGGGTACCGCTTGGCGCGCGCGCGCGACGATGTCAGGGCCACCGCGCTCACGTGGCTCGAGGCGCACCCCAGCGGCATGCCCGATGTCGACGCGTGCTGGGTCGAAGCGCTTCGCGCGCCAGGCTCGACGTTGGCCGAGTTTCTCGAGCGTGATCTTCCGCCCGAGGCATGGGCAGAGCAGCTTCCACTTCGGTGCATCGTGTCGTCTCACCCGTTTCCGGACCTGTGGCGATGGACAGTCCCCCTGTAGCCTGGCGCGTCGTGCGCGACGCGGCTCGGCTGGTCGGCGAAGGCGAGCTCGTCGTGTTCGGAAGTGCCGCGCTTGCGTTTTGGGTCGGCGACCCGCCGCAGAGCCGTGACGTCGACGTGTGGACGACTCCTGCCGACAAGGGCGAAGCCATCGAAGCCTTGATGGGTGAGCTGTCGTGGTACCACGAGAAGTTCTCGATTCACGCCGAGGTCTGGGGCCCCGAGACCTTCAAGGCACCGCCACAGTGGCGCGAGCGAGCAAAGCGTTTCTCGTTCGACGACCTCGAGAAGGTCGCGGTCGTCTGCCCCCACCCGCACGACATCGTGCTCGCGAAGCTCGAGCGCATGGATCCCAAGGACCGGGTGCACATCGAACAGGTCCTTCGCCAGATGCCGCTCACGCGTGCGCAGCTCGAGACGTTGGTCGCGGAATACGACGAGGTGCGCGATGCGGATCGCGAGGCTCGCTTTCAAGAGAACCTCACGTGGCTTCGCTCGCAGCTGGCGAGCTGATGCCCGGCCAACCTCACTGACTCGGCCACGTCGCGTTGGTATGCGGAGCCGATGACGGTCGACCTCGACGCGTACTTCCGCCGCATCGGCTTCTCGGGCGCCCGGACACCGACCCGCGCCACGCTTGATGCGCTCTGCCTGGCCCACGTGAAGGCGATTCCATTCGAGAACCTCGATGTCCTGCTGGGACGCGGCATCGATCTGTCCGACGAGGCGATCGACCGGAAGATCCTTCACGGTGGGCGAGGCGGCTATTGCTTCGAGCAGAACACGCTCTTCTTCCGGGTCCTGACGGCGCTCGGCTTCGACACTCACCTGGTCAGCGCTCGGGTTCGGCTCCAGCGGCCACGCGACTTCACGCCACCTCGCACGCACGTGTTCAACGTGGTGACGCTCGGCGGGGAGCGGTTGGTCGCAGACGTCGGCGTAGGAGGGCTCTCACCGACCGCCTCGTTCCGGCTCGACACCGACGAGGAGCAATCGACGCCGCACGAGCCGCGGCGCATCGTCCGCGAAGGCGCGCTGCTGTTTCACCAGGTGAAGCTCGGCGACACCTGGGCCGACGTCTGGGAGTCGACGCTCGAGGCGATGCCGCCGATCGATCGTGAAGTGGCCAACTGGTTCACCAGCGCGCACCCGCAGTCGCACTTCAGGAACCGGCTGCTCGCCGCGCGCGCGCTCGACGACGGCGGGCGAGTGACGCTGCTGAATCGCGAGCTGACGCTTCGCACCCGGACCTCAGCCGACACCACGACCGTCTCAGATCCCGATGCGCTCCTGGCTGTGCTCTCGACCCACTTCGCGCTGCACTTCCCCGCAGGCACCCGCTTCGAGGGGCCCCCGTTCGAGTGGCGCTGACTCGACTGCGGCTTCCGCAGCTGGGAGCAGCACCGCCGTGATGGGAGGGCGTCTACGGCACGTTGAGCTGCCCGTTGATCAACGTGAGGTTGCACGGCGACACCGAGCCGAACGCCACGCTGCCCACGACCCACATGTCCTTCGACGTCGCCATGCTCCGCGTCTGCGTCGTCACCAGCTGGCCACCGCAGTACACCTTCACCGTCGAGACGACGGGCGAGCCTCCAGGGCCGTACATGTGAACGCCGATCGTGTACGCGACGCCCGGCTGCGGCGTGTTGATGCGCGTGTTCTCGGGGCCGCGCCCCGTCGTGTCGTCTCGGTCGAGGTTCGGGCTCTGCGACGCTGCGCCCCAGCTCGGCGTCCGGTTGGCGTAGTAGCAATCCCACGGCGAACTCGCGAAGGACCAGCTCGACGCTGACGACCACGACCCGGCCATCGGGTGAATGAGGTGCAGATCGACGTCGAAGTTCCGCGACCAGGTCAGCTCGATCCACAGGTCGCCGTTCGGCGTCACCGTGATGGGCGTCGAGCACGTCGAGGTGGTGCCGAGGCCGTCCGTCACGTTGAAGTTCACCACGTGCGTGCCGACCACGTCGGCGAAGTAGGTGGTGCCGGTGCAGCTCGTCGGTTGGCCGAAGTTGCCGTTGGCCGTCGGAGGCCGTGAGCCGACGCTCCACGCGCAGCTGACGAGGCCGGGCGCCATCACGGAAGGCGTGAGGGTGACGGTGGTGTTGGCGCCAGTGGTGATCGGCGCAGGACACATCGCGGTGACGCCGCAGCCCATCATGGTGCGCGCGACGCCGACGCCCGAGAGCACGACGGGGTAGTTGATCATCTGGCCGTTCTGCGTGACCGACACGTTGAGCGAGCCGCTCGCGGGGCCGAGCAGGGAGGGCCTGAAGCGCAGCTGCATCGTGCGTGAGGCTCCGGGAGAGATGGTGCCTGCGGGCGCCGCCGCCGAGATCGCGAACTGTGGACACCCTGCGCCCGTGGCGCACGAGCCAGAGCCGTTCGGCGCGAGCCCGGGGTCTGCCAGGGTCACGGTGTTCAACGTGAGCGGCGTGGAGCAGGTGTTGGTGATGCTGACCGTGCGCGCTGGCGAGCCGCACTCGAGCTCGGTGTTCATGAAGTCGAGCGGTGACGGCGCAATGGTGATGCAGCTCGGTGCCAGCGTCGCAACCAGCTGGACGGTCCCGCTCGAGGCGCCAGGCGTCGACACGCCGAACGTCACGTCACCACGCACGACGGTCGGAATCGTCGGAGACGGCCGCAGCGGCATCGCCCGAACCGTGATGGGCACCTGCTGGCCCGGCGGAATCGTCAGCGACGGGATCGCCCCCAGCGGCATGGTGAAGGTGTCGTCGCTGGTCGGCGAGATGTCGATCGCGTTGAAGTAGCAGGTGTCGTTCGGCTGGATGCCGCGGTTGCGCAGGGTGAACGTGAGGTCGCGCAGCTGTGGTTGATCGACGACGCCGAAGTTCAGCTGGCCGGGAATCACCTCGTAGTTGCACGGTGGCGCCGCGACGGCCTCGGCGTTGATGCGCACGTTGACCTCTGGCGTCATGGGGTCGTTCGAGAGAACGGTGACCTCCCACTCCTTGAAGCCGGGCGTCGCGGGGATGACTCGAATGGGCAGGTTCAGCGCGCCGCCCGCCACCGCCTCGATGCCCTGGTTGGGATCGTACCGGTTCGGCTGGAGCGTGTTGGTGCACCCGTTGCGTTGCTGATCCCACTCGCCGACGCAGAGCTCCGCGAGGGTGCCCGTGATGGCGCGCACCCTCCAGTACGGCATGCCCAGGCCCATCGCGCCGAGCTTCAAGTTCGCGCGCGGGTCTGCGGGCGTCGGGCGCGTGCCCACGTTGGCGATGCGGAGCGTGCGGGGCACGAAGGTCGGCGGCGAGGCGTTGGGGGTGAAGCCGATGCGGCCGACCGAGAGCGGCGCGGGGCGCACGTCGATGCGCGGACCACCGCCGATGCCACGCAGGCGAACGCCGATGGACTGGCCGGGCAGTGAGGTGTTCGCGCGCAGCGTGCCGTTCTTCTGTCCGAGCGCGGTGGGGCGGAACTCCAGCGTGACCCTCGCCTCGCCGTCGCTCCACTGGCCCATCAGGTCGCGCGTGGCGGGCGGCACCGTCAGGCGGGTGAGGTCGAGCATGGACGCCGCCGTCACTGCGAACACCGGCTCGCTGGTGGTGAGGGCCGAGAGCTCGATCTGCGCGCTGCACGCATTGAAGAACGTGACCGTCCCGGGCGCAGCGGTGCCGGGTGCGACGTAGCCGAAGAAGAGCGAGGTCGCGCGAAGGTCGTCGGGCGGATCGGCGCGGTAGGTGAGGCACGAAGAGACGCCACGTCCGCGCAAGGTGACCTCTCGCTCGGGGCACGACTGCGTGCGGCGCACCGTCATGCGGGCCACGTAGTCGCGGGTCTCGGTCGGCGTGAAGGTGATGGCGCTCTGGGCCGGCTCGCCCGCGGCGACGTCACGGCCACCGGACGCATCGAGCCCGGTCAGCACGAAGATGCCCGACGAGACTCCGACGATCTGCCCGGTCGTCACCCTCACCGGAATCGAGCTGTCGTTGCGCAGGTTGAGGTCAGCCGACGTCATGGTGCCCACCGGCACGATGCCGAAGTCGATGGTGTCAGGCACTTCGCACTCGCCCGAGATGGCGCGGCCCTTGAGCTCGAGCGGCGCCGTCGGAGCTCCGGCAGGCACGAAGTCCAGCTGGGCGCCCACGTCGTACGAGCGCACGTCGAGCCGCACCGGCGGCGCGAAGGTGATGGATGGTGACGGGCTGGCGCTCGGCTGGGAACACCTCGCGGTCCTGCTCGAAGGTCAGCTCGAACGCGGCGCCCGTCTCGACGCGGCGCTGCACCGTGACGGCGTCGCCAGCCACCTTCGTGAAGTCAGACAGCGAGAACGCGCCACGGCCGGTGTTGCGCACGAAGACGAGCTGCTGCACGCGCGAACCCATCGAGATGGTGCCGAAGTCGATGAGCGCTCCCTCACCCGCCTGGGGCCCGTCTTTGGTCTCCCACTCCCATCGGATCTGGCCCGAGGCGACCTGCAGCGGCTTCTCGCAATCACACGCAATGACGACGAGGCCCGCCAGAAACGGGGCGAGGCGACGGTATGAGGACATCCGGGCTCCCTGCTGCGAGGAACGGCCGGCCAGACCGTTCAGACAGGAATACCGCGGCTCGCTGATCAACCGTACCCCGTCTCCCGGCCCACCTTGCGGCGTGGGTTTGCCGCTGTAGCTTGGCCCGGCTTTTCCGCCTTCGGTCTCTGTGGCGGTCCCGGCCGTTTTCAGCCAGAAGGCAACCGCCATGATTGATTGGGTCCTCAAGCGCATCATCGGAACGAAGAACCAGCGAGAGCTGAAGAAGGCGACCCCCAAAGTCGCCCTCATCAACGGGCTGGAAACGAAGATGCGCGCCCTGAAGGACGAGGACTTTCCGCGCGAAACGGCTCGGTTGAAGCAGGAGATCGCCAACGGGAAGAGCCTGGACGATTGCCTCATCGAGGCCTTCGCGCTCATCCGTGAGGGCGCGCGGCGCTCCATCGGTCAGCGGCACTACGACGTGCAGCTCATCGGCGGCATGTTCCTGCACCAGGGCTGCATCGCCGAGATGCGCACCGGTGAAGGCAAGACGCTCACCGGCACCACGGCGGTCTATCTGAATGCCCTCTCGGGCCGTGGCGTGCACCTGGTCACCGTGAACGACTACCTCGCGCGCCGCGACGCCGAGTGGATGGGTCGCATCTACAAGTTCATGGGCATGACGACCGGCTGCGTGCTCAACGAGCTGTCCGACAAGCAGCGCCAGGAAGCGTACCGGGCGGACATCACGTACGGGCAGAACAACGAGTTCGGCTTCGACTACCTGCGCGACAACATGAAGTTCCGCCTGCAGGACTACGTGCAGCGCGAGCTCAACTTCGCCATCGTCGACGAGGTCGACTCCATCCTCATCGACGAGGCCCGAACGCCGCTCATCATCTCGGGCCCCACCGAGCAGAACACCGATCTCTACGCGAAGGTCGACGCCACCATCTACGGCCTGCTGCCCGAGCAGGACTATCAGCTCGACGAGAAGAACCGCTCGGTCATGCTCACCGACCAGGGCATCGAGAAGCTGCAGCATCGCCTGAAGATCTCGAACCTCTACGCGCCGGAAGAGCTCGAGACGCTCCATCACGTCGAGCAGGCCCTTCGCGCCCACACGCTCTACAAGCGCGACCGTGATTACGTGGTGAAGGAAGGCGAGGTGCTCATCGTCGACGAGTTCACCGGTCGCCTCATGGCCGGCCGCCGCTGGAGCGACGGCCTGCACCAGGCCGTCGAAGCCAAGGAAGGCGTGAAGGTCGAGAACGAGAACCAGACGCTCGCGACCATCTCGTTCCAGAACTACTTCCGCATGTACTCGAAGCTCGCTGGCATGACCGGCACCGCCGACACCGAGGCCGAGGAGTTCGCGAAGATCTACAACCTCGACGTGCGCGTGGTGCCGACGAACCGCGACATGATCCGCGACGATCTCGAAGACGTCGTCTACAAGACCGAGAAGTCGAAGTTCGAGGCGGCCGCGAAAGAGATCAAGGAACTCCACGAAAAGGGCCAACCGATTCTGGTCGGCACCGTGTCGATCGCGAAGTCCGAGGTGTTCAGCACCTTCCTCAAGAAGGAAGGCGTGCCGCACAACGTGCTCAACGCGAAGAACCACGCGCGCGAAGCCGACATCATCGCCCAGGCCGGCAGCCTCGGCGCCGTCACCATCTCGACCAACATGGCCGGCCGCGGCACCGACATTCTGCTCGGCGGCAATCCCGAGGTGATGGCCAGGAGCGAGGTCGGTCCCGAGCCTGAGCTGCCGCCCGAGGCGCCGAAGCCCGAAGGCGCGCTGCTCAACTTCAACGCCGTCGACACCGCGTCGAAGGAAGCGTTCGCCGCGTCGCAGGCCGAGTGGAAGACGAAGTTCGAAGGGGCCATGGCGAAGTACAAGGCCCAGTGCGAGGAGCAGAAGAAGCGGGTGCTCGAGCTCGGCGGCCTCTTCATCCTCGGCACCGAACGCCACGAGTCTCGCCGCATCGACAACCAGCTGCGCGGTCGCGCCGGTCGTCAGGGTGACCCCGGCATGAGCCGGTTCTACCTGTCGCTCGAAGACGATCTGATGCGCATCTTCGGCGGCGAGCGCATTCAGTCGATGATGGAGCTGTTCGGCATGAAGGAGGACGAGGTCATCGAAGCGCCGATGCTCTCGCGCTCCATCGAGAACGCGCAGAAGCGCGTCGAAGGGCACAACTTCGACACCCGCAAGACCCTGCTTGATTACGACGACGTGATGAACCAGCAGCGGCGCACGATCTACAAGCTGCGTCGTCAGGTGCTGGCCGCTGGCGCTGGCGTGCCGCTCGTCGAGTTCGAAGAGCACCCCAAGACGAAGGCGAAGATCCGCAGCGAGAAGGAATACTCGTGGAACGACTTCCGCGAGATGAGCCTCGACGCCATCGAAGACACCATCGTCGGCCTCACCGACATCTACACGCCGGCGAGAAACCCCGAGACGTGGAACGTGGACGGTCTGGCTGCCGAGGTGAAGCAGCTGTTCGGCGTCGAGATGACGTTCCAGCGCCAGGGCACGGTGGAGGAACTCCAGGAGCAGCTCTACCGCCGCGTCGAGAAGATCTACTCCGACCGCGTGAAGGACTACGGCGAGGAGTGGAACCGGTTCGTGCAGCTCCAGTACCTCTCGACCATCGACCAGCTGTGGAAGGACCACCTGCTCGGCATGGATCACCTGCGCCAGGGCATCGGCCTGCGCGGGTATGGTCAGAAGGACCCGAAGATCGAATACAAGAAGGAAGGCTACGCAGGCTTCGTGCGCATGCTCGCCGGCATCAAGTCGGCCTTCGTGCAGCGTGTGATGCGGGCCCAGGTGCGCGACGCCAATGAAGATGCGGAGCGCATCGAGCGGGCGATGCAGGCGCGCGCCAAGCAGGCCGTGGAAGGTCGCGGCGGCGAAGATGGTCAGGTGGTGCCGAAGGCCGCCGAGCAGAAGACCATCGTGCGCGAAGGGCCGAAGACCGGCCGCAACGATCCGTGTCCGTGTGGCTCAGGCAAGAAGTACAAGAAGTGCCACGGGGCGACCGAGACCGTCTGAGTCGTCACAGCGCGAGCCGGGCCGCGGCGATGTCTGCGGGCCTGGTTCGACAACAGCCTCCCACGATGCGCGCGCCGGCCTCGACGTACGAGCGGGTCAGCGCGCCGAAGCTCTCGCCGGAGTACGGCGTGCCCGTCCACTGACGTGACGTCGCGTCCCACGTCTCTCCTGCGTTCGGCGAGGCCGCGAGCTGCACGCGTTTGGGAGTGGCGCTCCTCAACAACGGCGCGATGACGTCGGGCGCAGAGCAGTTGATTCCCACTGCGATGACGTTGGGCACCTCGTCGAGCCTCGCCACGACGGCAGCGAACGATTCTCCGTGAGAGATCGCGCCCGTCTTCGCCGAGAAGCTCGCCAGGAACGGCACCTCGGGAAACCGCGCGGCGACCTCGGCCACCGCCTCGCACTCGGCCATCGACGGCAACGTCTCGAAGAGCACGAGGTCCGGTGACGCGCGCAGGGCCGCCTCGACGCGGGGCAGGTGGAACTCGACCAGCTGCTTGATCGTCAGCGCGTAGTCGCCGGTGAACTCGCTGCCATCGGCGAGCACGGCGCCGTACGGCCCGAGCGATGCGGCCACGAGACGGGTGTCGTCGCCGTGACGTCTCACCGCTTCCTTCGCCAGCTCGACCGCCTTCGAGAGGAGTGTGTCGGCGGCCGACTCCGAGAGCCCGAGCTTCGCGAAGCCGAGCCGGCTCGCCTGGTACGAGGCGGACGAGATGACGTCGGCGCCGGCGCGCAGGTGAGCGAGGTGCACGGCGATGATGGCCTCGGGGTCGTCAGCGATCAGCCGCGCCGACCAGAGGTGACTCGAGAGGTTGGCGCCTCGACGTTCGAGCTCGGTCGCCAGCGCGCCGTCGAACAGCACCACGCTCCGCGCCGCCAGAATCTCTGCGAAGGGGTTCTTCACGAGTCTTCCTTCGCCAGCAGGGCGGTCAGCCGGGCCCGCACCTCAGCGGGAAACGCGTGACGCCCGGGAACGTCGATGGCGCACGTGCCAGCCACCGCGTTGACCAGCAGCAGAGGCCAGCTGCCTTCGGTCGCGAGCGTGCGCCTCTGCACGGGCTCGTTGGCTGCGATCGCAGCTTCGGCGATCGACGCCACGGCTGGCACGTCTTCGGGGGGCAGCACCAGCGAGGAGCCATCCCACGCCACCAGCGTCGCCGAGCACGCCTCGTAGAACGCATCGCCCGCCTGGCTCGTCAGCAACGTCGAGACGCCGTCGAGCCGCACCGCATCGTAGGCAGAGGGAGGCGCGGGCTTCGGAAAGCGGCCCCGCTCGTTCGCCATCGGAGACACCCTGCGGCGCGTCGGCATGCCCTCGCGCAGCCGCGAAGCCGGGCGCCGCAACGTCGAGAGCTGTCGGCCATCCCACGTGACGCGGTACACGCCAGGGTCGACCACGAGGCTGACGAAGTGCTTCAGCGCGGCGAACGCGCCGTCACCCAGTCGCGCGGCGTGACGATGGAGCAGGGGAACCGAGAAGTCCTCGGCGACCCTGAGCACGGTGTACGCGCTCATCGAGAGGGCCCGCCCAGCGCATCGAGCCCGCCGTCTTCGACCGGCCCGCGGAAGCTGGAAGCGCTGCCGCCGAACGGGAAGGGCTGCTCGGGCTCGTCGGCCCGGTCGCGGCCAGCATTCTCCAGAAGGCCCCGGAAGACGCGAAGCCCGCCTTCGACTGCAGGCACGTCGTGGTCGTACTGCGTCGGGAGCGCGCAGCGTTGACGGAAGGTCGCGGGAACGCCCATGGATTCACAGGTTGGCAGGCGCGGTGACCTTCGTCACGATTGACGGAGCGCACCGAGCTTGAGGCGGACCTCGTCGAGTTCGCCCTTCGGGTCCGAGTCCCAGGTGATGCCGCCACCGACCCCGTACTCCCAGCTTCGCGCGCTCAGCAACGTCGCCGTTCGGATGAGCAGCGCAGCGCGGAAGCGGTCGCCGCGCTCGAGGCCCAGCGTCCCGCAATAGAAGTGGCGCGGTGATGATTCGAGCTCGCGAATCACCGCCATGGCCGCAGGGCGGGGCGCTCCAGTGACCGAGCCGCCGGGGTGCATCACGCGCACGACCTCGGCCAGGGTCACGCCTTCGCGGAGCTGGCCTTCGACGTCGCTGACGGCCTGCACCACATACGGGAGCTCGAGGAAGCGTCGGGCGGCCGGCACCCGCACCGTGCCCCTGACGCAGAGTTGCTGCAGATCGTTCCGGGTGAGATCGGTGATCATCGCCAGCTCGGCCTGGTCCTTCACGCTCGCCTCGAGCGCGGCCCGTTGTCCCGGCGCCGCGGTGCCCTTCATCGGCTCGGCGTGGATCCACCGGTCGACGGTCTCGACCAGCAACTCCGGGCTCCCCGAGACGAACTCTCCGACGCCGGGCAGCCTGACCCACGCGGCGAACCGTGGAATGGCGCGCGAACACAGCAGCGCGAGCAGCCCCGCGCCGCCGACGCCGTGCACGCGAGCGCGGACGGTCAGGTTCACCTGGTACACGTCACCCGCGGCGATGCGCTCTCGAATGCCGGCGACGTTCGCTTCGAACCCGCTCTCTTCGAGGTCCACGGCCGGGGCAGCGCCGGCTGACCATTCGGGCGCGAAGGACGCCAAGGTGCCCACCACGCGGGTCGGCGAGCCCTCGTAAGGCGACAGCCAGAGCGCGGCGTCACCAGCTTCCGCGGGCGTGAAGAGCTGCCAGCGCGCCTCTGCTGAGAACCCGGGGCCGAGGACCGCGAACGCCGGCGCGTGTTCGAGTTCGCTGAGCGTCACGCGAGGCTCCGGAAGAACGCGTCGATGAAGCCCTGGCCGCCGGGCGTCGCCCACGAGTCGGGGTGGAACTGCAGGCCCAGCACCGGGAGCGTCTCGTGCTCCACCGCCATCACCGTTCCGTCATCGAGCCAGCCCGTCACCTTCAACGGCCCCTTCACGGCCGAGAGCGACAACGAGTGGTAGCGCATCACCTCGTGCTGGCCCGCCGGCAGGAAGCGCGAGGCCTCGACGTGCATGCGCGCCACCTTCCCGTGCGCCGGCGTCGAACGCTGCACCAGCGCACCACAGGCGAGCCCGAGCGCCTGATGACCAAGACAGATGCCAATCATCGGCGTCTTCGCGATGAGGACCTGGTGCACGAGCGTGACGAGGCCGGCCCGGTGGGGGTCGGTCGGTCCCGGGCCAATGACGACCACGTCTGCGCCAACCACTGCGTGCGCGGCCGCGCTCCCTCGAACGAGCTCGACGCCCGACGGCAGCAGGTCGACGACGTTGAAGCTGAAGGAGTCGTCGTTCTCGACGAAGACCACGCGCACGCCGCACGGCTTACTCCCTGCGAGGTCCAGCGTCACACCGCTCAGGGGTCGGAGGCCTTGACGTAGTCCGCCACCGAGCGACGGGCCGGGTGATCGGGGCCTGCGAGCTCGAGGAAGCGGCGGTAGCTGACGAGCGCGCGTTCCGGTTGGTCGAGCCGCACGTAGGCTTCGCCCTCGAGCCGGTAGCACTCGGGCACCACCAGCGCCTCCCTGAAGCACGGGACGAGGGTGGGGAGCACCTCGGGAATGCGCCCAGCCTGCATCAGCGTGCGTGCCCGTTGCACGGCAGGGAGCTTCAAGGAGTCCGCGTATGCCATCGACGGTCCGCCCTTGTCTTTCCCAAGCCGCTCTACCGTGCCTCCGGTGGTGTGCGTCGTCTGCGCCGTGACGTCGAGGCTCAGCTCGATGGCGCCTTCGTTGTCCGACGCGGACTGGTCGAAGAAGCCGACCTCGAGGAAGACCGCCCCGTCCATCGTGATGCTCTGGCCGGCTGTGAGGGCGCCTGCCGAGAACGCGCCGTCCTTGAGCCGCGTTCGCCACGCGACTCGCACGGGCACACCCTCGCCGAGCCTCGCGCTCGCACCGGGGGGGACTGACAGGTTGTAGTGCTTCTCGTGATCGAGCTCGACGCGCTTGGCCTGCTCGTAGTCTGCGCACTGCATGGGGTCGATGCGCAGGCGAAGGGGACCCTGGTCGCTGTTCAGCAGGAGCAAGGCCGTCTGTTGCGGTCCGACTCGAGCTCCCGGCTCGCAGATGACGCCGACGCTCCGCTTCGATTTCACCTGCAACGTCTCGCCACTCCCGATCGGCACGAGCTGCTTGCCGGCGCCATCTTCGAACTCCAGCGTCACTGCCGACAACAGCGGTCCCGGCTCGACGAGCGAGACGCGCCACGACGCCTGGTTCCCCAGTTGCTTCCACTGGGTGCGAGCAGGCCTGCGTGGAATGACGTGGGTGTCAGCGACGATCTTGAGGGTGCGGTGATCGTCGTTCGGCGGCGGCGTCGTCGATGAAGGCTCGACCACGGGCTCCTGAACGACGTGCACGGCCGTTGGCTTGTCGGGCTGCATCCTGGGTGGCGGGAGCCGGTGAAGCGCGGTCGGCTCAGGGATGGGGGCCGGAGGTGCGTTGACCATCACCGCCGCGACGATGGCGACGCCGACGAGCAGGAGACCGACTGCGCCGATGGCGACGAACCGCATCGCCTTCTGCGGGTCGCCGGTCACGGGCTGAAGCTCGGCCGCGGTGACGTCTGGCGACGAGGCCTCGTTGCGCTTCGGCTGACGGTTCGCCGGCTTCCAGGCGGCGAGCTGGTCTCGCTCCGTCTGAGTGAACTTCCGGCCCTCTCCGGCGGCCTGGTGTTCTTCCGGGTAGAGCGCGTCGAGGAGCAGCTTCAGCCGCTCGGCCGAGAAGCTCGGCGCGTTCTCGGACAAGAAGGTCGTCAGCGCCTCGAGCATCTGCTGGGCGGTGCGGTAGCGGGCCGAGAGGTCCTTCGCCATGGCACGATCGACGATGGCCTCGAGCGCCTCGGGCACGTCGGGGTTGAGCTCGCGCACCGGCTGGTACGCGCCCGCGACCAGCTTCGGCATCACCTGCATGAAGGGGCCGTCGAAGGCGAGCTGACCGGTGAGCATCTGATATAGCGCTGCGCCCACGGCATAGACGTCGGCTCTCGCGTCGACCTGCTTGCCCGTGGCCTGCTCCGGCGAGAAATAGAGGAACTTCCCCTTCACCACGCCGACCTGCGTCTCCTTTCGGCCTGCGAGCCGCGCCTTGGCGATGCCGAAGTCAGCGACCTTCACCTCGCCCTCGAAGCTCACCAGGATGTTGTCGGGCGTCGCGTCACGGTGCACCAGATGGAGCGGCCGGCCATCGCTGCCCTTGCGGGTGTGGGCGTGGTGCAGCCCTTTGAGCGTCTCGGCGGCGACGTATGCCGCGATGGGAATCGGCAGGTGCCAGAAGCCCTTCTTCGCCGCGCGCGCGAGCACCTGGGCGAGGCTCTTGCCGTTCACCCACTCCATCGCGAGGTAGTACTCGCCCTGGACCTCGCCGAACTCGAAGACCTGCGCGATGTTGCCGTGAGAGAGCGAGGCCGAGATGGTGGCCTCGGAGACGAAGGCCTCGATGAGCTCGTTCTGCTCGGCCAGCTCCGGGAGCACCTTCTTGATGACGACCGGCTTGGTGACGCCTGCCGCGCCTCGCGCTTGGGCAAGCCACGCTTCAGCCATCCCTCCGTGACCGAGAGACCGGACGAGCTCGTATTTCCCGAAGCGCTTCCCCATGGCGGCTTTGGAAAGATGGAGGACGGGGAGCGCGCCTGCAAGCTGCCAGGGTGTTCCTCCTTGGTCACGCTCCTACCGAAAAAGGGCGGCCGGTCTGGGGCGGCTTCAGGTACAGTGCGCGCGCCGTGAGCTCGAGTGGCATGTCGTTGTTGCGTGTGACGTTCCTCGGCACTTCGGCGGCAGCGCCGACCCTTCATCGAAACGTGTCGGGCATCGCGGTGAAGGCCGACGCCGACCTGCTGCTGTTCGACTGCGGTGAAGGCAGCCAGCGGCAGATGATCCGGTACGGCACCGGCTTCAGCGTGTCGGCGGTCTTCTTCACGCATTTTCACGCGGACCACTACCTGGGCATCATCGGGTTTCTGCGCACGCTCGGCATGGGTGGGCGCGAGCAGCCGCTGACGCTGTACGGCCCGCTCTCGGCTCGCAAGGTGCTCGACACCGCGATTCACCTCGGGGTCGAGCGGCTCGCGTTCCCGGTCTCGATCGAAGAGCTCAAGGGCGGCGACGAGGTGAAGCGCGGCGGCTACCTGGTGCGCGCGGTCCGCGTCGATCACCGGGTGAATGCGCTCGGCTACGTCTTGCAGGAAGACACGCGGCCGGGCCGGTTCGACCTGAGCGTCGCAAAGTCGCTGGGCGTTCCGCCAGGTCCGGCCTTCGGCAAGCTGCAGAAGGGCGAGACCGTCACGCTCGAGGATGGACGGGTGGTGGAGCCGTCGCAGGTGCTCGGCCCCTCACGTCGTGGCCGCAAGCTCGTCATCTCGGGCGACACCCGGCCGTGCGTCGCGCTCACCGAGGCGGCGAAGGACGCCGACGTGCTCATCCACGAGGCGACGTTCTCGGACGAAGAGCAGGAGCGCGCCCTCGAGACGCGGCACTCCACCGGGCGAGAGGCGGGCAAGGTGGCCGCCGACGCCCAGGTGAAGCGCCTCGTGTTGACGCACTTTTCGTCGCGACACGACGTCGACCCAGAGCCGCTGGTGGTGCAGGCGAAGGAGTCGTTCAGCGGGCCGGTGGACGCAGCCCGTGATGGCTACGTCGTCGAGGTCGCGCCCGTCGAGTGACGGCTACTTCTTCGTCCACTGGTCGAGCCAGCCCAGCACGGTCTCGTGCCAGAGCACGCTGTTGGCCGGCTTGAGCACCCAGTGGTTCTCATCGGGGAAATGCAGGAAGCGGCTCGGAATGCCGCGGCGCTGGAGCGCGGTGAAGGTGGCCATGCCCTGGGTGTCGACGACCCGGTAGTCCCTGCCGCCGTGCACGACGAGCATCGGCACCTTCCACTTCGCGACGTGATCGATCGGGTTGTGCTTCCGGTACTCGGCCTTCGGGTCCCAGGGCGTGCCGCCGTGTTCCCACTCGGGGAACCAGAGCTCTTCGGTGTCGAAGTACGCGAACTGCTCGTCGAGGTTGCCGTCGTGGTTGACGAAGCACTTCCACGGCTCGTTGAAGTTCCCCGCCATCCAATTGATCATGTAGCCGCCGTACGAGGCGCCGAGCGCACAGGCGCGTGTCTTGTCGATGAACGCGTACTTCGCGACGGCAGCAGCGAAACCCTTCTGCAGGTCTTCGAGCGGCTTGCCGCCCCAGTCGCCGTTGATGGCGTCGGTGAAGGCCTGGCCGTAGCCGGTGGAACCGTGGAAATCGACCATCACCGCGACGTAGCCGTGCCCTGCGTACGCCTGTGGATTCCAACGGTAGTGCCAGTGGTTGCCGAAGCTCCCCTGGGGCCCGCCGTGAACGAGGAAGGCGAGCGGGTATTTCCTGCTGGCGTCGAAGTCGACCGGCTTGACGACGTAGGCGTACACCGTGTCGCCGTTGGCGCCGGTGAACGAGAACTGCTCCGGGGCCCCGAGCTTCACACCTGCGAGGAGGTCGGCGTTCACCCTGGTGATGGGCGTCGGCGCGCCCTTGCCGTCGAACGGCAGGCTGAGAAGATCGGCCGGAGCGAGCAGGGAATCGAGCGCGAAGATCAGCTTGCCGGTCGACGCATCGATCGCGCCGACGGAGCCGTTGTTGAACAGCCGCGTCGCCTGCCCGCTCGCGACGTCGATGGCGAAGAGCGCGACCTGGCCGACGTCGTCAGCGCCCGCGTAGAGCGTCTTGCCGTCCTTCGACCAGGCGAGGTTGCCGGGAGATCGGTCCCACGTGTCGGTGAGCGAGCGCTCGGTGCCCTTCGCCCAGTCACGCACCATGACGCGCAGCTTGTCGGCTTCGTAGCCGGGCCGGCTCATCGCGAGGTACGCGAGCTGGGTGCCGTCGGGAGAAAAGACAGGCTGGGTGTCGGTCGCGCGGTTTCCCGTGGTGAGCTTCGTGGGCGCCTTCGAGCCATCAGCGGGGGTGACGAAGAGGTCGAGATCGGTGCTCCAGGCTTCGGCCTTGCCCACGTCGCGCGCGGTGAAGACGAGCGACTTGCCGTCGGGCGTGAAGGTGAACTCTTCGGAGCCTCCGAACGGCTTGGGCGGGGCGTCGGCCATGAGCTTCTTCGTCACGTCGACCATCGGTCCGCCCGCGACCTTCGTTACGAAGAGGTGCGCGCGGCGGCCGTCTTTCCAGGTGTCCCAGTGGCGAATGAAGAGTTGATCGTAGAGCCGGCCCGTCGCCTTCGACTTCGCCTTCTCGTCGAGGCGCTTCCGGGTGCAGTCGAGCGAATCACAGTCGGGGAACGTCTCGGCCGCGAAGGCGATCATGGTGCCGTCGCGCGACATGACGAACGCGTCGATGTCGATGGGCGACTTCGTCACCTGCGTGGGCTCGCCGCCTTCGAGCGAGAGCTTCCACACCTGGCTGGAGCCGCTGCGGGGGGAGAGGAAGTAGATCGACCTGCTGTCGGTGCTCCAGACGGGGTCGGTGTCGGGCTCAGGTGCGCTGGTGAGCTGGCGCGGGTTGGAGCCGTCGGCGTTGATGAGCCACAAATCGAGCAGCCCCTTGTTCGCCTCGAGATCGGTGGTGCGGAGCTGGTAGACGATCTTCGCGCCATCAGGCGACACCTTGAACGCGAGCAGGCGTCGCAGTGAGACCTGGTCTTGAACGGTGTACGCGTGCGGCTTCGCAGACGGCTGAGTGAGCAGGGCCGAGACGAGCAGGGTGGTGAGCATGGGGTGCGCGTCTAGCGTGGACTGAGGACCCGATGAACCACGAAGCGCGGAGGACGGGATGATGCAGATCTTCTGGGTCGAAGGCGTTCAGCCGGGCCGGCTTGGCTTCAGCGCGAGGCCGCGCGCGAACGACCGGCTCGACGATGAACTCCGGGGCGCACGGTCGATCCTGACCGGCAGCCACCCGAAGACACGGAGGCCGCAGATCGATTTGCGCAGCGACTCCATTCCGCGGTGATGAGTGGGAAGGGTGTCGTGGTGCACTGCCGCATGGGCATCGGGCGTTCGTCGCTGATGGCAGGCACCGTGCTCGTGCTGAGCGGAGCGACCAGCGATGAGGCATGGGCACGCCTGTCTCGAGCGCGCGGCACGGTGGTTCCAGACACGTTCGTTCAGAAGACCTGGCTGGACGAGTTCGCGCGGCCTCGTCACCACGCGGTCGGCTTGTAGTCCTTGAAGAACTTGCCCCACACGAAGTCGCCGGTGCGCTCGGCTTCGAAGATGGGGTCGACGACCCGCGCGGCGCCATCGACGATGTCCAGCGGCGGCTCGAAGCCCAGCTCGTTCGTCTTCCGCTCGGCGTGCTGCACGGGGTCTTCGTCGGTCACCCAGCCGGTGTCGGCGGCGTTCATCGCGAGCAGGCTCTTCGCGTAGTCGGGCGCGCTGGTGAGCGTCATCATGTTCAGCGCGGCCTTCGCCATGTTCGTGTGCGGGTGTTTGTCGGTCTTGGTGCCGCGCGAGAAGCTGCCTTCCATCGCCGAGACGTTGACGACGTGGCCCCATGACTCGGTGCGGTTGCGGGTCATGAGCGGGCGGAGCTTGCCGCAGAGAATGAACGGCGCGACGGCGTTCACCAGGTGCACCTCGAGCATCTCTCCGGTGGCGACTTCTCCGAGCGTCAGCCGCCAGCTGTTCACCGTGCGGAGATCGACCTGCTGCAGATCGGCGTCGAGGCGGCCCTCGGGGAAGGCGTGGCTGGTGGCCTGCTCGAGATCGTACGGGACGAGGGAGAGCGCGGCCGAGCTGTGCAGCCCCACGGCAGGGTCATGCGAGCGGAACGTGGCGAGCTCCGACGGCGCGGCGCGCGGCTTGACCTGGTCGATCAGCGTCGAGTGGCCTTCGAGCAGGCGCTGGGAGTGCTCCGGGAGTGCCCTGACGTCCGAGTGCTCCAGCTCGGCGAGGTGTCGATAGAACCCGGGAGGACGTCGAACCGTCTGCGCCGCGTTGTTGATGAGAATGTCGAGGCGCTCGTGAGTGCGGCCGAGGAACTGGGCGAACAGCTCGACCGACGGCGCGTGGCGAAGATCGAGCCCGTAGAGCTCAAGCCGGTGGCCCCACTTCGTGAAGTCGGGTTCCTTGAGGTAGCGCTGGCTCGCGTCGTGGGGAAAACGCGTGGTGGCGATGACGCGCGCTCCGGAGCGCAGCAACATCAGCGAGGCCTGGTAGCCGATCTTCACCCGGCCGCCGGTGATGAGCGCGACCTTCCCGTCGAGCGGCGCCACCTGGAACCGCTTCAGGTAGTTGAAGTCACCGCACTCGAGGCACATCGAGTCGTAGAAGTGATGCACCTCGCGGAACTCGCGCTTGCACACGTAACAGTGGAATGGCTTCTCGAGCAGTCGCCCGGTGCGCGGCTGATGCGGGATGCCGGAGCCGAGGATGTTCTGGGGCGCAACGAAGACCGGGTTCTTCCGCGCCTGACGAATCGCGGCTTCGGCGCGAACGGCCCGGTCCTGCTCCCGCTGCTCGAGTCGGGCTCGGCGAATGCGGTTCTTCTGGAGTCGCTGGCTGTCGTCCTTCGACGGGTTCGACAGACGTCCCGCGGCCTCGAGCAGCGCCTTCGCCTCGGCCAACGGCACGTCTTCGAGCACCGAACGATCGTCGCTGATCTGCTTGAGCAGGGCGGTGGCCTTCAACACTTCGTCCAACGACAACGGCATGGAACGCCCTTACGACGAGACCTGCACAGCTGTCATGGCTTGCAGGCTGATGCTCGTCGAGGCCTGTTCCACGACGTCGTCGATGCGGTTGGCGGCGTGGCGATCACGAGCACCAGAGAGAAGGCTTCGATGAGCGCGAACCCGAACCGCATGCCTGTCGCCTTCGTCCCGCATGGTGGAGGCCCGTGGCCCTTCGTGGACCTCGGCATGGCGCCGAAGGAGCACGAGAACCGGCTGCGCGAGTACCTCGTGAGCGTGGGCTCGGTGCCGAAGACGAAGCCGAAGGCGCTGCTGGTCATCTCGGCGCACTGGGAAGAAGCGGTGCTGACGGTGATGACGAGCCCGAAGCCGCCGATGCTCTACGACTATTCCGGTTTCCCGCCCGAGTCGTACCGGGTGCAGTGGCCGGCGCCGGGAGCTCCCGACGTCGCGAAGCGCGTGCGTGCGTTGCTCGAAGCGGCAGGAATTCCATCGGCCGAAGACCACACACGCGGGTTCGATCACGGCACCTTCGTGCCCTTCAAGCTGGCGTGGCCCAACGCAGACCTTCCGACGCTGCAGCTCTCACTGAAGGCCGGCCTCGACCCGGAGCTTCACCTCGCGATCGGTCGAGCGCTCGCCCCGCTTCGGGACGAGGGCATCTTCATTCTCGGGAGCGGCATGACGTTTCACAACCTTCGCGCGCTCTTCAACGGGAGCTGTGCCGAAGCCTCAGCGGCGTTCGATGCCTGGCTGCAGGAGACGATGAAGCTCCCGGTTGCGCAGCGTGACGTTCGGCTGGTCCAGTGGGCGAAGGCTCCGGGCGCGCGCGAGAGCCACCCGCGTGAGGAGCACCTCGTGCCGTTGATGGTCGTCGCAGGCGCAGCTGGAGACGACGCCGCGTCGATTCCGTACGCCGAACGGTTCATCCACATTCGGCTCTCGGCGTACCAGTTCGGCTGACGCAACCCGCTGATAACGCAGAGAGAACGCAGGCTCCGGTTAACACTTTCGGTGGTTCCCGCTGCTGACGCGGCCGATCTCACGCAGGACGTGTTCGTGCAGATGCTCTCGAAGTTGCCAGGCCTGCAAGACGACCAGGCGTTTCCCGCGTGACTGCTCGAGATCGCGCGCAATCGAGCCGCTCGGTTCTCGAGAGATCGTCCGCGCACGTCGCCGATCGAAGACGTGGAAGAGCCGGCTGCTCCCGATCGTTCGGGCTGGCCTGACGCGAAGAAGGTCATCGCAGCGCTGCAGACGTTGCCCGAGGCGTATTCGGAGACGCTGGCGATGCGCCTCATCGAAGGCCTGAGTGGGCCGGACATTGCCGAGCGCACGGGGTGACGTCTGGCTCCGTTCGCGTGAACCTGCACCGCGGCATGGCAATGCTGCGTGAGAAGCTGGGCCTGTCACCAAAGGAGGGCGCCGATGAGTGATCCGCTCTTCGATGGCCCGGGGAACGATCCTGAGCTCGACGCGCTCGAGAACGAGCTGTCGGGCTACCGCTTCGATCAACCGCCGCCGGAGCTGCCGGCGCGTCGCTCCGAGAGCAAGCCATCGCGTCGTGAGGCGCCGGTGCCCGACCTGCACCTCGGTGCGATGCGACTGGGCGGCTCGAGCTTCTCGACGCGGGGCAAGGCGCCGCTGTTCGTCTCGCTGTCCCTCGCGCTGATCGCTGGCGTCGTCTCGTACTCGGCCGTGAAGAAGAAGGAGATGGACGTTCGCAAAGGCTGGAACCTGGTGCCCGTCGTGGTCGCGGCGGTGGACGTTTCAGAAGGCACCGTTGTGACGATAGAGATGATCAGCCAGCGCTCGATCCCCGAGCAGTTCGTGACGTCGTCGGTCGTGAAGCCCGACTCGGCCTCGTACATCGTGAACCAGAAGGTGCTCGTTCCACTGCAGGCAGGCGACGCGTTGTTGTGGAGCCAGTTCGAGACGACGAAGGCCGCCGAGCGGTTGTCCACCAAGGTGCAGAAGAAGGCGCGCGCGGTGACGATCGAGACGAAGGGCGCGCAGTCAGTCGGTGGCTGGGTGCGGCCGAACGATCACGTCGACCTCATCGGCACGTTCAAGGACCCGGCGACGGGCGAGCAGGTGGCGGTGACGCTGATGCAGAACGTGATCGTGCTCGCGACGGGGAAGATCACCGGCACGACGAACATCAACCTCGTGCCCGAAGGCCAGCGCGAGTACGCGAACGTGTCGCTGCTGCTGATTCCCGAAGAGGTCGAGATCGCCGTGCTTGCCCAGGAATTGGGGTCGCTCACCCTGGCGCTGCGGAACGAAGACGACATCGACGTCCTGGAAGAGCGGGGCCGTGCGACCATCAACACGTTGTTGTCGGGCGAGCGCACGAAGGTGCTGCAGGCGAAGCGCTTCAACACGATTCAGGTGATCAAGGGCGCGTCGTCGGCTGAGACGAAGACCTCGGCTCCAGGCGAGTGAGCTCGATCAGGTAGTACCGCTTCGGTGGCCGGTTCGGCGCGAGCACTCGCGTCTCGAACAGCGCGCCGCCGTTTCGCTCGATGACGCCGATCGAACGCGCGTTCGTGTCGTCGCAGGTGAGGAGCACTGAGGTCAGGCCGAGCGCGCGCGCGATGGGCAAGGCCTGACGCAGCATCTCGGTGGCCACGCCGCGGCCTCGGAAGGTCGGCACGGTGTCGTAGCCGATGTGGCCGCCTTCGATTCTCAACGCGTCGTTGAGGGCATGGCGAATCGAGAGGCGCCCCACGAATTGTTCGTCCGCGATGGCCCACAGGTGCGTCGCGGGGATGTCGCTTCGGCGTACGTCGGCCAGCTTGCTCGCGACGAACGCTGCGAAGTCCCGCTCGATGGCGTTGAGGTCGACTGCGACGTGCCAGGGCAGGCCTTCGGTTCGCAGTTCGCGGAGTCCGCGCAGCACAGTCTCGCGGTACTTTTCGTTCGGAGCGACGAGCGTGAGTGTCATCTCAGTTCACGTAGTTCGGCATCACGAAGTACAGGTCGATGTCGCGCTCACAGTCGACGCAACGGCCTCGGGCGACGCGCAAGCCGAGGCGAGGCGTTTCTCCGAGTGACATGACGCGCCCGCCGCACTGACAGCGCACCGAGGCGAGCGCGTCGTCCATCTGCTTGCCCGACTTCAGCACGATGGGGTTGTCGGCTGACGAGCCGGGCGTCTCGTTCCATCGGCGCGCGGCGCTCCGGGAGTCGACGAAGCGCTTGAGTTTCCGCCCGGTCCACACGGCGAGCGCCACCAGCAGGGCGAGGAGCAGCAGGTCCACGGCGCGTTCATCGCGAGGTCGCGGCCGTCACGCAAGGCTCCTTCTGCAGTTCGCTGCTTGCGTTCCTCAGAACCCGTCGTCGAACACCGGCGCAGTTAACGCCCGCTGCGCGGCTGGCTCCTTCTCGAAGACCTACTTCGAAAGACGCCCACCATGCTCAAAGGCAAGACCCCGCTCTTCGTCGCTCTCGCGCTCGGCCTGATCGCCGGCGTCATCGCCTACTCGGCCGTGCGCAAGAAGGAGATGGACGTGCGCAAGGGCTGGAACCTGGTGCCTGTCGTCGTCGCGGCGGTCGACCTGAGCGAAGGCAGCCTGGTGACGATGGAGATGATCAGCCAACGCTCCATTCCCGAGCAGTTCGTCACCTCGTCGATCGTCAAGCCCGACTCGGCCTCGTACATCGTGAACCAGAAGGTGCTGGTGCCGTTGCAGGCCGGCGACCCGCTGCTGTGGAGCCAGTTCGAGACGACCAAGGCCGCCGAGCGCCTCTCGACGAAGGTGCAGAAGAAGGCCCGCGCCATCACCATCGAGACCAGGGGCGCGCAGTCGGTCGGTGGCTGGGTGCGGCCGATCGGCTCGGAAGCGCCCGTGCAGCCGGCGGCGCCACTGGTGACGCCCCGGAGCGACACCCGGCACCGATGACTTCCGAAGGCGGCCATGCTTTTCGGTGAGACCCGCCGTCTCGCCGCGCGTCTGCTGTGCGAGGCGCATCGGCAGGAGGCAGCTCGGCCGGAGACGGCGGGCTCATCTGCCAACCCCAGGGCGTGCAGTGCGGGTTCAACGAACAGTGTTGTGCAGGGCTGTCGTGTGAAGACGGAACCTGCCAGCCGCTGAACTACGTCATGGACCGCTGCAGCGCAGGCTTCGCGGCCGGTGGCTGTTGCTCCCGCGCGGCGTTCTGCGGCGTCGCTCCCGGCGCGCGTGAAGATGTGCTCGGCCACGTGCAGCGCCGAGACCGCGTGCTGCGTCGGGCTCTGGCTGGTGACAGCCGTGCTTCACCCACGCGTCGGCGCGTCGCTGATTCGAATCGACGCCCCGAGGGTGGGTGACTGGCGCGTTCGCTGTGGGCAGCTCGGCCACGGTTCTCCCTGCGAGGAGCAGGCACCGGCCAGAGACCACTGCCAGGCGCCGCGCCGGTCGTCCCCTCAGAGCCCGGCCGCCGAAGCGACCTGGAACACCACCACCGACAGCACCCACGCCGCACCGTACGTGTACACGAAGACGAAGAGCGGCCACCGCCACGAGCGTGTCTCCCGCCGAACGGCCGCGAGCGTGCTCATGCACTGACAGGCGAGCACGAAGAACATCATCAACGAGAGCGCGGTGGCCACGCCGTAGGCTGCGCGCCCGTCGGCGTGTCTCGCCTCCTTCAGTCGTTCCGCCAGAGGCCCGGGGTCGTCGCCCGTGTCTTCGATGCCGAAGATGACGCCGAGCGTGCCCACCATGAGCTCGCGCGCCCCGAAGGATCCGATGAGCCCCACGTTGAGTCGCCAATCGAAGCCGGCCGGCGCCGTCAAGGGCTCGAGCGCCCGCCCCGCAGACGCGGCGAGGCTCCCGTACATCGCGACCACGCGGGGTGACGCAGACGGAGGTGGAGCTCCCGCCGTGGGGCCCGGCACGGTCAGCAACGCCCAGAGCACCACCGCGGCGATGAGAATGACCGAGCCCACGTCGCGTACGAACCGCGTCGCCGCACGCCAGCCGACCCGCGCCACCACGGCCACCTGAGGCACCCGATACGGCGGCAGCTCGAGCACGAGGGGGCGCGGCTGCGACGTGCGCTTGACCGTCTTCCCCAGCACCAGCGACGCGATGAGCCCGAAGCCCAGGCCCGCGAAGTAGAGCGCGACGAAGAGTCCTCCGCGGAACCACACCGACTTCGCGGCGAAGAAGGTGGTGATGAGCAGGCCGTACGTCGGAATACGCGCCGAGCACGTCATCAGCGGCAACACGAGAATGGTGCGCAGCCGCTGGCCCGGGTCGCGAATGATGCGCGCCGCAGAGATGGCCGGCACCGCGCACGCGTGGGCCGAGAGCAGCGGCACGAACGAGCGCCCTCCCAGGCCTGCGAGCCGCAGCAGCCGGTCGACGAGGAAGGTGCCTCGCGCGAGGTAACCCGAGGCGTCGATGAGCTCGAGCGCGACGGTGAGAATGACGATCTGCGGGAGGAACGTGAGCACCGTGCCCGCACCGCCGAGGACACCGTCGACGAGCAACGACGACAGCCAACCTGTGCCGAGGGCGCTCTCGATGCGTGCGCCCAGCGCCTGGTTCATGAGATCGATCAGCGCGCTGACCGGTTGAGCGATGAAGAAGACCGCCGCGAAGAGCGCCGTCATCAAGGCGAGGAAGATGACGGGGCCCAGCAGTGGGTGGAGCAGCACCGCGTCGAGTCGCTCCGTGCGCGCGCGGACCCGGGCGAAGGCCTCTCTCGCATCGACGCGTGGCCGGAGCACGCGCTTCGCGAGAGTGTGGACGTCGACGGCGTCGGTGGGTGGCACCGCCTTGAGCCGCGCAGCCTCGGCGACCACCTCGAGGACGCGAGCGCGCACGTTCGCGTCACGAGCGCTGGTGGCGACGACCGGGATTCCCAGCGCCTCGCTCAACCCGGCGGCGTCGAGCTCGAAGCCCCCGGCGATCGACGCATCATGCTGGGTCGCGAGGAGCACGAGGGGAAGCCCGCGCCGTCTCAGCTCGAGCGTCAGCCTCAAGCCGAGCTCGAGCTGGGTGCAGTCGACGACCTGCGCGATGACGGCGGGGGGCTGGCGTTGCGAGAGCCCGTCGAGGAAGCGGCGGGCGTGCCCCTCGTCGCTCTCGGGGTCGCTCTCTCCTTCGACGGTGTACACCCCTGGCAGGTCGACGAAGCGCATCGCCTCTCCGCTCGGGAGCGGCACCTGCGCCTCGAGTACGTCGACGGTCACTCCGGGGAAGTTGCCGACCCGGGCGTGCGAACCGGTGACGGCGTTGAAGAGCGACGACTTGCCGGCGTTGGGCCTCCCGACGAGCGCGACGATGGCGGGGTCGGTCATGGGAGCGCGCCCGTGATGGGGGTGACCTCGACGTGGAGCGCGAGCACCCGGTCGATGGCCAACTCGGTGTGGTCGGCCACCCGGACGTGGAGCGGACCCGACCACGGCGCCTTCCGCAGCACGGTCACCGAAGAGCCCTCGAGGAGTCCGACCGCTCGCAGCCAGGTTGCTTCGTGGGGCTCGAGGTGCAGCGCCTCGATGCGCGCGGGTTCGTGAAGCGGGAGTGAATCGAGGGACGTCACGGCCTGGTCCCTGTAGCGCTGGCGCAGGCCTGGCGTCCAACAAACCGAAGGACCTCGAACACTTCCAGTGGGTGTCAGGGGGGAGGAGTACCCGGTGCCGTCATGGGCGCGGTGGGGGAGGAGCGACGTCGGGCTCCGGACAAGAGAAGCCTTCCTTTCGAGGCTGGCCGTCGGTGGGCGATGGGGTACCGAAACGGGTGCGGCGCGAAGCTGAGGCGTCCATGCGCTGCGTGCGGTGGTCTCGAACGAGAGCTGAGCCGGTCCCGTGGACCGCCCTGGGCGTTGACGAACTCCCGCGCCAACGTGCTGGCGAACGAGTGTGCTGCGCCGCCTACCAGGGTCGTGGCGCTCGCGGTCGTGTCCACTGTCTCGGCTCGCGCCATCGTCTGCGCCGCTTCTCGAGCAGGCGCTTCACCACCTCGAGGCTGCGAGGGTTCGTCAGCGCCTCGCGGTCGTGTCGAACGCCCTTGCCGTGGTTGCAGCGCGGGCACGCGAGCCCAAGGTTGCCGAGGTCGTCGGTGCCGCCTGCAGTTCGCGGGACGATGTGCTCCAGCGTCACGGTGGACGAGCTCCCGCCGCCGACGAAGACGAGCAGCGGCGCGTTGCAGTGAAGGCACTTGCCTCGCCACGCCTCGCGTCCATCGACCTCGACACAGTCGAAGGTGGAGTCGGTCTCGGCCACCTCGGTCAGCACTCGACGAAGCACGCGCCTTCATGTCGGGGCGCGCTCGGGTGTTCAATCGAATCAGCCTGGCCGATGCCCGGAGTACGACGGGTCGTTGATGTGCTTGCTGGCCGACGTCACCCGCACGCCGCTGGGGTCCGATTCGATCATCGTCCCGTCGCCGATGTGCATCGAAACGTAGCCGGTGTTACCGGAACTGATGCGGTACGTCGAGGTCGGGTGAAGAGACGAATCTGTCAGCGCCGCTGAAGTTTCCGGGGCGGCGGGCGAGGGCCTGGCGCTACTTGAGGGGCGCGCGGCATTCGACGCGCCTGAAGACGCCGTGAGGACTGGACGCAACGATGCTGTGGACCCTGATTCGGCAGACGCAATGGAAGCCCTTCGTCGACCTGATGTCGCCGTCCTTCTTTCAGGTCGTGCCGGCGGGGCCGCTCGTCGCTGAGCTTCGTCGCTTCGTCGCGCTCTCCCGGAGCGCGCCGGAGTTCGAGCGGGCCGTCGCCCATCGCCGCAGCTCACTCGAGCGCGCGGGTCTGCCGATTCGCCTCGCCACGAGCGCTGCGCCAAACAGAAGCGCGAGCACGAACGCCACGCTCCGGGGCCAACGGGTTCTCGAGCTCTACTTTCACCAGGTCTTCAGCGACGGCCTGACGCTGCTCGACCTGCGGCGCGCGCGTTTCCAGGAAGAAGGCGAAGGGCTCGTGTGGGCTCCGAGCGGTGCGCTGGCGGAGTGGAGCCCCGCGTTCCGCTCCGCCGTGCAGGCGCTCTATCGAGGCTTCTACGGCGACGATGACGTGCTGCTTCGTGAGGGCCTGGCTTCGCTGGGCCTCTCGCGGGCCGAGGGTGAAATCCGCTCGCAGTTCGGCGAGGGTCAGCAGCGCGCCGTGCGGTTCTCGTTGAAGGACTTTCAGCAGAAGTTCCACGACGTCTTCGTTCGGTGCCAGGCGACGGGCTCGCGCATCGACATCGGATTCGTCCCGCTCGGCCTCTGTCTGGCGACGCTCTACGAGCACCTCGAGGCGCTGGGGGAACCATTCGACGCGCGGGCGGCGTTCGAAGCCTCTCAACGGAAGCGAGTCTGACAACGCGACAGACATCGTGGCGGGTCGTCGCTCCTGATGAAGTGGTCTGCGTGGCCATCACCGTCAGCACCGAGCTCGAGCACGCCGTTGTGTTCGTTGAGCACGTCCTCGCAAGTCGACAGGCCGGGTGAAGGCGGGTCTCCCGGAAAAGGGACGACGACCTCACAGTGTTCGATGGTGGGCCAGCCGGCGTACAGCGCGGGTCGATAGGGGAGTTGCGGTGCGAAGTGGCGGTCGGCTCGGCATGAGCCAAAAGCGCGGGCCTGCGCCACGCGCGCGAACAACACCGCGACATGCCCTCGGTGTCAGACCGAGCTGTCCTGGGAGACGTGATGGAGCGGGGTGTGACACGCTCGGTCGTCGGTGAGCATGCTCCTCCAGGTCGTGACGTTCACGCTGCTCGGTGCTGCGCCGCCTCGCACTGCCACGCTCGACTGGTCGACCGCTTCAGAGTGGAACGCCGGCTTCACCTCGAATGAGAGCGCCGTGTTCATTCCGTCGTACGGCGCTGCTGGCGACGACCACACCGTGAAGCAGTTTGAGGTGACGACGGGGAAGCTCGTGCGCAGCTTCTTGCTCAAGGGGCGCTGTGAAGAAGTCCACGCGGCCTTCGCCGATGCGCGCTCCCTGCTGCTCCTGTGCCACACGAGCGAGTCGGAGGGGGAGTCAGTGTCCACTGCGTGGCGCTCGCGCGTCCCCTCGAGCGTGGTGGCGTTCGATGTCACGACTGGCCGCCACCGCTGGAGCTGGGTGCTGCCGATGGACTCGGGCTCCTTCGCGTGTGACTCGCAGGGGTGCATCGTCAACCTGCTCGCGACACTGGTGATGCTCGACACCACCACGGGCCGCGTGCGCTGGAAGTCCAAGCCGATACCGCACGATTTGATGATGTTCGTCGAGCCGGTGCTGACGCCGACCACTGTGTACGGCGTGAGCTCAGACGACTACGGCAAGACGCGGCTCTTCGCGTTCGCGAGAAAGACGGGCCAGGTGTCGTGGCAACGAGAGCTTCCCGGAGGAGACGAAGTGCTGGTCTCGAGCCACTTCGTCGTCGTGCGAGCGGTCGTTCGCGGCGCATGTGAGAAAGGCGCCAAAGCCTGCAAGCCAGTGAACACGGACCACGTGAGCGTCTTCGAGCAACGCACCGGCAAGCCGCTCTGGGAGAAAGACTTCGCCGAAGGCACTGAAGTCACCGCCGCAGGAGAGCTGCTCTTCGTCACCACAGCGGGCGTGCTGCAGTCGTTCGACCTCGCGAGTGGCGAGGCGCGTTGGAAGCGCACCCTGGCTCCGGAGCCGCCGCTGCGCATGAACGTGCACACGACTCCGCTGGTGAGCGGCGCTTCGGTATTGCTCTGGCTGAGGGATGAGAAACAGAACGTCTCGCTGTGCGGCCTCGAGCAAACCACCGGAACGATGATGTGGAGTTGGCCGTTGCCGGCAGCTCCGGTGACTGACGCGGGCACACCTGATTCCAACGCCCTGGTCCTGGGCACGCGCGGGGACCACATCTTCGTCTCGGCGTTCGATCAGCTCTGGTCGTTGCGCGTCGGCGGCGTGGAGCCGGCGTCGCCGCGCTTCGCTCCGCACTGAATCATCACCACGTCTTCGCGAGCGCGACGAGCTGATCGAGCGCCTTGCCCCAGCCGTCGACGAACCCCATCTCTTCATGACGCTTGCGGCCGGCCTCGTCGCGATGTACCGCACGACGCCGCTGTCGAAGGACGACCGCGCGTTCGGAGCAGTGGCCTCGAGCGCCCGCTCGGCGTCGAGCAGCGCGCGCCTTCTCGAGCGGAGCGTCGCGATCCTTCGGCGCGTCATGTCAGCCCCATCGGCTATGAGACTCTTCACGGGCCGCGCGTGCGGCTCGACGGTCTGGAGGGCGTGTCATGGCGAAGGGCGTGAAGACCCATTTTACCTGTCAGTCGTGCGGGTACGTGGCGGCGAAGTGGTTGGGGCGATGCACCGAGTGCGGCACCTGGGGAAGCCTGGTCGAAGAGGCCGAGCTGTCGAAGGCCTCGCAAGAACGGCCGGCGTGGGGCTCGTCGACGGGGCAGAGCAAGCCGGTGCTGCTCAAGGAGGTCGACAGTGCGAGAGAAGCCAGGCGGCTCACTGGCATCGCGGAGCTCGATCGCGTCCTGGGCGGCGGCGTGGTGCAGGGCAGCCTCGTGTTGCTCGGTGGCGACCCCGGCATCGGGAAGTCGACGCTCCTGTTGAGCGCGATGGATCGGCTGTCGAAGGACCGCCCCGGCCTCTACATCTCGGGTGAAGAGTCGCTCCAGCAGACCAAGATGCGCGCCGAGCGCCTGGGCGTCGGGGGGGAGCAGATGCACCTCTTCGCCGAGACCGACCTCGAGAAGATCCTCACCGCGACGGAGAAGCTGGCGCCGGGCTCGCTGGTCGTCGACTCGATCCAGACGATGTTCCTGCCTGAGCTCGGCAGCGCGCCCGGGAGTGTGAGCCAGGTGCGTGAATGCGCGGGCCGACTGATGGCGTGGGCCAAGAAGACCGGCGTGCCGACGTTCATGGTCGGGCACGTCACGAAAGAGGGCTCCATCGCAGGGCCACGCGTGCTCGAGCACATGGTCGACACCGTCCTCTACTTCGAGGGCGAGCGAGGCCATCCGTTCCGCCTGCTTCGAGCGCACAAGAACCGCTTCGGCTCGACCAACGAGATCGGCGTCTTCGAGATGAAGGGGGCCGGACTGGCCGAGGTGCCCGACCCGAGCGCGCTGTTCCTGTCCGAGCGCCCGAAGAACGCAGCCGGGAGCGTGGTGACCTCCACGTTGAACGGCACCCGGCCCATCCTCGTCGAGGTGCAGGCGCTGGTCGCCCCGACCGGCTACGGCACGGCCCGGCGAACGGCGATGGGCGTCGATTCCCAACGCGTGGCCTTGCTCGCGGCCGTGCTCGAGAAGAAGGAAGACGTACAGCTCGTCGGGTGCGACCTGTTCGTCAACGTCGCGGGGGGCATGAGCCTCACCGAGCCGGCGAGCGATCTCGCGGTCTGCGCAGCGCTGGTGTCGTCACTGCAGAACCGGCCCGTCGATGCGCAGACGTTGATTCTGGGCGAGGTCGGACTGGCCGGTGAGGTGCGCGCCGTCGGCCAGATCGAACCCCGCCTCGCCGAGGCCCAGAAGATGGGCTTCAAGCGGGTGGTCCTCCCGAAGTCTTCGGCCAAACGGCTCGACTTCGACCTGAAGATGGACGTCATGGCCGTCGAGACGCTGGGGGACGCGCTGCGGCTGTTGTTCTGAAGCTCCCGCAACGACCACGCCCCGATTCAGTCAAGCGCCGGGGCGCCGGTGACTGTCGTGCTCCGGACTCGACTACTCCTCGAGGAACTCGGCCTCACAGGCGTAGCGCGGGCAGACGTTCGTCCACGACACCAGGCGGTAGCCCGCGTCGCACGACGGCGTGAAGCGCGCACAGGCGCCCGGCGGCGTGCACATGCCCGTGGGCAGCGTGCAGCGATCAGGCGAACGCTCGTACGAGTGAAGCTGTCCGCTCGGGCAGCGGCCGGGGCGCTCGACGGGGCAGGCAACCGCGCGGTCAGGCAACTGCACGAACACCTGGCTCGCGGTGACGGTGATGTGGCCGCCCCTGCGAACGATCTTCCCGGCGATGACCGTCTTCCCCGAGTACGCGCGCGACATCATCCACTGGTCGTCCACCATCGTCGCCAGCGCCGCCGACAGGTTCAAGTCGGTCGACATCACGTGGCCAGTGGTGCGGTTGAGCCGCGTCGTCTGCAGGTTCGCGCACGGGGTGGTGCTGCAGGCGATCCTCGAGGGGAACACGCCGTAGAACGTGTCGGTCGCCGAGAACGTCTTCCCCGGCATGCCGCGGTACGCGAGCTTCACCCTCAGCGTGCGCGTGTCGAAGCGCGACTCTTTGGGGCCGAGGCGGCCGAACAGAATCAGCTCGTGGTCCGGGGCGCCCCGAATGACGTCGTCCGTCGACGCCGGCAGGCTCGAGTCCGTGAAGTCGAACGCGCTCACGTAGCGCTCCTGCATCGTGCTGTTGAGGTCCTTCACCCAGTAGCCACCGCACATCGGCGACACGCACCGGCGGTAGTCGCGCCGCGCAACGACGAACGTGTCCTTCGTGGTCGACAGTTCCTGCGAGTCGTCGGCGAGCGTGTCTTCCCTGCCGTCCACTTCGAGGCTCGAGACTCCACAGGCCGTGCTCAGCACCGTGAGCGTCGTCACCGTCCAGCGCGTGAGGTTCATGGTGATGGTGTGCGACAAAGGCCGACATCGAGTCAAGACCCGGCTGGCGCAGAATCTCACGCCAATGCGACTCCTCCTGTTGTTGAGCGTGGTGTCGACGGGCTGCGCGACGGTGCTCTCGGGCACCCGCCAGGACGTCACGTTCGTCTCGTCCCCGAGCTCGACGACGGTGGTGCTCGGCGGTGCGCCGGCCGATCTGTTGGTGAAGGTGAGGGACGTCTCCGAGGCGAAGGACTTCATCGTACGGCTGATCAGCCCGGGGTTGACCGACGAGGCGCGGCGCTTTCTCGAATCGCTCAACCCCGACGAGCTGCTCACGATGCTGTTCGCGATTCTCCACCCGACGGTCGAGACGTCGAACACCGTCGGTCGCCTGGGGCAGCTCTACGCGCGCACGCCGCAGATCGTCCGCGACGTCGTCTCGAAGCTCATCTTCGTCAACGCCGCTGGCGAGACGCCGTTCACCGCCGACCTCCGAAAAGGAAAGGAGTACGCGGCCATCGCCTGGTCACCCGGCCGCCGCGCGCGCCTGCTGGTGGTAGAGACGCGCTTCAACTTCGTGTCCCTCTTGAACATCTTCACGCTCGGCCTCGGCTTCGTCGTCGACGCGCTGACCGGTGCCTGGCTCAGCCTGCATCCATCCGAGCTCAGCTGGCAGCTCGAGGCCCTGCCACCACCACCGCCACCCAACCCCTGACTCACCGTTCGGCGACGCGCGGGTCGAGGCGCTCGTAGACGGCGCAGTCGGCGGCTCGGCACGAGAAGCGCAACCTCCAACGGTCAGGCCGCGCCAGGTGTCGGTGTCGGGGCCCGATGGCCAGCACTCGCACGCGGTGTTGCTCGAGGAACGCGGCATCGGCCTCGGCAGGGAGCGCGTGAACGGGTGAGCTCAACGTGGGCGACCACAGCAACCCGGGGAACTCGAAGTCCTCGTCGAAAGCGATGGACGCTCCGCGGGGCACGGCGTCCCACAGCGGTGGATAGTCGGTCGGGCGGCCCTGCGGCCCCACGGCGACCCGTCGCGCGTCGTCGCTCGAGGACCAGTACGTTTCGAGGGGCGGCCCGTCGCCCGTCAGCCCGGGCCAGCTCAGCCACAGCTGCACGGCTCCAGCGATGACCATGGCAGCGACCGCCCACCCCTGTCGTTTGAGCGACGAGAGCTGGCTCACCGCGAGCACGAGGACGAGGGCTCCGAAGGCGAGCACGTACCTCGCCATCGAGGGTTCGGGTGAGAGCAGGCAGATGGCGACGGCGACGACGAGCAGCGCCTCGCGGCGACGAACCAGCGCGGCAAGCGCGAGCGGTAGCGCGAGGAGGAAGGGCAGCCCGAGGCCTCCCACCTTCATGTCGAACACCGGAGGCGACGTGATGGCGACCCACGAGACGACGAGCCGCTCCAGCATCGTGCCCGAGGCGCTCGGGAGCGCAGCGCCCGCAGCGAGCAGCTCCTCGACGGGATGGAGGCCGGGCAGCGTGAACGGGCCAAGCCGGATCTCGATGGGCCAGACCGGGTTGCCATGCCGCGCGAACATCACCAGGTACATCTCGGCGCCGAACACCGTCGCGACCACGGCGAGCACGGCGAAGGCGCGCAGCTCCTTCGCACGCACGCATCGGACGAAGGCCACCGCGCCGAGCGCGACCGCCGCGAGTGGCGCGCTCGGCTTGCTCCCGAGGAACAGGCCCAGCGCGAGCCCACCGAGGAGCGTCGATCTCCACGACGGTGGCCTGGCCACGAGGAAGAAGATCGCGCCCAGGAGCGCAGCAGCGGTGCCGACATCGACGTAGTTGGTCGGCAGCTGGAGGAACACACACGGCAAGGTCAGCCAGAGCGCCCCCGCGAGGCCCGACAACCTCGCCGTCGCCCCGAGGCTTCGAGCCAGCGCGGCGGTGAGCGCTGCTCCGGCGACGCCGTAGGGCACCTGCGCGAGATCGACGAGCCGATCGTCCGGCAGCATTAGCCGCAGCGCCACCATGCCCAGCTCGATGTCGTGCGGGTACGTGCTGATGAAGCGCACGTCCTTCGGCACCCCGGCGAAGCCGCCCGACTGGATGACGAAGTTCACGAAGGGCAGGTGGTAGCCAATCGAGTCCCACTGCCAGACGGGCAGGAGCCTGGCCGCGATGACGACGATGAGCAGCGCAGGAACGACCAGGAGCGCGGCCGGCCAGAGCTGTGGCAACGTCTGCCACCAGCGGTCCCCGGGCGCGTCGACGGTCACCGCGAGGCCCGCGACGGCGAGGCAGGCGAAGAGTCCGAGCAGCGCGTTGGTCGTCAGGGCCCCGAAGGTGCCGAGGACGCCGACGCTCGCGTGCACCATCGCCATGGCCAACACCGCTGCGCCCGCCAGCCGCTCTCCCCGCGAGCCGCTTGGCAGCACCAGCCACGCTGCGCGGTTCGCAGCGACCAGCACCAACGGCACCGCGAGCGGCAGCAGTCCCCACGGTTTCAAGAGGTCGTCGATCACGAGGAGGTGACAGTGGCCTCGCCTTGCGACGGCTTCGCGTCGCGTCCGTCACGGTCAGGTGTGTCATCGACATGTCACTCGATACAGCGGGATCGTGACGGTGGGGCACGCGCTGCTGCCCGTACCGTGCGCGTCCATGAACCTCCTGCTCCTGCTGGTGCTCGCTCAGACCTCGACGCCGGCCGCGAAGAACGTCGTGCTCATCGTCAGCGACGGCGTTCGGACGCGTGAAATCTTCGAAGGCGCCGACCGCGCGCTGATGGGCAAGGGGGGCGGCGTCGAGAACGAAGCGGGCTGCGTCGAGAAGTTCTGGAGGGCCGACGCCCGCGCGCGCCGCGAGGTGCTGATGCCGTTCTTCTGGAAGAAGGTCGCGCGCGAGGGGCAGGTCTTCGGAGACGGCTCAGGGGGCAGCCCGATGCGCGTCACCAACAAGGCTCGCGTGTCATACCCCGGCTACAACGAGCTCTTCACCGGCGCGGCCGACCACCGCATCGAGACGAACGCGTGGGTCGACAACCCGAACGTCACGGTCTTCGAGTGGCTCCACGGCAGGCCCGGGTTCTCGGGGAAGGTGTCGGCCTTCGCGACCTGGGCCACCTTCGCGAAGATCTTCAACGTCGACCGATCGAAGCTCGAGGTGCACGCGGGGTGGACGCCGCCCTTCGAGAATGATCGCGAGCGAACGCCGGGCAAGGATCTCATCGACGGCCTCCACCGGAGCACCACGCCGTTGTTCGGCGGCAACGCGCTCGACGCGCTCACGTATGCCGCCCTCAAGGAGTCTCTCAAGACGAAGCGCCCCCGGGTGTTGTTCCTCGGCCTCGGTGAGACCGACGAGTGGATGCACGCTGGCCGCTACGATCTCGCGCTCGAGGCGCTCTCGCGCGCTGACGCCACCATCGCCGACCTGTGGGACACGATGCAGGCGATGCCCGAGTACAAGGACTCGACCACCTTCCTCATCACCACCGACCACGGTCGCGGCGGTCTGCCGTGGGAATGGAAGCACCATGGCGCCTCGGTGCTCGGCGCTGAAGACATCTGGCTCGGCGCCATCGGGCCTGGCATTCCGCCGCTCGGCGTCCGCTCGAGCACCGGCCTCGTCACGCAGTCACAGGTCGCGAGCACCATCGCCGAACTCCTGGGGGAAGACTGGCGGGGCACGAACCCACGTGCGGCTTCCATGTTGCCGGTGCGCCCGCTGCTCGCGTCGGGGCGTCCCTCGCTGACGGTTCAGCGAAGCGCGGAGTAGGCAGGCGGCCCGACGTCGGCCAGATCACGACGCGCGACCCACCGTTGGCGCGGCACGTTGATTCCGCCGACTCCGATCTGGCGTGATCTGTCCGCACCGACGGCCGCGCCGTGGCACTCGGCAAGGACGACGCGGCTCGAGGCCGGTGAACGGCGACGCGTCGAGCCCGGACCCGATTGAGGCGGCTCAGCGCTTCTGGGACGCGAGCCTGTTCTTGGTCTGTTCCCACGTCGCCACGTCAGCGACCCGCCGCGGGAACTTGGCCGACACCAGCGCGCCCAACTCGTGGTCCTTCATCGGCGGTACCGTCTCCCGAATCACCTGCGCCATCTCGAGCGCGTTGCGGTACCGATCTTCCGGCCGCTTCTCGAGCGCCTTCTCGATGATCGCCCACCAGTGATCCGCGAGGCCCGCTGGTCGCGGGAGCGGATCGTTCACGATGCTCTCCATCGTCTTCGTGTCGTCGTGTCGATCGAACGCGCGCGTCCCCGTCAGCGCCTCGTGGAGGATGAGCCCGACCGAGAACAGATCGCTGCGGCGGTCGATGCGCTCGGCGGTGGCCTGCTCCGGCGACATGTACAGCGGCTTGCCCTTCACGATGCCGGGCAGCGTCACCGTGCGGGCGTTGCGCATCTTCGCCACCCCGAAGTCGAGCACCTTGACGCGCCCGTCGAAGCCCACCATCAAGTTGTGCGGTGACAGGTCGCGGTGCACCAGGCCCATGCTCAGGCCGTCGTCGCCTTTGGCCTCGTGCGCGTGATGAAGCCCCGCGAGCGCCTGCGTCATGACCGCCGACAGCAACCCCTCGGGCACCGGGCCGTGCGGCCAGTAGACGACGTGGTCGAAGTCCACCCCGGCGATCAGCTCCATCGCGATGAAGTACGAGCCGCTCGCCTGCCCGAAGTCGTAGATGGTGACGAGGTTCGGGTGCGACAGGCGCATGCCCAGCTTCGCCTCGTCGAGGAACTGCTTCACGATGCCGTCGTCGTCGGCGAGCTTGGGCAGAATGCGCTTGAGCGCGACGAGCCGTGAGACGCCCCCTGGGTTGACCGTGCGGGCGACCATCACTTGCGCCATGCCACCGGTGCCGAGCGGGGTGAGCAGCTCGTACTTTCCGATGCGCGCGTTGGGCTGGAAGTCACCCGAAGCCGCCAGCTCGTCGAGGCGCTCGTTGGGCGTGTGGCCCTCGGCGATGGCGATGAACGACAGCACGGCCGAGTCGAACATCTCGGCGATCGTCTCGACCAGCGCCATCACCTGCACGCCGCCATCCGAGAAGTGACCGGGCAGCACGAAGCCGATGCTGCCGAGCGACAGCTTGCCGAGGTCGAGGGCCGCGACGAAGACGGTGCGCTCCTGATCGATCGACACGGCGCCTCGCGCGTCGACCCACCGCACGACGTCGGACAACCCCGTGCCCCACGTGCGGGTCATCACCGGCCCCTGCGTGCCCGTCACCTGCACGAAGGCCGCTTGCGCGTGGATCATGCGCGCGCACTGCGTCAGGAAGACGTCGGCGGCGGCGGTCAGGCCGAGCTGGCGCTCGAGGCAGTCTTCGAGCACCTCGTCGGCCAGCCGCTGCACCGAGACCAGGCCGCGCAGGAAGCGCACCTCTTCGTCGATGGACTCGAACTTGAGCGGCGCGCGCTTCATGAGGCGCTACTTCTTGGCTTCGGCGCCACCAGACTCAGCCGCGTAGATGGCGTCGGCGATGCGGTAGGCGCTGCCCTCGAGCTGCTTGATCGCCGGGCGAATCTTCTCGGGGTCGGCGGTGTTCAGCTGCTTCTTGAGGTTCTCGAGGTCGACCTTGATCTCGTCGCGGTCCTTCTCCTTGAGCATGGTCGCGTACTCTTCGAGCGAGCGCTCGGTCGTGTACATCAGGCCGTCGGCGTTGTTCTTGAGCTCGGCGAGCTCCTTCTTCTTCTTGTCGCTGTCGACGTTCGACTGCGCTTCGCCGATCATCTTCTGGATCTCGGCTTCGGTGAGGCCCGAGTTCGAGACGATCTTCACCGTCTGCACGCGACCGGTGCCGAGGTCTTTCGACGAGACGTTCACGAGGCCGTTGGCGTCGATGTCGAACGTCACCTCGATCTGCGGCACGCCGCGCGGCGCGGGTGGAATGCCGACGAGCTCGAAGCGGGCCAGTGTCTTGTTGTCGCCCGCCATCTCGCGCTCACCCTGGAGCACGTGCACGCTCACCAGCGGCTGGTTGTCGGTCGCGGTCGAGAAGACCTGGCTCTTCTTGCAGGGAATCGTCGTGTTCTTGTCGATGATCTTCGTGAACACGCCGCCCGCGGTCTCGACGCCGAGCGAGAGCGGGGTGACGTCGAGCAGGAGGACGTCTTTGACCTCGCCCTTGAGCACGCCGCCCTGAATCGCCGCGCCGACTGCGACGACCTCGTCGGGGTTGATGCCCTTGTGGGGATCTTTGCCGAAGAACTGCTTCACCTTGGCCTGCACCGACGGCATGCGCGTCATCCCGCCGACCAGCAGCACCTGCTGCACCTGCGCCGTCGAGAGGCCCGCGTCCTTGAGCGCGACCTTGCAGGGCTCGATCGTTCGGTCGACCAGGTCCTTCACCAGCTCTTCGAACGCCGCGCGGGCGATCGTCTCCTGCAGGTGCTTGGGGCCCGAAGCGTCAGCGGTGATGAAAGGCAGGTTCACTTCGGTCTCGGGGGCGCTCGAGAGCTCGTGCTTGGCGCGCTCGGCCGCTTCCTTCAGGCGCTGCAACGCCATGCGGTCCTTGCGGAGATCGAGGCCGTTGTTCGACGACTTGAAGCGGTCGGCGAGCCAGTCGATCAGCTTGTTGTCGAAGTCTTCGCCGCCCAGGTACGTGTCGCCGTTGGTCGCCTTCACCTCGAACACGCCCGAGTGCAGCTCGAGGATCGAGATATCGAACGTGCCGCCGCCGAGGTCATACACCGCGATCGTCTCTGCCTTGCTGTTGTCCTTGTCGAGGCCGTACGCGAGGGCCGCCGCCGTCGGCTCGTTGATGATGCGGAGCACGTTGAGGCCCGCGATGCGCCCGGCGTCTTTGGTGGCCTGGCGCTGACCGTCGTTGAAGTACGCGGGGACCGTGACGACGGCCTCGGTGACGGGCTCGCCCAGGTAGTCCTCGGCGGTCGCCTTCATCTTGCCGAGGATCATCGAGCTGATCTCGGGCGGGCTGTACTTCTTGCCGCGAATCTCGACCCACGCGTCGCCGTTGTCTGACGCCACCACGCGGTAGGGCACCATGCCCGCTGCGCGTTTGGCCTCGGGCGAATCGAGCTGGCGGCCCATCAGCCGCTTCACCGCGTACACGGTGTTCTCGGGGTTGGTGACCGCCTGGCGTTTGGCGATCTGCCCGACGAGCCGCTCCCCCGCGTCGGTGAACGCGACCATGGACGGCGTGGTGCGACTGCCTTCGCTGTTGGGAATCACGACGGGCTCGCCGCTCTCCATCACGGCGACACACGAGTTGGTCGTTCCCAGATCAATACCGATGACTTTGCTCATGACCCCCTCAGACGACGACAGATGGGCTTCGGAATCATCAAACTTTACGACTTTGTTTCAGTTTCTGCCGCAGGCGGCGTTCCAGTCGCAGCGGCCTCGGCAGGTGCCTTGGCCTTCGACACGACGACCAGGGCCGGGCGGATCAACCGATCGTTCAAGGTGAAGCCCCGCAGGTACTCGGAGTGCACGTGGTTTGGCGGCAGGTCCTCGCTCTCGGCCGACGACATCGCCTCATGCCGGTTCGGGTCGAAGGGCTCACCCTTCGACGAGAACGACTTCACGCCGTGTTTGGCGAGCGTGTCTTCGAAGAGCTTTCGGGTCATCTCGACGCCCTTCTTGAGGCTCTCGATGTCGCCGCTGGTGCGCGCGTGCTCGAGGGCCCGGTCGAAGTTGTCGACGACGGGCAGGAAGTCACGGAGCAGCTTTTCGCTGCCAAACTTCTGCACCTCTTCCTTCTCTTTGACCGCGCGCTTCTTGTAGTTCTCGAGGTCAGCGACGGCGCGGAGCATCTTCTCGTGCTCGTCCTTCACCTTGCCCATGAGCTCGCGGCCCTTCGCCATCGAGACCTCGAGCTGCGTGGTGAGCATGGCGACTTCGTCCGTGGCTGGCGTCGCCGCCGCAGGGGTCGGCGCCTCAGGGGCCGAAGCAGGGACGGCGGGCGGCGCGGCGGTCTCGCCGGGCGGGGCCTCGGGGGCCTCGCCGCGGACCGAGGCCTTGGCCTTCTCGACGCTCTTGAGGGCCTCGTTGATGATGTCGTCCGCGATGTTGGTCGAGAAACTGCCCTTCTCATCTGGTTGACTCACCACCCAAGCGTACCCGCAACGAGGGGGCTCGTCTTGGGTCACACGCATGCGACCGCGAGATGGTGCGCCAAGGTAGGATTCATGATGGGGCCATGAACGACCTTCATGTGGCTGCTCGGGGCGCCTCCAGCTCGTTTCAACACCTGGGGGGGCGAGCGAGTTGACGGCCAGCGACGCGGGCGCGAGCAATGCCTGAGTCGTGAAGGGAGTTCAGCCCTCGTCGGGCTCGTCGACGGCAGGCCTCTCGAGGCGCTCGACGACCGGCTTCTGCTTCCTGCCCATCGGCCGCTTCGCGGCGGTCTTCTTCGTCGCGGTTGACTTCTTCGCACCGCCACGGCCCACCGTCTTCTTCGTGGGCTTCTGCGGCGCCGGCGCCGGGGCGGGCGTCCTCAGGTCTGGCGGCGACGCGTTCTGCGGCGTCGAAGCAGAGGCAGGCACCGGCTCTTCTGAAGCGCCCGCCGGGGTCGTCTTGAACTGCTTCGAGACCTCCGAGAGCGCGCCCTCGGCCTGCTTCACGCCCACCTCGACGAGCGAGGCCAGCTGCTCGGCCGTCTTCCGGGCCCAGACCGACGCCTCCTGAACGCCCTCACGCACCTTCGCCTGTCGCTCAGGATCCTTCACTTCCTTCATCAGCCGCTCGGCTTCCTTCTTCACGTCGGTCGCGGCGCGCTTGAAGTCGTCACCGGTCTTCTTGAGGAAGCCTTTGAACTTCGAGTCCCAGTCAGCGCCGGTGTCGTTGGGCATGGTGCGATTCTCCTCGAACATCACGTGAGCTGCTCCGGTCAGATGCGGGGCGGAAGGCCGCAGGTGCGCCACGGAGCAACGCGCGACCCGCGGCTCGATTTCCGCTCCGGGTTCCGGTCAGGTAGGCGGCGGGGGCTTCGACGGGTCTCGTTCGGTGGGGCCTCGCGTCGGGCCCGGGCCGTTTTCCCACTCGGGTGGGAACGGCATTCGCCGCAGCTTGAGCCACGCGATCGTGGTGATGATGCCGATGAAGATCAGCCCGGCGATCTCGCGAACGGTCCACCCATCAGGGAGGTCCGCGCCCAGCGTCATCAACACGTTCATGACTGCTCCTCAGTTCAACCTTCAGTCGACGAAGAAGTCCGGCAGCGGCTCGATCTTCGGATCCACCGCGTACTGCATGAAGTCGGTCACGCCCTCGCCGCGCAGGAACGTCTCGTCGATGAGGAAGTTGCCGCTGAAGTCCACGCCCTTGCCGAACACTGCGTAGGCCGCGTCGGCCATGATGTCGGGCTTGCGGCTGGCGCGCATCATGTCCTCGCCGCCCAGCATGTTCACCGCGGCCGTCGCGATCGTCGTCTTCGGCCACAGCGCGTTGACGGCCACCTTGCCCGCGAACTCCTCAGCCATGCCGAGCACGCACATCGACATTCCGAACTTGGCGATCGAGTACGCGACATGCGCGCCGAACCACTTCGGCTTCATCGAGAGCGGCGGCGAGAGGTTCAGGATGTGCGGCGTGTGCTTCGACGCGAGCAGGTGCGGCAGACACATCTGGCTGACGAGGAAGGTGCCCCGCGCATTGACCTGGTTCATCAGATCGTACCGCTTCATCGGCGTCTCGAGCGTCCCGGTGAGCTGAATCGCGGACGCGTTGTTCACGCAGATGTCGAGGCCGCCGAAGGTCTTCACCGTCAGCTCGACCGCGGCGTGCACCTGATCGTCGTGCCGGATGTCGCAGAGGATCGGCAGCGCCCTGCCGCCCGCGGCCTCGATCTCCTTCGCCGCCGAGTAGATGGTGCCCGCCAGCTTCGGGTGGGGCTCGGCGGTCTTCGCAGCGATGGCGACGTTGGCGCCGTCACGCGCGGCGCGGAGCGCGATCGCCAGGCCGATGCCCCGGCTGGCGCCCGAGATGAAGAGGGTCCGGTTCGAGAGAGAGGGCATGATGCTTCGTATAGCCTGTTGGGGCCCCCTGCGCCGCGGAAGTCGCCTCGGTGGGCCTCAAGCAGGGTAGCGTGTGGCTCGTTCATGTCGCGTCTGGTCGTCACCGCTGCGCTGGGGCTGTTCGCCTGCTCGGCCTCGTCGCCTGCCGTCAGCGTTCGCGCCGTGGAGCCGCGCGAGCTGTCTCAGCAGGTCGACACCTTCATCACCATCAGGGGCAGCTTCAGCCCGAAGGTGAAGGTCGACTTCCAGAAGCCCGGAGCGTCGACCCGCGACGCCCAGTTCACCGCGCAGCTGGAGCAGGCGGGCCTCGCCGTCGGGCTCCTCGACGTGCGGCTCCTCGATCCCGAGGTGCTGAGCGCGCGCGTCCCCGCTGGGCTCGGCGAGGGACGCTGGGCCCTGCTCGTGACGGACCCCTTCCAGCGGCAAGCGCGGCTGGAAGACGCGGTGGTGGCGATCGACTGCTCGACGACCACCACCTGCCGCTTCACGGACGGCGGCGTCGTCGACGCAGGCCAGCCCCAGCCACTGGCTGACGGTGGGCAAAGCGACGCTGGCGCCGACGCTGGTGTCCCGCCGGAAGAAGACGCCGGTCCACCCGACGCGGGACCCCAGCCGTGCGCGCTCACCACGCTCGCGGACGATGACGGCGATGGCTTCGGCCTCACGGGTAGCGAGGCGATGCTGTGCGGCTCGGGGCGAACGATGACGCCCGGCGACTGCGATGACGTCGATCCAGGCGTGCACGTGGGCGCTCCCGAGTTCTGCAACCGTGTCGACGACAACTGCAACCTGCAGGTCGACGAGGGGGTCTGCCCGGTGCTCAACCCGAACTGGATTCGCAGACTCGATACGGCCTCGGACAAGGAGTGGGCGACGGCCGGGCCGTTCGGTCCCGGGCAGCTGCGCGTCGCCGGGCGGGTCGACGTGTGGATTCGGGCTGACGGAGGGTTCTTCGAAGCCGCGAGCGCGAGCTGTCCGAACGACATTCGCAAGGTGTGGGCCTCCGCCTCAGGTCAGGGGGTCGTCGTCGGTGGCAACCTCGGGCTGGGGCGCATCAGCTCGCACCCGCTCGGGGCCTCTGGCTGTCTGAGCACCCGCATGTTGTCCGACCCGGCTGCGGGCCTGTGGGGCGACCCGAGTGACGCGGGGCTGCTCGTGTCGGGCGTGCTGCGGAACTCGCGGCGCTTCGAGTGGGTGGCCCCCGGGCAACCCGCCGAGTCTTCCACCAACCTCTCCCCGAACGTTCGAATGGACGACGCGCACCGAGGCGAGGTGCTGATGGGTGTCGGCAGTGAGAATGCTGCGATGGGCGTGTGGACGTGGGACCCCTCCACGCGCTCCTGGACGGCCGAGCGGCTCAGTCGTCTCGCGCTCCCTTCAGGCGCGCTCCGCGGGGTCTGGGTCGTCTCGCAGACGAGCGCGTTCGCCGTCGGAGATCAGGGCGTGGTGCTCGAGAAGGTCGGCACGTGGTGGCGTCGACTCCCTGCGCCGACCACCGGCACCGTCACCTCGGTTCGGGCCTTCAACGCCGCCCGCGTCTACGTGACGACCTCCGAGGGCGCGGTGAAGAAGTGGAATGGCCGCGTCTGGCTGACGCTCTACGCCACCGACGCCGGGGTCTCGCTCAACGACATCGACGGCGTCTCGGAGAGCGATCTCTGGGCCGTCGGCACCCGCGGGTGGATCGTGCACTGGCCCGAGTAGCTGGCTATGGAGCCGCCCATGCCCTGGACCATCGCTGACGCCCTCGACCAAACCGGCAAGGTCATCGTCATCACCGGGGCGAACTCCGGGCTCGGGCTCGAGTCGACCCGGCTCCTCGCGTCGAAAGGCGCCACGGTGGTGATGGGGTGCCGCAACACCCAGAAGGGAGGAGAAGCGGCGGCGTCGGTGCGCGCGAAGCTGCCGAAGGCGTCGCTCGAGGTGATGGCGATCGATCTGTCGTCACTCGAGAGCATCGCGGCGTTCTCACAGGCGTTGGCTCAGAGATACCCTCGCGTCGACGTGCTGATGAACAACGCCGGCGTGATGGCCCTGCCGTACCTGAAGACGGCCGAGCGCTTCGAGATGCAATTCGGCACCAACCACCTCGGCCACTACGCGTTGACGGCGCAGGTGCTCCCGCTGCTCGAGGCGGCTCCGGCCGGGCGCGTCGTGAGCGTCAGCTCGGTGGCGCACCGCATGGGGAAGATCAACTTCGACGATCTCAACGGTGAGAAGTCGTATTCGAAGTGGCCTGCCTATGGGCAGTCGAAGCTCGCCAACCTGCTCTTCACCTACGAGCTCGAGCGCTGGCTGCGGAAGCACGGCAAGCGGTCCATCGCCGTCGTCGCGCACCCCGGCTACTCGGACACCAACCTGCAGGGCGTCGGCCCGAAGATGGAATCGTCGTCGTTCGGCGCCTTCATCATGAAGCTGGGCGGGGCGCTGCTGGCGCAATCGGCCGAGATGGGCGCGCTCCCGCAGATCTACGCGGCGATTCATCCCGAGCTCACCGGCGGCCAGTACGTCGGGCCCGATGGGCTGATGGAGATGTCAGGCTTTCCGCGGGTGGTGTCCTCGAACGCGGCGTCGCGTGATGAAGCGGTGGCTGCGAGGCTCTGGCAGGTGTCGGAACAGCTGACGAAGGTGGCCTTCGCGGCCTGAGCTGATGACCTGGGGGCAGCGCCGCGTGGGCGCGCTCGCGGTGGCGACGAGCGTCGTCTTCGGACTGATTCACCTTCACGCGCTGCCCCGCCGTTCCCGGCTCGTCGTCCGCGGCGACGAGGGTTCGATGCCCCGAGGCCGAACGACAACGGCCGCGCTGCAGCATCGCAGCACGGCCGGAGCCAGAGACCTCAGGTGTCGGCGAAGGGCACGTCAGGGCGCGACGACGGCCGGCGCCGGCTTCTCGGCGTGCGTGCGGTAGATGAACGAGTACACGTCCATCAGATCGCGCGGCTGCTGACCGGCCGCCTTGAGCTGGTCGTTGGTCTTCTTCACCACCGACAGGAACTGGCGGTACCCCTCGGCCTTCACGGGCTGCGACTTCTCGACGTTGAGCCCGACGGTCAGGCTCTGGAGCGAGAGCGCCGTCGGCTTCACGCACGCGTACTGGGTCGGGTCGAGGAGCGCGCCGAAGACGGTCGCGAACGGCCAGGTGACGGCCTTGAGCGTGCCCTTGCTGTCCTTCAACGTGACAGCGCCCGCGAAGGCCTCGAGGCGATCGGCGTAGTCGCCCGTGCCATGGAGCAGGTCCTTCAGCGCAGCGAGCGCCCTGGTGCGGTTCTCGGGATCCATGCCGGCGAACGGAATCGCGCCTTCGATGGGGAAGACGATGTTGGTGGCCTTCAGCAGCAGGCGCGCGTTCTCGAACAGCTCCTCGGGCGTGCTCTTCGCGAAGGCGTCTTTCGAGAGCGTCTTTTGCGCGAACGCGATGGCGGCTTCCTTCAGGCCCTCTTTGCCCTCGACGCCTGGCTTGCCCCGCTCACCCTCGACGAACGCCTCGCCCTTGAAGCCTCCGGTGAAGAGCTTCTCGAACGCGGTGATCTGGTCGGCGACCGTGGTGAAGCGGGCCTTCGCAACAGCCTTGGCCTTCGCCTTCTTCTTCGCGCTGCCTTCCGGGCGCGGCTTCTTGGAGCGGCCGTTGGCCTTCGTCTTCAGCGCGGTCATCTCGGCGGCCGACAACGTCACCGGCACGAGCACCTTCGCCTTGTCCTTGATGAACTTCTTGAGGCCGCCGCGCTCGAAGTACAGGACGAGGTACTTGCCGTCGTCCTCGACGATGAGGCCCATGCCCCATTCCGGCTGCAGCTCGTGCTTCATGACCTTCGGGGCGGCGACCACCGGGGTCGTCGGCGCCAGGGGCGCGGGAGCAGGAGCAGGGGACGTGGGGCGGTGGGGATTTGCGATCATCGGTGGCCCTTATCTGACGCGTGTCCAAAGCACCACCCCACCGGGGAGGACCCGGCAATACCGGGCACCTGGCCCTCACCTCAGGCCAGGCGCTGGCCGAGGGAGAAGTCGCCGCGGGACAACCCCCGCCACAACGCCTCGAGCGGGCCCACGCGGAAGCGGCTCGTCCACCACCAGGCGAGGGCGAGCTGGAAGGTCCAGAAGACGAAGGGCGCGATGAAGAGCGCGGTGCGACTCCAGGTCCCGAACTGGCCGAGCCCGTGACCGTAGAAGACGAAGGTGCCGACGATGGAGTGCATCAGGTACGCGGTGAAGGCGACCCGCCCGAGCCGCCCGATGGCCTGCACCGCGAGCGCGGCCGGAAACCGATTCGCGAGGCTGACGACGCCAAGGCCGAGGCCTGCCGCGACGCCGATGGAGCCGAGCTCGTGCAGCGACTGCGCCCACAGCCAGGTGCGGAAGTCGAAGTCAGAGCTCCACTGAAGCCACAGCCCCGCCCCTGACACCGCGAGGCCGACCGCCAGCGCCACGAGGGCCCACGGGAAGAAGGCGAGCGAGCCCTCGAAGACCTTCGCCTTCACCGCGGCCATGCCGATCAGCATGCAGCCCGCTGCGCGCCAGCCCGTCTCGAAGACGAGGCCGACCGTCTGCGAGTCGAAGGTGATCGCCGCGCGGAGCGGCAACTGCCCGAGCCAGCCCCCACGGAAGATGGCCACCTCTGCCGCCGTGGTCGACGCGTCGTAGTGGGTGCGCAGGTCCGTGATGAGCGCGTCGGGCAGCGAGTCGAAGAACAGCGCTCCGGCGGCCGCGACGAGCGGAGACGCGACGAGGAACACCACGCCGACCGTCACCAGCCGGCGCACCGGCCACGCGCGCGCACCCAGCAGCAGCAGGCCGACGACGCCGTAGGTGAAGAGCACGTCGCCGAACCAGATGAGGTAGCCATGAACGCAGCCGAACATGCAGAGCCAGAGCAGCCGGCCCCGTGGATGTGAGGCCTCGCCCGCCAGCAACAGCGAAGCGCCGAACAGGGTCGAGAACAGGCTGATGAACTTGAAGTCGAAGAAGAGCCGACCGAGCGACCACGCGACGCCGTCGAGCCCCTCGAGCGAGCCGAAGGCCGAGGGGTTCATGTACGCCGCGTGCGGCATCGAGAACGCCTGGATGTTCATGACGAGAATGCCGAGCAGGGCGACTCCGCGCAGCACGTCGATCGAAGCAACCCGTGGTGTCGTGTTCATGTCGGCAGAATACGAATGAAAGCTCGTGTTTCCGGCTCGCCCGCCGCTCGCGTTCGCGGCACCGTGTCGCATGCCCCACGTCCGCCCGGCGGGAATCACGCATCGCCCCAGTGTCGGCTCATGGACGGGCCTCGACGTTCGCGCCAGGAAAGCTCCGAAACAGGACCGGAGCCGCATGCTGGTCGACGCCTTGATGCAAGCGACTGCTCGCATTCTGGTTCAAGACGGGTGGGACGCGCTGACGACCAACCGGGTCGCGAAGGAGGCCGGCGTCAGCGTCGGCAGCCTGTACCAGTACTTCCCGAACAAGGACGCGCTGGTGAGCGGGCTGGTCGAGGGGTGGGCCGACTCGATGACGGAGCAACTCGCTGCGCTGGGGCCCGAGCTGGCGGAGCTCCCGGTCGAGGCGTGTGTTCGCCGCGTCGTCGAGGTCACCCTCGAGGTCACCCGCGTCGATGCGACGCTGCATCGGTCGGTCTTGCTGCAGCTGCCGCGCATCGGCGCGCTGGAGTTCTTCGAGCGGCTCAACCGTCGCGTCGCCGATGTCCTCGCGGAGTGGATTTCGCTGCGACGCTTGGAGCTCGACGTCGACGACCCGTCACTCACTGCGTACGTCATCGTCACTTCGCTCGACGCGCTGACCGACCATGCGCTCCTGATGCGCCCTGAGTTGCTCGAGAGCCGGCGCTTCGCCCGAGAGCTCGAGCGTCTCGTCGGCGGCTGCCTGGGGCTGGTGAAGCGCAGCGTGGGTGGTTCCGCGAAAGCGCACCGGTCGCACCGCTAAGGCACCGTCTGCCGAAAGACACGTGACGGACCACCGTGTGCAGATGGAGCAGCTCGGCGCTCGTTCAAGCCGTCGGCGGGCTTCGCACAGACTCCACCCAAGCGAGGAGCGAGGCAGCGGTCGCCGTCGCGCTGAGGCGATGGTCGTCCTCGACGGTCACCAGCCACGGAGCCGTCGACCACGCCGCGAACCCCACGAGCGAGAGGGACGAGAGCGCCCAGACGGCCACCAGCGGCGCCCGCAGCGCATGCCGACGACCACACGGCATTTGAACCGCGCTGACCTCGAAGCCCGCTTCGGCCAGCAGCCGCGCCTTGTGGCCTGTCGGGCCCGACTCGAGCCCGTGCACGTAGAGCACCCGGGTCACGAAGGCTGCTTCCAGAACGAGCGCTGCGCCTTCCACGTCTCGGCGATCGCTCGCGAGGCCGCGGCCCCGACGCCCGTGGGGAACGCCTCACGCCGTTGGCCGCTGAGCACCTCGACGCACGCATGCACCGACTGCGACAGCCCGTCGAGATCGTACCCACCCTCGAGCAGCAGCACGAGCTTGCCGCCACACACCTCGGCCGTGAGCTGCATCATCGCGCTGGCCATCGCTGCGAAGCCGCGCTCGGAGACGTTCATGCCTCCGATGGGGTCGGCGCGATGCGGGTCGAACCCTGCCGAGACGAGCACCAGGTCCGGCCGGTACGCCTGGGCGATCGGCAGGAAGACGTCGTGAAAGACGGCACCGTAGTCAGCGTCGTTCTGACCGCCTGGCAAGGCGACGTTCACCGTGAAGCCGCGGCCCTCACCGTCTCCCACTTCGTCAGGTGCGCCAGTGCCCGGATAGTACGGGAACTGGTGTGAGGAGCAGAACAGCACGTCGCGCCGGGACTGGAAGGTGTGTTGCGTGCCGTTGCCGTGATGCACGTCCCAGTCGAGGACCAGCACCCGCGCGGCCCCGGCGCGGCGCGCCGTCTCGGCGGCGACGGCGACGTTGTTGAAGAGACAGAACCCCATCGCGCGATCCCGTTCGGCGTGGTGGCCAGGCGGGCGGACGAGGGCAAACGCGTTGCTCGTCGCGCCGGTCATGACGTCGAGCGTCGCCTGCGCTGCCGCACCGGCCGCGAGCAACGCCGCCTCTGCGCTCCCGGGGCTCATCGCCGTGTCCGGGTCCAGCTGCACGTTCTTGCCCGCCAGCGAGAGCACGAGGTCGACGTGGTCCGCTCCATGGACGGACAGCAGCTCGTCGCGCGTCGCGGGCCGCGGCGTCTGTCGTGAGGTCTGTGCGACGGGCGCACGATCGAGCACCTCGAGGATCGCGCGCAGCCGGCCTGGTGACTCCGGGTGCACGGGCCCTGCGACGTGCCCCTCGAAGCGTGGGTCGACGAAGAGCGTCGTGGTCATGGTGCGCTCCCTCTTACTCCACCGGTCAGCCGCGACCTCAGCCCCACCGCCGACCCTCGCTCGTCACTCCGATTGAAGGCGGTTGGCCGTGGCATGGGCGCTGCTCATCGCCGTCGCTCCCATGTCGCAAGCCCATCAACGCCTCGTCGAGACCCTCAACCGCATCAGCGTCGTCCTCGGCGCCATGCCAGAGCAACACGCGACCTTCGAGGCGTGGGCGCTTCGACAACTCCAGGCCCTGGTCAGCGCAGAGACCGAGAGCCGGGAAGCGCTGCGATGGCAGACATGGCAATTGCGGCAGGAGTACCTCGAGCTGCAACGGGAGCTGTCGATTGGCATCGCGGCCACGGGGCGAACCGAGTTGCTGAGGACCGCGCGCCGGGAGTGGCTCGGGGCCGTGCTCGACCTCGTCGACAGCCTCGTGGAGCTGCGCACCGCCGCCTGAGAGTCGGCCTGAGAATCGCCTGGTGAGCTGTCGTCATTGTTGAAGCGACGGGAGTCGCTCCATACAGTCCGCTCGTGGCGGCGCGATCTCAACGGGTGGGGCTGACCTGGGCAATCTTCGGCACCTTCACCATCGCGCTGGTCGTGTTGGTGCTCGTGCTCTTCATCGTGTTGCCGCGCCAGGCCGAGGGCCCGCTCGAAGACACGCTGTTCGATCGCGGCAAGTCGGTGGCGCGCGAGATCGAGCGCAAGATCGTCATCGGTGCTCGCGAGGGGCTCGACCAGGAAGCGTCGGCAGAGATTCGAACCATCGTCGGCAGTGAAGACGAGATTCGCTCGGCCTGGGTGCTGGTGTGCGCCGCCGAAGCCGACTGCACGCCCAAAGACCTGATCGCGGTGAAGCCGAACACCGAGCCCGAGCTCACCCGGAGCGTGCTCGAGGCCTTCAACAAGGGCGGCCGGAAGGCGCGCATGACGCTCGAGTCGGGCGATCTGCTGGTGGCCGATGAGGTGGCGCCGCGCACCGGCGTGGGCCGCGGCCACGTCATCGTCGTGCTCGACGCGATTCGTATTCGGCAGGCCATCTCGAGCCTGCGGCAGATTCTGCTCATCGCCCTGCTGGTGAGCGTGGCGGTGTTCATCGCGCTGGTCGGTGTGCTGTCCCGAGTCCTTCTCATCGCGCCGATTCGGCAGATGCGGGCGCAGGCGGCGCGGCTGTCGGAGGCCGACCTGTCCGGCAGAGTGGAGGGCGCGACGACGCGAGAACTCCAGGAACTCGCCGACGCGCTCAACATGATCGGCCAGGGCTTACGAGACACCATCGGGCGCGTGCGAGGCGTCGCCGAGAGCGTGGCCCAGGTCATCGATCAGATCTCCCGCTCCGCCTCGACGACCTCGGGCGGCTCGGCCACCGTGTTGACCCGCGTCGAAGAGACCTCGAGCGCGATGGTCGAGATGCTCGCCAGCCTCAGGGGCATCGCCGAGAACGTCGAGACGCTCTACGGCAGCGCCGAAGACTCGAGTTCCAGCATTCTCGAGATGGCCACCACCAACGACGAGGTGGCCGACAACGTGATGAAGATGGCTGCGTCGGTGGAAGAGACGACCAGCGCCATCGAACAGACGACGTACTCCATCAAAGAGGTGGCGCGAAACGTCGAGGACCTGCTCAAGAGCGCCGAGGTCACCTCGTCGTCGATTCGCGAGATGGACGTCGCCATCAGCCAGGTCGAGACCAACGCCTACGAGACGGCGCGCCTATCAGAGCAGGTGTCGAAGGACGCCGAGCTCGGCGCCGAGTCGATTCAGAAGACCATCGTCGGCATCGACAAGATCAAGGACAGCTCGCGCGCCGCGGCCGGGGTCATCGAGCAGCTGGGCCGGCGCATCCTCGAGATCGGCAACATCGTCGACGTGATCGACGACGTCGCGGAGCAGACCAACCTGCTGGCCCTCAACGCCGCGATCATCGCTGCCCAGGCGGGTGAGCACGGCAAGGGCTTCGCGGTCGTCGCCGAAGAGATCAAGGACCTCGCAGAGCGCACGGGCGCGTCCACGAAAGAGATCGCCGATCTCATCCGCTCCGTTCAGGAGGAGTCGCGCAACGCCGGCGGCGCCATGAACCAGGGCGTGAAGAACGTCGAAGAGGGCGTGCTGCTCGGCCGCGAGACCGAGAGCGCGCTGAAGAAGATTCAGGAGTCGGCCAACCGATCCACGCAGATGGTGAAGGCCATCGCGCGCGCGACGGTCGAGCAGGCCCGCGGCTCGAAGGACGTGACGGTCGCCGTCGATCGCATTCGTGAGACGGTCGAGCAGATCAGCAAGGCGACCAACGAGCAGGCGCGCGGCTCGGAACAGATCATGAAGAGCGCCGAGCACATGAAGCGCCTCACCACGCACGTCACGCGCTCGGTGCAGGAGCAGGCGCACGGCAGCAAGCAGATCAGCCGGTCGATCGAGAACATCAACGAGATGGTGACGCACCTGAACCGCGCGCAGAAGGAACAGACCCGCGGCTCGGAGCAGGTGCTCAAAGCCATCGAGACGATCAAGTCGGTCGCGGAGCAGCAGAACCGCTCTGTGAAGCAGCTCGAAGAGGCGATCGAGACGCTGCGGCAGCAGGGCGAAGTGCTTCGCGGCGAGATTCGCCGCTTCCGCGTCTGAGCGAGCCGGGTCTTCGCCGAGGTGCGCTTCGCCCCGTTTCCTGGCGTGCTCTTCTTGTCCGTCAGACGGTCGATTCGCAGCACGAATCAAGCTTGCGAAGCCGCTTGGGCCAACCGAGGTCGAGACGCTCGAGGCCGTTGGCGACCGGCATGGCTTCTCACTCGCAGCGGCCTGGGATGGGGTCGACCGAACCGACGAGTGGAAAGGCCTCATCTCCGACGAGGAGTTCGCGCGACTCAAGAAGTCGCCCCCCTCGAGTTGTCGCTTTCACGGGTTTGGGGTCGACTTCGCCGAGGCTCTCCAGCTGCGCAGCAACAAGCAACTCCTCGCGGTGATCCGGTGGCTCCGCGAGGTCGAAGAGGTGCTGCCCGACGCCGAGTTCACGGTCTCGGAAGACCACACCATCACCGAAGCCTGTCGACCCTCGGAGGTCGACATCGAAGCGCTGTCGCAGCAGGTCAGCACCGAGCGTCGCTCGCGGAAAAAGGGGAGCGTCGCAGCCAACGAGTCTGACGACCCGGCATCGCAGGCGATGATGAAAGCAGCGCAGGCCGAGGTCGAATCGGTCGAGAACACGCTCGAGCAGGCCCGTCGCGACTTCGCCATCTGGAAGGCGAGTCAGAAGGAAGCGGTCAGACTCCACCCGAATCGCAAACTTCACCGAGAGCGAGGTGAAGCACTCCGCGCGCGCTCTCTCGTGCACTGCCTGAGCTGATCAGCCGTCGGCCCTTTCCCTTTGGTCCACACGATGCGCAGACGAAGCCCGCTCGAGGTCGCGCCACATCGGCCTCAGACGATCGAGGATCCACTCGTTGCCACCGAACGCGAGCCGGCCTCGCATCGCCGCGCGTGCTTCTTCGAGCCAGTGGTCGAGACGCTTGGCGGCCATCACGTCGTCGCCCGCCGTCTTCGCGATGCACGCCTCGAGCAGGTCGCCGTACCAGGACAGGGACTGCATCTTGCGCACGACGGCGAGGCATTCGACCGCGCGATCGGGCTCACCGTCGACGAGCGCCGCGATGGATCCGAGTTGGTGGAAGACATCGGTGTGCACCCAGGACAGCGCATCTGCCGCGCGGCCGGTCGCGGCCGTCAGCACGGCCTTCGCCGACGTGAAGTCCGAACGCTCGAGGTGATGCACGGCGCAGATCAGCGTGATGGCCTCAGGCGGCTCGTCCGCAGGCGGGAGCAGCGGCGTGAAGTCGACGCCCTCGGTGACTTCGCGCGGACGCCGGCCCGCGAGCACGCCCTGCACGATCGCCAGGTACGTCCAATGCGCGAGCACGGCGCGACCACCTGCGATTTGATCGATGTCGTTGCCCGCCACGGCCGTCGAGGCCCGAAACCGTCCGGGCGTCGTCGCCGACAGGAGCACCAGGCCTCCCGTCACGGTCGCGACGCCGATGGGCGAGGTGAGGGTGGCTGACGTGAAGAACAGAATCACTCCGGACACCGCGAGCGCGAGCACGGTCATCGCCGGCCCGGCTGCTGCGACGACCCTCAGCCGACGACGCAGGTCCTTCGCGCCGATGGGGAGCGTGCCGATCTTCCCGCCGATGCCCAGCCCCGCCCAAGCCCACGACCCATCCCGCGCGTTCCACTCGATCGGGCCGAGGGTGACCGAGTCGACCTGAAACCCCATCGCCCGCGACGCCACGAGGTGCCCGGCTTCGTGGAGGATCAGATGGAGGAACCAGGCCGCAAGCGTGAGCGCGGTGATCCGCAGCGCGACTGGGCCGACGATGCTCCAGCCTCTCGCTTCACCCAGTACGTAGAGCCGCGCGAGGGCACCGCCGGTGAGCGCCCAGAAGAGCCCGCGACGAAAGCGCTGCGCGAACGTCACGTGAAGCACCTGAAAGAAGGCTCGCCGAGAACGATGGCGATGTGCTCCGTCGTCCTCACCGACTCACATGCCGCCGTCGCGCGCCCGCGGCGTATTCCCGACGGTGACCCGAACGTTGTCGATGGCCCACGACTCATCCGACAGGGCCTGAACACCGGCCCCTTCGAGGACGAAGACCAGCGTCGCCGTGGGCGCGGTGTGCGGCAGGTCGTCGAACTGCGGGTCCAGGCTCATGTCGTACGCGCTGTCCGTGTAGAAGCCGCCGGGGCCCGCGAAACCGAGATCGACGCGTCGCGCGAGGACGATCGCCGGTACGGGCGGCACGTAGCTCTGCACCTGACTCGGTGTCGCGTTGGCGAATGACTCGCGGAAGATGGTCACGCCATCGAGGTCGATGCGGAAGAAGTCTCCGGCGGGAAAACTCCCGGTGCCATCGAGGGAGTCGATCGCGGCGAAGAGAAAATCGAGCGAGAGCGACGTGTGAGGAGGAAGGTTGGGGATCGTCATGGTGATCACGTTTCCGGTCGGTGCCCGCAGGAACGTGGGCCCGAACGTGTTGCCCGGAGTGCCCAGGGGCGCGTACCCCTGCGATGGCGTGAGCAGCGCCGTGCCAGCATCGAAGTCAGGCGGGAAGACCGTCTCGAAGTCGACACTCAACACCGAGGCGTCGGGGACGGCGGTGGGCCCGGCGTCGAATCCGGCATCGATGATCACGCCAGAGTCGACAGACCCGGCATCGAGGCCTGCGTCCGCCGTGACACCTGAATCCGAGCTGCCAGCATCGTCTGCCAGACCGGCATCGAGCCCAGCGTCCATCGTGACGCCCGAATCCTCGGTGCCGGCATCGAGTGCCTGCCCCGCATCGACTGCCAACCCGGCATCGGTCGATCGCCCGGCGTCGCTCTGGAACCCTGCGTCGCGTTGCCCGATCGAGGTGCCGCTGTCGACTCCGGCATCGGTCGGCGTCATGTCGCCGCCGCAGTTGCAGCTCGCGAGGAGGACGCTCAGCGACGTGGCCCACAGCAACCGTTTCGAGAACATGGGGCCTCGTATCACCGTTCGACTGCGCGACGCCAAAGCGACGCGAACCCCGTCACTGTCCTTGCTCGGTCTGCGGGCCTGCCTGACGGTGGCGCCGTGCTCGAAGAACGCGACGACGTCATGCGTGCGGTGAAGCAGTTGGCCAGCTTCATCGCCCGTCTCCTCAAGCTCGCGCGGACCGACCCACGCGCCGCGCGCGACCAGCTCGAGGCGGCCTGCCGCGACACGGTGCAGCGGCGGCGCTCATCGCCCGGCTCCGCGCCCGCCTGGAGTGAAGCGCCCCGATTCCCGCTCGCACTGTCCCCGACGGTTTCCAGACGATGGGTGGATCGCTGGTGTAGAGACTGACGCGACATGGCAGCGCCAGAAGTGACAGCTCCCGCAGGTGGTGCTCCGCCGTCGATGGCGCTCACCGGCCGGCAGTGGGGCATCATCTTCCTCGTCGCGGCGCTGCAGTTCGTGAACATTCTCGACTTCGTCATCGTGATGCCGATCGGCCCCCGGCTCGCGCAAGCGCTCGACTTCCCCTCGTCGCACCTGCCGTGGATGAACGGGAGCTACACGGCGACGGCCTCGGTGATGGGTCTGCTGGGCGCCCTCTTTCTCGACCGCTTCGATCGTCGAAAAGCCGTCGGCGTGGCGGTGTTGGGGCTCGTGATCGGGACGGCGCTGTGCGGGTTCGCTGAAGACTTCACGACGCTTCTCGTCGCGCGCAGCGTCGCCGGCGCCTTCGGAGGTCCGGCCACCTCGCTCTGTTTCGCCATCATCGCCGACACCATTCCGAACCATGTTCGCGGCAAGGCCATGGGCACGGTGATGGGCGCGTTCTCGGTCGCGTCGGTCTTCGGCGTGCCCGCGGGCCTGTGGATGGCAGAGCACTTCGGCTGGCGCGCGCCCTTCTTCACGGTCGCCGCGCTCGGCGCCGCCGTACTGGTGGTGTCGATCTTCCTGCTGCCGTCGCTCCGCGGGCACCTCGACCGACCGCGCAACGCCCTGAAGGACATCGGGGCGCTCGTCGCCGAGCCCAACGTCCGGCTGTCGTACCTGATGACGGCGGTGGTGATGTCGGCGGGCTTCGTGCTGATCCCCAGCATCGCCTCGTACCTGCAGTTCAACCTCGGCGTGCCAGAGGCCCACATCAAGTACGCCTACCTCTTCGGTGGCATGGCCAGCTTCGTGGCGACCCAGGTGGGCGGGCGGCTCGTCGATCGTCTCGGCTCGTTCCGGGTCGGCACCGCGGGGACCGTGCTCGCCATCGGCGTCGTGTTCTTCTTCTTCTATCTGCCGCGTGAGTCCCTGGCCTCGTCGACGGTGTTCCTCGTCTTCGCCGCCTTCATGCTCGCGCAGGGCCTGCGCAACGTCTCGTACAACACCCTGACGACCAAGGTGCCGGACCCGGCCCGCCGGGCCACGTTTCAGAGCCTGCAGTCGGCGGTGCAGCACGGCGCGACGTCGTTGGCTGCGTTCGGCTCGGGGTTGCTCCTGAGCGAGGTCGCGCGCAGGCCCCTGGCGACCGATCTGCCCGGCCGGCCGCCACGCTTCCTCGTCGGCATGGACACGGTGTCGCTGCTGTCGATGGGTCTGTCGCTGCTGATCCCCGTGTTGCTGCTGATCGTCGAGACGCGCGTGGCGCCCGTCAGGACGCCGGCGAAGGGCTGATCGGTTCCGCGCCTGAGGTCTGGCGGGAGTCGATTGATCCCCGGGTGCTTCCTCGGCTACACGCGCCGCTCCATGAAATCTTTTTCACGCTTGTCGCTTCTCTCGCTCTGTCTGACCGCCGTCCTCGCCACCGCGCAGGACGAAGTCGAGGTCGCCGGACCCAGGTCGACCGCGACGACCGACAGCGCCGGTGGCGGCCGCAAGCCCATCACCAAGGGCGACCGCGAGTCGGCCATCAAGGCTGCTGCCGAGGCGAAGAAGGCCGAAGAAGAGGCCGCGAAGAAGGCTGCCGAAGAGAAGAAGAAGGCCGATGAAGAGGCCGCCAGGAAGGCCGCGTTCGAGACCGAGTCCCGCAAGAAGGCCGAGGAGCAGGCCCGCGCCGCCGCCGAAGCCGAGCAGAAGCGCCTGAAGGCCGAAGCCGACGCCGCCGAGGCCAAGAAGAAGGCCGAAGAGGACAAGAAGCTCAAGGCCGAGCAGGAGAGGCAGCGCCTCGAGGACGAGAAGAAGAAGCTCGAAGAGGAGAAGAAGAAGCTCGCCGAGGACGAGAAGAAGCGGAAGGAAGACGAGAAGCGCGCCGCCGAGGAGAAGAAGAAGGCCGACGCCGAAGAGAAGAAGCGCCTCGCCGCAGAAGAGAAGGTGAAGAAGGAAGAAGAGAAGAAGCTCGCCGAAGAGAAGAAGCGCGACGAGGAACTCGAGAAGAAGCGCCTCGAGATCGAGAAGGTGCGCACCGAGCTCGAGATGAAGAAGGCCGAGTCCGAGACCAAGCGCCTGAAGGAAGAGCAGGCGAAGCTCGAGGCTGAAGAGAAGAAGAAGAAGGCCGAAGAAGACGCGCGCCTGGCCGCAGAAGAGAAGAAGAAGAAAGAGGACGAGTTCAAGAACTCCGCGGCCGAGAAGAAGCGCGTCGCCGACGAAGAGAAGAAGGCCGCTGCCGAGAAGAAGAAGGCGGAGCTCGAAGAGAAGATCCGCCTCGCCGAAGAAGAGAGGGCGAAGAGGAAGGCAGAGGCCGAAGAGAAGGCCCGCCTCGCTGCCGAAGAGAAGAAGCGCAAGGAAGAGGACAAGAAGGCCGAAGCCGAAGCGAAGAAGCGCCTGGCTGAAGACGCCAGGGCGCAGAAGGACGCCGAGAAGAACGCAGCAGCTGAGGCGAAGCGTCTCGAGGCCGAAGCGAAGAAGCTCGAGGAGGAGCAGAAGAAGGAAGCCGCCCGCCTCGCCGCCGAGTCCGCGAAGCAGCCTTCCGAGCCCGGCCGCCGCGTCGTTCGCCCCGGTGAGACGCCGCCCCCCAGCAACACGGTCGCGACGACCACCGCCACGACTGCGCCTGCGAACACCCAGCCCTACGGCTCGAACACCGCGCCGGCCAACACGGCGCCTGCAGCGACCGCGCCGAAGGGCCAGGCGCCCAATGCCTATCTCGGTGGCACGGCCGGTGTCGGCGCGCTGGTCCCTGCCCGGTCGCTCGACGAGGCGAAGGCCGACCCGCGCTTCTCAGCCGCTGGCCTCGTGGAAGACGCCCGCGTGAAGGTCATCTCGCTGACGGACAAGTTCCCCTACTACGGCATCGCCACCAACGGCTGCGGCTCGGGCAAGAGCTTCGTGATGACGGAGCTGATCGCTCCCTTCGACGGCCTGCCCGCCGGCATTCCGGTCGTGTTGCGCATCGAAGACCCGACGCTCGGGCCTGCTCGCGCCGGCTCCAGTCTCGCGTTCTCGGGCCTTCGCCGCGCCGGCAAGGCTCCGGACGGCACGTTTGTCTACTGCGGCAAGGGCACCGCCTTCCCCGTTCGTCGGTAGCCCAAAGGCAGCCGACCGGTTACAACCGCGCCGCGATGCTGAACATCGGCACGGGCGAGATCATCTTCATTGCGGTCGCGGCCCTGCTCATCCTGGGGCCGACGAAGCTGCCAGAGTTCGCTCGAACGATCGGCAAGCTCGTGCGCGATTTCCGTCGCCAGACCGATGACGTGCGCAACGTCGTCGAGCGCGAGTTCTACAAGATGGACCAGCAGCTTCAGGAGCCGCCCGCGCCGCTCCCCCAGGCCGCACCCGACGCCATCCCCCACGGTGACGAGCTCGACCCGCTGGCGGCTGGAGAGCACCACGCCGGCGAGCTCCCCTCAGGAACCGACGCGCTCCCCACCGCCGAGCCCGACCTGTCGCAGGTGATGAAAGGCGCGCCGCCCGGCGAGCTGGTCGTGCCGCGCCCCGTCACCAGCGAGCTGGCGCCACCTGCCCCGATGGAGGCCACATCGAGTCCCGCTCCGGTCGAGGCGGCTGCTCCCTCGACCGAACCCGCTCCCGAGAAGGTCACCAGCTGACATGTCTGCGGCCGCCGTGACCCCCGACGAATACAAGATGAGCTTGTTCGAGCACCTCGCGGAGCTTCGCACCCGCCTGCTTCGCGTCGTCATCGCCGTCGTGTTGCTGGGCATCGTCTCGCTCGCCTTCGCGCGGGAGATCTACGGCTTCCTCATGCGGCCGGTGCTCATGTCGTTGCCCGCTGCCTCGGCGCAGCTCATCTACACCTCGGCCATCGAAGAGCTGAACGTGCTCATGAAGATCGGCCTCTACGCCGGGGTGTTCATCAGCACGCCGGTGTTGCTGTGGCAGATCTGGGGCTTCATCGCGCCGGGCCTCTACGACAACGAGAAGAAGATGGCGGGGCCGTTCATCGTCTTCGGCACGCTGGCCTTCGTGGCGGGCGCGGCCTTCTGCTACTTCGTGCTGTTGCCGCAGATGTTCGGGTTCCTCCTGCAGCGTGAAGATGTCACCGTCATCACGCAGCGCCTCGACACCGCGAAGCTCCGCGAGCAGGACGCCATGCGGTACCTCTCGCTAGGCGACCTCGATCACGCGGGGGCGCTGGCCCGAACCGCGATCGCCGATCTCGAGGCCGCCGGAGAAGGGCGCGTCACCGCCGACGCCAACGGGCTGTCCCTGCTCCCCAAGCGCAGCGTCGACGTGATGAACCGGCTCGAGGGGCTTGGCAGACTCGTCGACGCGACCCGCAACGGCTTCGGAGACGCGGCCCGGCCAGTGCTCTCTCAAGTCATGGCGAAGCGCCTCGAGGCCATCGCGGCGTACGGGCTCGGTGACTTCGAAAAGGCGCAGACCCTCGCCGACGAAGGCGCAGCAATGCTGGCCGGCGTCGCGCCCACGCGCGCCAACGACTTCGGCGAACTCTGGAGGCTCGAGCGGACGGTGAGCGTCGGCGTCGCGAACATCGAGAGCATGAACTGGACGAAGCCGATGCTGTCGATGAGCGAGCAGCTGTCGCTGGTGCTGGTGCTCGAGCTCGCCTTCGGCCTCATCTTCGAGCTGCCGTTGGTGATGATGGTGCTCGGCATGGTGGGGCTCGTGAAGTCGAGCTTCCTCTTCAAGTACCAGCGGCACGCGCTCGTCATCTGCCTGATCGCCGCGGCGATCATCACGCCGACGGGTGACGCCGTGAACCTGGCGCTCATGGCTGGCCCGATGCTGCTCTGTTACGAGCTCGGCGTGGTGCTGGTGTGGATCGTCGAGAAGCGCCGCAAGGCCGCGCCCGCCGACCCGAACGTGTCGACGACCTGACGGGAGGCGCCCTGTCGCTGCTCGCCGTCGCGCCCGGTCGGCTCGTCGTCGGCAGTCACGTCGAGTCGCCGCTTGCCAAGGTCTTTCGCACCTTCACGACGCGCGGTCCTGCCGAGGTGCTGTATCGGCAAGGCGAAGGCGAAGGCGAAGGCGACGGCGACGGCTGGCTCAGCCCCGGCGCGTCTGTGCCGCTCACACCACGCGGGCGGCGAGCAGGTCCTGCACGTCGACGAGCCCCACCGGCCGGCCGTGCGAGTCGACGACGGGGAGCTGATCGACCTTCGTCTCTCGCATGATCACCGCGGCCGTCAGGACCAGCTCTTCCGGCCCGATGGTGCGCGGGCGCTTCGCCATGACTGAGGCGACGGTGCCGGTGAGATCGAGGTGGCCTTGCTCCGCCAGCCGTCGGAAGTCGCCGTCGGTGAAGATGCCCACGAGCTTGCCGGACCGATCGACCACGTTGGTCGCGCCCGGCCGGCCTGGCGTGTTCGTCATCACCACCAGCGCTTGCGACAGGCTCGCCGAGTCGCGCACCAGCGGGTTTGCCTCGCCCTCGCGCATCACCTCGCGCACCTTGAGCACGCTCCGGCCGAGCTTCCCGCCGGGGTGAAACTGCGCGTAGCCCTCGGGGGTCAGCTCTCGCCGCCACGCGAGCGTCATCGCCAGCGCGTCGGACAAGGCGTGCAGCGCGGCCGAGCTCGCCGTCGGCACCAGGCCGATGGGACAGGCCTCGTCGATGGCGCCGATGTCGATCACCACGTCGCTTCCCCTCGCGAGCGGAGACTTCGGGTCTGACGTCAGCGCCACGACCTTCACCCGCTGACGTTTGAGCGGCACCAGCAGGCGCAGGATCTCCTCGGTGGTGCCGGAGTTCGACAGCGCGATGACGACGTCTCCGCGGACGACGCGGCCGAGGTCTCCGTGCGCGGCTTCGGCCGGGTGCAGGTACAGCGACGGGACGCCGGTGGAGGCGAGGGTGGCCGACAGCTTCTGCGCGATGAAGCCCGGCTTCCCGATGCCCGTGGTGATGATGCGGCCCTTGCACGCGTGCAGCAGCTCGATGGCTTCGATGAACGTGCCGTTGAGGCGGGTCGACAGCGAGGTGATCGCCTTGGCTTCTGACGTCAGCACCGTGCGCGCCCACGCCAGCTGGCTCCTGGCCGTCGAGCGCCCGCTCTTCTTCGAAGAAGTCGCCATCTGGCGCGGCTCTACACTGGTCGGCACATCAGGTGATCCAGATTCCCGATTCGGGGTTCCCGGTGTAGGACCGCGCCGCCGATTTCCTTTTGGAGCAGACCGTGTCGACCGACGCCGTGAAGGAACCAGACACCCTCACCGAAGCCCTGTTGGGCAAAGAGCTGTTGAACATGCCGATGCTGGCGAAGTTCAAGGCCTGGCCGGTGGAGTACCGCGCGACGCTGGTGGCCTCGCTGATGGCCTCGCTCGTGTTGCTGCCCTACCTCGGCGCCGTCGGCCTGTGGGACCCCTGGGAGACGCACTACGGCGAGGTCGCCCGCGAGATGGTGCAGCGCAACGACTACGTGCACCCGTACTGGGAAAACGCGTGGTTCTTCTCGAAGCCGGCCTTCACGATGTGGATGATGGCGCTCGGCCTGCAGGCGGCTGACGGTGGGCCGCTCGTCGGCGTGGTGCTCGGTGGCCTGCTGCTCGGGCTCGGGCTCGCCCTGTTCCTTGGCCGAATCGGCAAGGCGTCACACCTGAAGGAGTTCTGGGGCGCAGCGTTCTCGATCCCCGGCTTGTTCCTGCTGGTGCTCGGCGTGTGGGGCCTGGTCGCGACCAGCCCGTGGAAGTTTGCCAGCGTGTCGGGCGGAGACGGCGCGATGCCGCTCTTCACGGAGTGGGGCTTCAGGCTGCCGTTCACCGGCTTTTCGATCATCGCCGTCTCGTTGCTGACCTACGCCATCACCCGCACCGTGAGCGCCCGCGCCGGACTGGCCACAGCGGTCGTCTTGCTGACGATGCCGCTGTACTTCCTGATCTCGCGCCAGGCCGTCACGGACACGCCCTTCATCAGCGCGCTGATCGCCGGCATGGCCTGCACCATCGTCGGCCTGCTGGACCGCAGCTCGAAGTACCGCAGCGAGTTCTGGTACGCGGCGTACGCGCTGTTCGGCGTCTCGACGCTGGCGAAGGGCCTGCTGGGCTTCGGAATCCCGATGGTGGTGATGATCGGCCTGGCGCTCATCTGGCTGGCGTGGGCCCCGGAGGGCACGCCGGAGCACTTCAAGCTCAAGGCGCACGTCGACTGGGCCGTGAAGCACGCGATGAAGCCGCTCGGCATGGCGGTCGCGGCTGGCGCGGTGGTGGGCCTCGTCGCCTCGAACCTCGGCCAGTCGTGGGGCACCGTCTTCATGGCCGTCCCGATTCGCGAGAACAACCAGCCGATGCTCTCGGCGCCTCAGTGGCTCGGCATCATGTGGGGCTCGCTGGCGTTCTGGGCCGTCGCGACGGTGCTCATCGGCCAGGAGCTCAAGAAGATCACCGAGCGCCCACCCGCGCTGTTCGCGCTGATGTGGGAGATGCGCCTGGGCACGGGCCTGCTGCTGTTCCTCGCGGTGTGTCTGCCCTGGTACTACCGCATGTTCACCTTCGGCTCGGTGGATGACGAAGGGAAGCTGTTCTGGTTCCGCTTCATCATTCACGACCACTTCGCGCGGCTCGGCTCGGGCGTGCACACCACGACGCCCGGCGGTGACTTCACGTACTTCATCCTCCAGGGTGGCTACGCGTCGTTCCCGTGGGTGCTCCTGATTCCCGGGGCGTTCGCCGTCGTCGGCCGCCTCAAGTTGCGTGGCGCGGGCACGGCCGATCTCGTCGGTCTCATCGGCGTGCTCTGGTTCGCGGTCGCGTGGGGCCTGATCGGCCTGTCAGCCACCAAGTTCCACCACTACGTGCTCCCGATGTTGCCGCCGATCGCCATCCTCATCGGCATGTTCATCGACAAGGTCTGGGAAGAGGGCATCGAGCAGCACGCCATGGTGCTGTTGCTCGGCATTCCGTTCGCGCTCCTCGTCGGCAAGGACCTCGCGACGACGCCCAAGAACTTCACCGACCTCTTCGTCTACAACTACGACCGCCCGTACCCGCAGTTCCTCATGGACAAGCCGGTGTTTGGTCAAACGCCGCTGAAGACGATGATGGGCTACGGCTTCCTCCTGGGTGGAGCGGCGGCAGGGTTGTTCGCGTACTGGCGCTCGAAGGCGTCGATGTTCACGGCTGGGCTGGCGACGGCGCTCGTGTTCGCCCTCTGGTTCAACTGGGGCCACTGGGTCGACCTCTCGCACCAGTGGACGCAGCGAGACCAGTTCTGGCGCTACTACACCAACCGTCGTCCTGGAGAGCCGATGGCCTCGTTCCTGATGAACTGGCGCGGCGAGACCTTCTATTCGCGCAACCAGGTGAAGCAGATCAAAGACAACGCGAACGTCGGGCTCTTCAACTACGTGCAGCAGCCGGGTCGGGAGTGGGCGCTGGTGGAGCACGCGCGCCTCGGCATTCTCAAGGGCGCCGTCGGGCCCGACAAGAACGTCACCGTCATCGACAAGGACCTGAACAACAAGTTCATCCTCGTCACCATCGAGTGACGGGAATCGGGCCGCTTCGGCGGCGGTTCGGACGGACCACATGCAGGGTATTCGTGTCGAAGGACTCAAGAAGTGCTTCGGCGCGCGGACCGCCGTCGAGGGGCTGACCTTCGACGTCGCGGCTGGAGAGGTGTTCGGTCTGCTGGGACCCAACGGCGCTGGCAAGACGACGACGGTGCGCATGCTGACGGGCCTGCTGACTCCCACCGAAGGTCGGGTGTCGATCTGCGGCGTGGAGTTGCCGCTCCGGTCCGACGACGACGGCGTGAAGCTGCGGCGCCAGGTCGGTCTGCTGACGGAGCAACCGGGGCTCTACGATCGCCTGAGCGCGCGCGAGAACCTCGAGTTCTTCATGCGCCTGAACGAGGTCGACGAAGCGAGGGCCTGGAAGCTCGCCACCTCGCTGCTGGAGCGCTTTGGCCTTGCCGGGCGTGAAGACGAGCCTGTCGGCGGTTTCTCGAAGGGCATGCGCCAGAAGCTGGCCATCGTGCGCGCGCTCGTGCACTCGCCCGAGGTGGTGTTCCTCGACGAGCCGACGTCGGGGCTCGACCCGCAGTCGGGGCGCATCGTCCGTGACGCCATCGCCGAGCTCGCCCGCGAAGGTCGCACCATGGTGCTGTGCAGTCACAACCTGCACGAGGTGGAGCGGCTGTGTTCCCGTGTCGCCGTCATCAAGAACAGGCTGCGCACGGTGGCGAGCCTGGTGGAGCTGCGGAAAGAAGGCCTCGCGCTCGATCTCGTGGTCGACGGCGACGCGGCGGCCTGGGTGCCCGCCCTGGCGAAGCTCCCGTTCACGGTGGGACATCACGTCGAGGGGAGCCGGCTGCGCGTGTTGCTCGACCAAGAGGAGCAGTCGCCCGACGTCATTGCCTGCGTCGTCTCGGCCGGAGCGCGGGTGCACTCCGCGCAGCGTGCGGCGCGGCCGCTCGAAGAGGCGTACCTCGAGCTGGTGCGTGAAGACGTGGAGGCGCCGTGAGCTTTCGCCTGTCTCGCGCGCTCGCCGTCTACCGGAAGGACCTGCTCGACCTCCGCAAGAACCGCGGGCTGCTCTGGTCGATGCTCGCGTTGCCGCTGGTGATCGTCGTGACGCCGCTCGGCGTGGTGATGGCCTACGTGCGCAACCCCCGCGACCCGGGCCTCAAGGCCATCGCGCTCTATTACGATCTGACGGCCGACCTCACGAACGTGGCCCGCTTCCTCATCGACAAGGTGCTGGCCGACTGGTTCGTCATCTACCTGGTGATGCCGGTGTTCGTGCCGATCCTCATCTCGTCGCACGCGGTGGCGGGCGAGAAGGAGAAGCGCACGCTGGAGCCGTTGCTGGCGTCTCCCGTCACGCCGCTCGAGCTGGTGGTGGGCAAGTCGCTCGCGTCCCTGGTGCCGAGCGTTCTCATCTGCACGCTGGCCTTCGCGCTGCTCTGCGTCGGCGTCGACGTCGTGGCGTGGCCAGTCGCGAAGGAATTGGTGCTCCCAAACAGCATGTGGTCGTTCGGCGTCTTCGTGATCGCGCCGCTGTTTGCGTTCTTCGGCAACGGCGTGGCGGTGCTCATCAGCGCGCGCGTCGGTGATTCACGCCTGGCACAGCAGCTGGCCGGGCTCATGGTCTTGCCGCTCATCGGGCTCGCGGCGGGACAGTTCGGCGGCTGGCTGAAGGCAGGCGCCGGCTACTACGCGATCATCGGTGGCATCGTGTTGTTGCTCGACGTGGTCATCGTCGTCGCCGCGCGGCGCTTGTTCGATCGCGAGCGGTTGATGACGCGGTGGGGCTAGCGGAGTTGAAACAGCAACTCGCGCACTCGTGGCTCGAGTCCCTTGATCGTCCGCGGAGCAGGGAGCCGGTCGCCGTTCTTGAACGAACGGGTCCGGGAGCCCGTCACGACTGACACCGAGCGGGTCTTCGGAAAGACGAGCCAGACCATCTCGACACCGTGCTTCAGGTACCAGCGCGCCTTGCGTCTCAGCGCTTCGACCTCATCGTCATCTCCGGCGACCTCGACGGCGAGCACCGGAGGGGTGCGACGCAAGGTGCCCTTGAGGTGGCTCTCATCACGACGCCAGATGGCCGCATCTGCGCCACGCACTGACTTGCCGAGCAGCATTCCAGCCTCGTTGGTCCCCACGACGACCTCCATGCTCCCCGCAACGTGGGGCCACGTCGACATCCGGTCGGGACGGAAGCCGCGAGGGAGCGACAGCTCCACCGGGAAGCGGACGGGCACTTCGTTGAGGAGTTGGGCTGGAACGCTCATCGGCCGCGCCAGACTGCCGCGCCTCCTTCGCCTCGGCAACTGGCGCTCGTGAAGAACCCTTGCAGCGCTTCGTCGGTGGCGCGATGTCTTCACCCGAGGGAGATCCACCATGGCTCGTCGACTGTTCCCCCGCCTCAGGCGCCTCTCAGGAGTCCGTCCCACCGCGCTCGATCGCCGCACCGTGCTCGCCGGTCTCGGGGCCTCGTCGCTCTTCGCCTGCGTGAAACGCGACGGCATGATTCGCCCCTCGGAGTCGGCGCCTCGCGTCGCGATCGTCGGCGCAGGCCTCGCAGGGCTCTCATGCGCGACTCGGCTTCTCACGAAGGACATCGGCGTCACCCTCTACGAAGCCAACACGCGCGTCGGTGGCCGGACGTTCACCGATCGCACCAGCTTCCCCGGGCGCACGGTCGATCTCGGCGGTGAGTTCGTCGACTCCTGGCACGACCAGCTGCGCGGGCTGGTGACGGCGCTGGGGCTCGAGCTCGACGACACGTGGGAAGACGACGACGTCTCCGAGGTACTGGGGGCGATTGAGGGCGACATCCTCAACGAAGATCAGCTCGAGCTCTTCGAGCAGCGCATGAAGGAGCAGGTCGCCGCCGCCCTCGTTCGCCACCCGTTTGACCCCGCGAGCGTCACCTGCAAACAGTCAGACGCCTTCGACCGGGCCATCGACGCGATGTCCGCCGCCGAGTGGCTCGACCGCAACAACATCGCCAGGGACAAGGCCCGCACGGTGCTCGAGGCCGGCTTCCTGTCGCTGTACGGAGGTGGGCTCGAAGAGGCGAGCGCGCTGGTGCTGCTCCAGGAGGTCATCGGCTCAGGCCCGGAGAGCGACGAGCGCTTCCTCATTCGAGGCGGAGCAGGGCGGGTCGCCGAGCTGCTCGCGCAGCGGTTCCCGAGCGACGTCGTCAAGCTCCAGCACCGGCTGGTGAAGGTGAAGTCGACCACCGTCGGAAAGGTCGAGCTGACGTTCGACGTGGCGGGGACGATCAAGACCGAGACGGCCGAGGCCGTGGTGCTCGCGCTCCCGTTCTCGGTCCTGCGAGACGTCGAGATCGACGCGCCCCTCTCGGCTGCGAAGCAGCACGCCATCGCCACGCTGCACTACGGCGCTGGGAGTAAGCTGTGCGTTGGCTTCCGCGGCAAGCCCTGGCGTGCGCTCGACGCGTCGGGCACCGTGCTCAGCGACTCCGCGTTCCCCTTCTGCTGGGACGAGACGCGCATGCAGGACACCGAAGACGGCGTCATCACGTTCTTCACCGGCGGCGCCGAGGGCCGGGTGTTGAGCCGGGTCGACCTGAACGTTCAACGCGCGGGCCTCCTCGAGGTGCTCAACCGGATCTTCCCCGGCGTGCGCAACGCCGCGAAGGCAGAGAACGTGCTCGTCACCTGGGCCGATGAGCCGTTCGCGAAGGGCGGCTATGCGCTGTACGCGCCAGGACAGGTCACCACGATGCGGGGGTGCGAAGGAGAACCCGAAGGGAAGCTCTTCTTCGCCGGTGAGCACACCAGCCTCGAGGCCCAGGGCTACATGGAGGGCGCGGTTCGCAGCGGCGCTCGGGCGGCGAAAGAGGTCAGCGCGCTGCTCGACTAGGCCCGCGCTTCGATGAAGACCTCGGCGCGCTCCACGGGGCGGAACACGCTCCCAGGGGTCGCCCGGTAGTCCGAGAAGCCCGCTTCGCCGAGCAGCTGACACCACTGCGTCAGCGAGAAGATGCGCACCTCTTCGAGGCCGAACACTGCGTTCTCGATGAGGTCGATCGCTGCCCAGCCGAAGAGGTGATCGCGCCGGGGATCCACGAGCACCAACAGGCCGCCTGGCTTCAGCACGCGCCGCATCTCGCACAGCGCCTTGAAGTGATCCGGGTAGTGGTGAAACGAGTTCGTGCAGACGATCTTGTCGAACGCGGCGTCCTTGAAGGGCAGTCGGCCGGCGTCACCCCGCAACAGCCGCCCGCGGAGCCGGGGTTCCTTCTTCGCCGAGTCGATCATGCCCTGCGAGTAGTCGAGGCCGATCGCCACGGTGCCCGCGTCCGCGAGCTGCGCCGCACCGTCGCCAGGCCCACAGCCGAGGTCGAGCACCAGCTGCCCAGGCACGACGCAGAGCTTCTCGATGGCCATGCGCTGGATCCGCCGCAGCTCCCGGCCGAACAGGTTGTTTCGATAGAACTTCGACCAGACGTCGAAGAACCGCCCGTGCTTGTGGAGTCGCTCGTCCATCGGGGCCAATCCACCATGTCGACCCGCCGAATTCCCGTCCTTTCCGGGGGCGTGGGCCCATGCAATGGTCCGACGGCTCAATCGTTGAAGCGCTGTGGTGTCTCTTTGGCGCACTCCTTTCGAGGCGCCCACGACGTGGAGGATGGGATGGGATTCTTCGACAACCTGAAGACCGAGGCGAAGCGCAACTTCATCGCGCGGGCCGACGAAGCCAAAGATCAGATCATCTACAAGTTCCCCGAGCGGAACATCCGCATGTTCACGCAGCTCACCGTGCAAGCGGATGAGATGGCGATGTTCGTGAAGGACGGTGTCGTCGTCGGCAAGCTGGGCGCCGGGCGCCACAACCTCGAGTCGAACAACATTCCGTTCCTCTCGAAGCTGCTCGAGAAGGTCACGGGCGGCGACCTGTTCATCGCCGAGATCTACTTCGTCAGCACCCGTGAATTCACCCAGACCAAGTTCGGCGGTCCCATCGGCGACGCGCGCGACCCGGAGACGGGCCTCGCCATCGGCACTATGGTGTACGGCGACTTCGCCCTGCGCGTCACCGACCCCGAGAAGCTGATCATCGGCATGGTCGGTCTGCAGCGCACCGAGAACGAAGGCTTCGTCGGCTGGTTCAAGAGCCAGGTGATGAAGGTCATCAAGGACCGCATCGCCGAGCTGCTGGTGAAGAAGAAGTGGCCGCTCCTCGACGTGACGTCTGGCGCGTACACCGAAGAGATCGAAGAAGAAGTGCTCGCCGGCATGGACAAGCACACGGCGAACTACGGCGTGAAGATCACCGCGTTCGGCAACTTCACCATCAGCATCAAGCCCGAGGACGAGGCGACGCTGAAGAAGCTGTCGAAGGACGTGGCCTACTCGCGGCTCGCCGGCGGCTTCCAGCAGTACGCGCAGGGCCAGGCGATGCTCGGCGCGGCCGAGGGCATGGCGAAAGGCGGCGGTGAAGGTGGCGGCGGCGCCGGCAACGCGCTCGGCGGCATGGGCATGGGCATGGGCTTCGGCATGGCCCAGATGTTCATGAACCAGCAGGGAGGCCAGCAGCAGCAGGGCCAGGGCCAGCAGGCACCGCAGCAGGCGGCCGCTCCAGCCGGCCCCTCGGTCATGGACCGCCTCAAGCAGCTCAACGAGCTGAAGACGGCTGGTCTGCTCACCGACGACGAGTTCGCCTCGAAGAAGGCTGAGCTGATGAAGATGCTCTGACGGCTCGGAGCAGGTCGAACCCGCCGCCACGACGCCTTCACCGGGGTCGTGGCGTTCGTGTATCTGACGTCTCATGAACTGCCCGCGCTGCGCCGTCCCGCTCGGAGACGTGACGCCTGACTTGAAGGTGTCGGCGGTACAGGGGCTCGGGTGCCCGCAGTGCACCGGCGTCTGGCTCGAGCAGGAGGACCTCGACCGGTTGCAGGAAATCGTCGACGTGACGTGGTTCGAGCTGCGGCACATTCCTCCGCCCGAGCTGCAGGCCGAGTTGCTGACCTGCCCACGGTGGAGACCGGCGCGGCACCTCAACAAGGTGCAGAGCGAGCGCGACCGCAAGGTGGTGCTCGACGCGTGTGAGCACTGCCACGGCGTGTGGCTCGATGGTGGAGAGCTGCACGCGATTCAGGAGAAGGGTGTCGCGGCCGCTCTGCTCGACGCGGTGCGCTTCTTCATGGGGAAGCGCTGACGCCAGCGTCTTCGTGCGCGATGCGCTTTCCCGTCGGCCAGGGCCGTGGGATCCACCGGGTGTCCGCAGGGCCTTTCGGCGTCGGCCAGTCACGTGGCGTCCACCCGCCATCCGTCGTGTTCCGGGGGCCGATGCGCGCGTGAGGCCACGGCCGGGCCGTCCACACTGGCTTCTCGACGGGACCCTTCGGCTGCGGAAATGCCCCGATGGTGACGCCTCCATCGCCAGGCTGGCCCACCGGCGTCAGCTCGATGGTGCGCTGCCAGAACGTGGTGAGCGCCGCGCCCAGCGGAGTCACCCGCGTCTCGAGCGGCACCGATGAGCCCGTGCTCCAGAGCTCGACGAGTGCCTTCCCCGCGGCCTGGCTGCGGAACCACGGCTCGCCAGCGGTGAGGTTGAGTTGCGCGCGCAGGTGTTCGGCCATCAGCATCGCCCGCAGCGTGGTCGCCGACCGCAGGCCGTCATCGGCGTCGACGCGAATGCGCGCCATGTCCGCCTCGGTATGTGTGACGCCGAGCGCGCGCGTGTAGATCGCCGCGGCCCGGGTACGCGCCTGCGCGTCGTTCGGCACGAGGCAGTCGAGGCGCACGAGGAACGCCGCGGCAGCCCGGCGCAGCTGGAAGAGCTGCTGCACCTGCCAGGCCTCGATGACGACCCGCCGTGCTGGCTCCTGAAGCCCCTGCGCTTCGAGCCACGTGGGCTCACCTGGCAACGTGGCGAAGAGCTCGCCAGTCGCCTGGGCGAGCGCGGAGTCGCCGAGGCGCTCGTATTCGAACCGCCCGGCGGTCACGTGTTGGAGCGCGAGGGCGATGCCGAGCTCCGAGAAGAGGAGCTGCTGGTCCCGCAGCCCACCAAGCGGGCGGAAGCTGCTGCGAACGTCAGCAGGCCCGCCAGGCGTCACCGTCAGCGGGAGCGGGTTCTTCTTCACCGCCTCGGAGAGGTCGAGCGTCAGGCCCTTCTTGCCGTAGACCCCGAGGGCGCCGAGGGTCGCGACGGCGCGGCTGGCGAGATCCTTCTTCCCGAAGGCGAGGTCCACCTCGGCGGGCACCCGCATGAGGCGCGGCAGATCGGCGCGGGTGAGTGACGCCGGCGGGAGCTTCGTGTCGGCTTGATTCAGGCGCGCGAGCGTCAGCCTCCAGGCCTCGCTGGTGAGCGTCAGCACGCCTTCCGCCACCCGCCGCATCGCCTCGGGGTCGACGTCGCGCTGCTCGGCTTCGACTTCGAAGAGCGACTTCGGCACCAGATTTCCGCTCAGCTGCGCGTCACCGTTCGCGCGTCCGTGCCACAGGGCCTGCTGGGTCGTCAGGGACGCCGCCGCCCGCTTCGCGTCTCGAGCCGCGAGCGCCGCGTCGAGCTTCTGGGCGGCCGGGAGCGACGCGGTCCACAGCGCCTTCCGCTTGAGCGCGCTCTTCTCGGTCGCCAGCAGCCGGTTCAGATCGGCCCAGCGCACGTCCTTGCCATCGAGCGTGAACGTCAGCGTCGCCTCGAGCGTGGCGACCGCATCGGCCTCTTCCGCCGCGCTTCGCGAGACGGCCTCGGATTCGAGGAACACGGCGAGGTGCTCGAGCGCCGCCACGTCATCGACCCCGCGCTCGAGTGCCTGACGAAGCATCGACAGGCGATCGGTCGTCAGCAGCGCATCGCGTTTCGCGTTCAGCGACGCCCAGTCGAGCGGCGCGCCTGCGGTCCAGTGGGCCCAGAGGCTGGCGTCGACGGCGCGGGACCACTCGCGGGTGTCGTTCGACAGGCTCACGACGTGAGCGCGTAGCCGCTCGAGCTCCGGGTCGACGACGCCGGCATCGACCGCGACGCCGTCGAGGTTGGCCTGCAGGCTCGAGTCATTGCGGGGGCACGCGGCCAGGGCAACGACCGCGACGAGGGCGAACGACAAGGCGCGTGACGACATGTCGCGCACTGTAGCCGCTGCGACTCGGCTGCGAGGCTCCATCGTTTCGCTCTGGTGCTTCGAATGGAGTCGTTCGAAGCGCGCGTTCGTGCCGTCGAGTGGAGACGGTTTCATCACGCCTCTGGCCCGGCGGAGGACGTGAACGAGTGCAGCTCGCCGCGCTCCTCGTGAAGCCACCCGCTTCGTGACAAGGAGCCAATCGTCATGCCGACCCCTGCTCAATGGGCTGCCGCGCGCGCCCGACAGACCCTGTCCACGGCGATCCGTTCCTTCTTCGTCGGTGAGGGCTACCTCGAGGTCGAGACGCCGTGCCTGATTCGAACGCCGGGCCTCGAGCCGCACATCGATCCATTCGAGGTGCCGTTCATTCCCCAGACGGACGTCGGCTCGAAGCGCGCGCTCTACCTGCACACCAGCCCCGAGTACGCGATGAAGCGGCTGCTCGTCGACCCCGGGTGCCCACCGCTGTTCCAGCTCTGCAAGACCTTCCGCAACGGCGAGGTCTCGGGGCATCACAACCCCGAGTTCACGATGCTGGAGTTCTACCGGCCGCACGCCGACTACTCCGCCATCATGAGCGACCTCGAGCGGGCCTTGAGCGCTGCCGAGCTGGCGGTCGCTCCGTCGCGTGGATGTTTCACGAAGACGCCGTACGAGCGGCTGACGGTGCAGGACGCGCTGCTGCGCTACGCCGAGGTCGATCTTCGAAGTCACGCCGACGGTCTGTCGCTCAAGCGCGCCGCTGATGCGCGCGGCATCTACACCGGCACGTCGACGAGCTTCGATGACGTCTTCTTCCACATCTTCCTCGAGCGCGTGGAGCGCCAGCTGGGGAAGGACCGGCCGACCTTTCTCGTCGAGTACCCGGCGTCGATGGCTTCGCTGGCGCGGATCAAGCCGGGCGATGCCTCGGTGGCCGAACGCGTGGAGTTGTACGCGCAGGGCGTCGAGCTGGCGAACGGGTTCTCGGAGCTGACCGATGCGGTCGAGCAGCGAAGACGCCTGATCGAGGAGCAGGCGCTCCGTCGGTCGCTGAAGCGGCCCGTCTTCGAGCTCGACGAGGCGTTCCTCGAAGCGGTCGGCAGAATGCCGCCGTCGGGTGGAATCGCCGTGGGGTTCGATCGGGTGTTGATGCTGATGTTGGAAGTGACGCAGATTGCCGACGTGCTGTTGTTCCCTGCAAAGGACTTCGTGTGAACGAGCTCTTGAGAACGCTGGTGTCGGGCGTGGGGGTGGTGGGCCTGACGGGCACCGCGTCTGCGGCGGTGAGCGTGCTGACGTTCCTCGACGAGCGAGCGCCGGACCCCGTCCTCCAGGTGTGGGCCGACTCGACGTTGCGCGTCTCGGGGGTCCGCACGGCCTGCCGGGGCCTCGAGAACCTGCCGCCGGGGAACTTCGTCCTCGCGGTGAATCACCAGTCGAACTTCGACGCGATGGTGCTGTTTCGGCACATTCGTCGGCACATGCGCTTCGTGGCCAAGCAGCAGCTGCGACGGGTGCCGGTGTTCGGCTACGCGCTCGAGCGCGCCGGGAACGTGTTCGTCGATCGCACCGGTGGTGACGGCGACAAGCAGCGCCTGAAGGATGCAGCGGCCCACGTGCGCGACCGGGTCAGTGTCGTCTTCTTCGCCGAGGGCACGCGAAGTGACGACGGCGTGCTCAAGCCGTTCAAGAAGGGCGCGGCCATCATGGCGCTCGAGGCGCAGGTTCCGCTGGTGCCCGCGGCCATCGCCGGCACGTACGCGATTCTTCCCAAGGGCACGGTGGCGATTCGTCCGAAGCCGGCCTCGCTCGTCATCGGGACGCCGTTCGAGACGAAGGGGCTGGGCGTCGAGGCGCGCGAGTCGTTGACGCTGCAGGCGCACGACGCGGTGGCGAAGCTGCTCGAGGAAGCCAACGCGATGCTGCCGACGATCTAACGGCCTGCCAGGCGCGCGAGCGGAGCTGCGAGCACGACGCGTCCCTGCAGCGCCTTCTCGAACAGGTCTCCGCGGTCGGCCACGCGCTGGAGCACCACGCTGCGGGTGAAGGACTTCGGATCGAGCGCGGGGGTCACCTCATCCCACCCGAGCGGCGTCGAGACCGGTGCGCCGTCGATGGCACGAAGCGAGTAGGGCGCGACCAGCGTCTTCCCGCGGAAGTTCTGCAGGTGGTCGAGGAAGAGCCGGCCCCGGCGCTCCTTCTCGTCGTGCGACAGGCTCACGAGGTCGGGCGCCAGCTTCGCGACCATCGCGCAGACCCCTTCGGCGAAGCGGTGCGCGTCGTCGAGGCTCTGCTGCGGCGCGAGCGGAACGAGAATGTGCAGGCCCTTCTGGCCACTCGTCTTGACGACGCTGTCGACCTCGAGGAGCTCGAGGAGGCGGCGCACGGCGGTGGCGATCTCGATCACCTGATCCCACGACGTCGAGCGGCCGGGATCGAGATCGATGACGGCCCAGTCGGGCTCGAGCAGCGAGCCGACCCGCGTGGACCACGTGTGGAACGTGAGCGCGGCCTGGTTCACCATCCACATCAACGCGTCGGCGTTGCCGATGAGGAGCCGGCGATCGCCGTCGATGGTGGCTGCGTCGAGGTAGTCGGGCGCGCGTGGCGGCGGCCGGTGCTGGTGCCAGGTGAAGTCGTCGATGCCGTCGGGCCAGCGTTGCGCCACCACGGGCCGGCCTCTGAGGTGAGGAAGAAAAACGGGCGCGATCTCGCGGTACCACTCGATGACGTCGCGTTTGCAGACACCGTCGCGCGGGAACATCAGCTTGTCGGGGCTGGTGACCTTTGGCGGCGTCGAGAGGGAACGACGGAGCGGAAGGGGCGAGGCTCCTGCGCTGATCGACAGCGGCGGGCCTCCCGTTCGGCTGGCGATCACCCCGGGGAGCTTCAGACGGCCGACGCGCGCAAGCACCTCGACCGGCTCGCCCTCGAGGACGTCGGACCAGATGAGCGGAGGCGCCAGAAGCGGCAGTCGAGCTCTGCGGGCATCGACGTCGGTCAGGTCGACGTCGTCGAGGAACAGAACGTCGGACACCATGAGCACGGGCGCTGGACCTGTGCCCTTCGTCACGCGGAGCTTGAGCGCCTCGAAGTCGGGCCGACCGTCAGCGTCGAGCACACAGAGCGTGCCGGTGAGCACCAGGCTCTCGACCGGCAGATCTCGAATCGTCAGCGCGATGTTCTGACACGGGGACGTCCACTCGCGCAGGTCGTCGGCGAAGACGCGCACCTCGCCGGCGGCTTTCGCGACGATGACGCGGTGACCGTCCCACGCCACCTCGAGGCGCCACGCGGCGTCGTTCCCCAGCGCGTCGACGCGGCCTTCGCGCAGTTCGGGCAGGCGATATCTCGAGGCGAGCTTCCACGCCGTCCACCCGCTCGAGGCAGGTTGTTCAGCGCGCTCTCGTCGTCGACCGGCCACGGGCGGAGGCTACCCCTGTGGTGCGGCGAGGCGAGTCGGCTGCGTGCGCCCTGCGTGCCCCGCGACGAGGCAAATGCGTGGCGGTGCCTCCATCGCCGTTGCTCTCGGAGACTGACCGTCATTCGAGCTTCGGGGCGAATTGACGGTGCCCGAGCGTGGGCCGTCGCGGTGACCATGCGTCACGGGGAACTCGCTCTCGCCGTGCAGCATCGCCTCTTGCCGACGCTCACCGAGGCAGCGGGGAGGCCGTCATCACCAGCGCGAGGAGCATCGGCGTCATGCGGGAGAGAAGAGCAAGGCCCGCTCCACCCGCGACGCCGCGTGGTTGGCCGCGCCACAAGGCGTTGCACGGACCATTGCGACCTTCGTGTCACCGCCCGTGCATGCGTTGCTTCACCTGGACGTCGGTTACGCGCGACGTTCACCACCAGGCCGTTGCCGGCCGAATCGGGTCAGAGGAAAGCGCCAGAGGATGCACTCTTCAGACTGGATTCGTTCCAGCGTCGCGTCGCCGGCGACGCAGCGACAGCAACACGGCGACGGTCAGGACGGTCGGGCTGAGCGGCGCTGCTGCGCAGCTGCCCACGACGCCTTCAGGGCTCACCGGCTGACGCACCACCGGGGCGACGTCGAGGGTGGGATCCGTTTCGTCGACGACGGGCTCCTCACGAGCGAGCGCGCCGGCATCGGTGTGAACGCCTGCATCGGCAACGAGGGCAACGCCGGCATCGACGACCGGCGGCACCGAGGGCCGCGCCACACAGGCGCCCCGCGAGCACGCTTTCCCCTGTCCATCGCAGTCCAGCGTCTGTCTCGCGGTGCAGCCGGAGCCTTCGCAGGCGCCGCCGTTGCACAGGTGGTCGACGCAGCCGCAGCCAAAGCCAGCGCAGTCCATCGTCTCTTTCACTGTGCAGCCCGTCCCCGGGCAGGTGCCGCCGGCGCATTCACCGGTGCTGCAGCCGCAGCCGAACGTTCCGCAGTCTCGCGTGTGCTGCGCGGTGCAGCCGGTACCGGGGCAGAAACCTCCGCTGCATTGGTGATCGACGCAGCCGCAGCCGAAGCGTCCGCAGCCCTCCGCCTCGCCGGTGGTGCAGTTGTCGCGGGTCGCGCCGCAGGGGCCTCCGCCAGGTCCACCGCCCCACCATTCCCAGTGCCACGCTTCGCTCGGCACGGTGCGCGAGAAGCCGAAGCGGGCGCCGTTGGCGTTGAGCCAGCTCAAGACGCCCGGTGCGCTGGTGTTGAGATCGAGCGCGTGGCCCGACTGGTGGTTCGAGGTGCCGGGCCGGGCCGCGCGGTTGCAATTATTGCAGTTGCAGTTCACGAATCACGCGTAGAGCGTCTGCTGCTCCGCCATCGTGCGGAAGCCCGAGACGACGACGATGTTCACCCCGGCCTGGGCCGCGGCGGTCTGCATGACGGCGTAGGCGTTCGCGGTGTCGCGCTCGACCGGTTTCCCGTCGGCGGTCACGACCGTGATGGGGAAGGTGCTGCCGTTTTGGTAGCCCGTGTCCTGCCGTTCGCCGCAGGTGACGAGCCCCTGCTCGATGGAGGTGTACGTCAGCGCGGGCTCGGTCTCTTCGAACTCGGGCTCCACCCCGCACGAGGCGAGCAGGGCGAGGCACAGCAGGGTGTCACTCCGGAGTTTCATGTTCTGGCCCTGGAAGAGCAGGCCCTGTGCCAGATCGATCAGGCGGAGAGGCCCGCGAGACTCCTCAGTCCAGTGGCGCCGCGACCGACTCCTCCAGTGGTCACTGGCTCATCTGCTCCTGACCTCGGACGCGACGTCACTCGCGGGTGACGCGCTTGTGGGCCCGCCCGCCTCGCGGCATGACGGGTGTGCCATGACGCCCATCGACGAGCTCGCGACCATCCTCAAGCCTGCCGGGGCGGGGCTGTATCTCGTGTCGACGGGCAAGGCCGAGCAACAGGCGTTGCAGCGTTCGCTCTACCGCGTCTCGACGGACACTGAGGTGAACCACGCGTTCCGCCGCAACCTCGAGAAGGTCGCCTCGGCGCGCGGGGTGATGCTGGGTATTCCCTCGGATGTCGGGGCTGGGTTTCAGCGGGGCGCCAACCTCGGGCCGCAGGCCATCCGATCGCGGCTCCTCGAGGATGAGGTGGACTGGCCCGCGCGGCTCGACTCGCTTGGACTGGTGGATGTGGGCGATGTCTTCGTGGTGCCGCAGTTGCTGCACGACGACATGTTGTCGGTCGAGCAGCTCGAGACCAGCCGCGCCGCGCTGTATCCAGGTGTTCCGGGTGCTGCGAGTCTGCCCGTGTCGCCGCTCTCCATCGCCGAGCGCGCGTGGGAGTTGCTGTTCCGGCTGAACCCATCACTCAAGCCCTTCACGCTCGGCGGCGATCACTCGACCGCGTGGCCCGTCGTTCGACCGTTGCATCAGGCGCGCGGAGGAATGCCCTGGGGCATCGTGCAGTCCGACGCGCACACCGATCTGCTGCAGGAACGCCTCGGCGTGAAGTACTGCTTCGCGACGTGGAGCTGGCACGCGAACGAGGTGCTCGGGCGACAGGGCCGGCTCACGCAGGTCGGCATTCGCGCGACGGCCCGCACGCAAGCGCACTGGGAGACGACGACCGGCGTGCGTCAGTTCTGGGCGAAGCAGGTGCTCGAGAACCCCGAGCGCGCGCTCGACGACGTGCTCGCCCACGTGAAGTCGACCGGCGTGAAGGGCGTCTTCTTCTCGAATGACATCGACGGCACTGACGCGCGCTGGGCCGACGCGACGGGCACTCCGGAGCCGGACGGGCTGGAGCCTGATTGGGTGAGCGCGTTGATCCGCCGGCTCGGCGCAGAGGTGGGGTTGCTCGGTGGTGACGTGATGGAGGTCGCTCCGTCGCTCACGCGAACGCCCGACAGCGCGCGTCGCACCGTGGGCCTCGCCGCCCGCTACTTCCGCGAAACCGTCGCAGCCGCGCTGAGCTGAACAGGCAATCGAGCGGCACCCTGGGCGTCATCGGAACACTCGGTTCCCCGTCGGGACTGTGGCAGGGTGCGCGCCTCATGAAGCAGCTGCTCGTCGTTCTCTCCATCGCCATCGTCGCCGGGTTGTCCGGGTGCAAGGGCCCGTGCCGCCAGTTGTCGGAACGCCAGTGTGACTGCCAGGCGAGCAGCTTCGATCGCAACACCTGCCTGCAGCGCGCCGCGACCAACGAGTCGACCTTCGTGCCGACGGCGGGCGACAACCAGCGCTGCGCCGAGCTGGTCGAGAAGTGTGACTGCCGTCTCATCGACACGCCCGAAGGGAAACAGAAGTGCGGGTTCGCGCGCCGTGCCGCGTGTGACGCCGACCAAGACGCGGGCTGCCTCGAAGACGGCGGTTACTGACGGAGCAGGGAGCATCACTCTCGATGAACTACCGGCTCGTCTACGACGTGAGCGCGCGGCCTCCCGAGCTCTGGGCCTCGGGCCTGGGGCTGCTCTTCGTCGTCATCGGAGCGGTCCTCTGGCGCTATCGCCACCGCACAACGCGGTACGAGGCCCTCGCCCCCTGGATGCGCACGGCCTTCGCTGGCGGCTTCCTGGGCTTCGCAGTGTTGTGGACGACCGTGGCCTCGGTGAGCCTCGTGAGCGAGTACCTCACTGCCCGCCGCGCGCTGCGTGACGAAACGGCGCTGGTGGTCGAGGGCACAGTCGACGAGTTCCACCCCATGCCGGCCGCTGGCCACGACACCGAGCGCTTCGTCGTGAAAGGCGTGCGCTTCGAGTACTCCGACTTCGTGGTCAGCTCGGGCTTCAACAACACCAGCTCGCACGGCGGTCCCATTCGAGCCGGCTTGCCAGTGCGGATTCACTACCTTGCCGAGGCACGCCCGCTCATCCTCAAGCTCGAGATCGCCGAGTAGCGAATCACAGCCAGGGCCCGAGCCACTCCAACGAGCGGGCCCACAGCGTCTCCTGCGCCTTCTCGTCGAGCGCCAACGCGCTGGGCCGTCGTGGAGAGCCATCTTCGTCGTAGTACCGGCCCGTCTCGGCTCCCGCGGCTGCGGACATCGCGCAGTGCAAGCTGGCCCGAGCTCCCTCTTCGGGCGTTCGCATGAAGAGCATGGCGAGCTGCCGCAGCGGCGTCGGCGCAGCGCGCCAGATCTCCGACGCGATGACGCCAGGGTGCAAGCCGTAGACGTGAACGCCGCGCTCCTTCCACCGTCTCGCCAGCGCGAACATGAAGAGCATGTTTGCCAGCTTCGAGCGCATGTACTCCGGGAAGCCGGTGAACGAGCTCGTCGTCCCGTGGACGGCGTCGCAGTCGATGGGCGTGTTGGTGCGCTCGTGGGCACGGCTGGCGACGATGACGACCCGTGAGGGCGCGGCGCGCGTGAGGGCGGGTTCGAGCAACAGCGTCAGCAGCATGGGCCCGAGGTGGTTCACCCCGAAGGTCATCTCGAAACCCTGTGCCGTCCGCTGCCGGACGCGGGCGAGCCCCGCGTTGTTGATGAGCACGTCGAGGCGCTCGTTCGTCGAGAGCCACTGCTGGGCGCAGGCCTTCACCTGCCCGAGATCGGCGAGGTCGAGCTCGAGGAAGTGCAGCGCCTGATTGCCGGTGCTGCGCTTGAGCTCCTCGATGACCGGCATCGTCTTCGCGTGGGAGCGGCAGGCGAAGAACACGCGCGCGCCTTGACGAGCGAGCTGTGCGGCGGTGGCCTTGCCGATGCCGGTGTTGGCGCCGGTGATGAGCACCGTCTTGCCCTTCATCCTTCGCTCCGAACCAGGAGTTTGCGCCCTGGCGGCTGGGGCAGGCCGGCCATGAGGCCTCGCAGCGGCACCGACTCGACCTGCTCTTCCCGAAGACCGGCCTCGCGCAAGAGCGAGTTCGCCGCCACGAAACCGCTCGCGCACGCTGCCTCGAGGAGCATGGCGGGGAACGGCAGCTTCACCCAGTCGCCCGCGCACACGAGGCCGGGGACGCCGCTCTCGGTCTGCGGTCGATTCGCGCTCATGCCCAGGTGGAACGCGGTGAAGTTGCGGTTGAGCTGAAACACCTCGTGCTTGAGCGTGTAGCCCTTCAGCTCGGGGAAGAACTGCACCAGCTCGTCGAGCAGGGACTGCCTTACTTCGTCGGGCGCCATGCCCTCGGGCACCGCGTAGCAATGGAGCTCGAGCACCGCGCCGCCGTGCTTCTTCGTCCACTCGGCCGCCTCGTGCTCGAAGCGATGGTAGGTGGTGAACGCGTCGAGCACCTTCACGCGATCGGTGATGACGAACGGCGGGTAGCCTTCGCGCACGTCCTTGTCGAGCCACACCCGGAGCACCGCGTACCGTTGCCCGGGCGTCAGCGCCTCGAAGCGCGCTCTCACGTCGTCGGGCACTCCGTTCGCGGCGGTCATGATGCTCCGCGCGCCGACGATGTCGGTCGAGAGCACCACGCGATCGAACACCGCGCCGTTCACCGTGAAGCCGTCGTCGGCCTTCACCAGCGAGCTCACCTTCGTCGACAGGTGTACCTTCGCGCCGTGCTTCTCGAGCTCGGCCCTCATCGGCGCGAGGAACGCCGGCTCGTAGTCGTGGACCGGGTACTCGTAGACGAGGCCGCCGTCCTGGCTCAGGTAGTAGAAGTGAAACGACTTGATCAGCTCGGCCAGCGAGAGCTTGTCCTCGTCCGAGAAGAACGCCCGCGCGAAGGTGGTGAAGGCGAGCTTGAGCCCCGGCGGCAGCTGCGTGAGGCGATCGAAGTCGGCGAACGAGACCGTGTCGTAGCGCTCGAACGTGTCCTTCGCGTCGTACTCGAGGAAGACGCCGAACAGGTCGCGCGCCGGCGCCTTGAGCACGTCGCGGAACCGGTACACCCCCGCCCTCGCCAGCGCGATGAGGTTGAGCACCGGCGTGGTGTCGAGCTTGCCGAAGCGCACCTGCGCGCCCTGCGTGCCGAGGATCACGTACTCCCCGATGCTCTCGAACCCCTTGCGCAGGCCCATCGAGGTCAGGAAGCGATCGAGGTTGTAGTAGTTCGCGAAGAACGCGTGGAAGCCGTGGCTGACCCAGGCGTGTTCACCGGGCGCGAGCTCGACCTTCCAGCTGCCCAGCTTGCCGCCGAGGTAGGGGTTGGCCTCGAAGACTTCGACCTGAAAGCCGCGGCGGGCGAGGGTGATGGCGGCGGTGAGGCCAGCGACTCCGCCTCCGAGCACAGCCACACGCCGGGGCGTCGTCAGCGCGGTCGGCCGCGTCGGATCGACGGTGTTCACAGGGACCCGGTAGCGCTGCAGCCGTGACTTGATGAGGGTTCGCAACAGCGGGGGCCCGACGAACCAGGTCACGACGAACAGCACCATCGCAGACAGCAACAACCACGCGAACCAGGGCACGCGAGCGTGTTAGCGCTCCGGTCGAGGCTCCTCCACGAAAAGCGTCACTCGAAGAACGCCGGGAGCGACGGGTCGTCCAGCCTGGCGAACACCACCTCGAGGTGTCTGGGGTGCGTTCGGTGCATCGAGAGCTCAGGCAGCGTGTCGCGAGGGAAGAATCGAACGTCGCTGGTCTCGTGGCTGGTGCGGGCTTCGCCGCCGACGAGCTCGCAATGGAAGATGAGCTTGTAGACATTGAAGAGGCTCGCGTCGTTCACGCGTTTACCGAACACGCCGAGCAGTCGCGTCGCCTTCACCTCGAAGCCTGCCTCTTCGTGGACCTCCTTCGCCGCCATCTCTGCAGGCGAGACGCCGAGATCGGCCCAGCCTCCCGGGAGCGCCCACTTGCCGTCCTGCGTCTCCTTCACGAGGAGCAGCTCACCGCCGTGCACGACGGCTGCGCGAACGTCGACCTTCGGCGTCGGGTAGCCGGTCTGGGCCGACAGCAGGGCCCTCGCGTCGATGGGGTCTGGTGCTCCGTGCAGCACCATCTCGGCGCAGAGCGTTCGCAGCAGCTCGTAGTTGTCTCGATCGTACGGGTCCTTCGAGTACGCGAGGCCGCGCTGCGAAACCGTCGTGAGGGTCTGAAGCCAGTCGAGCCAGCGCATGCGGTCCCTCTATCCTGAGGCACGACGCGCGGCATCGGTCCGTGCTGTAACCCCGATCATGCCTCGTTCTGGCTTCGTCCTCGCCGTGCTGCTCGGCTGTGCTCCCGCTGCCCCGAAGCTGTCGAACTTCTCGTTGCCGTCAGATGGAAAGAGCCTGGCGGTGAAGGCCGGCGCCGTCGAGCTGCTGCGTGGGACGTCGGGCGCGGGGGCGTATGCCCAGGCCGCGGTCCGAAACGCGCGCGCGCGTCACGAGATGCAGTTCGGCAGCTGGAAGATCACCGACGGGAATCAAGCGTGGACCGAGGCGACGGACTTCGCGTGGGACAGCGTGGCGACGGACCTCGCGAAGGGGAGCTATCGGGACTCTGCAGGCGCGGCGGTCGTCAGCGTCGAAGCGCGCGCGACGGCAGGGGCGCTGGAGTTGAAGTTCGCCGCGAAGGACCCGGCCATGAACCGGTTGTCGCTCGCGTTCGCCTGTGCCGAGACCGATCACTTCCTCGGCTTCGGCGCGCAGGCTGACGGCGTCGATCACCGGGGCCACACGGTGGCGTTGTGGACGAGCGAGCCCGGCATCGGCAAACGCACCACCGACGACGAGTACCCCGAGGCCTGGATGCTGGAAGGCACGCGGCACGCGTCGAGCTACGGCATGCCGACCTTCCTGTCGAATCGTGGCTTCATCGCCGTCGCGCAGACCGACGCGCGCTCGGTCTTCGAGCTGTGCAGCGTGAACACGGGGGCCTGGCGGGTCGAGGCCTGGGCCAACAGCTTCACGCTCTGGCTCTTCCATGGCGACGCTCCGGCGCAGGCGCTCACGCGCGCGACGGCGGGGATCCTCGGCCGGCAGCTCAAGCCTGCCCCCGTCGCCTTCGCGCCGTGGAACGACGCCATCTTCGGTCCGGCGGAAGTGCGCCGGTTTGCGAAGTACCTGAGGGACAACGACGTGCCGTCGTCAGCCATCTGGACCGAGGACTTCCGTGGAGGTCGCGAGAACGCACAGGGCTATCGCCTGAAAGAGGAGTGGGATCTCGATCGCACCCTGTACCCGGACGCAGAGGCCATCGCCCGGGAGCTCACGAGCGCGGGCATCGACTGGCAGGCATACTTCAACACCTTCATCGTCGAGAACGAGCGCGTCTACGCCGAGGCCAGCGCGGGCGATCACTTCGTCAAGAACGAGAAGGGCAAGACGTACCTGTTCGACGGCGTCACCTTCAAGCCGACCGGCCTGGCCGATCTGTCGCGGCCTGAGACGCGCGAGTGGGTGAAGGGCTACCTGCGGCAGGCGCTCGATGTCGGCTTCAAGGGGTGGATGGCGGACTACGGCGAATGGCTGCCGCACGACGCGGTGCTGGCCAGCGGCGAGAACGCCCTCGAGGCGCACAACCGCTACACGACCGAGTGGGTGAAGCTGAACGCCGAGGTGATGAAGGAGCGCGACCCCAACGGCGAGCGGCTGCTCTTCTTCTCTCGCGCAGGCTGGTTCGGCGCGAATCGCTACGCGCCCGTCGTGTGGGCTGGCGATCAACGCACCAGCTTCCAGCGAGACGACGGCCTCTTCACGGTGCTCCCGATGGGCATCAACCTCGGCCTCGCCGGCGTCTCGACCTACGGCCACGACATCGCGGGCTACCAGTCAGGCACCAACCCGAACTCGACGAAGGAGCTCTTCTTTCGATGGACGTCGCTCGGTGCGCTCGCGCCCGTCATGCGCACGCACCACGGTATCGACCCGCGCGACAACTGGAACCTCGAGAAGGACGCTGAGACGCTCGCGCACTACCGGCGCTGGGCGAAGTTCCACATTCAGCTGTTCCCCTTCTTCGACGGGCTGAGCCGCGAAGCCGAAGAGACGGGCTTGCCGATCATTCGCGGGCTCTTCCTCGAGGCGCCGCAGGACCCCGCCACCTGGACGATCTCCGATGAGTACGTGCTCGGCCGTTCGCTGCTGGTCGCGCCCATCGTCGATGAAGGCGCCACGAAGCGAGCCGTCCATCTGCCGACCGGGGCCTGGGTCGCCCTCGACGGCTCAGCGTCGGTGACGGGGCCGGTCGATCTCATGGCGACCGCCGCGATGGGTGAGCTGCCGCTGTGGCTCAAGCGAGGGGCCGTGATTCCCCGGCTCCCGGATCGCGTCGACACGCTCGTTCCCGCCGACGCGCCGACGGTCGATCTCGATGACGTGAAGAACGAACGCGTGTTGCTGTGGGCGCCGGGTGGAACCGAGGCCTTCGTCGAGCGTGACGGCACCCGTTACGAGTCGACGCCCGGCGCACAGACGGCTTTTGCCGAGGCAGGGGCTGCGTTGCCCGACTGTTCGAGCGCGACGCAGCGTGGGTGCGTGGCTCGGGCGAATGGCCGCGTCGTCGTGCGGCTCGCTGGCGCAGGTCCGCTCGCGGGTGCGCAAGGCGTGCTCACCATCGCGGGGCAGGCGCGCACCATCGACGTCGAGGTCGTCACCGCGCCCTGAGGGAACGTTTGTCGGCGAAGCGGTGCCTCCCTCCGGTCCGGTGCCCAGAGACATGAAATACCTCGTCATCATCGCGGTCTTCACCACGGCCTGCGCGACCAGCGGCACGGTGATGAAGTCGGGAAGGTCCATGGACGTGCTCGAGAACCCCATCATCCAGACCGGGAACCCGGTGCTCCGTGTGCGCGCGGCGGATGTCGTCGTCGAGCAGATCGCGACGCCTGAGTTTCAGCAGTTGATCGCGCGCATGACGGACGCGATGCGGAAGGCTCCCGGAGTCGGCCTCGCAGCGCCGCAGCTGGGTGTTTCGCTCCGAGTCCTCGTGCTGGAGGATCCGGAAACGCTGCAAGCGTCGCTGACACCCCGAGAGCGTGACGAGCGTGAACGCCGGCCAGTTCCGTTGCGCGTCATCATCAACCCGACGCTCACCCCCATCGGCGATGAGCGCGTTACCTTCTTCGAGGGGTGTCTGTCAGTCGCCGGCTTCGCAGGGTTGGTCGAGCGCTGGCGAGAGGTCGAGGTGTCGGGCCTCGATGAGAACGGAAAGTCACAGGTGTGGCGGGTTCGCGGGTGGCCTGCGCGCATTCTCCAGCACGAGCTCGACCATCTCGACGGTACGCTCTACGTCGATCGCATGATCACCCGCTCGTTCGGAACCCTGCTGCAGGTGAAGGCGCTGTACGGCGGTAAGCCGATCGCTGAGGTGAAGCAGTTGCTCGGCGTGAAATAGCGCTCAGGCCCTGGCGGTACGTTGAGGCAGCCGCCTGCCGGCGAAATCGGAGCCCTCTCGAAGGTGCTGCGCCCGCCAGGCTCGCGGTTCCTCGAGGTGAGTCCTAGACTGCACCTGCGCTCGTGAGTGAAGAAGGAGCGGATGATGATCGTTCTGTTGGTCACCCTGAGCTTGAGGGCGCAGCCTGATGGCGGCACGTCGGATCCACGGGTCATCGACCTTCAGATCGCCGAGGACACCGAGGCGCAAGGCCGCATCGACTCGTTGCTCGCTGACGCTGGGGTGATCTCCTTCATGCTGAAGAAGCCGCCCTCGCTTGGAAAGGTCTCCGTCGGCCAGGACGGCGCCTTCAGCTACGCCCCCAGACCCGACATCACAGGGACCGACGCCTTCATCGTCGAGGCGCGCGACGGCAAGCGGTCCGAATCCTTCCGCGTCGTCGTGCGCGTCAAAGCGGTGAATGACGCCCCGGTGACGAAGCCCGTCGTGCTGTCCATCGCAGAAGACTCGTCCGTCAAAGGCAAGGTGGTGGCTTCGGACGTCGACAAGGATGCGCTCTCCTACAAGGTGGCGGCGCCGCCCGCGCACGGGGAGGCCCGCGTCGATGCCTCGTCTGGAGCCGTCACGTACACCCCGGCCCACGACTTCAACGGGACCGACGCCTTCTCCATCGATGTCTCCGACGGGGCGACGTCCACCGCGACCGCCGTCAGCGTCACCGTCACCGCCGTGAATGATGCTCCTGTCACCGACGCCGCCACCTTCTCGTCAGACGAAGACGTCCCGTTCGACGGCTCCTGCGCGGGACGCGACGTCGACGGAGATACGCTGTCTTTTGCCGTCACAGAGAAGCCGAGGCACGGCTCGGTCAGCCTGGAGGCCACCTCCGGGGCCTTCCGCTACACGCCCGCGAGCGACTTCAACGGCGACGACGCCTTCTCCTGCACCGTCTCCGACGGAAAGCTGAAGTCCACAGCGTCCCTCACCGTGCGCGTCAAAGCGGTGAATGACGCCCCGGTGACGAAGCCCGTCGTGCTGTCC
>JBBAQZ010000013.1:155271-158671 GCA_040400045.1 Myxococcaceae bacterium
GCGTCGATGCCTCGTCTGGAGCCGTCACGTACACCCCGGCCCACGACTTCAACGGCACAGACGCCTTCTCCATCGATGTCGCCGACGGCGCGACGTCCACCGCGGCCGCCGTCAGCGTCACCGTCACCGCCGTCTCCGAGCCGCCCCGGACGCAGCCCATCACCCTCGTGACCAACGAAGACGAGGTGCTCGAGGCCAGACTGCCCGCTACGGACCCGGACGGTGACCCGCTGACCTTCCGCCTCCTTTCGAAGCCGACTCTTGGCCAGCTCACGCTCCTCGACCCGGCCACTGGCGCCTTCCGCTTCGTCCCGAGGGAAAACGTGAACGGCGAAGATGGGTTCACGTTCGACGTCGGAGATCACGTCACCACCGTCGCCGGCCAGGTCAACGTGCGCATCGTGGCCGTGAACGACTCACCCGTCGCAACCGAGCTCGCCCTGAGCACCGTCGAAGACAAGGTCGTCGAAGGGCAGCTCGTCGGCTCCGATCTCGACGGAGATCCCCTCACCTGCTCGGTGACCCAGCCTCCCGCGACTGGCAAGGCCGAGGTGCTCGACGCTGCGAAGTGCATCGTCCGGTTCACGCCAGCGCGAAACGCGAACGGCACCGAGACCTTCGGAGTCTCGGTCAGTGACGGCAAGGCCTCCTCCAGCCCGGCACGCGTCACCGTCTCCATCGCACCGCAGAACGACGCGCCGACCGCCGCCTCTGGCTCCATCACCACCGACGAGGACACCGCCGTCACGGGCACCTTCAAGGGCGCTGACCTCGACGGGGACTCACTGCGCTTCCAGCTCGCTCGCCAGCCGCTGCATGGCACGGTGGTGGTGAGCGACCCAGAGAAGGGGTCGTTCGTGTACACGCCCTCGCGCGATTACAGTGGCCCAGACTCCTTCACCTTCAGCGCCGTCGACACGTCCGGCGCGTCTGGCAGCGGCACCATGCTCGTCGACGTCCGGCCGGTCGACGACCCACCTTTCGGCGTCACCAACTTCATCATGTGCCCCTTCCGCGGGAGCATGACCGGGCGGCTCCAGGGCGTCGACCGCGAGGGCAAGCCCGTCACCTTCAAGATCGTCGACCCGCCAGAGGTCGGCACCGTTCGCCTCGTCGACCAGCGGACCGGCGACTTCGTCTTCACGACGGAGGGGACCAGCTCCGGCAAGGTGCGCTTCTTCTTCACCGTCTCGGACGGAGTGCTCACCTCGTCGCCGACCGAACAGATCGTCGAAATTCGGCCGTAGCGCCCGCGCGCTCGAGGGGCCCACACGCGACCAACCACACCACTTCGTGCGACGGGCTGCGGGCCTTGGCGCCAACCCACGACGCGCAGACTGAGCGGGCTCGGCGCCAGGGTGACGCGGAATCACGCTGAAGCCGGAGGAGACGTCGAGGGCAGCGAAACGTCGCCACGTTCGGCGGAGATCCGTCGCGCGTGTTGCTCTTCGGTGAGAGCGCAGGTGCGGTGAACACGTGCACCCACCTCGCGATGCCCGGCTCCGCGGGTCTGTTCCAGCGAGCGCTGGTGCAGTCAGGCTCGTGCTCGTCGGCGCTTCAACCGGCGGTCCGACGCGCCGAGGCTGCAATGTGGTTGCCGGGCACCGGCTGTCACACCGCAGGGGACGTGCCGGTCTGCCTTCGCGCGCTGACGCCGGAGCAGTTGATTCGCGCGTATCCGGTGCCCGTTGTCGTAGGTGGACGACGGCCGCCCGTGAGCTGGGGCCCGGTGGTCGACGGGAAGGTGCTGCCGCAGGTGCCTGCCGATGCGCTTCGCGGCGGAACCCACCACAAGGTCCCGATCGTCATCGGATCGAACTCGGAAGAGACAGGTGTCTCGACGCCGCTCATCACGACGGAAGCCGAGTACCGCGCTGCGCTGACCGGTCTCGTCGGAGCCGCGCTCACCGATCGCGCGATGATGCTGTACCCGTCTGCCACCTACGGAAGTCCGCGGCGTGCCCTGGTGCAGGTGACCACCGACGCCTTCTTCGGGTGTCAGGCGCGCATCGCCTCGCGAGTCGCTGCGCGCGGCCAGCCCGGTGTGCCCGTGTACCGATACCTCTTCTCTCGCGCGATCGTCCCGGCGCGCGGTGCGTTTCATGGTCTCGAACTCAGCTCCGTGTTCCAGAAGTTGTCCGAGCTGCTGCCGATGCCACCGGCGGCAGATTCCGCAGTCGAGGCGTCGATCCTCGGTGCGTGGACACGCTTCGCCGCGACGGGAGATCCCAACGGGGGCAGCCTTCCGAGGTGGACTGGGGTGTCGGCGCCTGAGCCGTTCCTTCAGCTCGACTCGGTGGTGACGACCGGCACGGGCTGGCGGAACGCGGAAGGTGGTTTCTGGGACGCGGTGGCACCCCCCTGAGGCCTCTGCCTGGATCCGCAGGAACGCCCTTCGCCTGACCCGGATACTGCGAGTCCTTGTCGGACTCTCGTCGAAGGTCGGAGCGCTCTCGGAAGCGCCTGCGTGGGATGTCGAGCGTGCGTAGGGTCTCGCCGTCGACCTCGACCGGCCAAAGACCCCTGAGGCTCAGCCGCGCTCGACAGGTACCTCGAGCTCGTAGAACACGAGCGCCGCGTCTCGCTTCGCCCACAACCCCGCGCCCACCTGACGGAAGTGTGGCGCGAGGAGCTTCCGGTACAGCGCACCCGAGCGCTGATGCACGCGGGTGTCGGTCAGGTCGGTGTCGACGTTGCCCGCGACGTCACGCTTCGTGATCGCCTCGAGGTACAGAAACCCTTCACAGCTGGCCGCCAGGTTCTCGATCGCCGAGGGCAGGCCCGCGTCTTCCACGTATGGCAACACGCCGTGACACACGACGAGATCGAACGTCCGGTCCGGGCGCCAACGGCGAATGTCGGCCTGCTGGTGCCCGTACCGTTTGCAGATGGAGGGCTCTAGCTCAGTGCCGAGGTAGCGCACGTGCTTCCGGTGCTCCTTGAGCCACGTCTTCCACCAACCCACGCCCGCGCCGACGTCGAGCACCGACTGCAGCGGCCACCCGAACCACGCGATGAGCCCGAGCACGCCCTCGATGAGGTGCGCGTGGCGGGTCTGATCGTAGATCCGTGTCTCGGGGTTCTCGTAGTAGCGGCGGTAGTAGTCGGCGTCGAAGGCGACAGGGCGTGAAGTCACAGGTGCTGCTTTCACCTCACGAGCTCCGGAGCTTCAACGTCAAGGTGCCATGAGGAGCGAGTCGTCGATATAGAAACAGGCGCATGACACGAGCTCTGTGGGTTGCGTTCACAGCGATGCTGGTGGGGTGCCCTCCTGGTGGGAACGGCGGAACCGGAGGCGGCTCGGCCGGAGGTCTCACGCTCGTTGGCGGCGGCTCGACTGGCGGAGGCTCGACTGGCGGAGGCTCGACTGGCGGAGGCTCGACTGGCGGAGGCTCGACTG
>JBBAQZ010000013.1:158771-164415 GCA_040400045.1 Myxococcaceae bacterium
GCGGCGGCACCGCGGGTGCATCGACTGCCGGCGGGACGGCAGGTGCCTCGGTCGGTGGTGGCACGACTGCCGGCGGATCGAGTGGAGGAGGAACCGCAGGGAGCGCTGGCGGTGCGGCTGCACCAGTCCCCTTCCGCATCGACCAACTCGGCTTCGACAGCCCGTGGGCCGTCATCACTGCCGACGGCGTGAAGCACCTGCTCTTCAAGGCCGCCGCGCCCCAGTCGGGGGTCTTCTACGCGCGCTGCGACTCCAACTGTGCGACGCCGGCGAGCTGGGCCATCAGCACCGTTCGTGCGCACTCGAGTGTGGTCGAAGACGTGAAGCTCGCGGCCGGGCCAGATGGTCGTTTGCACGCGATCTTCCGGCTGCTCGACTTCTCGTCGACGTCGGCCCCGCAACCGCTCACCTACGCGACCTGCGCGCCCGGTTGCTCTGCGAACTCCACGTGGACTCAGACCGACATCACCGCCGTGGTCGCTGACAACTTCGCCTTGCGCGGGAGCCTCGTCGTCGACACCGCCGGATCTCGCTCCTGAGCTCCTCACGGTCGTCGACCGCTGATGCCTGGCTGGTCAGCTGTGGGAGCAATTGCTCCGCCGCGAGTCAATGGCAGGCAGGTCTCCTTCGTGACACGGACGGCACCGAGACGTTGGCCTCGAGTGGAACCACCCTGCACATGGCGCTGCTTCGCCCCGGCGGTGGCTTCGTCTACCGACGCTGCGCGAGCGCCTGTACGACTGCCACGAACTGGCAGGAGTCCACCTTCGCGCTCGTCGGGAGCGCCCGAGACGTCGCGATGACGGTTTCGCCCGCCGGCTCGATCGCGCTCGCCTTCAACCAGGGCATGGTCCAGGGCAGCGGCGCACAGAAGCTCAACGTGTGGACGTGTGACTCCGCTGCAAGCGATTGTCTGTCGGGAGCGTCGTGGGGCGGCGTGCGCTTCGCGACCACTGACGACGGGCTGGAGTCGCTCGCGCTCGTCAGCGCCACGGGTGGGCTCGTCATGCTGCACGCCACCGTCACGGACATCCAGGTGTCGATCTGCACCAACAACTGTGGCGACGGGGCGGGTTGGCAGACCCAGGTCGTCGACACCACCACTCAGCTCGCCATGGAGCTCGATCCGCGCACCGTGCAGGGCTGCACGATGGGGCCCGCCGTCCTCGCCAGCTGGTACGCCGGCGCAGCCACCGCCGCGCTCGGGCCCCAGGGCGAGGCGCTCTTCGTGTGGAGCACGTTCATTCGTCGCACCTGCCCCGGGGCGTCGTCGCCGACGCGGCTGCCGGGAGTTGGCCGAGTGCTGGTGGTCGACTGAGGGATGTCGAGCTCTACCGCCTGGCGTCTTTCCTGTTCACGCGCAGCACTGCCATCTTCGTCGAGTGGTTGAACGGCGCGGGGTCTGCGGGCGCCTTGCCGACGCGGGTCGACTCGGTGCCCACGAAGTCGAGGGGCGCGTCGACGCGGCGCTCGAGCGTCATGAAGCCGTCGCCGCAGATGCGGTCGAGCACGGCCTGAAAGTCGGAGCCAGGCACGAACACCGCGTTGTTCACGGCGACCAGAAAACCCTCGTGTGCGATGAGCGGGCGAACCTTGTTCAGCAGGCGCTCCATGTCGGCGACGAGATCGACGCGCCCCTGCTCAGTGACGGAGAAGAGCGGCGGGTCGACGAACACGCAATCGAAGAGGCGGCGCTCGCGCTTGAGCTGCCCGATGACGTCGAAGAAGTCGCCGGAGCGGAACTCAGGTCGCTTCACCGGCCACTTGTTCATCGACCATGAATCGCGGCCGATGGTGAGGAACGCGTTGTTCAAGTCGGTGTTGACGATCTCGCTCGCGCCGCCCGCCTTCGCCGCCACGCCGAGGCTGGCCGTGTACGCGAAGGTGTTGAGCACGCGCTTGCCGGTGAGCGTCGCCTTCGCCCACGCCCGCAGGCCGCGGGTGTCGAGGTACAGGCTCGCGTCACGGTTGCGGCGCAGCGCGAGCGCGTACCAGACGCCGTCTTCCATCACGCGCCGGCACAGCTGCTTCTCGTCGCCGAGCAGCATCACGCCGTTGCGAGACTCGGTGTTCTCCGAGTTCCGCACCTTCCACAGCGCGCTCTGGATGAAGGGCAGCTTCTCTTTCGCGACCTGCAGCGCCTCTTTCGCGAGCGCCTCGTCACCGGTCTTCGCGTCCGAGTGATCGTGGAGGACGAGCGTGGTGCCATAGAGATCGAGGGCGAGGGCGGGCAGGCCTTCGACGAAGCCGTTGAAGAGCCGGCAGGCGGAATGATGTTCGGCGTCGATGAGGGCCGCGCGCGCGTCGATGGCGGCAGGCAGAAGCGAAGAGAGGGTACCCATGGAGGGCCAATGACCTACCGGCTCCCTCGCGTCAATCGAGGTGCACGTCGAGGCGGGTGCTGCGCGACTTCGTCCGGGCGAGGATCGTTCCCGACGGCACGACAATCATCGAACCTCCCTGGCCGGGAACGCGTGGGCTCCCGACGCCCCAGTTGGCGTTGACGATCGTGAGCTCGAACTGCTGCGCCAGCGCGGTCAGGTGGCCCGGTCGCGAGTCGCCCTCGCTGTCGACCCACGCGGACGGGAAGAACAACACCTCGACTTCTCGCAACACATCGACGGCTTCCTCCGCCAGGAAGTGCACATCGAAGCAGACGGCGATGGAACACCGCAGCCCAGCGAGCTCGAACACGGGAAAGGGCAGGGTGCCCGCGGCAGCCCACGTCTCGGGCATCCACGGGTGCCTCTTGCGGTAGTGCGCGTTCACTGCGCCGTCTGGCGTCACGACGACCTCGGCGTTGAAGCACTGCAGTCCGTCGCGCTCGATGACGGGGCCGATCACCGTGGTGTCGAACCGCGCCGCGATCGCCCGGAGCGCCGCGAGCTGTCGGCCTTCGAGCGGCTCGGCGAAACGCGAGAGGTCGAAGTCCCCTGAGTCCGAGACGTAGCCAGTCAGGCAGGTCTCCGGGAGCACGACGACGTCGCCGGGCGGCTTGCTGGAGAGGTGTTCTTCAATCCACGCCACGCGGCCTTCGAGGTCGTCGAAGCGTGCGGGCACCTCGAGCACCGTGATGGAGAGCGACATCGCTGCGCCCCAGCATAGGCGCGTCGTATGAAGCCGTGTGCGCGCACGACTGGCTCTCGGGACGATGAACTTCGGCAGGCGAACGCCCGAGGCCGAGGCGCGGCGAATCATCGAACGTTCGCTGGAGCTGGGCGTCACCCACTTCGACACCGCGAACCTGTACGCCGAGGGGGACTGCGAGCGAATCGTCGGTCGGGCCCTGGCCGGACGCCGGGAGCGCGTGGTGCTGACGACGAAGGTCGGCGCGTGGAAACGGGAAGGCCTGTCGGCCGCGCGCGTCGTCGCCTCGCTCGACGAGTCGTTGGCGCGCCTGGGGACGGACTTCGTCGACGTCTACCTGCTTCATCTGCCGGACCCGGCGACGCCGCTCGAGCAGACCCTCGATGGACTCTCGACGGTGCTCGAGTCGAAGAAGGCGCGCGCGTGGGGCGTCTCGAACTTTTCGGCGTCGCAGCTCGGTGAACTCAATCACCTGTGTGACGCGCGTGGGCTCACGCGGCCAACGCAGTCCCAGGTGCGGTACAACCTCGTGATGCGGCAGCTCGAGCTCGAGTACTTCGCGTTCACGCGGGGCTGCCCCATCGAGACGACCCTCTACAACCCGCTCGCGGGTGGTTTGCTCGCGCGTGACCCGGAGCTGACGGTGCCGAAGAACGCGCGGCTCGTGAAGAACGGCTTGTATCACCAGCGCTACGGCTCCGACGCCATGAACGCGTTGGCGAGACGGTGTGCCTCCATCGCGAAAACGGCAGGGCTCTCGCTGCTCGAACTCTCGATGGCGTGGGTCTGTTCGCGTGAGGGGGTGAACGCGGTGCTCCTTGGCCCAGCGACGCGTGCGCACCTCGAGGAAGGCGTGGCGGCCGCGGCGAAGGCGCTCACCCCAGACGTCCTCGCAGCCCTCGACGCTGCCACTCGCGACTTCACCGGCGCCGCCGCGACCTCCGCGCGATGATCGACGTGTCCGCTGCCATCGAGGCGTGGCGAACCCATGGCTTCGTGAAGCTGGGTCGGGTGGTTGATGACGCCACGCTGGCGCGCCTGCGGACCCGCGCGGTCGAGCTGATGCTGGGGCAGGTGACGTGGCCGGGGCTCTTCTTCCAGATGGACACCTCGACCGGCGACTACCGCGACGCGCCGCTCGGGCTGGGCTGGCAGGGGCCTTCGCTGAACTACCGCAAGCTCGAGAAGCTGGAACTGGACGAGCAGTTTCGCGAGTTGATTGGGCACCCGTCACTCGAGCCGTTGGTGCGCGCGCTCATTCCCGGGCGCGTCACGCTCTACCGCGCGATCATCTTCAACAAGGCGGCTGGCGGCGGTTCCGAGATTCCGTGGCATCAGGACGGGGGAAGGCTGTGGGGCCTCAGTCGTGATCCCGAAGTGCAGGTGTGGACGGCGCTCGATGACGCTCCTTCGTCAGGTGGCTGTCTCGAAGTCGTTCCCGGCTCGCATCGCTGGGGGCTCTCGACGCCGCTCGGAGGCGTGGTGCCTGACGACGTGGTGCTCCGGCACGATGTCGACGCGAAGGTCGTTCGCTTGCCAGTCGAGGCCGGCGAGAGCGTGTTGCTGCACAACCTGGTCTGGCATCGCTCGGGCAAAACCTCGACGGGTCAGCGTCGGCTCGGCTTCTCTGCCTGCTACCTCAGCGACGACATCCGCTGCGTCCGCAAGAAGAAGACGCCTCGCACGTTCTTCGAGGTGTTTCGCTGAGCGCCGAGCGGGCCCCAGGGACGCACCGGTCCTGCGTCTTGCACCTCCAGCTGTAGGCGGTCACGCAGATCCGCAGAAATCTGGACCGTCGACCGCGCCGGCGTGAGCCCCGGTCGACGAGCCTGTGGTTCGGCTACTTCTTCGCTTTGCCTTTGGTAGCTCCGCGTAGGGAGCGAGCTGCGAACCACTCTCTGCGGGGTTTTCTGGTCACCACAACTTCGCTCGCGCCGTCCATTCGCGTGCAACCGCGCGTCGCGCCTCGGAATTGATCGGCCAGCTCGATCAAGTTCGCTCCGTCCATGCACGAATGGGGGCCCCATAGGTCGCTGCACTCAGGCCAGGGGGAGGTCGCTTGCGGTCCTGGGTCAAAGGAGCTGCGAATCAGGCCACGATGGCCCTATTCATGGCCCGCTTCGCGGCGGCAGGCCCCGTGCAGCACGGGAGTCCGGCAACCGTTGCCGGACTCGTTGCCGGATTCCGAGCCGAAGATCGGCCTCTCCTGAAATCCGGCAGGTGCCGGATTCCTTGCCGGATTCGCCGCTCGAGCACGCTCATTGGGCGCGCATGCCCTACCGAGAGCCGAAGAGGTGGAGCAGGGCGGCCCAGTCGGTTCGCCTTCACCCGAACGTGGCGGTCACCCACCGGCGTATCGCGGCGCAGGCGTCATCGAGTTCGACTCGCGCGCCCCAGAACATCAGGCCGATGTCAGTGTGAGCCGAACGAGTCGAGTCCCAGCGCGGCCCCGCTCCAGGGTTGAAAGCGGCATCCGCAGCTGATGGCAACCGGGCGATCTGCTTCTGGGCGAGCATCTCGTTCGCCAGCGCGGCGACGTCGGGGAAGTCGGGAAGGG
>JBBAQZ010000014.1:0-4049 GCA_040400045.1 Myxococcaceae bacterium
TGTGCATTCGAGGTGCAGCCGGGGTTCGAGGTGACGCAGGCGCCGCCGACGCACGACTGGCCCGCAGCGCATTGTGCATTCGAGGTGCAGCCGGGGTTCGAGGTGACGCAGGCGCCGCCGACGCACGCCTCGCCGGGAGCGCACTGCGCATTCGCGGTGCAACCCGGCGCGACGGCCACGCACTGGCCGGAGTTGCAGCCCTGGTTCACGCCGCAGTCGCGGTCCGTGAGGCACGACGGGCCGGGGCCGGCGTCCTGCGGCTGCGACTGAACGCAGGCACCGGACTGGCAGCTCTGGCCAGCGGCACACTGTGAGCTCGCCGAGCAGCCGGGCGGCGTGGCGCGCACGCACTGGCCGCCCCGGCAGACCTCACCCGGCGAGCAATCGGCGTCGACGGCGCACCCGGGCATCGCGGAGTAGGGAACGAAGCTGGCCGAGAGGGAGCCGGTGACGCGCTGGCCGAGCGACGTACCCGCCGCCGTCAGCGTGACAGTGCCGACGCGCGCGATGCCGGTGACGTTGCCGTTCGAGGTGTCGAAGACGACGGCGGTCTTCGTGGTGCCGTTGAGCGCGTTGGCGCCGACGACCCACGCCGTGTCCGAGATGAGCGCGAGCCCGCTGCGAGTGCTCGAGTTGAAGTCACCGATCATGACGTAGCGATCGGTCCCCTGTGGCGCGGTGAAGGCGATGCTCGACGGGCCTCCCGACGCGGTGGGCGTCAACGCGACGCTGAACGAGCCCGTACCGATGGGCGTGCCGTTCCAGCTGTTGGCGTCGATCACCGGGGCATCGAAGGTCGCGTTCGCCGGAACACTCGGCGTGGTGGCCGACCCGAGCGCCGATGACGAACGAGGCGCCCGCGGCACCTGCAGCTGGAGTCGGGGCCCCGAGTCGGCGCAGCCCGCCAGGAGTCCCACCATCACGACAGACCACCCCAGCCCGTGCGCCGCAGCTCGCGGACACGCTTCACGCTTCGTCATGTGTTTGCCCTTTTCACGACGCTGGCGACCGGCCCCTCCAGGAACGCCGGCGTCGTTGTGCGCTTCAGTGCAGGGAGCGCCTGGAGACATTCACGCGGAATTTCCGGGCGGCTTCGAGGGCGTTGCCGCGGTGCAGCGAACGAGCGCTACGGGAGCCGGCTCTTCACGACCTTGCCCATCGCGTTGCGCGGCAACTCGGCGACGACGTGCACCTCGCGCGGCCGCTTGTGCGGAGACGTCAGGGCCGCGACATGGTCCTCGAGCTGCTTCGGGGCCACGGTTCCCGAGACGACGACGAAGGCGACGATGCGTTCCCCGAGATCGGGATCCGGCCTGCCCACCACCGCCGCTTCCCGCACGAGGGGATGCTCGAGGAGCGCCGCCTCGACCTCTCCGGCGCCGACCTTGTAGCCACCGCACTTGATGAGATCGGTCGCGCGCCGGCCGACGATGCGCACGTGGCCTGCGTCGTCGATGGTGGCGAGATCGCCCGTGAAGAACCACCCATCTGCGTCGAGCACCGCAGCCGTGGCGTCGGGCCGGTTCAGGTAGCCGAGAAACACGTTCGGCCCGCGGACGGCGATTTCGCCCATCGATCCAGTTGGCGTGGGTTGGCGCGCGTCGTCGACGAGGCTGAGCTCGATGCCGTCGAGCGCCTGGCCGACCGAACCCGAGGGGAACGCTGAGCCCGCTCGCACCGCCGTGTTGATGATCGTCTCGGTGAGGCCGTACCGCTCGATGACGCGCTTCCCGGTCAGTTGCTCGAGGCGAAGTTGATCACGCTGCGGGAGCGCTGCCGAACCACTCACCAGCACCCGGGCTGATTGGAGCGCCGCCACGAGCGACGGGTCGCCAGCGGCTGCCTCGGACAGCCGGTGGTACATCGTCGGCACCGCGAAGAACATCGAGCGCCGGGCGCTGAGGGCCTGCGCGACGAGGGCCGGCTCGAAGCGTGGCAACCAGTGGAGCGCACCGCCCACCCGCAGCGCCCCAAACAACCCGAGCACCAGGCCATGCACGTGGAACAGCGGCAACGCGTGCACGACGGTGTCTTCGTGCGTCCACGCCCAGGCCTTCGCGAGCCCGTCGAGATCGAACGCCACCGACGACGCGGCGATCAGCGCTCCCTTTGGCAGGCCCGTCGTGCCTGAAGTGTAGAGCACCAGGAGCGGGGCTCGATCGGCCTGCCGCCAGTTCACCGAGCCCTCGGACTCGGCCTTCGTCACGGCGAGCAGAGGCACGCCGGGGAGCTTGTCCTTCACCGACTCGGGATCGGCTGCGACCGTGACGACCGGCTGCGAGTCCCTCGCGAGGTGCCCGAGCTCGCGTGGCCCGAGCTTCGGGTCGAGCGGCACCGTCACGAAGCCAGTCGCGGCGTTCGCGATCAACGCGACACAGGTGTCGATGGACGGCTGCGTCCACACGCCGACGTGGGCTCCACGCGGTGTCGAGCTCGCGGCAAGGGCCCGGGCGTGAGCGACGCACCGCCGGTGAAGGTGCGCGGCGGTGAGGGCCTGATCGCCCACGCGCAGCACGACCCGATCGTCAGGCGCCTCGAGGAGCGGGAACAGCGCCCTCATTCGTCACCGCCAGCTCGCGGCAAACACCGAGTGTCCCTTCGTGACCGACTCGACCTTGACGTGGGGCGATTTGCCGCCAAGGGCGGCGACGAGCGCCTCGAGCAGGCCGGCGAGGAACTCGGCCTGTTGATCTTCCGCGATGGTGATCTCGACCTCGCGCGAGCTTCGCTCCTTCAACTCGAGGCGGATCGGGCTGTTCGGAGCGCCCAGCTCGGCGGCCTGCTTGAGCGCCCGACGCGGCCCCATCAACTTCGCCATCGCCAACCACGGGCCCTTCACCAGCCTGCGGGACTCGAGCGATTGGATGATGTGCTGGCCGAGCTTGCGCAGCCGCTTCTCGTGGGCCACCTCGGGGAAGAGCGAATCGGCGGTCAGCTCGATCGAGCGGTGCCAGACCCGACGCGGATACGACTCGGCGATCTGCGCGGAGAGGTCGAGTCCAGCGCCGGCCAGCTGGGTAATCAGCTCGGCAGAGAGATCCTGGAACAGCACCCGCTGGAAGACCCCCTTCACCCACTGGCCGGGGATGTTTTCCATGGTCACTGAGGCTTGAACTGCAGGTGCAGCGGCTGATTCCGCCCGAAGACTTCAGAGACGCGGGGGGTCGGCTCCTTGCCCCAGTACACCTCGGCGAGCCCACCACAGGGGCTGCGCAGCGAGAGCTGGCGAGCCCCGTACGGGATGAGGAGGAGATCACCCGTGCGCGCGAGGATCGGCCCAGGCAACACGTCGGCTGCGCAGGTCGAGCTCATGAAGACCCGCACGTAAAGCCGGCCTTCTTCACGCAGCGGCATGGGGGCCGGTTCCGAGGGCCGGAAGAAGCCGTCGGCGAGCGGACCGGGTGGCTCGAAGCGGGGCATGCCGGTCGGCGCTGGAGCAGCAGCCGACTTCACGCCGGCCTCGGCCGCAGGCTGTACGACGGCGAGCGTGGTCGGGGTCGTGACGGGCTTCGCGGTGGACGGCGGGGGGGCGATGAAGATGCCGGCGTCGAGACCACGCTTGGCGATCGCGTCGCGGATACAGCGCGGAGGCAGACCGTTGCCATCGTCGCTGCGCTGCAGGACCTCGAGCTCGTAGGGACTCAGCTCGTTCGCGAGCGCACACTGCCTCTGGGCGCGGCTGCGCCATCCTGCGAAGGCGTTCTGGAGACAGAGTTCGCACGCGACGGCGCGCTGGTGGTCGGCCTCGAGTTGGGGCACGCCATCGCCAGCCTCGAGTCTGCTGACGATGCCGGCTGGACTGGAGCGCTGGCACCGGCAGTCGCGGAGTTCACGCGAGGCCAGAAACCCGAGTGTGTAGTCGCGGTCGAGCTCGAACTTGCCGCGCTGAGCAGCGAGCCCGCGCCAGGCGTCGAGCATGGTCTTCGCGGGAGCGGCGTCCGTCGCAGCGCCGGTGTTCGTCGCGGCGACCGTGTTCATCGCGGTTCCAGCGTTCGTCACAGCACCCGTGTTCGTCGCGGTTCCAGCGTTCGTCACAGCGCCCGTGTTCG
>JBBAQZ010000014.1:4149-110569 GCA_040400045.1 Myxococcaceae bacterium
TCGCGGTTCCAGCGTTCGTCACGGCCCCCGTGTTCGTCGCGGTTCCAGCGTTCGTGACGGCCCCCGTGTTCGTCGCGGTTCCAGCGTTCGTCGCGGTGCCCGTGTTCGTCGCGGTTCCAGCGTTCGTCACGGCCCCCGTGTTCGTCGCGGTTCCAGCGTTCGTCCCGCCGCCGCTGTTCGTGCTGGTACTGGTGTTCATGGCGACGCCCGCCTGCGCGCCCAGTCCCGTGTTCGTCGCCCCGCCGCTGCCAGTCGCGGTTCCCATATTCGCCGTGGCGCTCCCGCCGCCTGCGTTCGCTGCACCGCCCGACTTCATCGCGTTGCCGACGGTCCCCGCCTTCGCGCCGACGACCGTCCCGGCAGTCCCTCCAGCATTGCCTGTTCCGGCCGAGCCACCGCCACTCGTCGCAGCATCAACCGTCATCGCGACCCGGGTGCTGTCTCCACGGGCCCTCACCTGCTGCGAGCACTCGAGGCCCTTCGTGAAGAGCCACGTCTTGTAGTTCGCGTACTCGTTCTGAACCATCGACGCGAGGCGAGCGAGATCCATGCGGGCCTGCGCTTGACCGAACAAGTCGGGCCGCGAACGCTCCCCACAGTTCACCGTGTGCGACGGGCGTTCACCGAGCCCGCTGCGCTTCGGCACGTACTTCTGGCCACGGAACGGCCGCTCGAGATCGGCGAGAGAATCAGCGAGCGCCTGGACCAGGTCGTTCGTCAGCGCCACCTTCGCCGCGTCGCATGAGGCGAGCGATCTCTCACAATCACCAACCGCAGCCGCGTTCGGATCGATCGGCTTCGCCTTCTTGCCCGGGTCCGCGCGGTTCCCACCAGTCCACGCTCCAGCGGAGTCGAAGCACCACGTCGCGACCGAATCGAGCCCGACCGACAAAGTGCCGCTCTTCTGTGCAAACATCTTGAGCGGCGCAGGGTCGTGGAGAGCCGGGGGCTCACATTCCTGTGGCAGTGGAATGCCCGACAGCAGGCTGAGGACGACGAAGCACGTCACGGACTTTGCCTTCTAGCGCACCGCCCCACTCCGTCACACCGCCTTGAAGCCGCGGTCGAGGTCTTCGATCAGGTCGAGCGCGTCCTCGATGCCGACGGAGAGGCGAATGAAGCCGTCCGTGATGCCGAGCTTCTCGCGGTTCTCTTTCGGCACCGAAGCGTGGGTCATGATCGCCGGGTGCTCGATGAGCGACTCGACGCCGCCCAGCGACTCGGCGCACGCGAAGACCTTCACCGTCTTGAGGAACTTGCGCGCGTTCTCGAGGCCGCCCTTCATGTCGAAGGTCATCATGCCGCCGAAGCCCGACATCTGGCGCTTCGCGAGCTCGTGCTGCGGGTGGGTGGTGAGGCCCGGGTAGACGACCTTGTTCACCATCGGGTGCTTCATGAGCCACTCGGCGATCTTGAACGCGTTCTGCTGGTGGCGCTCCATGCGAATGTGGAGCGTCTTCACGCCGCGCAGCACGAGGAACGAGTCCATCGGGCCGGGGGTGCCGCCGACGGCGTTCTGGTGGAAGGCGATGCGCTCCGAGAGGGCCTGATCGCTGGTGCAGGTGAAGCCGCCGACGACGTCGCTGTGGCCGTTCAGGTACTTCGTCGTGGAGTGCGTGACGATGTCGAAGCCGAACTCCAGCGGTCGCTGGAAATACGGCGTCATGAAGGTGTTGTCGCAGACGCTGATGAGCTTGTGCTTCCTGGCGATCTCAGCGGCGCGCGCGAGATCGATGAGCTTGAGCGTGGGGTTGGTCGGCGTCTCGACCCAGAGCATCTTCGTCTTCGGCGTGATCGCCGCGACGATGTTCTCGGGCTTCGACATGTCGACGAACGAGAACGACAGGCCCATGCGCTTGAAGACCTTGTCGAACTGGCGAAACGTGCCGCCGTAGACGTCATCGCTGACGACGACGTGATCGCCAGTCTCGAGCAGGTGCATCAGACAGTCGGTCGCGGCGAGGCCCGAGGCGAAGCAGAAGCCGAACTTCGCGCCTTCGAGCGCGGCGAGGCAGGCCTCGAGGGCAGTGCGGGTCGGGTTCCGGGTGCGCGAGTACTCGTAGCCCTTGTGTTCTCCGGGGCCGTCCTGGACGTAGGTCGAGGTGAAGTAGACCGGCGTCATGATGGCGCCCGTGGTGGGGTCGGGGTCCTGCCCTGCGTGGATGGCGAGCGTGTCGAAGCGCATGGCGCGCCACATAGCCCCGACGGACCGGGGACGGAACGGGCTTCGTCTCGGGGTGTTGAGGCGCAGCACGCGGGCTTCGTCTCGGCGGTCGCGTTCGACGGGGCCTGCGCCTCGTCGTCCTCATCGAGGCGTGAAGGCGAAGGCGCGTCGGCCCACCATTCGGAACGGGCCCGCGCGGCTGGACCGGGCGCTGCGACGCATGGGAACTTTGTTGTGAGCCTGAACGCCCTCGCGGTGCAGGTGCTCGAGGCTGCGAGGTCACGTGCTCCGAAGTCTTCCGACGACCTCGACGAGCGGGCCGCTGGAGTCGGTTCAATCGACCATCGAGATGCGAGCGACCTCGACCGCGTCGTCCATGGGCGACGGCGCATAGCGAACGGTGAGCTTCTCACTCTCGTCGCGCCCGACGGTCTCGCCTTCGGGAATCGGCGCGCCGCGGCCGGCGACGTACGCGAGCAGATCGAAGAAGAACGAGAGCGCCTCGTTGCCGCCTTCGGGTGTCGCGACGAAGAGCAGATCAGGCAGCTCGAGCTGCGACATGCCGAGCGAGAGGAACTCGATGCGCTCTGGGGAGCGCACCATGCTCAGGCCGTTCCACAACATCGTGGGGTACGTCGTCTCGGTGGCGACGCTGACATAGAACTTCGGGTCGTGCGTCGCGCCGGCGCTGCCTTCGTAGACGCCGACGGCGTTGCTGGCTTTGGTGATGGCGGCGACGAGCTGCGTGTGGCGCGCGAGGCCGTCGGCAGTCTTCGTCTGATCGCCGAGGCTGGTGACGAGCAGGTGGCCCAGGTGCGGAGGCAACGTGAAGCCGCCCTTGCGGAAAGACGAGAGGCTCCGAACGGTGGCTTCGTCGGCTTCGCCCCCGGGGACCGGAGCGTCCATCAGCGCGACGAACGTGACGGCGTCGCCGGAGCGGAACTCGGTGACGTCGGCCTTGCTGCTCGGCGCGTGCATGAGCGGGAGTTCGTCGGGGAACAACTGGGTGAAGGTCGAGACGACGGCAGCGGGGTCGACCTGAGCGGGGGACTTCAGGAGAACGAAGGAGAGCGCAGGCATGGTGGTGCGTCAGGGCGTGACGCGAAGGCAATAGTACGCATCGCCACTCGGGGGCGTGAACTGCTTTCCAGCCAGCCTGTGGTGTGGAGCACTTGTCCCTCCCGGTCGTGGAAGGTCAGCGTTCCGACGCAGGCCATGTGCCCACCCTCGATCGGCTGTTTGGCAGCCCTTCGTCCGCCCATCGACACAGAGAGGCTGCGAGCCTGATGGCAACGGGGCGCGCCGACCAACCGCCTCGGCCTCAGTCGAAGATGAGCCAGCCGAACCGGGGCAACGCGTGGAAGTCGCCGACGAAGAGCGGCGAGAACGACTGCCCTTCGATCTGCTTGAAGTGCTCGAAGTGCTCGAGCCGGTATGCGTTGAAGCGCCACATGTCGCCCTTCGCCGGAGGCGCCTTCGGCACCTTGTTCAGGTTCGCGATGGGAATCTGCATCTCCGCGCTCCAGCCCTGATCCGTGTCGCCCTCGTTGTCGAGGGTGCCGCGCACGTCGACGGCGGTCTTCATCCCGGACTCCCACTTCATGGCGGTGTCCAGGTCCGACCGGCGCGCGACGAACGAGGCGTCGAAGTTCACGTTGTGCGGTGAGACCTGCAGCTCGTTGTACGTCGCGCCATCACCGTCGGCGTCGAAGAACACCTCGACGACCTCCTGGTTGTAGATGGCGTCGTCCTTGTTGCGCAGCGTGCCCCAGACGTCGGGGTCGTCGCAGTCGAACGCCACGTAGACGTTGGTGTCGTCATACAGCAGCCGCATGCGCGTCTTCCGCTTCGCTTCTTTTCCGTCGAAGCTGGTCGTCAGCGTCACTTCGGGAGCCGTCTTCCACTGCGCGTCGTCCAGCTTGCCGTCGAGGGTGGGCGGCTTCGCGGCGCGCGGCGCGCGGTACTCAGGCAACGGAGCCTGCGGGCCTTCGAGCTTCGGCCCGAAGATGCGGTGGTTGCCGTCATGCGTGGGCGGCAGGTCGGCGAGCAGGCGCTCCTCGCCCCGCCAGAAGCCCATCAGCAACTGCAGGGGGCCGGGGTAGTTCGGCATCGCGATCTGCTGCACGTCTTCGATGATCTTCCCTTGAGGCCAGGTGCCCAGCATCGCCGCGCCGTTCTGCAGCTCGTGATCCATGTTGCCCAGCATCTGGCCCGAGTTGCCGTCCACCACGTGAACGAAGAACTGGTAGCCCTGCGGCTGCGGTCCGTCGGCGCGGAAATAGTGCTTCAGCGTGACGGGCTGGCCCGGCTGCGGGTTCTTCGGGTCGACCTGGCTGCCCAGGTACTTGATCGTTCCGCCCGCCCACGTCGCCGTCGACGGGAAGTTCAGCGTGCCGGGCAGGCTGTCGAGGGCACGGGAGGTGCCGCTCGGGGTTGGCGTCGGCGGCTGCGAACCCGGAGGCGAAGGGCGATTCCCGCGCGGCTTGGGCCCTGCCTGCTCGTCACGGCACGCGCTGACGAACACGAGGGCGAACAGGGCAAGATGGAGGCGCATTCGCCGCGCACCATGCACCAGCCGGGTGGGTCTGTCGCGGGTCTCTGCGGTCGGACGCGGCCCTGTTTTCTACGTACTTCCAGGGCGTTGCATAGGCCCCGCCCCTGCTCCCGCACTGTCCATGCATCTCGACATCGTGTGGAACGAAGAATCGACGCCGGTGGAGCTGATCGACGGCGCCGTGACGGTGGGCGGCGGCCCCAGAGACGACATCAGGCTCGAGGGTCTGCCCGTGAAGCTGCTGACGCTCGAGGTCGATGGACCGCGGCTCGCCATCAAGTGCATTCGCCCGCTGCGGGTCGGCAACCAGCTCTTCCCTGCCAACGTGCCGCGGCTGGTGATGCCGGGTGAGGCCCTCACCCTGCCCAACGACGTGGTGGTGCGCCGCCCCGAAGACGACGCCTCGCGCGAACGCCGCAAGAACAAGAGCACCGACTTCCTCGCCAGAGAGCTCCTCTCGAACGAGCTGCCCGAGCTCGAGACACGCGCCGCCACGCTGACCTGTGTCACGGGCGCGGACGAAGGGCACGTCTACCCGATCGCCTTTCTCGACACGTCGATGGGCCGCGGTGATGACGTCGACGTTCGCCTGCACGATCGCACGGTGTCGCGTCGTCACGCGCGGCTTCTTCACCGGGGCATGAGCTACTTCCTCGAAGATCTCGCAACGACCAACGGCATCTACGTCAATGGCTTACGGGTGAAGAACACGCAGCGACTCGACACCGGAGACATCGTCGAGCTGGGCCACACGGTGCTCCGCTTCGACGAGGGCGAGCGCGCGCCCGAGGAACGCACGGTGATCGAGAAGCGGCCAACGCCACCCACGTCCGCTGCATTCGTCGAGGTCGCGCCCAAAGAGCCAGCGGCCGACGCGCCCAGCGTCGTGACCGACACCCTGCCGATGCGCGTGAGCCGCTTCGCCCCGGCAGACCTCGCCTTCTTCGTTATCGGAGGTCTGCTGATCGTGACCGGCCTGGTGACCGCGGCGCTCTTCGTCAGGTGAGCGTCAGAAGCTCTGCCCGATGGTGAACTCGAACTGAGGCACCTGCAGATCGATGCCCTGGCGCCGGTTGAGCGGGAACCCCCACTCGAAGCGCAGCGGGCCGATCGGCGAGAACCAGCGGAAGCCGAAACCCACTGCATGGAAGAGCCCCAGCGGCAGGTTCGGGTACGTGCGATCCTGGAAAAACGGTACGCCGCGCGCGAACGCGTTGCCGGCGTCGTAGAAGAGCACGCCGCGAATACCGACCTTCTCGAAGATCGGGAACTCGAGTTCGACGTTCAGGAAGAGCTGGCGATCACCGCCGACGTTGATCTGCTGGGTGACCCCGTCCGGCGTGGCCGCGGCGAGCTCGGTCGGCGAGATGGTGCGAATCGGGTAGCCACGCACCGTGAAGATGCCGCCCAGGTAGTACAGCTCTGACGAAGGCAGGCCGTTCGCGGGCTCGAGCTGTTGAATGATGCCGAGCTGGAGCTGGGCCTTGAACACGATGCCCAGCGGCAGCGGCACGTAGCCCCGGAAGTTCCCCGTGTAGCGGTTGAAGATGTACGAGCCACCGAGCGGTCGGGGCGCGAACTCCGCCGTGACGTTCATGAACCAGCCCTGTGACGGGAAGAGCCGGTTGTTGCGCTTGTCCCACAGCCAGCCGAGGCGGGCGGCGCTCGTGTTGCCGCTGCGGAACTGATCGGCGAGCAGTAACGAGCTCCGGCTCGGTTCGACGCGAACGAACTCGCGCGTGTACCCGAGGTTGAACGACATCTCGTCAGCGATGACGTAGTAGCCGAGGCTCGCGGTGCCTCCGTACGCGTCACGCACGAAGCCAAAGAAGTCGAGCTGCGTGCGGTAGGCGTCGACCGAGAAGATGAAGTTCGTGTCGAGGAAGTACGGGTCGAAGTACGACAGCTGGAAGAACTGGCGCAGGAACGACAGCTGCGCCGAGAACGAGGCCGCCTGCCCCCAGCCGAGGAAGTTCTGCTGCGCGATCTGCGCCGTGAAGATGAAGCTCTCGATGTTCGAGAAGCCGAGGCCGACCTGGAAGGTGCCGGTCGATTTCTCCTTCACCTCGACCGTCACCAGCACGTGCTCGTCGTCGCGGCCGGGTTTGTGCGTGACCTCCACCGTCTCGAAGAACCCGAGCGCAGTCACCTTCTCCTTCGAGCGCCGCATGCCGGTGCCCGAGAACAGCTCGCCCTCGTACACGCGCAGCTGCCGGCGGATGACCTTGTCGCGCGTCTTGGTGTTCCCGACGATGTCGATGCGCTCGATGGTGACCTGCTTGCCCTTGTTGACGTCGAAGGTGAGATCGATGGTCTTCGAGTCGGCGTTCACCGCGGTGACGGGCACCGGGTTCGCGTAGGCAAAGCCCGAGTCGTAGTAGACGTCCGTGATCGCCTGAATGTCGCGGGCCAGCAGGGAGCGGTTGAAGATCTCGTTCTCGCGCGAGGTCATGCGCGCCTTGAACTCGTCCCTGGTGATGATGAGGTCGCCTGAGAAGTCGAGCTTGCCGATCGTGTACGGCTCACCCTCCTCGACCCGCAGCGTGATGCTGATGTTGCGCTTGTCGGGCGAGAGGCTGACGACAGGCTTGTCGACGCGCACGTTGATGAAGCCACGGTCGTAGTAGGCGGCCTGAATCACCTGCAGATCGCGCTGGAAGAGCTCTTCGCGGTACGTGCCCTCGGACGTGAGGAACGAGAGGTACCCGCCCTCCTTCGTCGCCATCACGGCCTTCAGCTCGGCGACCGGCACCTTCTCCACACCGAGGAAGTTGAGTTCCCTCACCTGAACCTTGGCGTTCTCCTTGATGACGATGACGACGTCGACCTCTGGCGCCCCTTCGACGGGTCGCACCTGCGAGGTGACCTCGGCCAGGAAGTAGCCCTTCTCGACGTACTTGTCCGAGACCTTCTTGACGTTTCGCTTGATCGCGGCGAGGTCGAGAATGGAGTTCGTCTTGATGTCGATGGTGTCTTTGAGGTCGTCCTTCGAGAGCTCGTCGTTGCCCGACAACGTGACGGCGCGAACGGCGGGCTTCTCTTCGACGCGGATGACGTAGACGAGACCTTCGGGCGTGCGCTGCACCAGCAGCTGCACGTCGTTGAAGTACTTGAGCGCCCAGAGCGAGCGCAGATCATCTGCCGTCTTCGTGGCGTCGAACGGCTCCCCGACCTTCTGCTTCAGGGCTCGAGCGATGGCGGCCTGCTCGACACGACGGTTGCCCTCGACCCGCAGCTCGGTGATGCGCTGTGCCGGCTCTTCGAGTGGCGCGTCCGTCTCTTGCGCGAGCGCCGATGTCGCCGCGACCGCGACCGACAACCAGAGACAGGTGATGACGCGGCGCAGAATCACGACGGAAGGGCTCGCGGGTATAGGGGAAAGGCCCATGCCCGACGAGCGAAAACCTGTGTGATTGCGCTTTGCTGGAACGAATCAGGCGCTGGCGTCGGCATCCACGACCTGGCCATCCTTGAGCCGCAGCCGCCGAGGGAGCGACTTCGCCAACACCTCGTTGTGCGTCACCACCACCGCCGTGATGCCGAGATCTTTGTTCACCTCGCGCAACAGGTTGTGAATGCCTTCACCGGTCGAGGGGTCGAGGTTGCCCGTGGGCTCGTCGGCCAGGAGCAGATCGGGCTTCATGATGAGCGCTCGGGCGAGCGCGACCCGCTGGGACTCGCCGCCTGAGAGCTCGCCGGGGCGGTGATCGGCGCGGTGCCCCAGACCGACGCGATCGAGCAGCTCGCGGGCGCGAAGCATCACGGCCCTGCGTTCCTGCCGGTTCACGAGGGCCGGCATGGCGACGTTCTCTGACGCGGTGAACTCGGGCAGCAGGAAGTGCGACTGGAAGACGAAGCCGATCTTCGTGTTGCGGAACTCGGCGACCTGCGCGTCGTTCATGTCGAACACGCTCTGGCCCTTGAACTTCATCTGGCCCGCGGCGGGAGCATCGAGCGTTCCCGCGACGTGCAGAAACGTCGACTTGCCCGAGCCCGACGCGCCGATGAGCGACACCAGCTCGCCCTGCTGGATCTGCACCGACACGCCGCGCAGTACGTCGATGCGCTTGCCGTTCAAGAAGTACGACTTGAAGACGTCGATGACCTCGAGGAACGGGGCGCTCATCACTCGGCCTTCAGCCCTTCGACCGGCTCGACCTGCGACGCCTTGAGCGCCGGGTACACGCTCGCGAGGAACGTCACGAGAATCGCGATCACCACCGCCAGAATCGTCTGGAGCGGCACGATGCGGACCGGCAGCGCGGGGATGTAATAGACCTGCGGATCGAGCTTGATGCCGACGCGCTCGATGAAGAGGCACCAGGCCAGGCCCGAGATCAGCCCGAGCACGCCTCCTGCGATACCGATCTGCAACCCTTCTGAGAGGAAGATCTTCACGATGCCGCCGTCGGGCACGCCCAGGGCCTTGAGCACGGCGATCTCCTTGCGCTTCTCGAGCACCAGCATGATCACCGTCGCGACGATCAACCCGGCGGCGACGATCACGATGATGGTGAGGATGATCGCCATCACCAGCTTCTCGAGCCGCAGCGCCGCGAACAGGTTGCGGTTCATCTCGCCCCAGTCCTTCGTGCGGTACGGGTAGCCGTCGAGGGAGTCGTAGATGCGCTTCATGATGCCGCGCGCGTTGTCGACATCGTCGACCTTGATCTCCACGCCGCTCGCGCCCTTGATACCGAAGAACGACTGCGCCTCGCGCAGGTGGATGTAGACGAACTTGGAGTCGTACTCGAACATGCCCGAGTAGAAGATCCCTGCGACGCGGAAGGGGCGGCTCTTGGGCACGGGGCCCTGGGGCCCGAGCTCACCACCGAGCGGCGACACCACGTTCATTCGATCTCCGACCACCACCTTCAGCGACGACGCGAGCTCTTTGCCGACGATGATGCCGGGAAGGAGCGCGGGCGCGTCATCAGGCTTCGCAGGCTCGATGTCGATGAGCGGGTCGCGAATGATGTCCCGCTCGCCGCCTGCAGGTCGTTCGTCGAGGGCTCCGGGGCTGGGCGTCGTCTCGAGCCGCCTCGCGCGAATCTTCGTCGGGTCTTCGAGCGCCTCCATCGCCTGGCACGACTTGCCCGGCTCACAACCCAGCGACGTGGGGAGGTCGGTCACCGAGCCGACCGTCGAGGGATCGATCCCCTTGATCATCGAGCCCGAGATGTTGCCCTCGGACGAGACCATCACCTCATTGAGGATGAACGGCGTGGCGCCGGTGATGCCTCGGACCTGGTGGATCTTCTCCATCACCTCGGCGTACTCGGGCATCTCGAGCTGGTACTTCATGACGACGCCGTGCGAGTTGGTGCCCAGGATCTTCTTCTGCAGGTCGGCCTCGAAGCCGCTCATCACCGACAGCACGATGATCAGCGCCATCACACCGACCCCGACGCCGCCGACCGAGAGCGCCGTCATCATCGCGGTCGGGGTCTGCGCGTCGAGCTTCTGCTGATTGAGCGCCTCGGCGGCCCGGAGCGGATCGACGAGCCCGAGCTTCTTGATGCGCGTGCGGTTCACCGCGTTCTCGGCCGCACTCACGATCGCGAGGAGGATCAGCGGAGGAACGATGCCGAAGATCAACACCGCGAAGACGCCGATGAGCAGGCGCGGCCGGAACACCGCGACGTGCCGCGACGCGATGAACGACTCGTACGACGCGCGCAGGTCGAACTTCCCCGAGGCCGTCGCGACGAAGCCCAGGTTGATGCCGATGAAGACGAAGAGCGCGAGGGCCGCGGTGATGAGCCAGTAGCCGAGCTCTGGCCGGTTTTCGCCGAGCAGCGACGACAGGTACACGAGCTCGCGCAGGCGGTAGCCGATGTTCAACATCAGCCAGCCGACGTGGTGCATCAGCGTCAGGAACAGCGGCACCGGGATTCCGAAGTACAGAATCGCGATGGTCAGCTCGGGAATCGACAGGCGCTTGGCGTTCGCTGCGCCGAGGAAGCCAGCGCCGAACGCCACTCCGAACGACAGGATGAACGCCCACAGGAACGCGTAGACGGGCGCGAGGCCTCCCGTGACAGCGCCGGTGCCCGAGGCCTTGCCCACGAGGAGCAGGTAGGCGCCGATGAAGACGAGCTCCGAGAGCAGCAGCCCGAACCCGTAGGCCGCCAACGTGCCCCAGTGGAAGTCGCGCGAGTTGGCCAACCGCGGGAAGAGGGCCTTCCCCTTCGCAGGCGAGTCGATGAAGGCGACCTCTGCTCCAGGCTGCAGCGCCTGCGTGAGCACCACCCAGCCCGACACCCAGAGCAGCACGCCGAGACCGACGACCCGTTGGGCGGTCTCGACGGCGCCCGGTACGACCATCAGCGCGTACGTCGTCTGCTGCGACTCGAACATCAGCGCCGAGGCCGCCGCGCCGAGCGACCCGAGGAACGGACCGAAGCCGATGCCGACCGACGCGAACTCACCGAGCACCATCGGCAACAGGCCCGACGTGGCGAACGCATAGACGAACGCCACCAGCCCTCCGAGGGCGAGCAACACACCGAGCGCGGTGAGCTGTGGCTTCTTCACTTCGTGGCGTTCGGCCGGAGCAGCGGGAAGAGAATGACGTCGCGAATCGACTGGGCGTCCGTCAACAGCATGCAGAGCCGATCAATTCCGATGCCCTCACCGGCGGTGGGCGGCAGCCCGTGCTCCAGCGCGCGGATGTAGTCGGCGTCGTAGTCCATCGTCTCCTGCTGGCCGCGGCCCTTGGCGTCGACCTGCGCCTTGAAGCGCTGCTCCTGATCGACCGGATCGTTGAGCTCGGAGAACGCGTTGGCGATCTCCCGGCCCATGCAGAACAGCTCGAACCGATCGGTGATCGTCGGGTCCTTGTCGTTGCGGCGCGCGAGCGGGCTGTTCTCGACGGGGAACTCGGTGATGAAGGTCGGGTTGATCAGCTCACCCTCGACGTACTGCTCGAAGAGCGTGCCCATGAGCTCGCCGGCGTTCATCGTCGAGACGGCAGCCTTGTCCGCGGGCGTCTCGGCCCGGCGCATCGCGACGGTTCGCAGCTTGTCCACGTTGGCGAAGTCTTCGGCCTTCAGGTCCTTCACGCGATCGAGGATCGACTGGCGCATCGGAATACGCGGCCAGCCCTTGCTGAAGTCGATGACGTGCTCGCCGTACTTCACCTTCGTCGAGCCGGCGACGTGCACAGCCGCGCCGGCGATCATCTCCTCCGTGAGGTCCATGAGGTCGTGGTACGTCGCGTAGGCCTCGTAGAACTCGAGCATCGTGAACTCGGGGTTGTGCCGGGTGGACACGCCCTCGTTCCGGAAGTTGCGGTTGATCTCGTAGACGCGGTCGAAGCCGCCGACGACCAGGCGCTTCAGGTACAGCTCCGGCGCGATGCGCATGAAGAGGTCGACGTCATACACGTTGTGGTGCGTGACGAACGGCCGCGCCGCGGCGCCTGACACCAGCGGGTGCATCATCGGGGTCTCGACCTCGAGGTAGCCGCGCGCGTCGAGGAAGCTGCGAATGTACTGCACGAGCTTCGTGCGCTTCACGAACGTTTCGCGCACCGACGCGTTCGACATGAGGTCGACGTAGCGGCGGCGGTAGCGCTCTTCGGTGTCGTGGAGCGCGTTCTTCTCGGCCCATGCCTTCGCGACGGCGTGCGGCAGCGCCTTCGCCGCGACCGGGTCGTCCTTCATGAGCGCCTGCTGCTCGGCGATCGTCTTCTCGGAGACGGTGTGACGCTCGGTCACGTCGGCGATCTCACTGGTCGCTGCGTGAATGGCGGCGACGGCAACCTTCACGCGCTCGGTCTGCTCAGGCGACAGCTTCACCTCGGCGCTGAACTTGCCCGGCATCGCGCGCAGCGTCTTGGTGAGCGGGCGGTACTCGGTGGCGGCGAGGGTGAGCTCTCCGGTCTTCGAGCGAAACGCGGTGCCCTTCACGAAGACGAAGTCACCGATGTCGAGCAGCTTGTACGGAGCGAAGCCCGCGTCGCCGAGCACGTCCTTCTTCACGTGCACCTGGAGCGCGCCGGTGCGGTCCTGCACCATGATGAAGCCGGCCTTGCCGAAGTCGCGCACGCTGACGACGCGTCCAGCGATCGTGTACGGCCCGGGCTTCGCAGCCTCGAGCGCCTCAGGCGTGTCGTTGGCGTGTTTGGCGAGGATGTCGGCGGTCAGGTGCTCAGGGCGATAGCCATTGCCGTACGGGTTGACCCCGAGCTCAGCCAGCTTCGCGCCCTTGTGGTGACGCTCTTCCCGCAGCTTCTTCTCGACTTCGCTTTCATCCGACATCGCGGGCCGCACCTTCCCCCTCGCGGGGTCGTCTTGGGTCAGTGGCTTGTGTTTGAGACTCTCGAGGCCCTGATTCGCGGCCTCGATTCGTTTGCGCACCACGTCTGAGTTTTCCCGCAGCGAGTCCTCTTCGGTCTTCGCGCCGACGGACTCCGGGGTCTTCACCGACATGCACACGCTCCTTTGCCTGCGCTGGAGCGCATTTCACGAGCAATGTCGAAGGTGCAAGGGGATTCACGCCGCCAAGCGGCGGGACGGGCTCACGAAACGGGGGCCGACTCGACGCTCTCGAAGACAGCGCTCCACGCAAGTTGCACCTGAAGGCTCTTCAAGGTGAGCACAGCGCCCGTCTCGAGTGGCTCGTACGCCCACGTCGAAGACTTCGGCTCCCTGCGAAAGACCTCGATGCGCGTTCGCTCTGGGTCGACGAGGACGTACTCCTGCAACGTCGGGAGTTGCCGATATGCCCAGAACTTGTCGCCGCGGTCGTACGCCGCCGTGGAGTCCGAGAGCACCTCGAAGACGACGGTCGGCTCCGACATGACGTCGGTTGGCTTTCGGTCGCGCGCTGAGCAGGTGACGAACAGGTCGGGGTAGAAGAAGCGGCCGAGCGCTTCGACCTGCAGCTTCATGTCGACGGCGAGCGCCTCACAGGCGTGGCCACGGAGAGCGCTGTCGAGCTCACGCGAGAGGTTGAGGACCGTGCGAACGTGCGCACGACTCGCTCCGGCCATCGCGAAGACTTCGCCGTTCACGAACTCGTGTCTGGTGGACTGCGAGCGTTCCCACTCGAGGAACTCCAGCGCCGTCATCTTCTGAGAAGGAGCCGCCATCGTCAGAGCAGCATACCGCTGAGCTTCAGCGCGCGGCCATCAAGAGGAACGCAGCGACGACCGCAGCCAGCAACAACGGAATGATCACCTCGACCGGCACGCGGTAGCTGGCTTCGTGCTCCGCCATCGAGCGGAACATCGAACGGCGACGCTTGGTGCGGCGCAGAATCGTCGACGCCAGCGACGCCGGCGCCTTCTCTCGAGGCAGCTCCTTCAGCGCCTTCACCGCGCCGGTGTACTTCTCGAAACGAACCTTCAGCTCGGAGTCGCCCGCCAGCACCTGCCGGAAGGCCTCCGCGTCGCTCGAGTCCAGGGCGTCATCCACCGCGCCCAGGAAGAGCCGCTCGACTTCGGCTTTGGTCAGTTCTCGCTGCACGACATCACTCTCCTCGATTGACGAAGGTAGATTCAAGCTTCGCCAGAATTCCTGCCAACTTTTCACGAGCCCGGTGCAAGCGGCTCTTCACCGTGCCCTCGGGCAACTCGGTGATCTCCATGATCTCGTCGTAGCTCAAGCCCTCGACATCCCTCAGGACCACGAGCGAGCGTTGTTCTTCATCGAGCTCCTCGATCGCCTGGTGGACCAGCTGCCGCTCCCGTTTGCGGGTGAGGTGCTCGTCGGGCGCGGAAGACCCACCCATCGAGGCGCTGATGTCACCCTCGTTGGCTTCGCCGAACTCATCGCTGCGCCCGCGGCCGCGTCGCTTCAGGTACTTCAGCCGGTTGAGGCAGTGGTTGCGCGAGATGCGGAAGATCCACGTGGTGAGCTTCGCGTCGGCCCTGAACTTGTCCACGTTCTGGTGGATGGAGAGGAAGATCTCCTGCGTGAGGTCGAACGCCTCTTCGCGATCGTTCAGCATTCGCACGCAGAAGTCGTAGACGCGATCCTGGTGCAGCTTCACGAGCAGCTCGAACGCGGCCGAGTCGTTGCGACGGAGCTTCGCGAGGAGCACCCGGTCCGACTGGCGCTGTGCTTCGTTGGCCTCGTCGCGCACCGGCACGGGTACCTGCGCTTGTGCCAGGATCGCCGCGGGCACTTCGAGCACGTCACTCGGCACGTCGTCACCTTCCCCGGCCATGGGCCGACAGCGTAGTCGTCCTGAGACCGGCGGGGTCAGCAGGTTCCGGGCTGGGAGGAAGGTCGAAACAGCCAACGATTACGGCCGCTTGGACTCCTTTGCCCGATACGCCCCGCCGGGACCGACCGAGAACGCTGCAGGCTTCTTCGTCTCCTCGAACAGCCGGAACGCAGGCTCGAGCTCCTTCCAAAGTGAAGCGTGTTCGGATTCTGCGTGCGCGGCCATCCACTGAGGGCTCATTCGCGCCGGGAAGATGTCTATCCGAATTGGGCGCGCCTTCGAGTCCTGGGCGATCAGGTACACCTCTTCGATCGGCCCATCTTCGATCGCGATGCAGCCGATGCTGGCGCAGTTGCCGTGCATGTAGATGAGCCCGCCCGGCCGTCGCGCATCGCTGCGCTGGCGATCGGAGGCGTTCGGGTACGACACCTTCATCGACAGGTGGAAGTTCGAGCCCGGGTTGAACTCCGAGATCTCGTACAGGCCTTCAGGCACCTGCAGATCTCCCTCTTTGCGTTTCGGGCCGAGCGCTCCCGACGCCGCGCAGACCGGGTACGTCTTCACCAGCACCAGCGCAGCGCCCTTCTTCCCCGCCCACAGCTCGACGACCTTCTCTTCCTTGAACGACCGCAGGTACACCGAGTCGACCGGCGCCGGCAGCCCGGCGTCAGCCAGCAGCTTCTTCACGTCGTCAGCCCGGGCTTTTCGAATCGAGTCGAGCCGCGGGTTCGCGATCGCCACCGAAGAGAGGAGCCCGGTCAGCATCACCAGCGAGCGCACGCTGGCGAGACGCAGGAAGGCTCGGCTTCGTTCCATCACCCCCTACTCAGGGATCGACTTCGCGGGGTTCTTCACGCCCATCAGCTGCGCCACGATGAACTCGTCGAGATCTCCGTCGAGCACCTTGTCGGGCTGACCCGACTCGATGCCGGTGCGCAGGTCCTTCACCATCCGGTAGGGCTGGAGCACGTAGCTGCGAATCTGCGAGCCGAACGCGATGTCCATCTTCTGGTTCTCGCGCGACTGGGTCTCGGCCTCGCGGCGCTTCACTTCGAGATCGTACAAACGCGCGCGCAAGATCTTGAACGCCATCTCTTTGTTGGCGCTCTGCGAACGTTCGGTCTGGGTGGTGACGACGATGTTGGTCGGAAGGTGGCGCAGCTGGGCCGTGGAGGACGTCTTGTTGACCTTCTGGCCGCCGGCGCCGCTGCCGCGGATGAACTTCAGCTCGTAGTCGGTCTCGGGGATCTCGATCTTGATGTCGTCTTCGATCTCCGGGTACACGTCGACCGAAGCGAACGAGGTGTGGCGGCGCGCGTTGGAGTCGTACGGGCTGATGCGCACGAGACGATGGACGCCCATCTCGGCCTTGAGGTACCCGTAGGCGAACTCGCCCTCGATGCGCAGCGAGGCGTTCTTGATGCCCGCCTCTTCGCCCGCGTTGTAGTCGTTGATCTCGACCTTCCAGCCGCGCTTCTCGCAGTAGCGCGTGTACATGCGCAGCAGCTTGGCCGCCCAGTCCATCGACTCGGTGCCACCGGCGCCGGCGTTGATGTCCATGAAGCAGGCCATGCGGTCGTTCGGGCCAGACAACATCTTCTCGAGCTCGAGCGCCTTGAGCTGCTCCTCGGCGCCGGGGAGCAGCGCGATGCACTCCTGACGGCTGGCGTCGTCGCTCATTTCGACCGAAAGATCGAAGAGCGTCTTCGCGTCGTCGACTGCGCGCTCCGCTTTCTCGAACGACGTGAGCTGCTTCTCGAGCGTCGTCTTCTCCTTCAGCATGCCCTGGGCCTTGACGTTGTCGTCCCAGAAGGTCGGCAACCCCGAGTCACGCTCGATCAGCGCGATGCGGCTCTTCTTGCGATCGACGTCAAAGCGACCCCCGGAGGCTCTTGAGCCTCGCCTGGAGATCCAGCACCTGGTCCTGCACTGCGTCGGTAGCCATGGCGAGACCGATAGAACGAGTGGGCTTCTGCGACAAGCGAGAGCGACGCGCGATCAATCACTGGCTGACAAGCGCGCCGGCGGTGAGTAGGTCTGGCGCATCAACCCCCGAAGTCCTTCTCCAAGGAGAGTCCCGATGAAGTTCGAGCTCGACCCGCTGCCGTACGCGAAGACCGCGCTGGCGCCGCACCTCACCGAAGAGACGCTCTCGTTCCACTACGAGAAGCACCACCAGACGTACATGACGAACCTGAAGAACCTCCTGACCGGCAAGCCCGAGGCGGACCAGAGCCTGGAGCAGATCATCAAGGGCGCCAGCGGCCCGCTCTTCAACAACGCGGCCCAAGTGTGGAACCACGACTTCTACTGGAAGTCGATGAAGCCGAACGGCGGCGGCGAGCCCACGGGCGCGCTGGCTGATGCGATCAAGCGAGACTTCGGCAGCTACGCCGAGTTCCGCACGAAGTTCGCCGAGGCCTCGGTGAAGCAGTTCGCCTCGGGCTGGGGCTGGCTCGTCGTCGACGCAGGCAAGCTCGCCATCGTCACCACCAGCAACGCCGAGACGCCGCTGACGAAGGGCCAGAAAGCCCTCATCACCTGCGACGTCTGGGAGCACGCCTACTACATCGACTACCGTAACCTCCGCGCCAAGTACCTCGACACCTTCCTCGACAAGCTCGTGAACTGGGACTTCGCCGCCGCGAACTTCTCGTAAGCGATTGCACCGAAGTTCATCGACGCCTCGCTGGAGAGAATCCCGGCGGGGCGTTCGTGTGTCAGGCCGTCTTCTTCGTGCGCCGCTCGTCAAGCCAGAACACGGCCGCGAACGCGACGTTCACCGGCAACGCCAGGGCGATCAGGTTCCAGTTGTCCTGATTGAAGGGCGGCAGCACCTTCACGAGCACGCCGAGCGCGCTGGTGAAGGCGAGGATGGTCCACGTCCACTTCAGCAACGGCTTCGCCCGCTTCGCGCCCCACGCCAGCATCACGCCGAACGGCAACGCGCCAAAGGTGATCGGGCTGATGAGGAACAGGTTCTCGTTGCGGTGGGTGACGGTGTGGTTGGTGAACAACCCCATGAAGAAGAGGAAGAGGCCCAGGCTGCCCCAGCCGAGCCCGAGCACCACGTTCAGCAAGCCGAACGCCACGCGCGGCCACCGCTGGCCATCGCGGCCAAGGTGACCAAGCGCGAGGGCCAACCCCGCGAGGACGACCGCGAAGGCGAAGATGACGGGGATGAAGTTCGGCGGGACCTCGGGAGGGCGCGGACGCTCCGACTTGGAGAAGACCCACTGCGTCTTCACGAGCGGCACCACCGTTCCGTCGGGGCGCTTCACCTGCAACACGCCGAGGTGACGCTCGAGCTCGTCGGGCAGAAACGCCGCCTGCCGCAACGTCGCGGGCCCATCGAGCTCGTCGTTCTGAAGGTAGTCGAGCACGAGGCTCATCGGCACGTTCACCATCGAGTAGCGCCGCGTGTGCTGGCGCAGCGTGAGCGCTGAGGGCTGTTTCTCGTACGCCTTCAGCTGGCCTCCGATCGCCGCGTCGATGATGTCGCCCGGCCGCGTGGAGCAGTTGTCGTTGTAATGGTGGTACAGGTACATGCGGTTCTCGGGCAGCACGTTGGTGCCGAGCGCCTTCGCCACCTGCATCGCCTGGTCGGGCATCAGGTTGAGCTCCTGAATGCGCACGTCGCGCTTCAGGTGTTGGTAGAGCCGGTACGTGCCGCTGATCGAATCGTCAGACACCCAGAACTCGAGCCGCCCCTGCATGAAGCGGTGAACGAAGCCCTGATCGAACCCGAACATGCCGTAGTTGTAGAGGCGGCCGTGGTTGAGGCGCGTGTCCTCGACGACCAGCGACGTGTGGCCCCACCACTCGGTGAGCGTGTCACCAGGGCTGAAGGTGACGAGCGAGATGCGCAGGTCTTCGCCGCGGCTCTCTCCACTCATCCACGGCGGGAGCGCCTGACCAAGGGCCAGCGAAGCGACGAGGACGGGAACGAGCATCGACGCGGCCATAGCGCGCCGGTGCAGCAGCGGCCAGCTTCAGCAGCGTCCAGCTACTGCTTGAACCAGCGGTTCTCTCCACCTTCAGGGGTCGAAGCGGGGCCCTGAGGCTGCTCGACGCGCCGGGTGAGCTCGATGGGCTGCACCGCGTTGGGCTCGAGACCTGCCGCTCGGAGCGCACCGGGGCCCGGCAGGAGCATGGGCTCGGGAGCGGCTTGCTGCTGCGCGGCGAGCGGCTGCGCCTCGGGGGGCGTCGGAGCGGCGGACTTCACGGTCTCGTCGCGCCGAAGTGACTCCTGGGGCGCGCCGCCCTGTGTGAGGAGCTGCATCACCGCTTCGCGAACCAGCTGCCCGACCGAATTGCCGGTGCGGGTCGCGAGCTGGTTCAGCGCGTCGGCAAGGTCGGGGGTGACCCGGAACTGCACGGTACGTACTTGTTGGAGCGTCGACGACAGGGCCTCGAGCGCCGCGCTGGGCCGCGCCACATTGAAATCGCCGGCGTCGATCATCGACTTCACCTTCCGCGCGAGATCGTCACGGGTGTACCAGGCGCCATCGAGAAAGATGGCCTCTGCGTCCACGTCAATGGGCAGTTGATTCATGACGCGAGAATGTGATCATGGCGCGCGGAGCGCAAGCACACCGATCGCAATCCTCCGTTGGCGTTGAAAGCCGCTTCGACCTCGGGTGCAGACGACCCGGCATGAAGTTCGCGCCGCCCCCGCCGAGGGGAATGGGAGCAAGCCAACAGGTGTTGCCCAACTCGCAACTTCCCTTGATTCCATGCGTTGTCTCGACGAATGGTGCGTCCCGTGATGCAGGTCGCACTGCTCCTCGCCGGTCTGGCCGCCAGTCAGCTCGACGCCGCTGATGGGGGCGTCATGCCGCCGTTGCGCGTGCAGTCGCACGTGACTCCCGTGCGTGCCCAGCTCGGCGAGCCTTTCGTGGTCGAGATCGCCATCACGCACGAGAAGTCGCAGCGCTACGAGCTGCCCACGCCCGGAGACCTCGAGGCCTTCGAGTACGTCTCTCAACACAGAGATCGCGTCGACGGCCCCGACTCGTCGACCACCACGTTCAAGGTCTCGATCCAGGGCTTCGAGCTCGGCAAACAACGCACCCCGACCCTGCAGTTCGAGCTCACCGACCCGGCAGGCATCGTGAAGATGCCGGTGAGCGGGACCGACGTGGAGATTGTCTCGAGCCTCCCTGCGGACTCGAAGGACACCGGCGCAGACTACTACGACGTTCGCAAGCCAGAGCAGCTCCCCGTGCGCACGTGGCGCCTCGTCTATGGGCTCCTCATCGGGCTCGCGGTCGCGCTGCTCGCGTATGGCGTCTTCCGGTACCTCAACCGGCCCCGGCCCGTCATCGCCGCGCCGGTGAAGCCGGTCGAGCCTGCGCACGTTCGCGCCCGCCAGGCGCTCGACTCGCTCGCGAAGGAGAACCTGCCCGGCCGCGGCCGCGTGCGGGAACACTACTTCCGCCTGTCGGAGATCATTCGCGGCTACCTCGGCGAGCTGTACCTCTTCGATGCGCTCGAGTGCACCACGCCCGAGCTGCTCGAGGCGCTGCGGACGCGAACGACCCCTGGCCTACCGATGGAAGCGCTCGTCGAGTTCGCCAACCAGTCCGACTTCGTGCGCTACGCCAAGCAGGAGCCTGACGCCGACCAGTGCAAGGCGGCACTCGAGCTGGGCTACCGCATCGTTCACGCCACGGCCGGCGCCATCCCGCAACCCAACACGGGAGGCCGCAGTGCCTCCTGAGACAGTGACTTTCCTCGACGAGTTCAAGGCGATGTTCTCGGGGTACCAACAACCCCTGGCGCTGTTGCTGCTCGCGTTGATTCCGTTCCTGCTCGGCTTCGTGTGGCTCGAGAAACGAACACGCGCCGTCTTGAGGTTCTCGGCGACCACGCTGTTGGCGAAGCAGGGCCGCGGCGCGCGCACGTACGTGACGTGGCTGTTGCCGGTGATGCGGCTGTCGGCGCTGGTGATGGCGGTGCTCGCGCTCGCCCGGCCGCAAGAGAGCGACTCGAAGGTCCGCGACGCGTCGGTCGAGGGCATCGACATCATGATCGCGCTCGACCTCTCGACGTCGATGGAGGCCGCCGACTTCCGCCCCAACAACCGCCTGCACGTCGCGAAGGAAGTCCTCGCCGAGTTCATCTCGAGCCGCGCCAACGATCGCATGGGACTCGTGGTGTTCTCGGGCGCTGCGTACACCCAGTCGCCGCTCACGCTGGACTATGGCGTGCTCAAGGAGGTCCTGCGGCAGCTGCGCACCCGAGTGTTGGAGGACGGGACGGCGATCGGCGACGCCGTGGCGACCGCGGTGAACCGCCTGCGCGACTCGGACGCGAAGAGCCGGGTGATCGTGCTCATCACCGACGGCGACAACAACGCAGGCGTCGTCTCGCCACTCGACGCCGCGAAGGCCGCGAAGGCGCTGGGCGTTCCCGTCTACACCATCCTCGTGGGCAAGGGCGGCAAGGTGCCCTTCCCCGCCGGCCAGGACATCTTCGGCAACACCTCCTGGCGCGACGTCGAGATCCCCATCAACCCGAAGCTGCTGCAGGAGGTCGCGCAGATCACCGGCGGTGAGTACTACCGGGCCACCGATCGCGCGGAGCTGAAGGAGAACCTGCAGAAGGTGCTCGACTCGCTCGAGCGCTCGAAGATCATCGAGGGCGGCGTCATCACCAACTACCGCGAGCTCTTTCACCCGTACCTGCTCTGGGCGTTCACGCTGCTGCTGCTGGAGCTGTTGCTCAAGTCCACCGTGCTCAAGGTGTTTCCATGACGCCGTGGCGCTTCACCCTGCTCGGCTACAAGCTGGGCCTCGCGCAGCCGCTCTTCCTGGCGCTCGTGCCGGTGGCGCTGCTGCTCGGCTTCATCGTCATCATCCTCGCGATCCGTCGCACGACCTCGCTGGGCAAGGTGGTGCCCTCGCGTCTGGCGGCGGTGCTCGCGCCCGGCGTCTCGACGGCGCTGCCCGTGTTGCAGCGGCTCACCCAGAGCCTCTCGCTCGTCTTCTTCGCGATCGCCCTCGCGCAGCCGCAGTGTGGCGAGAAGGCCGAGGTGGTGAAGCGCCGCGGCATCGACGTGGTGGTGGCGCTCGACGCGTCGAAGTCGATGCTGGCGCGTGACGTGGCACCCTCGCGGCTGGAGCGCGCGCGCCTCGAGCTGTCGACCCTCCTGGACGAGCTGAAGGGCGATCGCGTCGCCGTCATCGCGTTCGCCGGAGACGCCTTCATTCAGTGTCCGCTCACCAGCGACTACGGCGCGGCGCGCATCTTTCTTCGGGCGATCGACCCAAACCAGATGCCGCAGGGAGGCACCAACATCGGCTCGGCGCTCCTGCTGGCGCGGCAGGTGTTCGACAACGCCGACCGAGGCTCGAAGGACAAGGTGATCGTCCTGTTGAGCGACGGCGAGGATCTCACCGGCGCCATCGACGAGGGCATCGACTCACTCAAGGAGATCAACGCGAAGGTGCTCGCGGTCGGTATCGGGAGCGATCAGGGTGAACCGATTCCCGTCTTGTCCGATCGCGGGGAACTCGTCGGCTACAAGAAGGACGAGAACGGCACGACGGTGATCACCAGGCTCGATCGCGCCGGCCTCACGCGGGTCGCGAACGATACGGGCGGGCAGTTCTTCTACCAGGCGCGCGGCGTCGCGATCCCCGACGTGGTGAAGGTGATCGACACGCTGCAGAAGGCCGAGCTCGAGAGCCGGCTGACCATGAAGTACGGAGAGATCTTCCAGCCCTTCGTCGCCCTCGGGCTGCTCTTCCTGCTCCTGTCGATGGTCATCGTGCCGTCGTGGAGGTGGGCGCGATGAAGCGGCGCGGCCTGCTCGTCATGCTCGTGGCGTTTGGCTCTGCCATGGGCCCGCTCGAGAAGAACCATGACGCCATCGACGACGGCATGACGGCCTACGAGCAGGGTGACTACGAGCGCGCGCTCTCGGCCTTCGATCGCGCCGAGAAGGACCAGGGCTCGGACGCGCGCGTGCACTACAACCGCGGCCTGGCGCTCCACAAACTCAACCGCAACGACGAAGCGAAGACCGCGCTCACCCGCGCGCTCGAGCTCGACCGGGGCGGGGAGTATGCCTCGAAGATTCACTACAACCTCGGCACCATCGCCGCGCTCAACGGCCAGAAGGAAGAAGCCGTGAAGGAGCTGCGCCGCGCCCTCAAGAAGGACCCGACCGACGCTCTCGCGCGCCACAACCTCGAGGTGCTGCTCCGCGATCTGCCACCCAAGAGCAAGAGCGGCCAGGACGGCGGCTCTCCTGACGGTGGAAAGGCCGATGGTGGGAAGCCCGATGCAGGCCTCGACGGCGGCGTGTCGGACGGCGGCAGCGATGCAGGCCAGCCTGATGCAGGAGGGCGCGACGGTGGCGACGGCGATGGCGGCTCCCCTTCGGACGGCGGAGCCGACGCGGGGCCACCCAAAGACGGAGGCCAGGGCGATGGCGGTTCGGGCGACGGTGGCCAGGGTGACCAGGACAAGAAGGGCGACGCGGGCAGCGATGGCGGTCCAGGCGACGGCGGTGACGATGGCGACCCCGCTCAACCTTCCGACGCTGGGGCCGATGGTGGCGCCGATCGAAAGGGCGACGCGGGCCAGCCCGTGGAAATGATGGGCCTGCCCGATGGCGGCATGACGCCGGCCGAAGCCGAGAAACTGTTGGAACCCCTCAAGCGCAACGAGAAGAATCTCCAACTCTGGCGCTTCCGCCAGAAGACCCAGAAGAACGATCCCAATGGCAAGGACTGGTAGCGCGCTCGCCGTCGCCGTGGTGTTGCTCGCGGCGGGCCCGGTGCTGGGCACCGAGCTCGAGTTCTACATGACGGTCGACCGCAACAAGGTCGGCACGGAAGACACCTTTCGCTGCGAGATCGTCGTCAGCAATGCTCCCGAAGGCGCGGTCGTGCAGTTCCCGGCGCCCCAGGAGTTCGAGGTGCTCTCGCGCAGTGAGTCGACCCAGATGAGCTACTCGGTCGGCTCTGGCGGCATGGGGCAGATCAAACAGGTGCGGAAGTTCACCCTCATCATGCGCGCCAACAAGGTCGGCACCCTCACCATCCCCGCCGCTGGCTTGCAGACGGCCTCGCGGACCTACAAGAGCGAGGCGATCAAGATGGACGTCGTGCCCGGCAGGCTCGCGCCCGACCCGCGCACCCAGCCGCGGCAACCGCAGAACCCCTTCGGCCTGCCACCCGGCTTCCCGTTCGGTGACGACGACCCGCTTCAAGGCCTCGGCGACCCCTTCGCCGACGACCCGGCGATTCCGCGCAGCGACTCGGATCTGTTCCTCCGCGCCACCCTCGATCGGCCCGAGGTCTTCGTCGGTGAGCAGGTGACGCTCTCTCTCTACATCTACTCGCGCATGGATCTCGCCGGCGTCGACTCGGTGCAGATGCCGAAGCTCGAAGGCCTGCTGTCACAGGAGATCTCGACGCCGACGAACCTGCAGGCCGACGATCGCAGCCTCGGCGGCGTCCGCTATCGCGCGTACCTGCTCCGTTCCAAGGCGCTCTTCGCGCTCAAGCCAGGCGAGCTCACGATCGAGGCCGCCGAGGCCGACCTCGTCTCGGGGGTGTACCCGTTCAGCCAACGCAAGCTGCACCGCAAGAGCAACGCCCTGGCGCTGAAGGTGAAGCCGCTCCCTGCTGGCGCTGCGAACGTCGGGAAGTGGCGGCTCTCGTCGACGGTGAACCAGACCGACATCGCGCTGGGCGAGCCGGTGCAGCTCAAGGTGATCCTCGAGGGCCGCGGCAACCTTCGCGCGGTGACGATCCCGAAGCTCGACACGCCCGCCTCGTTCCGCGTCTTCGACCCGCAGCAGAGCGAGAAGACCACCATCACGAAGAACCAGGTCGGCGGACAACGCTCGGTCGAGTACGTGCTCGTCCCCCAGCAGACGGGGCGCTTCGATCTTCCAGGGCTCACCCTCGAGTACTTCGACCCCGAGTCGCAGCAGGTCGCGAAGACCTCGACGGACCCGGTCGCCATCACGGTTCGACCCTCGGGCACGGGCCAGCAGGCGCTCGCCGTGCCGAGCAACAACGCGACGCCGACGGAACCCGCTGCGAGAAACCAGCTCGTGGGGGGAGGCCTCAAGTCGCTCCGGCACACCGCGACCTTCTCGGAACCCCGCACCGCCGCGTGGAGTCACGCCGCGTTCCTGCCGCTCGCCATCACGCCGCTCGCCCTCAGCCTCGTCCTCGCGGCCATCGCCTTTGCACGCAGTCGGTTCGGTCAGGAAACCGAACAGTCGCTCAAGGACAAGCAAGCGAGGGCGGCGAGGAAGCGGCTGGCCCAGGCCGAGAAGCTCGCTGGGCACGGGTCCACCGCCGAGTTCTACGCCGAAGTCGAGAAGGCGCTCCGCAGCTTCCTCGAAGCGCGTCTGTCGATGAACGTCACCGGCCTGACCCGGCCGCAGCTCGACGAGGCCATGAACACCGCGAAGGTTCCCGAGGCGGTTCGACAGCGCGTGCTGGCGGTGTTCGAGACCTGCGATCTCGGCCGGTATGCGCCGGGCATGGGTGACCCTTCGGCGAGACGACACGCGCTCGACGACGCTGCCCACGCGATGGAGGTGTGGCCGTGATCGCGCTGACGCTCTCGCTCGTGCTCGCGTACACGCCGCAGGAAGCCCAGGCGCTCTTCACCGAGGCCAACGACGCGTACTACCGGCAGGAGTACGCCACCGCGATCCAGAAGTACCAGCGTCTGCTCGAGGCCGGCCAGGGCGGCCCCGACGTGATGTTCAACCTCGGCACCGCGCAGCTCGCGGCGAACGAGCTCGGCCCCGCGGTGTTGTACCTGACGCGAGCCGCTCGCCTCTCCCACGACGACGATGTCGCTGCGCAACTGGCGGTGGCCCAACAACGACAGCTCGATCAAGTCGTGGGCGCCCAGGAGAGTGACCCGTTTCTCCAGCGCCTCTCGCACGCCGTCGACGAGCGGCTGGTGAGCTTCGGCTTCATCGCGACCTGGTGGCTCGCGTTCGTGCTGCTGTTCGTCTTCACGCGATCCACCCCAGGGCGTCGCTGGGTGTCGGGGCTGGTGACGACGGGGGCCTTCGCCATCGCGGTCGCCCTTGGTGGGATCGTCGGCGTGAATGCGTGGGTGACGCAGTCGGTGCAGGAGGCCGTGGTGATGGCGCCGACGACTGGCGCCCGCGAGTTTCCGGGCGACACCGCGAAGGTCGCGTTCGAAGTGCACGCGGGGCTGCTGGTTCGGGTGATGGAAGACACTGGCCGCTTCGTGCGGATCCGGTTACCCAACGCGCTCGAGGGCTGGGTCGAGAAGACGCAGGTCACTCCTCTGTGAGGCGCTGATGATCGAGGTCGTCAATGCAGAGAAGATCTACCGGCGCGGCCACAGCGAGGTCCGGGCACTCAACGGCGTGTCCCTGTCGGTTCCGAAGGGCCAGTTCCTCTCGGTGATGGGCAGCTCGGGCTCGGGCAAGTCGACGATGCTCAACCTGCTCGGTGCACTCGACGTGCCCTCGAGCGGCATCATCCGCATCGATGGGAAAGAAGTCAGCAAGCTGCCCGACGACGAGCTCAGCCGCTTTCGTCGCGATCACCTCGGCTTCATCTTCCAGTTCTTCAACCTGCTCCCGACGTTGACGGCGATGGAGAACGTCCTGCTGCCCGCGCTGCTGGCCGGGAAGTCGCGGCAGGCTGAAGAACCAAAGGCGAAGGCCCTGCTCGAGAAGGTGGGGCTCAAGGGCCGCTGGAATCACCGGCCCGACGAGCTGTCGGGCGGCGAGATGCAGCGGGTCGCCATCGCGAGGGCCCTGCTCGGTGAGCCGTCGGTGCTGCTGGCTGACGAGCCGACCGGCAACCTGGACTCCAAGACCGGCGCCGAGGTGCTCCGGCTGATTCGTGAGGCCACGCGCGAGCGCGGCTTGACCGTCGTCATGGTGACCCACGATCCCAAGGCAGCAGAGGTCGGTGACCGACTCGTCAAGCTCGCCGATGGCGTCATCGTCGGTGACGAGACCGTGCGATCTGCAGCGTAAACCAGCCAGGAGGTGGTGTTTTTCCGGCCCGCAGCTTGGAAAAGTCGCTCGGCCCCGGTAGAGGTGCGCCCAGTGGGGGGGTTCTGCAGACGCAAGGGAACCCGCACAGTGGTCCGTATCGAGCCAGACGTCGGTCGTAACTTCCTCTTGATGGAGATCTCTGGCCGCCCCACGTCAGCTGACGTGGCGCTGGCCGAGGCTCGAGTGCGCGAGGCCATCAATCGGCTGCGCGCGCCTTTCGACGTGTTGTCGGACGTCAGAAACCTCGAGTCGCTCGACGACCTGCCGGAGGCAGACTCCAGACGCATCGGCGAGCTGTTGTCGCGGGCGAAGATCCGGCGCGTGGTGCGCGTGGTCGGCAAGTCGAGCACCGCGGCGATTCAGATGGAGCGCGTGGCGAGATCGCTCGGCCATTCGGCGCACCTGGCCTTCTCACGCGAAGAGGCGGAAGCGTTGCTCGCGCAGCGTGAGCCAGGACTCAAGGGTTGAGCCACAGGCGCGAGCGCGCCGAAGGCAGAGCTCCAGCGTTCGCGCGTCGACGCGATGTCCGCCCAGCCGAGGCCGACCCGGACGCCAGAAGCCGGCCGCAGCACGGGGGCATCGCCACAACTGAAGCACGCGAGGAGTTTGATGGTTCGCTCGCGCTTCGTGAGCGTGACAGCCAGACCGGGTCGAAAGCCACCGCAGAGCTTCGTACTGATGGTGGATTCGCCGGGTAGGCAGTTCCGCGTCGCCTCGACCTGCATCGCGGCGGGATCTCGAAACAGCGCGGTGACCGACGCGATTCGCTCGCACGCGCCTCTTGCTCCAACACACCTCGAGGTCCCGGTCTGGCGACTCCCAATCAGCCGGCCCGGTCGTTGCCAGGCTCTCGAGGAGCACCGAATCCGGCGCGGCGAGAACCTCGTCGACCCCGTCCGGGAAGAGGGTCGCGAAGCCTGCGTCAGGCGACATGAACCGCCAGGCAGCGGAGCATACGTGCCGTCCTGAGCGACGACGCAGAGCCGCAGCGCCGGGAGCTCTCGCACGCTCGACCGCCCGGGCGCACGCCCACGAAACAGTTCAGGCACCCGAGGGACGCCGGCGTTACGGTACCGCGCCACCGATGCTTGCCCTCCTGCGGTTCGTCTCGTTTCGTCACCTCTTCGACAGCCCGCTCCGCACGGCGCTGACCGTCATGGGCGTGGCCGTCGGGGTCGCGACGCTGGTCGGCATCTCGTCGATCAACCGCTCGGTCACCAACGCCTTCCGCTCGACCATCGACACGGTCGCTGGCAAGGCCGACGTCTCGATCGCCGGGACCGCGGCCGGCTTCCCCGAAGAGCTGCTGGAGCAGGCGCGCTCGGTGAAAGGGGTGCTTCACGTCGCCGCCACGCTGACCGCCGTCGCGCCCGTCAAGGACAGCCCAGGCGAGTCCCTCTACGTCATGGGCATCGACTTCCTCGATGACGGCTACTTCCGCTCATACGAGGGCATCGACCGCGACGTGGGCAAGCTCAACGACGATCTCGAGTTCCTCAACTCGACCGATCGTATCCTCGTCGGCGAGCGCTTCGCGCAGTCACACAAGCTCACGACTGGCTCGACGTTCCAGCTGATCACCAAAGACGGCGCGAAGGACTTCATCGTCCACGGGCTGCTGAAAGAGACGGGCCCCGTCACGGCCTTCGGCGGTTCGGTCGGTGTCATGTTCTTCGGCTCGGTGCAGGAAGCCTTCGGCCGCGGTCGCGTCTTCGATCGCCTGGACGTGAAGGTCGACCCGACGATCGGCTGGGAGCCCGTGGTGAACGAGCTCCGGCAGAAGTTCGGTCCTTCGTACGAGGTCGATCGGCCCGACAGCCGCGGCGCGAGCGTCGAGACGATGGTGCGCAGCTTCCAGCTCGGCCTCAACCTCGGCAGCGCCGTCGCCCTGCTCGTCGGAGTCTTCCTCGTCTACAACACCGTGTCGATCAGCGTGCTGCAGCGGCGGCGGGAGATCGGTACCCTGCGCGCCCTCGGCACCACGAAGCGCGACATTCGCACCCTCTTCGCGCTCGAGGCGTTCCTGCTCGGGAGCATCGGCAGCGCGATCGGCATTCCCTTCGGACTGATCGTCGGCCGCGGCGCGATCTCCTGGGTGAGCGACACCGTCTCGCAGATCTACGTGCGCGTGAACGCCCAGGACGTGCAACTGGGCTTCACCGAGGTCGCCTTCGGCGCCGCGCTGGGCATTCTCGGGAGTATCTTCGCGGCGCTCCGGCCTGCCTTTGTCGCCTCTGGCGTGCAGCCGGTGGAAGCGCTCCGGAAGGACGTGGCCGCTGGGGCCGGCGCCGTCGAGGTGCGCTCATGGCCGACGTACACCGGGCTCGCCCTCTTCGCGCTCGCGTGGCCAGCGACCTTCATTCCACCGCCCGTCGAGAACCTGCCGATCGGTGGCTACATCTGCATCTTCTTCATCCTCATGGGGTCGACGCTGTTGTCGCCCCTGCTCCTGCGCCGGTTGAACACGCCGCTCGCGGGCCCTGGTGAGTTTCTCTGGGGCTTCTCGGGGCGGCTGGCCGCCGACAACTTCGCGCGCGCTCCTGTTCGCACTGCGGTGCCGGTGTCGGCGCTCTCGGTGGGCGTCGCCATGAGCATCACCATCGGCGCGTTCATCGGGAGCTTCCAGAGCAGCGCCGAGACGTGGATTCGTCAGTCGATTCCGGCCGATCTGTTCGTCACGTCGTCAGCGAAGGTCGCGGGCGTGCAGAACCAGCCGATGGCGGCATCCATCGGCGACGAGCTGGAGCACTTCGCGTCGATCGACGCCCTCGATCGCCTGCGAGTCTACCCAGCCGACGTCCTCGGGCTCCGCGTCTTCATCATCTCGCTGATCCCCGAGGTGTACGAGCGACGTGGAAAGCCGACGGTTCTGTCGGGCTCACTCCCGACGCCCGCCGAGCGAGCGCAGGACATCATCACCATCAGCGAGAACTTCGCGCGGCGCCGAAGCCTGAAGGTGGGCGACTCGTTCGAGGTGAAGACGCCGACCGGCATGCACACGTGGAAAGTCGGCGCGGTGATCATCGATTACACCTCGGACCAGGGCTCCATCATCATGGAGCGCAAGCACTTCATCCGGCAGTTCAACGACGATCAGATCGACAGCTTCCACCTCTACGTCGACGACCCGACGAAGATCGAAGCCGTGCGCCAGCACGTGACCGAGCGCTTCGGAAAGGCCTTCGACCTCTACGTGCTCTCCAACGCCGAGCTGAGGGATGAAGCCATGAACCTCGTCGGGAGCGCCTTCAAGGTGACCTACGCGATGGAGGTCGTCGCCGTGCTGCTCGCGCTGCTTGGCATCATCAACACGCTCCTCGCGGCCGTGCTCGACCGGACTCGGGAGATCGGGCTCCTCCGCGCGATCGGCGCCGATCGCCGGCAGGTGCTCAAGCTCATCGCGGCCGAGGCGAGCTTCATCGGACTCGTTGGAGGGCTGATGGGCCTCGCGATTGGAGCCGTCGTCGGCTTCGTCTTGACGAAGGTGGTCGGCGTTCAAGCGACGGGGTGGAGTTTCCCCTTCCAATTCCCGTGGGTGACTGCGCTTCAGATGCTCATCATCTCGATCGTCGCCTCGACGCTCGCGGGCCTGTACCCCGCTCGCCGCGCCGCCAGCCTCGATGTCGTCGAAGCCCTCGCCTACGAGTGACCTCCCCTTCGCGAAGGGGAAGAACCGGCTATGCTGCCCCCCCACATGGGTACGCCGTTCTCCATCCTGGTCGTCGAGGACGAGCCCGTCATCCGCGAGCTCGTGCGCAGCATGTTGAGCGACGGAGAAGTAGAAGTGGCGTGCGCTGCGACGGGCGCGGAAGGACTCAAGCTCGCCCGCACGCAATCGTTCGATTTGATCCTGCTCGACGTCGTGTTGCCTCAGCTTGACGGCATCACGGTGTGCCGCATGCTGCGAGCCAACCCGTCGACGGCGAAGGTGCCGCTCCACATGCTCACGGCGAAGGCCAAGAAGAGCGATGTCGAGGTGGCGATGAAGGCGGGCGCTGACGGGTACATTCACAAGCCCTTTCGCGGCGCAGAGTTGATGGATCTCGTGGCGACGCTGCGCGCTGCGAAGGGCTGAACCGACTGCTGGTCACGGCAACCGCGGGTGGACGAAGCGCGCGAGCGCGAACATGTCGTCCCAGTCCAGCTGATCGAACTCGACGGCGATCGCCTCTTCGTCCCGGCGGCGCACCGTCGCCTTCGTCACCACTTCGCGATCGTCGGGCAATGGAATCGAGAGCGTCACGCGCTCGTCTGAAGCGAGGAAATCGCCGAGCACCCGCAGGCCCTCCATCGACAAGTTGTCGGCCTTCGCCAACACGGCCTTGCCCTGCGTGAAGAGTTTGATCATGAAGCGCGCATCGACACGGGGGTGGCTGCGAGTGGGTGACGGCGGCTGGGCGGTGATGCTGATCATCGAGTCCTCTTTCGCGTGGTGTGCAACAAGGCTGCGCAAGGATGGATCGCCCTGTCGCTGCCGCAATTTTTCTGATCATCACTGAGCGAAGCCTCTGACATGACTCGGCCGAGAATTGGGTTGGTGTGTAGCGGAGGCGGAGCGCGCGGCGCGTGGGAAGCCGGGATCATCCGGTACCTGCGCGAAGAATTGACACCCGACGTTCGCCGGCACGTGCGCTTCGACATCCTCGCCGGCACGTCTGTCGGAGCGATGACGGCCTGCTACCTCGGCGCGACGATGGACGCTCCAGATGATCAGGGGCGCGGCCTCGCTTCGTTGTGGACCAGCCTGTCGCTCGAAGAGGTCTTCAAGGTCGCCGGCCAGTCGGCGTGGAGCGTCGGCCGCAAGATGTGGAAGGCCACTCGCAAGAACGAGCGGCCCGATGGCTGGCGCCTGTACGACATGCTCCACCCCGAGCCCCTCGAAGCGATGGTGCATCAGCGCATCGCCTGGCCCCGCATCGCCGCCAACCTCGCCAGGGGCACCTTCGACGCCCTCTCGGTGAGCACGACGCGCATTCGTGACGGCCGCACCGAGGTGTTCGTGCAGCGCCGCGAGCCAGGGCTCCCCGAGTGGAGCCGCGACCCGTGGACCGTTGCCACCGAGGTCGTCATGGGGCCTGAGCACGCGCTCGCCTCGGCGGCGATTCCCCTGCTCTTCCGCTCGGTGAAGGTCGGCGACGAGTACTACTGCGACGGCTTTGTGCGGCAGAACACTCCGGTTTCGCCCGCGCTGCGCCTGGGTGCCGATCGCCTGCTCATCCTGTCGCTCCGCCACAAGCCCCGCGTCACCGTCGAGCCGCCGAAGCTGACGAGCCTGCCGAGCACGCCGCAGGTCATCGGGAAGGTGCTCAACGCGCTGATGCTCGATCGACTCGATCACGATCTCGATCGCCTGCGCCGCGTGAACGCCCTCGTCGAGAAGGGTCGCCAGATCGGCGGGGAGCTCTTCGTCGAACAGCTCAAGGCCGCGGTCTCGTCGACGCGTGGCGTGCCGTACCGCTTTATTCGTGAGCTGGTCGTGCGGCCGTCGATCGATCTCACCGAAGTCGCGCGGCCCCACCTCGAGTCGCGCGCGAAGAAAGAGACGACCGAGGCGTTGCCGACGCGTCTGCTCCACCGTCTCGCCGGAAGTCAGCTCTTCAGCCAGGCCGAGCTCGGCAGCTACCTGTTGTTCGACGCGCCGTATGCGCGAGATCTGATCGAGCTGGGTATGAACGACGCCCACGCGCGCCGCGAACAGCTGCTCGAGTTCTTCGCGCCGGACTGAGCGTCTGGCCGAGCGGATTCAGATTCCATCGACATTCCAACCAGTTGGCGCGGGCACGCTTGCTGCTCAAGCCACCTCCACACACTCGCTGGAGGAACCCACATGAGCCGCATCGACCAGGTGTCCGTAACGACGACCGTGCCTCGCCAGAGCCAGAAGCAGGAGTTCGGCGAGATGCTCAAGAACTCGCTGCAGCAGGGCGCGAAGGCGGTCGGCATGGTGAGCGGCGCGATGCTGCAGAACATGCCCGGCGCCGGCGTGGTGAGCGCTGCGGTCTCGGCGGTCACGAACTTCGCGAATCAGGCCCCTCGGACCGCTTCAGCGGCTTCATCGGGCGTCATCAACATCAACGGCGGCGTGGCGGCCGGCGGTGGCGGGCTCGCGAACGCGGCCACCTCGGGCGACATGAACGGAATGGTCAACGAGATGCGCGCCGAGGCGAACCGCTCCATGGCCATGCAGATGGCGATGCAGCAGGAGAGCCGCGAGTACAACACCATCTCGAACGTGCTGAAGGTCCGGCACGACTCCGCCAAAGCCGCCATCAACAACATTCGCTGAGGCACGCCATGGCCATCAACCCACTCGGCAGCGTCGGCACTGCAGGCATCTCGGGCGCTGGTTCGGTCAACAAGCCGGCTGACGCCTTCAGCAAGGTCCTCAAGGGCCAGGCCCACGGGCCCAGCCAACCTCAGCGCATCGAGAACAGCGCGATTCCCGCGCAGCAGCAGATGCAGGCGCGCGCGCTCGAGAAGGCGGCGCCCTGCAAGGCCGAGGCGGTCTCGACCACGAAGGTTGGCGCCTCGACCGAGTCAAAGCAGGTCGCGGGCAAGATGCTCGACCAGGTCCAGGCCGCGCAGTCGCGCATGGATCACATCCTCCAGCTCGCCGAGAGCGGAAAAGCGTTCAGCCCGGCCGAGCTGCTCTCGCTCCAGGCCCACGTGTACCGCGCCAGCCAGGAGCTCGATCTCGCCGGCAAGGTCGTCGAGAAGGCCACCAACGGCGTGAAGCAGGTTCTCCAGACGCAGGTGTGAGGCTCGACATGTTCCCCCGACTGACCATCGTCTTCATCACGCTGTTGCTCGTCGGTTGCCGGAGTCAGATTCAACATGGCCTCGAGGAGCGCGACGCCAACGAGATCGTCACCGAGCTCACCGCCCGCGGCTTCGACGCGAAGAAGGTGCTCGAGAAGGGCAAGAAGCCAACCTGGGCCATCGAGCTCGACGACGCGAAGGCCACCGACGCGCTGCGCGCCCTGACGGAACTGAAGCTGCCGCGCAAGTCACGAAAGACGACCCAGTCGCTGGTCGACACCGCCAGCCTCATCGAGACACCGCAGGCCGAGAAGCTACGCGCGCTCGAAGCGCAGGAAGGCGACATCGAAGAGGCGCTCGAGACGATGGACGGCGTGAAGTCGGCCTCGGTGGAGCTCGTCGTTCCAACCGCGGCGCGACCGGGGGCCCAGCCGGTGCCCTCGAAGGCCTCGGTGCTCCTGCGCGTGCAGCCCGAGTCTCTGGAACGGCTGCAGCAACAACGCGGAGAGCTGCGCGCGCTCGTGGCCGCGTCGGTCGACGGTCTCCGTCCTGAAGAGGTCGTGCTCGTGCTCGACGTGGTCGCGGTCCAGGCCGTCGTCGCGCCAGCGCCGGCTGTGGGCCCTGAAGCCCCGAACGGACTGCGCGCGATGGTGGTGGTGCTCGGGCTCGTGCTCTCAGTGCTCGCGGCTGCGCTGGTGATCATCTTCTTCCGACTCCGAAAGAAGGAGTCGGCCCCTTCCGTGCCTGCCCCGCCGGTGCCTTCGCAGCGTCCGGTCATTTCGGCGAACGTGCAGCGAAAGGTGGCGTGAGCCATGGGCCTCTCGGACTCGACCCGACTCGGCCGATCACCGCTGATGAAGGCGCGGGTCGGCGCCCGGGACCCCGCGCGAGAGACTGGCTTCGTCGAACGAACGACGTTGTTCGTCGTGGCGACCAGGAAAGATGAGGCGCTCGAGCTGCTGGATGGCTTCGCACCAGGGGCGAGGGAGCGCGCACGCGTCTTCGCCCGGCAGCTCGCAGATCTCGATTCACCCACCCGACAAGCCCGCCTCGCCCTCGAGTTCGGTGTCCGAGACGGCGTCCGCGAACGCGTGAAGCAACTGCTCGCTGAGGCAGCCCCTGCCCTGCGCTCAGCCCTGGTAGCCAGCCTGCCAGCGCAGCTGCGGCCCGCTGGCGCGGTTCACTTCGAAGCGGCGAGTCCAGCCCTGAGCGCCCTGGCCGCCAGGCTCGTCCGAGAAGCCACCAGATAGGGAGACGGCGTCCGCACGCTGAGACTCCGCAATTTCGCTGGAGTTACAGGCGCCTGCGCTGGCACCTGACGTGAAGTGGAGGCCGTCATGCATGACGCCATCACCAACGTCGAGCCGGCCACCGAAGCGCTCGACCTCCCGGCCAAACCCCAAGCAAGGCGAGTCACCCTCACGCCGCTCAAGCGCTTCAGCAGGGCCCACCTCGAGCTTGCGTCGCGTCAGGTGGTTCGCGACGAGGCGACCCAGGCGCTCGCGGCCGCAACCCAGAACCTGAGCGCGCAGCTGGGCCACCCACTCGCGGTGTCTGCTCGAGTGCTCGATGGAACGCTGCAGCCGCTCCAGCACCTCGGGTGTGAGTCGCTGTTCGTCGTGTTCGAGCTCTCGACGGCGTCGACGATGGCGCTCGTGGAGCTCGAAGCCCCCCTCGTCAGCCACCTGCTCAGCATCGTCGCGGGGAGCGATTCACGCACCGTCTCAGTCACATCATTGACGCGGATCGAATCCGCAGCGCTCGGCTGGCTTGCGTTGAGCGCGATCGCTGGCGTTCGGACCGTGCGGGCCTTCGACGCTCGCTTCTCGCCGAGGCTGGTGACGCTCACGCTCGATCGCGGCGAGGCCCTCCGGAGCATCGACGCGGCCGTGAGGCACCTGGCGATCGAACTCCAGCTCGCCAGCGACCATCCGCTCGGCACGGCCCGGGTGTTGGTGCCTGCGAAGATGCTCCAACTCGCGGTGCAGACGGCTCCCGTCTCCGAGCCTCCGCCGGCCCTCGAGTGCGTCTTGAACACCCTGGTGAAGGCCCGCTGCCGATTTGGCCACGCCGAGCTGCTGCGCGCCGACATTGGCGAACTCGCTGCAGGCGATGTCATCGTCTTCGCGGGCTGCCGGCTCTGTGGAGACCACCTGCACGGTCCCGCGCGCTTCCTCACCCGCTCCATCCAGCTGACCGGCGAACTCGGCGCCGACGGCTTCAACGTCACCCGAGCCGCCCCCATCACCCAGGAGTCCACCATGTCCGCCCTCAACGTCGACGTCGAGATCGAGCTCACCACCATTCAGCTGCCAGTTCGTCAGCTCGGAACAATCGCCCCGGGAACCGTGCTGCCGCTTCACATCAACGCAGCGCAGACGGTGACGCTGAGAATCGATGGCAAAGCCGTCGCCCTGGCTGAGCTCGTCGAGGTCGAGGGAGAGATCGGCGCGCGCATCACCGCCATGCTGGAGGACGCGCCGTGACGACCCTGAGCCCACGTCAAAAGCTGCTGGCGGCCGGCGTGATGAGCGGGCTGCTGGCCCTCGCCGCGGCCTTCTCGAGCGGCTCGCTCACCTCTGGCGCTCGCATCATCATCGGCGCGCTCGCCGTCGCCGGAATCGCAACCTGGGTCCTCACGCAGAAGGGGCTCCCGCTCCCGGGACGATTCGCACAGACGCCCCGGCTGCAAGTCGTTCAGAAGGTCGGGCTTTCGGCGCGTTCCGGCGTGGCCCTCATCGAGGTGGACGGGCGATCGTTCCTGGTCGTCCACGGCGACGGAGGTACCCGCATTCGCCGCGTGTCTTCTCGCGCTGCTGTGATGGCGCAGACCCTGAAGGAAGCGGCGTCATGAACCGAGTGCTGACCATCAGTCTCTTGCTCCCCATGGTGGCCTTCGCGCGCGAAGCGGGGGGCCTGCAGGTCGAAAGCGGCTCCATCGCCAGCAACCAGGTCCAGATGATGGGGCTCATGGCGGCGCTCGCGCTGGTGCCGTTCGCCATCGTGATGCTGACGAGCTTCTCGAAGATCGTCGTGGTGCTCTCGATGGTCCGCTCTGCCCTTGGAACCCAGCAGGCGCCCCCGACCATGGTTCTGACAGGGCTCGCCGCGGTGCTCTCGGCTCACGTGATGGCGCCGACGATGGAGCGCATGTGGGCAGCTGGGCGGCAGGTCGAATCAGAGGTGGGCATGGGGCGGGAGCTGGCCAGCCGCGCAGGCGACATCGTCGCGCCACTGCGTGAGTTCCTCGTCAAGCACGGGAGCGCCGAAGAACGCGCTCGGTTCGTGGAGACGGCAAAGGAACTCCGCGGGAGTGATGACGCAGCGGCGGAGTCGGTCTCGGAGGACGATCTGTCCATCGTCATTCCCGCGTTCGTGATCACCGAGCTCAAGGAGGCCTTCATCATCGCCTTCCTCATCTTCCTTCCGTTCCTGGTGCTCGACATGCTGTTGGCGAACGTCCTGCTCGCGCTTGGAATGCAGACGCTCAGCCCGAGCCAGGTGAGTCTGCCGTTCAAGATTCTGCTCTTCGTCGCCGTCGACGGCTGGTCGCTGCTTTCGCGTGGCCTCGTCCTTGCCTACCGGTGATGCCATGGACACGGCGCTCATCCTCTCTCTCGCCCGCGAAGCCCTGCTGTTGATGGTGCTCGCTTCGGCTCCACCGATCATCGCCAGCCTCGTGGTGGGCTTCTTGATGAGCCTGATGCAGGCCACGACGTCGATTCAGGACAGCACGCTCTCGGTCGTTCCGAAGCTGTGTGCGGCCGTGCTGGCCCTCGTGATCGCCGGCCCGTGGATTGGGCAACAGCTCACCCGCTTCGCAACGCAGCTCTTCCAGGTGTTGCCTGAGGTCGTGTCGTGACCGACTGGGCGATGCTGGCATCGCACGAGGTGCTGCAGTCACACGTGGTTTCCGTCGCGGTGATCTGTGCGCGACTTCTGCCCGTCGCCTTCCTGTGCCCGCTGCTCGGAGGCCAGCTTGCCCCAACGACGGTGAAGCTCGGGCTCGTGCTCTCCTTCGGCCTGTTCCTGCACGCGGCCTGCGGAATCGATGCGCCCCAGGTGACCTCGACGTTCGGCCTCGTGGGGCTCGTGTTCAAGGAGTTCATCCTCGGCACGACGATGGGCCTCATCGCCGCCCTGCCCTTCGACGCGGCGCGAATGGGTGGCCGCTTCATCGATCTCTTCCGAGGTTCGTCGGCAGAGGCTGCGCTCCCGATGACGGGCAGCAAGGAGTCGGCGAGCGGCGAAGGGCTCTACCAACTCCTCCTGGCACTCTCGGCTGCCGGCGTCGTGATGCCGCTGGTGCTGACCGGGCTCTTCCGCAGCTACACGCTCGCGCCGCTGGGCACGTTCTCCCATTCCCAAGCTGTGGTGCTCGAAGTCGTTCGTCTCGTCGGCACGGCCTTCGCAACGGGCCTCGCCCTCGGAGCGCCGATCGCCGCGGTCTCTCTTGCGGTCGACGCTGTGATGGGACTGGCGTCGCGCGCTGCACCGAACATGAACCTGCAGGACACCGGAGCCCCTCTCCGAATCCTCGGCGGCGGGGCGGTGCTGTGGCTGATGGTGGGCATCGTCGCTGATCGGCTCCTGGCGGCCGTCGCAGCGTCCCCTGACGAGCTCATCACTGTGCTGGAGCTCGGCCGATGAGTGAGAAGACCCACCAACCGACGGAACAGAAGCTCCGTCAGGCCCGCGAGGACGGCAACATTCCAAAGAGCAAGATGCTCTCGGCCGCGGCCGTCACGTTCGGCGGCCTGATCGCGACGTTTGCGTTCGCCCCGGAGTCGAGCGCGCGCCTGATGACGTGGGCGCAACGGGTGTTCTCTCTTCACACCGGTGCTCCTGAGGTCGAACTGCTCGAGGCACTGCGCGTGTTCACGCTCTGTGTCGCGCCGACGCTGGTTGGCGCGCTGGCGGGGGCGCTGGCTGCGGGGATTCCCATGGCGGGCCTTCAGCTCAACCTCTCGCTGGTTCAGCCGAAGGTCGAGAACCTGAACCCCATCGAGGGCGTGAAGAAGCTCTTCAGCAAGCGCCAGGCGGTCGATCTCCTCAAGGGGCTCGCGGTCGCGAGCGTGATGTCCCTGATGCTGTGGAACGCCGTCGAAGACGCCGCGCCCCAGACGTTCCGGGCGCTCTCTCATGACCCGGTGACGGCCTTCCGGGCGCTCCTGGCTGCGTTCATTCCTGTGATCTTGAAAGCCGCTGCCGTCCTCGTCGTGCTCGGCATCGCCGACTACGCGCTCGCGCGCATGCGCCACACGAAGGACCTGATGATGTCCCACGAAGACGTGAAGCAGGAGCACAAGAACAGCGACGGAGACCCGCACACCAAGGGCAAGCGCAAGCAGTTGATGAAGCAGTTGGCGATGGGTGGACCGGCACGAGGGGTGCACAAAGCCACTGCCGTGGTCGTGAACCCAACCCATGTCGCGGTCGCGCTCCGGTACGACGAATCGGAATGTGACGCGCCGTACATCGTGGCCCTGGGCCGCGAGGAGGACGCCTTGGCAATCCGGACCGAAGCGAAAAACCTTGGAATTCCAGTGGTTCGAGACGTTCCGTTGGCCCGTTCGCTCATTCACTACGAGCTCGGAGAAGAGGTCCCGGAGGAGCTCTACCAGGCCGCGGCGGCCGTGCTGCGCGTCGCCCTCGAGTCCGCTGAAGTGACGCCCCCATCCCCTGCCGTGGACGCGGCGATCCTCGTGAAGGAGCCCCTGTGAACTCGTTCATCGACAAGGCCCTCGCCAGGGCACGCACGCAGTCGGACGTCATCCTCGCCGTCGTGATGGCCGCCATCGTCGGCTCGATGATCGTGCCGCTGCCGCCCTGGCTGCTGGACGTGGGCATCGCCATCAACCTCGCCGCCGCGTGCGCGCTGCTGGTGGCAGCCCTGTACGCGAAGGACGCGCTGAAGGTGGCCAGCTTCCCGACGCTGCTCCTCATCACCACGCTCTTCCGGCTCTCGATGAACGTGTCATCGACGCGGTTGGCGCTGAGCGAAGGCCACGCGGGCGAGATCATTCAAGCCTTCGGCGAATTCGTGGTGCGCGGCGACTATGTGGTTGGCGCCGTGATCTTCCTCATCCTCACGCTGGTGCAGTTCCTCGTCGTCGCGAAGGGCGCCGAGCGCGTCGCCGAGGTCAGCGCGCGCTTCACGCTCGATGCAATGCCGGGCAAGCAGATGTCGATCGACGCCGATCTGCGCGCCGGAGCCATCACGCAGGATCAGGCTCGTGCCCGTCGCCGCGATCTCGAGCGCGAGTCGCAGCTGTTCGGCTCGATGGATGGCGCGATGAAGTTCGTGAAGGGCGACGTCATCGCGGGCCTGGTCATCACGGCCGTCAACCTGCTCGGCGGCATCGTCATCGGCTCCCTCCAGAACGGCATGACGGTCGCCGAAGCAGCAAGCACCTACGCGCTCATCTCGATCGGTGACGGGCTCGTCTCGCAGATTCCGTCGTTGTGCATCGCGGTCGCTGCCGGCCTCGTCGTGACCCGCGTCGCCTCGGAGACGGACGAGTCATCGCTGGGCGGCGACATCGGCTCGCAGTTCTTCGGCCAGTGGAAGGCGCTCTTCGTGGTGGCAGGGCTCTGCGTGCTCCTCGCCCTCATGCCGGGCATGCCACACCTGACGTTCCTCGTGATCGCCGCAGGCTTCACCGCGGTGGGCTTCGGGCTCAAGCGCGTCGAAGACAAGCCGCAGGCAACGAACAGCGTCTCGAAGGCCGCGAACGCGCCTGGAGCACCAGAGAAGAAGGGCCCGGAGCTGAACCCGGGCGTGTCGCCGCTGACGCTCGATCTGCCGGCCGACCTGATCTGGCTCGTCGAGGAGCTCGATGGGCATTTCGTGAAGGTCGACCTCGACACCGTTCGTGAGCGCGTGCACCTCGATCTCGGCGTGAAGCTCCCCGGCTTCCGCGTTCGCACCGGAGCGCCCATTCCCGCCGGCACCTGGGCGATCTCGATCGACGAGGTCCCCGCTGGGCGTGGCACCATCGGTGACGTGCGCTTCGTCACCACGATGTCGATCGGTGATCTGCAGATCCTGGGCATCGTCGGAAAGCCGCTGACCGACGCGCTCCTCGGCCGGGCCCTGGCGGTGATTTCACCTTCGGACGAGGCGAAGGCGAGGGCCGCGCAGGTTCCGCTGCTTTCGGCCCGCGAGTACGTCTGCGAGCACCTCGTCCTGCAGCTGAGGAAGCGCGCACACCACTTTCTGGGCGTTCAGGAGGTTCAGGCGGCGCTCACGGCGATCGAGAATTCCCATGGGGCGCTGGTGAAGGAGGCGCTGCAGAAGGTACCGCTGCCGCTGTTGACCGACGTGATGAAGAAGCTCCTGGGCGAACAGGTCAGCGTGCGGAACCTGAAGGCGATCCTCGATGCGCTGGTTTCTCCGAGCACCGCTGGCGATGCGTTGCAGCTGGCAGACCGCTGTCGTCAGGCGCTCTCCCGGCAGATCTCGCACCAGTACGCACCTGCAGGGTCGCTGTTCGCGTACCTCGTCGACCCTGGCATCGAAGAGACCTTGCGCACGGCAGGTCAGGCCATCGACCCCCGCGATGCCGGTGCGATTCTCGAGGGCATGAAGTCAGTGGCGCGTCAGGGGAAGGCCGTGCTGCTCGCGTCGCCAGACGTGCGGCGACTGCTCAAGAAGCTCATCGAAGGTGCGTTCCCGGAAGTCGCGGTGCTCACCTTCGCCGAACTCGACCCCGAGCTGCAGGTGCGGCCCGTCGGTCGGCTCGCGCCCGTCATGTCGTGAGAACGAGGGCGGCGCGATCACCAGGCTGTGCAGCACGCCCAACGCCTCTTCGAGTGGGCGTCGGCGCTGCCGCTCTCGTCAGAACGAAGGTTATGGCGTGCTCGACGGCGGCAACGGCGGCACCTTGCCGTCGGGGCCAGGCCGGTTCACGCGATCCTTCAGCTCTTTGCCCGCGCGGAAACGAATGCCGCGCTTGGCCTTCACCGGAATCGGCTCACCCGTCTTCGGGTTGCGACCCTGATACGCGCCGTAGTGCTTCACGTGAAAAGCACCGAGCCCACGAATCTCGATGTTCTCGCCTGCTACCAGCGCGTCCTTCATGGCGTTGAAGATGACATCGACGGTCGCCTCCGCTTGCTTCTGCGTGACGCCCTTCTTCTGCACCAGGATGTTGACGAGGTCGGATTTCAACACCGCGTACCCCCTTGAGATCGGGTCGACAGCCCCGTAACCACTGGGCTTTCAGTGAGGTTACCCTCGGATTACCCAACCTCGCAAGAAAGCTACGCTTTTGGCTCGGCTTCGACGAGCAAGGCCAGGTCAGCCCACGTAATTCTCTTGAGTTTCTCGACACTTGCCTCATCGGCATCGGCAAAGAGCGTCGCCGCGCTATCGAACTGGCCGGTGCGCGAGAGGCGCTCTCGGGTCAACGTCCGAGCTGCGCCGCCCATGGCCATCGAGATGTCGGCGACAGTGAGATCGACAAGGTCTCGTGCAGGAATCAGCGCACCGGCTTCGACCTTGATGAGCCCCGCGTTCGTCAGCCGAGACACCGCTTCTTCGATGCGCTGGGTCGGAAGGCGAAGCTGCGCGGCGAGACCGATCGATGACGGACCCGGCACTTGAGCGACGCGTGCGCGGGCGATGAGTTGGGCGATGCGCGTCGCGATGAGCTCTTCGCTTCGTGGGTGCGAGAGCAGATCGCGGAACTCGTCGTGGAAGTCCGCGTGCTCGACGGCGTAGGCAAGCCGGGCTCCGCTGAGCACGACGTACCAGCTCACGTAGACCCAGGTGAGGAACAGCGGCGCGATGCCAAGCGAGCCGTAGACCGCGTTGGCCGAGAAGAAGATGCTGGCGATGGTGCCGTAGAGCCGACGCGCGATTTCCCACGCGATGCCCGCGGCGGCGCCGCCGATGAGGGCTGACCGCCAGGGCACGTGGGCGTGTGGCGCCACCTTGTAGAGGAGCGTGAAGACGACCAGCGCCGAGAAGACGGCTCCGAGCGTGAAGGCGACCCCCGACAACGGGAAGTTGACGAGGAGGAGCAGGCGCTTGATGCCGTCGCTCCCGAGCAGTGACACCGCCATCGCGAGGGGCCCGACGATGAGCACGCCGAGGTACAGCCCCAGCGTTCCGAGGATCGGGCGAGAACGCCGCACGGCCCAGACGTCGTTGAGCGAGGCGTCCAGATGCCGGAGCATCACGCCCGACGACACCAACAGCACGAGGAAGGACAGGCTCGAGCCGGTCGGAGAGTTTGCCGCCGCCTTGAACTCACGGAGCGCACGCTCAGCCTGCGCACGCCCGCCCGGGTTCAGCAGATCCTCGAAGAACTTGATCACGACGGCCTCGACCTGCGTCGAGCCGAAGACATGCACCAGCGCGAGCATGACCGCTGCCAGCGGGACCAGCGACGTGAGCGTGATGAACGTCAGATTGCCGGCACGCAGGGCCAGCTTCTCGCCGCGGTACCCGATGACGACTGCGACGAGGAGCCGAAGCAGCCCCTTCATCGTCAACGAATTCGGCGGTGGCACGGCCGGCGCAGCAGGCGAAACAGGTTGAGCCGGCGTGACGGGCGTCGTCGACACGCAGCGCTCTCACCGGCGCACGAGAATGCGCTCGATCAGCTCCTTCGAGACCTGCGGGAGTTCGACGAACACCACGCCCATGCCCTTGTTGCGGCCGCGCTCGATGATGCGCACCACTTCACCGAGGCCCTCGATGGTCTCGAGCTCGTCGTGAATGACGGTGAAGCGCAGGTTCACGCGCGTGCCGATGGGCAGCGGGGCGTCAGACCGAATGAAGACGCCCGAGCGGCTGATGTTGGTGACGTATTCGTTGATGAACTCGTCCACCGAGGTGAACTCGTGGTTGATCGTTTGTCGCGCAGAGATGCGGCGCTCGACCGTCTTCGCCATCGCTCACTCTCCTGATGCCACACCGTCGTCGCGCTGGCCGGCGGGCGGCGGCGCAGACGGGCGTGGACCCTTCTGGTTGCCGCCACCACCACCACCACCGCCGCCTCGGTTGTCCCGGTCACGGCCGCGGTTGCGCCGATTCCCGCGGTCACCGCCGCCGCCACCACCGCCCGGGCCGCCACCACCACCGCCCCGCTCACCACCGCGATCACGCTGTTGGTCGAAGCGGGGCTCGGGGGCCTTGCGGGCCGGGCCGCCGCTCATCTCGAACTCGACGACGCTGGTCGCGACTTTGAGCTCCACGCCACTCACGGGGCGCGCGTAGATGTCGTACTGCTCGCGGTGGTACTGCTGCTGCGCGCGGATCTGGATGGTCTTGTTGTAGCGATCCATCAGGTGCCGGAGTTCGTCGCGCTCTTCCCCCTGCAGCACGTTCGACACCTCGGTCTGGCACTGCACGACGAGGGTCGGGTCCTTGTACGCGGGCCCGGAGCGCCGCAGCTCGCGGAAGATCTCGTAGGCCACCGTCGTCGCCGACTTCACGCTGCCCTGGCCGTTGCAATAGCCGCAGTCTTCATGGAGGACCCGACCAAGTGACTCACGCACACGCTTGCGGGTCATCTCGACGAGGCCCAGCTCGCTGATGCGCAGCACGTTGGTCTTCGCTTTGTCGCGGCCGAGTGCTTCCTGGAGCGACTTGAAGACCTTGTCGCGGTTCTGCTGCTTCTCCATGTCGATGAAGTCGCAGATGATGATGCCGCCGATGTTGCGCAGCCGCAGCTGGTAGACGATCTCTTTCGAGGCCTCGGTGTTGATCTTGAGGATCGTGTCTTCGAGGTTCTTCTTGCCCACGTAGCGGCCGGAGTTCACGTCGATGGCCGTGAGCGCTTCGGCTTGATCGATGATCAAGTAGCCGCCCGACTTGAGCCACACCTTGCGGGCCGACGCGCGCTTGATCTCTTCCTCGATGCCGAAGGCGTCGAAGATCGGCTCCTCTCCTTCGTGGAGCTTCACGCGTTCCTTGAGCCCGGGGTCCTGCGCCATGACGAAGCCGAGCACGCGGTCGTACTCGTCACGGTCGTCGATGATCAGCTGCTCGACGTCTTGCGCGAAGAGATCGCGGGTGGCGCGAAGAATGAGATCGAGATCGGGGTGCACCAGGGCAGCGCGGTGCGTCTTCTCGCTCTTGCGAACGGTCTCGTTCCACACCTCGATGAGGAACCGGATGTCAGCCTCGAGCTTGTCGCTCGGCACGTTCTCGGCGACCGTCCGCACGATGAACCCGGTTCCGGGCGGGCGCAGGCGGTCGACGATCTCGCGCAGGCGACGGCGCTCCTTCTCGTTGCCGATGCGTCGGCTGATGCCGACGTGATCGACCGTCGGCATGAAGACGAGGTGGCGGCCGGGGATCGAGATGTGGGCGGTCACGCGCGCGCCCTTGGTGCCGATCGGGTCCTTCGAGACCTGAACCAGGACCTCCTGGCCGACCTTGAGCAGGTTCTCGATCTTCGCCTCCTTGCGGGGCGTGTGCTCTGGCTTGCGTTCCTTCTTCTCTCGATGCTGATGCTGAGGCTGCTTCTGCTCCTTCAGCTTGAGATCGCGGGGCGCCTGCGACCGGGGCAGCTCGACGGAGCCATCGACGGCGGCAGGGGTCTCAGGAGGCGCAGCGGGTGCGGCGTCAGCGGAGGACTCGACCGGCGCGGCGCCCGCGACGGCCGCATCGACGACCTCAGCGCCCGACGGGGTTGCCGCGAGATCCTTCGCGACCTCGACGACCTCGGCGCCACTCGGTGTGGCCTGGGTATCGGCGACGGCGGTCTCGACGACCTCCGCGCCGCCGACGGCCTGAACCGTTCCTTCTGGAGCGGCTGACGCCTCCACCGGTGGAGCGGCGGCGAGGCTGCCTTCGGGGGCACTGGGCGACGACGGCGCGGGAGCCGGCGCGTCATGATCGTTCTCGTCGGGCACTTCGTTGACGTCGTCGTCGTGCTCGCCCTCGGTGAGATCGAACTGGTGCCTCGTCACATCTGGGTCGAAGAGCACGTCGCCGACGTAGAGGAACGCGGCCTTCTCTTCTCCGATGTCGACGAAGGCGGCCTGCATGCCCGGGAGCACGCGGGTGACGCGGCCCTTGTAGACGTTGCCGACGATGCCCTTGTCCTTCTTCCGCTCGAGATAGAATTCAGCGATGCCGCCGTTTTCCACCAGGGCGACGCGCGTCTCTCGGCCGGCCGCGTTGATGACCAGAATGCTGCTCATGTGATGAACCTGTCTGCGTCGATGGCGCGACTCCCCAATCCGGACGGGAGACGGCGTGAAGTGGCGCCACGACGAACGCGAAAGGCAGGAGGCTGGCCCGCAAGGCCGCCCTCACTCGATGATCACCTGAAGGTGTCATGCCGCGAAGGTCGACCAAACGCTGGACCTCCCGCCGTGTGAACTCAACCGCCCGGGAATTGGGGGGCGGAAACCCTGTGGTCCCGGTCCCCAGCAAACGGCAGCTGGAAGGGTGCGGGGCCCGTCGAAAGTTCGAAACGCGTGAATGCTGTCACGAATCAGTGGCCGTTGGAACGTCCTCGCGATCGAATTCGCGAAATTCCGGCTGCTTCAGGCCTGTGCCTGGGGCTTCTCGAGCCGCGGAGCCCCTCGCCGCCACTGCAGTTTGAGCCCCACCCACTGCGGCCCGAGGAAGACCCTCTTCGTGTCTTCGAGACCCAGCTCGAGGCCCGCCAGGCGCACGAAGTCTTCGGACGGTGCGGTGGGGACCTCGCCGGTGGGAAAGACGACCCAGATGGCGCCCGTCACACTCATCAGCGTCACCAGCCGGGTGAGCTGCTCGATGACCTCGAGCTTCTTGTCGGTGAAGAGGATGATCGCGTCGAGGCCCAGCTTCGCCGAGTCGAGCAGCGCGGCCCCTTCAGGCAGCGGGAGGAGCGCCTCGAGGAAGCCCTTCGGCGCATTGCGAACGGACACGTGCATGCCGGCGCGAATGCCGAGGAGCGACGTCAGCGGCGCCAGGACGTCGGGCGGGCCGAAGCTCATCGACGGACCTCGAAGCCGACCAGGTGCTTTTCGACCGGCGCTTCGGTCTGCTCGACGTTCGACACCCGCGCCTCGTCGGGGCCGTGCTGGCACCACGCGACGAACTGAACGACGGCGCTGGTCGGTCCCTGAGCGAACGCTTCGACATCGCCGTTGGGCAGGTTGCGCACCCACCCGGTCAGCCCGATTCGGAGCGCCTCGTCACGCGCGCTCGCACGATACGAGACGCCCTGGACGAGGCCTTTGATTCGAAGCTGAACGGAGCGGAGCGCCACGAGGCCGCGCGCCTAGCACACGCCTTCGGTCAGATGTACCCGAAGCGACGGCGAAGCGCCCACTCGGCGCCCATGATGAGGACCATCAGGGTGAGCCAGTACCAGCGGTCCCACAGCGGCTGATCGCGCGAGCGGCCGACCTCGACGAGCGGCGGCTCCTTGAACGGCACGTCAGACAGCGAGAACGATGGGCCTTCGAAGAACGCGCCACCAGTCGCCTTCGCGATGTCTTCCAGCAGCGCCGCGTTGACCCGCGCGTCCGAGAGCTCCTTTCCCGAGGCGCGGACGGCGATCGCGTCCGACATTTCTCCGAGCACTTTCTCGCCCTGGGCCGCACGGCCGACGATCTTGTACGGCCCAGCCGGTGGCGACGGAAACTCGACGTGCGCGGCGCCGTCGGGCCCGGCGGGCACGGTCTGCTGCGCGACGATGCGGCCATCATCGGCCGAGATGAGCTCGATGGTGACCTGGGCCTGGGCGACGGGCTGAAAGTCACTCGACCGCGCGATGGCCGAGATGCCGACGGGCTTCCCGGGCTCGACCGTCGGCGAATCGGCGGTCACGGACATCGCGGTGAGCTCGGGGTCGCGCACCAGCCAGCGAACCGCGTTGCCCCAGAGCCGCTCGTAGACACGACTCTGCGCGCCGCCGACGTGAGAGGTGAAGGCCCAGGCCCAGCTGCCGTCGGAGTTCAGCGCCATCACCCGGCCGCGCCCGTAGTCCCAGATGCTCAGCAGCGGCGCGTTCTTGCCGTCGACCACCGAGAACGGGTTGTCGAGCAACACGGTGGCCCCCGGTCGAGCGCGCACGCTGTTCATTCCAGGAATGGGTGGCAGCGCTTCCCACGCGGCTTCCGTCGAGACCGACCCGGTGCCCAGCGCGGTGATGGGGTGCCGGGCGCCCTCGGGAGTCAGCCGAACCTTGAAGGGCGCGAGCTCCGACGCTCCTGCAGTGGACACGGGCAGCACGTCAGCGAACGTGGTGAAGCGCGCATCGCCGAACGAGCGATCGCCGCCGACGGAGGCCAGGGCGCCGCCGTTGAGCAGGTACTTCTTGATCGAGTCCTCGTACTGCGAGAGCGAGATGCTCAAGTCGTCGTTGTTGAAGTTCAGAATGACGAGCAGATCGAACGTGTGCACCTTCTCGCTGAAGATCTCGTCGCGCGGGAACGGGATGAGCGAGAGCTCGTCGTTGCCGACCATCGGATCGTCGGGCGAGTTCCTCAAGATGTAGAAGCTGATGAGCTCGACGTTCGCGTCCTGCTTGAGGAACTCTCGAAGGAACCGCTCGTCCCACGAGGGCCGCCCCGCGACGAGGAGCACCCGCACCCGATCGCGGATGACCTTGAGCGTGAAGGCGCGGGTGTTGTTCTCGGTGACGGCCTCGTCGGGAAACACCGGCGCCGACACCGTGTAGACGAAGCGGCCCGTCTGGTCGGGCGCGAAGGTGAACTTCGCCACCTGCACGTCATCGTCGGACGCGAACCGGATCGGCGCCGAGGCCACGATGCGGCCCTCTCGCCTCAGCACGGCCTGGGTGGCCTGACCCGAGAAGCCACGCGCGCGAACCTCGACCTCGGCAGTGATGCTGTTGCGAACGAAGGCGAAGTCGTCGACCTTGATGTTCTCGATGGCGAGATCCTTCAAGCCGCCCTGCCCCACCGCGACCGTCGAGACCGGCACCCCGAAGCCCTCGAGCACCTGCTTCGCGCGGCCGTTGAGCCCCTGCGCGAGCTCGCCGTTGTCGGCGCCATCGGACAAGAGAACGACCCCTGACAGCTTGCGCGCGCTGGTGCCTTCCGACGCCTTGAGGGACCGCAGCGTCGAGAGCAAATCGGTCTTGTTGCCGCGGGCCGGCTCCGTCTCGACGGTCTTCACGCTGATCGGCGAGAGCTCGGGGTCGAAGCCCACGACCTCGAAGGCGAACTGGTCCTTCATCGCGTCCATCTGGGGGGCGAGCGCGGCGAGAGACTCGGCCACGGCCTGGCTTCGACTCTGCTTCCCGGCCGCCACGGGGAACGTCATCGACGCAGAGCGATCGACCAGCACCGCGACACGGTTCTTCACGCGAGCGACCTGCACCTTGCGGAGCCCGGGCTCGAGCAGGAAGAAGACCGCGCAGGCGGCGGCGAGGACCCGCAGCACCCAGAGCGCCCACTTGCGCGCAGCCAGTGGTTCCCGCGCGACGCCAAGACAGGCCAGCACCGCGCCGACGAGCACGGCGACGCCCAGCCCCCAGAGCGCCACCGGCGGGAGCGCAGAGAGGCTGACGAGCTTCCAGGAGTCGACGGCCGCGGAGTCCACGCTGGCTCTTCAGCGCCTCCGCCGCATGATCTCGAGGATGTGCACGCCGTCGTCCTTGTAGTCGAGGCAGAGCGCGTACATCGCGATGTTGATGGCGAGGCGGGCGGCGTACTCACGCTGGCGCTCTCCGCCCGGCGTCACCTCGTATTCGTAGGTGCCGGACTCGTCGCGAGCGAGCGCGCCCATCACGTCGTTCTGGGAATAGATGACGGCGGCGCGTTTGCCGACGGTCCAGGCGTCGAGCTGCGCGGAGTTGAGGTACCGGCCGGGCGCGGTATCCAGCAGGAAGAACGACTTGAAGACGACGTGCGTCGCGGGGAGCGGTCTGGGCGGCACCTGCGGCAACACCTTCGCCATCTCGCGGCGGAAGCTCGCGTCGAAGCCCGAGCCGATGGAGCCGTCGTTGGCGTCGGCGAAGACGAACCCCCCGAAGGTGAGGTAGCGGCGGAGGTTCTCGGTCTGGGCTGGGGTGAAGGCGGGCAGTTCCCGATCGCTCGAGAGGTAGACGTAGGGCAGCTCGAAGAGCCTGGGGCTGTCGAGCGGCGTCGCGCGGGCCTCGAGAATGGCCTCGACCGAGGTGCGGCGTTGGAGCTCCCAGGCCAGGCGGCGAAGGCCCGAGGCGCGCACGTCCCAGGCGCCGGAGTGCTGGGCGACGGCCGGAATGAAGCGGGAAGCGTCTCCGAAGGCGCGCGCGAACCCGGGGGCAGCCAGGCCTGCAGTCAGCACGGAGCGTCGGGTGAGAAAGCGACTCATGCTGGTTGAACGCGCACCGCCTCCGCCCGTTCCCTTAGCCCGGATTCACGCTATACGCCCGCGCATGTCGAAGGCGTCGAAGAAGGCCTCCCCGGACGCACGGGCTGAGAAGCGCGAGAAGAAGTCGGTCCTGGCGGTGGCTGCCGCGGCGCTGGAGTCAGGCGACGTGGTGACGGCGCGCAGACTGGCCAGAGCGGTCATCGAGGGCCAGAAGGGGCCCGACGACGAGGAGATCGCCCGGCGCCTCTCGAAGGAGCTGTCAGCCAAAGACGAGTCGATCGGCGAGTTGCCTGAGCAGGTGGCGCAGGCGATCGTGAACCGCACCATCGTGCCGCCCCGGCCCTACCTGTACGCTGCCATCTGTCTGGTGGTCTTCCTCGTCCTCGTCTCGCTGGCTCGCGCCCGCTACGCCTGAACCTGGAGTTCGAAGTTGGAGACGTTCCAGCGCGCCCTCGAGCCGTACAAGCACTTCGACCCCGCCGGGTGGGTGGGCCTGTACCGCTTCCTGCCGCTCTGGGCGGGGCTGCTCCTGGCGGCGCTCGGCGTCGGCATGCTGCTGCGGGGCGGTGGAGCGCTCTTTCGACTGGTCGCCGGGCCGCTCGGCCTCGTCATCGGTCAGATCTGGATTGGCCCCCTGGCGGCCAGGCTCGGCTTCGGCAACCAGCAGCAGCAGATCGCCCTCGGCGCGTCGGCGGTGTTGTGCGTGCTGGGCTTCGCGATGCCTGCGTCGACGGTGTTCTTCGGATTCGGTATTCCGATCGGCCTGATGGCCGCGAACCTGGCGGGCGCGAGCGACTGGCTGCTGGGCTTCGTGCCAGCGTTCATCGTCGGCGGAGCGCTGGGCGTGGTGCTGGAGCGGCCGATCAGCGTGCTGCTCGCTTCACTGTCCGGCGGCTGGCTGACGTTGATTGGCCTGATGGCCGCGTCGTCGCCGGCCATCGGCGGCCTCGTGGAGCGACTCGCTGGGCTCTGGCCTGCGGCGATGTCGGTCGCGTCGTGCTTCGCCGTGGCTGGCTTCGGGTACCAGATGTTCCTGCTGCCCCCGCCCGAGAAGGCGGCCCAGCTCAAGCGCGAGAAGGTGCTCGCGAAGCGCGCGGCCAGCGAGAAGAAGGCGCTGGAGAAGCGCTGGGCGAGCTACACGAAAGACAGCGGGAAGGAATGAGCGCCGCTGACGCCATGACATCGCGTTCGGGCCCGTGCTAGGGCCCGCCCTCGTCATGGGACAGCCGAAGCGTAAGGAAAAGGACGATTCGATGGAGACGTCGGCACCTGTTTCGAACAGCCCCGAAGCGGTGACGGCGACGCCCTGGGTGCGCCCGACCGCCCTGCCGCGCTCTTCGCGCATCGGCATCGTCGCAGCGGTGCTCATCTTCAACCTCCCGCTCATCCACTACTTCCTGCTGCGTGGGGAAAAGCCGGCGACGGTCACGGTGCCGTACGGGCCGCAGACCTTCGATGCTCCCGCGGTGGTCGAGACCGACTTCTGGTCGACCGGTGGCATGTGGCGCACCGTCGGCGGGGAGCTGTTGTCGCCGGGCGTGAAGAACAACCCGCTCTGGCTGAAGGCGAAGCTGCCCGAGAACGTGGCGGTCGAGTTCGACGTGAAGTCGACGTCTCCCGAAGGCGACATCAAGTGCGAGATCTTTGGCGACGGGAGCGATCACGCGTCGGGTTACGTGCTCATCCACGGCGGCTGGAACAATTCGCTGAGCATCATCGCGCGGCTCGACGAGCACGGCGGGTCGCTGGCGGCGCTGCAGGCCGAGGCCGGTCGGATTCAGCGTGAGCGGAACCTGCCCGACGCCGATCTCGTGAAGACCGGCGTGTTCCGCGAAAACACCCGCATGCGCGTCGAGGCGAACCCGTTCCCCGTGACGATCGGCAAGAGCGAGCACTGGCGGGTTCAGCGCACCGGTTCACTGTTGGTGTGGTTCATCGACGGCCGTGAGTTCATGCGCTTCGATGATCCGATGCCGCTCAAGGGCAAGGGGCACGACCGGTTCGGGTTCTCGAGCTGGGAAGCGCAGCTGTACTTCGACAACCTGACCGTCACTGCACTGTAGAGCGGCCGACTCGGCGTCTTCACACGGCATAGGCCGCTGGCCTACGTTGCGGCTCGAGTGACCGCCGTCGTCAGCGAGCCACTCGTTCGCGGCCCTCAACAACGGCTCGAGCGCGGGCCCGACCTTTCCCGGGGCGCGCGTCTTCAGCACCTCGAGCAACCGTCTCAGCGCGTCTTCGTCGGCGATCGCTTCCTGGGTCGCCTCGGCCAGCAGCGGGCCCGCGTTCGGTGCGCCCTCGCTCAACGAACGGAGCGCGGTCGCGACGACCTCTTGTTCATGACGGTGCTGCAGGCGCAGCCACACGGCGAACGAGGCGGGGACGACGCCCTCGAGCCAGATGGCAGAGACGATCAGAAACGACGACGTTCCAAGCTCGGCGGGCGAATGAAGCAAGGAGCCGACGCCAAACAGCATCGCAAGGACAACCAGCAGCCAGAGCACGAAGAGGACGCGTCTCATGGCCCCTCGAGACAGCAAGGCGCACGCCACGTGCGGCGAAGGAGCGACGGCCCTGGCCGCGAAAGACGAGTGGAGGCCGCAGGGCCCTCGCAAGCACTGCGTTCCTGAAACTACGCGGGCTCGTTGTTGTGGCCGCCCTGACGACGCAGGAACGTCGGAATGTCGTACTGGTCCTCATCGAGGGCCAGCGATGACGAGGCGTCACGGGTGACGATGCGCGGTGACTGAGGCCGATCGGCCGCGCTGATCTGACGGGCGCCCATGCGGTTGGGCACGAGCGTGTTGACCTGCTCCTGCGACTCGGTGGCCGTGGCGGCGCGAATGGCCGTCTGCGACATCGCGGGGGCCTGCGCCGACACCGTCACCGGCGCCATCACGGCGGGCATCGACGTGAGCGAAGGCGTGCGACCGGGAATCAGCGAACCCTGCGTCGCCGGGCGGAACTCACCCGAGCCCCGCACGTGCTGCTTCACGTCACGGCCGACGAAGCCGGTCGCGATGACGGTGATCTTCACCTCGTCCTTCACGTTCTCGTCGACGAGAGAGCCGAAGATGATGTTCGCCTCGGAGTCCGCCGCTTCCTGCGCGATCGAGATCGCCTCGTGGATCTCCTGGAGCGTGATGTCGCGACCCGCGGTGATGTTGATGAGCAACCCGCGCGCGCCGTCGATCGTCACGTCCTCGAGCAACGGAGAGGCGATCGCCTGCTCCATCGCGCGCAGGGCCCGCTTCTCACCCGACGAGCGGCCGGTGCCCATCAGCGCCAGGCCCTGCTCACTCATGATCGTCTTCACGTCGGCGAAGTCGACGTTGATGTACCCGTGGTACTGAATGAGATCCGAGATGCCCTGGACGGCATGCAGCAGCACCTCGTCGGCCTTGCGGAACGACTCGAGCAACGGCAGCGGCTCGGTCTGCAGCGTGAGCAGGCGCTGGTTGGGAATCGTGATGAGCGTGTCGACGGCGGCCTTGAGCTCCTGCAGCCCCTGCTCCGCCGACTTGCGGCGCCGGTTGCCCTCGAAGAGGAATGGCTTGGTGACGACGCCGACGGTGAGGCAGCCGAGCTCGCGCGCGATGTCCGCGACGACCGGCGCCGCGCCCGTGCCCGTACCGCCGCCCATACCTGCCGTCACGAAGACCATGTCAGCGCCCTGAAGGAGCGCGGCGATCTCTTCACGCGACTCGGTCGCGGCCTGACGACCCATCTCGGGGTTGGCGCCGGCGCCGAGACCGCGCGTCAGCTCCTTGCCGATCTGCAGCCGCGTCGGCGCCTTGTTGTTGGCGAGCGCCTGCACGTCGGTGTTGAGCGCGATGAAGTCGACGCGCTCGAGGCCGGACTGAATCATCGTGTTGACGGCGTTGCTGCCCGCGCCGCCGACGCCAACCACCCGAATCTTTGCTGCCTGCTTGCTCTGCTCGAACTCGTTCATGGGGTGTTTCCTTCGAAAGTCGTGTTGGGAATGGCCGGGCGAGGTGACTTTTGCCCGACCGAAGGACCCCGCAAGTTTTCAGCCACAGGGCTGTAGCGGGGTGTGGGATGGCTAGAAGACTTCCTGGAGCCACTCACCCATGCGCCGCTTCACCTTCTTGAAGACGTTCTCGCCTTCACGGATGCGGAACATGCGGCGATCGAGATTCTTGGCGCCGTAGACGACGAGGCCGACGCCCGTCGCGTAGACGGGGCTCTTCACCACGTCGACCAGGCCTCCGATGCCGCGCGGAACACCACGGCGAACGGGCACGCCCATGATCTCCTCTGCGAGCTCCGGCATGCCGGGCAGCAACGTGGAGCCGCCGGTGATGACGACGCCCGAGGCGAGCAGCTCCGAGAAGCCGTTGCGCTCGATCTCGTGGTGCACGAGCTGGAAGATCTCCTCCACGCGCGGCTCGAGGATCTCACTGAGGATCTGCCGGCCCATCACGCGGGGCTCACGGCCACCGACCGACGGCACCTCGATCATCTCCTGCTTGTCGACCATCGAGGTCAGCGCGCAGCCGTGCTTCTGCTTGATGCGCTCGGCCTGCTCCATCGGCGTACGCAGGCCCATGGCGATGTCGTTGGTGAGGTTGTTGCCGCCCAGCGCGATCACCGCCGTGTGGACGATGGAGCCATTCTGGAAGATCGCGATGTCGGTGGTGCCGCCGCCGATGTCCACGAGGCAGACGCCGAGCTCCTTCTCTTCGTCGGTCAGCACGGCTTCGCTGGACGCGAGCGGCTGCAGCACGATGTCGGCGACGTTGAGGCCGCCGCGGTTGGCGCACTTGACGATGTTCTGCGCGCTGGTGACGGCGCCGGTGACGATGTGCACGCGGGCCTCGAGCCGGGCGCCAGTCATGCCGAGGGGCTCCTTGATGCCGCCCTGCTCGTCGACGATGAACTCCTGGGGCAGCACGTGAATCACCTCGCGGTCGACGGGGATGTTCACGGTCTTGGCCTGCTCGATGACGCGCGCGATGTCGGCTTCCCGAACCTCGCGGTCCTTGAGCGCCACCACGCCACGGCCGCCGAAGCTCTTGATGTGGCCGCCCGCGATGCCCGTGTAGACGTGGGTGATCTCGGTGCCAGCCATCGCCTCGGCCTCGTCGATCGCCCGCTGAATCGACTGCACCGTCGACTCGATGTTGACGACCACGCCCTTTCGTAGACCGCGCGAGGGGTGTGAGCCGATGCCGATGATGTCGATGCCGTCGTCAGTCAGCTCTCCGACGATGGCGCAGATCTTGGTCGTCCCGATGTCGAGGCCGACGATGATCTCTCCTCCACGCTGCTTGGCCATGGTGTTCCCTCTCCTGCTCCCTCTCTCGAGGCGAGCGCCTGCTGCAAAGCCCTCGTCCCTTTTCAGGGAGTCCGGCTGTTCCCCTTCGACGTCTGCACCGCGACCCAGTCAGGCCGGGTGCGGTTGTCGAGATGAATGACCTCGGCGGTGAGCTGCTTCACCGAGAGCTCTCTGCGGACCCGGGTGAGCCGTCGCAGCGCGGGCTCCACGTCGGCGTCGCCGAGCACGACCTGCTGTCCAGACGTGGTGACGAGCGTGAGGCCTGAGTCCGACACGTTGACTTCCGAGATGGCGTGACCGTTCGACGATGGCGAGCGCGCGTAGGCGTCGAGGGCCAGCAGCGCGCGGCGAACCACCAGGCGCGTGTCGTCGCGATGAGACACCAGGGCGTCGCGCTCGATGCCGGTGATGAGCGGCAGGTCCATCGCCTCGTTCGGCTGGGCGCGCTTGAACGGCTCGCCATCGGCGTTCACGAGGTACAGATCCGAGAGCGAGACCAGCGCCACGGGCTCGTGCTCGGCGATCGTGATGACGAGCGAGTCTGGCAAGCGACGGCTGACGACGACCGACTTCACCCAGGGGTGGGACGACAACGCGCGCTCGAGGCTCCCGACATCCATCGCGAGCAGGTTGAGGCCCACCATCGGGCCGCCCAGCTTCGAGACCTGCGCAGCGGTGACGCGGGTGTTGCCGAGCACCCTCACCTTCTGCACGGCGAGGCGTTCGGTGGTGGAGGCCCAACCCCACCCCTTCCATACCCCCACGACGAGCCCCACGGACAGCGCGGTCGCGCCCAGGGCCTTCAGGATCGAAGGCGCGTGGTGCTTGACGGTCGCTTTCATCTCGCCCGTCTTCTTGGCGAGGTCGACCTTGCGGCGATTGCGGCGGGAACGGAACATCGACCCCGTCATCGTCAGGCCGGTTTCACCACCCCGCAACTTTCTGACCACAGCGATGTGGCTGTAGCAGGTGGGACCGGGGCTCATGAGGCGAACTCCCCGAGACGCCTGACCTCTGGGACGAGCTCGACGCCGGTCGCCTCGCGCACGCGCTGCTGGGCCAGGGCCATGAGCTGGGTGACGTCACGAATCGAGGCGCCGCCGAGGTTGACGATCCAGTTCGCGTGGAGGGTCGAGATCTGCGCTCCGCCGATGGTGTGCCCTTTGAGCGCGACCTTCTCGATCAGCGCGCCGGCGTGGTGGCCGGGAGGGTTGGTGAAGACGCTCCCGAAGCTGGGCTGCGAGAGGGGCTGGGTGCGCTTGCGATAGCCGAGATCGGCGTCCATCGCGGCCTGACTCGCGGCGACATCTCCTCGGGGAAGTCGGAACTTCGCGCGCGTGACGACGACGCCAGCGGGCAGCTCGGTGTGACGGTAGCGGTACGTGGGAGGAGACACCCAGCCAAGCCCATCGGGCGTGGCGAATTCCAGGGAGACCACCCGCGACATGCACTCGCCGTTCTTCGTACCGGCGTTCATCGTCACGGCGCCGCCGATGGTCCCGGGGACGCCCGCGAGGAACTCGGCCCCCACCAGTCCGTGCTGCTTCATCAACGTCACCAGCCGGGCGATCGACGCGCCGGCGCTGAGCACCAGCACCCCGCCCTCTTCGTCGAGCGTGACTTCTTCCTGGAACGTCGAGTTCGGCACCTTGAGGGTGATGCCGCGAACGCCGAGATCGCCGACGATGGTGTTGGCGCCCAGCCCGAGGATCGACAGGGGCGTGCCCGTGTCCTTCGCCAGCGTCAGCGCCGAAAGCAGCGTCTGGACCGATTGCGGACGAACCAGGGCGTCGGCCAGGCCGCCTGCGCGAATCGAGCACCACGGCGCCAGGGGCTCGTTCAGGCGCACCTCTGACGGCGCGAGCCCGGACAGCCAGTGAGCGAGCGCGCTCACCCTTCCACGCTCAGGGCCGAGAGGAGCTCGGGGCCGGTGTTCGTGATGTCACCTGCGCCGAGGGTGATGACGATGTCGCCGGGAAGCAGGCGGGGCTTCATGGCGCTCACGAGCTCGGCGCGCTTCTCGACGTAGGTGACGTCGGGGTGCCCGAACGAGCGAATCGCCTCGACGAGCTTGTCCGAGGTCGCGCCCTCGATCGGCTCCTCGCCTGCTCCGTACACGGAAGTCAGGAACACCACGTCGGCGTCGTTGAAGGCGCTGCAGAAGTCTTCGAAGAGATCGTGGGTGCGCGTGTAGCGGTGGGGCTGGAAGGCGACGACGGTGCGGCGGCCGAACGCGCGACGTGCGCCCGCGAGCGTGGCCTTCACCTCGGCGGGGTGGTGACCGTAGTCGTCGACGACGGTGATGCCCCTGGCCTCGCCCTTGACGGTGAAGCGGCGCTGCACACCCTGGAAGTCGGCGAGCGCCTGACGAACGACGTCGTGTGGCACGTCGAGCTCTTCACAGACGGCGATCACCGCCAGCGCGTTCATCGCGTTGTGCGCGCCGACCATGCGCACCGAGAACTCGCCGAGGTCCTCATCGCGGCGATAGGCATGGAAGCGCGTCGAGAACCCGTCGAGCGTGATGCCCTCGAGGCGGTAGTCGGCGGCATGACTCGAGCCGTACGTGACGTACCGTTTCTCGAGGTGTGGCAGCAGCGCCTGCACGTTGGGGTGATCGAGGCAGACCACCGACAAGCCGTAGAACGGCACGCGGTTGCAGAACTCGACAAAGGCGCTCTTGAGCGCGTCGAGGCTGCGGTAGTGATCCATGTGCTCGGGATCGATGTTGGTGACGACCGCGATCGAGGGGTGGAGCTTCAGGAAGCTCCCGTCGGATTCGTCGGCCTCGACGACCATCAGCTCGCTCTTGCCGAGCTTGGCGTTGGAGCCGAGCACGTTCACCTTGCCACCGACGACCGCAGTGGGATCGAGGCCAGCGGCGTTGAGCACCGTGGCGACCATCGAGGTGGTGGTCGTCTTGCCGTGCGAGCCGGCGATCGCGACCGAGTACTTCAGGCGCATCAACTCGGCGAGCATCTCGGCGCGAGGGATGACGGGGATCTTCCGGCGCCGCGCCGCGACGACCTCGGGGTTGTCCTTCTTCACTGCCGACGAGATGACGACGACGTCGGCCGTCTGCAGGTTCTCTTCGCGGTGCCCGAAGCCGATGCGCGCGCCGAGGGTGACGAGCCGTCGCGTGACGTCCGACTCCTTCAGATCGCTGCCTGAGACCTGATACCCGAGGTTCAGCAGCACCTCGGCGATGCCCGACATGCCGATGCCGCCGATGCCGACGAAGTGCACCCGCGCGGCGTGGCGCGACTTGAAGCGGCTTCCGAGAGGCGCGAGGGCTCCAGTCATGACTTCTTCTCCGTCTTCGGGCGCAAGGGTTCGCCGTCACGCTTCTGGCCTGTGAGCGCGCCCCACTTCGCCAGACACATCTGCTGCAGCACGTCGGCGATCTCGCGCGCGGCTTCGGGGCGGCCCAGCAGCCCGGCGGCCTTCTCCATCTTCTGCAGCCGCGACGTGTCGCGCTTCAGCTCGAGGATCGCCGTCGCCAGCTTCTCGCCGGTCAGCTCGCCCTCGCGGAACATGAGCGCAGCGCCGGCGTCGACGAGGGCCTTCGCGTTCACGGCCTGATGATCGTCCGTCGCGAACGGGAACGGCACCAGGATCGACGCCTTCTTGCAGGTGGTCAGCTCGGCGATGGTGGTCGCGCCCGCGCGACAGACGACGAGATCGCTCCCAAGGTACGCGGTGCTCATGTCGTCGATGAACTCACGCACCTCGGCGTCGAAGCCCTTGCCCGCGTAGCCCTGCTTCACCGTCTCGAGGTCGGCCTTGCCGGTCTGGTGCACGAGGCGCATCGAGTCCTTCTCGACGGCGAGGAAGGCGAGCGCATCGACGACGCGGGTGTTGAGGCCGCGCGCACCGAGCGAGCCGCCGAAGATCAGCACCGTGAACTTCTCGTGCACGGTCGATGGCTTGAGGAAGTTGTCGAGCAACGCGCGGCGAATCGGGTTGCCCAGCACGTGCGCCTTGCCGCTGCCGAACAGGCGCTGGGTCTCGTCGAACGAGACGAACACCGACTTCACGAAGCGCCCGAGAAGGCGGTTGGTGAGGCCCGGGAGCGCGTTCTGTTCCTGCACCGCCGTCGGCACTCGCAGCAACCACGCCGCCATCACGACGGGACCCGAGGAGTAGCCGCCCACCCCGATGACGATGTCGGGCCGGTACTTCCACACCAACCTCAGCGCTTCGATGAAGCTCCATGGAAGGGTCAGCAGGCCGAGCAGCAGCTTGAGCACGCCCATGCCCTTGAGGCCGCGTGAGGTGATGGCCTCGAAGACGAACCCGTTCTGAGGAACGACGCGGGCCTCGAGCCCCCGGTTGGTGCCGACGAAGACGACGTCGTTCTTCGGGTGGCGCGTGACGATCTCTTCCGCCAGCGCGATGCCGGGGAAGAGGTGCCCGCCAGTGCCGCCGCCCGCGATCAAGACCCTCACGCAGTGGCCTCCGCGCCGCTCAGGGGCAGCTCGGCCTTCGAGACCCGCACGGCCGACCGCGCGCGCTTCTGCCCACCCTCCGACGCGCCGCTGATCGACAGCAGCAACCCCGCCGCGCCCATGAGGACGATGAGCGAGCTGCCGCCGTAGGAGATGAAGGGCAGCGTCAGGCCCTTGGTCGGCACCAGGCCCATCGCCACCGACATGTTCACCACGGCCTGGAAGCCGATGAGCGCGGTGACGCCGAGGCCGAGGTACGTCCCGAACGGCTCAGGCGCGTTGAGCGCCGCACGAATGCCTCGCCAGATGACCAGGCCGTAGAGCCCGATGAGCGCCGCGACGCCGACCAGGCCAAGCTCCTCGCCGATGATCGCGAAGATGAAGTCGGTGTGCGCCTCGGGCAGGAAGAAGAGCTTCTGCCGCCCGTCCCCGAGGCCGAGGCCGGTCGTGCCGCCCGAGCCGATGGACATCAGCGACTCCGCGACCTGGTAGCCCGAGCCCTGGCGGTTGGCCCACGGGTCGAGGAACGCAGTGATGCGCTTCATGCGGTACTCGCTCGTCGCGATGGCGGTGTACGCGAACGGAATCGCCAGCAGCACCGAGCCGACCAGGTACGAGAGCTTCGCGCCGGCTGCGAACAGCATCACGAACATGAGGAACAGCAGCGCGACCGAGCTGCCGAAGTCCGGCTCCAGCATGCACAGGAGCACGAGGAACCCGGCGAGGCCGAGGTGCGGCAGGAACCCGATCGAGAAGTTCGCGACCTTCTCGCGCTTCTTCGCGAGCGAGTACGAGAGGTAGACGACCCACGCGACCTTCGCGATCTCGGCGGGCTGAATCGACACGCCGGGAAACCGCAGCCACCGCTTGGCGCCGCCGACCCTGGTGCCGATGCCGGGGATGAGCACCGCGATCAGCAGGATCACCGCGATCACCAGCAGCGGGTACGCGAGGCGGGCCATGCGCCGGTAGCCGAGCTTCATCGACACGGCCATCGCGACGAGACCGAGCGCGGCGGCGAAGGCCTGGCGCTTCAGGAAGAAGAAGCCGTCTCCGAGCTTGTCCTGCGCGGTGATCGCGCTCGACGAGTAGACCATCACCAGGCCGAACCCGACGAGGCCGAAGATGGCGGCCAACAACACCGGATCGTACGCAATGCTGGCTTTGCGAGCGTCGTTCATCACAGGCTCCTCACGAGCGTCTTGAAGGTGTCGCCGCGGTGTTCGAAGTGGTCGAACTGGTCGTACGAGGCGCAGGCGGGCGAGAGCAGCACGAGGTCTCCCGACTTCGCGAGCTGTCGTGCTCTCGTCACGGCGACGTCGATGGTGCCGCAGGCCTCGAGCCTGAAGGCCTTGAACGCGGCGGCGATCGCAGGGGCGTCGGCGCCGATGGTGAGCACGCCGAGCACCTTGTCCTTCGCCGCCTCGACGAGCGGCGCGTACGGAGCGCCCTTCCCTTTTCCACCGGCGATCAACCACACCCGGCCGGGCAGCGCCTTCAGCGCGACGAGCGACGAGTCGACGTTGGTGGCCTTGGAGTCGTTGAGCCACTCGACGCCGTCCAGCTCACGGACGAACTCCATGCGGTGTGGCAGCCCGGGGAACGCGTCGAGGCCTTCTTGAATCGTCGAGGCCGGCACGCCCGACAGGTGCGCCATCATTACGGCGGCCATCGCGTTCTCGAGGTTGTGCTTGCCGCGCAGCGCTCGGTTGCGCAGGTGGAAGACGGGCTTGTCGCCGAAGGTGAGGATGAACTTCGAGCCGCCACCGATGGCCTGGCCCGAGAAGCCCGCGTTGGTGCGCATGGCGTCGGTGGTGAAGCTGTACAGCGGCGCCTTCGTTCCGCGCGCGAGCTTCACCACGTGCTGATCGTCGGCGTTGACGACCGCGAAGCCCTTCCCCGGCTGGTTCGTGAAGATGCGCGCCTTCGCCTCGCCGTAGGCCTCGTGTGACGGGTAGCGGTCGAGGTGATCGGGCGTGAGGTTGAGAATCGCCGCGCCCTGGAACGAGGCGTCGACGATGCCCTCGAGCTGAAACGACGACAGCTCGACGACGTGCATCGCGTACGGAGCCTGCGCGGGATCCTCGTAGGCGCGCGTGAGCGCCGTACCGAGGTTGCCGCCCACGAAGGTGTTGGGCACGTGCCGCTTCATCAGCTCGCCCAACAGCGCCGTCGTGGTGCTCTTCCCGTTGGTGCCGGTGATGCCGAGCATCGGCCCCGCGCCCGCGGGCCGAAACCGCCACGCCAGCTCGATCTCGCCGTACAGCGTGGCGCCCGCGTTCTTCGCGGCGACCAGCGCGGGCTTCGAGAGCGGCACGCCGGGGCTCACGACGACGGCCTCCGCCCCGTCCCAGAAGCGCTGGGGCAGCGGGCCCTTCTTCAACGTGAAGCGCTCGGTCGTGAACGGCGCAGTCGCCTGCTCGTTCTCGTCGAACGCCGTCACGTGCGCGCCACGGTTGAGCAGCAGGGACGCCGCGCCGAGACCACTCTTCCCGAGGCCGAGGACGACGAAGTGTCTGCCCTGGAGCGTGTCGATCGTCATCGGTCACCTCAGCTTCAGCGACCCGAGCGCGACGGCGCCGAGCAGCACCGAGACGATCCAGAAGCGGATGACGATCTTCGTCTCCGACATGCCGGCCTTCTCGAAGTGGTGGTGAATGGGCGCCATCTTGAAGACGCGCTTGCCCGTCGTCTTGAAGCTGACGACCTGGATCATCACCGACAGGATCTCGGTGAGGAACACACCGTGGATGATGGCGCTGACGAGCTCGTTCTTGCTCAGCATCGCGATGCTGCCGAGCGCCCCGCCGAGCGCCAGCGAGCCCACGTCACCCATGAAGACGCTCGCCGGGTACGAGTTGAACCAGAGGAAGCTGATGCCTGCGCCGACGATCGACGCGCAGAACACGGCCAGCTCCGCGCCGCCGTCGACCTTCGCGATGCCAAGGTACTGGTGCACCGGCACCCCGACGAATTGCCGGACGCCACTGACCGTCACGTAGTCGGCGATCTCCAGCGAGGTGCCCGCGACGTAGCAGAGCACTCCGAAGACCAGCGCCGAGACGATGGTGGGCGCGATGGCGAGACCGTCGAGGCCGTCGGTCAGGTTCACCGCGTTCGAGGTGCCGACCACCACGAGCCACGCGAAGAAGACGTAGACCCACCCGAGATCGGGGTTCGCATAGCGGGTGGGAATGAACGGCACGGTCAGCTTCGTGTCGATGAGCAGGTGCGGCACGCCCCCGCTCCAGTCGGTCATGAGGCCGAACACGCTGATCAGGAAGAACACCGTCTGCAGCACGATCTTGTAGCGGCCCGCGAGGCCCCTGGAGTTCTTCTTCGACAGCTTCAGGTAGTCGTCGAGGAAGCCCGTGAAGCCGTACCCAGCCGTCATCAGCAGGGCCACCAGCACCACGCGGCTGCGCAGATCGGCGAACAGCAGCGTGCCGAAGAAGATGCCGATGAGGATGAGCGAGCCGCCGAGCGTCGGGGTGCCGACTTTCTTCTGGTGCGACTCCGGCGTGTCTTCGCGCACGTTCGAGACGCCGTACTGGGCGATGCGCAAGCGGTCGATCAGCCTCGGGCCGATGAGCATGCCGATGAGGAGCGACGAGCCGAAGCCCGCGACGATGCGGAAGGTCGGGTACTTCAGGAAGTTCAGGTAGCGGGCGGCGTCGCCCTCTTTGAGCCACTCGTAGAGCAGGTAGAGCATGGTCAGTGGCCTCCCGCCGAGCGCTGGCCGGTCAGGGCCTCGACCACGCGCTCCAGGCGCATGCCGCGGCTCCCCTTCACCAACACCACGTCTCCGGGCTTCAGCTCGTGCTGCAGCCACTCGTTGAGCGCGGAGGGATCGTCGAAGTGCCGGGCCCGCTCGCCGAGCTTCTTCCGGGCCTGATCCCACGCCGACTTCATCCGCGGCCCGAAGAAGGCCACCAACCGGGCGGTGTCGCTCGCGGCGATACCCAGGTCGAGGTGCGCCTTTGCCTCTTCCGCGCCGAGCTCCAGCATGTCGCCCAGCACCGCGACGGGCCGGCCGCGCGCCGCCAGGGTGGCCAGCGTGTCGAGCGCCGCCGCCATCGAGACCGGGTTCGCGTTGTAGCAATCGTCGACGACGGTCACGTCGTTGGGCGCTTCGATGATCTGCAGCCGGCGCGCGTGCGACTGCGCCGATTCCAGGCCGCGCACGCACTCCTCCGCCGAGTAACCGAGCGCCAGGCCCATCGCCATCGCGCCAGTCGCGTTCATCGCGTTGTGATCGCCGACCAGCCGCAGCGCGACCGAGACGTCGTTGCCCATCGCGCGGACCGACAGCGAGAGCCCATCACGCCCCTGCGCCGAGACGGACAGGAGCCGGACATCGGCCTTCGCGTCTCGCCCCCAGGTCAGCTTCGGGCCCTTCGCCCGGGACGCCTGGCCTGCGACGCGGAAGTCGTCCAGGTTCACCACGGCCGTCGCCTTCGGGCTCAACGCCTCGAACAGCTCGCCCTTCGCCATCGCCACGCCTTCGATGGAGCCGCAGCCCTCGAGGTGCGCCGGCTGCACCACGGTGATCAGCGCGGCGTCGGGCCGCGCCATGTCGGCCATGCGCGCGATCTCGCCGGGGTGGTTCATGCCCATCTCGATGATCGCGGCGACGTGGCGGGGTTCGAGGCCGAACAGCGTCAGGGGCACGCCGATCTCGTTGTTCAGGTTGCCGTGCGTCTTGAGCGCCGGCCCACGCGTCTGGAGGATCGCGGCGATCAGCTCTTTCGTCGTCGTCTTCCCATTCGAGCCGGTGACGGCGCCGATGGGGAAGGTGAACCGGTCGCGGTGCGCCCGGGCCAGCCGCCCCAATGCGTGGAGCGTGTCGGCCACCTCGAAGACACTCACCGTCTTGCCGTCGAGGTCCTTCGCGCGACCAGCCTCGACCACCACGCCCGCGGCGCCGGAGTCCACGGCCTGCGCGAGGAACTCGTGCGCGTCGAACCGCTCCCCCTTGAGCGCGACGAACAGACACCCCTGGGTGATCTCCCGGCTGTCGGTGCACACGGCGCCGAACGACGCACGGCTTCCCGAACGCGTCTTCTTCGCGCCCGTCGCGTCGCACACCTGAGCTTCCGAGAATCGCACGGCCATGGGTTCTTTCGCGGCTCAGCCGAGGGCTTTGCGCGCCTCCTCGAGATCGTCGAACGGCGTCTTCTGGCCGTCCTGTTCCTGGTACGCCTCGTGCCCTTTGCCGGCGATCAGCACCGTGTCGTTCTCCTTGGCGAGCGAGAGCGCGGTGGCGATGGCGGCCTTGCGATCGGCCTCGACGAGGTAACCCTTCTCACCGGTGCGGGCCTTGGCAGGGCTCATGCGACGCAGCCCACCCTTCTCGAGGCCGGGCAGGATCTCGCTGATGATGTCGTCGGGATCTTCGCTGCGCGGGTTGTCAGAGGTGACGACGGGCAGATCGGCCTGCGCCGCGGCTTCGCCCATCAACGGGCGCTTGCCGGTGTCGCGATCACCGCCGCAGCCGAAGACGACGATGAGCTTGCCCCTGGTGACGTTGCGGGCCGAGTCGATGGCGCGGGTGAGCGCGTCGTCGGTGTGCGCGTAGTCGACGAGCACGGTGATGCCCTTGCCCGAGATGCGCTCCATGCGACCTGGCACGCGGGTGACGCGCTCTACGCCGTCCTGCACGTCGCGCCGTGAGGCACCGGCTGCGAGCGCGATGCCGGTCGCGGTGAGAATGTTGTCGAGGTTGTGCGCGCCGACGAGCTGGCTCTTGATGGGAATGTCTCCCGCCGGCGTCTTGAGCGTCGCCTTGATGCCGCTGGTGGTGAGCTCGGCCGCGCTGCAGCTCACCTCGCCTGCGCCGAGGCGCGAGAACTTCCATGCCATGCGCTTCTGGCCCCGGAGCTCGCTGTAGATGCGGGTGGTGTTGGTGTCGTCCCCGTTGACCACCGCCACGCCGCCGGGCGAGAGGTTCTCGGTGAAGAGCCTGCGCTTGGCCTGGAAGTACGTCTCCATGTCCTTGTGGAAGTCGAGGTGGTCGCGCGAGAGGTTGGTGAAGCCCGCGGCCTTGAACGTGAGCCCGTGCACGCGTTCCTGCGCGAGGGCGTGGCTCGAGACCTCCATCACCACCGTGTCGACGCCGGCGTCGAGCATCTCGCGGAAGGTCTGGTGCAGCTGAAGCGGGTCGGGCGTGGTGTGCGTCGGCACGCGCCTGGTGCCCTGGAAGCGGACCTCGATGGTTCCGAACAGGCCGCAGACCGAGCCGCCCGCCGTCATGATGCTCTCGAGGAGCCAGGCGGTCGTCGTCTTCCCGTTGGTACCGGTGACGCCGAGCAGCGACAGATCGCGCGCCGGGTTCCCGTAGAAGTTGCCGGCGATCAGCGCGACGGCCTTCCGCGCCGACGGGGTGAGGAAGAGCGGCACCGACAGGCCGGGCACGGGCTTCTCGGAGATGACCGCGACGGCGCCCTTCTCGGCTGCGGCCCGCGCGAACTGGGTGCCATCGGTGGTGGCTCCCGGAACGGCGATGAAGAGCTCGCCTGCCTTCACCGCGCGCGAGTCGGTACACAGGCCGGCGACGTCGATCTTCGCCCGGGCTGACGCCACCGGCTCCGTTCCGATTCCCGCCAGCACTTCGGTGAGCTTCATGTCGTGTCCTTCTGGCCGCGGGGCCAGGGCCTTCAACGTGTGACGGAGGGCAAGTTGCCTGCCAACTCCAGGGTGATGCGGGCGCCCTTCTCGACGAGGCTTCCAGCGGCAGGCGTCTGGGCAACGACGCGTCCGGTTCCGACGAGGCGCGGCTCGAGGGCCACGGTGAGGGCCTGCGTCACCGCCGCGCGAGCCGGCTGCCCCTTGAGATCGGGCACACGGACAGAGCCCTCGGCGGGCTCCTCGGTCACCGCGTCGATGCGCTCGATCGCTGCGACGACGGGGTTCTTCTCGGCCTTCGCAGGGAGGTCCGGCAGCTTGACGGCGACCTCCGTCGACGGAACGACACGCGAAGGAGGCACAGCCAGGTGGGGCATCGCGACCTCGGCGATCTCCTTGAAGGCCGGCGCGGCGACGAGACCTCCGTAGACGTCGGTCTTCGGCTCGTCGATGAAGATGGCGATGACGACGCGGGGATCTTCGGCGGGCACCATGCCGACGAAGCTGGCGAAGCGCTTGTCGGAGTAGCCCTTGGCGACCGGGTCGGCCTTCTGCGCGGTGCCCGTCTTGCCGGCCACGCGGTACGCGTCCATGCGAGCCTTCGGCGCGGTGCCGCCCTTCTCCACCACGCTCTCGAGCATCGCCACCACGGACGCCGCGGTCTTCGCCGAGACGACGTGTCGCACCTCGGTCGGCTTGTTGTCGAGCAGCACCAGGCCGTCGGCGTCGACGACCTTCGCCACCACGTACGGCTTCATCAGCACGCCCTTGTTGCCGAGGGCGCCGAACGCCGCGGCGACCTGGAGCGGCGACGCCGTCAGGCCCTGCCCGAAGCTCTGGGTGGCGAGCGAGATCTCGGCGCGGGGGAACGGCACGACGCCCTTCGCTTCACCCGGCAGGCCAAGGCCCGCGCGCTCTCCGAAACCGAAGCGTTGATAGGTGTCGACGAGCGTCTCGCGGCCGAGCTTCTGACCGATCTTCGCCGCGCAGATGTTCGACGAGACCTGCAGAATGCCGCGCGCGTCCAACAGGCCGTGGGGGTGCGTGTCGTGCACCACGTTGCGGCCGATGGCGAAGTTCCCGTTCTCGCAGTTGAGCGTCGTCTGCTCGGTGATCACCTTGTCCTCGAGCGCGCGGGCGATCACGAAGGCCTTGAAGGTGGACCCGGGCTCGAAGGCGTCGGTGACGCTGCGGTTACGAAAGCTGTCGGCCGACGAGCCCTGTGGCGCGTTCGGGTTGAAGCGCGGCGCGTTCGCGAGCGCGAGGATCTCCCCGGTCTTCGGGTCGAGCACCACCGCCATGCCGGCGATCGCCTTCGCGTCATCGACCGCCTTGAGCAGCGCCTTCTCGGTCGCGTACTGGAGCTGCCGATCGATGGTCAGCGTCACCGCCGCGCCCTGCCGCGAGCGCGGGTCTTCCACGCCGTTGGTGAGCACCTTGCGGCCCTTGGCGTCACGCACCGAGGCCCGACGCGCCGAGTCACCCGAGAGCTCGTCCTCGAACGAGAGCTCCAGCCCATCGAGGCCGCGGGCGTCGGTGCCGACCAGGCCGATGACGTGCGCCGCCAATTCACGCTGCGGGTAGAAGCGGCGAGGCTCCTTCGCGAAGCCGAAGCCCGGCAGGTTGAGCGCCTTCACCTTCTCGACCTCGGTCTGCGTCACCTGACGTTTGACCCAGGCGAAGCGGCGGCCGCGGCCGAAGCGCTCGAACAGCTCTCTCTGATCGACGCGCAGAATGGCCGCCAGCTTCTTCGCCGTGTCCCTCGTGTCTTCGATCATCGAGGGGTCGACCCAGATCGAGTCGACGTCGACGCTCTGCGCGAGTGGTGCGCCGCGGCGATCGAAGATGTCGCCACGCCGCGCGGGGATCTCGAGGTCGCGCAGGTACTGGTCCTCAGCCATGCCCTGCAGCCGGTGGCCCTGGTGGACCTGCAGGTTCACCGCGCGCGCGAAGATGCCGCAGAGCGCCGCGACGAAGGCAAAGCCGATCAGCGACACGCGAACGCGCATCCACTTCCCTGGCGCTTCGACCGACGGCTGGTGCTTCTTCAGATCGCGCATGGGTTCACTTCGTGACGTGGAAGACCTGGGCCGGCGACGGCGTCACCATGCCGAGGCGGGTGCGGGCGACGGACTCGAGCTTCGAGGGCCCCTTGAGCGTCGCGAGCTCGAGCTTGAGCCGGTCGTTGTCACGCATCAGCTCGGTCGACTCGGCGTCGAGGCGCGAGAGCTCGTAGCCCTGCGACACCACCAGCACGCGTGAGGTGACATGCACGATGCCGACGCTGGCGAGCAGCATCACGGCGAGGGCGGCGGGCAGGATCTCCCCGAGGATCACCGAGAGCGGAATGCCTCCACGATTTCGGGCTTCGACGACGACGCTCATGACGTGACTCCGGACAGCTTGCGAACGGCGCGCAGCTTCGCGCTGCGGGCTCGCGGGTTCTGGGCCACCTCGTCGTCACTCGCGACGATGGGCCGCTTCGACAGCGTCTCGAACTGCGCGGCGTGGGCGTTGGCGATCGGGAACCCGGGCGGCAGGTCGTCGATCTCGCCACACAACCGCTTGAATGACTGCTTCACGAGCCGATCCTCGAGCGAGTGGAAGCTGATGATCGCCGCGACCCCGCCAGGCGAGATCAGGTCCGGGATCGCCGCGAGGGCCGCCTCGAGCTGATCGAGCTCGCCATTGACCGCGATGCGCAGCGCCTGGAACGTGCGGGTCGCGACGTGGAGCTCTTTCGGCCAGGCCTTGCGCGGAACACCGGACTTCACGGCCTCGACCGCTTCGAAGGTGGTCGTCGGCAGGCGCGCCTTGAGCGTGCGAGCGATCGAACGAGACGCCCGCTCTTCTCCGTAGCGATAGATGAGATCGGCCAGCTGGCCCTCGGGCAGGCGCGCGATCAGCGCTGCCGCCGTCTCGCCCGTGTCTCCCATGCGCATGTCGAGAGGGCCGTCCGTCTGAAAGCTGAACCCGCGCGCTGGCGTATCGAGCTGCGGGGAGCTGACGCCGAGATCGAGCACCACCCCATCGACGGGGCCAGGCACCAGAGTGCGGACGCCGGCGAACTCGCCCTTGAGGGCACGGAACCTCTCGCCGAACCTCGCCAGCCGGGACGAGGCCGCCGCGAGCGCGACCGGATCACGATCGATGCCCACGACGCGGAACCCCGCCTCGAGGAGCGCCTCGCTGTGTCCTCCGCCGCCAAGCGTTCCGTCGACGATCACCCGTTCAGCTCCCGGGGAAAACAGTCGCACCACCTCGCCCAACAGGACGGTCTGGTGCGTGAAGGACACCTCAGTGCCCCTGAACCATCACGGCCTCGTGGAATGAACGCTGCGCGTCGCTGACCTCGGCGAAGAAGTCGAACGCGTCGTGGGCGCCCGCCGCCTGGAAGATCGTGAAGAGGTAGGGCGAGAGGCCAGCGAGCTTCACGTCGCCGCCCAGCTGGCGGAACACCTCGGCGCGACGAACCAGCGAGGGAATGCCCCGGTAGTCGAGGTGTGAGACGCCGCGCAGGTCGATCACGAGATCGGTCACGCCATCGAACGACAGGTTCACCAGCATCTCGCCGATGTCTGCCAACTCGTCGGCGCCGATCTCACCATCGATCACCAGCGTCATGCCCCTCGGCCGCGCCAGTCGCGCGTTGCTCGAGATCCCCACGTTCCGCACCACTTCAGTCGCCAGCCCGCTCATGTGTCAGCCCCTCGAAGACCGCAGAAATCGAAAGAAACGTTCGTCAGCCCTGCCGCAGCTCGGTCAGCACCCGCATCACGTCGGCCGAATCAGCGCCGGTGCGCGCTTCTGCCTGCGCGGCGTCCCACCCCGACTTCGACCAGAGCTCGATCACCTTCACCATGCCCGCCCAGATCGCGTCCTTCTCGAGGTGGGCATGGTGGCGCAGCGTGGGCGGCAACGACACCCGCCCCAGCTTGTCGACCACCACCTCTTGCGCCGGCGCGACGTAGAGCCGCAACAGCGACTTCACGCCGGGCTCCATCGGGTTTCGCCGCGCGAGCGCCGTCTCGAGGTGCTCCCACTCCTTGACCGGGTAGCAGTGCAGGCACGCGTCGAGCGACGTCGTGATGATCAACCGCTCATCGTACTGCCCGACGAGCACGTCACGGAGCTTCGCCGGGAAGCTCGTTCGCCCCTTCGCGTCGATCTGATGTTCGTAGACGCCCCGGAACACGCTTCGGCCCGCCTTGCCTCAGGGTCACCCCAGTCTTGCCCCCAAATGGGCTTTGAATGGGATTCTGATCCGCCAGATACCACTTCTTGCCACTTCGGCGGCGAAATTACGGGGTGTTGACGAGGGGGTCAAGAAACCATGATCCAGCCTGTAGCTTTTCGGGACCTGTTTCGGTGGCGCTGCAATGCCAAGTGCCACCGAATGGAACCTGAGTTACGGAGGACGCGTGCCATCGCAGGCTGGCGGGCCGATCCGCCTGAAGGTCGGGTACAAGACGCCCGAGACGTTGCTCGGTGAACTGACCAAGAGCGTCGGTCGCGGAGGCGTGCGCATCGAGTCGAAGCGAACGGTCCCGGTCGGCACAGCCTTCGTCTTCGAGCTGAAGAGCGTCGGCGTCAAAGAGAGCGTCGAAGTGCCGGGGGTGGTGCAGAACGTCACCGAGACCGCGCCCGGACTCTACGTCTTGCACATTCGATACGAGGCGCCGCGCAACCGGCAGGGCCTCGACGCGGTGCTCCGGAGCATCTTCGAAGCGACCGCCAGGGACCCCCGCAGGCGTTCGGCGCGGGTGCCGCTGCACGTGCGCGCGACCGAGAACAAGCCCGACTCGCCCGTCTACCGCCTGCGCGACCTCTCCCAGGGAGGCATGGGCCTCGACGTCGAAGGCGACACCCTTCCCCGGCACCTCGAGATCGGCGCCGCCGCGCTGGTGCAGATGAAGCTCACGACGGGCCAGCTCGCAGCCCACGGGCAGATCGTCTGGGTCGTCGAGCCCGACCCGACGAAGGCGCTCCCGGGCCGGGTGGGCGTGCACTTCGGCCGCATGGCGCCGGCGATGGTCACGATGCTGGAAGACCTGCTGACGATGAAGGCGCTGCCGCAACCGCCGTGGATCGCGCGGCTCGCCTTCGGAGCCGAAGCCGTCGCGAAGATGAAGTAGCTCAGCGAGGCTCGCGAACCTGCACGCCTTCCCTGGCCGCTCCGACTCGCGCGGTCAGCGGCGCCCCCGACGCCAGGCACGGAAGAGGGTGCTCGTCGCCGCCTGTGCGCCGCGGCCGAAGGCGACGGCTCGCTCTGCGCGAGCCGCTTCGAGCGAAGGGCCGGGCCGACGAGGGAGTCAGGCAACACCACCGTGCCCAGACCGGCCTCTGCGAGCGACTGGAGCTGCCAGAGACTTGCGACAGCGGCGATCACGTTCCGCAGCGGAGCGACGCGAAAGCCGAATCGTGCCCACATGCTGGGAGGAACGTTCGAAGACGCGCTGACGTGGCAAGCCCCCCCCGTGCGCGACGGGAAGCTGTGACGGGCCAGAACTGCGCTCCGCGAGCGCTGAGGGCTGCGCCCCGGTCCACCCATCGAGGAGGGCGCTCGTAGGAGGTCCGGCGCCCCCCCGGTGGGCTCGCCCTACTGGACGAAGACGACTCCGCTGGGCTCCTGGTCGACGAGCCCCATCATCACGTGGTGGCCCAGCAGCGAACCCTCGAGTTCCCGCGGCCAGTAGCGGAGCGGGAACAGCCGACGGGCCTTCAGGTCGCCCAGCCGCAGCACCGGGCCCGCCTCGCCGTCCGACGAGAAGGTGATCAGCTGGCCCTTGTCGTCTTCGGCGTGGAGCTCGTATTCCGGCTCGTCGCGCGTCACCGCCTTCAGGGTGCCGAGGCGGAACTGCTTCGGCGGATCATCCGCGCCCTTCGTCGTCGAGGCGTGCGCGAGGAACGTTCGGCCCGGGAGCGTCCGGTCGACGCTCTTCTCGACCGCAGCGAGGCGCTCCTTCTCGAAGTCGGTGGTGTAGCGCCGCCGCAAGACCGGGCTCTTCGTCGGCACCAGCGCGCCGCCCTTGTAGACGTACTCGCGGCCGACGAAGAACAGCACGTTCTCCTTCTCGCCGACGCCCTGCCAGGCCCACTCGGTGAGCTGCAGCGTCGTTGCTTTCAGCGCGTCGAAGCCGAAGTCGTGCGCGACCACGTGCAGCGCGAGGTCTTCTTTCCCGTCGACGATCGTCACGTCCCACGAGCGAATCGCCATGCCGCTCGACTCGCTCATCACGCTGGCGACGAGGAGCTCTGGATTCCTGTCACCATCCAGGTCGAGCTGCTGCACGCGGAAGTCGGTCACTTCGCCCTGGTGGCTCTCGGTCGCCCAGATGACGCGCCGCTCACCGGGGCGATCGACGACGAGCAGATCGAGGGCCTGCTCCGCCGGCTTGAGGCACTTGCAGACGCGCACGTCGTTGGCCTCGGTGCACGCCGACCGGGAGCAGTGCTCGAGGACCGCTGGCGAGGGCGCGGGAAACGGGGTCACGGCGAGCAGGAGCGAAATCAGCATGGTCAGGTTCTGACTCAACCAGCAGAGAACGAAAAGATGCCCGCGGGAAAGTTGATGCAACGAGCCGACGGAAGCATGGTGCGGGCGTGTCCGCCCTTCTACGTGCCCTCGTCATCCTCGCCGCCCTGGTGTTCGCCGGGTGCGGCCCCACCATCGGCGACGCGTGCACCACCGAACGCGACTGTGGCGCGGGCCTCTGCCTGAACCGTGACTTCACGCCCGGGGGTACGTGTTCCCTGCCCTGTTCCGTCGGCGGCGCGGCGTGCCCGGCAGGGAGTGTCTGTGTCGACGGCGCCATCGGTCGCGACTCGCCGGGCTGTTTGCGCAGCTGTCGCTCGGTGATGGACTGCCGCAGCGGCTACGTCTGCAAGACCGAGAGGAACTCGTCGACGCCCATCTGCGTCGGTCCCGAGGGGATCTAAAATGAAGCATGGCGCGCTGCAGGGCGCGCTCGAGGCGATCGGCGTGAAGCAAGACCCCGTCGAGATCGTGAAGGTCGACGCGGGGCGTGACGTACCGCTGCCCGACGTTCAGTCCCCGACGAACATCATCAACGGCGCCAGCCAGATGAGCGCCCTGGCGAGCAGCGCGCAGACGATGCCCAGAACCACGCCCGCGACGATCTGAGCGGTACGATTCAGGGGCGCGCGTTGCGTCATGGCGCCGGCCTGGTCTTCGGGCGGGGGTAGACGAGGCACTGGGTCGGGAACCACGCGACCTCGGCTGCCTTCCAGTTCGCGGCGAAGGCGCGGCTCACCTGCGCGAGCTCCATGCCGAAGGAAGGGACGAAGCACACGTCCTTCGTCTTGAAGAAGACGGCGACCTTCTCGAGCCCTCGTTGGAGCGTCTTCAAGTCCATCTGGCCGCCGCGCACCGGCACCGTCGGGCCGTTGGGATCCTGCCCCGGGAGCTTACCGAGGTTGGTCTGCAGCTCGAACCCGTCAGCGCGCTGAATGACGCGCACCTTGCCGGGCTCGGGATCGTCGATCCACGTCTGGAAGACGGCTTCGTCGCGCAGATCGATCGGCCAGGCGATGGGCTGATCCGGGTGCTGGAGGAAGACGTCAGCGCCGACGTCGTCGAGCGCGGCGAGCACGGGAGCGATCTGCACGAGGTACGTCTCTCCCACCGGCACGAGGATCACGTCGTCGTTCTGCTTCACCGTCTTCAGATCGAACGGCGCCCCGCCCTGCTTCACGGTCTCGCCATCGAGGTCGAGGCGCATCGCCTTCTCGGGGGCCGCAGGGCCCATCACCTCGATCGGCACGATGCGGAAGATCGCCTCACGTTCGTCGATCGACGCGTCGGCGCTCGCCGCGGCTTTGACCTGCTCGAGCGGCTCGAGCTTCGGCATGGGCCTCTTCGGCGGGCCTGCGTCGACGGTGGACGACGATCGACACGCCCCGAAGCTCACCAGCGCCAACACGATCGCGACTCTCACGGTGTTCCTCCACAGCTGGACTCCATCAGGCCCTGCGCCACGGCGCTCGCCTGCGCGTCCTTCACGTCCACGAACAACGTCATGCCCTCGAAGCGTTTCGGGTCGTCCGCGCGCCCGGCGTTGCGAATGAAGATCGCCTTCACCCGCTTCGGGAACTCGGACCGGATCTGCGCGTACACCTCGGGGTCGTGCTCTCCCGAGTCACCGACCAGCACCACGGGCCCCGGGATGGCCTTGAGCAGCGAGCGAATCACCGGCTGCTTGTAGTCAGAGAGCGTCGAGGGCCCCAGGTCGCGCAGGTACTGACCGAACACGGGAAAGTCGTGCTTCTGGAGGAACCGCTGCACCCGCGCCGTGTATTGAACGGGCGAGCCGCTCACGAGGGCGAACACCGGCTTCTCGGCCCTGCCGCGAAGGCAGCCATAAAACGTCGCCATGCCGGGCACGACGGCCTGCGTCAGCTCGTCCTTCGCAAAGACGTTCTCGACGAACTTGGCCCGCTCGGTGACGTTGGTGATGGCCACCGTGTCGTCGAAGTCGCTGATGACGAAGAACGGCGCCTTCTCGGACATGACGTCGACCGTGGCGCGGCCCGGCTCCGCACCCTTCACGCCGGCCTCGGCCGTCCAGAGCCCCGAGGGGAACGGCTTCTGGTCGGCAGCGAAGGTCGCCTCGAAGTTGCCGTCGTGCCCGCTCTTCACCACGGCCTGCTGCCCCTGAAACCGGACGTCGACCTCCGCACCTTCCCAGTTGCTGGTGGTGAGCCTGCGCAGGTTGCGGGAGATCGTCGAGCTGCCTCCTGAGGGCCCATTCTTCAAGACCCTGCCCGACAGGGTCACCTGCGAGGTGGTTCCCACGGCGGGGAAGAGCAGCACCACCGGCTGGGCCAGGGCGTTGAGGGGAACCAGGAGCAGCAGGGCGAATCGAGACACGGTGACAGCATACTCACCTGCTTCGATTGTCGATCGACTCAGAGTGCCTGCGGGAATACGGTCGCGGCGCTCCTTCCGTGGCCTCGTCGTCAGACATCCAGTTCGGCAAGTACGAGCTGATCGAACGCATCGCGGCCGGCGGCATGGCCGAGATCTTCCGTGCCCGCTACTCGCCCGCCGCTGGCGTGGTGAAGCCGGTCGTCATCAAGAAGATCCTCCCGCACTACGCCGCGAACCGCGCCTTCATCGCGATGTTCACGAACGAAGCGCGCATCGTGATGGGGCTCTCGCACGGCAACATCGCCCAGGTCTTCGACTTCGGAGACGTGGAAGGCGACTGGTACCTCGCGATGGAGCTGGTCGACGGACAGCCGCTCTCGAAGGTCGTCAAGCGAATGCGGGCGATGGGCATTCTCACGTTTCCCTCGGAGATCGCGGCGTACGTGACGGCCGAGATGATGCGCGGGCTGCACTACGCGCACACGCGGCTCGACGAGAAGAGCCGGCCGCTGCAGATCGTCCACCGCGACATCAGCCCGCAGAACGTCCTCGTCAGCTACGAGGGGCAGATCAAGATCGTCGACTTCGGCATCGCGCGCGCTCGCAACGCCGGCCGGGAGGACACGACCTCGAACGCGGTGAAGGGCAAGTACGCCTACTTCGCGCCCGAGCAGGCCCGCGGCAAAGAGCTCGACGCGCGCACCGACGTCTTTGCTTCGGGCATCGTCCTGTACGAGCTGCTCACCGGCCAGCTGCCGTTCCAGGGCCGCATGATGGAGGTGCTGACGAAGATCGTACGCGGTCAGTTCGCGCGCCCGTCAGAGCTGAACCCGGCGATCCCGAAAGCGCTGGAGACGATCGTCCTCAAGGCGATGGCCCTCGAGCCGTCGGAGCGGTACCAGACGGCCGAGGCGTTCCAGCAGGATCTGACGCGCTACCTCGCGGTGCATCACCCCGACTTCACGCCGACCGATCTCTCGCACTTCCTCGAGTTCCTGTTCGAGGCCGAGCTGGTCAAGACGGGCCGGCCCGTACAGCTGCCGCGGGAGTTCATCGAGAAGGCGCAGCGCTGGCAACGAGGCGCGCCGGTGCCCGAGCCCGAGCCAGAGGCCAGGCCTCCACCGGGCGAAGACCCTGAAGAAGAGATCCCCACCGAGATGGTCGCGCTCGAGGGCGTGAAGTCGGAGCTCGCCTCGAGCCCGCCTGCGCCCGTGCGCGATGACGACGACGCGCTGACGCGCCCGCTTCGAGTGCCCGGGTCGATGCGACCGAGCGAGGCGTCGCGCAGCTCGCTCGAGGCGACGATGAAGGTGCCGTGGGTTCGCGCGCTGGGGCTCGGCATCGCCGCCGCCCTCGTCGGCTTCGCGGCGGTCTTCCTCGCGGTGCGGCTGTCGCGCGGCACGCTCGAGGTCGTGTCGACGCCGCCTGGAGCGGTCGTTCGGGTGAACGGCCGCACCATCGAGGACAAGACGCCGGTCGAGGTGCGCGCGCTGACGGGTGGGCGCACCTATCGCGTCGAGGTGATCAGCGCGGGGTACCAGACGTGGTCGAACGAGGTGCCGCTGAAGCGGGGCCAGCACCTGGTCGTCGATGCCGCGCTCGTGCTGGCTCCTCCGCCTGAGCCGCCTCCGACGCCCGTCGTCGTCGCGCCGAAGGTGGAGCCGAAGATCGTCGAGCTGCCGAAGCCTGCACCGCCTCCGCCTGATGCCGTGACGTGGCCCTTGTCGACCTTCGAGCTCGACGCGTCTCGCCACCGGGTCGATCTGTCGAAGGCGGGCGCGCTGAAGCTGACGCTCGACGAGAAGCAGACCTACCGCGTGACGCTGAGCAAGGGGCCCACGCTCGGCTGGGGCTACTACGTGGTGAACGCCGCGGGCGCCGCGCCGGGCCCGCTCCCCACCGCGCCGCAGCAGATCAAGGGCGCGAACCGGCTGTTCGTCTTTCACCTGCCCACGTCGGTGCTCGCTGGCGTCGCGAAGCCGGAAGAGACGAAGCCGCGCACGTTGACCGTCGACGCGAAGGGCAAGCCGAAGACGTACAAAGCGCCTCTTTCGCTCTCGTTCCCAGCAGAGACGCACGTCACGCTCACCGGGCTCGACGCGAAGGCGACGTACGAGGTGATCATGAGGCAGTCGGTGTCGGCGCCCGCGCGGCTGCGTGCGACGGGAGCGATCGTCACCCGCTGTATCGTCGGGCACCCGACGCTGGGGCTGTTGATCGCGGAGGTCGGAAGACCGCTCGTGGTGTCGAACGCGTCGCAGCTGATCTTCACCCTGCTCGATGACGCGAGCGATGATCAGGAAGGCCGGCTGACCATCGAGGTGAAGCAGGTCAAGAAAACCGCGCGTCGCTGATCACCCATTCACGTCGCGCGACGTGGCGACCTGTAGCCGAAAAATTGATCAGCGCCGGAGCAGGCGTACCTTGTGTGCATCTTCCCCACGAGGTGAACGCACATGAAGAAGCTCTTCGCAGTGATGACGGTGGCGGTGGTTGCGGTGGCTGGTGCGGTGTTCGCGGGCCAGTCGAAGCGCGTGACGAATGAAGAGGTCGAGCGGGTGATCGACGCGCGGCTGCATCAGATGCTGGTGAAGCTGAACCACGACCGCCGTTGAGGTTGGTTGCCTGGCTCCGGTCGTCGCCAGCGCCCACCCAACTCGGCGAATCGAAGGACGCCGTACGCTCGCCTCGAGGGCCTCGCAATTCGAGGTGAGGTCGGTGAACGACCGGTTCGAGCGCGTCGAAGAAGTTCTCACCGACTGCGCGAGCCAGAGATTCTTGCGCTTCGTCGCGAGCGCGTTTCTCACGTCGTGAGAACGTCGACACGACCGCCCCACGGTTGTTGATCCGACCGACCCTTTTGCAGCAGAACCCCCCGCCGATGCGTCATCCCCACGTCGTCGCCGCGTGCAGTGCCTTCTTCATCCTCTCCCTCGCAGGCGCGTGTGGCGGCAAACAGCCGACCCGCTGCATGTCGAGCGTCGACTGTCTGACGGGCCAGGTCTGCAGCGCCGGCACCTGCCAGACGCCGATCATCGACGGTGGAAGCGGCACGGGAGGCGGGAGCTTCTTCCTCCTCGACGGCGGCACGGGCGGCGGCGCCAGCGGCGGGATGGCTACTGGCGGCGGCGCCACGGCTGGAGGCTCCGCGAGCAACTGCAACCCGCAGAACTGCGCGGCCGGTTGCTGCGACATGAACGGTGTCTGCCAGGGTGGAACGACGCGCGGCGCTTGCGGCATCGGCGGCACGCTCTGCGTGACCTGCGGCCCCGGCCGGGTCTGTCAGGGCGGAGTCTGCGGCAACCCCACCGGCGGCGGCAGCGCTGGCGGCGGCACCGGCGGAGGCAACGTCACCTGCGGCCCCAACACCTGCGCGACCGGCTGCTGCGACATCAACGGACTCTGCGTTCCCGGTACGACGACCCAGGCTTGCGGCACTGCCGGTCGCGTGTGCATCGGGTGCTTCGGTTCGGATCAGTGCTCGGCCGGCTCGTGCATGCCCAACATGGGCGGTGGTTCCGCGGCAGGTGGTTCCGCGGCGGGCGGCTCCGCGGGTGGCGGTTCGGCGGCGGGCGGTTCGGCGGCGGGTGGCTCGGCGGCGGGTGGCTCCGCGGCGGGCGGTTCGGCGGCGGGTGGTTCTGCGGCGGGCGGTTCGGCGGCGGGTGGCTCTGCGGCGGGTGGTTCTGCGGCGGGCGGCTCCGCAGCGGGCGGTTCAGCTGGAGGCGGCGTTCGAGTCGGCGACGTCTGCGGCACGGCAGAGACGATCGTCGGAGGCTCACTCACCTCGCCCACCTCTGTCATGGGCACCACGGCCGGCTACACCAACGACTACTCCTCGACGAACCAGAACGGCTGCATCGGCACCGACGGTCGCGACCGCGTCTATGCCGTGTCGGTCGCGGCGAACGCCCGGATCATCGCTTCGATTCGCCAGGCCGCGTCGGGTTCGTACGATCCATCCATCAATCTGATCGTCGGGCCCGAGGCGCAGTGCGCCGCGACACCGCGCGTGTGCGCCGCTGGCGACGATCTGGGCACCGCGTCGGCGGTCAACGCCGTCCGTTACGTGAACACCTCGACGATGACCGAGAACGTCTACGTGCTCGCCGATGCGATCTCGTCCCTCGACACGGGAGGCGCCTTCCGCCTCGACGTCAGCGTCGACACCCCGCCCCAGGGCGACGCCTGCGAGAGCCCGTTCGCGTTGATGAGCGGCACGCCGCGCGTGGGTGAAGGCCTCAGCAGCTTCGCGAACGACTACTTCGTCACTTCGCGCACCAGTGGCTCGACCTGCGTCCCTTCGAGCGCCAGCGACGGCCCCGATCGCGCGTACAGCGTGCTCGTCGGAGCCGGTGAGACGCTCAACGTCAGCGTCACCCCGAGCGTGGGCCTCAACACCGCCATCAACCTGCACGGTAACGCGAGCGAGTGCGCGAGCCGCACGTGCATCACCTCTTCCAACAACGGCCCGACCGGAATGATGGACACCCTGATCTGGTCGAACACCGGCACCACGGCCCGCACCGTCTTCGTCGTGGTCGAAACGCCTGCTGGCGCGACCGGTTCCTACTCGATCACCACGACGACCGGCACTTTGCCTGGCGACGTGTGTTCGACGACCACCGGCCCCATCACCGCTGCGGGCACCATCACGGGCCAGTCGCTCGCCGGCTATTCGGTCGACTACGCCCAGGCGAATCCGTCCAACGGCTGCGAGAACTACAGCGGTCCCGATCGCGTCTACTCGATCACCGTGCCGCCTCGGCAGCGACTGGTCTCCACCGTTGCGCCGCAGACCGGCCTTGACCCGGTGCTGAACCTCGTCAACGGCACTGCCGCGGCCTGCAACGCGATGCCTCGCGTCTGCGCCGCCACCGCCGACAACACGTTCAGCGGACAGACCGAGACCGCGGTCTGGGACAACGGCACGACGTCGCCGCAAAACATCTTCCTCGTGGTGGGCGGCTACAACGCCGGCCTGTCGAGCGGCACGTTCTCGGTGCAGACCGCGTTCACGACCGGCGACTCCTGCCGCTCACCGACGGTCGTCTCGGGCACCTTCCCCCAGACGATCACGGGCCAGAACTTCGTCGGCTACCGCAAGGACATCAACAACTTCGCGAGCACGCTTCCCTGCCGTGACTACTCGGGCCCCGACCGCATCTACCAGGTGACCATCCCTGCGCGCGGCGGTCCTGACGGCGGTGTGCCCGGTCGAATGGACTTCTCGGTGAACTCGACCAGCGACCTCGTGCTCAACGCGTACAACTTCGAGTCGAGCTGCGTCGCGAGCCCCGCCGTCTGTCTGAACGGCTCCGACACCATCGGAGGTGGGACCGAGGCGTTGGCCGTCACCAACCCCAACGCCGTGCCCGTCACCATCTTCGTCGGGGTGTCGACCTACTCTGCGGCCAGCGCGACGTACTCCGTCACCGTCAACGTCCAATAGCTGGCCGATGCTATTGCTTCCCCGGCCGGGGGCCTGTGCTACGCAAGGCCCTCGTTTTCCTCGCCGAGGAGCCCATGCCCGACGCCACGCCGGCCCCCGCTGCGCCGTTGCCGCCCCTGAACCTGAACGTTGGAGACCGGGTCGTCTACCCCAACCAGGGGTTGTGCGCGGTCACCGACATCAAGACGGAAGAGATCGCGGGCCAGAAGCTGGTCTTCGTCAGCCTCACGTTCCTCGAGACGGGCGCGAAGGTGAAGGTCCCCAAGGACAAGCTCGCCAAGAACGGCGTGCGCCGGGTGTCTTCGGCTGACGACGTGAAGGGCGTGTTCGAGTTCCTGCGCTCCGACTCCGAGCGCGCGTCGCTGGACTGGAAGAAGCGCGCCCGCGAGAACACCGAGCGGCTTTCGGTCGGCGGCCTGATCGGCCTGGCCGAAGTCGTGAAGGGCCTGCAAGTGCTGTCGGAGCTCAGGCCCCTGCCACCGAAGGAGCGCGAGCAGTACAACGACGCGCGCCACCTCTTCGTCACCGAGTTGGCTGCGGCCATGGGCTCGTCCGACGCCGATGCCGAAGACGCGCTCGACGTCGTCCTCTTCCCTCCTGGCAAGGAGCGGCCCAAGCGCGACATCGCCGAGTTCCAGGGCCTGGAGGATGAGCTAGGCTTGGCCGGCGACGATCTGCTCGGCCTCGACGGAGACACGGCGACGGGAGAAGAGCCGGAAGAAAAAGAGAAGGACGGCGAAGAGACCGAGAGCGAGGACGGCGAAGAAGAAGCCGCTCCGAAGAAGAAGGTCGCCAAGGCGGCCCCGGCTGCACCGCCCGCGAAGAAGAAGCTCGACGTGGACACCGAGGTCACCGTCGCCCAGGGCGCTGCGCTCACCCCGCCCCCGAAGAAACGTGGCCGGCCGCCGAAGCCGAAGCCCGAGGTCACCGGCCCGCCGCCCGAGCCCAAGAAGCGCGGCCGCCCGCCCAAGCCCAAGCCCGTCGAAGCCGCTCCCGCCCCGCCCAAGAAGCGCGGCCGTCTGCTCAAGGCGAAGTGAACTCCAAGGACTTCTGACTCATGATCCGCATCGTCACCCTGGACGAATACGAAGCGCCCATCCTCAAGGCGCTCTCCAAGCTGCTCTACACGGCCTTCGCGGTCGGCGCCGAACACGGCGGCACCGTCACCGTCCCTCACGGGCAGGTCGAGCCGTACGACGCCACCAAGCTGCTCGACACCCTGCCGAAGGTGCAGGCCTTCGCCGACGACAAGGTGCTCTTCCTCACCACGCGCAAGCTGTCGCCCCGCAAGCTGTCCTCTGGAGAGGCGCCGACGGTCGGCCTGAGCCGCTACAAGGGCCAACGCGCCATCGTCACCAGCTCGGTCATCAAGAGCCTCAACCCCGACACCGTGAAGACGCTCGCCCGCTACGCCATGCAGGAGATCGGTCACACCTTCGGCCTGCACCACTGCCTCGACCCGCGCTGCGCGATGTACCCGACGTGGACGCCGTCGTACCCGCAAGGCGAAGCGAGCTTCTGCGTGTTCTGCCGTGAGACGAGCGAGGCCGCGATTCGGATGACGAAGTCGTGAACCTCTGGGCCGAGACGGCCACGCGGGTGAAGCGGTGGGAAGGACTGGCGCTGGTGGTGGTGGCGCTGGCGTGCCTCGGCTTTCAGCTCCGGCTCCCGTCGAGCATGCCGACGGACGCCGACTACCAGGCCCTCGCGAGCGTCATCGAGCAGGAGTTCCAGCCCGGCGACGTGGTGCTGCTCGCGCCGTGGTGGATCGAACGCGCGCGGATCTTCGTGCCAGAGAAGGTGCCCGTCGTCGGGTACTACGGCAGCGACGGTGACGATCTGCGTCAGCACAAGCGAATCTGGCTGATCGCCAACCCGTCGCTCCCGAAGTTCTCGTGGAGCGGCTTCATGTCGTCGTTCAGCCGCGCGCGCACGAAGTCAGGCCAGGAGCGCTCGTTCGGCCCGCTCTCGCTCACGCGCTTCACCAATGGCCGGGCCCGTGAGCTGCGCTTCTCGGCGGCCCAGTCGCTCGGCCAGGCGCGCGTGTACCTCGAGGGGCCTCAGGGCCAGCAGCCGTGCGCCTTCAGTGGACGCTCGTGGCGCTGCCCGAACGGTGGCGAGGTGGTGGAGGAGTGGCGTGAGCTGCACTTCGAGCCGCACCGCTGCTTGCGCTTCTACCCGCCCGGTGGGCCCGCGAAGCTGGTCGCGGAGTTCGCCAACGTGCCCGCCACCGATACGCTGCAGCTGATCACCGGCTACGCCTGGGAGCGCGGCTATTACCGCAACGAAGGCCCGTCGGACTTCGGCGTCGAGGTGAACGGCGACGCGCAGGTGACGAAGCTGCTCCCCGGCGTCGAGAAGGTGTACCGGGTCGATCGCCAGAACACCGCCGCAGGCACCGTGCGCGCGTGGGTGCAGGCCGACAACCCGAGCAACCGTGAAGTCTGCTTCGAGCTGCTCGGCTTCGGCCCGGAGGGCACATGAGTCGCAAGAAGCGCGAGCTCGCTGAGATCGGCCCCTTGGCCGACGTGCCGGCTTCCCCTGCGACGCCCAGCGCGCCTCCACCGCCCGTCGTGTCGGATGGCCGCACGCCTGCGGACCTGAAGCTCGATCGCCGCATCGGCTGGGGCCTCTTCATCGCTGCAACGGCGCTGCTCCTCTTCACCGAGAAGCCCGCCGGCTTCGTGCGCGACGAGAGCGTCTACTTCGCCTCGGCGGAGCAACACGCGCGCTGGTTCCAGCTGCTCGCCACGTCGCCGACGCAGGCCTTCACCGACGCTGCCATCAGCCGGTCGTTCGAGTTCAACCACGAGCACCCGGCGCTGATGAAGAACCTGTACGGGCTCTCGTTTCTGCTGCTGCACGAGAAGCTCGAGCTCCTCCGCCCGGCCGCGGCGTTCCGGTTTCCGGCGTTCCTCGCGGCGGCGTTGATCCTGCCCCTGCTCTTCTCGCTCACCCGGCGCGTCTTCGGCCGTCCCGCGGGCATCATGGCGGCGTTGTCGTTCCTGCTGGTGCCGCGGCAGTTCTTCGAGGCGCACCTGTCGTGCTTCGACGTGCCGATGGCGACCGCGTGGCTGCTCGTCGTCTACTGCTTCGTCGAGGCCATGGAGCGCCCGCGCTGGTGGCTCTACACCGGCCTCGCGTTCGGCGCCGCGATGGGCACCAAACACAACGCGTACTTCATCCCCGTGGTGCTGATTCCCTTCGCGCTGTGGGAGGGGTGGAAGCGCTCGAAGGACTCGACCGAGGCGCGCACGCTGTTCCTCGCCATCAACGGCGTCTTCGTCGCGATGGCGGTCCTCTACGGCTTGATGGTGGTCGCGCTCGGTGGCGCGCAGGCGTTTCAACAGTCGTTCTTCGCGATCAGCCCCCAGCTCGGCCTGTACGTGCTCGCCTGCGCAGTCGGTGGCTGGCTGCTGCGGGTGCTCTTCAAGACGCACGTGCCGACGTTCAGGGCGATCGCTCCGCTGGTGGCGATGGTGGCCATCGGCCCAGCGCTCTTCTACCTGCACTGGCCGTATCTCTGGCACCACCCGGTCGATCGCTTCGCCTGGTACCTGGGCTTCCACCTCAACCACGAGCATTACACCTGGTTCTACCTGGGTGAGCTGCTCCGCCAGCCGCCGTTTCCGCTCGACTACGTGCTGGTCAAGACGGCGCTGACCGTGCCCACGTCGCTCTTCGTGCCGATGGTGTTCGGCGTCGCGTGGGTGGTGGTGCGCACCGTGAAGAAACAGGTGACGGCGTTCGAGCTGCTCGTCATCGCCAACGCGGCGACGTCGATCATCGTGCTCAGCCAACCGAGCGTTCCGCACTTCGGCGGCGTGAAGCACTGGTTCCCGTCGATGCCGTTCCTCGCCTTGCTCGCGGCGGGCTCGGTCGTTCGCGGCGTCGACGGGCTCGTGGAGTGGCTGAAGCCGAAGCTCCCGAAGCTCGAGGCGCGTACGACCTTCATCGCCGTCAGCGCGCTGCTCTTCCTTCCCGCCTTCATCGCGTCGGTGCGCGTGTACCCCTACGGCACCAGCCACTACTCCGAGCTCGCGGGCGGCCTGCCCGGCGCGGCCACCATGGGCATGCAGCGACAGTTCTGGTCGAACAACGTCACCGGCGTGCTCGAGTGGCTCAACCAGAACGCACGGCCTGGTGAGCGGGTGTACCTGCACGAGGTGCGCGGCGAGTCGATTCGAGACTACCAGCGCAACGGCATGCTGCGAAGAGACCTCGGCTTCACCGGTGGCCCGGGTGACGCCGACATCGTCGCGTACCAGTACCACCAGGAGTTCCGCGAGGCCGAGTTCCAGACCTGGCAGGCGTTCGGCACCACGCGGCCCGTGACGGGCCTGTACGTCGACGAGACGCCGCAGATCGTCGTGTACCGCCGGCGCTGAGGCGAAAGCGCGAGCGCGGGCCGGTGCGAAGCCTGGTCAACCGGACCTGGCCCTGTGTCTGACGCACGACTGCGAAGGAGCGCTGCCAGGACGGGCCGTCGACGACGATGGGCGACTTCACGATCTCCGGCGGCTGGTCTCCTTCACGGTGCTCTGACCGAGTCGAAGAGCGTGCCTTCCCCGGTGGTGAATGAAGCGCAACGTTCTCCGGCCTTTCCGTGGACGAGACGCGACCGATCGTGGTGTACCTGCCGTCGATGACGCCGAACCAGTACGCCGCGCCCGTCGGCCTTCCGACTCCGAAGCGAACCGGACGCCGCAGATCATCGCGGGGCTCGACCTCGACTTCACCCTCAGGCGCTGCAGGAGCCCGCGCCACCTCATGGGAAGAGGCACCATGAAGCACTTCACCCTCCTCTGCCTCTCGCTCTGGCTCACCGCTTGTCCAAAGGACCGGCTCATGGGCGGCAAGTGCGCCGTCGACGCCGACTGCGGCCAGCCCGCGAGCGCCTTCCGCTGCGAGGACCGCACGGGCATCTGCTACTGCCGCACCGACGAGGCGTGCCCACCCAACCAGCTCTGCAACGGCCTGGGCTTCTGCCAGGACCGCTCGGGCTGCGCGTCGAACGCCGACTGCGGCGACACCTCGTTGTTCTGTGACACCACGGCGGGCGCCTGCGTGCCGCGCGGCCGCTGCACGACCGATCTGCAGTGTGGCCTCGGAGAGGTCTGCGACAAGGGCCAGTGCAAGCTGGGCTGCCGCAGCAACGGTGACTGCAACGGCATCTCGTGCCGTTGTGGCGAGGGCCCCTGCTCCTGCACGGGGACGACGCCGGCCGAACGCGCGCGCTGCCAGGTGGGCGTGTGCGACTCGACGTTCTGCGCCGACAGCACGTTCTGCAACTTCGGAGAGCTCTGCGGTCAACCGCCCGACGCTGGCGTCACCGAAGACGGCGGGCGCCCGCGCAACCAGTGCTACTCGGACTACGACATCGACGTGCGGCCCTACTGCTCGCTCTGCACGAACGGCGGCGGCACCGACACCTGCGGCTTCGGCGCGAACTACTGCATCATCGACACCCGCACCGCCTCGACCTACTGCGGCGCCGATTGCTCCGAAGGCCAGCAGTGTCCACGCGGTTACGGGTGCCGCGACATCCGCATCGTCTTCACCCGGTGGATGTGCAACGCGAACCTGCCCTGCCGCGGAGACCCGAGCCTGCCGTGCGAGAAGGACGCCGACTGCCGCCTCGGGGGCTCGTGTACGAAAGCCCCAGGCGCGACGAGTGGGTTCTGCGCGGGCCGCTGCGTGCTGCGAGAGGGGTCGTCCTTCGGCTACTGCTCCTGTCAGGTCGACGAAGACTGCCCGGGCCAGTCGTGCACGCGCGGCGAGTGCAGCGTCTCGAAGAAGCGCTGCGTGAACGATCCCGACTGCCGGCAGATTCGCTGCGTCGACTTCGATGGCATCGGCGCGTGTCAGATCGGCCAGAACTGCACCCCGACGGCCGGGCTGACGTGCAACGAGGTCGCCCCGCAGTAGGTGGCTCAGCTCGGCTTGTTGCCCAGCGCGCCTTCGATGCGCTTCATCACCTCAGGCGTCAGCTTCGGCACCACGTCGAGGGCCTTCATGTTCTCGACGACCTGCTCGGCCCGCGTCGCGCCGGTGATGACGGTGCTGACGTTCGGGTTCTTGAGACACCACGCAATGGCGAGCTGCGCCTGCGTGCACCCGACGTCCTTCGCGATGGGAGCGAGCGCCTTCGCCTTCGACAGGCTCTCGGGCTTGAGCACGGCCTCTTTGAGCCAGTCGTAGTTCGAGAGCGACAGGCGCGAGTCGGCCGGCGAACCGTCGTTGTACTTGCCCGACAGCACCCCTGAGGCGAGCGGGCTCCAGATGGTGGTGCCCAGGCCGTGCTCAGCGAAGATCGGCGCGTATTCCTTCTCGACGCGGTCGCGGACCAGCATGTTGTACTGCGGCTGCTCCATGGTGGGCGGCGTGAGGTGGTGCTCCTTCGCGACCTTGAACGCCGTCGAGAGGTCCGCCGCGCTCCACTCGCTGGTGCCCCAATAGAAGAGCTTGCCCTGGCGAATCAGCACGTCCATCGCGCGCACGGTCTCTTCGATCGGCGTGTTCGGATCGGGGCGATGGCAGAAACAGAGATCGAGCGTGTCGACCTGCCAACGCTTCAGCGAAGCGTGGAAGCCCTCGATGATGTGTTTGTGCGAGAGCCCGGTGTCATTGGGTCCGTCGCCGCCCCAGAAGAGCTTGGTCGAGAGCACCAGCCCTTCACGGCGCCAACCCATCTTCTTGAGCACCCGGCCCATGGCCAACTCGGCCTGGCCCTTCGCATACACCTCGGCGCCGTCGAAGAAGTTCACGCCGGCGTCGTAGGCGGCCTTCATGCACGCCTCCGTCGGGCCATCACCAACCTGCCCACCGAAGGTCACCCACGAGCCGAGCGACAGCTCACTCACCTTGAGGCCTGCACGGCCGAGTCGACGGAAATTCATGAGAAGCTCCACAAGAAGGGAAGAGACTTCGGGGTGACTAACGGGCCCCGGCCTCTTTCTCCAGCCGCCATTTGCGGTAGGGTACCGCTGCTGTTTTCTTTCTGGAGGGATCATCCGCATGCCTCGTGTCGACTCGCGACGCCCCGTCATTCCTGCTGCCCCGAAGATCGTGAACCCGCCGGCGGTGACCGCCGCCACGAAGAAGCGCCTCAAGGCCGCCTTCGAGCAGGCCTCGAAGTCTGGGAAGCTCGAGTTCAACGCTGGCGGCATGCCGTTGGGCCAGAGGTACGTGCGCGTGCCGCTCAAGACCGGCAAGGGCGCTGATCAGTACTCCTTCACCGCCTTGATCCCGGTGGGAGCCCTGGCGCCCGGCGTGAAGCCAGCTGACCCGAACAAGGCGAAGTCGTTCTTCATCGAACGCTCGGGTGGCTTCGCAGGCGTCACCATGGTTGCTGGCCCGGTGACGATGGGCGCGAAGGGCAAGGTCTCGGTCGAGCCGTTCTTCAGCCGGTTCCTCGAAGGCCAGAACGGTGGCGGCCCGGTTCGCACCACGAAGAAGGCGCCGTCGGACCAAGAAGACGGTGGCGGTAGCCCGGGTCCCACCACGAAGAAGGCGCCCTCCGACAATGAAGAGGGCGGTGGCGGCGTGGGCGGCGGTGGAGCCGTCACCATGAAGGCCCCGTCTGACAACGAAGACGGCGGTGGCGTCGGCCCGATTCGCACCACGCGCAAGGCGCCCTCCGATCATGAAGACGGCGGGACCGGTGGCGTCGGCGGTGGCGGCGGCATGCAGACCATGAAGTACCCGTCGGACAACGAAGACGGCGGCGGTGGGGGCGGCGTCGGTGGTGGCGGCGCGACGACCGCGAAGTACCCGTCCGACAACGAAGACGGTGGTGGTGGCGGAGTCGGCGGTGGTGGCGGCGCGACGACCGAGAAGTACCCCTCTGACAACGAAGACGGCGGTGGCGGCGGCGGGCGCGTCGGTGGTGGCGGCGGTCGCGTCACCACGATGAAGGCGCCCTCGGACAACGAAGACGGCGGTGGCGGAGGCGGCGTCGGTGGTGGCGGTGGTCGCGTCACGACGATGAAGGCCCCCTCGGACAACGAAGACGGCGGTGGCGGGCGCGTTGGCGGCGGCGGCGGGCGGGTCACCACGATGAAGGCACCGTCCGACAACGACGAGTGATATCCCGAAGATGAAGAGACCTCGACGGACCCGCTCCGTCGGTGGCACCCGAGGGCGCCAGACTCCAGTCCGGCGCCCTCTTGCGTTGCTGCTCACGCACTCGGGCGACTTCTTCACCATCGATCGCGTTCAGCGCGCCCTGCGCCGCAGCGGCTGGGACGCCGTTCGCTTGGACACCGACACGTTTCCGCTCCAGGTGGGCCTCGCCATCGAGCGCAGCTCCACCGGCATCGAGGCCGTGCTGGAGCTCGCCGATCGTTCCGTCCGCCTCTCGGACGTGAAGGCCGTCTGGCTCCGGCGGCTGTGGGCCCCGACGCTACCGGCCGAGATGTCGCCAGCCGATCGCGAAGCCTGCGCCGAGTCGTCTCGAACGGCGCTGCAGGACGCGCTCGTTCACCTCACCGACTGCCGCTGGGTGAACGGGCTCGAAGCTTCGATGCGCGCGGAGTCGAAGGTGCTCCAGCTCAAGGTCGCGCATGAGCTGGGCTTCGAGTTCCCTGAGACGACCGTGACGAACAGCCCCGCCTGGGTCGAGCGCCTGAGGCAACGGGCGCCGCACCTCATCACCAAGCTCCTCGTGCCGTTGAGCTACGCGATGCAGGCCTCGGAGCGCTTTTTCTACACGTCGACGCTCGACGAAGCTGCGTACGCCCGGCTCGGGCAGCTCCGCTACGCGCCGCAGATCTTCCAGCCGCTGATCGACAAGGCCCGCGAGCTGCGCGTGATCGTGGTGGGCCGTGAGATCTTCGCGGGCGCGATCGACGCGTCGAAGACCGAGCGCGGCAGGGTCGACTGGCGAAGGCTCGATCAACGAGACCCCGTGGAGTGGACGAAGGCGACGCTCCCGGCGGACGTGAAACGACGGGTGTTCCAGCTGCTCGAGCGCCTCGGGCTCGTCAGCGGCGCGCTGGACTTCATCGTCACGCCCGACGGCCGACACGTCTTTCTCGAGGTCAACCCCGCTGGCGAATGGGGCTGGCTCGAGCGCGACCTGGGCTACGACATCTCTGGCGCGTTCGCGCGCGCCCTGACCCGACGAGGACGACAATCGTGAACGTGCTGCTGGTGACGCGGAGCGACGACAACGAGAGCGTCGACCTGGTGCGATACGCGCTGAAGAAGCACGGCGCGAAGGGCATTCGGCTCGACACCGATCGCTACCCGACCTCGGTCGGGCTCTCGACCGAGTTCAACCGCGCGAAGACGCGGCGCGTGCTGCACACCGGGGACGGAGCGGTCGATCTCGAGAAGCTGCGCTCCATCTGGTACCGCCGGTTCCTCGCGGGCGGGCAGTTGCCTGAGAGCCTCGGCGACCTGCGCGCGGCCTGCGTCGACGAGAGCCGCCGTCAGCTCTACGGCACCATCGCTGCATGCCGTTGCTTCCACCTCGACACGCTGCGAGCCGTGCGGCGCTGCGATCACAAGGAACTGCAGCTGCTCAAGGCGCGAGCGCTCGGCCTCGACGTGCCTCGAACGCTGTTCAGCAACGTGCCCGACGACGTGCGTCGCTTCGCCAGGAGCCTCAAAGGCCCCGTCATCACCAAGATGCAGCACTCGTTCGCCATCTGGCGCGGCGACGTCGAGAACGTGGTGTTCACCAACACCATCTCGGATGACGATCTCGAGAACCTCGACGGCCTGGCGCTCTCGCCGATGACGTTCCAGGAGAAACTCGAGAAGAAGATCGAGCTGCGCGCGACGGTGGTGGGCAATCGGGTGTTCACCGCGGCGGTCGACTCCCAGGCGCTCGACGGCGCGAAGCTCGACTGGCGCAAAGAGGGCATGACGCTGCTCGACGCGTGGTGGAAGTACGAGCTGCCGAAGCCCGTGGAGCGCGCGCTCCTGAGGCTCACGAAGTGGTTCGGCCTCAACTACGCGGCTGCTGACTTCGTGGTGACGCCCGAGGGTCGGCACGTCTTCCTCGAGATCAACGCAGGCGGCGAGTTCTTCTGGCTGCAGCGCACCCCCGGCCTCCCCATCGTCGAGGCGCTCGCCGAGGTCCTCGTGGGCAAGGCGAAGCGCGTCGATCCTGGCGAGGCCTGAGCAGACCGACATGTAGGCGCCGCACTGAGTCGGCCAACGAGTCGCCCGGCTCCGGAGCGCTCGCTACACTTGTCGTGACCGGCTGGTTCTGGAAACGAGCGCAGCATGTTGGGCCTGAGACGACGCCTTCGACAGCTCCAGCGACAAGCCGAGTACCTCAAGGGCTACTTCGATCTCGACGCGACCAACACCGTTCGTCGACGCACCGACTTCACCAACTGTCCACGCCCGATTCTTCTGCTCTACGGCTTCATGTCGACCCGCCGCGTCTTCGAGGTGCTCGAGCACCGTCTGCGTCGCGATGGCTTCTGCGTCTGGAGCATGAACCTCGGCGGCTGGAAAGACGCCTTCAACACCAACGCCATCGACGACACCGCCGAGAAGGTGCGCGCGAAGATCGATCGCCTCTACCAGCGCTACCCGAACATGGGCCCGCTCTCGATCGTCGGGCACTCCAAGGGCGGCATCATCGGCACGTATTACGTGAAGCGCCTCGGTGGCGATCGCCGCGTGAAGAACCTCGTCACCCTCGGCAGTCCGCACAACGGCTCACCGACCGCGTACTTCGGCGTCGTCACCCACGGGCTCATCTCGCGCAGCATCTGGCAGCTCACGCCCATGTCGCCCTTCATTCGCCGGCTCAAGATGGGCGCCTTCCCTCGCGACGTGCGCTTCACCAGCATCTTCTCCAAAGCCGACCGGGTGAACCCGTTCCCCAGCTGTCTGGCCGAGAACGAGCAGGGCGCGCCCAACGTCTCGAACGTCGAGATCGCCGACGTGAAGCACCGGGAGTTCGTGACGAGCCGAACCGTGTACCAGGTGCTGCGCCGCGAGCTCTTCACCGGCTACGGCCTGCCGGTGCCGGCCGAGAAGCGGCCTGGCCGACTGGTCACCCTGCGCTGACGAGAGGGGCTTGCTCCGGGCGTGGGGTCGTGGGCAGAAGAGCGCTCCGTGCACCCGTCCCGGTGGGATCTCATCCTCGAGCAGAAGCCGATTCCGGTGATCGAGCACCTGCTCGAAGAGGCCTCGCGCCTGTTCGCGAAGGACCTGGCCGTCTGGCCACCCGAGGTCAGCGAGTTCGACCCCCAGACGGGGCAGCGCCTCGAGAACATGCTGGCCGAACGACCGGCGCGCCCCGACCCGGCCGTCTACGAGGCGGCCTTCCGACTGGTCCGCTGGGACCTGTCGCGTGACTTCGAGGCCACCGACGATTACTGGCGGAACCAGCGATACCTCGAGGCGGGTCTGACCGCCGCTGACAAGCCGATGATCCTCTTCTTGAGCCGCTTCATCACCGAGCAACTGCTCGCCCTCGGCGAGGCCACCGAAGGCCGCGTCACCCGTGCGCGCATGCTCGACGCCCTGACGCGGATCGAGCGACACCTGGCCGTGAAGGATCCCCCGTGAACGTGACTGTCCCTGCTCGAGAGAAGGCCGTGGGGGCGACCTCCCGGAGACCGCCCAACAAGCTGCCACGCCCCGCCGACGTCTGTTGGTGTGGCAGCGGTGAGAAGTACAAGAAGTGCCACAAGGATGCCGATCAGGCCTTCTTGAAGGAAGAGCGCAAACGGCTCGAGGCGAACAAGGTCGTCCCCGGAGAAGTCTCTCCTCGTCGCGAGGTGCCGATCATGATCCGGCGCCCCGACTACGCCGACTCAGGTGTTCCGAGCCGGGGCTCTGGCCGCAACGTGCGCACCGCCGAGGAACTCGTGCGCATGCGCCGCGCGTGCAGGGCTGCCGCCGAGGTGCTCCGCAGGTCGGGTGAGCAGGTGAAGCCTGGCATCACCACCGACGCCATCGACGCCTTCTCCCACGAGCTGATCATCTCGCTCGGCGGGTATCCCAGCCCGCTGAACTACCGTGGCTTCCCGAAGTCGATCTGCTCGTCGGTCAACGAGGTCATCTGCCACGGCATCCCCGACGGCAGAACGCTGAAGGACGGCGACATCGTCAACCTCGACATCACGGTCTACCTCGACGGCATGCACGGCGACTGTAACGCCACCTTCCTGGTCGGGGACTCCGTCGACGACGAGTCGCGACAGCTGGTGCGGGCCACGCATGAGTGCCTCATGAAGGGGATCGAGGCCGTGAAGCCCGGCCGCCCCATCAGCGACATCGGCCGCGCCATCGAGCTGCACGCCGACCAGCATGGCTACGGCGTCGTGCGCAGCTACTGCGGCCACGGCATCGGTGACGTCTTCCACAGCAACCTGCAGATCCCCCACTACTTCGACGCCCGCTCCAACACGCGCATGGAGCCGGGCATGACGTTCACCATCGAGCCGATGATCACCCTCGGCAGCTGGGAAGAAGCGCACTGGAATGACGACTGGACGGTCGTCACGAAGGACCTGCGCCGCACCGCTCAGTTCGAGCACACCATTCTCGTGACCGAGACGGCCGGCGAGATCCTCACGCGAGAATGAGCAGGCCGTGACCGCGACCTTCGGCCTCGGCCTCGCCGCCCTGGGACGGCCTGGCTACATGACGGTCGGCCACAGCGACGACATCGCCGACGCCTCGGAGTCTGGCATGCGCGCGGCAGCCTTCGAGACCCTCGACGAAGCATGGCGCCTTGGCGTTCGACACTTCGACGCGGCGCGCTCCTATGGTCTCGCCGAGTCGTTTCTGGCGACGTGGCTCGCGACCCGTGGCCATCGCGACGCCGTCGTGTCGTCGAAGTGGGGCTATCGCTACACCGCGAACTGGCAGCGTGTGGCGGACGTCCACGAAGTGAAGGATCACTCCCTCGCCCACCTCGAGACCCAGCTGGCCGAGAGCCGCGCGGTGTTGGGCTCGTCGCTTCGCATCTATCAGGTGCACTCCCTCACCACGGACAGTCCCGCCCTCGGTGATTCCCGCCTGCTCGATCGCCTGGAGGCCCTGCGCGATCAAGGCCTCGCGATGGGCGTCTCGGTGTCAGGCCCTCGTCAGGCAGCGCTGATCGAGCGGGTGGCTGGCATCCATCGCAAGGGAGCTCCGCTCTTCGGGTGGGTCCAGGCGACCTGGAACCTGCTCGAGCGCTCGGCCGGTCCCTCGCTCGAGGCAGCACGGCGTGCTGGCCTGCGGGTCATCATCAAGGAACCCCTCGCCAACGGCCGCCTCTCACCGCGCGGTGACGTTCAGCCGCTGCTCGACGAGGCCACCCGACGGGGCACGACGGCCGACGCGCTCTCGTTGGCGATCGCCCTGGCGCAGCCCTTCGCAGACGTGGTGTTGAGCGGTGCTGCGACAAAATTCCACGTTCAACAGAACCTGGCGGCTCGTGCGCTCGAGGTGGGGCACGCTGAGCTCCCTGCCCTGACGATGAGGCCCGAGACCTACTGGCGCGAACGGTCGGGGCTGCGGTGGACCTGAGCCATTGAGTCGCGACCACTGAAGTTGCTACACCTTTCGCATCGATGGCTGACGTCCCTTCCAGATTGCTGGTCGTCGACGACGACGCCGACATCGTCAAGCTGCTGATGGTGGCCATGCGCTCGCGTGGGTACCTCGTCGAGGGCGCCACCACGCTGCCTGAGGCGATGTCGCTGATCGCCTCGACGACCTACGACGTGGTGCTCACCGACAAGAACCTCAAAGGCGCTACCGGGCTCGAGCTGATTGACGCGCTCTCCTTGAGTGCACCGACGACAGCCATCGTGCTGATGACAGCGTACCCGGAGGGCGCGCTGGGCCGGCTCGCATCGCTCGACGGGTACATCGGCAAGCCGTTCAAGTCACTCGACGTGGTCGCGCAGAGTCTTCAAGACGCTCGGGAGCGGCACCAACGAGCGAACGCTCGCCAGAAGATGGTGAGCCAACTGGGTGAAGTGAACAAGGCCCTGGGTCCCGCCAACCCGACGAACCGGGTGCGCTGAGCTTCTGCTGCAGGGTCGCGACACCAGCACGTGCTCTTCGCGAAGGTCGACCATCGCGGAGCGTGGCTCGTTCCCGAAAGTCGTCGCCGCGCCAGATGATGCACCGGCGAAGCCTGAGGTCGTCGAACCTGGCCGTCGTGCCGGCACCACCGCGGCGGCGCCAGTGCGCAGGGCAGGCCGGCCGTCGATCGGCTTGCTCGGCTCGTCGATGCAAACCGTGCCTCCGTTCATCGTGATCTCCGCTGTGACGTGATCGGCGCCAGCGGACGTGAGGGTGGACAGCACGACGCATGACGTGACATCGGAGACGAGCGTGCCGAAGCTCGAAGCGCGCAGACACGTCTGCTTGGGCACGGCTGGGCCTGGCGCAGCGGGCGAACGAGGAGACTGCGGCTGACGTGCATCGGTGACGCAGTTCGCTCGCCGGACGGTGTCGTCCACCGACCAGGACTGGCCGGGCGGGCGACGCGGAAGTCGAGGCAGATGGGCGAGCAGAGCCGTGCTCGATGCCGTCGCCGGTGCCACGCCCGATGACACGCCGCCCCCGCCCCTCCGAAGTCCGGTCCCTCGACCACCTCGACCGTCGCGCCCTTCCGGGCGCCTGGCTGGTCGGCGCTCTCACCCACGTCGGCACCAGCCGCGCCCCTCGAGCACCGTTTCCTCGCGGCGCTGACTCGGCTCGCCCCCCAGAAGCCCGGCTCTCCCGTCGTCGCTGACGCGCTCCGTCGAGAGCTGCTGGGAGCCTTCCTCGCTCCCAGGCTCGACCGGTCCACGCGCGAAGCGAAGGTGCTCGCGGCGCTCGAGCCCATGCTGGCGGCCGGGCGCGGCCCTGCGCTCGTCGGCCTGCGCACCGTGCTGGAGCGCGCGCCCGGCGCTGGCGTCGAGCTGACGCCCCCCATGCGCGATGGCATCACGAAGGCGCTCGAACAGGTCAAGAGCGCCGCGACGGACGCAGCGACCGAGGGGGCGGCGACGCTCTCGGAGCGCGCGGCGGTGCCACTCGACGCCGTCGCCGACGTGGCGCAGCTGGCGTCGCTGCTGAACGAGGGCTCCGACTCGCAGCGGACCCAGGCGGTGATGCGGGTGCTCTCGATGCCGTCGACGTCAGCACTCGGAGCGTTGTGCGCGAAGGCCAGGGCCGTCGTGTTCGACGACGGAGCCACAGGCGCCGTGCGCTTCACGCCGTCCGAGCGGCAGGTCGTTCGCCAGCTGATGCAGGAGTGGCCGACCGCCACCAGCGAGCGCCGGGCGGCGCTGTCGACGGCCAACGGCCGGCTCTTCAACGCGCTCGAGCGAGCCCTCGGAGGCCTCGCGGTGGGGGCGCCCCCTGGCTTCGCCGACGAGCAACAGGCGCGCGGTAACCCGCTACCGACCTGGCTGAGCGCGCCGGCCACGACGACGTTGCAGCATGACGTCGAGCTTGTGAGAGAGGCCCAGCGCCTGCTGGTCAGGTCTGCTGGAGGTGTCCGATGACGCGCGCCACGCTGTTGTTGGGGGTCCTGTTGGTCTTCTGCGGGTGCCCCACCTCACCCGCGGTGAAGGACGCCGGCGCGAGCGCGAGCGCCGACGACGCCGACGACCGCATCATGCGCGCCTACCTCGGCGAGCGCCTGAAGATGCCGCCCGAGGTCATCGCCCGCCTGCGCCGTCTCGAAAAGCGCCTGCACTGCGGGGAGTACGTCGATGACGTGCGAGGCGTCGGCTTCATCGTCTCGAAGAAAGACGGCGTGCTTGCGCTCGACGCCATGGGGAGCCCCCCGAAGCCGACGACGGCCTGTCAGACCTACGACGACTTCATCCAGGAGCAGAAGCCGTCTCCGTAGCGAATGCAGGGGCTGGCTGCTCGCGCGCTCGAGGTCGGACCCGAGGCTGCCTGCCCTGACGACGCGGCTCGAGCGCGCCTGGCGCGAACGGTCGGGGCTGCGGTGGACCTGAACTATTGAGTCGCGACCTCCGAAGTTGCTACACCTCTCGGGCCCATGGCTGACGTCGCTCCCAGACTGCTGGTCGTCGATGACGAGGTCGACATCGTCAAGCTGGTGATGTTGGCGATGCGTTCGCGCGGGTACGTGGTCGATGGCGTCACCTCGCTGCCTGAGGCGATCTCGCTGATCGACACGACGACCTACGACGTGGTGCTCACCGACAAGAACCTCAAGGGCGCCACCGGGCTCGAGCTGTTCGACGCGCTCACGATGCGCGCCCCGACGACGGCCATCGTGCTGATGACAGCGTACCCCGAAGGCTCGCTGGGACGGCTCGCGGCGCTCGACGGCTACATCGGCAAGCCGTTCAAGTCGCTCGACCTCGTCGCACAGAGCCTCCAGGACGCGCGGGAGCGCCGCCAACGAGCGATCGATCGCCAGAAGATGCTGGGCAAGCTGGGTGAAGTGAACTCGGCCCTGGGTGCAGCCAAACCGACGAATCGGGATCGCTGAGCTTCAGCTTTCAGGGTCGCAACACCAGCACGCGCTCTTCGCTGAAGTCGGCCATCGCGTAGCGCACGCCTTCGCGCCCCAGGCCCGAGTCCTTCACGCCGCCGTACGGCATGTTGTCGCTGCGGAACGAGGTGGCGTCGTTCACGATGAGGCCGCCGACCTCGAGCTCATTGAAGGCGCGCCGCACGGCTGAAAGCTCGTTGGTGAAGAGCGCTGCCTGCAAGCCGTAGCGACCAGCGTTCACCGACTCGAGCGCAGCATCGAACGAGGCGACGCGCTCCAGCACCACGACGGGCCCGAAGATCTCTTCCGCGAAGGCGCGCGTGTCTCTGGGCACGTCCGTGAGCACGGTGGGCCCCAGGAGCGTGCCAGTCCGGGCTCCACGCCGGAGCGAGGTCGCGCCCCGGCCCATGGCCTCGTTGACCCACGCCTCGATGCGTTCGGCAGCGGCCACGTCGATGACGGGACCAATGGTGGTCGACTCGAGTGAGGGGTCTCCCACGCCGAGCGCGTCGACCTCGGCGAGGAACGCGGCGAGGAATGGCTCCCACGCGGGCGCCTCGACGACGATGCGCTGCACCTTGATGCAGACCTGCCCCGCGTAGCTGAAGGCGCCCACGGCCAGTCGTTTCGCGGCCCGCGCCAGGTCGGCGTCGTGACGAACGAGGGCCGCCGCGTTTCCGCCCAGCTCGAGCACCGCCCTGCCCTTCACCTTCGACTTGAGGCGCCAGCCGACCGTCGCGCTGCCGGTGAAGCTCATCACCCGAACCCGCGCATCGGTCGCGAGCGCCTCGGCGACGTCGACGGCACACGGCAACACCTGCATCGCCGCGGGATCGGCGCCCGCTTCGAGGGCCAGCGCGCCGAGCAGCAACATCGCGCCCGGAGCCTGCGGCGGTGGCTTCACGATGATCGGCGCGCCCACCGCGAGCGCTGGAGCGACCTTGTGGGCTCCGAGGTTGAGCGGAAAGTTGAACGGCACGATGCCCACCACCACGCCGGCCGGCACGCGCCGCACCTCGGCGAACGTGCCCTCCGAGCCCGGCAGGAGATCGACCGGCACCGTCGCGCCGCCGAAACGGGCGAGCTCGGCGGCCGCGAGGGTGAACGTCTCGATGGCGCGATCGACCTCGGCGCGCGCGGCCACGACCGGCTTCCCGGCCTCGTGAACGATGAGCTCGATGAAGTCACCGCGACGCCGGCCGAGCCCCGCGACGATGCCGTGGAGCACGCTGCGTCGTTGCCCTGCCGACAGTCGCGCGAGTCTGGCGCGCCCATCGAACGCGACCGTCAACGCACGCTCAGCCTGGACCCGAGAGGCCTGGGAGACGGGCTGAAGCGCCCTCTCATCGAACGGCGCGCGCAGCCCGAAGGTAGAGTCACCGTCGACGAAGTGCCCGTCGAGGAGGATCTGCCGAGCTGGCTGCATCAGTGAACCCTCGCCGCCGGGAGCCGCCTCAGGGCTGCGGGCCGCGCGTGGCCTGAACCTGGAGCTGCTTGCACATGGTCATCACCGAGCCCGCGTCCGCCCCTGGCGAAGCGCAGTTGTCGGCCTCGGTGATCGGCATCCACACCTGGCCGATGGACGGCCCGTCGAAACACTCGAACCCGAGCCGGTTGCCCGTCGGGAACTTGGTCGCGCTGTCGGGGGTGCCGCCCCACATCTCCATCCAGACGATGAAATCGGCACCCGTGAGGACGTTGAGGAACCGAATGGGAATGCTGCCCGAGGCGTTGGTGATCGGGCGAACGTCGATGCCCTGGTAGGTGAACTTGCCGCTGTCTTCGAGTTGCTTCGCGTTGACGGCCAGGCGGCCCGGCGCGGCGGCCTCGATGGTGGCGCACGTCACGGGAGACCCGTCGGCGGCCTTCCTCTTGATGAAGCGCGTCGCGATGCTGCGGGTCGAGCCGATGAGCGTGCCCCACGCCTGTTGCGCGTTGAGGATGACGTCAATCTGCACGTTCTTCTCGAACGCGCTGCACTTCTTCTCCGAGCCGCCGTCGGGGTTGCTGCAGTACGGCAAGGGCACGTCGTTGAAGTAGCCAGTCGTGAGGCACTGCGTCTGGTTCGTGCAGCTCTGCCCGCACTTGCTGCACGAGCCGAAGAAGCCGCCGTCGTAGGAGCACTCCGACTTCCCTTTGCAGTCCGGGTCGGCGCAGTCGATCAGCCCGTTGTTGTCGTCGTCGATCTGGTTTCCGCACGTCTCCCGAGGGCCGTTGGGCATCACCGAACACGCGCTCACCGAGAGGAACATCGTGGCGGCGCAGGCGACCGCAGCGAGGACGAGACGGGTCATGGGCACTTTCCGGTGCAGCTTCGGTCGGCGGGCACGCAGGCCGAGCCCCCGGTGGTGAGGGTGAGACAGGCAAAGCCCTGGGGGCACTCCTGGCCGCCGCCGCAAAAGCGCGCACACACGCTGGTGCCGCTCGGGAGCGCGACGCACGTTCCGCCCGGGCACTCGGCCGAGGTGGCGCACGTCTGACACGAGGGGAAGTCGGCCTTGGAGCTGCGGCACAGGTTCGTCGAGCCCTCGCAGACCTCGCAGGTGTTGCAGGCGCTGGTGGCCTGACACGCGCGCGCCGTCCCGATGATGGGGCCTTCACAGATCTTCGTGCGGGTGTCGCAACGTTGGTCGAGCCCACAGCCGGCGTTCGACGAGCAGCCCGGCGCGCAGCCGAAGCGGTTGGTGGCCGTGCGCGCACAGACCTGGCCGATGGGGCACTGGGTGTCCGACGTGCAGAACGGCTGGCAGCGGCCCGTGGGCTCGCCGGGAGCCTTCGTGCAGACGCGGTTCTCGGCGCACTCCATGTCGGTCATGCACTCGTTGAGCGGCTCACAGACGCGGCTGATGCAGCGCAAGCGCGCGTCTCCACAATCGGCGTCGCGGGAACACTCGGCCACGCAGAGCCGGGCGCGGGGGTCGCACGTGGTGCCGAACGGGCAGACCTGCTGCACCGACACGCACTTGCCCTGCCGGGGGTCGCAGCGCTGCGTCGAGTCCATGCAGTCCGCCGTCATGTTGCAACTGCGCTGGCTGTCGGGCACGCAGCCCTGGAAGTTCCGACACGTGGCCGGGGTCCCTTGCAGCGTCTTGTCGGGCCAGCACTGGGCGGCGCCGTCTTTTTGCTGGCACGTCGAGCCGCGCGGGCAGTCGGCGGTGTCCAAGCACGATTTGCCGCAGAACTTCTGGTTGAGCGTCGTGTCGAGCACGCAGTTGTCCTTCTGGCCGCCGCACTCGTTGTTGCCAGAGCACGGCTCGCAGAAGCTCCTCAGCGAGCGGCACGCACGAATGCTGGGGTCGCAGTACTCGCCCATCGCGCACTCGGTGTCGTTGCGGCAGCCGGCGATCTCTTCCACGCACTGGCCGGTGAAGTTGTTGCAGTACTTCGGCACGGCGCCGAGCATCGAGCCCATGCGGCACGAGTCGTCGGACAGGCAGATGCACTGACGGCGCACCTTGTCGCAGCGCAGCGTTCCGCACTCGGCGTCGACGTTACAGGCGCGACCGACGAAGTCCGCGGTGCCCGCGTCCGGTGGGAGCGGGGGCGGCATGTTCGTGGTGGGACAGCCGAGGACCAACAGGCTGAGGAGGAGAGGGGCGACCCGCGACATGAGTGGCCGGGGCTTAGCCCTGTGCTGGGAGGGGTGCAACGGGCGACGCCTGCGGATCAGCGCCTCGACGCACGGCGACGCAGGGCCACCGCAAGCGTCCGAGCGCCACACCCCGACTCACCGGTTCATGCCACCCAGGAAGTCCGCGTTCCCCTTGCTGGGGCGCATGTGCTTGAGCACGAACTCCATCGCGTCGATCGGCGTGAACGGGTGCAGCACCTGCCGCAGCGCGGTGATGCGCACGAGATCGGACGGCGGGAGCAGCAGCTCTTCCTTACGCGTGCCCGACTTGTTGATGTCGAGGCACGGGAAGATGCGCTTCTCGAAGAGCTTGCGGTCGAGCACGATCTCGCTGTTTCCCGTGCCTTTGAACTCTTCGAAGATCACCTCATCCATTCGGCTGCCGGTGTCGATCAGCGCGGTGCCGATGATGGTGAGCGAGCCGCCCTCTTCGATGTTTCGCGCGGCGCCGAAGAAACGCTTGGGCCGGTGCAGGGCGTTGGCGTCGACACCACCCGAGAGGATCTTGCCCGAGGCGGGAACGACGGTGTTGTAGGCGCGCGCGAGCCGGGTGATCGAGTCGAGCAGAATGCAGACGTGCTGCTTCTGTTCAGCGAGGCGCTTGGCCTTGTCGATCACCATCTCGGCGACCTGCACGTGACGCGTCGCGGGCTCATCGAACGTCGACGAGACGACTTCTCCGCGCACGCTGCGCTGCATGTCGGTCACTTCTTCGGGGCGCTCGTCGACGAGCAGCACGATGAGGTGGATCTCGGGGTGATTCTTCGAGATGGCGTGCGCGATGTTCTGCAGCATCACCGTCTTGCCGGCCTTGGGCGGCGCGACGATGAGGCAACGCTGGCCGAGGCCGATCGGGCAGAACAGATCGATGATGCGCGTCGTGTAGTCGTTCGCGTCGTGCTCGAGCTTGAGCTTCTGCGTCGGGTACAACGCCGTGAGGTTGTCGAAGAGGATGCGCTCTTTGACGTCGGCCGAGAACGGGTCGGCGAAGTTGATCTTCTCGACGCGCTGGAGCGCGAAGTACCGCTCCCCTTCACGCGGCTGACGAATCGGGCCCGTGATGGTGTCGCCCGGGCGCAGGTTGAAGCGGCGCACCTGCGAGGGTGACACGTAGATGTCGTCAGGGCTGGGCTGGTAGTCCGAGTCGGCGGAGCGCAGGAAGCCGTAGCCGTCGCTCATCATCTCCATCACGCCTTCGGCCTGCACTTCGAACTTCTTCTCGGTGACGTTCGAGAGGACCGCGACCAGCAGCTCCTGCTTCTTGAGGCCCTGCGTGCCCTCGATGCCCAGGTTGTGGGCCATCTTCGAGAGCTCGGTGATCTTCATCCGCTTCAGGTCGTTGAGCTTGAGCTCCTGGAGCTGCGCGTGCGGCGCGTTCTCCTCGTTCTGCGCCGCGGCGTCCTGCTCGGCCTCGGTCTTGACGACCTCTTCGCCCGAGATCTGCCCTTCACGAATGTCGTCGTCGCGCACGGCGCGGTTCATCGGCGTCATCACCGGCTTGACGCGCGGCCGACCGTCTTCGTCGGTGTCTTCACCTTCGTCGGAGTCGCCCGCCTCGTCGCGCTCGTCATCGTCGACCTCGACCGGGTCGGGGATCTCTTCGACCTCGGCCTCGGCGGGCGCTGCGCGCTTGACGACCTTCTTCTTCTTCTCGTCTTCCTTCTTGGATGGGGCGCGCTTCTTGTCGGACTTGGCGGGTGCTCGGGCCATGACGGTCGTACTCGGGGTCGCCCGGGGAGGAGTGCTGCGTGCTACTCACCCGGATCGATGTGACGGTGTTGGGAATGCGGGGCGCGGCGGGAATTCCTGATGCGCTCCGACAGCCCGGACAAGGTACGGGCAGGGTTTTCAGGTGTCAAGGTGAACACGGCGGCCCGAGCGCTTTTCAGGACGAATCAGCCAGGGTTCGCGCGCCGTAGGAATCGCGCTGCCGGGGCATTTCCCTCGCTGAGGCAACCCGGAAGAGTTTCGTGGCCGCGCCGCCGTCGCCGAGCGGTGTGACTCCACCCGCTCGTGGACAGCGCCTGCGGACTCGGGTTCAACCAGCGCCCTGGGAGGGCTCACATGAAGCCAGCTGAACGCGTCGCCACGCTCCGCGCGGAGCTCGCGCACCACAATCACCGCTACTACACGCTCGACGCACCAGAGATCTCCGACGCGGCCTACGACAAGCTCATGCGCGAGCTTCAGGCGCTCGAGGCGGAACACCCTGAGCTCGTCACGCCAGACTCTCCCACCCAACGCGTGGGCGGTGCGGTGCTCGACAAGTTCGAGAAGGTCACCCACCGACAGCAGATGCTCTCGCTCGGCAACGTGTTCGACGATGGCGAGTTCACCGAGTTCGACGATCGCATCCGCAAGGCGATGACCGCGGAGCAGGTCGACTATATCTGCGAACCCAAGATGGACGGGCTCGCCATCGAGCTCGTCTACGAGGCGGGCCACTTCGTTGGAGGTTCCACCCGCGGCGACGGCGTCATCGGCGAAGACGTCACCGAGAACCTCAAGACCATTCGCAACCTGCCCATCGAGCTCTCGGGGAAGAAGATCCCGAAGCTGCTCGAGGTGCGCGGCGAGGTGTTCATCCGCAAGGCCGACTTCAAGCGAATGAACGACAAGCTCCTCGCGAGCGGAGAAGAGGCGTTCGTCAACCCACGCAACAGCGCCGCCGGTTCCCTGCGTCAGCTCGACTCGCGCATCACCGCGTCACGGCCGCTCTCGCTCTATGTGTACGAGGTCGGCTCGGTCGAAGGCCGCGAGTTCGAGACGCACGTCGAGAAGCTCGACGCGATGGGGGCGTGGGGGCTGCCGGTGAACCCGCGGCGGTACCAGGTGAAGGGCTTCGACGGCGTGAAGGGCGCGTGGACGAGCCTGCTCGCCGAACGCCACGCCCTGCCCTACGAGATCGACGGCCTGGTGGTGAAGGTCGACCGCTCCGACTTCCGCACGCGCCTCGGTCAGGTGAGCAAGAGCCCACGGTGGGCCGTGGCGTGGAAGTTCCCACCCGAAGAGATGGAGACCCGGGTCGAGCGCATTCTCGTGCAGGTCGGCCGCACCGGAGCGATCACGCCGCTCGCCGAGCTCAAGCCCGTCTTCGTGGGCGGCGTGACCGTCTCTCGCGCGACGCTCCACAACGAAGACGAGCTGCGCCGCAAAGACGTGCGCGAAGGTGACTGGGTCTTCGTGCGCCGCGCCGGCGACGTCATTCCAGAGATCGTCAAGGTGATCACCTCGAAGCGAACGGGGAAGGAGCAGGCGTTCGTCTTTCCGTCGAAGTGCCCGGTCTGCGACGCGCCGGTGAAGAAGGCAGAAGACGGCGCGATCGCGCGCTGCACCAACCGCGCGTGTCCGGCCCAGCTCGCCGGCCGGTTGCGCCACTTCGCCACCCGCACCGCGATGGACATCGATGGCCTCGGCGAGAAGCTGTGCGAGGCGATGGTCGAGAAGAAGCTCGTCGGTTCCGTCGCCGATCTCTACGAGCTCGATCTCGACACCCTCATCGGCCTCGAGCGCATGGGCGAGAAGAGCGCCCAGAACCTGTTGGACGCGATCGCGAAGTCGAAGGACACCACGCTCCGCCGCTTCATCTACGCGCTCGGCATTCCCGACGTGGGCGAAGCGACCGCGAAGGCCCTCGCAGAGCACTTCCGCGACGTGCCGGTGTTGATGAACGCGAGCCTGGAGGACCTCCAGCGGGTGAAGGACGTTGGGCCCGAGATGGCCTCGTCGATTCGGAGCTTCTTCGAAGAGCCCGAAAACCGCGCCGTCGTCGAGGCGCTGCTGAAGGAAGGCGTGAAGCCGAAACCACCCGAGATCGTCGAGGCGGGTGCGTTCAGCGGCAAGACGGTCGTGATCACCGGCACGCTCGCCGGCATGGGCCGCGACGAGGCGAAGGAAGCCATCGAGAAGCACGGAGGAAAGGTGTCGGGCAGCGTCTCGAAAAAGGCCGACTTTCTTGTCGCAGGTGAAGAGGCCGGTTCGAAGCTCACCAAGGCGAAGGAGCTCGGCGTGAAGGTGCTGAACGAGGCCGAGTTCGTCGCGCTGCTCAAGTAGGCGTCAAGGCTTGACCGACGCGGTGCCGTCATCTTCCACGTCGATTCGAACGACGCGGGTCGCTTCGACCTGCACCTTCAAATCGTTCCCCCCGAGAACCGCGTCACCCGCACATTCCACCCTCGAACCGACACGAGGGGAACGACCGGCAGCTCGACCGTCACGAAGCGAGGCTCGTCGGGGTTGGTGAACCAGACCGAGCCAGGCTCGACGCGCTCCATGCCGTCGCGGAGCATTCCCAACTCGCGACGAACGAGGTCACCGACTGCGTCTCGCGGAAGTGAATCAGCCATCACGCCACCATCGGCCGCGAACGAGACCGACGCAACCAGGAGCACCGACCAGCACGCGCGCAGCTGCACCGAGCCTCCGTATGCCAGTTTCGCCGCGGTGCTGACGTAGACTTGGGCACCATGCGCGCACTCCTCGTCACCGATCTCGAAGGCGTTCATGGAGCCGACTCCGTCGACTGTCTGATCGGCGGTGAAGCCGCGTGGCAGCGCGCGAGGCTCAGGGCGACCCACGAAGTGAACCTCGCCATCGTGGGCCTCTCGAAGCAGGGCTTCACCGAGTTCATCGTCTCGGACAGTCACCGCAACGGCACCGACGAGCCCAACCTGGTGCTCTCGGCGCTCGACCCACGCGCACGGCACGACTTCAGAGACGACGCCTTTGCTCGAAATCTCTTCTCTGGCGTCTCGGCCGTCGGAGCGCTCGGCATGCACGCAGGCGGCGGCGTGGCCGGCTACATCAGCCACGCGCTCGACGTCGGGCTCGCGTGGGACATCGATGGGAACTTCCTGTCCGAAACCGACTTCCTGCTCGGGCTCTGTGCTGCCGCGATGACGCCCTTCCTGTTCGTGACAGGAGACGATGCGCTCGCGCGCTCGCTTCCACCGGGGACCGCGTCGGTGACCACCAAGCGCTTCGTGAGTGCGACCAGCGCGACCTCACTGCCGCTGAATGATGTCGAGGAGGCGCTCCTTCGCGCCGCGCTCGTCCAGCCTCGACCTGCGGCCCCGTTCCCTGACGGCCCGCTGCGCATGCACGTGAAGTCGAAGACGTTCGAGCTCCCGGACCTGCCGTACCTCGAACGAGATTCGGACTTCACCGTCATCATCCACGGCGACTCGGTCCGAGAGCGGTACGAACGCGCCCTCATCGCCATCTCGGCAGCGTCGTCGACGACAGCCGAGTTCCTCGACCGGAGCCCGGGCGATCCCGGCTTCGTCGAACAAGTCGAGCGACTTCTCGCAGCACCGTGGCCGTCCCTGAGTTGAACCTGCACACTGGTGTGCACACCCCGACTCGACGTTGATTTGAATCACGCGTGGCGGTCGACGACACTCTGCGGCTCATGCGAAGTGTCCTGAGCATTCTCATCATCGTCATTGCGCTGTCAGCGTGCGACGGCACCACGGCCGTCGATGGAAGCGGTAGCGCCGCGGGTGGCCGCGCTGGGGGCGCCAGTGGCGTCGGCGGAGGATCGGCTGGCGCTGGAACTGGCGGCGGCTCGGCGGGCGGTGCTGCTGCGGGTGGTGCTGCTGCGGGTGGCTCTGCCGCGGGTGGCTCTGCCGCGGGCGGCTCTGCCGCGGGTGGCTCTGCCGCGGGCGGCTCTGCCGCGGGTGGCTCTGCCG
>JBBAQZ010000014.1:110669-114089 GCA_040400045.1 Myxococcaceae bacterium
CGGGCGGCTCTGCCGCGGGTGGCTCTGCGGGCGGATCCAGGGCCGGTGGCTCTGCTGCTGGCGGTTCTGCGGCGGGAGGCTCCGCTGCTGGCGGTTCTGCGGTCGGCGGCGGCTACACCGTCGTCAACGACGGCGGCTTCGGGTTGCTGACTCGCCCGGCGAATCCGAGCTGTGTTGCCCCTGCCCGGCCCTCGTCGGGCTCCAGCGTGCAAGTCGTTCGCGCGTTCCCGAACCTGAGCTTCAACCAGCCCCTGATGTTGATTCAACCTCCGGGCGACCCCAGCCGTCTCTTCATCATGCAGCGGGGTGGCGTCGTGCGAGCGTTTCCGAACATGGCGAACGCGCTCCAGTCATCTGTCGTCGACGTCGTGGACATTTCTGGTCGCGTCAACACGAACGGCGAGGGTGGTCTCCTGGGCATCGCCTTCCACCCACAGTGGTCGACACGCAAAGAACTCTTCCTCTCGTACACCCGAACCGGTCGCGGCGCAGGCAACCCGCAGATCAGCGTCATCTCGCGCTTCCGCAGCACCAACAACGGACTCACCTTCGACCCGGGCTCGGAAGAACGACTCCTCGAGATCGACCAGCCCTACGACAACCACAACGGAGGCAACATCGCGTTCGGCCCCGATGGCTTCCTGTACATCGGCTTCGGCGATGGCGGCGCAGGTGGAGACCCGAACAATGCTGGCCAACAGACGAATACCAACCTCGGCAAGTTCCTCCGCATCGTTGTCGATGTGCCGTACGTGAACGATGGAGGCGTGCGCTACGGCATTCCACCGACCAATCCGTTCGCGTCGACTGGCTCGCCGTGCAACCAGACGACGTCCGCGCGCACAGCCGATGCCGGCAACGTCTCGCGGTGCGCCGAGATCTACGCGACCGGAGTGCGCAACCCCTGGCGGTGGAGCTTCGACCAGGGCACCGGCGCCCTGTGGGCAGGCGACGTCGGCCAGGGCACCTGGGAGGAAATCGACATCATCACCAACGGCGGCAACTTCGGCTGGAATACGTGCGAAGGCTTCTTCACTCAGGGCTCGACGAGCACGCGCTGCAACAGCCCGACGCTCACCCGAGGCATCGACCCGGTGATCGCGCTTGGTCGAAGCGTCGCCACCTCGATCACTGGAGGCTACGTCTACCGTGGCAGCAGTGTGCCGAGCCTCGTCGGCAAGTACGTGTTCGGGGACTACGGCACCAGCAGCGTCTTCGTCCTCAACGAGGACCCTGTGACGGGCCTTCGCACGACCCAGACCGTCGGGAGCATCGGCGGCCTCGCCTCGTTCGGCCAGACCCTCGATGGCGAGGTCTACGTGCTGAGCTACTCTGGCGCGATTCACCGCTTCGTCACGACGGCGGGCGCTGACGCCGGTGTCCCCTTCCCAGCCACGCTCTCGCAGACCGGCTGCTTCACGGCGTCGTTGCCCACGCAGCCGGTGCCGGCGCTCGTGCCGTACACCGTCAACTCCGCCCTGTGGAGCGACGGCGCTCAGAAAGATCGGTTCTTCGCGATCCCAGACGGAACGACGATCACGCTTCAGGCCGATGGCGACTTCGACTTCCCCAACGGTACCGTCACCGTGAAGACCTTCTCGCTCGCCGGGCAGAAGATCGAGACCCGGCTCTTCGTGAAACACAGCGACGGGCAATGGGCCGGCTACACCTATGAGTGGAGAAACGACCAATCCGACGCCGACTTGTTGCCCTCCAACAAGACCAGGACGGTGGGCTCGCAGGAGTGGCTCTACCCGAGCCGCGCGCAATGCCTGCAGTGCCACACCGCCATCGCCGGCCGGTCGCTCGGTCTCGAGGTCGCCCAGCTCAACGGGACGCTGGCCTACCCCCGCGGTGTCACCGCGAACCAGCTCGAGACCCTCGCAGCCGTCGGTTATTTCTCGGCCCCCCTGCCCGCGCCTGCCCAGCTCCTGCCTCGGCTGGCCAACCCCTTTGGGACTTCGGGCACCCTCGAGGATCGCGCGCGCTCGTACCTGCACAGCAACTGCTCGAGCTGTCACCGCAACGGCGTCGGCCAGGGGCCGCATGACTTCCGCTTCAACATCTCGTTCCTGGCGACCAACCTCTGCAACCGGGTGCCGAGCACGGGGAACGCGGGGGTCCCTGGCGCGTTGCTGTTCACGCCGATGAACCCGGCCCAGTCGCTGATCTCGATTCGCACCAGGGCGCTCAACACCTTCCGCATGCCGCCCCTCGCCTCGTCGCTCGTCGACGTGCAGGGCACGACGCTCATCGACTCGTGGATCAACAGCGTCACGACCTGTCCCTGAGGTGTCCCTCTGGTGCGGGCCCTTCGGCGTGCGTTCGCGCGTGGGGTTTCGTGTGCTGCGCCTGTTCCCGCATCTCGCCGAACGGCAGGGGTGCGGAGCGATGCCATGCCGCAGCGCCGCGGGAGCCCGCTTCGTCCCTCGATGGCCCGGAGTGAACGAGAGGGGCATCGACCGCGGTTGACGTGGTAGGGTCAGAACATGTCGCGTGATTCGCGCAGAGGTCGGAGTCGAGCGTCCTGCCGCCTGGCCGTCCTGTGGGGGCTCGCGACCGCCTCGCTGGTCAGCGCCCAGCCGGTCGACCTGAGCTTCGAGCAGCAGGGAACGGCGCTCGGCATTCCCGTGGGACGGGTCGGGCCGGGTGGAGAACAGTGGGGCTTCGGCTGGAGCGGCTCACCCTGCGCCTCGAGCGGCATGACGCCTGACTCGGGCGCCTGGGTCGGCGGCACCCTCTCCCGCAGCGAGGACTATTGCTGGGGCTGGAAGGTCTCTCCCAGCGGCAACTTCTTCGCCGTCATCAAAGACCGCCAACCCATGACTCAGGCCTTCACCGCTGGGTTGACGACCCACGCAACCTTGACGTGGCTCGAATCCAACCGGGCGAGCTGGCGCAACGTCGATTGGTATGGGCGCCCCAACACCTATGCCATCGCCATCATCGACGAGTTCGGCGCGGTGCAGGACCTCGGCACGTACCAAAGTGAGGTCGCCGGCGGGAACTCGTGGTCGACACCGCCTGGAGACGCGTGGTGGACCGAGTCGGGAAAGCGAACCTGGCAGACGCGAACGTCTCCACCGTTCACGCTGATCGCTGGCCTCGCCTACACGCTCCGGTTCGAGAGCTTGTCCCCGTTCTGGTACCTGCCGGATGGCGGCCTGGGCTCCGTCGATGACCGCACGACTTTCATCGACGGTATCGTCTTCACGCCAGGCGTCGATGCTGGAACCGTCGATGCCGGCGGCTTCGATGGCGGGACCATCGATGCAGGGGCTGTCGATGCCGGTGACGTCGACGCTGGTTCTGTCGACGCTGGTTCTGTCGACGCTGGTGACGTCGACGCCGGTTCTGTCGACGCTGGTTCTGTCGACGCCGGTTCTGTCGACGCCGGTTCTGTCGACGCCGGTTCTGTCG
>JBBAQZ010000014.1:114189-161796 GCA_040400045.1 Myxococcaceae bacterium
GGTTCTGTCGACGCCGGTTCTGTCGACGCCGGTTCTGTCGACGCCGGTTCTGTCGGCGGTACCGACGTGGAGAGCGGAGGCACGGTGCCGCTGCTGCCAGACGTCGCCTTCCGCGGCGGAGGCTGCGGCTGCACCTCACCGAGCGCCGGGAGCCTGCTGGCTCTGGCCGGGGTCCTCTCATGGGTCCGGCGCCGACGAATGAACCGACGATGAAGCGGTGATGACGAGCCGACCGAGAAGGCCGTGCTCACGCTGCGGCCACCTTCGCGAACAAGCCCGGGGACTTCATCACCGCGCGAGGGTCTCGGGACCGTCGGTGAGTGAACACGGGCCGTAGGCCGGCGCCTCCTCCGAACGTGCCGCCTCCTGGACCTTCGTCTTCGCGTCGCACCTCATGAAGCCAGGCTCGACGTCTCGTTGCCGCTTACTTCTTCTTGAACTCGACGCGTCGGTTCGCCGCCCACGCATCTTCGTTCGACGCCGTCGACACCGGCTTGTTCTCGCCGTAGCCGACCGTGTCGAGCGCGCCAGCAGCGACGCCGAGATCGATGAGGTACTTGCGAGTCGAGGCGGCGCGCTTCTGCGAGAGCACCATGTTGTATTCTTCGGTGCCGCGTTCGTCGGCGTGGCCTTCGAGCGTGAAACGCAGCGCGCCCTTCTTGATGCAGTCGGCGTACTGGGCCAGCGTCGCCTGCGCCGGGCCGGTGAGGTTGTACTCGTTGAACTCGAAGCGCACGGGCTCGAAGGCGCAGGTCGCCCCCTTCACCTCGACGGACGCACAGCGTCCACCCTTGCACTCCTGACCCGAGGGGCAGTCTTCGTTCGCTGCGCAGGTGCCCTCGGCCTTGAAGTTCGGGTCGACGACACACTTCCCCGACGAGCACTTCTTACCGGTGCCGCAGGAGCCGGCGCCGGGGCCACACTCGGGCTTGGGAACGCACTTGTTGGTGTCGCAGACGAAGCCCGGCTTGCAGTTCTCATCGGCGGCGCACTCGCGGCACTGGCCCTGAACGCAGACCTCACCCTTCTCGGTGCAGGTCTCGTCGCTCTTGCAGTTCGGGTACACGGGAGGGCAGCCCGTCAGCGCGAGCGTCGCGGCGACGAACAACAAAACGGTCAGGTTGCGCATGGCGTCATCTCCCAGAGGTGGCTGTGGGCCAAACAGTGCGTTGTTCCTACAGTGACGGATCAGGGGGAGCAACGATCTTCAACCGTCGGTTCTTCCCCAAGAAACCGAAAGAACCGCGCTCGGCAGCCACCTTGCACAGGTGCAATGTGCCGTCGCCGAAAGCGCGGCAGAATGACCACACCCTGCTGTTCGGAGACCGCATGCCCGCCACCGCCCTCATCGTCGATGACGAAAAGAACATCCTCCTGACGCTGAACCAGGCGCTCCAACTCGAGGGGTACAAGACGGAGCTCGCCGCCGGCGGCCAGTTGGCGCTCGACGTCATTGCCAACAAGCCGGTCGACGTGGTGCTGATGGACGTGAAGATGCCCGACCTCGACGGGCTGACCGCGCTGGAGCGGATCAAGGTGCTCCGGCCCGATCTGCCGGTGATCATGATGAGCGGCCACGGGACGATCGAGACGGCCGTGAAAGCGACACACCTCGGCGCCCGCGACTTCCTCGAGAAGCCCATCTCACGCGATCGATTGCTGTTGGCGCTCCGAAACGCGCTCGAGCTGTCGCGGGTGGTGGAAGAGTTGAAGGAGCTGAAGGCCGACAGCGGTCGCTTCGACATGCTCGGCCAGAGCACGGCGATGCAGCGCATCTATGGCGTGATTCAGCGGGCGGCGCCGTCGGAAGGGCGCGTGCTGATCACGGGCGAGAACGGCTCAGGCAAGGAGCTGATCGCGCGGGCGATTCACCAGCAGTCGAAGCGCCGCAACAAGCCGTTCGTGAAGCTGAACTGCGCCGCGGTGCCCCACGAGCTGATCGAGTCGGAGCTGTTCGGTCACGAGAAGGGAGCGTTCACCGGCGCACTGGCGGCGCGCCGCGGGAAGTTCGAGCTGGCCCACGAGGGAACACTCTTCCTCGACGAGGTCGGCGACATGCCGCAGGCGATGCAGTCGAAGCTGCTGCGGGTGCTGCAGGAGGGCGAGCTCGAGCGCGTGGGTGGCAGCGAGACGATCAAGGTCGACGTACGCGTCATCGCCGCGACGAACAAGGATCTCGAGCGCGAGATCGCCAACGGGAAGTTTCGCGAGGACCTCTACTTCCGGTTGAACGTGGTGCAGCTGCACTCGCCTCCCCTTCGCGAGCGGAAAGACGATCTGCACGTGCTCATCGACGCGTTCCTCGAGGAGTCGTGCCGGAAGAACGGCCGCAAGGTGTTGCGGGTGGCGCCCGATGCCCTGCAGCGAATGCTCGACCACGACTACCCGGGCAACGTGCGGGAACTTCGCAACCTGGTCGAGCGGCTCGCGATTCTGTGTGAGGGTCCGCTGGTGACGATGACCGATGTCGAGGCGATGTGGCCGAGGCGGAGAGCGGTGGTGGCGCAGGTAGAGTCCGCGCCCGTTCAGCAGTCGTCGACGCCGGTGGTCGCGAGCGCGCCCATGAACATCGCGGTGCCGATGACGCCGGTGCCCGTGGCCGCGCCGGTGATGCGCTTCCGACCTGACAAGCCGTTCCGCGATCAGGTGGAAGAGGCGGAACGTGAGATCATTCTCGGTGCGCTGTCGTTCACGAAGGACAACGCGACGGAAGCGGCGCGGCTGCTCGACCTCGAGCGCGGGCACTTCTACAAGAAGATGAAGTCGCTCGGCCTGCGGCGGGCGGGCGGTGAGACGACGGCAGCGGAGTCGGGCGACGCGCCGCGGACGTGAGCGAGGACGACCTGCGCGGGACTCGGTCGTCTTCACGACCTCCCTGTCCGAGCGGCGGCGTGGAGGACCGAACGAGCAAACAGGATGGCGGCGTCGACGCTCCGCCAGCACCATGACGCGATGGGAAAGCGACGTGCAGTGCTGGGGATCGACGCGGCGTGGACCTCGGGCCAGCCCAGTGGCGTCGCGCTCGTCTCCGAGACAGATCGCGGTTGGTGCTGCGACGCCGTTGCTCCGAGCTACTCGTCGTTCATTGCGCTCGCGATGCAGGGCACGCCGGTCGATTGGAACGGCGCGATCGACGCAGGCCCACCCGAGCCGCAGGTGCTCAAACAGGCCGCCGCGGCTCTCCTGGCTTCACGAGATGACGTCAGCCTCACCATCACCGTCGACATGCCGGTGTCGAAGACGCCGATCACTTCGAGACGCGAAGCAGACAATGCAGTCTCACGGCGCTTCGGAGCAGCCGGCTGTGGAACCCACTCGCCCTCACCCGCACGCCCCGGCCGCATCGGCGCAGCGCTGACGAAGGGCTTCGCGACGATCGGGCATCGTGTCGCAGCCGTTGGTGACTCCGTCGAGGGCGCGCTGCTGGAGGTCTACCCGCACCCTGCCCTGCTCGTGCTGCTCGGTTGCGACCGGCGCGTCCCCTACAAGGTGTCTCGCAGCCGCCAGTACTGGCCCGAGGCGAGCCCGACCGAGCGCATCGCGCTGCTGCTCGGTGAACTCCGAAACATCCACGTCGCCCTCGCCTCGCGAATCGAGAACCTTCGCGTCCCCTTGCCACGATCGGTGCCGACGCTGTCTGCGCTCAAACGCTACGAAGACGCCCTCGACGCCCTCATCTCAGCGTGGGTCGGCATGGAGTGCCTCGACGAACGCGGTGAAGCACTCGGTGACTCGACGGCTGCCATCTGGTGCCCGCGCGTCACGCGTTGATCCCAGAGGGTCAGCGCGCGCTCGAGGTGACGCACCATCGCGACGCCCAGCACCGCGAACACCACCCTGAACGGCTCCGCTCGTCGCACGGCGAACGTGTCGGCAGCGAACGCCGGGCGAGAGCTCAGGCAGGGCCAGGCAAGCGACCTTCAGCTCGGCGCGAAGCCCGCGCTCACTGCACTTCGCTCGCGTCGACAGCGGTCGCCACCACGCGAATCTTCACGTGCCGGTTCGAGTCGACGATGCCGTTGACGACGCGGTTGGTGACGGCCGGGGGGGAGTAGTACTCCGTCTTGCCCGGGTCCGAGACCATCTGGCTGCGCGCGGCCGCGAGCTCGTCCTGAATGTTCTTCCGCATCCACCCGTTCGCGTAGTCGTTGCGCTTGCCCGCCTCCATCGTCGCCACCTTCGGCAGCTGCGCGAGCGCGTTCGGCACCTTGCCCATCAGCTCCTTCGCGAGGCCCATCAGCGCCGGGTTCACCGTGCCGCCCGGAGCGAAGTCTTCAGGCTTGCCACCGAGGCCGACGTAGAGCGCGCCAGTCGTCTTCTGCGACCACTCCGGCAGCTTCGCCGGATCGGTCGGAGCCCGCGCCAGCGCCTCAGCGGCCATCATCTCCTGCAGCAGGGGCTTTGCGAGCTTCATGAAGTCGGCGTCGCTGATGCCCATGCGCTGCATGGCGACTGGCTTGAAGCTCAAGAGCGCGGCCGAGCTGATCACACCACCGACTTCCTTGAACGGCGCGTAGGTCTCCATGAAGTTCTTCACGAGGTCGGCAGTCGACTCGGGCTTCCACGCCAGCGCGCGCCCGACCGGCAGCGGCTCGTAGCCACGATACGAGCCCGACTTGAGCGTTCCATCGAAGCGGGCCGCCTGATGCGCGTCGTACTCGGCTTTGCTCGGCGCTCGAATCTGCTCGGGCTTGAGGCCTTCCTTCTTCCACAACGGCTCGAAGTGGGTCTCTTCCGCCGCGGTGAACTCGCGCCCGTTGGCGGCCTTGAACTTGTCCTTGAACTGGCCCCACAGCTTGCTGCCTTCGTCGGCGCCGAAGATCTCTTTGAACGCGTTCTCGTTGTGCGGAACGTTGAGGCCGACGTTGACGACGATCGTCTTGTGCTCGGCGCAGTACGTGTGCCACTTCGGATCGTCCTTCAGGTACGACTCACCCTTGATCCAGTCGCGGTAGAACATCAGCGTCGTGTTGAGATCGACCGTCTTGTACGGGTCGTTCTTGTAGTCGGGCGGGAACTTCACGCCGGCGTTCATGACGCTATCGGCGGCGAGCAGGTTCTTGTTCAGCTCGCCCTGCGGCACGCCCGCGAGCGAGATGACCTGCACGTTGGCCGGGTAGCCTTTCACCTGCCACGTCTTGCCGTGGTACGTCTCTGGCGAGTTCGTCGTCTTGCCGCCGCCGACGTACGCGCCGGTGTGCGTGTTGCCCATTTCCATCTTCAGCATCGTGTCGCCGAGCTCTTTGATCGAGCCGGTGTGCTTCTCGGGCTTGATGTAGGCGACGAGGCTGAAGATGGGCTCGTTGGCCCCGAGCTTCGACTCCTTGCGAATCAGATCGTCCATCGCCTTGTTGCCAGCGGGATCGTTGTCCTTCACGGGCACCAGACGCATGCCAACCTTGCCGCCGCCGAGATCGTACTGCATGTCGCGAACGGTGAACTCCTTGCCGGGCCCGCCCATGCCGGGGAGCTTCACCCTCGTACTGCCGAAGTCCTCAGCCTTGATGCCGCCGAACGAGTTCAGGAGCACCTCAGGCTTCAGCTTCGCGCCCTCGAACGTGGCCGTGCCCTGTTTGTGCATCGGCGCGCTCTGCGGAATCTGAACGCGGTTCGACATCGCGTCGCCGGTGCGCGGCGCGCGCCCGCCCGTCGTGGCAGCCGGTGCCCAGCCAGGCGTCGTCGGCGCGACGGGGGTCGCCGGCGTCGGCGTCGTGGTGGTGGACGTCGTTTGAGGCGTGGTGACGCGGTTGTTCGAGATCGGACCGGGCATTCGGGGAACCCCTCGACAGCGAGTGGAAGGTTGGCGGTTTTACACGCAAGCCCCCCCCACTGCGCAAACGTGAGTCCCACTCGGCTCACCGCGTCATCCCGACCGACGCCCACGACCGCGGGACAACACGCTCAAAAGTCTGCCGACAGGCCCGCCCTGCCGTGTCACCCTTCGGCCATGTCCTCCTGGAGCCGACGGCAGTTCCTCACCTCGACGGGCCTCGCCGCTGCGTCGGTCATCGCGTCCCGCAGCGGTCTCGCGGACGCTCGTGGCCTCGTCGTCGAGCCCCTGCTCCTTGCGGTCATCGACGCTGCGCTCTCGACTGCGAGGGCAGGCGGCGCGAGCTACGCCGACGTTCGCGTCCACCGACGACGCGAAGAGAACGTCTCGGTTCGTGACGATCATGCCGCGGGGAGCGCCGACGCCGAACGGTACGGCGTGGGTGTTCGTGTCCTGAAAGACGGCGCGTGGGGCTTCGCGGCCACGGCACGCGTCGACGCTTCCGAGGTCAAACGCGTCACCCAGACGGCGCTCGGCATCGCGACCGCGAACGCGAGCCTGCGCACGAAACCGATCGAGCTCGCTCCCGTCGCGGCCCACGTCGACGTCTGGCAGACGCCGATGCAGAAAGACCCGTTCAAGATCCCCGTCGCCGACAAGCTCGAGCTGCTCCTCGGCATCACGAACACGCTGCGGAAGCAGAAGGTGACGGCCTTCTCCGAGGCGTCGCTCTCGACACGGCTCGAGTGGAAGCTCTTCGCCAGCACCGACGGCGCACTCATCGAGCAGGCGATCACCCGCATCGGCCCGTCGTACTCGGTCACGTTGGTGAAGGACGGCGACTTCGTCTCGCGCGGCTGGGACGGCCAGGCACGGCAGGCCGGCTGGGAATACCTCGCCGAGTCTCGCTTCGTGGAAGACGCCGAGCAGGTCGCGGAAGACGCACGCGAGAAGCTCGCAGCGGCGCCGGTCGAGCCAGGCCGACGCGATCTCATCCTCTCGCCCGAGAACCTGTGGCTGACGATTCACGAATCCGTCGGGCACCCCACCGAGCTCGATCGTGCGCTGGGCGACGAAGCGAACTTCGCGGGCACCAGCTTCGCGACCCCCGACAAGCTGAAGACGCTTCAGTACGCAGCGCCCATCGTCACGCTCTTCGCCGACAAGACGATGCCCGGAGGCCTCGCGACCTGCGGCTACGACGACGACGGCGTGCGCACCGGCAAGTGGAACCTCGTCGAGAAGGGCCGCTTCGTCGGCTACCAGACGACCCGCGAGCAGGCCGCGTGGATTGGCGAGAAGGAATCGCGTGGGTGCTCGTACGCGCAAGACCACGCCTCGGTGCCCTTCCAGCGCATGCCCAACGTCTCGCTGCAGCCCGGCGACAAGCCGCTCGGCGTGAAGGACCTGATCGCAGCGACCGACGATGGCGTGTACGTGCTCGGCGATGGCAGCTGGTCGATCGATCACCAGCGCTTCAACTTCCAGTTCACCGGGCAGATGTTCTACGAGATCAAGAAGGGCAAGGTGACGCGCGCCTTGCGCGACGTCGGCTACCAATCGAACACCCTCGAGTTCTGGAACGCGTGCGACCTCATCGGCGGCGAGAAGGAGTTCCGCCTCGGCTCGGCCTTCGACGACGGCAAGGGTGAGCCGGGCCAGTCGAACCCGGTCAGTCACGGCTGCCCACCGACGCGCTTCAAGAAGATCTCGGTCATCAACACCCGCACGAGGAAGGGAGCCTGAGCCATGCCCCTCTCGGAGAAGCAGCTCGGCCTGGCAATGCAGAAGGTGCTGGCGGCAGCGAAGAAGCTGGAGCCGAAAGCCGAGGTGTTCGTCGGGCTCGAGTCGTCCAGGCGCGCGCACGTGCGGTTCGCCCGCAACGAAGTGACGACGACGGGAGAGATCGACGAGGCCGGGCTGACGATCGCGGTCCAGCTCGGCAAGAAGGCCGCGACGAGCTCGAGCAACCAGACCGACGACGCGTCGATCGCCGCGATGGTCGAGCGGACGGTGCGCCTCGCGAGGCTGGCGCAGGAGGATCCCGAGCTGATGCCGGTGCTCGGGCCTCAGACGGTGGCCCGGAACGACGTCGTGTTCGATGCGAAGGTCGACGCGCTCGACGCGAGGGGCCGCGCGGGGCTGATCAGAGATGCCCTGACGCCGGGCCGGGAACTCGCGCTGTCGACCGCGGGGTTCCTCTTTCAGTGGAGCGGGCTCGTGGGCAAGGCGACGTCTGCGGGACTCGTTCAGGTGCACCCCGCGACGGGCCTGCAGTTGACGGTCACCGCCAGAACCCCCTCTGGGACCGGCTCGGGCCGCGGCCAGTACTACGGACGACGCCTGCAAGGCCTCGAGGCGCGCGGCGTGGCGAAGAGCGCCTGCGACGCCGCGAAGCGCTCCGAGAACCCGCGCAAGCTCGAGCCGGGGCGCTACACGGTCGTCCTGGAGTCGGCCGCGACCGCGAACTTCACCGAGTCGCTCCTGAGCTCGATGGATCAACGCGCAGCCGATGAGGGGCGCTCGTTCTTCTCGAAGGCGGGCTCGAGCCGTGTCGGGGAACAGCTCTTCTCGCCACTGGTGACGCTGCGCAGCGACCCGCGCAACCCACGAACCCCGATGCTCCCCTTCGATGGTGAGGGACGAACGCTTCAGGCGCAGCCGTGGATCACCGCGGGGAAGCTCGACGCGCTGGCCACGTCGCGGTTCTGGGCCGCGAAGACGAAACGCCAACCGCTCGGCGGTCACGGAGGCTTCGAGCTCGCCGCTGGGACGACGCCTCGCGCCAGGCTCCTCGAGGGCGTCAAGCGCGGCGTGTTGATCAGCCGCGTCTGGTACACGAACTGGGTCGACGGTCAGACGTTGCTGCTCACCGGGCTCACCCGCGACGGCACGTACCTCATCGAAGACGGACAGGTCGTCGCGCCGGTGAACAACTTCAGGTTCAACCAGTCGGTGGCTGACGCGTTCACGAAGTGCGACGCGCTGTCGGTCGAGCTCGAGGCGGCGAACGACGCTGAAACCGTCACGCCCGCGATGCGGACGCACGAGTTCCTGCTGGCGTCCGTCTCCGAGGCCATCTGACGCGAGCGGGTTCGGCCGGAGTGTGCCCGGCGACCGCAAAGCTCCGAGCGACGGGGCTGGCGCGCGCTCGAGTCGGGCAATCACGTAGCGACCTGGGTTGCGCGCGCATCGTGAAACAAGAACCGAACGACGCTGCGGTCATTCGCGTCGCAGCTCAGGGCCACACCCCGCCTGTCACCGCCGACGCGGGAATCGCGGCTCGCGTCACCAGCGTTCAGTCCGAGCCGACGGTCTTCCCTTTGGCCGGCAGAACTCGAACGACTGCGATTGCTCCAGAGGCCCGGGGAGGGCGTCCGCGCTGAAAGGCCTGTCCCAAGCGGAAGTGCGGTTCAGCGACAACGGCATCATCCCACGTCCACCAGAGAACCAACCCTCCAGCGACCGGGCGCTCCGGATCACCCAGGACACGGTCCTCGCCAGAGACTTCCTCACAACCGGGGCGCTCATCATTCCTCGCGTGAAGGCCGTTCAGGACAGCCCGGCGATCGGCCCCCCGTGTTCAGCGAGCTCGGAGGACCGCGACACTTCCCAGGAACGAGGCACGCGGAACCCCGTGTCACCATCGGACCGGGAGTCTCCCTCCCATGACGACCGTTCAGGACCACGCGGGGCTCGGCGCTGCGCCGACCCGGTCACGCGGAATGAAGACGAGCGCGACGGCCAGGCCGACCTGACAGAGCGCACAGACCAGCGCCATCGCGACCGGCAGCGAGACGAGCTTCGACTCGGCCAACGCGGCGATGCCCATGGGGACGAACGCGGCTGGAACCGCAGCCACGTGGTACGAAAGACCGGTACAACGCGCTCTCAATCGCGCTGGGAAGAGTGCCGACAGCAGCAGCGGCGTCACGCCCGAAGTCCCCGCGCCAAACGCACCGCCCAGGAAGGCGCCGACCGCGAGCAGTCCGGGCACCGCCCCGACGTAGACCGGTATCACCACCAGCATGAGCGCCGCTGGGACGATCATCGCCAGCACGACGCCTCTGCGCATCGCCACCACGCCGCACGCGACCGCGCCCGTGAGCATGCCGAGGTTGAAGAGCGCCACGTGCCACGACACGCCCGCCATCGTCTGGCCAAGGTTCGACTGCAGCAGCACCGAGTACGTGCCCGTCAGCGCGTAGTAGCCCCCAAAGCCCGCCGAGAGCAGGATCGTGCTCCACGCGAGCTGGCGTGGCACTCCTGGCGTCGACGCGAGCTCACCCCAGGACACCGGGCTGCTCCTCACGCCCCTCTCCTGCCGAGCCAGCCACTCGAGGCTCTCGGGAACGAAGAAGCGAATCGGAACCGCGAGCAACGCGGGAACCGCGGCCACCGCGAAGAGCGCACGCCACCCATACGCCGGTTCGACCACCGCCGCCGCCACACCGGCCAGCAGGTACCCGACCGCCCAGCTGCCCTGAAGCACGCCCGACGCCACGCCGCGACTTCGCTCAGGCCAGCTCTCCATCGCCAGCGTCGCGCCGGCCGTCCACTCGGCGCCCATGCCGAAGCCGAACAGCGTGCGCAGCACCAGGACCCAGGTGAATGACGGCGCCACCGAGACCAGCCCGTCGCACACCGCGAACCAGACAATGGAGATCATCAGCGGGAGCTTCCGGCCCCACCGATCTGCCGCCCATCCAGCCACCAGGCCGCCAGCCAGCCTCGCGAGCAAGGTGAGCGCGATGATGCCGGTGGTCGACACGTACGTCGTGTGGAACTCCGCGGTGATCTGCTTCATCACCAACAGGAAGACGGTGAAGTCGAACGCGTCCATCACCCACCCGAGCCAGGCAGCGGTGAAGGTGGCCCACTGGCCTCTGGTGGGCTCTGTCCACCACCTCGTCGGGCCGGCCTCGGTCGTCATGTGCGGCGCGTGGCCGCGGAAGGGCTGCGCTTCACGGGAGCGGCGATCATGAGGGAGCCCGTGCCACACTCCAGACCGGACAGGAACCTGCTCGAACGGGGTCTCGATGCTGCGCCGGGGAGACCGACCGACGCCGCTGCTCAAGGCACCCAAGCGCTGGAACACCGCGACGCGGGCGCCCCCAGCCCCGCGTGCTCACTCCGCCTGGTTCGCGAGCACGCGCTTGTACACGAGCCGACCCCGGCGAACCTCGGCGAGCGCCAGCACCTCGCCCGTCGGCGCCGTCACCCGCACCATCACCTCATCGGTCCGCGCGACCTCGACCACGCCGCCGTGCTTCACGCGCTCGGCCTCGGCGTCGGTCGTCTTCACTTCAGGCAGGAACGCCAGGGACTCGTCCAGCGAGGCCAGCCTCCCGGCGACGGCCGAGGCGCCCCGCTCGACGATCTCCGCCAGCTCAACGGCGCGGGTGAGCGAGAACGGACCGCTCTGCGTTCGCCGCAACGCCGTCAGATGCGCGCCACACCCGAGCGCCTCGCCGATGTCAGCCGCCAGTGTGCGAACGAAGAAGCCCTTGCTGCAGCGCACCGACAGCTTGAGCTCGTCGGATGAGAAGTCGTTCAAGGTGAGCGCGTGCACCGTCACCGAGCGCGCCTCCCGTTCGACCTCTTCACCAGCGCGCGCGAACTCGTAGAGGCGCTTCCCGTCCTTCCGAATGGCCGAATACATCGGCGGCGTCTGAAGCTGTGGCCCGCGGAACTTCGCGAACACCGCCTCGAGCCCGTCGCGCGTCAACGTCGGCACCGCGCGGGTGAGCAGCGTCTTCCCCTCGGCGTCGAGCGTGTCGGTGGTGACGCCCAGCTTGACGGTCGCGTCGTAGCCCTTGTCACCGTCGGTCAGCACCTGGACGATGCGGGTCGCGTCTCCCAGGCACACCGGCAGCACGCCGGTCGCCATCGGGTCGAGCGTGCCGGTGTGGCCAGCCTTCTTCACCTTCAACGCCCGGCGTACCAACTGCACCACGTCGAACGACGTCGGGCCCCTGGGTTTGTCCACGACCAGCACGCCGTTCACGCGAGGGCTACCACCCTTCTTTCGACTTCACCTCTTTGATGAGGCGCTCGATCTTGTCACCCTCTTCCAGTGAGCCGTCGAAGGTGAAGAAGACCTCGGGCGAGACGCGCAGCTGCACGCGAGCCGTCACCTCGCGGCGCACGTAGCCCTTCGCGGCCTCGAGCCCCTGCTTGGTCTTCAGCTTCTCGTCGTCAGTCCCGATCATCGAGTAGAACACCTGCGCCACACGCAGATCAGGCGACACCTTGACGCCGGTGATCGTGATGAACCCGATGCGCGGGTCGTGCAGGTCTCCACGAATCAGCATGTCAGCGACCGCTGCCTGAATCTCCTGTCCAACACGCTCCGGCCTGACCTTCGATGCCATGTGCTACTCCTCGTCGCCGTCGTGCGAACGTTCCCACTCTCGCCGGTTCCGCAGGCTCCGCGCCAGCGCACGCGCGTCTTCGAGCGAGAGGTTGGTGGGTGCTGACGGCCTCGGCGCCGACGCCCTGGGCCCCTGCTTGCGGGGTGCGGACGCCGTGGGTACCGGCGGCTGACGAGCGTGTCGATCCTCCCAGTCGCCGAGCCCCTCGGCTTCAGCGAGCGAGCGCTCCCCTCGGGGAATGGTGAGGTTGGCCAGCTCGGAGTCGTCGGTATCGCCGCCGCGCGCGAAGAGCTGATCGCCGAACTGCAGGATCTCGAGCTCGCGATGCGCGACCGGCGCGACGTACATGTCCTCGATGTACTGAAGGATCTTGTCCATCATCTCGTTCACGTGGCGGCGATCGTTGCCCACCACCGCGAGCGCAATGACGCCGCGCGTGTACACGTCGTTGTCGTCCACCTCGGCGACCGCGACGTTGAACTTCGCCTTCACCCGATCGGTGACCCGCCGGAGCACCTGGCGCTTGCCCTTGAGCGAGCCCGCCGCGGGAATGTCGATGGTCACTCGGCCGACGCAGACGAACATGACGCACTCCAGAGAACGGCGACCTCGATGAGAGACGCACACGGCGACAGGCGCCTTCATCGCGCCTGCCCCCGCTCACCACCTCACCCTCAGTTGAGGCTGGGGCGCGTCTCTTCGATCTCGAAGGCCTCGATGACGTCTCCCGGCTGCAGCTCGTTGAAGCCGTCGATGCCGATACCGCACTCGAAGCCGACCGCGACCTCTTTCACGTCGTCCTTGAAGCGGCGGAGGCTGGCGATCTTGCCCTGGTAGATCTGCTTGTTCGCGCGGAACAGCCGCAGGAACGAGTTGCGCTTGATGGTGCCGTCGAGCACCGCCGAGCCTGCGATGGTCCCCAGCTTGGGCACGTTGAAGAGGTTGCGAACCTCGGCCTTGCCGAGCTTCTTCTCGGTGCGAATCGGCTCGAGCAGATCTTCCATGTGCTTCGTCACCACCTCGAGGAGCTCGTAGATGATGCCGTAGGTGTCCCACTTCACCCCGAGGTGCTTGGCGGCCGCTTCGGCGCCGGACTCCGGGCGCGAATTGAAGCCGAACACCATCGCGCCGAACGCCGAGGCGTTGTTGATGTCGGTCTCGGTCATCATGCCGACGCCCTTCTGCACGATGGTGACCTTCACCTTCTTCGTCGAGAGCTTGTTGATGGCGTCGGCGACGGCTTCGAGCGAACCCGAGACGTCGGCCTTGAGCACGATCTTGAGCTCCTTCTGCTCGGCCACCTTCTGCTTGGCGAGCAGGTCTTCGAGCGTCTCACGCGACGTCTTGCCGGCTTCGGCCTGGCGCGCCTTCAAGATGCGGTGATCGGCGATCTGCTTGGCGGCCTTCTCATCGGCGACGATGTTGAAGAGGTCGCCTGCCGTGGGCACGCCCGACATGCCGATGACCTCGGCCGAGTAGCCGGGTCTCACCTCGTCGATGGTCTGACCACGATCGTTGATCATCATTCGAACGCGACCGAAGTGCGCGCCGCTGACCAGGGCGTCACCCTTGCGCAGGGTGCCTTCCTGCACGAGGACCGTGGCGATGGGGCCGCGGCCCTTCTCGAGGCGGGCTTCCAGGACGACGCCCATCGCGGGGCGGCCGGCGTTGGCCTTGAGTTCGAGCACCTCGGACTGCAGCGCGAGGTTCTCGAGGAGCAGATCGAGGCCCATGCGCGTCTTGGCCGACACCGGCACCATGATGACCTCGCCACCCCAGTCTTCGGCGAGCAGGCCAGCGTCTGCGAGGTCCTTCTTCACGCGATCGACGTTGGCGCCCGGCAAGTCCATCTTGTTGATGGCCACCACGATGGGCACTTCGGCCTTCTGCGCGTGCTGAATGGCTTCCTTCGTCTGCGGCATGACGCCGTCGTCACCCGCGACGACCAGCACGACGACGTCGGTGACGTTCGCGCCGCGCGCACGCATGGCCGAGAAAGCCTCGTGGCCAGGCGTGTCGAGGAAGGTGATCTCACCCGCCGACGACTTCACGGTGTAGGCGCCGACGTGCTGGGTGATGCCACCCGCTTCGCCGCCGGCCACGTTGGCCTGGCGAATCGCGTCGAGCAGCGACGTCTTGCCGTGGTCGACGTGACCCATGACGGTCACGACGGGCGGGCGTGAAGTGTAGTCCTCGGGCTTCTCGTCGACCTTCGGGAGGAAGTCTTCGACCTCGAAGCCGACCTTCTTCACGGTCCAGCCGTAGTCCGCGGCGAGAATGCCGGCCGTCTCGGGGTCGACCATCTGGTTGGCCGTGGCCATCTTCCCGCCGGCCATCATCTTCTTGATGATGTCGGAGGTCTTGATGCCCATGCGCTGCGACAGGTCGCTCACGGCGATGCCGTCCTGCACCTTGATGACCTTCTTGTCCTCGGCCATCTGGGTGATGAGGGTCTTCTGACCCTTCTTGGTCGGCTTCTTCTTCTTGCCGCGCACGGGAATGGCGGTGCGGCCGAAGATGATCTCGCGAATGTCGGTGGTGCTGGTCGTCTCCTTGTCCTTCTCGCGCTTGCCAGTGCCGCGGCCGCGCTCCTTCTCGCGCGCGGTGGCCTCTTTCGAGCCCGGAGCGAACTGATTGGGAACGACGCGGAAGACCTTCTCATCACCAGCGGTGGCCTTGCGGCCCGGAGCCATCGGGTAGCGGCTGGCCGAGGGCGCCGTCGGGGTGACCCGCTTGACGGCGATGAGGGGGCGGCTGACGAGCACGGCCTGCGTCGCCGTGGGCACCGTTGGCCTGGCGGGCATGACCGGCGTGGTCGGCCCGGTGGCGGTCGCGCCTGCGGGAATGGCGGGGCGAATGGTGACGCCCGGCCGGGGCGCCGAGCTTCGCGGCGTGATGGCGACGCCGGAGCGCGCCGTGGAAGGAACGGCCGGGCCACCCGGCGTGAAGACGGTTCGGGCCACGGGTGTGAACACCGGTGCGGTGGAAGGCGCCGAGACGGGCGCGGCCCGAGGGGCTGAAGAAGGCGCGGCGGGAGGCACCGCGACTGGCGCTGCGGCGATCGGCGCAGCAGCGGGCGGCGGCCGGGGCGCCGAGGCAGGAGGAGGCAGCGCAGTGGCCACGGGGGTCTGGGTGTCGGCAGGCACGTTCACGAGCGCGGGAGCCACCACGGCCTCGGCGGGCGCGGCGACGGGAGCCACTGGTGGCTCGACGTGCGCGACGGCGAGTGGCTCGGGCGGCGGAGGAACGTGCGGCGCGGCAGGGCGGGCCGCCGATTCGGAAGGCGTGCTCGCGTGCATCGTCGTCGTCTGCATCGACTCACCGATGCGGCGGCGCACGACGACGCCCTTGGGCGCCACGGCTGGCGGCGCGGCTCTCGGCTTGAGCTTGTCGACGACCTTCTTGACGGCCTCTTTGGCCTCGTCGTCATCGAGCGACGACGAGTGCGACTTCACGTCGTACCCGAGTCCCGCCAGCGTGGTGACCATGGCCTTGTTGTCCAGCTCAATGCCGTGGTTGTCCTTCAACTCTTTTGCGATTTCATGAACGCGCTTCTTCGACATTGGCGCCCCCGTACTTCAGAAGTGTGGCGGAAGAAAGGGTTGAACCCTCTCTCACCGTACTGGTGTGGAACCTGAACGACACACGCGAGCTGCGCATGTCGGGGTGCTGCGAGACCTGTCGACTCGAGGGGGGAGCAAGCGCTCCACGACTTCAAGCCGTGATGGACGATGGGATTGAGCTGCAGACTTCGTCGCTTCAGGGTTCTCGCAGGACTTCCTCCAGGGTGGGCACATCCAGCTCGACGGACTGCTTGAAGGCCCGCTGGAAGGCCTTCCTCTTCACGGCTGCTTTCAGGCAGCCCGGACCGCAGAGATATGCCCCCCTGCCAGGGGCGGTCTGCGCCGTGTCGCTCACTGGCTGGTGCTTCGCGTTCAGCACCAGTCGATGGAGCAGCCCTTTCGGCTGCTTCTTCCCGCATCCGAGGCACGTCCGAACGGGCCCCGACCTTTCATCCGTTGACGTCATGATTGACGCAGAGGCGCTCTCCAGCCGACGAGACCGGACGACTGAAGCGACCGTACTCGCGCCCGGACCGTGCCCTACGTTCGTCACCCCAGAATTCCAGCCTCGGGGGCTTTGCCCTTGAGCGCGTCGAGCTCGGCGCGCTTCTTCGCCTCTTCCTGAAGGTAGCGCTCGGCGGCGCTCTTGACCTGCCGACCCTTCTTGATGCCGATGCCGGCCACGTTGCCCAGGCGCGTGAGGTCGGCTTCCTTCACGACGTCTTCGACCGTGTTGTAGCCAGAGACCTTGAAAGCCTGCAGGTTCGAGCTGCCGATGCCCGTGACGCGAATGAGGCGTTCGTCCTGGGTCAGCTCGTCCGGGTGCTTGCGCTGCTCTTCGAGGCGACGGGCTTCACGCTCGCGCTCGAGGTGCTCGAGCTCGACCGAATCGTTCACCATGCGCGACTTCGCGGTCTCTTGCATGGCGGGGATGCGGGTGGCGTCGACGCCGGGGATCTGCGCGAGCACTTCGGGGTTGGCGTCGGCGACGTCCTTCGCCATTCGGAAGCCGTGGGCGTAGAGCGTCTCGACGAGCATCTCGGACACGCCGGGCAACGACCCGAGCGAACGGCTGGCGAACTCGCGCATCTCCTTCACGCGGCTCTCGGAGTTGATGTCCAGCTTCCACCCGGTCAGCTGCCACGCGAGGCGCACGTTCTGACCCGAGCGGCCGATGGCCAGCGAGAGCTGATCGTCGGGCACGATGATCTCCATCGCGTGGTTGGCTTCGTCGATGATGACGCGGCTGACCTCGGCGGGCGCGAGCGCAGCGCAGACGAACCGCGCTGGGTCCTCGTCGAACTCCACGATGTCGATCTTCTCGCCGCGGAGTTCCTGCACGACGGCCTGCACGCGGCTGCCCTTGATGCCCACGCACGCGCCGACCGGGTCGACGTCGCCATCGCGGCTCGAGACGGCGATCTTCGACCGGCGACCCGGCTCACGAGCCGCGGCCTCGATCACGACGATGCCTTCGGCGATCTCGGGCACCTCCATCTCGAAGAGCTTGGTGAGCAGATTGACCGACGCGCGCGAAAGAATGATCTGGGGGCCCTTGGCCTCGCGGAGCACGTCGAGCACGAACGCCTGAACGCGATCGCCGGGGCGGTACACCTCGCGGGGCACCTGCTCCCGCACGGGCAGCACGGCCTCGGCGCGGCCGAGATCGACGATGAGGTTGCCTCGCTCGAGGCGTCGGGCGATGCCGGTGACGATCTCGCCCTTGCGATCCTTGTACTCGTTGAAGACGTTCTCGCGCTCGACGTCGCGGGTGCGCTGCAGCAACACCTGCTTGGCGGTCTGGGCGGCGATGCGACCGAAGCCGCGGCGGAACGTCTTGAGGCCGAGAATGTCGCCGTACTGCTCGTCCTGCGCCTTCGCCTCGGCGGCGTCTTCGTCGCGGTAGAAGATCTGGAAGACGAGCTCGTCGCCAGGCTGCACTTCCATGCCACGCGTCTGGGCCTGCTCGACGGTGATCTGGTTGACGGCCTGAAGCGGGTCGGCGACCTGATCGGCGACCTGAATGGCCTGGAAGATCTCGACGACGCCCTTCTCTGCCTCGAACTTCGCCTCGAGGTTGCGATCCTGGCCGAAGTGCTTCTTGGCCGCGGTCTTCATCGCGTCTTCGAGCGTGGCGATCAGAATGCTCTTGTCGATGCCCTTGTCCTTCGCGACCTGCGTGAGGACGTCATCGAGGCGAACTGGAGCGGCGGGAGTCATGTGCGACCTTCCTTTTCCACGGCCATCGTTCGATGGCCTGTATGTGCACTGCAGACTGACGACTGCGAGGACGACGACTGCTGACTTACGAGAACTCGAACTCGAGGTTGGCCTTCGCGATGTCCTTGAGGGGAATCGTGAAGACGCCAGAGCCGTCGACTTCCACGGCCACCGCCTCGACCGACACGTCCTTGAGGGCGCCCAGGAAGTTCTTCCGGGGCGGCTCACCGAGGGGCCCGAAGGTCTTGATGCGGACCTTCTTGCCCAGGGCCTTCTGGTAGTGCTCGAGCCTCTTCAGGGGCCGGTTGACGCCGGGGCTCGAGACCTCGAGCGAATACGCCTGAGGGATGAAGTCTTCGACGTCCAGCGCGGTGTCGACGGCGTGACTGGCGGTCGAGCATTCCTCGACGCCGACGCCACCCTTCGGGTTGTCGATGAAGAGGCGCAGAATCCACTCGCCGTGCTCACGCACGAACTCCACGTCGAGGAGCTCGAGGCCCTCGGCGGCAATGAGCGGCTCGCACACGGCCTGTGCCCGCGCTTCGATGGTGTGGTTCTTCTCGGCCACGGTCTTCGACTCCAGAAATGCAAAGTGGGCCAATCGGCCCACTTTCGAGAACTGCCCAAAAGTGACGGCACCTCCTACGACATGAGGTGGGGGAATGTAAACCCGCCCTCGTGAGACCCGATGCCGTGCCGCTGAAGAACGCTGGTAGACCGGGCTCATGACTCCTGGCGCCCCCAGTCTGATGGCCGCGGTTCAGATGACCAGCGGGGCCGACAAGGCCGAGAACGTGGAGAAGGCGACCGGGCTCGTTCGGCGGGCGGCGAGCCGGGGGGCTTCGTTCGTCGGCCTGCCAGAGAACTTCGCGTGGATGGGCCCCGAGCCGGAGCGCGACGAGAACGCCGAGCCCCTCGAGGGGAAGACGCTGGCGACGATACAGACGCTGGCCCGCGACCTGCGCATCACGCTCCTCGCGGGGTCGGTCCTCGAGACAGGCGCTCCGGGAGGCCGCCTCTTCAACACCTCGGTGCTGTTCGGGCCCGACGGCGCGCGGCTCGGCGTGTATCGCAAGATGCACCTGTTCGACGTCGAGGTCGGTGACGGCCAGACCTACCGGGAATCGGCCGCCGTCGCGCCGGGCACCGAGGTGGTGGTCGCGAACGCGCCGCTGGGCAAGGTCGGCCTGTCGGTCTGCTACGACTTGCGGTTTCCCGAGCTGTACCGGAGGCATTCCGAAGCGGGCGCTGGGCTCCTCACCGTGCCCGCAGCGTTCACCCTCGCGACCGGGAAGGATCACTGGGAGGTGCTGCTGCGCGCCCGGGCCATCGAGAACCAGGCGTACGTCATCGCGCCGGCGCAGCAGGGCCGACACCCGACAGACCGGATGACGTGGGGGCACGCGATGATCGTCGACCCGTGGGGCCTGGTGACAGCGAGGGCGAGCGAAGGTGAAGGGCTGGCCATTGCCGAGTTCGACGGCACCCTGCTCGCGCGAATCCGCAAGTCGCTGCCCGCGCTCCAACACCGTCGGCTCTGAATTCCATCGACTTGCGACGCGACGAAACGTTCAACCCGGCATGGGGCGAGGCGACGACGATGGCGACGAGGAGAAGGGCTCTTTCAACCGCGGCTCGAGCGGGGTCGCTTCGCTGCAGGCTGCAGTCCACAACGCCGCCAGCCCATCGGGTGAAGGACAGTCGTCAGGGGAACGCCTGAGCTTCTTCGATTGATCTTCCAGCAACACGCGGCGCACCGCGACGCCAGCCACCTCGACGTCGAAGGGCGCGGTGGTCGTCAACCGCGCGACCCGCACGCAGAAAGCGAGCAGGCGCAACCCGTCCTTCATGATCGAGTCGCGGAACTCGGGCGGTATGGAGCCGTCGTGGCTGACCCCGAGGTGGTGCTCGATGCCGTTGGGCTGGGTCGTCACGTGGTAGGTGATGAGCCAGGTCATGAACAGCTCATGACGCATCTGTGTGGTTTGCTTATGGCCGACGCCCATCGTGTTGAGCGCCTCGATGGTGCGTCCCTGAACGTCGAGACACACCTTCGCCAGCTTCGTCAGCTGCTCCGAAGTGAGCGACAGGTCCATTCGCTTCTTCGACGAGAACGGTATTTTCGATCGCCAGTCCATGCGTCTCAGCCCCCCCGCATCATCAGGAAGAACCACCATGCGCAGGTGCACCGCTGGCTGACAAGGGTGTGGATTATTCCACTCCCAGTAGAAGCATCGGCACGGTCGACCCGCGCCTTCACGCTCGGCCCCCGCCGCCCCGGAATCGGGCGTATACCGGCCGACGATGAAGCTGCTGTGGAGCCTGGTCTGCGCGATCAACGGTCTGGGGTGCGCCACCGCGCACCTGGTTGGAGAGCGATCCCCTGGGCACGTCAGCGAGGCCGGCCCCCCCCGCATCGTGGTGATCGAGCCCCTGCTCGACCGGGCGGAGTGGAAGGCGCCGACGCGCACCGACGTGGTCGACGGGAGCAGCCCGGGCTCCGCGTCGGGACAGGCGCCGGTCGTCATCACCCGCACGGTGACCCCGAAGCCGATGTTCGCGCGCCCGCCAATCATGGTCGCGATTCACGAGCAGCTGCTGCCAGCCATCGCTGCCCTTCGCCCCCACTGGACGGTGCTCGCCCCGGGCGCTGCGCCGCCCGCGCCGCGCGAGGTCGTCGTCGTTCGAACCGTCATCGACAAGAACGAGCTCGTGCAGAGCGATCGCACGCTGAAGAACACCGCGTTCGCCTTCGGCCTGGTGCTGTTGCCGCTCCAAATCCTGGCCGCCTTTCCGGTGGAGGAAACCGAGCGGGTGTCGGGGCTCCTTGAGAAGGTGACCCTTGACCCGAAGGCGTTACAGCAGCGCCTCGTGAGGTACGCGACCCAGCCTGACTTCGCGGTGAACTTCACGGGCCTCGAGCCGAAGCGGCAGCCGTTCGCGCTCGATGTCGAATACGAAGAGGGCCTGTTCGCCGACGAGAGCCCGAGGCCCGGCGTCCTCGTCGAAGGCTTCGTCGAGAAGCTCGCGTTCGCCATCGTCAGTCTCATCGAAGAGGAGTCTTTGTGAGTTTCTGGGACAGCATCAAGCCGGCGAAGAAGCACCCTCAGGCGACGGGGGTCGAGCTGTCGGCCGACCAGCGCCTGCTGTCACTCACGTGGACGGACGGCGCTCGCCACGGCATCACCTCGCGCGTGTTGCGCCAGTACTGCCCGTGCGCCGAGTGCGTCGAAGAGTGGAGCGGCAAGCGCACCTACGATGTCGAGGTGATCGCGCAGGACATGAAGATCATCGAGATCATCCCCACGGGAAACTACGCGCTCTCGTTCACTTTCGGAGACCTGCACCGGACGGGCATCTTCAACTGGGAGTACCTGCGCGAGTTGGCTGATCGGCACGCAGTGCCAGAGACCGCCGGCCCCTGAACGCTTCGCGCCGGGCAGACGGTGAGGCACACTCCCGCGCGTGAGCGAACCTCCTCCCGACTCGGACGGCAGCGAACCCGAGCTGCTCGGGGGCCCGTCACTGGGAGTTGACGGCACGGTCGAGGGTCGCGCGCTCCCTGCCGCTGCGGCGTTGCCACCTGCTCCAGCCACGGCGGTCGTCCCGGATCCTCCGCTGGAGCTGGCGCGAAGACCGCAGCCGCGCGGGTACGTCGCGCCGACCGCCTATCGGCCAGACCTCGCGCCGTCGCGGCGGTGGGTGCCCTTCGCGTTGATCGGCCTGATGCTCTCGGGGCTCGGCATCGCCGTGGCGGCGATGGTGATCAAGCCGTCGAGCCCGCCGCGCATCCCCACCATCGAGCTTCCCGGGCAGCTCCGAGACGCGCTCCCCGAGTTGGCAGGACCGCCGGTCGTCATCACGACCGAGCCTCCCGGTGCGACCATTCGCGCTGGGGCGCAGGAGCTCGGTAAGACGCCCTGGGCGGGCAACAACCCGTTCCTCCTCGACACCGAGTTGACGATCTCGTTGAGCGGTTACCAGTCTCGCAAGGTGATGCTCCGCGGGGCGAGCGAGGCACGTCTGGACCTCACGCTGCTTCCCGGGAAAAGGTGACCTGATGACCACGGTGCTCAAGCGCTACGAGCTTCAGGGCCGTCTCGGAACGGGCGGCATGGCCGAGGTGTGGCTGGCGCGTGCGTCAGGCCCGAGCGGGTTCGAGAAGCAGGTGGTCGTCAAACGAATCCTCCCGCAGCTCGCGGGGGACCCCACGGTGGAGGCGCTCTTCAAGGCCGAAGCCCGCATCGCGGCGCGACTCGATCACCCGAACCTGCTCCAGGTGTTCGACTTCGGGCAGGAGCCCGACGGGTCGCTGGTGCTGGTGATGGAGCTCATCGACGGCGCCAGTCTGCGATCGGTGGTGCGCGCGGCAGTGCGTGGACAACGCCTCGACCCCCGCCTCATCGCCAAGCTGATGGCGCAGGTCTGCGAGGGACTCCATGCCGCGCATGAGCTGCGGGACGAGAAGGGGACACCGCTCAACCTCGTGCACCGGGACATCAGCCCCGAGAACATCCTGCTCGCGAGATCTGGCGCCGTGAAGGTGGCCGACTTCGGCATCGCGCGCATCGAGCGTGAAGTGCAGCTGACGCCGGTCGACTCGTTCCGCGGGAAGATCGGCTACGCGTCACCGGAACAGCTCAGGGGCGAGCGCGTGACTCGGCAGGCCGATGTGTGGGCCATCGGCGTCACGATGTTCGAGCTGTTGACCGGGCAGAAGCCTTTCGCCACCGAGACCGAAACCGAGCTGGCATCGGCGACGGTGCATCGCACGCCAAGACGGGTCGACGAGCTGCGCCCCGACTGTCCGATCGCCCTCGTCGAGCTCGTCGACAGGTGCCTCTCGAAGGACCTCGCCAGGCGATGGCCCGACGGGCACGAGCTGAGCCAACAGCTCGAGGACTTCGTGTCGTGGACCGGGTCGCCGGTGCGCTCGGCGGACCTGGGCGCCATCCTCACCCAGCTCGACATCAAGCCGCACACCGTCACGGAGGCCAGGACGCCATCGCTCTCCACGGTGCCGAGCTTTGCGACGTGCGTCGAGCCCAGCACCTTCGAGCCGATCGCCGAGCTGGCCGCCGACGGGTCGCTTCACGCGCTCGACGTTCCCCAGCACCCGCCGCCCGCAGAAGACGCGAAGAGCCAACCCGACGTGAAGGAAGCCGCGCCTTCGCCGGTCTCGCTCGGACGCGAACCGAAGGCTCGCTCGTCGATGCGGTCTGGTGAGGAGCACTCGAGCCCGGAAGACGAGCTGGCCCCAGCCCGCATGCAGGAGCGCTTCGACCGCATCGAGGTCGAGCCGCTTGCCGTCGCGATCGAACCGTTGCCCGTCGAGGCTGCTGCGCCTGCGCCGGCTCGCGGGGGCCCCATCGTCCTGAAGCTGCTGCTCGGCGTGTGCGCCCTGGCCATCGGCGGGCTCATTGTCTTCGGCATCTCGAGGTTACCCAGACGAGCACCGGCCGCAGCGCACGGCACCCTCTTCATCGAGTCAACGCCCAGCGGCGCCGCGGTCTCGGTCAACGGAGAGCCCGTCGGCCAGACGCCGTGGGGCGGTGACAACCCGGCAGGAAACGTCACCTCCATCACGCTGTCTCGAAGTGGCTACGCGACCTCGACGCTCCGGCTCGATGGTGGCACCGACTGGACGGGCACCGTGAAGCTCTCGCGCCAGAAATAGACGCAGGCTTTGCGCAGTCGCCAGGAGCCCTCGCTGGGTTTGCACGCAGCGATCGAACGACCGTGCGCTCCCAGCGGCACGCGCCATGCTCGACGTCCAGGCATGGTCCAGCACCTCCTCATCGCGGTCGACGGCTCTGCCTCTTCTCACCACGCCGCGAACCAGGGCTTCGGGCTTGCGCGGCAGACGAACTCGAAGGTGACCCTGCTCTTCGTGCTCGAGTCGCCGCCGGTGATTCCCGTCGGGCCGCTCTCTGGCTACGTGATGACGTCGCCGCCGCGCACCGAAGCCGATCTGGAGCGCGCACGCGCAGAGCTCAAGACGCTCGCTCACGACGCCGGCGTGCCGGTCGAGACCCGCGTGGAGCTCGGCGCGCCCGCCGACATGATCTGCGAGCTGGCCGACCGGCTGAACGTCGATCTGATCGTCATCGGCGCTCGCGGCCTGAGCCCCGGGACCCGCTGGCTGCTGGGCTCGATCAGCGATCGCGTCGTGCACCACGCGCCCTGCCCCGTGCTGGTCGTTCGCGAGCGAAAGCGCTGAACGTCAGAACTTCACGCGGCGCATCACGAAGCGCGGCATCGCCTTGATGGCCGTCATCACCGCGCGCCAGATGGGCGGGGCGTAGACGACGGGCGAGCCGTCATCGATGCCCCGGAGGACGAGCTCGGCGACCGCCTCGGGCTCGCCAGCGAAGGGCGGCGCCTTGAGGCCCTCGGTCATCCCGGTGCGCACGAAGCCGGGCTTGACGCAGACCGTGACGAGGCCCTCCTTGCGGTACTTGTGATCGAGCCCCTCGAGGTAGGTCGAGAGCCCGGCCTTGGCGGCGCCGTACAGGATGACGGGCGAGCGGCCGCGATCTCCCGCGACCGACGAGAAGACGCACAGCGTGCCGCCACCGCGCATCAAGAGTTTCTTGCGGGCCTCTTCGCAGAACAACACGGTGTTCGAGAAGTCGAGCGTGAGCACCTTCGCCGCGAGCGACGGGTCCCGCTCGAGCTGGTCCTGCGTGGCGAACGCGCCCGCGGTGACGACGACGGTGTCGAGTCCATCCAGCGCCTGCTCGGCACGCTCCAGGGCCGGCTTGAACGAGTCGGTGTGCTCGAGATCGCAGGCGACGCCGACGACCCGCGTGCCCGGAACGCCGCGGGCCTCGAGATCGGCGACGCTGCGCTTCACCTCGTCTTCGCCTCGCCCCAGCACCGCGACGAAGTCACCGCGCTCGACGAACCTGCGGGCGAGCGAGCGGCCCATGCCACGGGTGGCTCCAAGAATGGCGACGCGCCTCATGGGGGATCTCCGAAGAGCCGAACCGACTGCGCGCTGCGGAAGCGACGCTCGGGATCCCACTTCTCACGAACCTCGAGGAACTTCGGCAGGCGCTTCTCCATCGCGCGGAAGTGCTCGGGCCGGGTGAAGGTGTCCTTCGCGAGGTAGATGCGGCCACCCTCATTGAGCACGTGCTCATTCAGCTCGTCGACCAGCGCCTGGGTGTCGTTGCGAATGGCGATGTCGAGCGCGACCGAGATGCCGGGCTTCGGGAACGAGAGGAACGCAGGGCTCTCGTCGCCACAGTCCTTGATGACGCAGAGGAAGCTCGCGCCACCACGCTTCGTGAGCACCTCGAGGAACCGCCGCGCGGCCCCGGGCCCTGCTTCGTTCGGCAACACGCACTGGTACTGCGTGAAGCCGCGCCGCCCGTACATGCGGTTCCAGTCCTTCACGAAGTCGAGCGGCCAGAAGAAGGTGAACGGGTCGACGAGGCCTTCGCGCTTCTTCGGCAGGTGCTTCCAGTAGAAGCCGAAGTTGAAGGCCTTGATCGAGAGCGGGTTGAGCAACCACTCCGGTGCCTCGAAGGGGAAGCTGACGTTGAGCGGCTCGGTGGGGAACCGGCTCGGCGCCTCGTGAGAGTGCGCCCAACGGCCCTTCATCAAGATGCCGCGACCCATGTTCGCGCCGGAAGAGAGGCAGTCGATCCACCCGACCGTCATCGGCCATTTCCCGGCGGCCTCTTTCAGCTTCGAGATGTACTCGTCGATGTCGCCGACGCGCTCCGACTCCTGCCAGATCCACGGCGTGGGGATGCGCTCCATCGGGAACTCGACCTCGAGGATCTGTCCCGTGAGGCCCATGCCTCCGACGGTGGCCAGGAAGAGCTCTCGCTCGAGATCGGGTCCGCACTCGACGATGCGACCGTCGGCGACGCGCATCTTGAGGCGCTTGACGTGCGAGCCGAAGCAGCCGTCGACGTGGTGGTTCTTGCCGTGCACGTCGGCGGCGACGGCGCCGCCGAGCGTGACGAACTGGGTGCCGGGCGTGACGGGCACGAACCAGCCGCGCGGCAGGAACGTGCGGTGCAGATCGAGCAACGAGAGGCCCGCTTCGGCGCGGAGCATGCCCGTCGCGTTCTCGAAGGCCAGCATGCGGTTGGCGCGGGTGGTGTTGACGACGACGGGGCTGCCACCGCTGGGGAGCGAGGAATCACCGTAGCTGCGTCCGAGCCCCCGGAAGAGCACGGCGGGCGTGGTCTCGAGGTTGTCGGGAGACAGCTCCTGCGCCACCACGTGCGTGCGGCCCCAGCCCTCGATGCGGGAATCAGTCATCACGAAAGGCAGGTAGCCGGATGAGGCGTGCCGCGCAAGGCAGAGGTCTGCCCGTCGAAGAAGCGAGTTGTCGTGGCCCGACGATTCTCAGAACATCATCCTCATGGGCTCTGACAACTGGCAGACGTGGGTACCGTGGAAGAAGGACGTCAAGACGACGCTGGCCGCGGCGCAGAAGCAGGCGCTGAAGGAGCACGGATACAAGACGCAACGAGAGGCGATGGAGGCGACGGAGCCCGACGGCACCGCGAGCGTGCTCGACATCTTCGGCTTCTCGAAGAAGCCCGAGCCCGGTGGGTGTTGGCAGGTCCCGAAGACGGTGGTCGAGGAAACGTTCTCGAGCGCCACCCCGACGCGCGCCGACATCGAAGAGCACGTCGACACCCTCCTCGAGGAGTTGGGCCGGGGAGAATCGCTCCGCCTCGTCGCGTGGGCGAAACCCGGGAAGACCGGCAAGCTCGCTCCCGCCGAAGTCTTTTTCTCAGGCTGGTCGTTCGACTGAGACGTCAGCGCTCGAGCTCATCGGCGCGGCGAAGCAGGCCGTTGGGAGCGAGCGCCAACGCAGGACAGTACGGCCCCGTCTCGGTCCGCTGCCACCAGACACCCTTCTGCGAGAGCGGCGCGAACCGGTACTCCCACGTCGTCGAGCGCAGATACTTCGGCGGCGCCTGCGCGAACGGGGTCACCCGCATCAACGCGAGGACCTCTGGGGTCCCCTGCAGCAGGTGGAGCTGGAACGAGAGGAACCACGGGTTCTGCGAGCAGCTGCCGAGGGACGCGAACCACAGCTGCCAGTCGAGCCGCGGCTGCCAGGGCGCGACGAAGTCGGGACGTCGATCGAGCTCCCCGGGCTTCCAGGGGAACTCGTACGCCTTCCACGTCACGCCATCGTCGCTGCCTTCCACGATGATCTCGGGCCGCGACTTCGTCATCACCGCGAAGGCGCCATACGCGCCGACGATGTGCAGCGGGCTGAGGCGCTCCAACACGGTGCGGAGCGGTGGGTCGGCCGGAAACCGGCGCGAGAACGCCGTCACGCTGAAGAACGCGTACGCCCCGGTGAGGGCCCAGGCCCAGAAGGCCGAGCGGGGCTGCGTCACCGGGGCCGCCGTCGCCTTCCACACCCGCCCGAGCGCGGCGTCATCGAGCAGCGGCAGCGCGAGCACGAAGGTGAGCGCGTTGTAGTAGCTGTAGTTGCCCGCGACGATCAGCCCGGCCTGCATCGCCATGAGCCCCGCGGCCGCCACCAACCGCGCGCGCCGCGGCCCCAGCGCCAGCATCGGAATCGGCAGCTCGAGCACGAACATCATGGCGCACAGCGCCTTCTGCACGCCCAGCGGCCACTCGTTGGCGATCACGCTCGTCCACGTCGGCAGCGGCTGCGACCACCAGTGGAAGGTGAGCGCGGTCAGGTCTCTCCAGCTGTCGTCCCCGCTCGCGAGCTTCACGAGGCCCGAGCCGAGCGTCACCTTGCAGGCCAGCACCGCCGCGGCGAAGCGCACCGCCCTGCCCGGCTCACGGAACGCAGGCGTGAGGAAGGGCCGCCACCCGCCCGGCGCGAGGAACGCGAAGACCACCGCGGTCTCGAGCAGGAGGATGTCCCACTGGAAGTTGAGGAACGGCGCTCCCACCTGAACGAACGACAACCAGCTGACGTAGAGCACCAGCAGCGACCAGCGCGGCGCGAACCCGGCCGTCACGCACACAGACGCGAAGACGCTCACTCCGAGCAGCAGGTGGAGCGCGAGGTCCCACCAGCCGAGCCACAGCAACGTGGGCACGTCAGAGAACGACGCGTGGGCGCGGGTGAGGCCCGCCATCGTCTCGGCGATGGGGACGATGCCGTGGCTCCCGTACAGGCCCGGGAGCTGCGCCCAGAGGCTCGCAGTCGCGAACACCGACACGAGGCCAAAGGCCGCGAGGGTCAGCCGAACGGTCAGGCGCATCGACGGCACGGGCATGCGCCAGCGACCGTACCCGCTGCGGGGTAGACTTCACGCACGATGTGCGGCCGCTACACCCTCAAGTCGAAGGGCGTCGATCTGCAGCGCGAGCTCCACCTCGATCACGAGCCGGTGCTCGAGGCCCGCTTCAACATCGCGCCGACGCAGGCGGCTCCCGTCGTGCTCGACTCGAACCAGCACGAGCTGGTGCTGGCGCGCTGGGGCTTCACGCCGCAGTGGTCGAAGGACGTGAACGAAGGCGCGAAGCACATCAACGCCCGCGCCGAGTCGCTGGCCGAGAAGCGCATGTTCTCCGAGGCGCTCAAGCACGCCCGGTGCCTGGTGCCGTGTGACGGCTTCTACGAGTGGAAGCACCACGGAAGACAGGCAACCCCGCTCTTCATCCACGCACCCGAGCACCCGATCCAGACGATGGGCGGCCTGTGGACGACGTGGCGATCACCCGACGGCGTCGAGGTGGTGACGTTCTCGATCATCACGACCGCGGCCGACGCGATGATGTCCCGCATCCATTCGCGCATGCCGCTGTTCATCGCGCCCGATGCGCGCGAGGCGTGGTTGTCGACGACGACGGCGGCAGCCGAGCTCCAGCACCTGCTCCACCGCGGCGCCGACGCGTCGTTCACCGCCTTCGAGGTCGGCGCGCACGTCAACCACGTGGCCGTCGACGACGCCCGCTGTCTCGAGCCCGCGAAGGCCGTTCAGCTCGAGCTGCTCTGACGGCTCCGGCGCCGCACCGCGGTCCAGTCGAGGACGTCGACCTTCTCTGCCGCCACCTTGAAGTCCATCTGCTCTCGGAGCCCGATGACGTCGCCGCCAATCTGAAACGGCATGGGCCGCGAGAGCGTGACGCGAATGGTGCGGCCCTTGAAGACGAGCTGCTCGATCTCTCCCGGCACGGTGTGCGTGAAGAGCGAGAACAGATAGCCGCCGAGGCCTTCGTTGAGCTTGCCCGCGATGGACCCGGCGAGCGGCGTCTTGCGGGCTCGCGCGAGGTTGGAGTGGTAGTCGTGAACGAGCGTCGCGTCCCAACCGATGCCGGCGAACACGCCGACGGAGTCTGGAACGTCAGCGGAAAGGCTCAAAGGGCCGCGTATCGGGTATGGTCGGAACGCACATGGCCTCGCCGTGGGAGGAAGTCAGACGGGAGTCGCTGGAGGTGCCGGTGGTGGGCTACCGCCACGGCCAATCTCCGCTGCCATGGCTGCTGCTCGCCGTGTCGATCACCCTGACGATCACCGTGCTGGTGGTGGGCCGAAACCGCCTCGCCGAAGCGCAGGAGCGCACTTGGGCTTCGCTCAAGGCGAACGACGACCTGCACCAGAAGCTGAAGGCGTCGGAGAAGGAGCTCGAGAAGGCGAAAGAGGCCTGCACCGCTGGAGCCGAAGCGCAGGGCGAGGTGGCGCGGAAGATCGTGCAGCTCGAGCTGCACAACCGCCGCCTGCAGGACGAGCTCGCGAAGGTGAAGAAGAAGTGACGTGCTGGCGCCTGAGCGCATGAGCCGAACCCGGGTGGTGGGCCTGGTGCTGGGCCCGCTGGTCTTTCTGGCGCTGGCGTTCCTCGACACGCCGCTCGCGCACGTCACCGGCTTCGATCGCCGCCCCGCCCTCGCGGCAGGCGTCTCGCTCTTGATGGCCGTGTGGTGGTTCACCGAAGCGGTGCCGATTCAGTGGACGGCGATGCTCCCCCTCGTCGCGTTCCCGCTGCTGGGCGTATTCGGCGGCGGCGTGGTGAGTGACACCGCGAAGGCGGGCGGCGAATACCTCAACGCGTACATCTTCCTCTTCCTCGGAGGCATGGCCGTCGGCGCGGCGCTCGAGCACTGGAACCTGCACCGGCGCATCGCGCTCCACTTGATGATCCGCATCGGCGCGTCACCGCCTCGGTTGCTGCTGGGCCTGCTGGTCGCGACGGCGACCATCTCGATGTGGATCTCGAACACGGCGACCGCGGTGATGATGTTGCCGATCGCGCTCGCGGTGCTGGGTGAGCTCGAGGCGCAGTCGAAGCGCACGCTCACCAGGTACGGAATGGCCCTGATGCTGGCGGTGGCGTACGCGTCGAACGTCGGCGGCATCGGGACGAAGATCGGCACGGCGACCAACTCGATCTTCGTGGGCTGGCTCGCGAAGACGCACCACGTCGAGCTGAGCTTCCTTCGCTACGTGCTCATCGGCATGCCGTTCGTGGTGCTCTTCATTCCGGTGCTGTGGGGCGCGCTGTGGCGCTTCGGGCGGAGCGATGCGCCGACCTCGGACGCGGGACAAGACGTGTTGCGAGGTCAGCTCGCAGCGCTGGGTCCGATGTCGCCGAAGGAGCGTGTGGTCGGACGTGTCTTCCTCGTCGCCGCGGTGCTGTGGGTGTTCGGTGATCCGCTCCGCGAGGTGCTCACGCCGCTGCTGCCGTTTCAGATCGCGAACCGGCACTACGAGGCCACGGTGGCGATGCTCGCGGCGCTCGTGCTGGTGGCACTGCGATGTCTGCCTCTCGTCGCCGTGCGGAGGATTCCGCTCAGCGCGTTGATGCTGCTGGGCGGCAGCTTCGCGATGGCGGCGGGCATCGAAGGGAGCGGGCTGTCGGCCTGGCTCGGGCTGCAGTTGGAGCCGCTCAAGCGTCAACCCGCGCTCGTGCAGCTGGCCCTGGCGTCGGTCTCGACCGTGGCGCTCTCAGCCGTCGCGTCGAACACCGCGACCGTCAACTTGATGCTGAACCTCATGCCGATGAACTTGCCGCTGCTGTCGACGGTGACGATCGCGTCATCGTGCGACTTCGCGTTGCCAGCCGGGACTCCGCCGAACGCGATCGTGTTCGGCTCGGGCCGGGTGCACCTGCCGTCGATGATGAAGGTGGGCTTCCTGCTCGACCTCACCGCCGCGGCGCTGTTGGTGGCGTACGGGTGGCTGTACCTGCCGCTCGTCATGCCGTGAGATCAGGTCTTCTGTGCGGCCTGCATCGAAGTCACCAATCGCCATGAGGTGATCGGAGAGTTGTCCACGGGTCCAGGTCTCCCACGGACAGCGCGCTCGCAGCCCAACTCACGCGAACGGGACGAGGCACTCCACGACGACTGGCCTCCCCTGCCGGCGTCATCGCCCCACCCCGGGCCGGAAACCCGCGCACCGAGGTCAACAGCGGCCGCTCGGCCTTCCAGAGCAGCCACGAGCGGGGCGGCGATCACCGGCTGATCGAGCCATTCCCCAGTGTCGCTGGTGGTGAGCAGTCACTCGGCTTCGAGGCCCGCCGGAGCTGGGTCGCTTCTCAGGCCTGTCGCGCCAACTTGCTGAAAGTAACAACTTGCTGCGTGATGCTCCGGAGCGCACCGTATGGGCGAGAGCGCGCCGTTTCGGGGCAGTTTGTTACTTTCTGCAAGTTGGCGCGGCAGGGCTGTGAAGGCGCTCCTCACCTCACCTTCTCTGCCCCTCGCGCTCACGGGCTGGCAGGCATGACGCCGATCGCCTCAGATCGCAGGCCGCTCGCTCCCGCCACGCCTCGAGCCACGACGAATTCAACCTTCCCCTTGGCTCAGGCTTCGCAAAAGTTCGGGGTCGACACCAGAGAAGTTCATTCCTGCCTCGCGGAGTGCCTGCGCCGACTGGGCCGTTGCGCCCGCTCCGTTGGCTGGCGTCAAATGCCATTCATGCTCTCGACGCTGCTCGCGCTGACCCTGACCGCTGGCTCGTTTCCCCTGCCCTCCATCGACGGAAAGCCGCTCGCCGCGACGGCGGGGCAGAAGTCGTTCCGGCTCCCGATGCGCTTCGAGAAGGTGCGCGGGTTCTACGATGCGCAGTTCGTCGGTGACGACGCGAAGGGCATCACCGCAAAGGTCTCGGGCACCTCCGGTAAGCGCGTGCTGACGCTCATCTCTTCTCGCGCGGGCGATACGTGGAAGAAGGCCATCGTCCGCGAGGGTGAGGTCGAAACCGTCATCGACGTCACGCCCGTGCTGCGCATGGCCGAGGAGCAGATCGAAGGAAATGGAAAGCCGCTGGTGCAGTTCATCATTGGGCGCTCAGGCGACGTCGATCGTGCCGTCGACGCGATCGGCGGGAAGCACGTCGAGCAGATCCGCCAATAGGGTTCTGGCAACCTGCGCACCTCGAGGCGTTCCGAGCGTCGATGGTGAGCGAGGGCGGCGGACGATGCCACGCTGTCCGTCAGGCGACGAGCTCGAGCTCGAGCGCGAAGGCGGTGGGCGCTGGCGCTGCAAACGTCGGAACTGAGCGACAGCGGCTCCTGCTCTGCCGTGAGGATCGAGAGCGGATACACCGGGCCACCTCGCGCGAAGTACCGGGCAAGGTCGAGCGGCTCGGAGCCGCGCAGATCGAGCGCTTACAGCTCTGTGAGCGTGCACCACCGCGCCTCGAGCGAGTGACGATCGCCGACGCGCTTGAGCTGGGCGTCTTCCGCAACCGTCCCCGTGAAGATCACCCGCAGCCGCGCGCCGTCGGTGACGACCGAGCGCTCCACGCGAACCACGCCATCGAGCGTCACGTGAACGCCAGCCTCTACGAGTGTCTCGCGAAGGGCGGCCCCTTCGAGCGTCTCGCCCTCGTCGACCGCGCCAGCTGGCAGCCACCACCGCTGCTCGTGCTTCGCCTCGTGAACGACGAGCAACCGGTCACCCTTGCGGACCGCCACCAGCACGAAGCACCAGGTGGTGATTCCCTGGCCCACGGCTCAGACGCGGAAGGGGTTCTGCAGCAGAATCGTCTCGCCGCGCTCGGCGCCGACCGACACGCACACCACCGGCACGCCGACGATCTCTTCGATGCGTCGCACGTAACGCTGCGCCATCGGAGGCAGATCTTCCACCGTCCGCGCGCCCGCGAGCGACTGGTCCCAGCCGGGGAGCTCTTCGTACACAGGGGTCACGCGCGAGAGGTCTTCGAGTTCGCCAGGCAGCTCGGTGAGGCGTTCGCCGTCGAGCTCGTAGGCCGTGCAGATCTTCAGCGTGGGCAGACCCGACAACACGTCGAGCTTGGTGACCGCGAGACCCCACAGGCCGTTCACGCGGGCCGAGTAGCGGAGCACCACGGTATCGAGCCAGCCACAGCGACGCGGCCGGCCGGTCGTGGCGCCGAACTCGTCGCCGATCTTCCGCAGGCGCTCCCCGGTCTCGTCGCTCAACTCCGTGGGGAACGGGCCGCCACCGACGCGCGTGGTGTACGCCTTCGAGATGCCCATCACGCGATCGATCGCCGTCGGGCCGAGGCCCGAGCCGACCGCCGCGTTGCCCGCCACCGTGTTGCTGCTGGTGACGTACGGGTACGTGCCATGATCGACGTCGAGCAACGTGCCCTGCGCGCCCTCGAACAGCATGCGCGTGCCCTTGCGGACGTGGTCCGACAGGAAGAGCGAGGCGTCCTTGATGTGCTTGCCGAGTCGGCCGCCGAGCACCGCGTACTCCGAGACGATGCCCTCGGGGTCGAGCAGCGGCTCATCGGCCTTCGCCTTCTTCGCGAGCTGGGCGATCTCTTCGAGGGCCGAGGGCAGGCGCTCCTTCACGCGACGGCGAAGGCGATCGGGGTCGAGCAGGTCGCGCATGCGAATGCCGCGGCGGTTGACCTTGTCTTCGTAGGCAGGGCCGATGCCGCGACCGGTCGTGCCGATGGCCGAGCCGCCACGCGCCTTCTCGCGAAGAATGTCGAGGTGCTTGTGCCAGGGGAAGATGACGTGGGCGTGCTCGCTGATGATGAGCTGCGTCGGGTCCTGGAGCAGGCCGCGCGCCATGAGCCCGTCGACCTCCTTCATCAGGACAGTCGGGTCGACGACACAGCCGTTGCCGATCACGCACGTCTTGCCGGCGTGCAGAATCCCCGAGGGGATGAGGTGCAGCACCGTCTTCTGGCCACCCACCACGAGCGTGTGGCCCGCGTTGTTGCCGCCCTGAAACCGCACGACCACCTGTGCGTGTTCAGTGAGCAGGTCGACGACCTTGCCCTTGCCCTCATCACCCCACTGCGCTCCCACCACCACGACGTTCGGCATGAGGCGCGTTGTAGCGCAGGGGCTGGATTCCCGTGCTCCATTTTCCGCGGCCAGCGATTGGTCAGGAACCTGACGTGCCATGGCAGCGGAAGCGGTAACCGCAGCTCAACGCCTGACAGCGTTCGAGCGGCCGCAGCGCCCACCGACGTGACGCCTGAGACTGCACGAGCGCGCGGGCCTGCGCGACGAGCTGACGCTCGAGATCGGCATCGTCCGGCAAGGTGGCGAGGAAGCGCGGCGTCGCATCGTCATGGCGCAGGTACGAGATGCCGGCACGCACCTCGACTCCGGGCACTTCGACGAAGCGGCGCGCCGCGAGCGCGTAACACCCGAGTTGAAAGGCGTACGGCTCGAGCCCGGCTTCCGACGGCGTGGTGGACTTGTAGTCGATGACGTCAACCTGCTGGTCGATGACGAGGAGATCGATCTGCCCGCGCAGGTGCAACGAGAAGTCGGCGTCACCCAGGCGGAGCACGAACGGCAGCTCCCGCAGCACCTTTCGCGCGCGCGGCAGCCGCTGGCCATAGGCCGACCTCCAGAACCGCTCGACCCACCTCTGCACGTCGTCATCGCGGTCGGTGACGATGCCGCTCGTTCGCTGCAGCCCGGCGAGCCGTTCGCGAAACCCGGGCACGCCCACCCAATCCAGCGGCGTCAGCTCGAGCAGCTTGTGCGCGGCGGTGCCCAGCAACCGTGGATCTCCAGGCACCGGTTCGTCGTCGGCCTGCTCAGCCCACTCGAACGCGATGGGGCGCTCCGCGAGGCCGACCTGGTGGGCGAGGTGGAACCGTCGTGGGCAGGTGACGAAGTCCTGAAGTTGGGTGACTGGCAGCACCGCGTCGCGAACGGGAACGGGCTGCGTCGTTCTCACCCGCGTCACGAGCGCGGCGACCTCGGCGCGGGTGGCGTCATCGAGCTGCGCCGCCGCGGGGGCTGGCCGACCCTCTGGCAGCGCGTCGACCAGCACGTCCATCGCGGCGTGCCGATCGCTGAACTGCTGCCACCAGAAGTCATCGAACTTCAGCCACGACGCCCAGGTGTTCCGCTGCGCTTTCGGCGGTTGCAAGCCGAGCACGACGCGGTCTCTCGCGCGGGTCAACGCGACGTAGAGCAGCCGCCGTCGCTGGGCGTCTTCCCGCTTCGACTTGAGCGCTTTGCAGTGCAGGAATCGGGCGCTCCCCGTCGGCTCATTCGCCAGCGGGGCGACCGCGAGTCCCACGTCACGATCGAAGCGAATGCGTTCACCGCCGGGGGGCGTCGTCGTGAACAGCTCGGGGATGACGACGACCGGCCACTCGAGACCCTTCGCCTGATGCACCGTCATCAACGTCACGGCCTCGACGTCACCGTCGTCGAGCACGTCTCCCTGCGCTTCCCGGGGTTCGGTGTCGGCGAGCTCGAGCAACTCACGGGCGAACTGCGCGACCGGCACCCCCTGGGCCTGACGGAGCGTCGCGAGATCGACCAGCTTGTCGAGGTTGGCGAGCGCCTGTTCTCCAAACGGCCCCGCGGCGACGGCCACGCGGTACTCGAGAGACTCCAGCGCCACGCGGAGCAGGTGCCGCAGGCCCAGGCGATCGCGCTCACGGAACAACACCAGCCACGCCTCGTGGAAACGCCGGAACCGGAAACGCTCGGCCTCGTCGAAGGCCATGAAGTCACCGCCGTCACCGAGGAGCACGTGCTTCGGATCGAGCCCGTTCACCTGCGCGCCATCGAGCGCGAGCGACACCAGCGCCGTGTCGGACAGCCCGACGAGTGGACTGCGCAGGACAGCGGCGAAGGCGATGACGTTCGACGGGTCCGCGATGAGCTGGAGCAACGAGGCGAGATCGATCACCTCCTGCGCCGCGTAGAAGCCGCGCCCTCGAACGATGCGGTGCCGAACGCCGTGCCGAACGAGCGCCTGTCGATACACCTCGAGCTGCGTGAAGCGCTGGAAGAGCACCGCGACGTCTCCACCGAGCACCATGCGGGGAGGCGCGGGTCTCGGCGCGCGGGGGACGATCTGGGCGCTCGGGTCCGCCAGCATCATGGCGAGGTATCGCGCCAGCGCTTCGGCCTCGGCGGCGCGCACCACTTCGAGCGCTGGCGTCTCCTCACGCTCGGCGAGAGCCTCGGGCATCGCCAGCCGCACCAGCGCAGGGCCGGGCGGAGCGTTCTGACGCACCGCCGTCAACGCGTCGGTCTCAGGCTCGAACTCCACTTCGAAGGGGAGCCCTCCCGCGGCCTGGTCCGCGCGCACGAGGAACCGCTGGCTCTGGTTGTTGCAGAGCTCGACGATCTCCATCGTCGAGCGCCGGGACTGCTGGAGAAACTGCCGTTGCCCACCGCTGGCCTCGATGCACTTCGCCATGCGCTCGAAGACGGCCACGTCGGCGCCGCGGAAGTCGTAGATGGCCTGCTTCCGATCGCCGACCACCGCGAGGGCAGCGGGCTCCAACGGGACGTCGAGGGTCTCGTTCGAGGGGCCTTCTCCCAGTTCTCGAGACAGAGGCCGAGGCGCGCCGTCCCGCTTCTCCGCGAGCAGCAGCACCAGCTCGAGCTGCACGCGGTTGGTGTCCTGGAACTCGTCGACGAGCACCACGCCGAAACGTCGGTGCGCGTCACGGCGGGCCTCGGGAGAGCTGCGGAGCAGATCGCGCGTACGCACCAGCAGCGCGGTGAAGTCGAGCGCACCGCGCGCATCGAGCGCCGACTCGTACGCCGCGATGCCCTCCTTGACGAGCTCGCGAACGACCGCGTCGAACGGCGCCATTCGCCACGACGCCCACAGCGCGCCGGGAGCACCGGCTCCGTCGCCTTTGCCTCTGAACGCCTCACGAAGCGGCACGACGTCCGCGCGCTTCCAGTTCTTGAAGGCCTCATCGAGTGGCTCCCGATGCTCGGGCCAGTTCTCGACGGTGACTTGCGCGAGCCGCCGGCAGATCTCGTCGACGCGCGCGCGATACGTGTCCCGCACCTCGAGGGTTCGCTGCACCGTCGTGGCCAGCACCCGGAGACCACGCACTGTCGCCAGGAACGCCTCGCGCGCCTCGCCTTGATCCTGCACGGGGATCAGCTCGACCTGCGTCCCCTCTTCCCGAATCGCAGCCGACACGCGGACCAGCGAGCCGACGAGGCCCCACGGGCTGCTTGCACCGAACCCGAAGTCACGCACGAGCTCTCGCACCAGCGCGTCACCCGCCTCGAGCCGGTCCAACACGACGCGCTCCACGCACTCGGCGAAGAGCTGTCGACCCTCACGCTCCTCGATCAGCTCGAACGCCGGGTTGACGCCACTGCCAGCCGGCGCGCGACGGAGCACCTGCGACATGACGGAGTGAAACGTTCCGATGCTGGCGGCGCCGAGATCGTCGCGAACACCGCGCCAGAAGGCCTTCGCAGGCAGTGGGCGGCCGAGCGCTGCGAACGACGTCTCGAGCTCGAGTTCCCGCGACTCACCCTTCGCGTCACCGGTCGCGAGGCGATCGAGACGCTCCCTGAGCCGCTGGCGCATCTCGGCGGCGGCCTTGTCCGTGAAGGTGAGGAGGCACAACCTGGCAGGCGCGACCGGCTCGTGGCCGACGCGTGCCCCTCCGAGGACGTGCAGGCACAAGGTGATGAGGCTGTACGTCTTGCCCGCACCGGCGCCGGCGAAGAGCGCGAGGTTGGACTCGAGGCGGAGCGCGCGCTCCAGCGGCGTGGCGTCGTCGGGCAACGGCGCGGGCGGTGGCGGCGGCGTGTTGCGCGGCACCGGCAGGACGCCGAACTCGAAGCCGAGCTGCGAAGTGTCGGGAGCTCTCCGGCGCGCAGCCATCAGTCGACCTCCGCCAGCTCGCTCAAGCGACGCGCAGAGATGCGGCAGACACTCCGAAGGTGGCAGTACTCGCAGTCGAGCGGCCGGGCGCCGAAGTCGCCTTTGCGGAGCGAGGCCTGCAGACCGTGGACGGCGTTCGCGAGGTTGGGTCGCTCCTCCATCGCAGCGAGGCGGCGGGGCTCGAGATCGACCGCGAGCACGTCTTCGAGCGTGTAGTCGGCGTCCTTGAGCACACGGGACAGCACCAGCGAATCACTCTTCCGCAGCGCGACCCACGCGGCGTCGACGGACTTCTCGGGGTACAGGGCGCGCGCGACGAAGAGGTAGAGCGGAAGCTGAAAGTCCTTCAACAGGAGCGCGTCCAGCCGGGCCTTCGGAGAGCCCGCGCGAGAGAGCTTGTAGTCGATCACCGCGACCTGGCTGGGCGCGACGTCGAGCCGATCGATGGCGCCGACCAGGAAGACGGGCCGCTCGTGGGGCAGCGCGGGAGGGATCGCCACCTGCTGCACCGCCACGTGCGAGTCCTTGCGCCCAAAGGTGCTCTCGAAGGCCTTCGGCACGGCGCCGGCGATGGGCTCGATGGCCGGGTCGAACAACAACCGGAGCAGCTCGCGGCGTGCGCGCTCCACGCTGATGTCGAACAGCAGGTGGTGTCCGACCGGCAACGAGCGCGACACCTCGTCGGAGGAGATCACCAGCGCCTCGTCGAGTTCCTTCGTGACGGCCTCGAGCTGCAGCTTCGAGGGAGGCCAGCGCCCTTTCGCCTGCAACGCGGGGATCAACCGCTTCAACGCCGCGTGCAGCAGATCGCCCAGCGCGCGGTGGTCCATCTCTTCTCCAGCCTCGTCGTCTTCCTGCAGCTTCAGGATGCGTCGGCCGAGTCCGAGGAAGTGACAGTTCGCCCAGCTCTCGAGTTGGCTGGCGCTGATGGGGTGGGTGGCGTTCCAGTCGAGCGCGGGGTGGAGCCGCTCGAGCACGGACGGATCGAGCACGGCGCCTGAGAAGCGCCCTGGCGTGGCATCGCCTCGAGAGAAGTACGTGAGCCGCTCGATCTCGATCGCCGCCATCACGTTCGCGTTGATCGCCCAGGGCTCGGAACGAACCAGCGCAGACAACGCAGGCGCACGGCGATCGCGTGGAGACTGACGCGTCTCGAGCGGACTCCAGATCTCGAGCGCGGCGCGGGTGCAGAGCTCAGCCGCAGACTCCACGTCGTCGAGCAGGGGCACCGGGCGATGCGCGCGCAAGGTGGTCGGCAGCTCGGGCAAGACACGTTTGATCGCGTCGAGGAACGGCGAGCGGAGCGCTTCACGCCCTCGCGCGTCGGAGCGCGGGTACGAGAGCGTCACGGAGGGCGCGGCGACCAACGCGTGATGGAGGAGCAGCCGATCCTCTGCCAACCGAGACGGCAGCGCGACGCCGTCATCGCTCACTGAGAGGCGGAAGAGCGTCATCGACGCGGCCGCGTTGATCTCTGCGCGTTCGTCATCGGACAAGAGCGCCGCCGGAGGCGCTCGGCCCGGGAAGCGCCCATCGAGCAGGCCACCGACGAACACCGCCTCGAACGACGTGCCCGGCAGCTCGCGCACGTCGACGAGCCAGACCGCTCCAGCGCGTGGGCCTCGGGCCTGAAGGTTCACCTCGCCCATCGCGAGCGACACCCAGCGGGTGAACGTTCGGCGATCCATCGGGGTGGCGCCGAGCCCTGAACGCTCCATCGACAGACGGAGTGAACGAACGAGCGACGAGAGCGCTTCGAAGGACGCCTGATCTCGAGCGACGGCGCGGTCGACTTCAGCCTCGACGACATGGCCGCGGAGCGACGGCTCGGGCTCCGAGAGCGCCTCGGCGATGCCCAGTGCTCCGACGGCCTTCCACCATGCCTCGAGCAACGACGACGCGGCGCCACGGCTGGGAATCGATCGCGCGAGGGCCTGCACTCGCTTGACGCCGTCGATGAGCGCAGCGAGGTCGTTCACGTCTGCCGTCAACGCACGACGCCGGGCCGCTTCACGGGTGCGACGATCGAGGAGGGCTCCGAGCCGAACCAGCCACGCGCCCTGCCCTCCCCGCGCGCCAATCACGTCGTTGCGAACGCCGGCCTCTGCGAACGCACCTCGGCCCGGCGGCATGCCCTTCGACAACGCACGGGCGTAGCGGCTCTCGAGCAACGCAGCGACGTCGTCGACGGGAAAGTCGTCATCGGCGAGTGAGAGGAGCGACGCCGCGAGGCGACCGATGGGACTGCGGGCGAGCGGCACCCCCAGACGTGCCCGAGACGGAATGCCGAGCGCGTCCAACTGCTCGACGAGCAGCTCGGTGTCGTCGGCGAGATCGCGAAACGCGATGGCGATGCGCTCGGGCGGCGTGCCGTCGGCGAGTCGGTGCTTCACCAGCGCAGCGATGGCGCGGGCTTCATCGCGTGGCGTTGCGCAGGAGACGAGCGAGAGGCCCGGCAGCGTCGCGGGCGACACCTCGGCGGCGAAGAGCTGACGGAGGTGGACGGCGAGTGGCTGCTCCGAGGCTTCAGGCACCAGCTCGGCGCCCTGCAGAGACTCCCAGCGCTTCTCGAAGAACCGCGCGACGCCGCCGACGAAGGCATCGGTGTGCGGGCTGCCGGCCCAGGGCACGACGAGCCGGAAGGTGCGGTTCGAGGCGACACTGGCGCGGGCGAGCGCGTCGAGGAAGACGAGGCGGGCCGGGGCGAGATCGTGCAGGTCGCGCACTTCGATGGCCTCGAAGCGAAGGAGCGCGTCGGGCAGACCCTGCTCTTTCAAGCGGCGCGTGGCGAGGTGAATGACGGCGCGGCGGTCGACGAGGTGCTGGGCGTTCAGCTTCACGTCGACGGCCTCGAACATCGCGCACAACATGCGCAGCTTCTCGCCGGTGCGGCCGGGGGAGCGGCTGGCGAGCTCGCTCAGGAACGACGGCGTGACGTCTTGCGACCAGAGCTCGCCGCGGAGCAGATCGGCCTGCAGCGCGAAGTCGGCAGTGGTGGCGACGTCTCCGAACACGGGCGTCGCAGCGGCCGGAGCCTGGACGGCAACGAGCGCGCGCACCAGCCACGGGTCGGCCGGCGCGAGCCCCGCGAACGCCGGCCCACCACACGCGTCGACGAGCTGAGAGAACGTGCGATGCGCTCCGGCGTCGATGAAGCCGTCACGTCGGCTGGCTTCGAGTAGCGCAAGCTCGACGCGGCCCGAGTCAGGGCGAACGAACAGGGTCGAGGCATCACGCGCAGACACGGCGTCACTGTATCGGCTGAGGCTGACGTCGTTGCCAGCGCATCGGACGTGGGCCCCGCGACTTCAGGCGCTTGGCGGTGATGCCCTCGAGCGCGTGGTCATCTTGCGTCGTCGCGATTCTGACTCGGCACTTCTTGAGCCAACGAAGGCGCTTGCCGAGTTCTTGCTCGAGCGTGTTCATGGTCACTTGATCCTCGAGTTCGTGCTTGTCGACGAAGACCCAGAGAAGGAGCCGCTGCTGGCGTCGACGCCGAGGGGGCAGCCACGGTCGATGCGCTTTAGACCTGACGCGCGCGCGCTCTCGCCCGCCTTCAGCGCCTCGGTCAGCCGGGTCCTGTCGGTCGGTTTGGGCGAACCCGACCAGTGTGAACGCTCCGGTGCTCGGCCGCTGCCTGCGCGATGATACCTCTCTGGGTCATCGAATCGGATACCATCGAGGGTATGAACTTCTTGCGCCTGGGGCCCCTGGTCGTGCTCGTTGGCTGTCTCGACGTCACGGTGCCGCAGCCGCCGCCCCCCCCGGGCGCGGGGACGATTCAGGGGACGGTCACCTTTCCGGTGCCGGGGCGAGCGACGACGAAGCCGGCGGGAGGCGCGACGGTGACGCTCGTCGGCACCTCACGGCAGGCGGTGGCCGACGCCGAGAGCGGCCGCTTCGTCCTCGAGGGCATCACACGCAGCGTGGGGCAGCTGTTGTTCTCGTACGACGCGGACCGCGACGGAAAGGCCGACCGCCAGAAGCTGCTCGAGCTGGCCAACGTGGGAGCGGGCCCGGGCAAGACGGTAGCCCTCGGAGAGGTCGTCCTGGGGACGCGCGGCGCCGTTGCCGGGCGCGTCTTGCGCGACGACGTGAGCGGGCCGACGGGCCACGCGGGCGCCTCGGTCTTCGTCGCCGGGTTGCCGCTGGCGACATCGACGACGGACACCGGGGAGTTCCTGCTGGAGAACCTGCCGGAGGGCCCGGTGACGGTCTCGTTCTTCCGCGCCGGCTACCTGCCCGAGAGCGTCAAGGTCGGGGTGCGCTCGGGGCAGGAAGAGAACATCACGCCGGTGCGCCTGAAGGTGGACCCGATGGGGCTGGCGGCGGCCGTCGCGCGCGTCACCGGTACGCTGAGGTTCGAAGACGAGACTCCGGTCGCAGCGGCGCGGGTGCAGTTCGTCTCTGGGGCGCTGCGCTTGCGCACCACGACGAGCGCAACGGGCGCCTTCGAGCTCGTGATGGGCCAGGCCGCCCTGTACCAGGTGGGCATCGAGGCGGAGGGTGCCCAGAGCCTCATCCTCAACAACGTGCTGCTCCTGCCCGGGACGAACGACCTCGGCAGCTTCCCGCTCACGCGCGGCACCTCGACCCCCATCGACTTCGACGGCGGGTTCAACCCCGGAACACCGGACGCAGGGAACATCGCCATCGCCAGAATCGAGCCCCGCGAGCTGGTGGTGCCCCCGGGCGGTACGGGCGTGCTGTCGAGTGGGCAGTCGACGGGCCAGCGCCCCATCACCTCGCGCTGGAGCAGCACGAGCGCCGATGGTGGTGCTGGGCTGGTGTTCGACAGCCCCGTCACCCCCGGCCTGTCGACCCGCTTCACGGCGCCTGACGCATCAGGCGCATTCGCAGTCACCTTGAACATCACCGACGCGCTGGGCAATTCGGACCAATCGGTCGCCACCGTTCGGGTGGGACTCCGGCCGTCGGTGGACCTGATGGACGGAGGCGGCGACTACGAAGTGGGTGAGGTCGTGACACTCGAGGTACGAGGCGAGGTTGCCGACGGAACGCCCGTGTCGAGATTCCGGTGGACCCAGCTCTCGGGGCCGAGCCTCGAGCCGACGATCGACGAGCAGACTTCGCAGAGGGTCAGCTTCACCGCTCCACCCGTCTCCGGTCGCATCCCGATGGCGTTTCAGGTGGAAGCGCAGACCGCGACCGGCATCTGGAGCGCCCCCCTGGAGCTCACCATCACGGTGAGGCCGCGCGGAATGCCGTACCTCGAAGTCACGGCCGACAAACCCACGGTGACGTGGACGGGGGCCGAATCGGACAGCGCCCGCCTCGTCGGTCTGACGGCGACGCTCCGGGGTGCGCCTCCCGGAACGCCGCTGCGGTACGATTGGTCTCCCATCAACCAGTTCCCCTGCGGAACCAGCGACGGGGGGCCCTCGTACGCATGCGCATCAGCCGTCACGCTCGTACCGCTTACGAACGGCTCGGGGCGGGCCAAGTTCATCGCGCCGCAGGTGTCCGGCAACCGCGAGGTCACCTTCTCAGTCTCAGTGAGCGCCATGGCTCCCGATGGCGGGGTCATCGATGGCGGTGTCATCGCGAGCGGCTCGGTCACCGTGGCTGTCAAGGACCAGCGGCGGCCCTCCTGTGTGCTTGAGCGCTCGAGGCTGTCGGTGCGGGTGTTCTGCGATGAACCGCTCGACGGCGGTGCTTTCGACAAAGGCTCGGGTCGAGGCGAGCCGCCGCCGCCGCACTCGGTGTCGCTGGTGAACCCACCACAGTTCGATGGCGGCCTCGCCGTGTTTTATCTCGAGTCGTACCCCGATGACGTGTCGGGTCTCAACCCCATCCACCTCACTGACTTCGCCAACAACGAAGTCATGATCATGAGGACTGCTGTGACCCCAGACGGGGGCCTCTTCACGGGCCCGGTGCTCACGGCGACGAACAGTGGGCTCTCTCAAGACGCCAGCTCGGCGGTGACCTCGACGACGAACCCGAGACCGATGTGGGTGACGCCGCCCGCATCTACGGGGGGACCGGCAGAGCGCTTCGTACTCGCGCGACATACGTCGGATGCAGGAGTCATCGTCAGGAGCGTGTGGCTTTCTGCTCCATCGGCGTGTCCAAAACCTCCGTGCCACGCACTCCAGCTGCCAATCATGACGGGCACTCTCCCAGCGCCGAATGTGTCATCGGTGATGGTCGGTGACCGCGCATACCTCATCACGTCAGCCGCCCAACCCAACGCCCTCGTGCGGGTGCACGGCGGAACCTCCTTCGAATTCATGCCGAGCGGCATGCCCCCGCTGTTGGGGCTCTCAGCCGTCGGGAACGAGCTTTGGGTCCTCGGCGCCACCGACGCAGGGTCGCTCTTTCGTCAACGCGTAGAGGAATTCTCGGACGGCGGTTTTGTCCTCTCACAGGCGGACGTCATCGTCGATGGCGGCTACATCGGTGGTCCGGTCGACGTGGTCGCCAGCCCCGACGGTTTCCAGGTTGCTGCAGCCGTTTCAATCGACGGCGTCAACGGCCAAGAGCTCACCTTCTTCGACCTCGAGCTCGACCAGATGATGAGACCCGCGAGTTGGACATCGCGCCCGTCGCCACTGTTGCCTTCCGCCGTCGGCGTGCGTGGAGCCTGGACCGGCTCACGATTCACAGGCGCGCCATCGTTCGTCGTCACCACCGCGGACCTCAAGTCCTACGCGGCCGAAGGCTCCCCAACGTTCATCGAGTACGGACCCATCTTCGAGAGCGACGCGGTTCGCTTCGGCGACGCGGTGCTGGTGACCTGGACCGGCGGCGCAACTCGAAAGCTCGGCCTCGCGCTCGTCTCAGACCCTTTCAATCCCAGCAGCCAACTCATCTGGAGCACCACCCAGTTCCAGATGGGCTCACCGGTGACCGATGTCTGGACCCCCCGCCTCACCGTCATGAACGGCGAGGTGCTGCTCACCTGGTCTGAGCTTCTTCCCCCGAACGGCCCCTGGATCATCAGGGCGCAGGTCATTCACTGACCGTCACGCCTTCTCGTGCGTGGTTCCTCTCGCGGCTCACGGGGTCGGCGCTTCGGCCTCCGTCAGTACACGTCGTACTTCTTCCTCATCGCCTCGTGCTCCGCGGCATCGCGCGACGGGTGCAGCTGCTTCTTCGCGTCGTGCAGGTAATACAGGAACTCGCTCGGCGTCGGCCTCAGCGCAGCCTCGAGTGAGGACTGTGTCGGTGCTCCGATCGGCGTCGGCGGCAGGCCCTTTCCCTTTCGCGTGTTGTACGGATCGTTCTCGTCACGCAGCTTCACCAGGAACGCGGAGCGATCGTTCCACTCCTTGAGCTCGTAGCGGCTGGTGGCGTCGACGCCCAGGGGGAAGCCGCGGTCGATGCGCTTCCAGAGGATGCCCGCCACCATCGGGCGGTTCGACGGCGTGGGCTCCTCGCGCTCGAGCATCGAGGCCATGGTGACGAGCTCGTGAAGCGAGCGGCTGGAGCCCTTGAGCTCGGCCTGCAGCGGGACGAACACCCGGCTCGCGAACTGGTCGAGCTGCTTCTGCACCAGCACGCGCGCGTCGATGCGACCCTTCGGCAAGAGATACGTCTCGGGGTACAGATAGCCCTCGAGGATGCCCTCGGGGAGCGTGAAGGGCACGGTGTACCCGGTGCGGGAGGAGGCCGCTTTCACGTACGCCCCTGCCTCGGAGCGACCCGCCGCCACCAACGCCTCGTCCACGTCCTTGAGGCGCCAGCCTTCCACCACCACGAAGGGCTCGTCTTCGGCGAGCGGCGGCTTCTCGAGCGCGGCGGCCAGCTCCATCGGCGAGAGCGAACGCGAGAGCTTGAACTTGCCCGCCTTCAGCGAGAGCCCGCCCCGCTTCCACACGGTGAAGCGGAAGACGGTGGTGTCGGGCACGAGGCCCACCTTCTCCAACTGGACTCCGACGCTGCGCGCGTTGGCGCCCTTCGGCACTTCGAGTTCGACGTCTTCACCACCGGGCCCGGGAGCGGTGGCCTGGCTGCTCAAGTGGAAGAAGAAACCGCCGGCAGCGAGACCGGCGACGAGGACCAGAATGACGAGGACGAGGAGCAGTCGCTTCACGGAACCGAAGATCCCACGAAACGGGCTGCAGGCGTCAGAGTTCCCAGTGGTCGTCGAAGCTGTTGGTGCCGTTCCACCCGCCGACGAGGAGCAGCTTCATGCGGGAAGGGTCCCACTCCATCACCTGGCCGTTGCGGGCCGAGGGGCTCATCGCTGTCGACAGCTGCGTCCAGGTGGTGCGGTCGAACGTCCACGTCTCGGCGTTGAACGTCGCGCTCGAGCTGCCGCCCGTGGAGCCGCCGAAGAGGACCACCTTGCCAAGGCCCGGGTGGTACGCGAGGTCGAAGAAGACGCGCCCCGACGGTGAGGCCGTCGTCGACACCGCAGTCCACGCGGTGCCGTCCCACGCCCAGGTGTCGTTGCGGTTGCCGTTGGCTCCGAGGCCTCCGAAGGTGACGACGCGGCCGCCCGAGAGCCCGGGGTCCCACACGAGCGCGCCGCCCTCTCGGGCACTGGGGCCAGTCGAGGCGAGCAGCGCCCACACGCCGTTGGCGTAGCTCCAGGTGTCGCCCTGGTAGAAGCCGGTCGAGCCGTCGATGCGACCGCCGAAGAGCACGATGTGTTGCCGCACCGGGTCCCACGTCATGCGATGCCCCGAGCGGGCCGAGGGCGCGACAGCCGGCGTCACCTGCGTCCACGTGGTGCCGTTGAATTCCCAGGTGTCGCCGAGGCGGGGCGTGCCGCTCGCGACGAAGCCTCCGAAGAGCACGACGCGCCCGCGAATGGGATCGTAGGCGACGTCGTGCCCGTACCGCGCAGGCGGTGAGGTGGCGGGCATGAGCCGCGTCCACCCGGTCGACGAAAGCTGCCACGTGTCGGCGCTGGCGGTTCCTCCTGACGCGCGCCCACCGAAGAGCACGAGCACGCTTCGAGTGGAGTCCCAGACTCCCGAGGCGGCACTCACACCCGTCGGAGTCGTCAACATCCGTTGAGTCCAGGTCAACCCTGCGGCCTGGCAGGCGCCTGAGACGCAGACCAGCCCGCCGCCGCATGCCGGGTTCGAACCGCAAGTGCAGGTCCCGCCCAGGGTGCACGTGTCCGCGTTCGCGCCGCAGGCTGCGCAGGTGCTGCCACCGGAGCCGCACTGGGCTGGGGAAGAAGCTGTGATGCAGGCTCTCGAGGCCGAGCAGCACCCGGTGGGGCACGAAGAGGCCGTGCAGGCGCAACCGGTGGCGGTGCAGGTCGTGCCCAGCGCGCATGACGGGGAGCCCGCGCACTGACACGAGCCGTTGACGCACATGTTCCCAGCGCTCCCGCACGCGAGGCAGACGGCTCCTCCGATGTTGCACGCGGACGCAGAGGGCACCGTGCAGACACCGGTGGTCGAACAGCAGCCGGTTGGACATGAGGTGGAATCGCAGACGCATTGGTTGCCCACACACCGTCGTCCCGGCGCGCACGCCGGCCCGGTGCCGCACCCCGCCGCTCCTCCTGCGCCGCCTCCAGCGGTCGAGCCACCCGCGACGCCACCAGCGGTGCTCCCACCAGCGGTGCTGCCACCCGCCGCGCTGCCACCAGCCGCGCTGCCACCCGCCGCGCTGCCACCTGCTGCGCTGCCACCTGCTGCGCTGCCACCTGCTGCGCTGCCAC
>JBBAQZ010000015.1:0-461 GCA_040400045.1 Myxococcaceae bacterium
CGACTGGAGCGCTGGCCCAGCTCACCTTCGCGTCACTGGCGCCCGGCACGGGCTATCACTGGCGGGCTCGGTTGCTGGCGGACCCCAGTCAGGGTGCCTCGACGGCTGCCTCCCGATGGTTGGTGGGCGGGCTGAGCGGCCAGCCCAACGCTGTCCACGCGCGCACGCCGGGAGTTGATGCCGGAGTTGGTCCTGACGCAGGCGCCGACGCAGGAAACACTGCTGATGCGGGCCTCGACGCGGGAGTCGTTGCTGATGCGGGCCTCGACGCGGGAGTCGTTGCTGATGCGGGCCTCGACGCGGGCGACAGAACTGACGGCGGCATCGACGCGGGAGCCATCGCTGATGCCGGCGTTGACGCGGGCGCCAGAACTGACGGCGGACTCGACGCGGGAGCGAGTGCTGACGCCGGAACCGACGCCGGCTCCACTGCCGACGCCGGAAGAGACGCGGGAGCCACT
>JBBAQZ010000015.1:561-57684 GCA_040400045.1 Myxococcaceae bacterium
GCTGATGCCGGAACAGACGCGGGTGCCACTGCTGATGCCGGAACAGACGCGGGTGCCACTGCTGATGCCGGAACAGACGCGGGTGACGCACCGAGTGATGGCGGGGTTGAGGTCGATGGCGGCGCGGGCGCTCAGGGCGATGGCGGCGCTCCACTGACCTTCGTCCCGACGAACTGTGGCTGCACGAGCAGCAGCGAAATCTCGTGGCTGCTCGGTCTGTTCGTCGCAGCCCTCGCCCGACGACGCGCTCAGAGACCATGAGTGATTCGCGTCCACGCCGATTGAAATGCGACAGGGCGGAGCCTCGTGGGATGAAACCTGAGATTCCCGGCCCTCGTCGACGCGCTGCGGCGCCACACACCCGGCTCGGCGCTGAGCCCAGTCCGCAGAGCCCTGCGAACCACGAGCGTCGTTCGAGCTCGATGGGACGGAGCAGTGCGCGGTGTGGTGATGGTCAGCGGGTGGGCACAGGCGAGCCGTCTTTCACGCTGCCGGCGGCAGGCGCTCGAAGAACGTGGCGACTCGCGGGTGACACATGCGACGCAAGCGAAGGACCGGATCGGGTGGCGATGCCGTCGCGACCGCTCGAAGGTCCTCGAGCCGCGTCGTCGTCTCCACCGGCGCCACTGTCCTTTCAACTCCCGGCAGAGGTTGACCCTGCCGTTCCAGAAGCCTTCGCAAGGAATGGCGCCAGGTCGCCGGCCCTGAGTTGAAAGCCGTAACAAGTGCTTGACGGGCCGTCAGGCGCTCGGTATTTCGCGCGTCCACTTCGTCGCTGGTTGGACGCAGTGACCGGAATGCGGGAATAGCTCAGCGGTAGAGCATCGCCTTGCCAAGGCGGGGGTCGAGGGTTCAAATCCCTTTTCCCGCTCCATGATGAATCGAAAAGCCCCGGTACCCCCGGGGCTTTTTGTTTTCGGGGCTCGAGCATCACTCGACGTCAGCCAGCGCGAAGGCTCGTCTCGTGCCCCGTTCAATGGCAACGCCAACGCACGACGTGCGTCACGTCACTCTCCGCACGTGCTCGATGGCCTCGGCCAACTGCGCCTTGTTGAACGGCTTCTGCAGGTGCGTCACCTTCGGCTCACTCAAGAGTCTGGCGGCGACGTCTTCAGGGGCATACCCCGAGCACAACACGATCGGCACGCCAGGCTTCACCCTGCGCAACGCCGCGAAGGTCTCTTCTGGGGAAGGCCCGGGCATCATGAGGTCGAGGAGCACCACGTCGGCTTCGCGCCACGCGGTCAGCATCTCCTCGGCTTCAGTGCCGTCCTCAGCCGAGCGAACCTCGAACCCCAGGGTCTCGAGCAGCCGCCCCGTCGCCCGGCGCATCAGCGGTTCGTCATCGACCAGCAGAACGCGACCAACCACAGGGGACTGCGGTCCCTCGCTCACGCGCAGACCAATCGATGTCGAGGATTCATGAGCGCGCCCGGCGGGACTCGAACCCACGACCCCCGGCTTAGAAGGCCGGTGCTCTATCCAGCTGAGCTACGGGCACTACGTACGAACAAACAACCAATCGGGGTGGCCGGATTCGAACCGACGACCTTCTGCGCCCAAGGCAGACGCGCTACCAAACTGCGCTACACCCCGTGATGATGGACGCGCCTTCTCGCCCACCTGCCCGTGACGCGCAAGCCTCGGAATCACTGACCTGACCTCAATCACCGTCACGCGAAACGGGGACTTGTCCCCGGCTCGGTCTTTCGCCACATTCCCGAGGCCTTCGTTGTCGGCTGGCCGGCCCTTCACAACGAACGCTGGTGACTCTGATGCTCTTGTCGCGAAGCGGCCTGATGGCGCTGGTGGTCGCAACCCTGTGCGGTTGCCCCAAGAAGGAAGATCCGTCGCCAGAGGAGACTCCACCTCCATTGGCAGCGTGTGACGGCGTCGCCGACCGCACGCCGATGCGGCTGCTGACGCGGGCCGAGTTCGACAACACCATCGCCGATCTGCTCGGCGACACGAGCAACCCTTCGAAGGATTTCCCGCGTGAGCCCATCGTTCACGGCTTCGACAACGACGCGAAGTCCCTGCAGGTGACAGACGAATCGGTGACGCGCTACCTCGAGGCCGCGGAGTCGATCGCCGCAGGCGTGATGGCGAACCGCAAGGATCGCATCCTGCCCTGCCAGACCCGCGACACCGCGTGCGCCGACACGTTCATCACGACGACTGGCCGCCGCCTGTTCCGCCGCGCCCTCACCATCGAGGAGCGCGCCGCCTTCAAGGTCTTCTTCCAGCAGGTCTTCGCGTCTCAGAACGGCAACTTCGAGACGGCCATCGAATGGACGCTGCAGGTGATGCTGCAGTCGCCGCAGTTCCTCTACCGCTTCGAAGAGGGCGTGGTTCCCCCGAGCAAATGGGACATGCGCACGCCGCTGCTCGGGACTGAGCTCGCGAGCCGGCTGTCCTATCTCCTGTGGGCCTCGGCGCCCGACGACACCCTGTTGGATCTGGCAGAGGCCGGACAGCTCGAGGATCCCGCCGTTGTCGAGGCGCAGGCGAAGCGACTCTTGAGTGACGCCCGAAGCATGCGCGGCCGAATGCGCTTCGTGTCCTTGTGGCTGCGGGCTGACGACATTTCCCGGCTGAGCAAGGACCCCGTCAATTACCCGAACTTCTCACCCGCGCTCGCGGCAGCCTGGCAGCAGTCGTTCGATCTGTTCCTGCGCGACTCGCTCTCGCGAGAGGGCACGCTCAAGGCGCTGCTGGTGAGCGACCGCCTCTACGTCAACGATCTGATGGAGTCGTACGCCAACCGCAGCGGCCTCAACTCCGACTTCATGCCGGTGGCCATGCCTGACTCGCAACGGCTCGGCGTGCTGACGCAACCCGGGTTCCTCGCAAGGCTCTCGTCACCTGATCAGTCGTCGCCGATCCGCCGAGGCATCTTCGTGCTCGAGCACCTGATGTGTCAGCCGCCTCCCAACCCACCGCCGGGCTTCAACCCCGTGCCGCCCCCGCCCAACACGGGCTCGACGACCCGAGAGCGTTTCACGCAGCACACCGTCGATCCCAACTGCGCTGGCTGTCACTCCCTCATCGACCCCGTCGGGTTCGGCTTCGAAAACTACGACGCGGTCGGCGCCTTCCGCACCATCGAGAACGGGAAGCCCGTCGATGCGAAGGGCTCGGTCTCTGCGGCGTACGACACGAAGCTCAGCGGCCCGTTCAACGGCATCAGCGAGCTCGCGCGCCGGCTGGGCGACTCCCGGCAGGTGCACGACTGCGTCGCCTCGGAGTGGATGCGCTTCGCCATGGGCCGCGGGCTGGGCGCAGGCGATCAGTGCAGCCTGAACCAGGTGCAGGAGAAGTTCATGACGTCGCAAGGCCGGTTCGACGACCTGCTGGTCGCCATCATCATGAGTGACACGTTCCGGACCCGTCCGGCAGGAGTGGCGCGATGAAGCGCTTGAGCCGGCGAAACGTTCTCCGTGGGGCTGGCGGCATCGCCATCGCCTTGCCGCTGCTCTCCGACTGGGCTCGCGCCGATGGGCCGCTCCCGAAGCGGTTCATCGCGTCCTACGTGCCCAACGGCGTCTTCACCCCACAGTGGTTCCCGACGGCGGGCGCCGACGAGCGCACCTTCACCCTCGGGCCGATTCACCAGCCGCTGGTGCCGTACAAGGACAAGTGCCTCTTCGTGCAGGGCATCGACATGAACGTCGCCATTCAAGGCACGGGCGAGATGCACCAGCGCGGCCTCGGCGCCCTGCTGACCGGCGCGAAGCTGAACAGCGGCACCTTCATCGGCAACGACGGCAGCTCCGCCGGCTGGGCGAAGGGCAAGTCGATCGACCAGGAGCTGGTCGCGATGATCGGTCAGACGACCCGCATCGGCAGCCTGCAGCTCGGCGTCAACGCCCAGGAGCGCGATGTGTCGGGCGTGATGAGCTACGGCGGCGACGCCAACCCGCTCTTGCCGCAGAACGATCCGAGGGTGACCTTCCGCAACCTCTTCATGGATGGCTCCTCGGGCCCGATGCTCGATGCCACGCAGGCGCGCCGGAAGTCGGTGCTCGACGCAGTGCTCTCGCAGGTCGCGGTCGTGAAGCGCCGCATGGGCGCGGTCGATCAGCAACGCCTCGATGCGCACTTCACCAAGGTGCGTGAGCTCGAGCGGCGCGTGACGGCGTTGCCCCCGGGAACCTGCCCTGCGCCCATGCCGCCGGGCGAGCTGCAGTTCCTCACCGAAGCCGCGATGCCCGAAGTGGCGAAGCTGCAGCTCGATCTCACGCTCCTCGCGTTCCAGTGCGATCTCACCCGCGTCGTCACCATCATGTGGAGCGACGCGAAGAACCACCGCGGCATGCCCTTCCTGGGCATCAACTCGTCGATCCACAACATCACGCACTACGGCGACAGCGACATGGGCCGCCTGAAGCTGATCGATCGCGACCGCTGGCAGATGCAGCAGTTCGCGTACATCCTCGAGGGCCTGAAGAACGTCGTCGACCCGAATGGTCAGACGCTGCTCGACAACACCCTCGTCTTCCAGGGCAGCGACGTCTCTCGTGGCAACGTGCACTCGCACGATGACATGCCGCACCTGCTCGCCGGTGGCGCGGGCGGGTGGGCGATGGGGCGCTTGGTGAGGTTCTCGGGGCAGCAGCACAACAACCTGCTGGTCTCGATCCTCAAAGCCTTCGGGGGCTCGCACACCACGTGGGGCGACCCTGCGTTCTGTACGGGAGCGCTGCGCGGGCTGTAGCCGAGTTCAGTACGGCACGTACGCGGGCCGTGTTCGCTCGCTCCACTTCTGAATCGAGGGGCGGGCCCAGTTCGAGTCGACGTACGCCTTCACCTTCGCCGGAAGTGGGTCGGCGTTGGCGTTGAGGCGGTGGAGCATCATCGAGAGGTCGGCGTCTGCGATGCACCACTGCGCGAAGAGCGTCGTGCGGCCTTCGGTGATGAGTCGGTCACACGCGGCGAGCAACCGCGCAACCGCGGCGACGCCCGCCTGGCTCAGCGGCCTGGTGGTGGGCTCGTACCAGACGGTCGCGGTCGAGCGCTCCTCGCGAATCGGCATCAGATCGCTGCGCACCCACGACATCACCTCACGGCAGAGGCCCCGCTCCTTCAGGTCTTCGGGGAACAGGCGCGGGTACTTCGGGAACGGGAAGGTCTCGGCAAGGTACTCGACGATCGCCTGGGACTCGGCCAGCCAGTAGTCGCCGTGCTGCAGCGCCGGAATGCGCCCGGTGTGAGCGCGGTACTCGGGGGCGCGGTGCTCCTGCTTCGGCAGCGAGACCTCCTTGACGGTGTACGGCAGTCCCTTCTCTTCGAGAGCGACGAAGGCAGACATCGCGTACGGCGAGATCCAGTGGGTGTCGACGTACAGGGTGAGCGGTTCCATGTGGTGTCCCTTTGGGTGATGAAGCGTGGCGGTCAAGGCGTCGCTTCGGCCGTGTCCAACCAGTCACGGTAGAGCTGGGACAGTGACGGACCGGCGAGGAAGAGGAACTGGCGGCCCGCGCCTCGAACGAGCTCACCAGAGGTGAAGAGCCTCACCCCGTCGGGCGTCGTCCACCCGTCGCCGACCGGCGCGATTGAGAGGCCCCACGAGAAGCCATGCCGGCTGCGAGCGAGCGGGAGCACCGCGCCGGTTTCGAGGTCGACGAGCATCGCGTCGTGCTCGTGACAGGCCCAGTCGACGTTGGGGCGATCGAAAGAACGAGCGACGGCCCCCGAGAGGGACGTGCCTCCCAGCATGAAGCGCGTCGTCGGGTGGCGGTGGACGAGCTCGCGCACCTCAGCCGCGCGATCGGTCAACTGCGTCGCCTCGAAGTCGAGCGTCTGCCAACCGCTGGCGACCAGCACGTCGACGAGCGGAGAGAGCGGCCCCACGGGCTCGGCGAGCAGCAGCCGAACGGTGTGGGCTTTCGGCGGCCGGACCCGAAGGGCCATCAGCGACGCGATGGGCACCGCAGCGATGAACTGCAGCCCCACCACCCGCACGGTCGTCGGGAGGCCGGCCAACACCGCCTCGAGCCGGGCGCCCGACTCGGTCCCGTTGCACTGGAGCGTCACACTCGAGAGCGCCCCGAACTGCGCCGCGCCCAGGCCTCGGGCGAGACGTTCCGGCTCGGCCCGGTCTCGGGGCCCGAGCGACAGGCTGCACGACATGACGTAGCCGCACTTCCACCTCACGTGATCGAAGCGCAGCTCGCTCAAGACGTGCCGCTGGCGCCGCGCCGAGGCGTACTCACCCAGCAGCTCGGGATCGTTGGTGCCGTCACGCAGCTTGAGCTCGTAGGCGGCCATCAACGCGTGCGGCGCTTCGTGCTCGATCAGCCAGTCGGCGAGGACATGCCAGCGACCTTCGTCGAGCGGCCGCTCCGCCACGGCGTCGAGGAGTTCGGCGGGAGGCTCCCTCAGACCGGGTGGCCCGTCGGCCGAGACCAGCTCGAAGACCAGCTCTCTCGACGGCGCCAGGCGATCACCGGGGCTGAGCGCCGTCGGGCCTTTCAGTGGCTCACCATTGATGAGAATGGCCCCGCCGTCAGCCAAATGGGCGGCTGTCCAGAGACCGGTGTCATCGACGGTGAGGGCGCAGCTCCGGCGTCCACCCCAGCCGTTCCCGCAGAACGCTCCCCACGCCGACGGCTCGACCCGCACGAAGATGTCGCAGCGGTCATCGATACCGAGCGTGTATCTGCCCGGGTAGCCCACGAGCGCGGTCCCGCCATCACTGAACGTGACGGTCACGCCAACAGGCGTCTGCACCAGCTTGAGCGCGAGGCGCGGCACGCCGACTTCGTACCGCGTCAGCGCCTCAGACGTCGATCTCGTCGACGTCGCCCGCGCGCTCCATGATGAAGTTGAAGCGCGCCGAGACGTCACGGCCCATCAGCTCGTTGATGATCTTGTCCGTCTCGAGCTCGTCGTCGACCGACACCTTGAGGGCGATGCGCTTCTTCACGTCGAGCGTCGTCTCCTTCAGCTCGTCAGCCGTCATCTCACCGAGGCCCTTGAAGCGCATGATGTTGGGCTTCGCGTTGCCCTTCGCCTTCTCCTTGATGATGCGATCGCGGTGATCTTCGTCGAGCGCCCAGTACGTCTCCTTGCCGATGTCGACGCGGTAGAGCGGCGGCTGCGCGATGTAGACGTGCCCGCCTTTGATGAGCTGCCGCATGTGCCGGTAGAAGAACGTGAGCAGCAGCGTCGAGATGTGCTGGCCGTCGGCGTCGGCGTCCATCAGCAGGAAGATCTTGCCGTAGCGCAGGCGAGACAGATCGACGGCGTTGCCCAGCCCGCAGCCCAGCGCGCTGGCGATGTCCTGCAGCTCCTTGTTCGCGCCGACCTTTTCTCCTGAGGCCTGTTCGGCGTTGAGCACCTTGCCGCGCAACGGGAGGATCGCCTGCGTGCGCCGATCTCTCCCCTGCTTCGCGGTGCCACCTGCGGAGTCGCCCTCGACGATGAACAGCTCGCTCTCCGAGGGATCAGCCGACGCGCAGTCCGACAGCTTCCCCGGCAGGTGGGTGCGGTTGACGGGCCCCTTGCGTGAGACGGCGAGGCTCGCCGCGCGAGAGGCTTCACGGGCCCGGGCCGCGAGGATGATGCGCGCGATGATCGCCTCGGCGATCGTCTTGTTGTCGTTGAGCCACTTCTCGACCGCCGGCCGAACGACGTTGTCGACCTGCCCCTGCACCTCGGGGTTGTTGAGGCGCTCCTTCGTCTGGCCCTGGAACTGCGGCTCGACGACGTAGGCCGACACGATGCACAGCATGCCTTCGCGAATGTCTTCGGCCGTCAGCGTCACGCCCTTGGGCGTCAGGTTGTGCGTCTCGATGTAGTTGCGCACGGCCTTCACGATGCCCGACTTGAGCCCGTTCTCGTGCGTGCCACCGCTCTTGGTGGGAATGCCGTTGACGTAGCTCTTGACGAACTCGTCGGTCGACTCGGTCCACACCAGCGACAGCTCCAGCCGAATGCCGTTGTCATGCGACTTGTAGAAGGGCTGCGTGCCAGCCGGCACCATGGCCTTCTGCCGATCGGTGACCAGCTTCACGATGTACTCGGCGATGCCGCCGTCGTGTTTGTAGGTGACCTCGACCTTCGGCGACTGGGTCTCGTCGATGAAGACGACCTCCATGCCCTTGTGCAGGTAGCTCTTGGACTCGAGCCGCTCCCGAATGGTCTCGGCGTCGAACTTCAGCTTCGCCCCGAAGATCTCGGCGTCAGGCGTGAACGAGATGGTCGTGCCCGTGCCGCGCACGTTCGCGCCGGCCTTGAGCTTCGTCGTCGGAGCGCCGCGCGAGTAGCTCTGCTCGTGCAGCTTGCCCTCGCGTTTGATCTTCACCTCGAAGTCGCTCGAGAGGGCGTTCACCACCGAGCTGCCGACGCCGTGCAACCCACCGGAGTGCGTGTAGTTGCCGGCCTTGAACTTTCCGCCCGAGTGCAGCGTGGTGAGGATCACCTCGACCGCCGGCTTCTTGTACCTGGGCATCACGGCGACGGGAATGCCGCGACCGTCGTCGGTGACGGTGACGCGCTGCCCGCCCTTGTGGAGGGTCACCTCGATGCGGCTGGCGTGCCCGTTCATCACCTCGTCGACGGAGTTGTCGACGATCTCCCACAGGAGGTGGTGGTAGCCGTCGAGGCCGGTGCCTCCGATGTACATGCCGGGGCGAATGCGCACCGGCTGGAGCCCCTCGAGGACTTCGATCTCGTCAGCGTCGTACTTGCGGGTCGCGGCCATGGCTCACTTCTCCTTCTTGTCGGGCTTGTCGTTCTTCTCGGTCTCGGGGAGCACGACGATCAACGGCTCGCGCACGATCGTCTTCACCGCGTCCTTCTTCGACATCTCGCGGCCCTTGCCGGCACGGCTGGTCACCTCGTACTTGCCCGGCGACAGGTTCAGCGTCTTGCCCTTCGTGGTCTCGAGGGCGATCGCCTGATCCTTCTTCGTGGTGCACAAGAACGCGAGCACCTCGTCGTCAGGAGCCACCTTGATGACGGTGACGCCCTTGCCAGGACCAGCCAGCTCGTTGACCTCATTGACCTTGCACACCAGCGCGAACGTCTTGCGCGTCACCACGGCCAGCAGGTCCTTCTCTTCACACGGGCGAACCCCGATCAGCTCGTCTCCCGTGGGAGGCCTGGCGTACCGGCGGCCTGCGCGCGTCGACACCTCGGTGTGGGGCGCGAGCGCGAAGCGAAGCCCGAAGCCACGCTTCGAGACGGCCACCAGCTTCTCGGCTTGCGGCAACCGCTTGTCGAGGGTGAGGGCTCCGACGATGCGCTCGCCGTCGTCGAACTTGAACAGCTTCTGAATCGGGTCGCCGTACCCCGTCGACGCCGGAATGTCGTTGAACCGCGTGACGTAGGCCGTGCCGAGGTTCGAGAAGAACACCACGTTCGACTTCAGCGATCCCGACAGCAGCACCATCAGCTCGTCGCCTTCGCGCATGCGAGTCGACGTCGGATCCTTGAGCTCGCGCACGCGCTTGACCCAGCCGTCACGCGTGAGCACCACCTGCGCGTCTTCGTCCGAGATGAAGGCGTCTTCGCTGTACTCGACCTCTTCGACCGCTCCGCCGATCTTCGTGCGGCGCTTGTCCCCGTAGATCTTCTTCAGCTCGAGCAGCTCGTCGCGCACCACGCTCCACCGGGCCTTGTCGCTCTTGAGGAGGTCGGCGATCTCTTTGGCAGCGGCGCGCTTCTCTTTGGCTTCCTTCTCGATCACGAGGATCTCGAGGCGCGCCAGCTTGTACAGCTTCATCTCGAGGATCGCCTCGGCCTGCTCTTCGCTCAGCTTGAAGCGCGCGATCAGCTTGGCCTTCGCGTCTGCCTTGCCATCCGACTTGCGGATGATCTTCAGCATCTCGTCGAGGGCGTCGTAGACCTTCTCGAAGCCCTCGAGCAGGTGCAGCCGGGCCTTGAGCTGCTCGAGATCGAATTGCAGGCGCCGCGTCACCACCTGGAAGCGGAACGTCAGGAAATGCTGCAGCATCGACTTCAGATCGAGGCGCTTGGGCGTGCCGACCTCGACGTTGTCGGTGGGCACCAGGCACGTCATGTTGACGTTGAAGTTCGTCTGCAGCGCCGTGTGCTTGAACAGGTACGCCATCACCAGCTCGGCGTCCGAGTCCTTCTTCAGCTCCATCACGATGCGGACGTCTTTGGTCGACTCGTCGCGCACGTCGGTGAGCGGCGGCAGCTTCCGCTCCACGATGATCTCGCCGATGCGCTCGACGAGGGTGCCCTTGTTCACTGCGTACGGAATCGACGTGATGATGATGTTGGTGCCGCCGCGCGGGCGCTCTTCCGTCGTCCACTCGCCGCGCAGACGAATCGAGCCCTGGCCCGTCTCGTAGATGTCGCGCAGCTCTTTCTTGCTGTTGAGGATCTGCCCGCCGATGGGGAAATCGGGGCCCTTGACGAACTTGAGCAGGTCCTTCGTCTCGAGGCTCTTGTCCTTGATGAGCTCGACGCAGGCCTCGATCACCTCGCCCGCGTTGTGCGGAGGAATGTTCGTCGCCATGCCGACGGCGATGCCCGTCGTGCCGTTCATCAGCAGCTGCGGCAGCTTCGCGGGGAGCACGATCGGCTCCACCGTGTTGCCGTCGTAGGTCGGCCGGAAGTCGACCGTCTTGCGCGCGATCTCGGACAACAGATCGTCGGCGATGCGGGCCAGCCGCGCCTCGGTGTAGCGAAACGCCGCCGGAGCATCGCCGTCGAGCGAGCCGAAGTTGCCGTGCCCGTCGATGAGCGGGTAGCGCAGCGAGAAGTCCTGCGCGAGGCGGACGAGGGCGTCGTAGATCGCCGTGTCGCCGTGCGGGTGGAACTTGCCCATCACCGAGCCGACGACGTTCGCGCACTTCTTGTGCTTCGCGTCGAACGTGATGCTCTCGTTCCACATGCCGTAGAGAATTCGACGCTGCACGGGCTTGAGGCCGTCGCGCACGTCAGGCAGCGCGCGCGCGGTGATCACCGACAGCGCGTAGTTGAGGTACCGACGCCTCGCTTCGTCAGCGAGCTGAATCGGTTTCTCGTTGCCGCCCCCGCCGCCTGACCCCGGGCCTTTGCCCTTGCCCCGGCCACCGCCTTTCCCGCCGGAGCCAGCCTCGCCCACCTCTTCCAGCATGCTCATCTGTTCAGCCATCGCGCCCTTTTCCATCGTTTTTCCAGTGCCTTATTCGGTGTGTTGCGCGTGCTACAGGACTGTTCGCTGTGGACCTTACCCATCGGCGATCGACACACAAGAAAATGACTGCACGCACGTGTAGGGCGATGTCAGCCGCGAGTCGTGCATCGGGCGTTCGGCGGACGTGCGTTCGGAAAGCACTCGGCTAGGGTGAGTTCGTGTTCTCACTTCTCCTCGTGGTGCTCGCGGCGCCTGGCAAGGGCGCAGCCGCTTCTTCGACGTTGCCCAACCGCGCTTCGCTCTTCGTCGTCTCGAGGGAAGCCGCCGAGGCCAGCGGCGCCGTGGTCGAGGTCGAGCTCCGCAAAGCGCTCGAGGAGCGCTCGGTCGCCCTCACCGATCTCGAGTCGCTCTTCCCCGATGAGCTCCCGCCGAACAAGGGCGCAGCGCTGATAAAGGAAGGCCTCGACGGGGTCGACAACCTCGACTTCGAAGCGGCCAGCACCAGGTTCACCGAGGCGCTCGCGTTCTGGAATCAGAACCCGGCCCTCGGCGACGCCAGGGAGATCAGCAACGCCCACCTCCACCTCGCGAACATCGCGTTGCAGACCGCCGGGAAGCCCGGCCAGAAGACCGCCGCCGACAACATCGGCAAGGCGCTCATCGCCTTCCCGGCGCTCGAACTCGATCCGAAGTACTTCGGCCCTGACGTGAAGAAGCTCGTCGACAAGGGTCTCGTCGAGCTCAACAAAGCCCCGAAGGCATTGCTCAAGATCACGTCGATGCCGCTCGGCGCCGAGGTGACGTTCCGCGGCGCGGTCCTGGGCTTCACGCCGTTGAAGGAGTCCCTGACGGTGCCCGTCGGCCGTCACCTCGTCACCGTCAAGCGGCCCGGCTTCAGGCCCGCTGGCGCGTTCGTCACCGTCTCGAAGGAAGGCGCAGAAGCGTCGCTCGAGCTGTCCGAGGCCGAGGGCTACGGCCCAGCGGTCAAGACGATGAAGGGCCTGGTGCCGGCGAACCTCGGCAAGGGAGTGCCCCGCGAGTCGAAAGAGATCGCGGAGAAGATGAAGTCGCGCTTCCTCATCGTCACCGAGGTAGGATCCGGCGGCGAGGGCCAGTTCGAGGTGTGGGACGTCGAGACGAAAGCCCGGCTCAAGGACGTCGCCCTGCCGACCGACGGGAACTTCGGGCCCGTCGTCGACAAGGTGAAGGCCTTCCTCGCGAATCCGTCACCTGTGGCCGTGGCGAAGAGCGCGAACCCCGAAATCACCGCGACCTCGGAACCGGCCTCGGGTAACTCGGTGTTCTCCAAGTGGTGGTTCTGGACCGCCGTCGGAGTCGTCGTGGTCGGCGGCGCCTCCGCGGGGATTGGGGTCGCTGCCTCGCAGTCGCAGCCGGCCGCGCCTGCTCGGCCGTACAACCCAGTGTTGCCCCTGCTCTGAGGCACTCATGCGCGCGCCCCTCGCCCTGCTGTGTGTCCTCGCCGCCACCGCGACGGTGGCAGCACCTCCTCCGACGGAACGGCGCATCGCGGCGCTCCTCGTCCCCATGGACAAGGGCGCCGAGTCTCAGGCCCTGAAGATCGAAGGCTTCATCGGCGAGGCCCTCAAGGAGTACCAGGGCTTCACCGTGAAGACGTCGGACGATCTGTTCGGCATTCTCCCTGACGAAGACGCGGCCGCGAGCCTCAAGCGCGCGCAGACCGGCTTCAACGAGTCTCGCCTCGACTTCGACAACCGGCAGTACGAGCCGGCCGAGCGCAAGCTGCGCGCGACCCTCAAGGAATACGACAAGGCCGTCGGCGCCATGAAGACGTGCGGCGAGCTCTGCGATGCGTGGGCGATGTACGGCTCGGTGCTCCAGGCCCGCGGCGAAGTCGAAGAGGCCAAGCTCGCCATCTTGAACCTCATCGCGCTGGCGCCGACCTTCGAGCTCGACCGAAAGAAGTACCCGCAGGGCTTCCTGTCGCTCAAGGCGCAGGTCGCGATGAGCCGCAACGCCCAGCTGCGCGGGAACATCTCCGTGAAGACCAAGCCCGCTGGCGCACGCGTGTTCCTCAACGGCGAGTTCCAGGGCTTCAGCCCGCTCACGCTCCAGACGCTCCCCATCGGCAAGGCGATGATCCGCGTCGAAAAGCCCGGCTTCCGTCAGGTCGGCACGATGATCGAAGTGACGCCCGACGACGTGGAGTTCTCGCCAGAGCTCATCGCCTCGTCGGGCTTCAAGGCCTTCGACGCGCTGATGGACAGGCTGGCCGCCGAGGCCGTCAAGGACAAGGGCGGCGCCACCATGGCCAGCGTGGGCAAGACGCTGGGCCTCGATCGCGGCCTCGTCACCATCGTGAAGGATCTCGAGAGCGGCGGCACGGAAGTGACGATCGCGTACTTCGAGCTCAAGAGCGGCAAGCGGCTCGCTCTCAAGCGCGCCACCATGCAGGGCGACGAGTTCGGCCAGATGAAGAGCGAGATTCAGCGCATGGTGACCTGGGTCATCAACAACGCCGAGGGCTCGGGCGAGAAGGTGACCCGCTCCGCCGACCCGCTCGACAACCGCGCCGGAACCGAAGACTGGAACTCCGAGGATCGCGGCGGTCGCACCCAGCAACGCGAGAAGAAGAAGAAGGGCAACGACCCGCTCGACGGCGTCAACGGCACCGAAGACTGGTGAACTGAAGACTTGCCGCACGGTGCGCGTTACACGGTGTGCCATGGCTCGACTCGTTGCTTCCCTCGCTGGCCTGCTGGCGGCGACGACGCTCGCACAGACGATCAACCTCGCGAACGCTGATTCCTCGCGCGGCGTGACGCTGCTGCCTGACTCCCTCGCCTTCGCCGACGAGTCTACGGCCCTCACCTACAACCCTGCAGGCCTCGGCCGCGTCGACAGCTGGAACCTCATCTTCGTTCACGAGCGCAGTCAGACCCGGCAGCTGACGGGCAACGCGATCTTCGCGGCCACCAGCCTCGGAGACACGTTCGGGCTCGGCCTCGGCGTCAACGCGCTCGCGGGAGGCAGCAACCTCACCCGCTTCTCCGTGGGCACCTCGTTCGGTCCCCAGGCGTTCTCAGGCGGCGTCACCGCCAACTGGCTCCTCAACGGACCGACTCGCGGGCTGTTCGCGCTCGACCTGGGCCTGCAGTCGCGGCCCATTCGATGGCTCAGCTTCGGCGCCACGGTGCGAAACGTGAATGCGCCCGCCGCGTCGTCCGAGCTCGTGCTCGCCCGTGAGTGGGGCCTCGGCGTCGGTCTACGCCCCTTCGAAGAGGTCGTCACGCTCGGCGTCGATTGGTACTTCCCCGAGCAGCGCCTGAGCGAGCTGAGCCGGCTCCAATACACGGCGAAGGCGACCATCATTCGTGGGCTCCGCGTCTCTGCGGGGGTCAGTCATGGCTTCACGCCGCAAGCGCCGCTCGCGTTCCAGGCCGGCCTCGGAATCGATCTCGAGAACTTCGGCTACACCCAGGGCTTCGGCACCGCGAACGGCGGCTTCGACTTCCAGTTCATGGGGCGGCTGTCGGGCGAGAAGTATGGCTCGATCGTTCCGACGAAGAAGCTCGCGGTGATCAGCATCGGAGACATCGGCTCCGAGGGTGGCTCGACGATCGGCTCGCTGCTCGGCGTCGCTTCGGAGGATCGCTACCTGCGGTTCCTGCGGTTCCTCGACCGTGCGTCGCGTGATCCCGATCTCGCCGGCGTGCTGATCAAGATCGAAGGTGCTGGCGTGGGCCTCGCGCGCGCCGATGAAGTGCGTGCGGCCATCGAGCGACTCCGCGCAGCAGGCAAGAAGGTCTACGCGTACATCTTGAGCGTCGGCGACGCGGAGTACCTGATCGCGTCGGCCTGCGACGGCATCTTCTCGGCTGGCGAGGCCATGTACATCGTCGATGGCGTCCGCTCGGCGATCACCTACTTCGGCGGCGCCGCGGAGCAGCTCGGCATCACCGTCGATGTCGCGCGGGTCGGCGCGTACAAGTCGTTCCCCGACCAGTTCACCCGCAAGGACATGAGCGACGAGCAGCGAGAGACGCTCAACGCCTTCCTCGACACCGCCGACACGCTCCTCGCCGAGCGCGTCACCGCCCGCCGCGGCATGACCGTCGAAGCGTGGAAGGCCGGGCTCGATGAGGGCATCAAGCCGCCCCGTCGCGCGAAGGAGCTCGGGCAGATCGACGACGTCGTCACGCCGCAGCAGTTGGATGAGAAGGTGAAAGCCGCGCTCCCAGATGGCAAGGGGACGCGCTCCTATCGCCCGTTCGATCAGCGTGACACCCGGTGGGGCAGCAAGCGGAGGATCGCGGTCGTCCCTGTGCTCGGGAACATCGCCGGCGGCAGAAACCAGTCCTCGCCCATCGGCGGCGCGATCTCTGGCGCCGAGAGCTTCATCGAAGCGTTGCGAGAGGCCTCGGAAGATCCCGACGTGAAGGCGATCATCCTGCGCGTGGACTCGGGCGGCGGCGACGGGCTCGCGTCCGATCTCATGTACCGCGCGGTGCTCGAGGCGAAGAAGAAGAAGCCGATCGTCGCGTCGATGGGCGATGCCGCGGCCTCGGGCGGCTACTACGTCGCGATGGGCGCTGATGAGATCTGGGCCAACCCCACGACGCTGACTGGCAGCATCGGCGTCTTCTATGCGAAGCCCGCCATCAAGAACTTCGCGAACAGGTACGGCGTCACCCAGGAGTCGATCACCCGCAGCAAGCTGGCAGGCGTCGCCGACTTCTTCGAGCCGTGGACCGAAGACCAGCGCCTCGCCGCGCAGAAGTGGATCGACGACTTCTACGACACCTTCATCACCGAGGTCGCCGCGAGCCGGAAGATGAAGAAAGAAGACGTCGATCTCGTGGCGAGTGGGCGCGTGTGGAGCGGCAAGGACGCGAAGGCGAAGGGGCTCGTCGATCAGCTCGGTGGGCTGATGGAGGCCGTGCGATCGGCCAAGGTGAAGGGCGGCATCGCCGAGGGCGACGACGACTTCCAGCTCTCGATCTACCAGGCCCAGGGAAGCCTGGTCGGCTCACTCCTCGGCCTCGCCGCGCCGTCGCTGCTCGAGCAACCGCTGCCGAACGCGTCGGTGATCCCCGCGGCGCTCGACCCGATCGTGAAGCAGCTCGGGCCGTACGGCTGGCTGTTCGGCCCTCCCGCGGTCCAGGCACGCATGGAGTACCAGGTCGATCTGCGGTGAGGATCACCCGCAAGATCGCGTGCGTGCTGTCGGTCGAGCTGCTACACCCTTCTGGTCACCTCGCCTGGCCCGGTCAATCGACGGTCCCGGGGTGATTCAGGGTCGCATCGATTGGTGGCCTCACGGCGACGTGCTCCACCCGGTGGTCGGTACCCTGCCCCACCCCAAGCTGGACACGCCGCGACGGACGCTTCCGTCACGACGCGCGAGAAGCCCATGAGCGAAGAGAACGAACCGAACGACCCGACTGCCCCGACGCCGCCCAGCGCACCTTCGAACGCAGGTGGTGGTGACGATGGTGGTGGTGACGACGACGGAGGCGATGACGGCCCCGACGACGGTCCCGAAGAAGGTGGCGAAGCCGGCGCAGCGCCGGGCGGCCAACCCGGTCAGCCGGGCCAACCTGGTCAACCCGGCCAAGGGCGGCGGCGGCGTCGTCGTCGTCGTCGCAAGGGCAACCCGGTCTTCTTCACCGAGGACGGCCAGGCCTTCCGGAAGGTGATTCAGCCCGACGGTCAGGTGGTGAACATCTTCCTCACCCCTGCCGAGCTCGAGCAGCACAAGCAGCGCCTCGCCCAGCAGCAGGCCACGCAGCAGCAAGCCACGCAGATGCGGGTCGCCCAGCAGTCGGGTCAGCCCGTGCAGGCGCCGACGCAGATCGTCGAAGGCGTGCTCGATACCGACGTGAAGGGCCAGAACGCGATGCTGCGCTCGCTCAAGCGCAGCCTGCTCCCCGGGCCTGAGGACGCCGAGATTCCCAAGAACCTCGTGCAGAAGCTCCGCCTGCGCCCGGGCCAGTACCTGACCGCCAAAGCGCAGATGAAGGGCCTCAAGGGCACCATCGTCAGCGTCGAGACCGTCGACGGCGTGCCCATGGACAAGGCCACGCGCGCGCCGAACTTCAACGATCTGACCTCCGTCGATCCCGTCGAGCGGCTCAAGCTCGAGCACGTGCACAACGAGATGCTCACGCGGGTGCTCGATCTCATCGCGCCGCTCGGCAAGGGTCAGCGCGCGTTGATCACGGCGCCTCCCAAGACGGGCAAGACGATCATGCTGCAGAAGATCGCGCAGGCGATCCTGCACAACCACCCCGAGTGTCACGTCATGGTGCTGCTCATCGATGAGCGCCCCGAAGAAGTGACGGACATGCGGCGCAACATCAAGGCCGAGATCCTCTCCTCGAACAGCGATCAGTCGCCAGCGAACCACCTCAAGGTGGCCGAGCTGTCGATGGAGCGCGCTCGCCGCCTCGTCGAGAACGGGAAGGACGTCGTCGTCCTCCTCGACTCGATCACCCGCCTCGCCCGTGCCTTCAACAAAGAGGTCGATTCGTCCGGGCGCACCATGTCCGGCGGCGTCGACTCCCGCGCGCTCGAGCGCCCCAAGCGCATGTTCGGAGCCGCACGCGCGACCGAAGAAGCCGGCACGCTCACCATCATCGGCACCGCCCTCATCGATACCGGCAGCCGCATGGACGAGGTGATCTTCGAGGAGTTCAAGGGCACCGGAAACAGCGAGATCGTGCTCGACCGGTTGCTCGCCGAGAAGCGCATCTGGCCGGCGATCAACATCCCGCAGTCGGGTACCCGTAAGGAAGAGAAGCTCTTCGCCTTCAAGGAGTACGAGAAGGTCAAGAAGCTGCGGCAGATGCTCTTCTCGGTGAAGCCCGTCGAGGCGATGGAAGCCCTCATCAAGCGCCTCGGGAAGTACACCTACAACGACGAGTTCCTCGAAGAGCTCTGAGATGAGCTGGCTCGCATTCCTGCTGCTGACGGCCTGTTGGGACTCGCGAGAAAAGAACCCTACCGGCGGCTTCACGATGAAGATCCGGCAGGGGACGCCCCCGGACTTCAAGGAGGCGACGCTGAAGGCCACGGACGGACGGTCTGCGGTTGCCGAGCTTTTCGATTCGAGCGGCCGGTCGTGTGGACTCGGCCGAACGGAGCTTGGGCACTACAGCGTGGGACCCGTAGCATGGGGCGCCGACAGCGCCTCGGTGCGGGGCATCGAGGGCTCGTGGGACCTGTCGCGGTGCATCTTCATCCCTACGGGGTATTGAACTGCATCATCGGCTGAGCGAATTGCGAACGCTTCCCGGGGGCGGGCGCTAAGGTTCACGCCTCGTCGATGAGCCTCGGATCCGGTCGTTGTCACTACCACCCTGATCGCGCCGGCCTCGGCATCTGCGTCGAGTGTCGCAACGTGATCTGCGTCGAGTGCACGACGCAGTTCGAGGGCATCAACCGCTGCGCCACCTGCCTGGGAAAACGCCTCGCGAAGGCCCGGCAACTCGTGGCGCGCAACGACTGGTCGATCGGCAACCTCCTCCTCGCCGCGACGTGTGTGCTGGTCGTCTTCGGCGGCTTCTACGGGCTCGCGAAGTTGTTGGCGAACTGATCGATGGCCGTCGACGCGCTCCAGCTCAGGCCCCGCACCACCCTGGCGCTCTATGACGCGGCCCTGCGCGCGTCGGCCGGCTCGTCAGGCGTCTGGGTGTTGATGATGCCGGCGGCGGCCGCGCTGGTCTTCACGTTCTTCACGCTGGCGGAGGCGATGCAGCGAGGCAAACCGCTGCTGCTCCCGGTCGCCGGACTCACCGCCGCGTGGGTCTTCCGCAGCGTCTCTCAGGGCGCCGCGTCGCACTTCCTCGAGCAGCAGATCCTCGGCCAGGTGGAGCCGACCGCGAGCGGCAGCTTCATCGCGGCGCTCAAGCGCGCACCAAGCCTCGTCGTCGCAGGCACCCTGCAGCTGATCATCGACGCGGCGATCAGCCTGCTCACCTTCGGCATCGGGTTCTTCTTCATCGGAGCGCACCAGGCGATCTTCGCGGCGGCGATGCGGGGCGAAGGCAGCGCGCTGGGACTCTATGGAAACGCCTCGAAGCTGCTCGGGGCCGCGCGCCACACCGCGCCCTTCCTGCGCTTCTGCAACGGGCTCCAGTTCGTCCTCGTCATCAACCTGCACGCGGCCACTGCGTTCCTGATGTTGATCGGCCAGCAGCTCTTCGCGCTCGACCTGAACTTCGTCTCGCGCTTCTCGTCGCTCGACAACCCGGTCTGGGTCGCCACGATCTTCGTCGTCGCCTTCTCGTTGTTCGAGCCCGTGCGCGTCGCCACCGGGGTGCTGCTGCTCATCGACGGCCGCGTGCGGCAAGAAGGGCTCGATCTCACCGCGCAGGTCGAGCAGTTGCCCCGTCGCAAGAAACCCAAGGCGCCGCTCGTTGCGGTCACCACGTTGGTCCTCCTCGTCTCAGGCACCGTCTTTGGTCAGGCCTCGACGGAGCCCACCGCCCTCAGGCAACGGGTCGAGCGGCTCGTCGACGAGTGCGAGATGAAAGAGCGCGTGAAGGGCGACCAGCTCAAGCGGATCGAAGGTGTCCCCGAGCGCGATCACTCGGCCCTCTCCCGCTTCATCAGCCGCGTCGAGCGTCGCGCGTACGACGATCAAGACTGCGACGCCGCCGAAGACGATCTGCGCGAGGGGCTGAAGGAACTGCAGGCCGCGCGTGAGCTCGAGAGCGCCACCGCAGCTCAGGAGGCGCGAGACGACGCGCAGAAGATCCTCGCCCGCCCCGAGTTCCAGGTCGTGGAGAAGAAGAAGGACACTGAAGACCCAAAGGTAGAAGAGCCCGAGGACGAGAGCACCTTCTGGAAATGGATGCAGAAGCTCCTCAAGCGCTTCTTCGAGTGGCTGCTCGAGCGCGACGACAAGTCAACGGTTCGAACGCCGTCCTTCGGTGGAGAGATGGCCGGCGCCAATGTGGTGATGACCGTCATCGTCGTCGCGCTCGTCGGCCTCCTCGTCTTCCTGCTCCTCCAGTTCCGTCGCAAGCCCGACGAGGTCGACGCTGAAGGAGAGACGTCGGGGATCGCGGAGTCACCCTTGTCGACCGACCCGATGAGCGCGCTCTCGAAGCGCCCTGAGACGTGGGCCGGGCTGGCCGACGAGCTCGCCGCGAAGGGCGAGTACCGCGAAGCGATTCGACACCTCTACCTCGCCCTGCTCTCGCACCTGCACCGCGGCGGCGTCATCGACTACGACCCCACGAAGTCGAACTGGGACTACCTCTTCGGCTTCAAAGGCCCGGGCGACGCGAAGTACGCCTTCCGCGATCTCACCCGCCGCTTCGACTTCGCCTGGTACGGCAACCTCGACGTGACCGAGACCGCGTACCGGACCTTCCGGACGATCGTGCAGCCGCTCCTCACCCGGACCGAGGCGCCGACGAATGCGTGATCGGTTTCCGCTGCTGATGATCTCGGGCCTGCTCCTGCTCGGAGCGTTTGGTTCGTTCGTCATGCAGGGCGCGAAGCGTGGTTCGTTCGCCGATCGCCTCTCGACCTACCGCTCCGAGCCCAGCGGCGCGCGTGCGCTCTTTCTGCTCCTCGGCGAAGCCGGGTTCCCCGCTGAACGCTGGCAACAGGACTTCCAGGTCATCGATCGCGGGACCACGCTCGTGCTCCTCGGCACCTCGTTCCGCGACGCGACCGACAAGAAGAGCAAGAACCCGGGCTCGGCCGACGCAGGCTTCTTCGACGACACCGACGATCTCACCGACGAAGAGCGCGAGGAGTTCAAAGAGCGCGGGCTCAACGCCTTCCGGAGCCCGCCCGTCTCGTCGGACGAATCGAAGAAGCTGCTCGAGCACATCCGCAATGGCGGCACCGTCATCTACGCCCCGTGGGATCAGGACGAGAACGATCTGCTCACCGCCGTCGACGTGTACCTGGAGCGCGCTGAGAACCGGAAAGAGATCACCACGCTGGTGCCCGCCCAGCCCTCGCGCTTCACCGTCGGCGTGGAGCGCCTCGAGGCCCGCGTCCGGCTGTGGCTCGATCTGCCTCCGGGCGCGGTCGCGTTGCTGGTCGACGAGGGCGCCGAGAAGACGGTGGTGGGCCTCGTGCCCTACGGCCAGGGCCGGCTGATCGTCGTCGGCGCTCCAGAGCTCGCGATGAACTCGGCGTTGACCCGGGCCGACAACGCCCTCTTCTGGCGGGCGGTGGGACGCGCGCTCGCCAAGGACGGACCGATCGCGTTCGACGAGTTCCACCACGGCTTCACCGGAGATCGATCGATCGCCGAGTTCGCCGCGCGCTACGGCCTTCAGTTCGCAGCGGGTCAGCTCCTGCTCGGGGTGATGTTGTGGGCCGCGTCGCTCAAGCGGTTCGGGCGTCCTCGCGTGCCTCCGGACACCGCCCGCATCGGCGCCACCGACGCGCTCTTCGCGACCAGCCGACTGTACCGCGAGGGAAAACACCACGCGCACGCCGCGGCGTCGATCGCGAAGGAGCTCGCCGCCGAGTTCGCGCGAAAGGCCGGCGTGCCGGCCCGCGCCGAGGCTTCGGAGATCTCCGCCGCCCTCGATCTGCGCGGCCGGAAGGATCTCGCGACCGCGCTCCTCGACGTCACCCGCGCCGCGCACGCTGCGTCCAGTGACGCCAACGTCGAGACCGTCGCCCGCCTCGCCGCCCTCGCCCGCCTCAAGCTCGACGCCCATACGAAGAAAGGCAGCACCGCATGACGCCCACCGGTGGTCCCATCGCTCCAGTCCCCGTCGCGCAGCCGCAGACGGCTGCCGTCACCATCGCGCACCGCGTTCGAGAGGCCGCGCTCGCCGAGGTGCGAAAGGCCGTCGTCGGCCAGGACGAAGCGCTCGAGCTGATGCTCTGCGGCCTCATCACCGGAGGCCACGTGCTGCTCGAGGGCGTTCCCGGGGTGGCGAAGACGCTGATGGCGCGCGCCCTGGCGCTGAGCGTGTCGGCCGAGTTCCGGCGCATTCAGTTCACGCCCGACCTGATGCCGGCCGACATCCTCGGCACGAGCGTCTTCGACATGAAGACGCAGACCTTCGTCCTGGTGAAGGGGCCGATCTTCACCGACCTGCTGCTGGCCGATGAGATCAACCGCGCGCCGGCGAAGACGCAGTCGGCGTTGCTCGAAGCGATGCAGGAGCGCAGCGTCTCGCTCGAGGGAAAGCACACGACCCTCTCACCGATCTTCACCGTCTTCGCGACCCAGAACCCGGTCGAGTCCGAGGGCACCTACCCATTGCCTGAGGCGCAGCTCGATCGCTTCCTCTTCAAGATCGACGTCGGCTACCCGAGCGATCAGGAAGAAGAGGCGATCCTCCAGTCGGTGCACCGCGGCTTCGACTCGGGCGATCTCACCCGCGCCGGCGTGCAGCCCGCGATCACCCAGGAGCAGTTGCTGTCCACCCGCGAGTCGATGCGGCAGGTCGCGATCGAGCCGCCCGTCCTCACCTACGTTCGGAAGCTCGTCGCGGCGACCCGGGTCTCGAGCCGCATTCGCCTTGGCGCCGGGCCTCGCGCGGGCGTGCACCTGTTGTTGGCCTCCAAGGCGTTGGCGGCGCTCAGGGGCCGTTCGTTCGTCACGCCCGACGACGTGCGCTCCCTCGCTGGCCCCGTGCTGAAGCACCGCCTGCTGCTCTCCCCCGACGCAGAACTCGACGGCGCGACGCCGGCCGAAGTCCTGCGCGAGGTCGTCAACTCCGTCGAAGTGCCGAGGTAACGGTTGGTCCCTTCTGCGCGACTGTGGGCGACGCTGTGCCTGCTGGCGATCCCCACGATCGCCGCAGGCTTCATCGGGGGCATCTGGCCTCTGGTGCTGCTCGTCGACGTGTCGATGCTCGCGCTCACGGGCCTTGATTGGCTCGTCGCACGCCGCGCAACGGTGAAGGTGTCTCGCGAGCTGCCGCACCGCTTTCAGGTCGGCGTCGAAAACAAGGTGTACGTCGACGTCATCAACCCGGGCGGCCAACGGCTCGTGCTCGAGCTGAAAGATGACAGCCCCGACGGGTTCGCCGCGACGCCGGAGCAACTGCACTTCACGCTCTCGAGCAAGAGTCGCGTTCGCCTGCCTTACGTCTGCACGCCGAAGAGCCGCGGTCGCTTCGAGTTCGCCGATCTCAACCTGCGGGTTCGCGGCCCACTGGGACTCGTCTGGCACGAACGGGTGATCGCCGCGAAGACGCAGGTCAGCGTGTTCCCCGACATGCGCGGCGCAAGCCGACTGCTGCTCTCGGACGCCGCGCTCGACTTCGTCAACCTGGGGCTTCGTCAGCTCCGGCGTGACGGTCGCGGCACCGAGTTCGCCCGTCTGCGCGACTACGCCCAGGGGGACTCGGGGCGTGACGTCGACTGGAAGGCGACTGCGCGACGCGGCAAGCCCGTCACTCGCGTCATGGAGTCCGAGCGCTCGCAGACGGTCTTCATCGGCGTCGACGCCGGGCGGAGCATGGCCGCGCAGGTCGACGGGCTCTCGAAGCTCGACCACGCCGTCAACGCGGCGCTCTTCCTTGCCTTCGTGGCCATCCGCAACGGCGACAAGGTCGGCCTGGTGGTGTTCGCCGACGGCGTGAAGTCCTTTCTCGCCCCGGGCTCGGGCCGTGCCCAGTATCGGAAGATCGTCGACACCCTGTACGCCTCGCGCCCGAACCTCACCTACGTCGACTACCTCGCGCTCTTCAAAGAGCTGAACATTCGCCTCGTCCGCCGCAGCCTGCTCTGCGTGTTCACCGACTTCCTGGACGAAGATCAGGCCGCGACGATGGTGGGGCCGATGCGACGGCTCGCGAAACGGCACGTACCCGTGTGTCTGTCGATCAAGGACGCGGCACTCCACCGGCTGCTCCGCACCACACCGCCCGACGCAGAGATCGCGTACCAGCACGCAGTCGCCAGCGAACTCCTGCTCGAACGCGAAGCCGCCAAGCGCAAGGTGGGGCAAGATGGTGTGACGGTCATCGACGTCGAAGCCGACGCGCTGTCCCTCGCCGCGGTGAACAAGTACCTGGAGATCAAGTCACGCGGCGCGCTCTAAGTCTGAGAGGCGGCCCATTCGAGGAACGCCATGAAGGTCTTCTGCCCCAACTGCGGTACCGAGAACGAAGGCACGCCGGACAGCCGGGTGACGTGCCGTGCGTGCACCGCAAGCTTCGAGGTGCCGAACGAGAGTGGCCAGGCCCCCTCGCCTCAGCCTCCGCAACAGCAACAGCCGAGCTTTGGCGGCCGCCCGGTGCAGAGCCTCGATCGCGCCACGCCGCAGCCGCCCGTCGTCGTGCAGCCGCCACCTCAGGTGTGGACGAGCAACGCGCCGGGCGCCTCCTTCGCGCCGCCGAGCGCCAGCGGGCAGAACAACACCCTGGCCATCATCTCGGTCGTCTCGAGCTTCCTCGGTTGCTTCTGTGCTCCTGCCATCGGCTCGCTGACGGGGATCATCACCGGCTTCATCGCCCTGTCTCAGATCAACGCCTCGAACGGAGGCCAGAAGGGGCGCGAGCTGGCCATCGGCGGAATCGCGGTCGGCTTCCTCGGGTGTTTCCTCGGGCTCGCCTGGGTCGTCTTCCGGGCAGCGGTTTCGCGCTGACTCAGCTCGACGTCTTCGCTCCCGTCGATCGCCGAATGAAGGCCGACAGCAGGTACGCGTAGACCCCGCCGCCGACGATCAGCGCGAAGCCGATCTTGAACCAGATTGGGAGCCGTGGCGGGTGGATCTGCGAGATCGTTCCTTCGATCAGGCCCGCGAGGATGAAGAGCACGATGGTGCCCAGCACCAGCTTGACCGCGACGACGCCCTCTTTCCGCAACGCCACGCGCCGCGCGAGCCCACGTGGCGCGACGAGGCCGCGAGCGATCGTCAGGCCAGCCGCTCCAGCAAGACAGATGGCGGTGATCTCGGGAATCCCGTGCGGAAGAATCCACGCCCAGAACCACGCGGCCTGGCCCTTCGCCGCGTAGACCCACGCGAGCGAGCCGAGCAGCACGCCGTTGCCGAACAGGAGAATCGACGTGCCGACGCCGGCGGTCAGCCCGAGCGCGAACGCGAAGAAGGCCACGCCGATGTTGTTGCGCATGAGGAACGCCGAGAACGCTGCCTGCTCTCCGACGTCGGCGCCTTCGTTCTTCTGTTCGTCCTTCACGCGCTCGGTCGGGTCGAGCTTCTGGTGTGACGACGGCACCAGGTACGGCGCCGCATCGGGATCGAACATCATGCCGATCCACCCGAAGCCGCCACCCGCCACGAACAGCAGCGTCGACGCCACCAACACCCGCCACTCCGCCATCACCAACTCGGGGAAGCCGTGGGTGACGAAGCGCAGCACCTCGCGAGGGCGCACCTTTCGCCCCGGGTACGTCACCGCATACGCGCGGCCGACGAGATCGTTGAGGTACCCGCTGACATCCGCCGCGCCCGCCCGGGCCCGCACCCAGAGCAGATCGGACGATGCCGTGCGGTACAGCCGAGCCAGCGCCCGCGCGTCGTCGAGTCCGAGCGTCTTGAGGCCAGTCCGCTCGGCGCGATCCAGCAGCTGCTCGAGGGCCTCCCACCTGGGGCGACGCAGGGTGACGAACTCAGGCAGCTCCATTCGAAGAGCCTACCCCCACCAGACGCCGAAGGTGATCGTGATGAGAAGCGGCGTTCGCTTGCTGGGTGTTCGGGGGAATCGCGGCCATCGTCGCCTGAGCCTTCGCACGCCGCGCCCTGGTCTTCACGATCTTCAACGCCCAGCGCCGAGGCGATCGCGGTGCAACTTACCGTTTCGAGCTGAGGTGGTTTGCAGGCTGGTGCAGCGCCCGGCGCTGCGAAAGACTGGTGCGGCATGGCCGATGATCGCCTTCACCTCGATGGACACCATTCGGTGCTCACCCCCGAGTACGTCGAGTTCGACTTCGTGCTCGCGGGCATGCTGACGCGCTTCCTCGCGTGGTTCGTCGACAGCCTGGTGACGATCGCGCTGTCGATCGCGATCATCTTCCTGCCTTTCATGTCGCTGTATCTGGGCGGCGCGATTGCCGTTGTCGGCGTCGTCATCTTCCTGGCCCGACGGTTCGGTGAGAAGCGCGACCGAACGGACGCCTCGAGCCTGGTGCTCCCAGTTGGGTTGCTCGGCGCGGGGTTGTTGCTCGCGCTCGGCGGTCTCGCGATCAACGTCGTCTCGCCCTCGATCGGCATCGCCCTCGTCTTCGTCCTCTATTTCCTCGTCGACTGGGGCTACGCGATCTTCCTCGAGGGCCTGTGGAGCGGGCAGACCGTCGGCAAGAAGCTCTTCGGCCTCAGGGTGATTCAGGAGAGTGGCGTCCGGCTCAGCTGGCTGCAGGCGTTCCTGAGGAACCTCACGCGCCCGGTCGATCGGCTCCCGCTGTTCTATCTCGTGGGAGGGCTCTCCGCGCTCTTCACGCCCTCGCAGCAACGGCTGGGCGACCTGCTCGCCGGGACCGTCGTCGTTCGGGAACGCCGCCTGAAGATCCCCGCGTCGCTGTCGCGGCCTGAAGGTGATACCGCGCTCCTGGGCGACCCCGACTTCCGGAATCGCGTGGCGAAGGTCTCGGCAGAAGAAGAGACCGTGCTCTTCAGCGCGGCCATGCGCCGCGAGGAGCTGGGCATGGAGGCCCGACTGAACCTGTTCTCGACGCTCTCGCAGCGGCTGCAAGACGACCTGGGCTTCTTCAAGCCGCCCCACCTCTCAGACGAGAAGCTGGTGCTGTTGGTGACTGCGTCTCTCGCGGCACGGAAGACCGAGCGCGCAAGACAGTCGGTGCGAAGAAAGGCGCCTCCACCACCGCGGGCAGCTGCCGCGGGCTGATCTTGAGCATTCGTCGCGCCAGACGAGCTTCTCAGTCGAAGGACGTCCGTGTGCTGACCGCGCGCAGGGCTGTGCATCCGCTCCTCCGCCACAGTGCAGCGACGCGCCTCCTTAGAAGTACGTCGCGGCCGTCAGGGTGCCGCCAAGACTGAAGCGCTGGGGCCCGTTCAGCGCGATGAACCAGTCAAAGAACCCCCGGAGCTGGAGCGAGACACTGTCAGCGACGAAGTACTCCACGCCTCCACCAACGCCCGGCCCAGCCAACAGGTTGCTGCCGATGTCGATGCTGCCCGCCTGCGTCGGTCGCAGCACGTAGATGCCCGACAGGTGCACCGAGACGAACGGCCGAATGGTCTCTTCGAGGAAGAGGTAGCGCACGCCGAACTGCCCGCCGGTCGCGACGACGAGGCCCGCGCCACTCGTCGTCGGAGCACCGATCTTCACGTTCGCCAGCGCGAGCGGAATGCGGATGTACACGTCGAAGCCGCTCTCGGCGTAATACGAGCCCTCGAGCCACAGCGGGATCGCGAAGTCCGGGACCGTCGAGTCATCCGAGAGGATCCGCATGTAGCCAATACCGAGGCCAAGGCTCCGGTTGGCGAAGCTCGTCGCGTGCGCGGCCGAGGCGGTGACGAGGCTGAAGGTGAGCGCGAGCTTGAGGGCAGTCCGCATGTTCGCTCATCGTAGCGGGTTTGCTGGTCTGCAAACCTCCGAATTCTATCTGGTTGACCTGACTTCCATCGTTGCCGCCTCGAGATGGACTTTCTACACTCTCGCTTACCATGACGCGTCGTCTCCTCATGGGCCTGCTCCCACTGGCCTGCTTCGCTTGCGTCACCACGCCCCCGCCCCATCCGCGCGCCCTCGAGGCGAACAACATCTGCACCGAGTACCTCTCGCAGGGCGATCTCATGCGAGCTGAGGTGCAATGCGATCTCGGTATCCAGTTCTCGCCGCAGTACGCCGATCTCTGGGTGAACAAGGGGCTCATCGCGCTCAAGCGCGGCCAGAAGGATCAGGCGAAGGACCTCTTCATCAAGGCGCTGCGCCTGAACCAGGATCAAGCGCAGGCCTACAACAACCTCGGCTACATCTATCTGGGCGATCAGCAGTTCGGCAAAGCGCACGACAACTTCCAGCGCGCCCTCAAGGTGAACCCCGATTACACCGAGGCACGCTACAACCTCGCGCTCGCCTTCCGCGGCCTCAACCAGAGCGACAAGGCCAAGAAGGAACTCCGGACGATCATCGAGGTGAACCCGGCCCTCGCTGACCCGTACAAGGAGCTCGGCCTGATCGCGATCGAGGAGGGCTCGCTCGAGACCGCCGCCGAAGAGCTCACCAAAGCCACCCAGCTCGACCCCCAGTTCGTCGATGCGTGGACGGCCCTGGGCAACACGCTCGTCGAGAGTGGCAAGCCGTGTGACGCCAAAGACGCCTTCAGCTCATGCATCGAGGCCGACGCCAACAACATCGTCTGCCGCAACAACATCATCAACGCCGAGAAGAAGTGCAAACTCCAGGACAAGGCCCTCGACGACGTGAAGCAACGCGCCGCAGGCCAGAAGACGCCTGAGAGCGAGTACTCCGCCGCGTTGAAGTTCCGCGAGCAGGGTCTCGTGAGCGACGAGGAGCGCGCCTACAAGCGCTGCCTCAAGTACGACCCGAAGTACGTCCTCTGCCACTTTGGCCTGTTCGAGCTCTTCAAGAACCGGAGTGACGAAAAGCTGGCGTCCACCGCCTGCAAGAACTTCCTCAAGTTTGCCAACGAGACCGAGTTCCAGACTCAGGTCGCGACCTGTCAGCAGTACGTGCGTGACTGATTTCCATGGGCGTTCGCCTCACCGTCAAACGGCGCGCTGAAGCCGGCGGCGCCGAGAAGCCCCAGGTGGTGACCCTCACCGAGGACACCATCACCATCGGTCGTGACGACGGCTGCGACGTCGTGCTCGCGCAGTCGGCCGTCTCTCGGAACCACGCCCGCATCGTTCGCGACGACACGCTGTTCTTCGTCGAAGACCTCGGCTCGAGCTTCGGGACCCTCCTCAACGGCGCCAAGCTGAAGAAGAACGAGAAGCAGCTGTTGAGCAACGGCGACACCATCGCCATCGCGCAGTTCGACGTCGTCTTCGATCGCGTCGCCGACGTCACCGACAGCAACGCCGGCAACACGATGTTCGTCAGCCGGAACCTCGTCAAAGACGTCATGAAGGGCCTCGGCACCAGCGGAGAGCAACCCTACTTCCGCCTCATGAACGGCCCCCGCGAGGGCCAGCGCATCGAGATGGGGGACGCTCAGGAATACGTCTTCGGGCGCGATGACACCGCCGACATCGTGCTCAACGACGATCTCGTCTCACGCCGCCACGCTCGCGTCCGTCGCGATTGGTCGGGCACCCACGTCGAAGATCTCGACAGCCGCAACGGCATCAAGGTCAACAAGAAGCGCGCGAAGAAGGTGACGCTGAAGGACCGTGACGAGGTCGAGATCGGCGGCGTGAAGCTGTTGTTCCTCGACCCCTCCGAGGTGCGCGAAACGCCTGTGCTGATGCCTTCCGAGTCGCAGGAAGAAGAAGGCACCGTCAGCGCCGCCGAGGAGCAGAAGGAACCAGAGCCCGAACCGGAGGAACCCGAGCCTGCTCCCGAGCCCCCCGCTGACGAGCCTCCTTCCGAAGGGAACCCGGCTTCGGAGGGAGATCCCGTTGAGCAGCCGGCCGAGGGTGACGCCGACATCCCGTCGCACACCACCGAAGACCCGCCTGCCGACGAGGAGCCCGCAGGCAACGGCAAGCTCATCGACTTCTCGAACAAGCAGACCCTGGTTGCGCTCGGTGCGGTCGGCCTCTTCGTGCTGATTGCGATCGTGCTGGTGGTGCTCGTCTTCGTTGCCTGACTGAAGTCCGCTCCTGCCCTCGTCAGCGCGTGCTGATCCGCGCCACGGGCTGAATGTTGAGCTCAGGCGAGAGTTCCTGGTAGCTCACCACCGAGAACGGCGGGTTGAACTCGTACTCGAGCAACTTCCGCACGTAGCGCCGAATGTCCATCGAGGTGAGGATCACCGGGCGTTGGGCCGTCGGCGGCAGGTGGCCGCACTCGTTCTTCACGGCCTGAACGATCTCCTGCGCGATGTCGGGCTCGAGGGCCAGGTGGGTGCCCGCTGACGTCCGCTTGATCGAGCTCCGAATCGCGTCTTCGATCTGCGGGTCGAGCAGGTAGACGATGAGCGTGTTCGTGCCTCGCGCGTACTTGTGAGACACGTAGCGCTTCTGCGACGAACGAACGTGCTCCGTGAGCATCACGCTGTCGGCTTCCGTCTGGCCGTGCTCGGCGATCGCCTGGAGAATGCCGCGCATGTCGCGAATCGAGATCTCCTCCTCGACCAGGCGGCCCAGCACGTCGGTCAGCTTGAGGACGTTGACGACCTTGGGAATGACCTCTTTGACGATCGCCGGGAAGGCCTTCTCGAGCTGATCGAGCATCGACTGGACTTCCTGCACCCCGAGGAACTCGCGCGCCTGGCGCCGCAGCACACTGGCGAGGTGGAGGATGATGTAGCCCGAGACGTCCCAGGTGGTGAGACCAGCGGCCTCGAGCATCTCTTTGTTCTGCTCCGGCACCCACGCCGCGGGTTGCCGGGTAGCAGGGTTCACTGCCTCGAACCCCTCGATGTTCATCAGGCGCAGACGGTCGACCGTGTCGTTCACCAGAATGTGCCCGAGGGTGGCCTGACCCGTCACCACTGGCACTTCGTTGATCTGAATCTGGTACGCGCCCGGCGGCAGGCCGGGGTTTCCGCGTGCACGCACGCCGGGGAATCGAACGCCGAGCTCGACGAACAGACCGTCGCGCATGAACGGAATCAACTCGTAGAGGAACTTGCCGCCGTCCTGGCGCGAGTCGACGAAGGGCACCAGCGCGTCGGAGACCTCGAGCACGATGGGCGTGACGACGGGGATGAAGAGCTCGGAGTCCGGGTTGATGGGCTCCTTCGGCTGGGGCTCGGCCGCCGCGGGGGTCTCGCCGTTCTCGCCGTTCTCACCGGCCGCCTCGCCGTCGACCCCACCCTCGGCCTTCTTCTTGTCCTTCTGCATCAGCTTCCAGGCGCCAGCACCAGCCAGCGCGCCCATGATGAAGAAGGGAATCTTGGGCAGACCGGGAATCAAGCCGAGGCCGATGAGCATGCCGCCGGCGATGGCGATCGCTCGGGGAAAGGCCACCAGCTGGCCGCCGATGTCCTTGCCGAGGTGGGCACCCTCTTCTTCACCACCGACGCGCGTCACGATGATGCCGGCCGCCGTCGAGATCAGAATCGCGGGGATCATGCCGACCAGACCGTCACCGATCGTCAGCAGCGAGTACTTCTTGGCGGCGTCTCCGACGGCCATGCCCTTCTGCGCGACACCGATCGCCAGGCCGCCGACGACGTTGATGACGGTGATGATGATGCCGGCGATGGCGTCGCCCTTGACGAACTTCATCGCGCCGTCCATGGCGCCGAAGAGCTGGCTCTCTCGTTCGAGGTCGCGGCGCTTGCGCTTGCCCTCCTCCATGTCGATGGAGCCGGCTCGCAGGTCTGCGTCGATCGACATCTGCTTGCCGGGCATGGCGTCGAGCGTGAAGCGCGCCGCGACTTCGGACACGCGCTCCGAGCCCTTCGCGATGACGATGAAGTTCACCACGACGAGAATGACGAAGATGATGCCGCCGACGACGAAGTTGCCGCGCGCCACGAAGTTACCGAACGCGTAGACGACTTCGCCTGCGTCACCGGTCGACAGAATGAGCCGCGTCGTCGAGACCGTCAGCGAGAGCCGGTACATCGTGGTGAGCAGTAGCAGCGTCGGAAACGCGCTGAACTGGAGGGCACCGGGGATGTAGATCGTCATCAGCAGAATGATGACCGAGAGGCTGATGTTCACCGTCAGCAGGATGTCGAGCAGGATCGTGGGCAGCGGCACGATCAGCATGCCGATGATCGAGATCACGATCACTGCGAGGACGATGTCGGAGTACTTGCTGAGGAAACTGTTGGGGCCAGAAGCCATCGGCCCGAGAGCCTAGCCCAAACCGCCTGGGCGCGAAGGCCTGCTCAGCGCTTGACTGCCCGTCTGGCCATCTGAAGCAGACGGCGGGCTCGGTCGACGAAGGGTTCGCTCGAGCTGCCAAGGCCGATCGCCTTCTGGAGATCGTCGATCGCCTGCCGAACGCGCTTCTTCTGCAGGCGAATCTCGGCCCGATAGACGAGCGCCGCGAGATCTTCGGGGTCGAGCTTGAGCGCCTCTTCGAAACGAGCCAGCGCCTTGTCGAGCTCGTTCTGGGCGAGGTGAATCGTCCCCAGCATCGTGAAGACGAAGGCGTCGGCAGCCTCGGCGGCCAGGCCCTCGAAGATGACGCGGGCTTCGGCGATCTTGCCTCGGGAAAAGAGCACGTGACCGAGGGCCGCCATGTCGGCTCGAGCGTGCTCGGCCTCAGGCGCGGGGGCTTCGTCACTGAGCGTGGTGCGAGCGAATGACCCACTCTTCGAGCGCCGTTTGCTCCGGCGCTCGGAGGTGTCGAGCTCTTCCGTCTTCGTGTCCTCGCCCAGGAAAAGCTCAGGGATGGTCTGGGTTCGGCTGACGGTCCTCGTCGCCTTCTTCGGGAAGTGGACGACGGGAACCGGGGTGTGCTTCCGCGAGGACTTCACTGCGCGTCACTTCTTCTTCGCGGGCGTAGGCTTCTTCGCGGGCTCGGCCTTCTTCGCCGGCTCCTTCTTCGCGTCACCTTCGCCCTGCGCGTTCTCGATCAGCTCGAGCGCTGCAGCGGCCAGCACGCGCGCGCGAATCACGAGCGGGTCCTTGCCGGAAGGATCGAGGTCGACGGCCGACTTGAAGTCGGTGGCAGCCTCCATGACGTTGCCCATCCGAAGATGGACCTCGCCACGGTTGACGTACGCCGCGAGCTCTTTCGGGTTGAAGACGAGGGCGGTGTCGAAGTTGTGCTTGGCGCGCTCGAACTCATCTTGCGCGAGGAAAACGGCGCCGAGGGCCGTGTAGTAGTACGCCTCCCGGGGATCGAGCGCGATGAGGCCGTTGAAGATGGTCTCGGCCTCGCTGTACTTGCCGTTCTCGTACATGCGGAACCCGATGAGCGCCATCTGGAGCATCTCGGGGCCGCTGATGGCGTGGTAGTCCTTCAGCGTCAGCTCGCCCTTCTGGAGCATCTTCTGGCGCTCGGGCGTGTAGAGGATCTTCTCGTAGTCCTTGGTCACCTCTCCGCTGATGACCTGGCCCGTCGCCGTGACCGGCACGCCAGGCGAAATCGGCTTCGGCGGTTCCCGCTTGTCGTTGCTCATTGTTCCCCTCGAACCACGTTCGTCGTCGTTGGTAGAAAAAACAAAACTGGGGACCTCCGAAGAGATCCCCAGTTTATTGTAGCGAGATCTTCCCCGCTGTTACAGCTTGCTGAGGCTGTTGCGGATGGTGTCGCCCATCGCCTTCAGGGTGTTCTGCATCATCGTCCAGTACTGCTGCATGTTCTGCGAGGCCTGCTGGAAGTTGAACATGTCTTCCTGGTACTTGTTTTGCGCCGCCAGGTCCTTCGGGTCAGAAGGCGCCGTGGGGTACTTCGGGAAGCCGCCGCTCGGGGTCGCGCCGGAGCCGACGCCCGTGCTGCCACCGCCGGTGCTGCCGCCGACGCCCGTCGAGGCGTTGCCGTTCGACGAAGGAGGCGTGTTGCGGATGATGTCCGGCGCGCGGGTCTCGAGCGGCGGCGGCGTCACAGTCTGCCCACCCGTGCCCGGAACCGGGCGAGAGGTCGGCTGGCCGACGATCTGGCCAAGGAGCTTGTCGAGGTTGCCGCCAACGAAGTTCTTGGCGATGTCAGCGAGCTTGGGTGCGTACTTCTCGAGCAGGTTGGAAGCGAGGGGCCCGAGGAAGGGGACGTTGCCAAGGAGACCCTGGAGGCCCTTGGTGCCGGCCGAGAACAGGCTGTCGATGCCCTTGCCAGCGATGCCCTTGAGCGCGTTGACAGCCGCAGGAGCGACCGACTTGATGACGTTGCTGACGAACGGCTTGAACGTGCGAACGACGCTTCCGATGAAGGCCATGATGTTTGCTCCGAGTATGCCGAGGTGTATTCCCCGGCGCTGATGTGAAGATTATCTCGACCACCACTTCTGAGTTGCGTCTCGTTCTTACTTTCTGGCAAGCCGCTGCAGAAGTGCCCCAATCTTCTCCTTGAGGGGGTCTTCCGGCTGGACGAACTGGGCTGCTCGTCGAAGATCGTCAACCGCCCCAGAGCGCTGTCCCTGCGACACCTTCACCTCGGCCCGACCGACATAAGCTGCTGAATCTTGAGGCGAAAGCTTGAGACAGACATCGTACGCGGCCATCGCGCCCGCAGGGTTTCCCGCGGCCATCTCCACAACGCCAAGGGCCTTTGCAAAATACGAGTCGAGCGGATTGACCGCGTAGAGGCCCTGGAAGATGGTTCGCGCTTCTTCGAGCTTGCCCTGGTAGAAGAAGAAGTACCCCATTCGCGCGATCGAATAGAGTTCTTCGTTGCTGTAGCCGCGCACGTCCTTGAGGGTGGCCTTCCCATCGGCCCACTTCTGGAGGCGGCTCGCGAGGGCGGCGTCGGTGTCAGCCATGTCAGAAGGCCTCTTCTGCCTGCTCTTCGCGGCGCCGGCGTTCGACCTCGCTCATGGCCTCGCCGACGGTGCCGACGAGGTTGAGCATCTGCGCCTCACGCTGGAGCAGTGAGCGAAGGCGATCGACGCGCTCCGGCGCCGCGCGAACGGCCGTCATTCCACGCTCGAGCTCGGCCTGACGGTACTCGCTCATGCGCTCGGCGACCGTGGAGACGTGGGGTCGGTCGAGGAACCCCTCGAGGTCGCCACCGTGCCCCGCAGGGGTTGGAGGCATGGGAAGGCGGAGTTCTTCGGCAGAGTGCGCGGGCGCGATGAAGTCGAGCAAGGCCGCCGAGGCAAGCGCGGGGTTCTTCGGGTCGCCCTTCTTCTTGACCTTGCTGGTGACCTGCGCCTGCCCGACGAGCTTGTCGCGGACGCTGCGCGGGCCGCCCCACGGCCACAAGGGTGCTTTGGGCTGTTGTCCGACCTTCGCCATCGTTCAGGCTCCCGCGAGAGTCACTTCTTCTTCTGTTCCTGCTGCAGCGCGTACACGAAGTTCAACACCTCGGCGACCGCGTCATAGAGCTCTTCGGGGACCTCCTGGCCGACATCGACGCGGTAGAGCGCCGCGGCCAGGGTGGTGTTCTTCATGAACGGAACGCCGGCGGCCTTCGCGATCTCCCGGATCTTCTCGGCCTTGAGTCGCATGCCCTTCGCGATGACACGCGGGGCGCCGTCCTTCTCGCGATCGTACTTGAGCGCGATCGCCATGTCGGGGTCTTCAGCCACGGGGACAGGCTAACACCGGCTCGGCCCGGGAATTAAGCGCGCGCCACCGAAGGAGCGGGGTTCTTCAGCTGGTAGACGAAGTTCAGGACCTCGGCGACCGCGTCGTAGAGTTCCTCCGGCACCTCCTGGCCGACCTCGGTTCGCAGCAGCGCATGGGCAAGCGGCACGTTGCGCAGCATCGGCACCTCGCACTCGCGGGCGATCGTCTTGATCTTCTCGGCCTTGAAATCGAGCCCCTTCGCGATGATGCGCGGCGCGCCGTCTCGATCGCGATCGTACTTGAGCGCGATCGCGACGTGGTCGGGGTTCGTGACGATCACGTCGGCGCCCTGGACGGCCTCCATCTGAGCGCCCTCCATGATCTCCTGGTGCATCTGCTTTCGATGCGCCTTGTGGTGCGGGTCGCCTTCGCTCTGCTTGTACTCCTTCTTGACGTCGTCCTTCGACATCATCTGATCCTTCATGTACGACTTGTGCTGCCACCACACGTCGAAGATCGCGAAGCCGATGAAGAGCATCGTCACCTTCGTGACGACCCGCGACACCAGCTCTCCCAGCACGGTCATGGTCATGGCCGCGTCGCCATCGATGGTCGCGACCACCAGCGCCATCGCGTCGCGAACGACGCCCCACACCACCCAGCCCGTCACACCCAGCTTCGCCATCGACTTCACAAGCTCGATGATCTGCTTCTTGCCGATCAGGTTCTTCAGACCGCTGATTGGGTTGAGCTTCTCGAGCTTTGGCATCAGCGCATTGAGCGCGAGCAGCGGCCCCACCTGCAGGAACTCGACGAGCCCGCCAGCGATGGCTGCAGAGAACGCGATCGGTATACACAACAAGAGCAGGGTCATGAGCGCGAGACTGAGCAACTGCGCAATGGCCATGTTCAGCGCGACAGGGTGCGCGATGTGATCGAAAACGAAGTTGAAGAGCATCGTGATGCGCTCTTCCACGGTGCTCCAGGTCGACTTCACGACTCCCATGGCGATCGCGAACGCAAAGACGCCTGACAGATCCTTCGACTTCCAGACGCTGCCTTCCTTCCGCGCGTCGTCGAGCTTCTTCTGAGACGCTTCCTCTGTCTTGTCACCACCCTCGGACATGGCAGGTCTCCGTCACGCGAGCAGGTGCATGGCGAGCCTGAGCCAGCGGAACATGACGCCGAACTCTTCCACCGAGCGGTTCAGGATGAGGTGCATGGCCGTCAGCATGATCATGATCGTCACGGCCGGCTTGATCTGCATGGCGACGAAGAAGACCTGCACCTGTGGTGCGACGCGGTTGATCATGCCGAGTGCGAGATCCGTGAGGAACGTGGCCAGCAGAACCGGCGAGGCGATGGCCAGCGCGATGCGCAGCATATCGCCAGCGATGCGGATGATCGTGTCGAAGAAAGGCCAGAAGCCAGAGCTGAACTTCGGGAGCTGATCGAGCGGAATCATCGCGAGGCTGTCAGCGAACGCCGAGATCACCAGATGATGGCCATTGAGCGTGAGGAAGGTCACTGTCGTCAGCTGCAGATTGAGGTTGGCAAAGAGCGTCACCTGCTGCCCCAACTGCGGCACGAAGAGCTGCGCCTGGTTGGTGCCCGACATGACGTCGATGAGCCCGCCGGCCACGTTCGCGGCGTCGAAGATGATGTTCACGACCATCGTCAGTGCCAGACCGATGAACAGCTCCTTGAACATCAGCCCGATGAAGATGAGCGGAGACACCGGCACGTTCTGCGCCTGGACGATCAGCAGCGGGTAGAGCACCAGGCCGAGCAGCACGCCAAGCCCGAGCTTCACCTCAGACGGCACACTTTCGCCGCCGAGGAACGGGGTGAGCATGATCACCGGAAGCACCCGGCCCATCAGCAAGGCAAACCCAAGCATGACCTGAGTGAAGTCAGTCTGGATGCCCAGCTGGTTCCGGACTTCGGCGAGGATGCCCGTCAGATCCATCGTCAGTGCGCGATGAGCGCGGGAAAGCGGTCGTAGATGTTGAAGGTGAAGCGAAGGAGCTGTGAGCCGATCCACGGGCCGGCCAGGCCGAGAACTCCGAAGACGATGACGAGCTTTGGCGCGAACGACAGCGTCTGCTCCTGAATCTGCGTCGCAGCCTGGAAGACCGAGACCGCGAACCCGACGATCAGACTCATGATGATCGGCGGACCGGAAGCGACCAGCACGAGGATCAAGGCCTGCTGGGTGACGTAGGTGAGCTGGTGCATGAACCCTCAGAGGTAGCCGACGACGAGACCCTTCGCGATCAGGTACCACCCGTCGACGAGCACGAAGAGCAGCAGCTTGAACGGCATCGAGATCGTGGTCGGCGACAGCATCTGCATGCCGAGGGCGAGCAGGATGTTGGCGACGACCATGTCGATGACGAGGAATGGCACGAACAAGAGGAAGCCGATCTGGAAGGCCTCCTTGAGCTCCGAGACGACGAAGGCTGGCACCAGGATCAGGAAATCGTTCTCGGTGATCGACTTACGATCGTCGGGCTTGCGGAGCTTGAGGGCCAGGCCGAAGAAGAGCGATTTGTCCTTCTTGGTCACCTTCTTGTTCAAGAAGGCCCGGAGCGGTTCCTTGCTTCGATTCGCGGCGCCCAGGAGCGTGTCGACGTTCTTCGCGTCGAGCACACTGCGGCCCTCGGCGACCTCTCCATCGTCGGCGGCCCGGAACATCTCCTGGCCGACCGGCGCCATGATGTAGACGGTGAGGATGATCGCGAGCCCGGTGATCACCTGCGTTGGCGGGATCTGCTGCGTCCCGAGGGCCGAGCGCACCACGGACAGCACGACCGAGATCTTCACGAAGCTCGTCACCATCAGCAGCACGAACGGCGCGAAGCCGAGCGCGCCAAGCGCGATCATCAGCACCAGCGGGCGATTCGCGAACGAGACGTCTCCGCCGATGCCCGCCTCGGGGTCGCCACCACCCTTCTTCGCCGCGAACGCCAGGGCCGGCGCGAGCAGCACCGAGGCAAAGAGGAACCAGGAGGACAGGCGTCGCGTCATGCGAAGGGTCCAGTCATGTGGCTGGAGGAGGCGGAGCATCCTTCTTCCCCAGCAGTTTCTGCAAGAACGGGCTCAGCGCGACCTGCCCGGACGTTTTCGGCGCGATCTCGTCGATCACCTTCGCATCGAGTTTGGTGAGGAAGGTGACCGACAGGTCACTCCCCCCGAGCAGCAGCACCTCCTCGCCCGCGCGCACCACGTAGAGAATACGCTTCTGGTCGAGCGGCACCCGCTCGACGACCGTGACGATACCTCGTCTTCCCGCGGCCGGTCCCAGGCCCATCAGGCGACGGAGCCCGACGTTCAGCGTCAGCCACGCAAGGCCGATCACCAGGCCGAGAACGACGAAGGTGCGAACGAGCGACCACCCGAGATCCGTCTCCGACTCGCGCAGCAGCTCGGGCGGCTCCGACACTGGAATCTCAGGTTCCGCAACGATCGGTCGCGGCGCTTCCGCCGCCGTCGCGGTGACGTCGGCGTGGCCCGCGTCGCGACCGGCATCGGCCTCTGCGACGACGAGCGCCGACTGGAGCAGCACGCTCACCAACACCCAGCGCCCCATGTCAGCCCGCGAGCGAGACGATGCGAATGCCGAGGTTGCCTTCGATCTCGACCAGCTCGCCACGGGCCACGATCTTCCCGTTCACCGAGAGATCGAGCGGCTCGCCGACCTGGCGGTTGAGATCGAAGACGTGGCCGACCTTGATGCTCACCACCTCTTCGGCGGTGATGGGCAGACGCCCGATCTCGACTGCGATTTGCAGCGGCACGTCGTTCAGCAAGTCCGCGCCTTCTGCCTGGCCTTCTTCCATGTCTGCCCTCTCGGCTCCGGGATTGGTGGACTCATCTGGACCCTCGTCCAGAGCCCGCTCTTCGACTTCAGCGCCTTCGGCCTCACCCTCGGCCTGCGCTTCGCCTTCGATTGGCCCGCCCGGCGCCGGTGGCTCGCCGATCTCGATGGCAGTCACGGTCGCAAGGTATCGATCGGACTCGATGGCGATGTCGGCCGCCAGATACCCCGTTCGGGCGAGCCCGAGCTTGAGCTTCCCCGTGCCACCCTGTCCTTGATCAGGCCTCGCAGACAAGCCGTCGACCAGCACGACGTCGCGCTCGCGCAGTTGGGACAAATCACCCGCCGAGATCTCGACCTGGGCGATCTCTGCACGCAGCCAGACCTTCACGTTCGACAGCCGCGAGGCGTGCTCCACGGCGTCGATGGCCCGGCGTTGCCGACGAACCAGCGCGTCAGGCGGGGGCTCGGCCACCGCAAGCACACTCTCGGGAATGAAGAGCCTGACGTACCCCGTGTGTCCACCGAAGATCGCCTTGAGCTGCACCACCGCAAGCGTCTCTTCTTCGTTCAGCACCGACATCGCCTCTTCGAGCGAGGGTGCGATCGTCTCGAGCCGCAGCTTCGGCAGCGAACTGTCCAGGCTCGGCGCGAGCGCCTTGAGCGTCTCGAGGACCACGAACGTCATCACGCCTTCTTCGATGTCTGTCAGCGGGCGAAGACCGACGGCCTCACCGGTACCACCCAGGAGCGTGTCGATCGCCCAATGGGCCAGGCCGATCTCCACCTCGAGGAGCCCGCGCGCCTTGTTCGGAATCGGGGCCAACACACCAAGGAAGGTCGGATCACCGACGTACCGCTTGAGCTTCGAAGGGTGGATGAAGTGCACGTACTCGGCGCGCAACGAAATCTTCTCGTCGAGCATCTCGCCCAGACGCTTCTTCACCACCTCGCTGACCTCGCCCGTGGAGCGGACGTTGGGCAACATCCACTCGAGGTTGCGAACGAGCCGACTGTGCGTCTTCGAGACGCGCTCGAGGTCCGTGAAGGTGAATGGCTTCCATTCGCGGGCGACCGGTGCGGGCGGCGGTGCACGGCGGGACTGTTTGCCCGAAGTCGGCGCCTTGGGCCGGATCTTCGAGACGTCGATCATCATCGTCCGCTCGCCCTTGTCACTCACGGGCGGCCCTCGAGCTTGAAGTCCTCGAGCGTCAGGCCTCGGGCCGCGAGCGCTTTCGTGAGCGACTCCTTCTGCTCCTCGATGAGCTTCATCACGTCGCGATCAGAGCCCTGGAAGACCGCCTTGATCTTGCCGTTGTGGCTCGAGACCTTGACCGAGAGCCCCTTGAGGACGTCGCTGCGCAGATCGATCTGGAACTCGACCTTGCCGGCCGCGTTGGTGCCGATGCGTACCTTCTCGACGATCGTCTGAGCGAGCTCGTTGGCGACCTTGCGGAGCCGTTCCGAGCCCGACACGTCTTTCTGTTTGGCGACTGGCACCGGTGCCATCAGCGCAGGGTTGAAGCGGAAGCCGGGCTGCATGGCGGGCGAGTCCTTGCCGTCCTTCTGGCCACCGCCGCCCTGCCCGCCGCCGCCCTTGTCTGCGTCGGCCTTGAGGTCTCCCTTCTCGCCGCGCGCGCCACCGGCGGCCGCAGCGCCGGTCGACGACACCTCGGAGGACTCGTGAGCCTCTTCGAGCGCCGCACGGCCGTGCGCCGCGTCCGCCTTGCGGCCCTCGAGCCCGCGTGAAGTGTTGCCCTTGTCGGTCTGTGCGGTCTGGGTGCTTTGCTGGTCGACCTGCCGCCCGCCTTCACCGACGGCCTGCTGATGTTCACCTTCGCTTCGGGTCGCCTTGTTCAGGTTCTCGCTGGCGTTCGAGCCCTTGAGCCGAGACGTGAACGTCTGCTGCCCCTCCCGGGCGCCCTTCGTCTCGTCTTTGGCATGAGCCTCGGAGCCCTCGAGGAGCGAGGCGATCGCGCTCTTGCCGAGCTCGTGCTGCTTCTCGGCCGATTGGCGTTGCTGAACCTGGGCTTGCGTCTGCTGCTGGCCCACGAGCTTCTTGAAGGTGGTGCTCTCGGCGGCCTTCTTGCCCTTCTGGAGCTCTTCGTTCCGGCGCGTCTCCATCTGGCGTTCGGCCGCGCGGGCTGCCTGGCGATCGTCGTCGACTCGACTCATGACTTCTTCTCCGCGGCGCGACGACGGGCGAGGTGAAGCACACCGCCGATCTCTTCCTGGTTCATCTCTTCCTTCTGCTGCCGCTCGAAGCGCACTTGCTTGGCCCAGGTCTCTTTGTGCTTCTCGATGGCTTTGCGCTCGGTCGCCGCTTCCGCCATCTCCTGCCGACGTTGCTCGACGAGCTTCTCGGCCTCGGTGACCGACTCTTTCTGGCGCTCAATCTCGAGCGAGAGCTGGGCCTCTTCGTCTTTGAGGCGGTCTTCGAAGCGGTTCATCTGCTGAAACCCCGAGATGCCACCACCCTTCTTCGCAACGTCGTCGAGGAACGCCGCCACCTTCGCTTTGCGGCCAACTTTGCGATCTTCGAGGTCCTTCTGCATGCCGACGAGTTTCTTCTTCTCGACATCGAGGGCCTTGACGGAAGCAGAGAAGGCCTCTTTGGCCTCCTCTTCCGCCTTCATGCGGATGTCGAGCAGAACCTGGAGTCGATACGGAGGCATGCGGCTTTAAAAGCCTAGCACCGGTCACGCTCAGATGGTGGGCGCGTCAGCAAACATGTCGACCAGCCGCTGCACGGTCTCGTCGAACGGGGTGCTGTCGTGGGTGTCCTGCTTCAAGTACCCGATGATCTGGTCGTACTTGTCGATCGCGTAGTCGGTTCGGGGGTCGGTGCCGTACTGGTAGGCGCCCAGCAAGATCAGGTCGCGCTGCTTCTCGTAGGTCGACAGCGTCTGACGCAACAGACCGGCGGCCTTCTTGTGCTCCGGAGTTGCGATCTGGCTCATCACGCGAGACAGCGAGGCCAGCACGTCCATCGCGGGCCACTGGTTTCGCTCGCCGATTGCGCGGTTCAAGATGAAGTGACCGTCGAGAATACCGCGCACTTCGTCGGCGATCGGCTCCTCCATGTCGCCGCCGGCCACGAGGCACGTGTAGATCGCGGTGCAGCGGCCCTTGTCGCTGTTCCCCGTGCGCTCGAGCATTCGCGGCAGCATCGAGAAGACGCTCGGCGGGTACCCTTGTCGCGCGGGCGGCTCGCCGATGGCGAGGCCAATCTCGCGTTGGGCGCGCGCGAGCCGAGTCACCGTGTCGAGCATGAAGAGCACGTTGCCACCGCGCTCGCGGAAATACTCGGCGATCGAAGTCGCGACGTAACCGGCGCGGAGTCGAACCAGTGACGGCTGGTCAGACGTCGCGCAGACCACCACCGAGCGCTTCATGCCTTCGTGGCCGAGCGCGTCCTCGATGAACTCGAGCACCTCGCGACCACGCTCGCCAATGAGCGCGATGACGGAGAGCTCCGCCGTGGTGTTGCGCGCGATCTGCCCCATCAACGTCGACTTGCCGACGCCTGAGCCTGCGAAGAGCCCGATGCGCTGGCCTTCTCCGACGGTGAGCAGACCATCGATGCAGCGCACCCCGAGCGGCAGCGCCTTGGTGATGCGCATCCGCTTGAAGGGGTCTGGGCAATCACGATCGACTGCCCAGTCCGACATGCCCTCGGTCGGCAGCGGCTTGCCGTCGATCGGCTCACCCAGGCCACTCAACACGCGCCCGAGCAGCCCGTCCCCAGCGCGAATCGTCAGCGGCCGCCCGGTCGGAATGACCTCGCTGTCCGGCCCGATGCCCGAGAGCTCACCGAGCGGCATCAGCATGACCTGCTCACCCTGAAAGCCAACGACCTCCGCGCGAACGGACTGGTGGCCACGCTTGATGATGCAGACCTCGCCGATGCGCACGTTGGGTACAGCGGCCTTGATCACGAGGCCCGTCAGCTCGGTGACTCGCCCACGCACGCGGACCAGCTGCGCGGTCTTGAGGATCTCATGGTAGCGCCGGAGATCCATGGCTACTTCGACTCCTTCTTCTGGCCATCGGGCATCAGCACGTTCTTGAGCATCTCGAACTGCGTCCGGATCTGCCCGTCGATGACGCCGTACTCGGTCTGAATCACGCAACCGCCGCGCTCGACCTCGGCGTCATCGCGAATGGCGATGTCGACCGCGCGGCCGATCAACTCCATGAGTCGAGGGCGCTTCTCGCGGAGCACCTTGCCGTCTTCCGGGTGAACCTTCAGCACCATCGCCTTGGAACCGCGTGCGGCTTCGATCGCGGTCGCGCAGATCTCGAGGACGATCTGGGGATCACGCTCGAGATCGCGCCCGATGATCTTCGCAGACATCTTGAGCGCCAGCTCGAGCACGTCCTTCTCGGCGTCAGCGACGATCTGACCGGCCTGCATCTTCGCCCTCGCCAACTCTTCGGCAGCGCGAGCCTGGACATCGGCCTTCGCTTCGTCACGAGCTTTGGAGAACACCTCTTCCTTGAAGCGAAGGGCCTCGGTCTTGATCTCTTCGGCCTTCCGCTGCGCTTCGGCGACGATCTGCTTCGCGGTCGTCATGGCCTCGTACTCTTCCGCGTTGACGACCCCACCTCGGCGCGGGGGGGGCAGCATGGGCTTCTCCGCAACGGGACCCTGCTCGCCACTGTCGCTCTTGATCACCTTGCCCAACACTCGCGACGGCGGCCGACGTTCGTCTTCCATTCACCTGCGACTCTAGCCCGAACGTCCGCCCGGTCCACGCCCTGAGGGGCCCTTCACGACTGGACTCGCGTCTGGAGACCGTTCACGTCGCTTCGGCACTTCCTGCACGGCCGGCGACGTCATCGCTCGTCGAAGCGCCTTGGGCGGCAACACCGTCTCTTTCGGGTCGCGTGACAGCAGTTTGCCGTCGCGCATGATGCGCCGGACCCCAGAGGCCGAAGCGTCGTTGGCGTTTCGACCCTGCTCCTGGCTCTGGCTGGAGGCTGGCGGTCGCGAAGAAGCCACTCCGGCGCGACGCGCATTGCGCTCCGCGATGGGGTCGCGCCGCCCACCACCCGGGCTCTGAACTTCCGGGCGGCGAGGCTCGCGCCTTTCTGGAGCAGGTTCGGGCTGCTTCACGGGCGGCAGCGCAGGGGAGCTGCTCCGCCTGACTGGCGGCCCGCTCGTGGGTGGCGCGGGCTGCAGCACCGGCGGGCCGGGAGGCTTCATCGGCGGCGGCAGGCGCAAGGGCCGATCGATCACGCCCCTCTGCGCGAGCCGCTCGATCTGCTCGACGATGTCGAGCCGACCGCCGTCGCCCTTGACGGGCTTGTTCTTTTCCTCGCGCAGCCACCGCTGCATCACCGCGCCGAGTTCGCCGCCGAGGTGCCGCTCGACGAGGCGCTGCGCGAACTCCGGAGCTTGTGCCACCGCCGCTCTCATCACGCGTTGCACGCCGGCGGAGCGCATGCCGGTCGAGGGGTTCTCGAGAGCGCCGTGGATTTCGAGGACGGTCGCTGCGTCGGCCGCCGACAATCGGCGGGCGCGCCCCGATTCAGCCGCCTTGGCGGCCAACGCCCGTTGATCGGGTGGCAGCTTTCCCAGGAGCGCGTCACGATCTGCGTCGTTGAGGCCCGCGACCGCAGTCGCCAGCACGCGCGCGCCCATGCGATCACAGATCGAGATCACCTCACGCTGCGGCATCATCAGAACATCAGTGAACCGGAAGGTGCCGACCTGGGGTGCGCCCCGCTTGAGCCCTTCTTCCAGTTTCCAGCGGACAATCGACAGGATGTCAGGCCGAACGTCGCGGCCGAGCTTGACCGTCGGTCGTGGACCCAGCTCAGCGCGACAGGCATCGGCCAGCTCGGACGGCAGCGCCCGAAGGACGACCTCGACCAGCGAGCTCCGCTCCTTCGCCAACAAGGCAGCGAGCCGCTTGGCATCGGCGTTGGCGAGTTGGCGCCGTCGCATCGTGATGATGCGCTTGATCTCCTGGATCACCAGGGGAATGCGTTTGTCTCGGGGAATCTGAAGGAGGTGCTGCGCCCGGTGTTTGAGCAGCTCTTCTTCTTCAGGCCCCAGGTGCTCGAAGGACGCGAGGGCATCAGACCCGCCGAACGCCAGCGACGTGAGCAGCAGCATCGTCTGCCGCTTCGAAAGTGACGCGAAGAACTGTTCCACTCGTCACCCGCCCGATCCGACCTGGAGTCACCCTTCCTGGCTCTTCGCGCGCGTCGGACGACCATTGCCGCCGCCCGGCTTCCGAACGACGAGAAACGCTGCGACGCCGGCCAGCGCGATGAAGAGGAGCGCGTTGATCGCCACCATCACCTTGAACGTGTCTGCGCTCGCCTTCTCCATTCGCAGTCCCAACACCGACTGCTGCTGCCTCGCTGGGTCGAAGTCCCCCGTGGAGACCGCCTTCGCCTCGACCATCAGCACCTTGACGTTTTCCTTCCTCAACTCGCTGACCGAGTTGGCGACGAACTCCTGCACCTCGCCAGGCGTCACTGGAGCCTTGCCGTCCTCGGGCGTGAACTTGAGGAACACCGAGGCCGAAGGCTGGGGGCGCTTCTCAGGCTGGGTGAGATCGTTCACCTCGGGGATCATCACGATCGTTCGCGCTTCGAGGACGTTCGGAATGCGGTTGAGCGTGTTCGACACCTCGCCGGCGAGCGCTTCGATGAACATCGCGCGCTCCTCCGTCTGCGTCGGAATCATGCCCTTCATCTTCTTGAAGATCGCCAGGCCGTCGGCCTTGGGGCGCGGCAGCGAATGGTCTTTCAGCAACTGCGCCGCCGCGGCGACGTCCTGCTTGGGCACGCTGATGATGTACCGAGGCTCGTTACCGCCCTCTTCCTTCATCTTGGCTGCGCTGATGCCGTGGAACTGCAGCAGCACGTAGATCTCGTTGGCGTCGTCTTCGGGCAGGTCGTGCTGCAGCTCCACCGAGCAACCGGCAAGAACGAAGGCAGCAAGCGCAAAGACGAAGCGAAAGAAGGACCGGGGCATGCGGCGCAAACCCTACTACGGGTGGAAAGGAAAAAGGGCAGCCACCGCGAGGTGACTGCCCCTGAAACCTGCTCGAGCGACTGGCTTCGTCTCTCAGACCTGGGTCTTCAGCGTGTCCTTCAGGCCGCTGGTGGCCTTCTCGACGACCTTCCCGACGAGCTCGAGTTCCTGCGTGTATTTGTACATGCCAGCCTGCATCGAGAGCATCTGGGTGTTCGAGAAGTTCGCGCCGCTCAGGCCGCCGTTGATGAGCTTGTCGATCGAGGCCTGCCCCTTCTCCATGTTCGCCACGAGGCCCTTGAGAAGTCCGGTGCCTTTGTTGACCTCGGACCTCTGCGCGACCGGGTCCATGCCTTTCGAGGTCATCTTGTCGGAGACCTTGTTCAGGCTGGACTTCTCGATCTTGCCCGCCTGCTCGACCTGCCGCGCCTTATCGGCGTGCTGGACCTGCTGCGAGGCCTGGGCCTGTTGGGGCTTCTGCGCCTGATCGACGCCCTGGCTCTTCATCGCCTTGTCGAACGAGCTTGGCCCCGCCTTGGCCTGCTGCGACACCTGCTGCTGAGGAAGTTTCTGCTGCGCGATTTGCGCTGCCGAGATTCCTGCCAGTGGACCCGCCATGGTGTTGCCTCCTCAAGACGTCTACAGGTTCTTTGTCGTCTTCATCTTCCAGAAGTTGCTTGAGCCGTTCAACTGCCCGCGCGTGCAGCCGACTTGCCCAACTCTTGGACTGTCCGATCTCGGCGCCCGCTTCTTCGAGGGTCTTGTTCTGAAAGTAGTAACCCTGAAGCAGTTTTCGCTCTTTTTCCGGGAGCTTCTCGATGGCGGAACGCACTCTGCGTCGCATCTGCTCGAGTTGAATGCGCTCGTCTGCGGGAAGCACATCATCCGACATCTGCATCGCGTCGGCGCCGTCGAGGCTCGTGCCGAACACCATCGCGAGACCCGTGACGGCGCTCGAGATGCGCTCGACCTCGTCTTCAAAGCCGCCGCCGCCGCCCTCGCGATCGGACAGGTTGCCGAGGTAGGCGTTCGCGCGCTCACCTGCCGCGGCGCCCCCCTTCAAGACGCCCATCTTCCGCAGGCCGTCGTAGATGGCGCCCTTGATGCGGTAGTGCGCGAAGGTCAGAAAGTTCGCCCCGACCCGGGCGTCGAAGCGCTCAGCCGCTTCGAGCAAGCCGACCTGGCCCCACGCGACCAACTCATCCATCTCGAACTGGGAGTTGAACTGCTTGCGCACCTGGGCAGCGAGCGACCGAACATAGGCGCCGTACTTCTCCAGGATCTGCGCCTTTGATTCCACGAGAGGCAAGGGACCGTTACTCCTCTTGCTCTGCCTTGGTCCACAAACGCTCGAGCGTCTGGGCCAGGCGGGGGTCGTCTTTGAGTTGCTCGACGATCTTGTCGGTGAGGTGTTTCGACTGCGTGCGGACCTTGTCTCGCAAGATGTCCTGCACCAGCTTCTTGGTCGCTTCGTCTCGACTCTTGATCTGACCCGTCTTCATCTGCCGGGCGATGTCGAGCGCCTGGGCAACGACCGGGTTGGTCGCCGCCGTCGCGCCGACATTCGAGGAACCGACGAGGCCCGAAGGAGCAACGAGCGCTTCGGTTCGATCGACCTTCGCGCCGAACGCGCCTCCAGCCTTGGCAGGTCCGCTCGCGCCGCCGGCGGCACCCGCACGGCCTGCACCACCTGCCTTGCCACCACGACCAACGCCACGAACGGACATGTGCTCCTCGATTCGAAGCAGTCTAGCGCTTCTTCGGCGCGTCCTTCACCTTGCCGCCGGCGAGCTCGAGCAGCTTCTGGCCGAGGGCGTTCTCTTCGTCACTCGGAGACAGCTTGAGACCTGCATCGACTGCGGTCTTCGCCTCGCCAGCCTTCCCGGTCAGGACGTAGACCTCGCCCAGGCGAATGCGGGGCTCAGCGCGGTCAGGCTCGAACTTCGACGCCAGCTGATACGCCTTGATCGCCAACTCGAAGCGCTCAGCGCGCTTCTTGTCGTTGGTCTCTCTCAGGGCACGTTCGACTTCGCCAATGCCGGCGAACACGGTGAGGCGATACGCGAACTCGCGAACGCCTCCATCGTCTTCGAGATCGCGAGCGCTCTGGAGTTCTTTCAGGGCCTCACCGGTCTTTGCCATGAAGATGAGGGCCTCAGCGCAGTGCGCGCGTGCCAGCGCGCTCTTTGGGTCGAGCCGCTGCGCCGCCCGGAACGACTGGAGCGCCTTGTCGTATTTCTGCTGGTTGAACTCGATCGTGCCGAGCGCGAACTGCACCTGCTTGGTCTTGGGCATCAGCGCGGCGGCGCCGTTGGCGACCTCACGGGCGTGATCGAACTTTCCAAGATCCATCCACAGGTACACCGACTCGAGCATGAGCATCGCCTGATGCTTCGAAACGGGGAGAATACTGCCGGCGATGTCTGACTTCGTCTCGGCCATGAGGGCGCTGTCCTTTCGAGTGAGGAACCGAGGCCCCTGAATAGCACAAAGGGCGACCGTTTCCGGTCGCCCTCGGTGAGCCCCGCTTCAGGAAACGCGGCTCAACGCGCGTTCTGAATGGTGTTCTTCACGGTGTCGTGCTTGCCCTTCATGACGTTCGAGATCGAGGTGTAGGTCATGTTCTCGCGCTGCATCTGGTACTGCAGCTTGAGCATGTTGCTCATCTCGCCACTCATGCCCGAAATGGCCTGGTTGCCCATGCCGACGTCGTTCGACGACACGCCCGCGCCGAAGTTCGGGGCTGCCGCGCCACCGCCCGAGACGATCGACCCACCACCACCGCCGACCGTCGTGTTGATGCCCGTGCCGCCGCTGACGTTGACCATCCCCGTCGCCGCGTAGGCGCCAGACGAGGGACCGCCGATGTGGTTCGACACCGACGAGATCGCAGCCGAGACGATTCCTGCGCCCGGAACGGCATTGCCAAGCAGACCGACGCCAGAAGCAAGCGCGCCGCCTGCGTTGGCGAGGCCGGCCTGCATACGCTGACCGAAGTCGACGCCCTGCGACTGCTTCGAGACGGTGAAATTCGTGGAAATGCGAGCCGGGGTTGAATCAATGCGGTTGACAGCCATGGGAAACCTCCTGGGACTGCGTGATGTGTCAGGGTCTCATTTCCGCCAGCACCTGCGAGCGCTGCCCTGTGCTCTCATTTTCGAGCAATCGCATCCTGAGTTGCGAGCCCCACCCCTTCAGCGCTTCCCTTTGCGGTTCGAGGCAATCTTTTCGCGCACTTGAAGAAGATGAGACATCAACTCCTCGGTGCGCTCGATGGCTTTGGACACTTTCCTGGCCTGTTCCGCCTTCGGCCCCTTCAGACCCGCGAGGCCTTCTCGGATGTCGCCGAAGAGGGCTTCCACGTCGGCTTTCTGGGCAGCATCGACGAAGGTCGCAATGACGGGGTACTCGGGCTGAGGCATCGGCTGTCGGGCGGGCTCTTCGTTGCGGCGGGCGGCCATGGTGGGTCTCCGGGTTGGTTCAGCTGGCGAGAAGGTGGGTGAGCTGCTTCTGACCGACGGGGTCTCCGAAGCCCGCCAGCGCGAGCGCGGCGCAGAACCGGACTCGTTCATCTGCGTCGGCAGTGAGCTTGTGAAGCGAGGCGAGCGCCTGATCCTTGAGGACGAAGTCGATGCTTCCGGCCTGCGCAAGCCGGCCGAGCGAACGCGCCGAGGCCGCGCGTAGCGCGGGCAGCTCGTGCCCGAGCGCTTCGCACAGTGGGCGGGTCGCTGCTGGGTCGTTCAGCTCTCCGAGCGCCGCAGCGGCCTCGACCGGCGAGAGGCCGGTTTTCATCGCCGTCACCAACCAGGGGACGGCCTGACGATCTCCGAGTTGGCCCAGCGCCGTCGCAACGGCCGCGGCGACTCGCGGGTGCTCCGTCCGGTACGCTTTGAGGAGATAAGGAACGGCGGCCTTGTAGCGCGCAAGCCCAAGCGCCATCGCTGCCCCGGCGACGACCTTCGCGCTCCCGTCGAGGAGGCTCTTCACGAACTCTTTCGCGATCTCTTCGTTCCCCAGCGAGGCCAGCGCGATGGCTGCCGAGCGGCGGGCGTTCGCATCGGGGTCTTGCAGCATCGCCTTGAGCTTCGGAAGCGCCGCGACGGACTTGAGCTGGCCGAGGGCTTCCGCCGCGTCTCCCCTGACGGCGGGCAGGCTGTCCCCAAGCCGGGCGGAGATGGACTCGACGTCTCTCGCGGCGATCTCTCGGGTGAAGACGTTCGGCCGACCAGCCCATGCGGGTTCGAGTTCGGCGAGCTTCTCAGCGATGGCTTCTTCATCCAGGGACATCAGGGCGCCCTCCCAAAGAGGCGCGCACGCTAGAGGAATCGGAGTGGCCCATCAACGTGCGACTTCGCTTCTCGATTCTTCGCTCGACTCTTCGGGTTTCTTCATGCGGCAGCGAACTGGCTGGGCTACGGAACCGCGCATGAACTCGATCGTCTCGATTCGCGACGTGGTGAAGGAGTACGAGTTGGGCACCACGGTCGTCCAGGCCCTTCGCGGAGTCTCGCTCGAAGTGATGAAGGGCGAGTTCTTGTCGATCGCCGGCCCGTCGGGGTCGGGAAAGACGACGCTCCTCAACTTGATCGGCTGCGTCGACACTGCCACCCGAGGAGTCGTGGAGGTCGCGGGAAAGGACACGGCGAAGCTCACCGAACGTGAGCTGACAGACCTGCGGCTGAACACCATCGGCTTCATCTTCCAGTCGTTCAACCTCGTCGCGGTCCTCAACGTGTTCCAGAACGTCGAGTTCCCGCTTCTGCTGCAGAGGAAGCTTGGCTCGAAGGAGCGCCGCGATCGCGTGATGAGCCTGCTCGAGCAGGTCGGGCTTCACACCCACGCCAGGCACCGGCCCAGTGAGCTTTCCGGTGGTCAGCGTCAACGCGTGGCCGTCGCGCGGGCGCTGGTGACCGATCCGCTCCTCGTCCTCGCTGACGAGCCCACGGCCAACCTCGACTCTGCGACCGGCAATCAGATCATCGACCTGATGAAGGAGCTCAATCAGAAGAAGGGCACGACGTTCATCTTCTCGACGCACGATCACAAGGTCATGCAACACGCGAACGCCGTGATCCGCCTGGCCGACGGCAAGGTGCTCGCCCGAGAGAGCGCGAAGGACGCCGTCGCCCATGCCCTCTCGCTCGGCGAAGCCTCGCCTGTCGAAGCGAGGGGCTGATGAGCCGGCTGGCCATGTTGATTCAGATCGCCTGGCGAAACCTGCTCGCCAGCCCGATCAACCTGATCATCGGAGGCCTGATTCTTGGTGGCACCTTCCTCTTCGTGGTCGTGGGCGGTCTCCTCGACAGCCTCAATGACTCGATGGCGCGCTCGGTGGTCGGCTCGCTGGCCGGTCACATTCAGATCTACTCGGCGAAGTCGAAGGACGAGCTGTCGCTGTTCGGCAGCATGGGCGGCGACCCCGATCTTGCCGCCGTGACGGACTTCCCGCGCATCAAGGAAGTCGTCGAGCAGGTTGAGAACGTCAAAGAGGTCGTGCCAATGGGCTTCTCTGGGGCGCTCATCACGGCCGGGAACATCGTCGATGTCACCCTCGAGCGCCTGCGAAACCTCTACAACGCGCGCGACGGCCAATCAGCCGATGCCCGCCTGAAGGGGCTCACTCGCGAGGAACTCGACTCCCGCATCACCTCGACCCAGCGGCACGTGCGTCAGATGATTCGAGTGCTCGAGGCCGATCAGAAGAAGGCGCTCGCGATGCTCAGGGATCAGGCCATCGACCCCGAGGTCATGGCCTCGCTCACGAAGGTCGCGCAGGACGGGTTCTGGGACGACTTCGACAAGGACGCGATGGGCTCGCTCGAGTTCCTCGAGAACAAGATCGCGCCCCAGGTGACGGATGCGCAGTTGATCTTCCTGCGCTACCTCGGCACCGATCTCGACCGCTTCCAGACCTCGTTCGATCGCATGCAGATCGTCGACGGCACCCGGGTCCCCAAAGGCCAGCGGGGCTTTCTGATCGCGAAGCTCTTCTACGAAGATCAGATGAAGCTGAAGAATGCTCGGCGCCTCGACAAACTCAAAGACGCGAAGGCCAACGGCCGCCTCATTGCGAACGACGACGAGCTCAAGCGCTTCGTGAAAGAGAACCGCGCGCAGACGCGTGACATCGTGTTGCAGATGGACGATCTGAAGACGGCGGCGGCAACGAAGAAGCTGCAGGCGTTCCTGAGGAGCACCGAGTCTGACCTCACCACCCTGCTCTCGAGCTTCTTCGACACCACGGATGAGAACCTCGAGGCCCGCCACCGGTACTTCTACGAGGAGCTCGCGCCGATGGTGGAACTCTACAAGGTCCGCGTCGGAGACACCCTCACGATCAAGGCCTTCTCACGGGGCGGTGCAATTCAAGCGGTGAACGTTCGCGTCTACGGCACGTTCGCCTTCACGGGCCTCGAGAAGTCGCCGCTGGCCGGGAGCACGAGCCTGATGGATCTGATGAGCTTCCGGGACCTGTACGGGTTCCTGACGGCTGACAAGGCAGACGAGCTCAAGCAGCTCCAGCGAGACACCGGCGCCAAGGAGGTCTCGAGGGAGAACGCTGAAGACGCCCTGTTCGGCGAAGGGAACACCATCGTGGCCGAAGCCACCGCGGGGGTCATCGACGCGGAGAACTCGTTCACGGGCGTGGGCCGCCGACTGCGTGAAGACGACCTGGTCAAGCGCGTCTACACGGACTCCGAGATCAACGGGGGTGTCATTCTCAACGCGGCGGTCATGGTGAAAGACCCGACGAAGCTCACGCAGACCATCGACGCGATCAACCGCGTCTCGAAGGAGCGCGACCTCTCGATCAAAGCGGTCTCGTGGCAGCAGGCCTCAGGGCTGCTGGGACAGCTCATCACCGTCCTCCGGGTCGTCCTCTTCCTCGCGGTGCTGTTCATCTTCGGCCTAGCGATGATCATCATCAACAACGCGATGATGATGGCGACGATGCAGCGCACGCAGACCATCGGCACGATGCGTGCGATCGGAGCCCAGCGCTCGTTGATCCTCACGATGGTGTTGACCGAGTCGGTGGTGCTCGGGGTGATCTTCGGAGGCATCGGCATGCTGCTCGGCAGCGCCGTGATGGCGGCCTTGCACGTTCGCGGCATCGCGGCCCCCAACGACGTGGCCTACTTCTTCTTCTCGGGTCCCCGACTGTTGCCCCAGTTGTCGTCAGGCAACCTGGTGATCGCGCTTGCGATCATCCTGGTCGTCACCCTCGTATCCACCCTGATCCCCGCAGTCATCGCGACCCGGGTGTCTCCGTTGCGCGCGATGCAGGCGGACGAGTGAAACCATGACCATCTTCGACCCCATCCTCTGGCTGATCGCCGCCCGAAGCCTCTTTCAGCACCGCATTCGAACCTCGTTGCTGGGCGCCGCGATCGCCGTCGTGACTGCGCTCCTGGTCACGCTCGCTGGCATCTACGTCGGCGTGAAGTCGACGTTGCTCGTCTCGGCGACCACGCTGATGAGTGGGCACGTCAACGTCGCGGGGTTCTACAAGTCGACGGCGAGCTCGTCGGCCCCGGTCGTCACTCAGTATCAGAAGCTCCGGGCCATCGTTCAGCGCGACGTGAAGGACCTCGACTACGTCGTTCAGCGTGGGCGCGGCTGGGCGAAGCTGATCAGCGACACGGGGTCGATGCAGGTCGGCATCGGGGGCATCGACATCGTCAATGAGCCGGGGTTCGTGAAGGTCGTTCAGGTCAAGGAGGGCTCGCTCGAAGGACTCAAACGGCCAGACGGCCTCCTCTTGTTCGAAGAGCAGGCAAAGAAACTCGACGTGAAGGTCGGCGACAGGCTCACCTTCTCGGCCCCGACGTTCAAGGGCACCAACAACACCATCGACGTGACGGTCGTCGCCATCGCGGCCAACATCGGCATGCTCTCGAGCTGGAACACGTACATGAGCGACACCGGCCTGCGTCAGCTCTACCAGCTCAACGACGAGACCACCGGCGCCCTGCAGATCTACATCAAGGACATCTCGAAGGTCCGCGCAGTGCAGGAAGGGCTGCGCAAGTCGTTCACCGCTGAAGGCTTCGAGCTGCTCGACAACGATCCACGGCCGTTCTTCGCGAAGTTCGATGGCGTCAACCGCGAGTCGTGGACGGGCCAGAAGCTCGACATCACCAACTGGGAAGACGAGACCAGCTTCGTGCAGTGGCTCGTGACGATCTTCACGGTGGTGGGAACGACCGTGCTCCTCTTCGGCACCGTCATCATCGGGGTGGGCATCATGAACGTGACGTGGATCTCGATTCGCGAACGGACGCGTGAGATCGGCACCCTGCGGGCTGTCGGCATGCAGCGAGGCAGCGTGCTCGCGATGTTCGTCACCGAGGGCTTCTTGCTGGGGCTGATCGGCACGACGGCCGGCGTCCTCATCGGCGGTCTCGCGTCGTTCTTGCTGAACCACGCGGCGCTGAAGCTCCCCAAGGGCGGGCAGCTGATTCTGATGAGCGAGAAGCTGATCGTGACGCCGACCGCAGGCTGGGTCGTCTTTGCCGTGGTGTTCATCACCGGCGTGATCACCCTGATCTCGCTGATTCCGTCATTCCTTGCGGCCCGGCTCAAGCCGATCTCCGCGATGTCTCACGTGGGGTAACCGATGCGTTCCTTTCTCGTCAGTGTCATGGCAGCCGTCACGCTGTTTGCCCCGAAGCCGGTGTTGGCGCTCGAGAAGCCCGAGCTCGTCAAGATCATCACGGAGATCGACGACCGGCAGCGCAACGGCGGCGACTACAAGGCGCTGCTGTACCTGGAGCAGAAGGAGAAAGACAAGGCCGACGTCGTGCGCGAGATGGTCGTCTATCGGCGCGACGCGGACGACAAGCTGATGCTCCTGTTCGCCAAGCCCAAGAGCGAAGAGGGCAAGGGCATTCTGCGCCTCGACAAGAACCTCTGGACGTACGATCCGGGCACCGGGAAGTGGGACCGCACCACCGAGCGTGAGCGCGTCGGCGGCACCAACACCCGTCGCTCCGACTTCGACGAGTCACGGCTCGCAGAGGAATTCGACCCGTCGTTCGTCGGCGAAGAGAAGCTCGGGAAGTTCGAGACGATCGTGATCGATCTCAAGGTGAAGCCGAACGTCGACGTGGCCTACCCCGTCCTGAAGCTGTGGGTCGACAAGACCACGCACAACATCCTCAAGCGGCAGGAGTTCGCGCTCTCCGGGAAGCTCGCCCGCACGTCGTATTACCCGAAGTGGCAGAAGCTCTTCTCCGACACGAAGAAGGCCGAGCTGTGGTTCCCCGGTGAGATCCGCATCTTCGACGAGATCGAGAAGTCGAACTCGACGCTGGTGCTCTTCAAGACCGTCGACCTGCACGAACTCGATCAGAACATGTTCACCAAGGCGTGGCTCGAATCCAAGAGCCGCTGAGGAACCCCATCATGACTCCGTCGAGACTCGCGTGGCTGGCGTGCTGCCTCGCGCCAGCGCTGGCACTCGCCCAGGACCGCCCCAACGAAGCCGATCTCTTCGGGTCCGACTCGCCATCGGCTGCAGACGCCGGCAGCGCAGTGGAAGACGCGATGTTCGGCGGAGGCTCCGACACTCCGACCCAGGCCACGCTCACACCCGACGGTGGAGACAGCCGCGACCTCACCGAGCTCAGCGGCACCAGCCGGAGCAAGTTCGACACCGACGAGGCGAAGTCCGACTCGCTGAAGCTCGGCGCCAACCTGAACATGTTCGGGCAGGTGCTGTTTCAAGAAGGCACGGCGGCCGCGAAAGAGCCCGTCAGTCTGCCGATGCTGCTCGAGGCCTACATGGACGGCCGGCCGACGGACCGGCTGCGCGCCTACGCCGTGGCCCGGCTCCAGTACGATCCGTCACGCCCTGGCTCGACGGGCACCGCGACGCCGGCTCCGACGACGATGACCGACATGATGATGGGCACCCTGGCGCTCCCGGGCGTGAGCGGCATCGGGCTCACGGGGGCGACGCCGCAGAACCCGACCGTGGCGCTCGATCAGCTCTGGCTCAACTTCGACATCGCCCGCACCGTCTACCTCACCATCGGCCGGCAGAAGGTGCGGTGGGGCACGTCGCGCATCTGGTACCCGACCGACTTCCTCAACTCGCAACCACGCGATCCGTTCAACCCGTTCGACGTGCGGCTCGGCGTGAACATGGTGAAGGTGCACGTGCCGATCGAGAAGCTCGGCTGGAACTTCTACGGCTACGGGCTCTTCGACAACATCGGTACGGGCAACAACCAGCTCACGCTCGGCAACGTCGGTGGCGCGCTGCGCGCCCAGTTCGTGGTGTGGCAGGCGGAGCTGGGAATCGGCGCGGTGTGGCAGAACGGACGACGGCCCCGCTACGCCGCCGACGTGTCGCTCCCGATCGGCCCGTTCGACGTCTACGGCGAGGTGGCGCTGCGTGACGGGCGGGACTTCGTGATCACCCGCGCCCCCGCGGACACGAAGTTTCAGTCGTTCCTCGACGCAGCGCAGACGGCGGGGCTCCGCAACGCCTTCGGAGAAGACTTCATCGCGGCGTACGCGGACGAGCTCTCGAAGTTCGACGTGAACATCGGGCGCGGCACCGGAGTGTACGCGCAGGTCTCGGGTGGCCTGTCGTGGCAGTTCAACTACACCGACAAGAACTTCGGCATCCTCGCGGCGGAGTACTTCTACAACCCGGCCGGCTACTCGAACCCGGTGGAGTACCAGGCGGGCCTCTTCATCGCGCAGGGCGTGTACCGGCTCACGCCCGATCCCGTGCAGCAGATCCCCCTCTACGCCGGCCGGCACTACCTCGCGCTCATCGCGTCGGCGCCCGGCATTCCCGAGTTCCCGTGGATCAGCATCAGCGCGACGAACCTGCTCAACCTCAACGACATCTCGGGGCTGGCGCGGCTCGACGTGACGTTCCGGGTGCTGACGTACTTGAACGTGCAGGTGTTCGGCGCGGTGTTCTACGGGCAGAAAGGCGGCGAGCTCCGGTTCCAGATTCCGAGCGAGCTCGCCAGTCAGCTTCCGGCGTCGGCGAGCTTCGCGTCGCCGGTCGGGCAAGCAGGTGTGCTGCTGCGGCT
>JBBAQZ010000015.1:57784-151908 GCA_040400045.1 Myxococcaceae bacterium
CGGCGTCGGCGAGCTTCGCGTCGCCGGTCGGGCAAGCAGGTGTGCTGCTGCGGCTCAGCATCTGATTCGAGGGGCCTCGCGAAGGTCTCCGACATGTCGCCCGACGTGTTCGTGCGCATCGGCTTCACGGGCGGGAAGCGAAGGACATCAGCGAGGCGTCACTGGCTGCGAAGCAACGCGGCGCAGTGCTCGGAGCGATCGCCGGGGCCTCGCTGCTGGGGGGCTGCGTCGCGCCCTGGCTCCTCACCGGTGAGTCAGGGCTGATCAGCGGAGCCATCGGCTCGGGCGTCATCGCCACCCGGTGCTCGTCGCCAGCCTGCTCGCTCCACCGTCCTTCACCCCGGCCCTCACCGCGATGATGGCGCGCACGAGCCGGAGCACCGAGACGGCGCTCAGTGAGAGCGGCGGTCACCCGATCGTCCTCCGAACGACCGAGCGACTGGTGGGCATGGGCCTCGCCGAGGGCAAGCCCACGTTCCGACAAGGCACGAAGCCGCTCGCCGACGAAGCGGAGCTCCTGTCCGTACTCGAGAGTGTCCCCGAAGCACGGGAGCATCGACGCAACGCCACCTCGAGGCTCGCGCCGGGGATCGCCCTGTTCGCCGCGTCGATTCTCTCGCTGGCGGCGCCTCCCGTCATCATCGGAGCGACTGACGCCAACCTGGTCGAGTCGCTGGGGATTCTCGCGGCGGGAGCGCTCGTGGGCGCACTGCTGGCCGTTGCGGCCGCGGCCGTCGTTGGTCCCGCCGCCGAGGCCGAGGTCAAGGCGACAGAGATTTACAACGCAGCGGTGTTCGCTGACGCCAAGAAGGCGCTCCAGTCAGACCCACCGCCCGTCGAGCAGCCAACCTCCTCCGACGCTGAGAAAAACGAAACAGACAGACCGTGACGCTGCGGCGATGATTGAGGAGTGAAGGATCTTCTCGACAGCCTGCGCCAGAGTCAGACGACGACGACGCCCTCGGGGCCGCACCCGATGCCCGATGACGACGCACGGGGCGCATCGCTGCCGGTCGTTCGCGTCGAGAACGAGCCTGCACCTGCGGCAGACTTCCAGCTTGGGGAGACGATCGGCGTCGGCGGCATGGGCCAGGTCATGAGCGCACGGCAGACCGCGCTCGATCGGCCCGTCGCTGCGAAGTTCCTCCGAGATCCACAGGGAGACCCGACGCCGTTGCTCCGCGAGGCGATCGTCACCGGCCGCCTCGAGCACCCCAACATCGTCCCCGTGCACCTGCTGGCCACCACGGCGACGGGCGCACCGTTCTTCGCGATGAAGCGGGTCGAAGGGACTCCCTGGAGCGAAGCCCTCGAAGCCGGGCGTACGGTCGTCGAGGATCTCGAGGTGCTCTTGCGGGTGTGCGACGCGGTGGCCTTCGCGCACGACCGCGGAGTCCTGCACCGCGATATCAAGCCAGCGAACGTGCTGATCGGCCGTTTCGGCGAGGTGTACCTGGTCGACTGGGGCCTGGCGGTTTCTCTGGCCGAAGACCAGGTGCTGCCGCTCGCGAGCACAGCCACCTTTGCGGGAACGCCGGCCTACATGGCCCCCGAGATGGCGGCCGACGAGCCCTCGAAGCTGGGGGTCACCACCGACGTCTACCTGCTCGGCGCGACGCTCTACGAGATCCTCGAGGGGAAGCCGCCACTCCTCGGGCTGCAGCAGGCGCAACCTGCGCACCCGCGCGCCGACGATCCTCCGCAGTATTCACGCCCGGTGCCGCCGGAGCTCGGCTCTATCTGCCAGCGGGCGATGGCGAGGCTGCCTCAGGCGCGGTTCCAGTCGGTGCTCGACTTCAAGAAGGCCATCACCCGGTTCCTGCAGCATCGTGAAGCCCTCGAACTGTTCGACCAGGCAAGGCAGCGGCTCGCGCAGCTCGAGCGGGCCGTCACGATCGACACGTCACTGACCGTCTCGCTGCTGGGCCTCGAGGCCCACTCGCTCTTCACCGAGTGCCGGTTCGCCTTCGAGCAGGTGCGTCGGTTGTGGCCCGACTTCGAGGGGGCCGAGAGGGGGATCCAACGCGCGCTCGACCTGATGGCGCGGCATGAGCTGGCGCGAGACGACCCGCGGGCTGCGCGCATTCTGCTGTCACAGATGAACGAGAAGCCGGCCGACCTCGTCGCCGCGGTAGAGGGCGCGGAGGCACGGCAGCGGAACCGGAGCGCACGGCTGAACGAGCTCGAGCGCGACGCCCACGAGCGGGAGATCGACCTCGCGGTGACGGAAAAGCGACGGTTCGCGGTCGCGTTCGGGCTGGTCGTCGGCATCGGCTCCCTCGGTGCCCAGGTGGCGACCACCGCAGGCCTGTTCGTACCGACCATCACGGACGCGCTGATCGTCTTCTCGCTGCCAGTGATCTCGAGCGAGCTGTACGCCTTCCTGGTGGGCCGCTCCGCCCACAACCGGGCGCAACGACAGATCGGCAATGGACTGCGGGTCAGCGCCTGGAGCACCATCGCGCTGTGGGCCCTGGCGTGGTGGCTCGAGATTCCGTTGCACTCGGCACTCTCGCTCTACCTGGTGATGGTCGCAGCGAACTGGCTGATGGCGTGGGCGCTCTTCCAGCGCCAGGCGGTCCTCGTCGGCGCCTCGATCGGCATCGCCGCCATCCTGACGGGTCTCTTCCCCCGGTGGGCCTTCGCCATCTCGGGGGTGGGGTCGACGATCGGCTTCAGCTTGCTGGCCTGGGTCATGCGCGAGCGGCCGGTCACTCCTCCATCTTGAAGAGGTCTTCGACGTCGCGTTCGGTGAGCGCCTTGCCCACGTCGGCATCGGTGCCCAGGACGCCAGCCGCCAGTTCCCGCTTTCGCTGTTGGAGCGCGAGGATCTTCTCCTCGACGGTGTTGCGCGTGATCAGCTTGTAGCTGAACACCGAGCGCGTCTGGCCGATGCGGTGGGTACGATCGGTGGCCTGATCTTCAACGGCCGGGTTCCACCACGGATCGTAATGAATGACGTAGTCGGCCGCGGTGAGGTTGAGCCCCGTGCCGCCGGCCTTCAGCGAGATGAAGAAGATGGGCGGCCCGTCGGGCGCGTTGAAGGCGTCGACCTTGCCCATGCGGTCCTTGGTGCGGCCGTCGAGGTAGAGGTAGCCGAGCTTCTTCGCGTCAGCCTGCTCCGTGAGGAGCTCGAGCATCTCGGTGAACTGACTGAAGATCAGCGCGCGGTGCCCTTCCCGAACGAGCTCGTCGACGAGCTCTCCGAAGCGCTCGAGCTTGGCCGAGGGCGGCAGTTGCGTGCCCGGCGGCAGCTTCAGCAGCCGTGGATCGCAACACACCTGCCGGAGCTTCATGAGCGCCGACAGAATCGAGATGCGCGACTTGTTGAAGCCCTGCTTCTCGATCTGATCGTAGACCTTGCGCTTCGTCTCCTGCAGCACCTCGCGGTAGAGGGCCTGCTGTCCGGGCTCCATGTCGACCCAGGTGACGACCTCGGTCTTGGGCGGCAGATCCTTGGCCACCTCGGTCTTGAGCCGACGAAGAATGAAGGGGTGGATGCGGCGCTTGAGGCGCTCGCGCGTCTCCATGTCGCCTTGCACCATGATCGGGTGCTCGAAGCGCTCGTTGAAGGCGTCGGCGCTGCCGAGGAACCCCGGCATCAGGAAATCGAAGATGCTCCAGAGCTCCGAGAGGCGGTTCTCGAGTGGCGTGCCGGTGAGGGCGACACGGCTGTCGGCATCGATCGTCTTGCACGCCTGCGCGGTGGCAGAGTCGGCGTTCTTGATGTTCTGTGCTTCGTCGAGGATGACGGTCCGGAACTTCACGAGCTTGAGCTGCTCGATGTCGCGGCGGATGAGCGAGTAGCTCGTCAGCACGACGTCGGCCTTCTCGAGCATGCCGATGTTCTCTTTGCGGTCGGCGCCGTGCCAGGTGAAGCGCGACAGCGAGGGCACGAAGCGTTCGATCTCACGCTCCCAGTTGGGCAGCACCGACGTCGGCGCGACCACCAGCACCGGCTTGCTGCCGTGCTCCTGCTTCACCTTGAGCAGCAGCGAGAGCGCCTGAACGGTCTTGCCGAGGCCCATGTCGTCGGCGAGCACGCCCGAGAGCCCGTGACGGAAGAGGAACCAGAGCCACGAGAGGCCGGCTTCCTGGTAGTGCCGGAGCGTCGCGGTCAGGCCGTCAGGCGCCTTCACCGGCGGAATGCCGTCGATCTCCTTCAGCTCGGCGATGGCGCGCTTGGCCTTCGCTTCGACCTCGACGTCACCGAGGGTGGCGAGCAGATCGAGCGCCGTCGCGTGGAAGAGCGGCAGCTTGGTGGTCTTCTTGCCCGGCATCGCGCCGGCCTCTTCGAGCAGCGTCGCAGCGGCCTTGAGCTCGGCGAGATCGACCTCGGCGAACGAGCCGTCCTTGAGCGCGATGAACTTGCGGCCCGACTCGAGGAACATGCGCACGGCGCCGAGATCGACCGACTGATCTTCGCTGACGAACTCGGCCTCGAGATCGAACCAGTTCACCGACGACATGTTCACCCGGATGCGGGGGCGCAGCTTGGCGCGCATGCGCAGCTTCGGGGGGGCCGCGGCGAAGATCTCCCAGGCCTTCGGGAGGCTGGAGCGCCCATGGGCCCAGAAGTCGATCGCCTTGTCACCCAGCGCCTCGTACGAGCTGGTGGCGTCGTCGTAGCGAAGCCCCGCGTCGACCAGGTGTTTGCCCGCGGTGCGCTCGAGCTCGTCGCGCCGAAGGAAGAGCTTGCGGGCCTCACCGCTGCCGCCGCTCGCGTAGCCAAGGTACCTGGCTGACGGAGAAACCGGCACGGTCACGGCCTGCCCGTAGCGGGCGGCGAGCTGCGCCTTGACGTAGTCAGCGCGGCCCTCGAGCGTGACGATGAAGCCCGGCTCTGAGGTGTCGTCGACGTCGATGCCGTCGGCCTGGAGCGAGAGGCGGTAGCGCGGCAGGTGCGCGGCGAAGAACGACAGCGTGCGATCGAGCTGGGCCGGGGGGAACGACATCTGCGGCTCGAGCATCCACTTGCGCAGCATGCGCGGCGGGAAGTCGGGCTCGAGCACGTGCGCGTTCTGACCGGCGATGACCCACGTGCGGCGACCGCACAGCACGATGACTTCCTTGAGCTGCAGGGTGGTGCCGTCCGGGAGCGCCACGTCGACACGCGCGGTCGCGCCATCAGGCTTGTTGCTCAGCTTGATGACGGGGCGCGCCGGCTCGGTGCCGAAGACGAGCGCGGTGCCGCGGTAGACGACGCGCCGATTCTTCATCACCTCGAGCAGGTCGGCCATGTCGTCGTCGCCGAGGACGATCTTCGAATCGAAGCGGATCTCGTGACGCCCGAGGTCCTGGAACACGCGCTCGTCGGCGGGCGTGATGCGGGTGCCGGCCGAGAGCAGCCGCTTGACGTGAACGGGGCCCTTCGCCTGCTGATCGGATCGGCGCGCCTCGACGACCCAGACCCGGCCGCCCGACTGCGCGTTGGTCGGCGTGATGCGGTACACGAACTCGAGGTCGGGCAACGCTGACAGCCCGAGCCAGTTCTCGAGCTTGGCGACGGTGGGCAGGCCGACGGATTCGGACGACTCCGGCGCCTGTCGCTCGTTGGCGAGCGGAGACTTTGCCTCGGCTTCCCCTTCCTCGGTGGTCTGCGGCGTCTCTGGCGACGTCTCGAGCGGCGCGGCGTTCTGCGCGGCGCGAATGCGCGTGAGATAGATGAGCGCGGCGGCGACCACGTGCTCGCAATGCGGTCCCTCTTTGCCCCACAGCTCGCACGTACAGCTCGACTCGATCTTCCCGCCATCGGCGGGAGCGATCTGCACGTCGTAGCCCTGACCGGCCGTGCCAGCGACCTTCGCTGCGATTCCAACCTCCGTGCGGCCCAGGGTCGAGACGCGTCGCGCCTCGGCACACTGCCGGCCCTTCTTGAAGGTCGTGGGAACGACGTCGTCTCGCAGGCTCTTGAGCCAGAGGCCGTCGTCGGGTGGAAGCTTGGGAGTTGGTGCGTTCATGTGACGAGAGGGCGAAAGGCGCACGTAACAGGGCTCGAGGGGCGGTGCTACTGCTCGATGGCGCTGGCGTGCAGACCCCGATGGCGTGGCCTCGCGCACCACCGCGTCGTGCACAACCGGTTGCCCCCCGTTCGGGCCGGGTGTAGGTGCCGCGGTCATGCGTTTCGCTCTGCCCCTCGTCGTGTCCATCGCGCTGCTTGGCTGCATCGACCCCGGGAACGTCGAGGCCGACGGCGGGCGCATTCGCGTGAACTGCGACACGTTTTCGAGGACCTGGCCAGTCCAGGTGCTCGACCTCACTGGCATGGCGGTCGCCGGAGCCGACGTGACGGCGATCAACGACGCAGCGATGTCGAAGAAGGTCGTGGTGAAGACGGACAACCGCGGCATCGCGTTGATCGACGGCAAGCTGGTCGGCGATGGCGCGGTGACAGTCACGGCGACCTTCAATGGCCTCACCTCGAACCGCGGCCGCTTCACTTTTGCGCCGAGCGAGTGCGCCGGGTCGATCGTCGAGCCTCGCGATCTGCGCCTCCAGCTGCAGCGCTGAGCCGGTCCCTCGTGATGAAGAAGGCCTCGCTCGCGGAGCTGCGGCGGAAGTACCTGCGCGATGGCGCGACAGTGCCGTCATCGCTCGTGTCGACGCTCGAGGCCGATGGGCGTGCTGGCGCGATGGCGCTCGCGAAGGCGCTCAAGTCACGGCAGGCTGACAATCGCTCCGAAGGGCAGCGGCTGCGCCACATGCTCAAGTTCGAGAACGAGCTGTGGGCCCAGGGCTTCAAGCTGATCGCCGGCGTCGATGAAGCAGGCGCGGGGCCGTGCGCAGGGCCGGTCGTGGCGGGCGCTGCGATTCTTCCGCTCGGCTACAAGCTCCGCGGCCTTGATGACTCGAAGAAGATCCTCGAAGAGTCGACGCGCGACGAGCTGGCCGAGGCCGTGAAGCGCGACGCGATCGCATGGGCGACGGGCTGGGCGAGCCACGAAGAGATCGACACCATCAACATCTACCAGGCGGGGTTGCTGGCCATGCGCCGCGCGGTCGAGGGGTTGAAGGTGGTGCCCGACTACCTGCTCGTCGATGCTCGGCGGGTGCCGGGAGTGCCGCAGCCGCAGCAGGGCATCATCAAGGGTGACGCGCAGAGCCTGTCGATCGCTGCGGGCGCGATCCTCGCGAAGACGACGCGCGATCGGCACATGAACGAGCTGGCGCAGCAGCACCCGCAGTACGGGTTCGAGGCGCACAAGGGCTACCCGACGCCCGTGCACCTGGCCGCGCTCGAGAAGCACGGCGCCCTGCCCTTCCACCGTCGCAGCTACGCGCCGGTTCGCCGGGTCCTCGGGCTCGACCCGACCCAGCAGGACCTGTTCGCGGTGACGCCTGTGGCAGGCGCCAGGCGCTGATGGCGCGCGCCTGATCGTTCGGCCCTCGTCGGCCCGACCCGGGGCACGAGACCTTCTCCGAGGTCCAGCGCCTTCATCCTCTTCACGAGCCGCGCCGGCCCCCTGAACCGCCGTGTCCGCCCACCGGAAAACCGTTCAGCGAAGCAGCTCAGCCGACACGGACCTTCAACTCCGGCACCATCAGACGGAACGCGTGGCCCCGGTGCGAAAGCCCCGACTTCTGATCGTGGGTGAGCTCGGCCAACGTCTGGCCATCAGGCAGCTCGAAGATCGGGTCGTACCCGAACCCGTGAGCACCACGAGGCGAGTGCCCGATGCGGCCTTCGCAGGTGCCGCGCGTGAAGACGACGTCTCCCTCTGGGCCGCACAGGCACAAGGAGCAGACGAACCGCGCGGTGCGCTTCTCGTCGGGCACGAGGTGGAGTTCGGCGAGCAGCTTCGTGATGCGCTCGGCGTCAGTCGGGGCGTAGCGCGCGGAGTACACGCCTGGCCGGCCGCCGAGAGCATCGACCACCAACCCGGAGTCATCCGCCAGCGCCCATCGGCCCGTCGCCGTCGCCACCGCGCGGGCCTTGAGCTCGGAGTTGCCCTCGAAGGTGTCAGCCGTCTCGGCGATCTCGCCGATGTGCGGGAAGTCGGCCAGCGACTGAATCGTCAAGCCCGCGCCGACGAGCCCCTGCAGCTCGACGAGCTTGCCCTTGTTCGAAGTGGCGAAGACGAGGTCCTTCATCCCAGAACGCGGCGCTGCGCGTCGATGAGCTTGTTGATGGCAGCGGTGCCGGCGTCGAGCATCGCGTCGAGCTTCGCGCGATCGAACGACCCGTTCTCGGCCGTGCCCTGCACCTCGACGAGCTTGCCGCCCTCGAGCCCGACGATGTTGAGGTCGACCTCGGCCGAGCTGTCTTCGACGTAGTCGAGATCGACCGAGACCGTCCCCTTGACGATGCCGACGCTGATGGCAGCCACCGGCGAGACGACGGGCATCTTCGACAGCTTCCCTGACGCGTTGAGCTTCTTCATCGCCATGACGAGCGCGACGTAGGCCCCGGTGATCGACGCGGTGCGGGTGCCGCCGTCGGCCTGGATGACGTCGCAGTCGAGGGTGAAGGTGCGCACGCCGAGCTGCTTGGGATCGACGCAGGCGCGCAAGGATCGTCCGATGAGACGCTGAATCTCGAGCGTGCGGCCGCCCTGCTTGCCCTTGGCGGCCTCACGGGGACTCCGATCGTGCGTCGAGCGCGGGAGCATTCCGTACTCGGCCGTCACCCAGCCGGCGCCGGTGCCGAAGACGTGGGGCGGAACGCGCTCTTCCACCGAGCAGGTGACGAGGACCTTCGTGTCGCCGAACTCGACCTGACAACTGCCCTCGGCGTGCTTGTTGACGCCCGGCGTGAGGGTGACGGGGCGGGTCTCGAGGGAGCCACGGCTGTAGGAGCGCATAGGGGCGCGCTCTACACGGTCTTCTGCCTTGATGCGAACGGGCTACTTCCCGCCGCCGGGGGCCGGAACCACGCCTTCGCTCCGCTTGCTCTCTCGAGCGTCGACCTGCGCGAGGAAGGCCTTGATGCCTGAGGCGATGCTCTCGGCGACCTGCGCCTGGTACTTCGCCTCGCCGAGCCGCGCGCCCTCTCTGGGGTGGGACACGAAGCCCACCTCGATCAACACCGCCGGCGCCTCGAGCCCCATCAGCACGTAGAACGGGGCCTGCTGCACGCCGCGATCCTGGGCTCCGGTGCCGGCGATCAACGACTCGTGCACCGAGTAGGCGAGCCTGGACGAGTCGTGGTGCGTCTCGGCCTTCTGCAGATCGGCCAGGATGAAGGCGAGCGTGTCGGAGGACGGGCCCTTCGCCTGCTGGCGGGCCTCGGCGTTCTCTCGCGCGGCGACCTTCTTCGCGTCTTCTCCGCTGGCGGCCGCCGACAAGAAGTAGGTCTCGATGCCCTCGTTGACGCGGCGCTGCGTGGCGGTCGGCATCGAGTTGGCGTGAATCGAGACGAAGAGATCGGGCCGCTGCCGGTTGGCGAACAGCACGCGCTCGTCGAGGTGCAGGCGCGCGTCACCCTCGCGGGTCAGCTTCACCTTCGCCTCGAGATCGGCCTCGAGCTTCGCTTTGAGCTTCTTCGCGATGGCGAGAGCGAGGTTCTTCTCGAGCAGCCCGGCGGCGGACGACGCGCCGTCCTGCGCCCCTCCATGGCCGGGGTCGATCACGATGACGGGCCCGGCCAGCGAAGCCGTTGCGACGAGGCCCGACAGGAGCAGCGCTCTCACGGTGCCGAGTATGGCGTGCCTTCGCGGAGCGCTCCAGTCGTCGACCGTCCCCAGAGGGCCACGGTAGCGACTCCGCGGCGACACATCGAGGTGAGGCCCTTCACCCTCGACGCACCGGGTTCCCGAGCGCGCGCGCTGGCACCCGGGCTGCACTTGCGCGGCGCGCCGCACGACGCGGCACTCCCGGGAGCCACCACCACCATGACTCGCTTCGCCCTGCCCTTCGTCCTCATCGCCTCCTTTGCTGCAGCGCAGTCTCCGCTCGCCCGCTACCGCGCGGCCGCGTCGTCGCTGTCAGAAGCAAAGGCCGCCGTCTCGTCAGCCCAGTCGGACTTCGCGAGCTGCAACAACGGTCGCCTCCAGCTCGCCTTCGCCTCATCACTTCCGAAACTCGAGGCCGCGCGCAGGGCCTTCGAGAAGAGCCGCAAGCAGGCGGAGCGGACGAGGCAGGGACTCGAAGCCACACGTCGTCGCATCGAAGCGGCACGCAGCGCAAAGCACGGGAGCGTCGCCGAGCGGGAAGCGTCGGAGGCGATCTCCGCGACGCGGTTGATCGAGGACTACGAGACGCCCATGGTGACGGTCGCCACGTCCGTCGAGGATTACGGAGCGGGCATGCTCGAGTACGCAGGCTTGATGAAGCGCTATGCCGCGTTCTGCGCGACCACGGGCATCACCGACGGCTCGGCGCGCATCTTCGTGAAGGAGCTCGAGCCGCAGATCGAGGCGCTGGCCGCGCACGCAGAGAAGAGCCGCGCCCAGACCACCCAGTCGCCCGCGAAGGACGTCTCTTCACGCTGACTGCGCTTCGACCCAGCGAGCCATCTGCGGCGCCGGCAAGACGCCCGACTGCCGCGCCGCCTCACGCCCGGCCTTGAAGACGACGAAGGTCGGAATGCCTCGTATCCCGAGCTGCGCAGAGGGCTGCGGGTGCTCGTCGGTGTTCACCTTCAGCACGACGAGCGAGCCGGCCTTCCGGCGGCCCACCTGATCGAGAATCGGCGCGGCCATGCGGCATGGCCCGCACCACGGCGCCCAGAAGTCGACCAGCACGGGCACCGGAGACGACGCCACCGCCCTCGCGTAGCCGTCGGCGTCGACCTCCTGCGGCGCTCCCGAGGTGTCGAGGTCCTTCTTGCATCGGCCACACGTGGGCACGCCGGAGTGACCTGCCGAGACGCGATTGAAGGCACCACACGAAGCGCAGCGGAACATGAGCTACGAGTAAGCAGCCTCAGGCGATCGTCAGCCCGGGCTTGCCCTTCTCCAGCCACCCGATCGGCCAGGCCTCGACCTTCTTCGCTGCCAGCAGCCGCATGGCCTTCGTCACGTCCTTCGCGGGGACGCAGGCGAGGAGTCCACCGTTCGTCTGCGCGTCGGCGAGGACGTGCTTGATGGCGTCCGGGAGGCCCTCGGGGAAGCGGACACCTTTCTGCGCGTGCTCGAGGTTGGTCCTCGTCCCACCCGGCACGACGCCCTGGTCTGCGAGCGCGGCGATCTCGGGCAACAGCGGCACGTTCTCCAGCTCGATCACTGCGCGCAGCTTCGCGCCTCGGGCGATCTCGAGCCCGTGACCGAGCAGCCCGAACCCCGTCACGTCGGTGAGCGCGTTCACCTTGAACTTCCCGCTCGCGAACACTTCTCCTGCGGCCTGGTTGAGCGCGGCCATCTGCTTCGTCACGCGGTCGATCAACGCCTTCGAAGCGAGCCCACGCTTGAGCGCCGTCGTCGCGATGCCGGTGCCGATGGGCTTGGTGAGGATCAGCACGTCGCCCGCTTTGCCGCCGGCGTTGGTGAGGATCTTCTTCGGGTGAATCGTGCCAGTCACCGCCATGCCGTACTTCGGCTCCGGCGACTGAATGGAGTGCCCGCCGAGGATCGGAATGCCGGCCTCCTTCGCCTTCGACGCGCCGCCCGCGAGGATCTCGTGGAGGATCTCGATCGGCAGCTCCTTCGGGAACGCGACGATGTTGAGGGCGAAGATCGGCTTCGCGCCCATCGCCCAGATGTCACTCATGGCGTTGGCCGCGGCGATCTGTCCGTACGCAAACGGATCATCGAGGACGGGGGGAAAGAAGTCGACGGTCTCGACCACCGCGAGATCGGACCGCAGCTGGTAGACCGCCGCGTCGTCGCTCGTCTCGAAGCCGACCAGTGCCGCCTTCACCTTCGTGTTCGAGATGCCGCGCAGCACGTCGTGCAGTACGTCAGGACGCAGCTTGGCGGCACAGCCTGCACAGTTCGACAACTGGGTCAGCTTCGGCACCGGAGCGTTCATGGTGACCGCTGCATAGCGTCGTGGCAGACCGCTCGCACATCCTCTCTCTGCCGGAGCTCGACCGATGAAGATCGTGAAGACGACTGACGCGCCCTGGATCGACGCGATGAACCAGGGCGCCTACCAGCAGCAGCGAAAGCCCCTGACGGCGTCGGCGCTCGGCGCGAGCCTGTGGCGGCTCCCGCCCGGGAAGAAGTCGTTCCCCTTTCACGCGCACCACGTCACCGAAGAGGCCCTCTATGTCGTCTCGGGGACGGCGAAGGTCCGGACGCCCGACGGCATGACGGCCATCGGCCCCGGAGACTTCGTCTCGTTCGAGCCGGGCGGGCCTGCACACCAGCTCATCAACGACGGCACGGCCGACCTCGTCTACCTCGGCCTCTCGGTCGGCAAAGGCGTCGATGTCGTCGAGTACCCCGACACCGGCAAGGTGAGCAGCTCGGTCGGCCCCTTTCCGAGCGGCCAGCGCTTCATCTTCAAGAAGGACTCGCAGGTCGGGTACTTCGACGGCGACGCAGACGCGACGTGACCGACCCGGCAGCGATCGAACTGAGAGGCCTCGGGGTGCGGCTCGGAGGAAGCGTCGTGCTGAAGGACGTCGAGCTCTGCCTCGCGTCGGGGCAGACGCACGTGCTGCTCGGGCCGAGTGGCTGCGGGAAGTCGACGGTCCTGCGAGCGCTGCTGGGCCTGGTGCCGGCGAGCGCGGGGACGGCGCAGCTCGGCGGGACGTCCGTCGGCTCGATTCCGCGGGCGAGGCTCGCGAGGATGATCGGCTACGTCGTTCAGAGCGGCGGGCTCTTTCCGCATCTCACCGTGCGTCAGAACGTCGGGCTCGCAGCGACCGCACAGGGGCGCGAGCTCGCGAAGCCCCTGAACGCCCTCCTTGGCAGCGTGGGGCTGTCTGCCGAGCTGGCCGATCGACTCCCTTCCGAGCTCAGCGGTGGCCAACGACAGCGCGTCTCGCTCGCCCGGGCTCTCGCGCTCGATGCGCCGGTGCTCCTGCTCGACGAGCCCCTGGGAGCGGTGGATCCGATGCTCCGTGCCGAGCTGCAGACTGAGCTGAAGGCGCTGTTCTCGAGCACGAAGAAGACCGTCCTCTTCGTCACTCATGATCTCGCCGAAGCGGCCTGGTTCGCCGACACCGTGACGCTGCTCAACGAGGGCCGCGTCGTTCAGCACGGCCCGGTCGCGGCGCTGCTCGAACACCCGGCGTCCGACTTCGTGTCGCGCTTCCTCGCGTCGCAGCGCAGCCTGCATCAGCTCTCGCCATGATCGCGTCCACCATCCTGTCAGTCACGCTCGCAGCGACCGTGGTGATCGGCTCGAAGATGGACGTCGAAGGCCAGGTGCTGGGCGAGCTCTTCGCGCAGATCATCGAGGGGACTGGAGAGGCCGCCGTCGAGCGCCGCTTCGCCCTCGGAAGCACCGCGATCGTCTTCGCCGCGCTCGACTCGGGCGCGATCGATCTCTTCCCCGAGTACAGCGGCACCCTCGCGCACGTCGTGTTGAAGGACCCGAGCGTGACGGACTTCGGAGAGCTCAAGCGGCGCACCGAGGCCAGAGGCTACCTCGTGGGTCCGGGGCTCGGCTTCAACAACACCTACGGCTTCGGGCTGACGCGTTCGACCGCGAAGCGCCTGGGCGTGATGACGATCTCCCAGCTCAAGCGCGTCCCGACGCTCCGCGCGGGTTTCAGCCCGGAATTCTTCGCCGGCGACTTCGGCTGGCCTGCGGTGCAACGGCGATATGGGCTCAGCGCCGAGGCCCGCCCCATGGACCACGTGGTGGCCTACGCGGCGATGGCCGAGGGCTCGATCGACCTCACCGACGTCTACACGACCGACGCGATCATCGCGCAGCAGGACCTGGTGGTGCTCGAGGACGATCTGGGAGTCTTCGCCCGCTACGAAGGTCTGGCGCTCGCCCGCTCGGACTTCGCCACGCGGTTCCCGAAGAGCTGGGCCGCGATCCAACGGCTCGGCGGAACCCTCTCTGACGCCAGGATGATCGAACTCAACGGCCGCGCGCAGCTGAAGCGGGAACCGGTGTCGATGATCGTCCGCGACGTGCTCGCGACGATGAACGGAGCGCCCTCGAAGCCCCCCACGGCACCCGAGACGACGTCCGCGAAGCTGGGTCGCCTGACGATCGAACACCTGCTGCTGGTGCTCAGCGGTCTCGTGTTGTCGATCCTCTTCGGGGTCCCGCTCGGACTCCTCGCCGCGCGACGCCGGCGCTTGCGGCAGCTGGTGATGGGCCTGACTGGAATGCTCCAGACGATTCCCTCCATCGCGCTGCTCTGCCTGTTGATGCCGGTCTTCGGGGTTGGCGCTGGCTCGGCGCTGGCCGCGCTGTTTCTGTACGGCCTGCTGCCGATCGTCCGCGGCGTGGTGACGGGCCTCGAGTCGATCGATCCCGCGCTGCTCGAGATGGCCGAGGTGCTTGGGCTCTCGCCTCTCCAGAAGCTGTGGACCATCGAACTCCCGCTCGCGTCGGTGGCGATCCTCAATGGCGTTCAGATCTCGGCAGTCACCAACGTCGGCACCGCCACCATCGCGGCGCTCATCGGCGCCGGGGGCTACGGCTCTCTCATCATCACCGGCCTCTCGCTCAACGATCTGCGGCTGGTCTTCCTCGGTGCGGTGCCGTCGGCGATCATGGCGCTCGTCGTCAACACCGCGCTCGACGGAGTGACGCGGCTCCTCGTCCCTCGCGGACTCCAGGTGACTCGCGCCCGTCAGTGATGGCCCGGTCGAAAGTCATGGAGTTCATCCCTGAACGAAAGAGGATGACGCCATGGCCAACGCCCGCAACCCGCTCCCGGAAGCCCAGCTGGGCCCTGCCGAGAAGCTGCTCGATCTCATCCTCTCGAGCTCTGCCCACCTCTGGCACAACCGCCCAGGCATCGAGGTCGCCGGCACCTGGCAGATGAAGCCGAAGAAGGGCACGCCGCTGCCGCGTGGCGCGAAGGAGATCCGCCCTGGCCTGCACCTGACTGCTGCCGAGCGCCTCTACACGCGGCTGCTCGAGATCTACGCGCTCAACCACGATCTCTTCGCCCACTTCGCGAGCTACGCGCTCAAGGAGACCGACTGGCGCGATTTGAAGGTCGCGGCCTCGGCGCTCATGCTCGTGCAGAACCGCTCCGGCCAGCCCGTGAAGGATGACGATGGCTCGGTCGCCTTCGTCGACGACGACTTCCGCCGCATCGGCGAAGCCATGCTCCTGTTCTACGAGAAGAAGTCGCAGCGCATGATGACGCCCAAGGCCGTCTTGCGCGTCGCTGAGCTGCTCGAGACCGACGAGGTCGCGAAGCTCAACCGCAAGGCCGGTTTCGGTGACCCTGCGTCGAAGAAGGCGCCGCTGGGCCGTTGGAAGCGCGCGGCCCAGAAGTGGCTCGAGTACCGCGAGTCGAACCCGCAGCTTCTCCAGGGCCTGGTGAAGGCCGGCTTCAAGGAGACCATCAAGGCCATCGCCCGCAAGGCTGGCTACAAGCCGAAGTCGCAGCGCTTCTTCGAGGTGCTCGGCTGGAAGCAGAAGCAAGCCGCTGGAGGTCACCGCGAGGTCGGCTTGAGTGGCGCGCTCAAGCTCGAGAAGAAGGATCGCTTCGACGGACTGTCCGAGGTCGAGATCTGCGAGGTGATCGAGACGCAGCGCCTCTCGTACAAGGAAGTGGTGGGCCGGCTGCCGAAGGACGTGGGCCTCACGCCGGCCATCATGGCGACGCTCGTGCCGTCGCTGTCGGATCGCGACCTTCGTATCTTGACTCCCACGCTCGAGTCGCTCGGTCTCATGGCCGACGCCGAGATCCGCACGCGGTGGGAGAAGGCGATCGCCGAGTCGACCGATCAGCGCTCGCTGAACATCGCGAAGAACGTCCGCTCGCAGGCCATCAAGGAGAAGCTCGTCGAGGCGGCCGAGGTCGCGACGAAGAAGGCCGTCACCGAGGCGACGAAGGACGTCGACGTGCGCGTGATGTTCCTCATCGACAAGTCGGGCTCGATGGAAGGCGCGATCGAGCAGTCGAAGGACGCGCTGACGAAGATCCTCGCCGGCTTCCCGATGGAGAAGGTGCACATCGCGACCTTCGACACGGTGGGCACGGTGCTGATCCCGAAGGCGGCCAACAGCGCGGCGGTGAAGCACATGCTCTCGTCGATCAAGGCGAGCGGCGGCACCACGCATGCCGCGGCGGTGCGGGCGCTCCATGGCGCGGGCGTGCGCTTCCCCGACGCGGCGCGGCTGGTGGTGATCGTGGTGGGTGACGAGGCCGGTGAGGCGGGCGATCAGTTCGCGCGCGTCTTCCGTGATCTGGCCTACGTGCCCGCGGCGCTCGCCATGATGGTCTCGGTCGCAGGCCATGGTGCGCGCGGCAACACGGTGCGGACGGCGGCGGCGCAGCTCAAGGTGCCGTTCAGCGAGGTGATGGTCAGCTCGTTCGACGACCCGTACCAGGTGACGCGGGTGCTCAAGGCGTTGCTCGATGCGCCGGTGGCTGTGGGCGGGTCTCCACAGCAGGGCTGGGTCGAGCGCGTCATGCGCACGCCGCTGCTCGAGGTGAAGGGCTGAGATGGTCGACTACCGACGGTTCCTCGCGAAGACCGAGACGCTGGCCCTGCCATGGCTGGGTGGGCGCGACGTCGACGCGAGGGACCGCCGCCTTCGTCTCGAGGGCCCGGCGCCTGCGAAGGCCGGCTGGTACCGCTTCGAGGTGAATGGGCGAAAAGTGACGGCCAAGGAGCCCGTCGATCCGCCCGCGCTGACGGAGCTGCCGAAGGTGCGTGGCTGGCTGCGCGGCGATCGGCTCTTTCGTGAGGGCGGCGTCGTCGAGCAGGTCCAGTTGCTCCCCGAAGACGAGCCACCGGCGTTCAGCCCGATCGTCGCCCGGCGGTGGAGTCCCGCGGCGTTGCTGTTCGAGGCGCTGGAGTTCGAGAGCGAAGCCGAAGGCGCGGCGCGGGAAGCACTGGGTGAGCGAAAGCCGCTTCACGACGTGAAGGGTGTTCCCGCACCGTTGCGTGCGGCGTACGGGCTCGCGGTGCTCGAGCGCGTGTCTCGGGAGCTCAACGTGCACTTCGCGCCGCAGGAAGTCCGGCTCGCGCTCGGCCCCATCGGTGAGCATGGTGTTCCGAAAGCCGAAGAGGTGCTCCGCGCGCTCGAAGCCGAGCGTGAACTCGCCCGACGAGAACTGGCGGAGCTGGCGCGGCGTCGACAGCACGAGCTCCTGGCCGAAGACGTCGCCGCGCAGCGGGAAGCGTTGCGGGCCCGGCAGGCAGAACACGCCGTGCGGGATCTCGGCCGACGCAATCGTCCGCAGGGAACCGTGGAGGAGCGGGCCGAAGAGGCCTTGGCGGCGGCGGGTGCTCAGCTCGAGACGCTCCGACGACTGCGCGGCGATCAGCTCGAGGTGGTGTTCCGCTACGCCGGCGAGCGCTTCATCTCGTTCGTCGACGGCACCACCCTGCAGGTGATCGACTCGGGCATCTGTCTCGGACACCCACCGCGCGACGAGCTCGTCACCCTCGAGTCGTTGATCGGCGTCATTCGCGAAGCGATGGATACGGGAGCGCTCGTCATCTTGAGGTGGCCATGAGTCGCGAGGTCTTCTTCCTGATCGGCCGTGGTGACGCCGTCTTGTGGAGCGACGCAGGCGAGTCCGCGCTCGCCCTTCCCGACTCCCGTGCGCGATGGGAGGCCCTGTGGCGGCATCGCGACGAGATCGAGTTCGTCGTGCACAGTCATCCCGTCGGGCCGCACGCCTTCAGCGCAGAAGACGAATCGACGATCGCGGCGGTCGAGCCCGCGCTCGGGAAGAAGCTCGCGTGGGGAGTGCTCTCACCGAAGGGCCTCCTGGTGCGCCGCGACGGGAAAGACGAGACCGCGGCGGTGCTGCCCTGGTGGGGCAACGTGTTGCGCCTCGCGTCGGGAATGAAGGCCGGTGAGTAGCCGCTGCGATCACCGGAACCGGAACGGCCTCGGCATCGCCAGACCGTCGTGCGAGACGTGAAAGCCAAACGAGAACCTGATGAACCCGTTCTCGACGAGCGCGGGCGGTGGGTTCGCGAAGGGAGCCGCTTTCTCGAACGCGCTCATGGCCTCTGCGTCGAGGACGTCGACGCCGCTGCTCTGCGAGACGAACAGATCAGCCAGGCTGCCGTCGGGCTTGAGGGTGACGGTCATCACGGTGATCCGCGCCGCGGCGCCGAGGTTCTCGTTGCGCTGACGAAGCCGCCCGTTCGGGTCCCACTTCGCGCTGACGGCCTGCTTCACGCGGTTGAAGAACGCGGCGTACTTCCACTCGCGCGTGTTGAGGAACGTCCCCTCACCTTCGGGCACGTCGAGGTTGTCGTTCGGCGCGCCCCCGCCTTCCGTCATCTCAGTGCCGCTGGCCTGCGTGCCTGACTCGGTGCCGACCGGTTCCGTCGACGGCTCGGTCTCGCTGTTGCCGCCGGTGCTCGAGGGGAGCAGCAGGCTCGGCGCGCGCCGCCCCAGCAGACTCTGGGTGAGGCTCACGCCCGACGCCACGGGAGCGCTCGACGCGGCCACGGCGCCCTTCGCCGACGGTTGCGCCTCGGGGTTCGCCTGCGTCTTCGGGGTGGCGCGGCTCCACGTGCGGGTCTGCTCGCGCGCGCGGGTCTCGTTCATCACGCGGTTGTTGGTGGTGGCGAGGTACTTCGCGTCATCGGCCTTGCGATCGTTGCCGGGCGCGACGTCGACGACCTGCCCGTCGGGGCGAATCGGCACCGGCCGTTCCGGGAGCGGCGCCGCACGCGCGCCACGGTTTGCCGACCACTGCTTCGAATCGAGCCGGCGCAGACTCACCGGGCGCCGTTCGGGAGGCTTCGGCGGTCGGGGCTTCGACGTCGCCCAGGAGATCAAGAGCAGCAGGCCGATCGCGACGACATGCCCTGCCAGCGACAGCGGTACGGCAAGCCACGGCCAGACCTCAGCCGAAGACCGACGCGATGGAGCGAGCAACGACGCCACGACGCCCCCTCTACCACCGCCTCAATCGACAGCGAGGACCCCAGCATCGAGCCGGAGTCCCCGCAGTCATCACTTCAATGAGGGCTCACCTCAGAAGGCGTAGTTCGAAGCCTCGGCCTTGGCCTTCGCCGACTCGATGACGGCGTCATCCATCGACCTGGCGCCAGTGGTGGCAAGCTTCTTCGTCTCAGCCGCCACGAACGAGTCGCGTTCCTTCGCGAGCTTCGAGATCTTCGCCTGCAGCTCGGCGCGTTCCTTCGACTTCTCTTCGACGAACGCCTCACGCTCGGCCGGCTTCATCGCCTGCATCGGCGCGGGGAGCGCAGCGGCCGGCATGTCTGCCACCTTCTTGCCGCCCTTCTTCGCGTCGATCAGATCCCAGTCCGAGTTGTCGTAGGCGACCGAGGCCTTCGCGGCGGCACGGGTCGCCATCGAGCCGGCCGACATGCCCATCGCGTTCTTGTCCTGCTCCTGCTGACGCGCCATCGCCTCGCCACCCTGCGGGCCGTAGCCCAGGTACGTCTTGTTCAGCGCGTCGTTCAGCTTCGCGAGCTCTGCGTCCTGCGGAGCGTCGATGCGGGCGATGGCGCGATTCTGATCGATGGTGAGGAAGGCGCCGTCAGCGAGCTTCGCCGCGTCCTGCCAGTGCTGGGCAACACCCGTAGCCTGGTCGCCCGCGTGGATGGTGTTGACGACGATGCCGCGCGCGATGGCCGACCTCACGACGTCGCGGTAGCCGATGGGGCCCTGATCGAACGGCTCATTGCCGGCGATGTAGATGAGCTTCAGATCGGCCGGGTTCCCGCTCCACTCGAGTTCCTTCATCGCGTGGGAGATCACCGCGCCGCAGTACTCCTCACCCCCGTTGGTGCGCAGCGCGAACAGCTGCTCGGAGACCTTGTCGAGGTTCGAGGTGAGATCCGACATCTTCTGCACGTAGTGGTTGTCGGCTTTGAGGCCGTCGTTGCCGTACTGGTAGAGCGCCAGCTCGAGCCGCGCGCGCTTGCCGTCACGCTTGGCCGACGCGAAGGTGTTGACGATCTTCCAGAGCTGCTCGCGCGTCTGGTTGATGAGGCCGTCCATCGAGCTCGACGTGTCGATGAGGATGGCGATCTGGATCTTCGGGTCGGGCTTCGATTCGGCGGCGAGGCCAGGGACGGCCATCAACGCCGCGCAGCACGCGGCGAGCAGAGCATTGCGCTTCATGGTGTGACTCCTGCGGAAGGGGTGTGAACCCTCAAACGCACGAACGCCGCGGCCGATCTGAAGATCGACACGCGGCGCGCGAGTCATCAGCGATCGTGAGCGCTTACGCCCCCAACAGGCCCTTCTTGAGGCCGTCATCGACGGGCGACTTCCCGAGCCACACCGAGAAGAGCGCGTCGGCGAAGTCCTTGCCGGGGATGAGGGTCGCGCTGCCCGCACCGGCGACCGAGGTGCCCTTGCCCGGCGTGTACGAGAGCGTCAGCGTCTGGCCTTCCTTGAGGCTCGGAATCAGCGCACAGAACGTGTCGAGCCGCTCCTTGAGCGCGCCCATCTGCGAGGCAGAGTTCTTCTCGAAGCCCGTGCGAATCGCCTCGACGATCGTCTTCTGCTCGAGATCGCGCAGCATCTTCATGTCGACGCGTCGGCCCTCGTCGGCCTTGAGGATCGCCGCCGGGTCTTTGTTGACGTTCTCCACGTACAGCCCCGCCACGTAGACGCTGACGATGAACTTCACGCGCAGGCCCATGCCGTTGAGCTTGAGCGACTTGCCGTCGACCGTGACCTCCTCGGGCATCTTCACGCCCTTGAGCTCACCCGCGAGCGCCGACACACCGATGAGCCCAGACAGCAGAATGAGACGCTTCATGGGAACGACCTCCGACGAGAGTGAGTGACGCACACGCTACCTTCAGCCCTTCGACTTCGCGAACGACTTCATGAACTCCACGAGCGCCTCCACGTCGCGCTCGGACACGGCGTTGTAGGTCGACGCGCGAATGCCGCCAGTCAGCCGATGCCCCTTGAGCCCCACCATGCCGGCCTGCTTCGCGTCGGCGACGAACTGTTCTTCGAGCGCTGCCGACGGCAGGCGGAAGACGACATTCATGGTCGATCGCGAGGCCTTCTCGACGGGAGCCCGATAGAACCCCGAGAGCGCGTCGAGGCAGCCATAGAGCGCGTCGGCCTTCGCGCGGTTGCGCTTCTCCATCGCAGGCAGCCCGCCCTCCTTCTCCATCCACGAGAGCACGTTACGTACCAGGTAGATCGCGAGCGTCGGAGGCGTGTTGTAGAGCGACTCGGCCTCGGCGTGCGTCTGGTAGCGAAACACCTTCGGGATGTCTTTGCGGCCGCTGGCGAGGAACTCCTTCTTCGCGATGATGATCACCACGCCCGATGGCCCGAGGTTCTTCTGCGCGCCGGCGTAGATGAAGTCGAACTTCGAGACGTCGAACGGCCTCCACATGAAGTCCGAGCTCATGTCGCAGACGTGCGGCACGGACCCTGTGTCGAGGAACGTGTGGAACTGCGTGCCGAAGAGCGTGTTGTTCGAGGTGGTATGCGCGTACGCCGAGTTGGTGTCGAACTTCACCTCAGGCTGCGTCGGCACGCGCGTGTAGGTGCCGTCCGGGTTGCGCGTCGTCGCCGCGGTGCGCGCCTGGCCGACGATCTTCGCTTCGTCGAGCGCCTTCTCAGCCCAGCCGCCAGTGATCACATACTCGGCCGCTGCCGCGGGCCGCAGGAAGTTCATCGGGATCAGCCCGAACTGCATCGACGCGCCGCCGGTCGAGAACACCACGGTGTGCGAGTCGGGAATGCCGAGGAGGCTGGTCAACAGCGCGATCGCCTCGCGGTGCACGCCCTCGTATTCCCGGCCGCGGTGCGAGTGCTCCATGATCGACATCCCCGAGCCCTGGAAGTCGAGCAGCTCGTCGCGGGCACGCTCGAGGGCGGGGAGTGGAAGGCCAGCAGGGCCGGCGTTGAAGTTGATGACTCGCATCGGGTGACCTCGTCAGACGGCGGCGTGAACAGCTTCCTGAAACAGCGGCGCGACGTGATCGGCGTCGTTGAGCCGCACCACCTGCAGGGCGTCGAAGGTGTCACCGGACAACACATTCAACGTCGCCGGCGCCTGACGGAACGACCAGACCCGCTCGAGCGGGAGCCCCAGCACCTTGCACAGGAGCACCCGATTGACCGCGTCATGCGCGACCACCAGCACGGTGTCGTTCACGCCGAGCCCCTGCGTGGCCGCCGCCAGGGCGACCCAGGCCCGATCGAGCACGACCTGCAGTGACTCGGCGTTCGGCCCGGCGGGCAGCGTCGCGGTCGGCTTGTGCTTCCACGCGTCGAGGAGCTCGGGGTGCGAAGCAGCGATCTCGGCCACCAGCTTCCCTTCCCACCCGCCGTGCGAGATCTCCTTGAGCCCCGGGTCGAACGAGAGCATCGAAGCGCGCGACGTTCCGAGGATCAGCTCGGCCGTCTTGCGCGCGCGAACGAGCGGCGAGGCAACGGCGCGGTCGATCTTCACCTCAGCGAGGCGTCTGCCCAGCGCGCGGGCCTGCCCTTCCCCGCTCTCGGCGAGAGGAATGTCGGTGTGGCCCTGGTAGCGACCTTCGCGGTTCCACGGCGTCTCGCCGTGACGACACAACAGCACGTTCATGCCGTGGTGCTGCCACACCGGGGGCGACCGTTCAATGCACGTGGCACCGGCGACGGCTTGGGCATAAACGGAGCGCTCGATGTCTCTCGCGCGGCTGGTGCAACGACGCCTCATCATCGTCACCGGCAAAGGTGGCGTTGGGAAGACCACGCTGACCGCGGCGCTCGCGCTCCACTACGCGAGCCAGGGCCGTCGCGTGCTGGCGGCCGAGATCGTTCCCCACCCCGAGACGCCGTCGCAGCTGGCCCTCGCGCTGGGCATCGCCAAGCCGACCGAAGAGCCTGCGCTGGTCCTCCCGAACCTGTGGGCGGCGCTCGTCACCCCGACCATCGGCCACCACCGGTTCCTGCAGGACAGCCTGCCCATGAAGCTGTTGGCTGACGCGGCGATGCGATCGGCCGCGCTCAAGAAGTTCCTCTCGGCCGCGCCCGGCTTCAGCGACATGGGCGTGATGTACCGGATGCTCGACCTCATGAAGCGGCCCAACGCTGCTGGCGGGCATGCGTTCGAGATCGTGCTCCTCGACTCACCAGCGACCGGGCACGCGCTCGCGCTGGCGCAGATCCCCGAGTTCCTCATTCGCGTCGTGCCCGGCGGCCCGATTCGTCGCGTCGCGGAAGAGGGTCTGGCCGTGCTGACCGATCCGCGGATCACGGGGACCCTCGTCGTAACCCTGCCCGAGACGCTGCCTGTCACCGAAGCGCTCGAGCTGCAGAAGGGCCTGATGAAGCACCGCCTGCCGGTGACGGCCATCGTGGTGAACCGGGTGCCGAAGAACCCCTTCACCAGAGAGGAACACGCCGCCCTCGTGACGGTGCTCGGCGAGCGCACGGCGCCCGTCCTCGGGTCGCGAGAGCTGCGCCGGATCGAACGCGCAGAGTCGGCGCTCGAGCTGCTGAAGGAGAAGGCTCCGGCAGATTCGGTGGTGCTCGCCGAGGTCGAAGGTGCAGGCAGCGTGGCGACGCGCAACCTGCTGCCATCGCTCTGAGCCTCAGGCCTGCGCCGTGAAGCCTGTGAGCTTCTCGCTCGCGTCCCACAGCTTCCTGGCCGCGGCGTCATCCCGGGAGAACTGGTTCGGCGTCCGCTCGCGGCTCTTGTCGAAGTACTTCCCCGTCACGCCCTCGACGTCCTTCGAGGTCGCCAGGTAGATGCTCGTCCTGGCGCCGTCCTCGTTCGAGAGCATGAACACGCTCGCCACCTTGCCGACGACGCCCCAGACGCCGGGCTTTCCTGCGAAGAAGTTCGAACCGACCACGCCCGGGTGCAACGTGTTGACGGTGACACCCTTGCGCTGGAGCCTTCGCGCCAGCTCGCGCCCGAAGAGGATGTTCGCCAGCTTCGAGCGGCCGTAGGCCTTGAAGGCGGAATAGGGCTCGGTCATCAGATCATCGAAGTCGAGCGTCGCCTGGCGGTGGGCTTCGCTCGCCACGCACACCACCCGCGAGGGAGCGGCCTTCTCGAGCGCGGGCACCAACAGGTTGGTCAGCAGGAAGGGCGAGAGGTGGTTCGTCGCGAACGTCAACTCGAAGCCTTCTGCCGTCTTCTCGTGCTTCGGGTTCATGGCGCCCGCGTTGTTCACCAGCACGTCGAGGCGATCGAACTTCGCGAGGAAGTCGGCGGCGAGCTTCCGCACCTGGGCCATCGACGAGAGATCGGCCAGCAGGGCCGAGATGTTCGGGTTGCCCGACGTGGCCTTCAGCTCCTCGAGCGCGGCCTTCGTCTTCTCGGGGTTGCGCCCGACGATGATCACCTCGGCCCCTTCCTTCGCGAGCGCCCGCGCCGTCTCGAGCCCGATGCCCGCCGTCGCCCCGGTCACCAACACCCGCTTGCCCGTCATCGAACCCATGAACCACCTCGTGGCGGCTCATGTACGAGCGCATGTTCGTCATCGCAACGTCGCAGAGGGGCGTTAACATCACTTCACGATGACGGGCGGCGAGCTGTACCAGCTGGTGACGACGAAGAAGGTGATCGTCGCGTGTGGTGCCGGTGGCGTCGGGAAGACGACGACGTCGGCGGCCCTGGCGCTGGCCGGGGCGCGCGCAGGCCGAAGGGTGCTGGTGCTCACCATCGACCCCGCGAAGCGGCTGGCCCAGGCGCTCGGCATTCAGGAACAGATGCGGCACCCGACGCCGCTCTCGAGCGCGACGCTGGCCGAGGCCGGCGTCACCACCGGAACGCTCGACGCGTGGATGCTGAACCCCGACGTCGTCTTCGAGAGCCTCGTGCACCGCATGGCGCCGACGAAAGAGCAGGCCGAGCGGGTGCTCAAGAGCCGACTGTTCCGTCACTTGAGCGAGCTCGTCGCGGGCATGCAGGAATACACCGCCGCCGAGGCGCTCTACGATCTGTCCACCAGCGGGAAGTACGATCTCGTGGTGCTCGACACGCCGCCCGCCCGCAACGCCCTGGACTTCCTCGAGGCGCCGGGAAAGCTCGCGCGCTTCCTCGACGAGCGAATCATCAACATCTTCCTGCCGAACACCTCGCGCGGCTTCTTCAAGAAGGCGCAGGAGCTGATCGGATCGGTCTTCAGCCGCGTCTTCGGCGCCGAGTTCTTCGCCGAGCTGCAGGAATTCCTCGCCGCCTTCGCCGGCATGTTCGGGCCGATGCGAGCCCACGCCGAGGGGGTTCGAACGCTGCTCAAGTCGAAGGAAGCCGCCTTCCTCCTCGTCACCAGCCCCGATCAAGCGGCGCTCGAAGACGCGCGCTACTTCCGAGATCGCATCAAGTCGATGGGGCTGCCGTTCGCGGGCTTCGTGCTGAATCGGTCGTGGGTGCGCACCGACGGGCTCATCTCACCCGAACACCTTGAGCTGACCGATCACGCGAAGGTACCGGGCGTTCACGAAGCCATTCGCAAGCTGGGCGGTCTGGCGGCGGTGGAGCTGGCGCGCGTGCAGCGCGATCGCGAGCTGCTCGCCCAGCTGGTGGCCGAGGTCCCGTCGACGGCGTTTGCGGTGGCGACGCCCTACCTCGGCGAGGCGATCGAAGACGTGCGCGGCCTCGCGATGCTGGCCCGGGGCATCGCAGAAACACCCGCCTGACTTTTTCGCGAGCTCCTCGGGCGCACGCGGGGGCTAGGCTCGGCGCCTCACGCAGCACCCACTGGAGAATCAGGCATGTCGCTGAAGATCGAAGACCTCAAGGTCGGCACGGGCGCCGAGGCTGTCGCGGGCAAGAGCGTGACGGTGCACTACGTCGGCACCCTCACCAACGGATCGAAGTTCGACTCGAGCCGCGATCGGGGCCAGGGCTTCACGTTCTCGCTCGGCGCCGGCATGGTGATTCAGGGCTGGGACAAGGGCGTCGCGGGCATGAAGGTCGGCGGGCAGCGCAAACTGACGATCCCTCCCGAGCTCGGCTACGGCGCGCGCGGCTTCCCGCCGGTCATTCCTCCGAACTCGACGCTGGTGTTCGAAGTCGAGCTGCTCTCGGTCGGCTGAGGTGAAGGAGCACGCGCTCAACGCCAACGTCGGTCACCGGCTGCGAGCGCTGCGGCTGTCGAAGAATGCAGACAGTCGGACGCAGCGCGCGATTTTGGGGGGGGCAGCCCGGCGCACCTGAACCTGATCGAGAAGGGCCTCCGTGCGAGGTGGCCAACGGCCAACAGGACGCCGTGCGCAAAGTGGAGTACGACGTGCGCCGCTGAAGGGCCGGTGGAATCAAAGGGCACATGATGCGAACGCTTTCTCTGGTCGCGGCGCTGGTCCTCGTTGGGTGTGGGCCGCAGGGACCGTACCCTCTGGAGCCGGTGCCGAACGCCGTCGTGCCGCCTCCCACCGTGAAGGTCGAGCCTCCGCCCGGCCCCTTCAACGGCAGCGTGACGATCACCGTGACCGCCGATCAAGCGTCTACGATCTTCTGGACGACGACCGCCGACGATCCCCGCACCACGTCGCGTGGCCGCCAGGAGTTGGCGTCGCCTGCGACGATCACCGTCGACAAGACGACGTCGCTCAAGCTCTTCGCCAGCAACGAGGGGAAAGACAGCGAGCTCTTCGAAGGCACGTGGATTCGTGCTGGTGGTCCGGTTGGCACCATCACTGGCACGGTGATCTTCGGTTCGTTCTGCGCCGACAAAGAGATCGGCATCGGCCGCAATGGCGCCATCAAGAAGCTCGGCAAAGCGCCGATGATGGCCGGCACCCTGCCCTTCTCGTACTCGGGGTTGATGGGCGGCACGCAGCGGCTCACCGCGTATTGCGATCGCAACGGTGACGGGAACCTGACCCCCTTCGTCGACTTCGGCGGCGACACGGTGAACGTCACGCTCGACCTGATGGATCCGTTCAAAGCCAGCGCCGAGGGCGTGAAGGTCTTCGTCGGAGCGTCGGGCACGGGCCTCGGCACGCTGCGGGGCACCATCATTCTTCCGCGCCCGCCGCCCTTGCAGAACCTCTCGATGTCGGTGCTCCCGGCTGATGCGCTCTCGGGCGGCCTCGACCCCCAGGTGCTGCTGCAGCAGCTCCAGAACGGCTATCGCATCTTCACCACTCCGATGCAGACCGAGTACCCGTACGTGGTGACCGACCTGCAGCCGGGGCGCGTGTTGCCGGTGCCCTCGTTGATCGGCTTCGGTGGCGGGGGCATCGCCATCAACCTGCTCGCCAACCCGCTGCGCCCCGTCCTCATCGAGGCCGACAAAGAGACCGTGCAGGACTTCGCCTTCGGGCCGGTGACGCTCAGCGGTGACGTCACGCTGCGCGGTGCGAACGCTCCGATGGGGTTCGGGTTCGGCATCGTCGCGGCGCGGATCACCTCGCTCCAGGACGGCGTGCAGGCGGTGTTGATGCCGGTGCTCTTCACCCGCGATGCCATGACGATGGACGCGCGCGCCTCGTACTCGGGCACTTCGTTCAAAGCGAACCAGACCGTGACGCTGCGGGTCTTCTCGAACGCAAACGGCGCCAACCCCATCACCGATGCGCTGGCGTGGGTCGTCAACCCGTTCTCGTCGACTCCCGGTCACGCCACCATCGCGGTCGGCACCACCGACGCGACACGGGACATCGTCGTGCCCTGAAGAGCGCCGTGGCATGGTCGCGGTCGTGAAGAACGCACTCCTCGCCATCCTCATCGCGTCGTCGTGTGGAATGAACCCGGCAGGGTCTGACGGTGGTGCGTCAGGCGGGGGTACGGCGTCGACGGGCGGTGGATTCAACGCAGCAGGCGGCAACGCAGCGGGTGGCAACGCAGCGGGCGGCAGCACAGCGGGCGGCAGCGCAGCGGGCGGCAACGCAGCGGGCGGCAACGCAGCGGGCGGCAACGCAGCGGGCGGGAACGCAGCGGGCGGCAACGCAGCGGGCGGCAACGCAGCGGGCGGCAACGCGGCGGGCCGGCTGGTCGCGTTCGTCGGGAGCGGCAACGGGAACATCACGGCGTACGGAGTGAACGTCTCGACTGGTGCGATGATCTCGCTCGGCACGACGAACGGAGGCACCAACCCGAGCTTCCTCGCCATCGACGTGCCGCGCGGTCGTCTCTACGCGGTCAACGAGGGCAACCCGGGCCAGGTCGCGGCGTTCGAGCTGCGGCCCGACGCTGGGCTTTCACTGCTCAACCGCGTCAGCTCGCAAGGTGACGGGCCCGCGCACGTCTCGGTCGATCCCTCCGGCCGCTGGGTGATGGTGGCCAACTACACAGGCGGCAACGTCGCGGTGCTCCCGGTGCGGAGCGGCGACGGAGGCCTCGGCCCCTCGACCGACACGGAGAACTCCGGCGGCCAGGCCCACCAGATCCTCGCCGACTCGGCGGGCCGCTTCGTCTACGTGCCGTGCAAGGCCGCCAACTACGTCGCGCAGTACCGCTTCGATTCAGACGCCGGCACGCTGAGCCCGCTCACCCCGGCCACGGTCGCGACGGCGGCGGGCGCCGGGCCACGACATCTCGCGCTCCACCCCAATGGACAGTGGGCGTTCCTCATCAACGAGCTGAGCAACACGATGACCTCGATGCGCGTCGCGGCCGATGGGCGACTGACCCCGGTGGATACGAAGTCGACGCTCCCGGCCGGGTTCAGCGGCGGCAACACCTGCGCCGAGGTGCAGGTCCACCCGAACGGCCGCTTCGTCTTCGGCTCCAACCGCGGCCACAACTCGATCGTCAGCTTCTCGTTCGACAACACCAGCGGCGCGCTCACCCTCGTCGGCCACGCCGTCACGGGTGGGAATCAGCCGCGCCACTTCGATCTCGAGCCGAGCGGGCGCCTGATCCTCGTCGGCAACCAGGGCTCGGGCACGGTCCACGCGCTCAGCGTCAACGCAGCGACGGGCGTGCTGACACCGCTGGGGCAGCAGGCGACCGTCAACTCACCGGCCTTCGTCGGAATGACGCTGCTGCCGTAGTCACCCTCTCGATCGACGCGCGAGGGCTCGTGGGCGTGCAGAAGGACCTTCGGACCGTCGGGTTCGAGAAGCGCTGAGCCTCACGCCGCACGGGCCTTCATCACGAACTCGGGCGAGCCTTCCGGGCACACCTCGAGCAGTTTGAACTTCGAGCGCGAGCCGAAGTTGTTTCGCCGAATCATGCTGCCGAGCACCGTCAGCGCCTCGCGCGTGACGTCGAGGCCCTTGTCCACCGAGGCGAACACGTCGACACCGGTGCCCCGGTACAGTTCCCTCTGGGTCATCGCGCCGCCGAGGTTCGCCTTCAACTTGCCCAGCGGAGAACCCAACGCGAGCGAGTAGAGGAACTCCCCGCGGACCCAGCCGTCGACCTCGAGCTTCGTCGGCGCGTCACCGAACGCCTCCTGCGACGACACGCGCATCAGCTCGTACAGCCCTCGACCGACGCTGCGGGCGCCGCTCGCCTTGCGGATCTGCATCTTGGTGCGAATGGCCGGCGTGCCCACGAGCGGGCTGCCGTGCAGGTCCTGCATCAGCGCGAGCGACTGTGACCATTCGATGCGATGCCGCGCCGCCGACGACGACTCCCCCTGCCGCGAGTGCGAGACGATCAGCGACTGCACCAGCGGCTCCAGCGCACGGGAAACGCACAGCTGCGTGAAGTAGCCAGCCACGAACGCGAGCCCGGCCTCGGTCCCCACCAGCGCCCCGTTCGAAACCAGTTCGGCAGACTTCAGGCCGAACTGGACCGGAGCGCGTTCCCGCATCAGGCGCGTGAACGGGGGCGGGCTGCCGTGCCCCAGCCAGGCGTCGAGCCCCAGCTTCCACCCGCCGAACCAGGGCAGTTCGACGAGGGCTGCGCCAAAGCGGGCGTACTCGAGGTCCTCTCCCAGGGCCTTGCTGAACTCCTGCGGCAGCGAATGGACATGCGCCGAAAGCCGCTCGACCGCCGTCAGGTACGTCAGAAACGCAGGCATTCCGGCGAACACTCTACCTTTCCTGTGGCCAGCCCACAGCCCTTCGCTAAGGTCCCCGGCTCTTTCCCCCTCGAAGGAGCCTTTCGTCTCATGAACTTTTCGTTCGGCACCGGCCACGCCTCCGCGGCGAAGGCCGACGTTCTCGTCCTCCCCCTGTTCGACACTGACCTCACCGAGAAGAAGAACCCGCCGTCGGCGTGGGTGAAGAGCGACAAGAAGATGCGCGGCCTCCTCGCGAAGCTCGCCTCGCAGGAAGGCTTCAAGGGCAAGGCGGACCAATCGTGCGTCGTGCAGACGCACGGCAAGCTCGGTGTGACTCGAGTGATCCTGCTCGGCCTGGGGACGCGCGCGAAGTTCAACGCCGAGGTGCTCCGCATGGCGATCGGCCGCGGGATCAAGGCGGCCAACAAGCTCAAGTCGAAGACCGCCGTGATCCAGATTCCGGGCGTGCGCGAGCTCGACGCCTCGATGCAGGCCGTCGTCGAAGGCGCGCTCCTGGGTGCGTACCGCTACGACAAGTGGCGCACCACCAACAAGGACGAGAAGGCCTCGGCGCGGGTCGAGAAGGTGCAGCTGCTGCTGCCCGACGGCGTGAAGAAGGACAAGTCGATGGACGGGACCGCCTCGCTCGCGAAGGCGATCGCCGAGGCCGCCAACTTCGCCCGCGATCTCGTCAACGAGCCCGCCGGCACGATGACGCCAACCATCCTCGCGGAGCAGGCGAAGACCATGGCCAGGGAGGCCGGGCTCGGGCTGCACGTCTTCGATCGCAAGAAGATCGCCGAGCTGAACATGGGCCTGTTCCTGGGCGTCGCGCGCGGCAGCGTCGAAGAGCCCAAGCTCATCCACCTTTCGTACACGCCTGACGACCCCACCGCGGCGAAGCGCGCCCCGATCGCCCTCGTCGGCAAGGCCATCACCTTCGACTCGGGCGGTCTGTCCCTCAAGCCGAGCGACGGCATGCTCGACATGAAGACCGACATGGCCGGCTCGGCAGCGGTGCTCGGCGCGATGCGGGTGATCGCGAAACTCAAGCCCCCGTTCCCGGTGCACGGCTTGATGGGCGCCTGCGAGAACATGCCATCGGGCAACGCGTACCGGCTCGGCGACGTGCTGGTGTCGAGGCTCGGGAAGACGGTCGAGATCACCAACACCGATGCCGAAGGTCGCCTCGTGCTGGGTGACGTGCTCGCGTACGCGAACGAGCTCAAGCCCGCCGCGATCATCGATCTCGCGACGCTCACCGGCGCCTGCATCGTCGCGCTCGGGCCCTGGGTCGCTGGCGCGTTCGGCGACGACGATCAGCTGATGTGGAACGTGCTCGAGTCCGCGCGCTCCGCAGGCGAGGACATCTGGCGCCTGCCGATGACCGACACCCTCAAGGACGTGCTCAAGAGCGACGTCGCCGACCTGAAGAACGCCGGCGATCGCATGGGCGGCTCGATCACCGCCGCGCACTTCCTCAAGGAGTTCGTCGGCGAGACGCCGTGGGTGCACCTCGACATCGCCGGGCCCAGCAACGTGAACAAAGAGAAGGGCTACCTCGCGAAGGGCGCCACCGGGTTCGCCGTTCGCACGCTCGTCGAATTCATCCGCCGCCGCACCGCCGAGCTGAACGCGGCCGACGCTGACGAAACAGTCGACACAGGCGACGCCGAGTAACCGTCCGTTCGCCACGCCCTTTTTGCGCGTGGGCTCGACCCCCTGCAGGTTTTTCGCCTCGGTGCTGCGCACGCCGCGGGCATCATGTCGCGTCCGGCTCTTGCACAGCGGTGAGGCCACGAGGCCTCACCATGGCGCAGCAGTCGGGCCCAGACCCAATCGACGACCGGCTCGCCGCCCTCCTCGAGACAGAGCAACGGCTCGAGGCCCGCTCTCGCGACGCGGAGTCGGCGTGCCGCGCGAAGCTCGAGGCAGCTCAGGGGCTGGTCATGCAAGCGCGCGAGGCGGGCCTCGAGGCCCTCGAAGCCGCTGCGAACGCCGAAGCGCGGGGAGATGCAGCAGCCCACGAGGCCGCGCTTCGCGCGATTGCCGAAGAACGGTCCGGCTGGCTGGCGAAGCTCTCGACGATCTCCGAAGAGCAGCTTGACCGCCTCGCCCGGAAAGCCCTCGAGCGCGCGCTGGCGACCGGGGGCGCGCCGTGATCGTTTCCATGACACGCGTGCGGCTCGCGGGCCCGTCGGCGCGCCTCGAACAGGTGCTGGCGTTCGTCCAGGATCTGGGCGTGCTCCATGTGGAGCGTCCTGACGTGCCTGAATCGGCGCTCGTCCATGACCGTGCTCCCCGACACTGCCGGCGAATGCTGGCGGACGTGGACGCAGCGCTCAGCCTGCTCTCGGTGTCGACCGTCCCGTCCGACCTGAAGCTCGTCGATGACCTGGCCCGCAGCGCCCGCCTGGCGCGGCGGGTTCGGCGTCACGCCGCGAGGCTCGCGAAGGCTCGCGCCGCCCTCGAAGACGAACGCGTCACGCTCCTGCGCTATCGCGAGTTCTTCACGGCCTTCGAGTCGCTGATCGGGCACGAGCTCGCGTGGCCCGACGGCAAGGCCTTCTACGTCGTGATGCGGGCAGGCGCGGCGACGGCAGTCGACGAGCTCCGCAAGGCGCTCACGAAGGCGGTCGGCGACGAGCTCGAGCTGCTCGACCGCCCCCTGTCGAGCGGAGAGATCGCGGTGCTGATCCTCGTGTCGAACCCCGCCGCGCCGAAGGTGGCCAGGCTGTTGTCCGACGCTCGCGTGCAGGAACTCCCGGCGCCGCCTGGGCTGGGAGAGACCAACCTGCTGCGGGCGATGCCGGCGCTCAAGGAGCGCCTGGCCGCGCTGCCGGGTACGCTCGCAGAGAAGGAACAGGCGCGGCGAAAGCTCGCCGAGGCTCACGGCCCCGAGCTTCGACGGCTGCATGCCTGGCTCAACGATCAGCTGCTGATGTTCGAGGCGCGCGAGCGCGTGCACAGGGGCCGCCACCTGTTCGTCCTCGAGGGATGGCTGCCGCAACCGCAGAGGTCGTCGTTCCTCGAGGCGGTCACGAAGGCGCTGGGGCCCGAGATCGTCGTGGAGTTCGTCGGCGACGAGAAATGGCGGGCGACCAACGCCCCCATCGCGTTGTCGAACCCCGCCCTCTTCCGGCCGTTCGAGATCGTCACCCGCATGTTGCCGCTTCCTCGCTACGGCACCATCGACCCGACGCCCTTCCTGGCGATCTTCTTCCCGGCGTTCTTCGGCCTGATGATGGGCGACGTCGGCTACGGCGCCGTGCTCGCCGGCGTCGCGACGATCCTGCACTTCAAGTCGAAGCCGGGCACGACGCTGCGCTCGATCTCGACCATCGGGGCGGCGTGCTCGGCGTTCGCGATCAGCTTCGGCGTGTTGTTCGGAGAGCTCTTCGGCAACCTCGGTCACGTCGTGGGGATGCGGCCCCTTTGGTTCAACCGCGAAGAGGCGATCATTCCGTTCCTCGCCCTGTCCGTCGCGATCGGCGTGGTGCACATCACCCTGGGGCTGGTGCTCGCGGTGGTGACGGCGTGGCGCCGAGGGCACCGGCGAGAGGCGCTCGGCCGGGGCATCGCGACGGTGATGGTGGTGTTGACGGTGCTGTCGCTCCTGGCCGCCTTCCGGTTGCTGCCGTCGGCGCTCTTCACGCCGTTCGCGATCGCGGTCCTGGTGGCCTTCCCCATCCTCATCGCGCTCGAGGGCATCGTCGCCGTCATCGAGCTGCTGTCGACCTTCGGCCACATTCTCTCGTACGCGCGGATCATGGCGTTGGGCACCGCGTCGGTGATGTTGGCGATCGTCGCGAACAAGATGGTGGGCGCCATGGGCAGCGTGGCCGTCGGCGTCGTCTTCGCCCTGCTCTTCCACGTCGTGAACTTCGCCATCGGCGTCTTCAGCCCCACCATTCACGCCCTGCGCCTGCACTCGGTCGAGTTCCTCGGGAAGTTCTTCAGCCCCGGCGGCACCGAGTACCGCCCCTTCACCCACTGGCAGCACCCACACGAGTCTTGAACGGAGGTCGTCATGGAATCGAATGCTCTTCTCGCGATTGGTGCGGCGCTGGCGGTGGGGATCCCCGCGCTGGCGACTGCGTGGGCGCAAGGTCGAATCGGCCCGGCGGCCGCGGCGACCCTGGCGGAGAAGCCCGAGCTCTCGACCACGGCGATCATCTTGATCGCGATCCCCGAGACGATGGTGATCCTCGGTTTCGTGGTGGCGGTGATGATCCTCCTCCGGAGCGGCGGCGCGGGCGGGTGAGTCATGGCGCTGCCCGATCTCATCGCGAGGCTCGAGCGCGACGCCGAGGCTCGCATCGCCGAGCTGGTGGCCCGCACCGATGCCGAGACCCAGGCCCTGCTCGCCGAGGCGAGCCGCGCGACGCAGTCCCGCCGCGACGACGAGCTCACGGCGCGACGCCTCGTCCGACGGGCGCGCTTCGAACGGGAGCTCGCCGAGACCAGGCAGCGCGCCAGAGCGGACCGACTGGCGGCCCAACACGCGCTGTTGGCGAAGGTCTTCGAGCGCGCCCGAGCGCAGATCCCCGCCCTCGCAGCGTCAGCGGCCTACGCGGACGTGCTGCCCGCCCACCTGAAGGAGGCCCTGCGCTACGTCGAAGGGCTGCGGGTCATCGTCCGCTGTGCGCCCGCCTTCACCGAGCGCCTCAGGACCGCCGTCGCAGGCCGTGACGACGTGGCGATCTTCGAGGACCCGGCCCTGCCGCCAGGCCTGACGGTGTCGACGCCCGACGAGACGGTCTTCGTCGACGACACCCTTGCGCAGCGTCTGTCCCGGATGGAGGTCCGCCTTCGGGTCGAGCTGCTGGCCGAGGTCTCGTCATGACGGACTTCGTCGCAGCCGGAGCCCGGGCCCGCGGCCTTCGCGCTCACCTCTTCACGCGCGCGGAACTCGAGAAGCTCGCCGCGGAGGACTCGCTGGGCAGAGGCCTCGCGCGTTCGGGAAAGCTCGTCGCCGCGCCCGCCGACGCCGCTCCGACTCAAGAGCTCGAGGGCGCCATCAGGCAGACCGCGAAGCACCACCTCGCCACGCTGGCCCGATGGGAGGGGGCCGCGCCGGTGATCGAGGTCTTCTCCGCCGAGCAGGATCGCCGGAGCCTTCGTGCGCTGTTGCGAGGTGCGCAGCAGGCAGCGCCGAGCGACCGACGCCTCGCGGGCCTGCTCCCCACCTCGACGCTGCCCGAGCGACTGCTCTGCGACCTCGCGCGCCTGCCGACACCAGCCGCCATCGTCTCGCACCTGGTGAGCGTCGATCACCCAGACGCCGGCCGGCTCTTCCTGCTCACCCACCAGAAGGCGCAACCCGATCTGTTCGCGGTCGACGTCGCGTTGGTGCAGGCCTTCGGAGCGCGCAGCCGCCGTGGCGAGGGCGACGAGCCCCTTCGGCGCTTCATCGCCCACCGCCTCGATGTCTCGAACGCGCAGACGGCCGTCATGCTGGAAGGCGCCAGAGACGTCGACGCCGACACCTGCTTCGTCGAGGGCGGCAGCTCGCTCACGCGCGAGGCGTTCCTCGAGCTCGCGCGCGCGCGGCTGACCGACGCTGGCGCCATTCTTCGTCGGGCGCTCTCGGGCACGCCGCTGTCGAAGCTGGGTGAGGGCCTCGTCGACGGACTCACCCTCGAGCGCACCGGCTTCTGCCTCCTGCTCGACGAGCAGCGACGCGCCGCCCGTGAGCACCCCCTCAGCAGCGCTCCAGCGCTCGCCTTCCTGCTCCTGCTCGACGCGATGCTGCGGGACCTTCGACGAATCGTCTGGGGCCTCGCCCTGGGCGCTCCACCGGGCCTGATTCGCCCTGAGCTGGTGACGCCATGGAGCTGACCTCGGGGCACCTGGTGCGCGTCATCTGCAAACCTGCGCAAGCGGCGGGCTTCGAGCTGGCGGGGGTGGAGTGCACCGTCGCCGCCGACGTACCCCGCGCGATCGACGCGCTCAAGCGGCTCTCGGCCGATCGCAAGGTCGGCATCGTGCTGCTCGATGCGCAGCTCCATGCGGCGCTGCCGGCCGAGCTCCGTCGGCGGCTCGATCGCGCCGCGCAGCCGATGGTGACGCCCTTCCCTTCACCCACGTGGGACGAGACCGCGTCGGCCGAAGAGTACGTGCTCGAGATCCTGCGACAGGCGATCGGCTACCGCGTGAGGCCACGATGAGCCCGGTGAAGACAAACGCCCCGAGACTCACCCGCGTCGTCGGCGCCCTCGCCGAGGCCACGGGCATGCGGGAGGCGAAGCTGAACGAGCTGGTGCGCATCGGCGACTCGGGACTGTTGGCCGAGGTGCTGCGCATCACCGGCGATCGCGCCACGCTGCAGGTGTTCGAAGAGACGATGGGCGTCGCGCTGGAGGAGCCGGTCACGCGTGAAGGGCTTCCGCTGGCGGTCGAGCTCGGGCCGGGGCTGCTGGGCTCGGTCATCGACGGCATCGGCCGGCCGCTCACCGAGCTCGCGGTGAGATCGGGTGACTTCCTGCTCCCGGGAGCCGATGCGCCGACCATCGACCGCACGCGGCGTTTCGACTTCACGCCCACCGTCTCCGAAGGCGCCACCATCGGGCCGGGAGACGTCGTGGGCACCGTGGTGGAGCGCGGTGGCTTCGAGCACCGCATCCTCGTGCCGCCCGATCGGCAGGGCGTCATCGCGAAGGTCTTCGCGGGGCCACGAACCGTCGCGGAGCCGATCGCCGAGCTCGCCGATGGCTCGACGCTGTTGCTCAAGCACCGCTGGCCCGTGCGCCGCCCCAGGCCGATCGCCGCCCGCCTCGACGCGAGCCGGCCGTTTCTCACGGGACAACGGGTCTTCGACTTCCTGTTTCCGATCGCCGAGGGTGGGACCGTCGCGGTTCCGGGCGGCTTCGGCACCGGAAAGACCGTCATCGAGCAGTCGCTCGCCAAGTACGCGGAGGCCGACGTCGTCGTCTACGTCGGCTGCGGCGAGCGCGGGAACGAGATGGCCGAGGTGCTGCACGAGTTCGGCCGCCTGAAGGATCCACGCACCGGCCGCGCGGTGCTCGATCGCACGGTGCTCGTCGTCAACACCTCGAACATGCCCGTCGCCGCGCGAGAGTCGTCTGTCTACCTGGGCCTCACCATTGCCGAGTACTTCCGCGATCAGGGCTACCGCGCGGCCGTGATGGCCGACTCGCTCTCTCGCTGGGCCGAGGCGCTGCGCGAGATCGGCTCGCGGCTGCAGGAGATGCCTGGAGAAGAGGGTTACCCGACGTACCTCGCGAGCCGTGCGGCGAAGCTCCATGAGCGCGCGGGCCGGGTGCGGTGTCTGGGCGCGGAAGGCCGCGAAGGCTCCGTGACGCTCATCAGCGCGGTCTCTCCGCCCGGTGGCGACTTCTCAGAGCCGGTGACGCAGGCGTGTCTGCGGGTGGCGGGCGCGTTGTGGGCGCTCGACCCGGCGCTGGCGCACCAGCGGCAGTTTCCGGCCGTCGACTGGCACACCAGCTACAGCCTCTACGCCGAGGCGATGGGCGCGGCGTTCGACGTCAGCTGCGACCCCGGGTGGTCGAAGGCACGCGTGACGATCGTCGAGCTGCTGCAGCGCGACGGAGAGCTGCGAGAGGTCGCCAGCGTCGTCGGCCCCGAAGCCCTCGAAGATCCCGACCGGCTCCTCCTGCAGGCCGCGGCGATCATCCGAGAGGTGGTCCTCGGGCAGAGCGCGTACGACGTGAACGACGCGTACTCACCACCGGCCAAGACCTACCGGCTCGCGCGAGTGTCCCTGGAGCTGTTCGAGGCGGGCAAGGCGGCGCTGAAGAAGGGCGCGACGTTCGGTGAGCTCGACCTGTCTGGTGCCCGCCGCGCGCTGGCGATGATGCGAGACGCTCCAGCCGCCGAGTTCGAGGCCCGCGCGGCTGAGGTCACGACCCGCATCACCAGGCTGTGGAAAGGAGGCGCGTCATGACGGCCCCGCGAATCGCGCGGACCTACCGTGGAGCGCGGGCAGCGGCTGGTCCACTCGTCTATCTCTCGGGGGCACAGCGCGCCGCGCTCGGCGAGTGGGTGACGTTGAACGCGCCCGGTCAGCCTCCGCTGCGTGGCCAGATCATCGAAGCGGGCCACGACGTCAGCGTCGTGCAGGTGCTCGAAGACACGCTGGGGCTCGCACCGGCTGGCATCGAGATCACGCTGACTGGGGAGCTGGCCAACGCCATCGTCGGACGCGATCTGCTCGGGCGAGCGCTCAGCGGCGCGCAGGATCCCCGCGATGGGCAGCCGCGGCCGATCGGAGAGGCGATTCGCCCCCTGTGGGGAGCCCCGCTCAACCCCACCCGCCGCCTGCCACCGTCGGACTTCATCGAGACCGGCATCTCGGCCATCGACGGCATGAACACGCTGGTGCGGGGGCAGAAGCTGCCGGTGTTCTCGGGCCCCGGCCTTCCCGCGCTCGAGCTGGCGGCCACCATCGTCGAGAACGCGCGCGCTCCGCGTGGTGAACCGTTCGCCGTCGTCTTCTGCGCCATCGGCATCACCGAGCGCGAGACCCGCACCTTCCTCGATCGGTTCGCGGCCTCGGGCGCCCTGGAGCGCAGCGTGCTGTACCTGAACCAGGCTCAGGACCCGACGATCGAGCGGCTCCTGGCCCCGCGCGCGGCCCTTGCCTGCGCAGAGCACCTCGCCTTCGTTCACGGGCTGCACGTGCTCGTCGTGCTCGCCGACATCACGCACTACTGCGAAGCGCTCCGGGAAGTGGCCGCGGCGCGCGAAGAGGTGCCGGGACGTCGGGGCTACCCCGGCTACATGTACACCGACCTCGCCTCACTCTTCGAACGCGCGGGCGTCGTGAAGGACACGCCAGGCTCGGTGACGCAGCTGCCGATCCTCACCATGCCCGACGACGACATCACGCACCCCATCCCCGATCTCACCGGCTACATCACCGAAGGTCAGGTGGTGCTGTCGCGCGAGCTGCACCGCCGTGGCGTCTTCCCACCCATCGACGTGTTGCCATCACTCTCTCGCTTGATGAACGCGGGCATCGGCAAGGGCCGCACCGTGCCAGAGCACCGCATCTGGGCCGACCAGCTGTACGCGCTCTACGCGCGCGGCCGCGAGGCCCGCATGATGGTCGCCATCGTCGGCGAGGCCGGCCTCTCACCCGCCGATCGCCGGGCCCTCGCGGTGGCCGAAGCATTCGAGCGAGAGCTCATTCACCAGGGCACGAAGCGGCGCGCCATCGACGAGACACTCGAGGCCGGGTGGAAGTTGATGGACCGGGTGCCGAGAGAGGATCTCATCAAGCTCTCCGACCAGCTCCTGGCGTCGCGAAACGAACAACGTGAGGCCGCGAAGAAGAAGGAGGCGTAGCGCCATGGCCCGCTCCGCAGCCACGCGCTCCAACCTGGTGAAGCTGCGACGGCGGCTGGCGCAGGTGCAGAAAGGCGCGGCGCTGTTGCGCCGCAAGCGGGAGTCGCTCGTCACCGAGCTCTTCAACCGCGCGCGTCCCGCCATCGACAGCCGCAAGACGATCGACGAGCAGGCACGGGTCGCGTCACGCTCGTTGTTGTCAGCGCTCGGCACCCACGACCACGCCGGGCTGATCGCGCTGGGGTGGCCGAACCGCGAGCTGGTGGTCGACCTCGAGCCGCTCGAGGTGTGGGGCCTGCGCGTGCTGGCACTCAAGCAACCTCCCGTCGTGGTGCGCAGCCTCGCCGCGCGGGCGATGGCGATTGGACCGACGGACGCTGCGCCCGCGACGGCTGCCACCGATTTCGAGAAGCTGCTCGAGCTGGTGCTGGAGGCAGCGCCCAGAGAGTTCCTCATGCGCAGGCTCGGGCACGAGCTGTCACGCGCGACGCGCCTGGTGAACACGCTGGAGCAACGGGTCGCGACCGGGCTGACGAGCGACCTCGCGATGATCCGCCGGTCGCTCGAGGAGCGGGAACGAGAAGAACACCTGCGCCTCAAGCGGCTGATGGCGAGACGGAAGGCCCCGGTGACGCCAGAAGGCGACTGATTCTCACTCCGCTTCGATGCGGCGCTTCGTCAGCTCGAGGTACTGCGGGTCCATGTCGATGCCGACGAAGCGGCGGCCCTTCACCTTCGCTGCGACACCCGTGGTGCCGCTGCCACAGAAGGGGTCGAGCACGAGCGCGTCGTCTTCGGTGCACGCGTCGACGATGCGCTCGAGCAACGCGCGCGGCTTCTGGGTCGGGTGACGGCCGTGCACCTTCTCGGAGGGCTTGGGCGTCGTCATCGTCCACACGTCACGCATCTGCTTGCCGCCGTTGTCGGCCTTCATCTGCTTGTAGTTGAAGGTGTGGAGCAGCTTGCCCTTGCTCACCGGCGCGGCCCAGATGAGCAGCTCGGTCGAGTGCGTGAACGTGCGGCACGCGAGGTTGGGCGACGCGTTCGGCTTGAACCAGGTCACCATGTTCAGGATCTTGAAGCCGAGCTTCTGCATCGCGAAGCCGACGTTGAAGATCACGTGCTGCGTGCCCGAGACCCAGATGGTGCCCGAGGGCTTGAGCACACGGCGGCACTGCTCGAGCCACTTCGCCGTGAACTCGTGATCGTTCTCGACGCCCCTGCTCGCGTCCCAGCCGCCCTTGTCGACCTTCACCCGCTTGCCCGACTGGCACGTCGTGCCGCCGTTCGAGAGGAAGTACGGCGGGTCGGCGAACACCATGTCGAAGGTCGCGTCTTCGAAGCCGCCCATGAGGGCCGTCGAGTCGCCCTGGTAGAGCACGAAGTCACGGCCACGCGCGTGGACGTGTGAAGACAGATCGACTTCCTCGCGCAAAAGCGCGTTGGACATTGATGCGACGGACATCTCGCCTCCGGTGATTTCGATGTGAGACCCATGCGCTACAGGTCTGATCGACACGGTACGCGAGGATCGATCTGCGTCAATTTCCCGATCGCCGATTCACGCGATTCCGCAGCGAGGCACACGGAAACACACGAGGCGAACGCCTCCGAGCACGACGGAACCGATCACGCTGCGGCTTTGGCGAAGTCTCCGTAGATCGTGACGCCTTCGGGGGTCTTCGGCGTCCCCAGCTCACGCGCGAGCGCACGATCGAGCGAGAGGAGCGCGATCTCCTGCTGGGCGTCATCGGGCGGCTGGGTCGTGATGCTCTGCATCCAGATGCCGGGCTTCGTCATCCACGTGATCACCGCCGGGCAGTTGTCGCGCGCCGAGAGCCGCTGCAGCTCGAACGCGAGGCCGGCGATGGGGAACGCCATCGGCACCTTGATGAGAATCATCAGCAGCTGGTTGATCGCGTCGTTCGCGTGCAGGCGAGGCAGCAGCGGCAACAGCGCGACGTGGAGCAGCACCGCGACGCCGACGACGATGAACAGGAAGCTCGTGCCGCAGCGCGGGTGACGCGTCGTGAAGGGCCGAGCGTTGCCCACCGTCAGCGCCTGCTTCGTCTCGTAGGTCCAGATCGCCTTGTGTTCTGCCCCGTGGTACTCGAAGAGTCGCTTCGCGTCCTTCGTGCGAGAGATGAGCGACAGGTACCCCACGAGGATGCCGACGCGGAACACGCCGTCGATCACGTGAAACGCGACGCTGGTCGAGTCGAACGCCGGCCCGAGCGCCTTGCCCACGCCCCACGTCAGCAGGTGCGGCAGGCCGATGAAGAACCCGAGCATGAAGACGGTGGCGATCGCGAGCATCGCGTCTGCGCCTCGATCCTTCTTCGGCGTGCTGGGCCCCGGCGTTCCCGGCGTGCCTTCAGCGCCTGACATCAGCGCCTGCATCATGAACGTCAGCATGGCGGCGGGGCCGGGCTTGGCGGCGGCCCCACCCTCTTCAGGCGGCAGTCCGTGCTCCGACGAGAACGTGAGCGCCGAGTAGCCGTTGTGCAGTGACTCCGCCAACACCACCGCGCCGCGGAACACCGGCCAGCGCAGGAAGGTCAGCTTCGGCAGGAGCACGTTCCACGCCTGCTCCCGAATGGCGATCTGCCCGTCAGGCCGCCGCACCGCGACGACGAAGCTCTTCGGTCCGCGCATCATCACGCCTTCGATGACGGCCTGGCCTCCGATGTACGGGCGGCTCGGGTTGGGTGACTCGGCGCTCATGAAGGCTCCTGTGCTGCCTATGAAAACGCCGCCCCGACACGTGCTGAGTCGGAGCGGCGCCGATGAAACACTGCGAAGGCTCGATCTACTTCGAGGTGCCCTTCTTGGCGACGCCGTCGTACTTCTTCTTGAAGCGGTCGATGCGACCCTGCGTGTCCATCAGCTTGTACTTGCCGGTGAAGAACGGGTGGCAGTTCGAACAGATTTCGACGCTGAACGAGCCACGCGTGGAGCGCGTCTCGATGCTGTTGCCACAAGCGCAGTGGATACGAGCGGGCGGGTAGACGGGGTGCGTGTCGGCCTTCATGGTGCTTCCTTTTCGTCCGCCTTACACCGGGGGAATCCCGGAGGACTGGCGGGGGACGGAGGCTCTAACCCCACTTGCCCGGGCGCGCAACAGCCGGGCGGACCCCTGTCGACTTGGCTGGCCCCACCGAATACAGGCGGCTCCATGCGTTCGTTGAAGCTGTTGTTGGCCGACCCGAAGGGACAGGTCTTCGAGCACCCGTGGCTACTGGCGAGCCTGCGCTCGGACGAGTCGCTGCTTCCACCGCGAGAGCACCCGATTCCCCTGCCCGAGGGCGCGAAGTTGGCGCACCTGCCTGGTCGGTTGCCGGTGGGTTTCGACCCCGACACCATGGAGCCGGTGCTGGTGCGCGAGTTCGAGGTCGACGGGAAGCGCTTCGTGCCGCACGCCGTCGGCGCGACGTTGCCGCCGGGATTCACCCGCACCTACCTGCCTGGCGAAGTCACCACGGGCAAAGGGCCGATCCTTCCGCAGTGGGCCTACACGGCCGCGGCGTGGGGTGACGACGGGCCGGTCGTCTGGGCGTTGCACACCGATCGCCGCAAGCACTGGACGCCGGCGAGCTTCTCGACGCCCGAGGTGAAGGTGCTGGTGAAGGAGCACCTGGCCCGATTCCCCGGCAACAAGGTGCTCAAGCAACTGAAGACGTGCGCGCTCGTGTACCGGTGCTTCACGAGCCAGAACATCTTCTACGCGCGTGACGAAGGCGGCCTGCCCGCGTCGGTGATGTGCAACGCCGCGTGCATCGGCTGCATCTCGGAGCAGCCGGAGGACGGTCCACCGTCGTCACACGAGCGCATGGAGGACGGTCCCTCGGCGCAGGATCTCGCCGACGTCGCGATCTGGCACCTCGAGCACGCTCCCGGCCGCACGATGGTGAGCTTCGGTCAGGGGTGTGAAGGTGAGCCGCTGACGCGGTGGAAGTTCATCGCCGAGGCGATTCGGCTCGTCCGCGCGAAGACGCAGCGGGGCTCAATCAACATCAACACCAACGGCAGCCTGACGAAGGGCCTCGACGCGCTCTACGACGCAGGCCTCGATGCGGTGCGCGTGTCGTTGAACTCGGCCGTGAGCGATCTCTACGCGGCCTATTACAAGCCGAGCCGCTACTCGTGGGACGACGTCGAGGCGTCGATCGCGCTGTCCCGAAAACGTGGCGCGTACGTGGCGCTGAATCTGCTGCTGTTCCCCGGCGTGACGGATCGCGCGGGCGAGGCCGAGGCGCTCGTGAAGTTGGTGAAGAAGTACAAGATCGATCAGATCCAGACACGCCCGTTGGCGATCGATCCGCTCCAGTACATCGAGGTCGCGAAGGATCGCGGCGCGGGCGGAGAGCCGATCGGCGTCGCGAACCTGATTCGCCTCTTCAAGAAGGAAGCGCCGTGGGTGACGGTCGGGAACTTCGCGCGCGGCATGGGTGAGCGTCGGAAGGTGTCGTCAGAAGACAACGCCGAACGAGACCTGCAGCGCCTGCAGCGAGGCCCACTCCACTGACGGGTTGCGAAGCAGGCCCAGCGAGAGCGGTACGTCGTTGCTGCGCTTGAGGCCCGTGTCGGGATCCGTGCCGTCGAAGGCGTCGGCGCGACAGACGGGCGTCAGCTGCGCCTCAGTCACCGGGCGACCACGTCGGAGCTCGTTGTCGATCGCGCGCATGTCGCCGACGTTACAGCCGTTCACCGTCTGCACCCGGCTCGAGAAGAACGACTCGCGCAGGTCCACCCGGATCGAGAACCGCTCGAAGAACTCGAAGCGCACACCGACGCCAGCCCCGATCGTCGGTCTCCAGCCGGTGTCTCCGAACGTCGCGGGACTCAGCGATCCATCGGCTCGAGCGGTCTCGGGTTTGAGCTGCGCCTTCGTCGAGAGTGCGCCCGCGAAGCCCACCATGGACAGCTCGAACCGGTGAGGGAAGTGAAAGGGCTGGATCCTCCTGCTGCTCAGCACGAACTCGGTTCCGCCCACGAGGCCCATCGAGATGAAGAGGCCACTGCTGTCGTTCTGATCGATGCGATTGGGCGAGACCCGCCCCGTCCTGAAGAGTTCTCTGGCCAGCCTCGACTCGCCGGCGTGCCAGTTCCACGTGCCCGAGACGAAGACGCGAAAATACGGAGCAGCGACCACCGCGACCTGGCCGGCCGTTCCGAGGTGCTCGACGAACAGCCCGTTCACCTGCGCCGAAACGGGAGCCACCGCCAGCTCGACGAGCCACGGACCGACGAGTGGCTTCGACTCAGGATCGCTCGCGAACGAGCTGCCCGCCACCAGCGCTACGAGAACGAGCAGCCATCGCACGCCACAACTCTCGACCATCGAACGACCGCGAGGCAACTCACTCGCCACAATGAACGGGGATCCGACCAAAGGGGGAAAGCCGGAGCCCCGTGGAGACTGACCCAATGTCAGGCTCACCAAAGTTGTCTGTACCGCCTACCGACCCGCTGCCGCCGCCATGCCCACGTCCAAGGGCATCGTGAACTCGTCCTCGTCATCCGCGTCCGTCACCGTCTGCGCCGCTGCGAAGAGCGAGGCCGGCTTCTCGAAGACATCGGTCTTCACCTCAGAGGCTTCTTCTTTCTTCGGGGGCCGCTCGGCGCTGAGCGCGGCGATGCTTCGCCCGTCCAGCACGCCCGTCACTGGCAAGCCATTCTCGACCTGCAGCCGCTTGACGGCCGTCTCCGTGCGCGGGCCAAACACGCCCGTCCCGTTGAGGAAGTCGGAGCGCGACATCAGCCCCTTCGCCACCAGCTTCACCTGCATCGCCTGCACTGCCACGCCCGTCGAGCCTCGACGAAGCACTGGCAGCCTGACCGACTTCTGGCGCTCGAACGCGTCGATGCCCTTCGATGCCGTTCGCGGAGGAGCAGCAGCACGTTGGCCGCTGCCGACCTGGATTCCCCTGCTCTGCTGAACCGGCCCGAGTGGCATTGAGTGTCAATTGGATCCAAGAGCCGGGCCACACGTGCACACATTCGCACCAGCTTGATCTTGCTCTTCTTCTTGTGGTTGACCCGCGTCGGCAGGTGGAACGTCGACGCTCCACAAGGCAGCCTGTTTCGACAGAAAGATAAACGTTTTCAGATGATTGCAGCGACCGAGTGAACGATCGGTGCAGCGACACTCCATTCTCCCCACCACGCTCGAAGCCTTCGTGGATGGACCGACGAGCGAGCGGCCCCGGGCGAGCACGAAGACCTCGACGGCCATGGCGACCACTCACGTCAGGCGGTCGAGGATCTCTTTGGCGAGGAGCTGGTTCTTCCGCACATGGCCGTCGGCGCCGCACGACTTCACCTGGCGCTGCAGCTCGGCGTCCTCGGCGGTGCCGCAGAACACCACCTGAATGCCCGAGAAGAGCGAGTTGGCCTTGATGAAGCGGCACAGCTCCTCGCCATTGACGCCCGGCATGTTGACGTCGAGCAGCACGAGATCGGGCCGGGTCTTCTTCTTCAAGATAATCTTCGTCGCGGCGTCAGTCCCGTTGGCCGTCATCACCTCGTGGCCCTTCGCCTCGAGTTCGGCTTTCAGCAGGCGTACACTCGGCTCGTTGTCGTCTACCACCAGCACGCGGTGCGTCCGAAGCTGCGGCCCGTCGAGCGCGTCGCGAATCGTCTCGACCGTGGCCTCGAGCCCCTGCGACTTCGCCACGTAGCCATCGGCGCCAGAGTCCTTTGTCTTCTGGAGGAGCTCGTCCTCCGGAAGATCGGAATAGAGCAACAGGCGCGCAGTGAGCTTTCGCTGGCTGCGGAGGAACTCGACGACGTCGTCGCCGAACATCTCAGGCATGTTCACGTCGACCAGCACCAGCTCGTAGGTGTTCGAGTTGAGCCGTTCGTCGAGAATGGCGAGATCCGACGCGTTGTCCACGCTAATCCCCGCAGCGATCAGCGCCTCGGAGATCAACTGGACCGTCATCGGGCTGTCATCAATGACCAGGACGCGGGCCGCCATGAAGACAAAAGCTTGTAGCAGAGTTCTTGACCAGCTCCTCCAGCCATTTCGATACTCAAGACCTTCGTGGAACCGACCCCGCTCCAGCGCGCCCTCGCCGAGGCCCCCGAGAAGACCCGACCTGCGGCGCCAAGGCCTGATGAGGAATACTTCGTCTTCAAGCTCGGCTCGCTGACGCTGGCGGTCGTTTCGAAGCACATTCGCGAAGTGTCTCGGCTCGCGCCGATGACGCCGCTGCCACGTGCGCCGTCGTTCCTGCTGGGCGTCGTCGGCAACCGCGGGCAGGTGATACCGGTGATCGATCTGCTGCGCTTCCTCCAGCACGGCGAGTCGAAGCCGATGCCGGGCGGGCGCCTCTTCCTCGGTGAGTCGAACGGGCTGCTCGTCGCGTTCCTGGCTGATCGGGTGATCGGCCTTCGGCGCATCTTCGTCGCCGACAAGTTGCCGGCGCCCGCGGGTGGCGGCGCCGCGGCGGAGTTCCTCGATGGCCTGGTGCAGCATCGCGAGCTGGGCGGCCTGAGCCTGCTCGATCTGCCGAAGGTCCTTCAGGCAGCGCGCGCGACGGTGGTTCGGCGATGAGTGACGAGCGCGTCGAGACGGTCCAGTTCGCCGAGACGGTCGAGATCGTGCTCTTCGACATCGGCGGGACCCGATACGGTGCGGACATGACGCAGGTACGCCGCATCGCGAAGCCTGATGATGGTGACAGCGTCGGCGTCCCCCTGGGAACTCCGTTCGAGGGGCGTCGCGCCATCGTCTTCACCTCCACTGGGACGCACGAGGTCGCGCTGATCATCGACGGAGTGCTCGGCGTCCGGACCGTGCCCCGTGGCGAGCTGCGTCGACTGCCACTCGCCGCTGGCCCTTCCCCATACATCATCGGAGCCTGGCTCGATCGCGACCAGACCGTGCTCCTCGTCGATCTCTTCGCGACCAATCCCTTCCACCGACCCGAGGCCTCACATGCCTGACCCATCACCTGGTGCCCCCAAGAAGCCGAAGAAGCCGAACGGGGCCGCAGCGCGCACCGGGCTGGTGTCGTTGCTGTCGACCCTCGAGCAGCTGACCGGTGGCCACTTCGACGCGCGGGTCGACGTCGGCACGCTCTCGGGCGATGGCGCTGAGGTGGGGCGGCTCGTCAACCTGCTGATGGAGCGCGTGCAGCACAAGGTCGCGACCTCGGATCAGAGCAAGGATCGCACGCAGGCGATCGTCTCCGAAGCCATCGAGGGGCTCAACGCGCTCGTGCGCCAGGGCGACCTCGCCAGCTTCCAGGCTCGCAGCGACGACGCCACGCTGGCGCCGCTGCTCGACGGCTTCTCGAAGGTCATCGACACCCTGCGCACCTTCGTGCGGGAGATCAACGAGGCCGCGCTTCAGCTGTCGTCTTCCGCCAACGAAGTGCTCGCCGCGTCGACCCAGCACGAGTCATCGTCGACCGAACAGGCCGCTGCGATCCACGAGACGACCGCGACGATGGAGGAGCTCAAGCACGCCTCTGCGCAGATCGCCGAGAACGCAGGCGCCGTCGCGCGCGTCGCGGAAGAGACGCTCAACTCGGCCCGCTCCGGCCGCGGCGCCATCGCCGAGTTCATTCAGGCGATGCAGCAGATTCGCGCTGACGGAGTCGCGGTGAGTGAGTCGATCACCAAGCTGCTCCGGCGCGTCGAGCGCATCGGCACCGTCGTCGAGGTCGGCGACGAGATCGCCGATCGCTCCGACCTGCTCGCGCTGAACGCCGCCCTCGAAGGCAGCCGGGCAGGAGAAGCCGGCAAGGGCTTCAGCATCGTGGCCGCCGAGATGCGCCGCCTCGCAGAGAACGTTCTCGATTCGACCAAGGAGATCAAGAACCTGATCACCGAGATCCGCGAGGCCACCGCTGCTGCGGCGGCGGCTGCCGATGCCTCGCGCCAGGCCACCGAAGCTGGCGAGCGCCTGGGCTCGGTCGCCGCCAGCGCCGTCGAGGGGATTCTCTCGGGAGTGCAGGAGACCAGCGACGCCGCGCGCGTCATCAACCTCGCCACCCAGCAGCAGCGCACCGCGACCGAGCAGGTCGTCGCTTCGATGGGAGAGATCGAAGAGGTCACCCGCCAGACGACCCAGGCCTCGAAGCAGGCCACCGGCGCCGCCGCCGAGCTGACCCAGCTCGCCGGCCGACTCTCCGAGCTCATCAAACGATTCAAGGCGGACTGACCCGACCGCACCCACGTGGATACCGAGGCCCTCAAGAAGTCACTGCTGACGAAGTTCGTAGAGGTGACGCAGGATCGTCTGCAGGCGATTCAGCTCGGCGTGCTCGAGCTGGAGAAGCCAGACCGGGCCAGCGCGGCCCAGAACGTCGCGCGCGAGCTGCACACCATGAAGGGCGAGTCCCGCATGCTGGGGCTGCCAGCCATCGGCCAGGTCGCGCATGCCTCCGAGGATCTGCTCAAGGCCTGGACCGAGAAGAAGGTCGATGCCCGCGCCGCGACCGATCTGCTCCTGCGCGCCTGTGACGCGGTGGCCGATCTGCTCGAAGACGCCACCGGGGCCAGAGAGGGCACGCCCGCGTCGACCGAGCTGGTGCAGAAGCTGACCTCGCTCGCGGGCACGCCCGTTCCCCCACTCAAGCCGCCACCGTCTGCGCCGCGCCCGCTCAAGGCCAGGCCCTCGGCCCCGGTCGGTTCCCCGGTTCCACCTCTCGCATCAGCACCGCCGCCGCCCTCGGTGCCGGCCCCCTCAGCGCCGCCACCTCGCGCGAGCAGCCCAACCCCGGCGCCTCAGGTCGCCGACGGCCTCCAGAGAGAAGCTGTCGAGAGGAAAGCCGCGGCCGATCGCTCGATTCGCGTGAACGTCGAGCTGCTCGACTCGGTCGGGTTACTGGCCGGCGACCTGCTCGTCGAGAGCGCACGCTCTGAGCTTCGTGCCCACGAGTTGCAGGGGCTCTTCGAGCGCTTCTCGCGCCTGGGCGATGGCCTGGTGAAGGCGACCCAACTGACCCGGCTCGAGCCCGACCAACGGCGGCGCATCGATGTGCTCGAGAGCGACCTCTCGCTGTTGAGGGACGACGCCTTCCGCTTCGTTCGCCATCACTCCGATGGCCTCAACACCCTCAACACCAGCCTCACGCAGCTGGCCGACCATGTCGCCGAGGCCCGCCTGGTGCCGCTGTCGACGGTCTTCGATGCCTTCCCCCGCGCGGTACGCGAGCTCGCGAACTCCCAGGGCAAGCGCATCGAGCTGCACATCGAGAACACCAGCGCAGGCGTCGACCGCTCGATGGTCGCCGACGTCCGCGATGCGCTGATTCACCTCATCGGCAATGCCGTCGATCACGGCATCGAGCCGCCCGATCTCCGCGAGACGTACGGCAAGAGCGAGACGGGCCTCGTCTCGATCAAGGCGCGCGCCGACGGTGGCATGCTCGCAGTCGAGGTCGAAGACGACGGGCGTGGCATCGATCCCAACATCCTCAGGCAGTCCGCCGTCCGGAAGGGCGTGCTCACGGCGGCGCAGGCTGCCGCGCTCAGTGAACGCGAGGCCACCGAGCTGATCTTCAAGGCGGGGTTCTCGACCAGGGAGCAGGTCAGCGAAGTCTCGGGTCGCGGCGTCGGGATGGATGTCGTCAAGCGCAAGGTCGAAGCGCTGGGCGGCTCGGTCGCGGTCACCAGCCGCATCGGCCGCAGCACCACCGTCGCGTTGCGGCTGCCGCAGTCGCTCGCCCTGATGCGGGTGCTGCTCATTCGCCTCGGCGACGACGTGTACGGCGTGCCCGCAGCAGACGTCGAAGCCGTCGCGCGCTTCTCGCCAGCCGATCGCCTCGAGGTGTTCGGGGCCCTCGCCGTCATTCACCGCGGCAAGCCGATCGCGTTCACCGCGCTCGGACCGCTCCTCGGGCTCAACGGTGGGCCTCGCCTCGAGAAGGCTCCGTGTGTCGTGGTGCGCTTCGGAGGGGAGCGCGCCGCCCTCGTCGTGGACGGCTTCGTGGACGAGCGCGAGGTCGCGGTGAAGTCGATCGGCGGTGACTTCGTCAAGGGCGTTCCGTTCGTGGCCGGCTCAGCTGCACTCGAAGACGGCCGCATCGCCGTGCTGCTCCACGTGCCCGACATCATGGCCGAGATCCGGAAGCTCTCGCGGCCGGTCGAGGCGCAGGCGTCGAAGCGCCTGAAGGTGCTGCTCGTCGACGACTCGCCGATCGCCCGCGCGACCGAGTCGGCGCTGGTGCGTGCCCTGGGCCATGAAGTGGAAGAAGCGCAAGACGGTGAAGACGCCTGGGATCGGCTGCAGCGCGCTCCCGCGTTCGACCTCGTCCTCACCGACGTGCAGATGCCCCGCCTCGACGGCTTCGCCCTCACGCGACGCCTGAAGAGCGACGCCCGGACCCAGCACCTGCCCGTGGTGATTCTGTCATCGCTGGCGTCTCCGGAAGACAAGCGACGCGGACTCGACGCGGGCGCCGAGGCGTACCTCGTCAAGGGCGAGCTGGGTGTCGAGAGCCTGGCCCTTGCGATCGACCGGCTGACCTAGCGAGGAGGACGGCAGTGGCGACGAAGATCCGCGTGCTCCTCGTCGAGCCCTCTCCCCTGCTCGGGCTCCGGCTCGCGCCCCTGTTCGGCAAGAGGCTGGACCGCGTGGGAGGACCCGTCACGGCCGCGGGCCTGTTCACGTCGGTGCGCGACTTCGAGCCCAACGTCGTGCTCGTTCGCGTCGGCGGGCCGTCGTCGGAGCTGACGCGAGCCATCGAGCTCACGATGGCCGAGTACCCCGTCCCGATGCTGCTGGTGGCGGCGGGTGGTGGTCCCCGCCAGGCGGCGATGGCGTTGCTCGCCGCTGGCGCGCTCGACGTGATCCCACTTCCCCCCGAGCTCGACGCCGCCGCGCTGGCCTCACTGGAGAACACGCTCGCGCTGATGTCGACGGTGAAGGTGGTGAAGCACCCTCGCGGACGAAAGAAGCGCACCTCGAACCGGCTGCCCGCGACGTGCCCCGAGGTGCCCGTCGTGGCGATCGCGGCGTCGCTCGGTGGGCCGAAGGCGCTCGCGGTGGTGCTCTCAGGCCTGCCGCAGACGTTCGCCGCGCCGATCTGTGTCTGCCAACACATCACCACGGGCTTCACCGAGGATCTCGCGCGATGGCTCTCGACCGAGACGGGCCATCAGGTCACCGAGGCCGTCGAGGGTGAGAAGCTCGCGCCCGGCCAGGTCTACGTCGCGCCGTCAGATGTCCACTTCACCGTCAGCCCCTCGGGCAGCGCCCGGCTCGAGCACGGGCCGGCCGTCGGTGGCTTCCTGCCTTCGTGTGACGTGCTCTTCAAGAGCGTCGCAGCCTCGTTCGGGACCCGCGCGATCGGCGTCGTGTTGACGGGCATGGGCCGCGACGGCGCGAAGGGGCTCAGGGAGATCCGGCTTCGCGGTGGGCACACCATCGCACAGGACGAGGCGACCAGCGTGGTGTGGGGCATGCCCAGGGAAGCCGTCGCGCTGGACGCGGCCGAGGTGGTGCTCCCCCTCTCGGGCATCGCGGGCGCGATCCTCAAGTGGGTGCCGAAGCCATGAGCGGCGACGCACTCACCATCGAGCGCTCGGCGCTCGAGCAGTTGGCGGCCCTGTTGCTGGAGCGCGCTGGGCTCAAGGTGACGCCCGACGGGTACGCCGGGCTCCGCCTCGCGCTTCGGGCCCGGATGCCGGCGACCGGGCTCGATGACGCCGACGAATACGTGCGCCGTCTCAAGCAGCTCTCCGGCGAACCCGAGCTGCGCGCGCTCTTGCCGCTGGTGACGGTCGGAAAGACCGAGTTCTTCCGCGACTCGCGCCAGTTCGCGGCGTTCGAGAACGAGGTCTTCCCCGAGCTGCTCAAGTTCGCGCGACGCGAGGCGCGGCCGGTGCGGGCGTGGTCGGCGGGCTGCGCGACGGGCGAAGAGCCGTACAGCATCGCGATGGTGGGCCTCGATCGGGGCGCGCTGCCGAACGAGGTCGAGTGTTGGGCGACCGATCTCAACCCCGTCGCCATCGAGAAGGCCGCAAAGGGTCGCTTCCCCGCTCGTCGCCTGCTCGGCGTCAGCGAGCCGCGGCTGGCCCGGTTCTTCACCCTCGTCGACGGGCAGTATCAGGTGACGCCACAGCTCCGGGACATGGTGCAGTTCGAAGGGCACAACCTGGCCGCGCCGAGCTGGCCGCAGGTCAAGCCGCAGTCGAAGGACTTCATCTTCTGCCGCAACGTCATCATCTACTTCGACCAGCCAACGATCCTCGCGGTGATGAGTCAGTTCTACGACGCCCTCAGGCCTGGTGGCTGGCTCTTCCTCGGCTACGCCGAGAGCCTGTTCCGCCTTCCGACGCGCTTCGAGATGATCGAGGTCGGCGGCGTCTTCATCTACCGCCGACCGGTGGGCGGGGACCCGACGTCGGCGACGACGACGGTGGTGCGCGCGCCGACGAGGAGCACGCCGACGCCCATTCAGGCACCCGGGCCAGCAAAGCCGGTGGCGCGACCCACGCCGAAGTCCCTCCCCCTGGTGGTCGACTTGCAGATCCCACCGTCGACTGGGTCGACGCCGTCGCCGGCGCCGAAGGTCGCGCAACCGCCAGGCACAGGGACTCGCGTTCAGCGCCTCGATCAGATCATCGTCGATATCGAGCGAGGAGACTTTCCGCGGGCGCTTCGTCTCGCGCACGCGCTGACCGAAGACTCACCAGACGATATCTCGGCGCGCCTCACCCTCGGCAACGTGCACGCGCTGATGGGAAACATCGACGAGGCGCGCGAGGCGTACCAAACCGCGCTGCAACGGGAGCCGCTCTCGGTCGAGGCGCGGCTGTACCTGGGGATCGCCGCGATGCAAGCCGGGGATCACGAAGCCGCGCGACAGGAGTTCACCCGCGCGCTCTTCCTCGAGCCAACGCTGGCCCTGGGGCACTACCTGCTGGCCCAGGTGCACGAGCGACGCGCCGATCCCGAAGCGGCCCGTCGCAGTTACCGCAACGCGATCAACCAGCGAAAGGGGCCTCCGCACGCGCTCATCGGCCACTTCCCCGATCTGCCGACCTCGAACGAGGCCATCGCGCAGGCAGCGCAGTACCGACTCGCGGCCCTGTCAGAGCGGTGACGCCACACGAACAAAGGTCGCCGTGAAGCCCACGCCCAGCTCGCGCGGCCTGCTGACCTGAAGCATCTTTCGTGGCAGATACAGCTGCATGGCGACCACGTCGACGTCGAGCGCAGTGCTGAAGGCCGATCGGGTGTGGATGGACGGCAAGATGGTGCCGTGGGACTCGGCGCAGGTGCACGTGATGACCCACGCGCTCCACTATGGCCTCGGCGTCTTCGAGGGCATCCGCGCGTACAAGACGAAGGACGGCGGCATCGCGATCTTCCGGCTGCGTGAGCACATTCGCCGGTTCATGGACTCGGCGCACATCATCATGCTCAAGCTGCCGTACACGGAGGACGAGCTGATGCAGGCCTGCGTCGACCTGTTGTCGCAGCAGGCCGACAAGTTCCCCAACGGGGCTTACCTTCGACCGATCGCCTTCATGGGCGATGGCGCGATGGGCCTGGGCGCCATCAACCCGACCCGCGTGGCGATCTGCGCCTGGGAATGGGGCAGCTACCTCGGCGACAAGGGCCTCAAAGAGGGCATTCGCGCCAAGGTCTCGAGCTTCACGCGCATGCACGTGAACGTGAACATGGTGCGCGGCAAGATCTCGGGCCAGTACGTCAACTCGATTCTCGCCAAGCGTGAGGCGGTGTTGGCCGGGTACGACGAGGCAATCCTCCTCGACATCTCGGGCTTCGTGGCCGAGGCCTCGGGCGAGAACATCTTCTGCGTGGGCCGTCACGGCGTGGTGCGCACGCCGTCGCTCTCGTCGCCGATTCTGCGCGGCATCACCCGTGACACCGTGCTCGAGCTGCTCAAGGACATGGGCCGCGAGGTGCAGGAGGTCTCGTTCACCCGCGATGCCCTCTACATCGCTGGCGAGGTCTTCTTCACCGGCACCGCGGCCGAGATCACGCCCGTGCGCGAGGTCGACAACCGGCAGGTCGGCGAAGGCAAGCCCGGGCCGATCACCCAGGCTGTGCAGGAACTCTACTTCCGCGTCGTGCGCGGGCACGAGCCGAAGTACCAGCACTGGCTCACGGCCGTCTGAAGCCGATTCCCTGACGAGCGCGCAGGCGGCGACGAAGCCGGCCTGAGGCCCTCGATCTTCGAGGAACCGTCGTCGCGCGCCGACCACGGTCGTCAGAGACTCGAGCTGCTACTGTCGCGGTGCCCATGACCATTCGCCGCACGCACAACCAGCCCGAGCCGATCGTCACCAGCGACCTGATCGTCGATCGCAATGCCGCGCCGACGGGTGAGTTCCCGCTCGTGCAGGGCGACCGCCGGCCCAACCCGTTCAACCTCGAGAACCCGCGGCTGCTCGACATCGCGCCGCCCGAGCCGAAGTCGCTCGAGGACACGGGCCTCAAGATCGGCATGCTGTCGGACATCGCCCTGCGCTTCCTCTACTACCAGGGCACCGTCACGGGCGCCGAGGTGGCTGAAGAGCTGCGCCTGCCGTGGACGGGCGTCGTCGAGCACGTGATCGACTTCCTCGCGCAAGAGAAGCTGGTCGATCTGCGCGGCGGCAAGGGCTTTGGCCGCGTGTCGGTCGACTTCCTGCTGACCGACAAGGGACGCGAGTACGCCCGAGATGCGCTCGAGCGCACCACGTACATCGGGCCTGCCCCGGTCCCCATCGAGCAGTACAACGCGCTCATTCAGCAGCAGACGCGCGAGCTGCCGGTGGTGACGCGCAAGCAGCTCGAGCTCGCCCTGGCCCACCTCGTCGTTCCGCCCACCATCGTCGACAAGCTCGGGCCGGCGGTGAACTCGGGGCGCTCACTCTTCCTCTACGGGCCTCCTGGCAACGGCAAGACGTCGCTCGCCGAAGCCGTGAGCGCGATGTTCGGTGGCGAGGCCTTCATTCCCGCGTGCCTCGAGATCGACGGACAGATCGTCAAGGTGTTCGATCGCCTCGTCCACCACCCCGTGTCCCTCGAGCTGGGCCGCGACACGGACGGCCGCCGTCAGGCCTTCGAGATGGATCACCGTTGGCAGGTCTGCCGCCGCCCCTCGGTGATCGTCGGTGGTGAGCTGACCCTCGAGACGCTCGATCTCATCTACTCCGAGACCGCCCGTTTCTATGAGGCGCCGTTCCAGGTGAAGGCCAACGGCGGCATGTTGCTCATCGACGACTTCGGTCGTCAGAAGGTGCACCCCACCGATCTGTTGAACCGGTGGATCGTGCCGCTCGAGAAGCGGGTCGACTTCCTCACGCTGCACACGGGCAAGAAGTTCGAAATTCCGTTCGATCAGCTCGTCGTCTTCTCGACGAACCTGGACCCGAAGGAGCTGGTCGACGAGGCCTTCCTCAGGCGCATCAAGTACAAGGTCGAGGTCGGCAACCCCGACGAGCTGCAGTACCGGGCGATCTTCAAGCGCGTCTGCGAGGCCTCTGGGGTGCCGTTCGTCGACCAGGCGATCACCTACCTGTTCGACCACGTCTACAAGGCCCGCAACCTCGAGCTGCGCTCCTGTCACCCACGAGATCTGGTGCAGCTCGTTCGTGATGCGGCCCGGTACCGGGGCGTGGCGCCGTCGCTGTCACGGGAGCTGCTCGATCAAGCCGTGCAGGTATTCCTGGTCGACCTCTGAGCCGGGCGGGCCGGGCCGGTTTCTGCAAAAGCCTGAAAAGCGTGCCTACACTGAGGGCCACTCGTGATCTCCGATTCCAAAGCGCCTTCGTTCAAGGTGCGCCCCGCGCGGCGCGGTGACGCGCAGGGCATCGTTCAGATCCTCAACGAGGCAGGCGCGCAGGCCGACGCGCAGACGTTCACGTGGATCATCAGCCACCCCGAGATGGAGGTGCTGGTCGCCGCCGATGCGCTCGACAAGGTCGTCGGCGTGGTGAGCTTGTCGCACCGCCCGCTGCTCAGGGTGGGCGGCCGCGCGGCCACCATCGACGAGCTTGGCGTCGCGCGCGCCTGGGCGCGTCGAGGTGTCGGCCGCGAGCTGCTCAAGCGGGCCGTCGAACGCGCGAAGGTGCTGAGCGTGAAGCGCCTCGAGGTGCAGACGATTCTCGGCCTCACCGACGAACTCGAAGCCTTCTTCAAGGCGTGCGGCTTCGAGCGCGCGCAGGTCGGCGTGTTCCGCCTGAAGTAGTTCCTGGCCCCCGCCCGAGGATCAGCGAATCGAGACCGAGAAGCTGCCGGCCGAGAGGCCCGCTCCGTCGACCCAGAGCGTGTAGGTGCCTGGCTGCACGTTGGTGAGCGTGAGGGTGGCAGGTGCGCCAAAGTCGGGGGCGGCCTGGCAGCCCAGGTTCGGGCCGTTGAACGTGCACGCGTTGTTCGCCGCGGCGCCGCCACGCACGTAGATGACGGGGCGCATCAGCGTGCCCGCGACGGCGTCGGGCTGCACCGTGATGCTGAGGCTGGGCGTCGCGGTCACGATCAGGAAGGTGTACGCGACGTCGCCCGCGAGCTCACCGTTCGCGCCGAGTGGGAACCCGCAGCGCCCCTCCGTGGTGTTGCCGGCGGCGCGCGTGTCTCCAGCGGCCGTGCCGCCCACGTTGAAAGCGAGGAGGCCTCCCACCGAGTTGCAGGCGTCGTTCGGCGGCGGACTCAAGGCGGGCCCGGTGGTGAGGCGCAACGAGAACGGCCCCTGCGTCGCGAGATCGCCAGAGACCCACAGCGTGTAGGTGCCTGCGGAGAGCGCCGGCACGACGGCGACGGCGCGATCAGGCACCTGGAGGTCCGAGAACCCACAGCTGTTCAGCGGCAGCAGCGAGGTGATCACGCAGGGCCCCGCCGGCTTCAGCGTCAACACCGGGAGCAGTCTGGAGCCGGGCAGCGCTCGCGCGTCGAACGACACCGCCTGGCGCGAGGCCAGCGTGAAGGTGTACGCGACGTCAGGGGTTCCAGGCGTGTCGCCGCAGGTCGTCGCGCTCGGGGTCGCGCCGACCGTCGTCTCCATCGGAAGGAACACGGCCCCGCTCGACAAGGGGAGCATCGTAGGCAGCGTGCAGCTGTCGTTCGGCGGAGGCGGGGGAGGCGGCGAGAGCTCGAGCGTGAGATCGAACGCGCCAGAGGTGCGGGCCTTGCCGTCGACGAAGAGGAACCACCGGCCCGCCTCCAACCAGGGCACCTCGAGCAGCGCAGGGAAGCCCCCTTGCCCCGCCGCGACGCAGAACAGCTGATCTCTGGCCACCTGGGACTCGCACTGGTTCTCACGACGGAAGTACAGCGCGGGCTGCAGCAGAGAGCCGGCCAGGGGCGTGACCCGCACGCGCACCCGCGCAGGCGCAGGGAGCTGGACCGTGTACACCAGGTCGGGGCCGGTGCCGTCGCAACCGAGCGCGTCGTTCTTGGCGAGCGTCGTGTCGCCCTGCACCGTCAACGTGCCCGCCCCTCCGGGCGACATCAGCTCGAGGGCCGAGGCGCAGGTGTCGTTGGTGGGCGGGGGCACCGGCTCAGACAGGGTGATGCGAAGCCGGAAGCGGCCTGCGAGCGCTCCTGACGGCGGGCCATCAACCAGCACGGCGTAGTCTCCAGGCTCGAGTGCCGGCAGCTCGATGACGCTGGTGCTGGAGTTCATCGCCAGGGCGCAGGCGAGCTCCGACGTGGCCTCGGTGCACGCGCGCCGCACCGACAGCGTCGGCTTGAAGCCCGAGAGCCCCACCACCTCGAGCCTCGCGCGGCTCCGCTGTTCCAGCGTCAAGCGATAGACGGCGTCGGGAGCGCCCATGCCGCCGCAGCTCGGCGTCACGTCGTCGGCGAGCCCGAGCGTCTCACCCGAGACGTCGATGGTGTCGGCGCCGCGCAGCACCGAAGGCGCGGTGCAGCTGTCGATGTCGGGGGCGTCGCCGAGGGTCAGCTCGAGCTCGAACTCGCCGCCCGTGCCCGTCTCGCTGTCGACCCAGAGGAAGAACGAGCCCTCATTGAGCTCGGTGATGAGCGTCGCGCGGTCGGCCCCGGGCATCGTGAAGCCACAGGCAAGCTCTGCCGACTGCGACGCACACGTCCCGCGAACCGAGAGCACCGGTTGGAAACCCGACGTCGTCACCAGCGGCCTCACCGTCGCCGTCAGCCGACCACGCGAAGCCAACCGCAGCCCGAAGACCACATCTGGCCCCGTGGAGCCGGGGATCGAGCAACCGAGCTGGGCGTCGTTGGTGGCCTTGCTCGTGCTGCCCCGCAGCCGGAGCGAGCCGCCAGCGACGTCGATGAAGCTCGAGAGGGCCCCGCAGCTCTCGGCGGCCGACGCCACGCACCGGCCCGCGCGCATGTCACAGGAGTCCTGAGGACAATCCGCGTTGCCGAGACAGGCCACACAGCGGCCATCGGGTGCGCAGAGCCCCGTCGGCGCCACACAGGCGTCGTTCGAGCGACAGCCCCCGTCCGTCGGAGCCGGGTCGATGCAGGTCCCCGTGGCCGTATCGCAGACGAGCCCATCGGAGCAGGTGCCGCAGCGGGCCTGGGTACGCGCCAGGGTGCACCCCGCGAAGGTGACGACGAGAGAGCTGAGGAGAAGGAGCGTTCGGTTGTGGTGAGACACGTCGTGGCCTCGATGACTCCGGCCGGCCTGGTACGAGAAACTGTACCGCGCTCGGCCCGCAAGTGCGACGCTCAAGGCTCTTTGGATCGTCGTCGAGGAGGCCCCATGGAGCTCGAGCTGACCGGGTTTGGCGAGTTCGAAGGGGTGGAGCTGCTGCAGAAGCTCCACCTCTTCCAGAAGCTGACCTTCGACGAGACGACCCGCCTGGGCTCGATCATCCAGTACGTCGACCTCGCGGCCGACACGATCGTCATCGAAGAGCACGCGCTCGGCGACGCCCTCTACGTGATCGCCAGAGGCGAGGTGTGCGTCAGCCGCGACGCCGATGGTGACGGGACCCACACGAAGAGCGAAGAGATCGGCCGACTCAAGGACGGAGATCTGTTCGGAGAGATGTCACTGATCGACGACGTGTTGACCAGCGCGCGGGTGACGACGAGCACCCCCTGCCGGCTCATCAAGATGCCGCGAGATCGATTCGAAGCGCTGCTGGCGACGGACGACAAGCTGGCCGTGAAGGTCTTCCGCTCGTTCTGCCGCACGCTGTCAGACCGCCTGCGCCGCACCACCGGCATGTTGGCGAAGACGCAGGCGCTGCAAGTCTCGATTCGCTGAGGGGACACACGATCTTGGAACTCGCGACCTTCAACCAATTCCTCACTGCCGCCGTGAAGAACGGCGCCAGCGACGTCCACTTCAAGGTGGGCTCGGCGCCCGCGCTGCGCGTCAACGGGCAGCTGCTGCCGGTCAAAGTCCCCGCGCTCCAGCCCGAAGACACCACCCGCATCATCAAGCACCTGCTGCAGCACAGCCGCTTCAAGGGCGCGATCGAGGACCTGCAGGACTTCGACACCAGTTACGCCCTCGAAGGCGTCGGCCGCTTCCGCGCGAACGTGTTTCGAAACAAGGGCCACCTCGGCGCAGTGATGCGCTCCATTCCGCTGACGGTGCCCGACTTCGCCAGGCTCGGCCTGCCGAAGGTGCTCGAGAAGCTCTCGCAGGAAGAGCGCGGTCTCATCCTCGTCACCGGCATCACCGGCTCGGGCAAGAGTTCGACGCTCGCGGCGATGGTGAACTACATCAACCAGCACTACCGGAAGCACATCGTCACCATCGAGGACCCGATCGAGTTCGTCCACCAGGACGGCTTCAGCCGGGTGACTCAGCGTGAGATCGGCCCCGACACGCCGAGCTTCGCGGCTGCGCTCCGGGCCGCGCTCCGCCAGGACCCCGACGTGATCCTCGTCGGGGAAATGCGTGACAGCGAGACGATCGAGATCGCGCTGAAGGCCGCCGAGACGGGCCACCTCGTCCTCTCGACGGTTCACACCCAGGACTGCTACCGCACCATCGGCCGCATCATCGGCGTCTTCCCACCCGAGGGTCAGACCGGCGTGCGCAACCGCCTCGCCGAGAACCTGCGCGGCACGGTGTCACAGCGGCTGCTCCCTCACGCGTCGGGGAGGGGCCGCGCCGTCGCCGCCGAGATCATGGTGTCGACGCTCTCGGTCACCGAGTTCATCAAGGACCCCAGGCGCACCCACGAGCTCACCGACTTCCTCGAGCGCAACTCCGATTTGCTGGGCACCCAGACCTTCGACATGCACCTGGCCGCGCTCCTCAAGTCGAACCAGATCAGCCGCGAGACCGCGCTCGAGGCCGCGTCCAACCGCGCCGACTTCGAGCGCGCCCTGTCCTTCGAGTGACTCGGGTCATCGCGCGCGCTGCTTGAGCATCTTCAGGAAGCCGTCGGCCGAATAGAACGTCAGCTCGATCACCCCGACGCGCACCTTCACGCCGCTTGAAAGCACGGCCGGCGTCTTGGCGTTCAGCTTCTTCCCGGCGACCCAGGTGCCGTTGCGCGAGCCGGCGTCGATGATCGACCACCCGCGCTCGTCGAGTTCGAGCCAGGCGTGGAAGCGCGAGACGGAGTTGTCGTCGAGCACCACGTCGTTGTTCGAGGTGCGACCGACCGTGACGCGCCGCTGAAAGGCGTTGTCCTTCGTCTTCTCGACGATCACCGCGAGCGGCTCGCCACCTCCGATGGCCGGCACCGCGATGCCTGACTGCGTGCGAAACTGATAGTCGTCGTCTTCGTCTCCACCCGTGGCATCGGGCGGCGTCTCGGGCGGCTCGTAGAGCAACACCGGCCGCCCCGCGAGACGGACCTCGAGCCTCTTGGGATCGTCCGTGAAGCGGTTGAACCAGGCGAGCAGCGACTCCGGCATCACCGACATTTCACTCTGGATTGGCTGCGCCGTCCAAACGTTCTTCGCGCTCGGCGCTCATTCGCTCTTTCGCGGCGCGGCAGGCACGCGCCAGGGGCGGCCTGAGATCCTGCACGAAGGGCATCGAGAGGACGGCCTCGACGTAGAACGGGGCCTCTCGTGAGAAGAAGACGGCGCGTCCGAGGTCGTCGAGCACCGACTGGGTGAAGCCCAGCAGCGACGAGGCGCGGGCGCGGGCGAAGTACAGCGCGGGCACCTCGCCGAAGCGGCGCATGGCCACCGAGAGCCGCCGCTTCGTGGCGTACACCTGCCACTCCGTCGAGAGCGGCGTGACGGCGTAGCGCAGCGAGAGCCACTCCCGGAGGTAGGCCTCGGCCGCCGACTCGGGAGGCTGGCGTTCCAGTCGATCGATCAGGGCGCCTGGCGCGGTCGTCCGCTCCGAGAGCCCGCTGAGCCACCGGGCTTCGCCTCCGCTGAAGCCGACGGCTTCGAAGTCGGTCGACGAGATCACCGCGCCTGCCACGACCCGCTGCAGGAATGCGTGCGCGGCCTCGCGCCCCGCCGGTGGCAGACCCGCCAGGCACCTCGGAGCGGGACCGCCTTCCCGAGGCGCCACGCCAGGAAGGTCGGTCGGGGAACCCACCGGCCAGACCCCCTCGAGCAGGGTGTCCCAGTCCAACCAGTCGAGGGCCGCGAAGTTGCCCGCCTTCGCGCGGCGCCGGTACACCGCCCAGCGGTGCACGCCGACGACACCAACGGTGTACGCGAGCGCGACGCCGCCGGTGAAGAGCAGGCTCATGCGTCCTCGGGCGGGCGATCCGTGCCAGGCATCAGACCGCCTCCGTCTTCGTCTTCTTCCACCTGCCTCGTCGGAACCCGGAACTCCTCACCGAGCCAGCGGCCGAGATCGATCGTGCGACAGCGCTCTGAGCAGAAGGGGAACGTCTTGTTCTCGGGGGGCAGCTTCACGAGCAGCCGACAGGAGGGGCACCGGGGAGACGCCATGGGGCCATTCTGCCTGAATCGGCGCAAATCGACGCAGCAGGTTCTGCGTGAGTAGTGTCGCGCGCCGTGGCCCTCCGAACTGCGCTCTGCCTGTTGCTGCTCTTCACCTCGTGTCGGGATGGCCTCACGCGCCGGGTCGACCCACCTGCGCCGATGCCGAAGTGCGGCGACGGAAAGATCGACGACGGCGAACAGTGTGATGGCTCGAACCTCTCGGAGCAGACCTGCAGCACCCAGGGCTTCGAGGCTGGCCAGCTGACCTGCAGCGCCGACTGCACGTTCGTGAAGGCGCTGTGTACGAAGAAGTGTGGCAACGGCACGATCGACCCGGGCGAGAGCTGCGACGGCCCGCTCGGCGTCTCGGTCTGCACCAGCTTCGGCAGCAACCGCTGTGGCGGCGACTGCCAGCTCGACACCACCCACTGCATCACCCAGGCCTTCGAAGCGGCGCCGGAGTTGACGGTGACGAACGGCGGGCCCGCGGTGATCGCCGATCTCCCGCCCGCGGGCGTGCCCGATCTGGTGATGGCGGTCCCGAGCCGGAACCGGGTGGAGCTCTTCGCCTGGAACACCGTGCAGGGGTTCTCGGGCGCCACGAGCCGGAAGCTCTCGTTTCAGCGCACCCCGCTCGCCTGCGTGACGGGCGAGTTCAGCGGCGACGGCAACCTCGACGTCACGACGGTCAACGACACGGGTTCCTTCGACACCTACGTCTCGCAGGGCGGCAGCACGTTCTCGCTTCGTGAGCTCGACGGAGGCTGTCCGGGCGCCACGCTGGTGGGCGTGGTGAAGGCCGGCGCGCAGCGGGATCTCGCGGTCGCGTGGGGCTGTCAGGCCTTCTTCACGCTCGAGACCAACGGTGTGAGACGGTTCGACGCACCTGACGCCGGGCTCCTGGCCATCGGAGACTTCACGCGCGATGGGCTGGGCGACGTGCTGATCGTCGACGCGCTCGGCGACACGTTGACGATCTTCCCGGGGCCGGCCTTCGCGCGCGATGCCGGCCTCGCCTTCAGCGCCCTGCCCTCGCAGCTGGCCACGGGCGATCTCGACGCAGACGGCGACGCCGACGTGGCCGCGATCATCGGCAACGACGTGAAGCTGTACGAGAACACCGGCGGCGCCCTGGCCGAAAAGGTGACCTTCGCCGCGCCACGCACGTCGATCGTCGAGGTGCGCGACTTCGATCTCGACGGCGTGCTCGATGTCTTGTTCCTGGCCGGCGACGACGTGGTGGTGCGACGAAACCGGGGCCAGTGGGCGTTCTCGGAGTTCAAGCAGGGCGTCGGGGCCGGGTCCCGCCTGAGCGCCGCCAGCGGAGACGTCGATGGCGACGGTGATCTCGACGTCGCCATCACCTTCTCGACTGGAAGGGATTCGACGCGCACCGCCGTGGTGCGAAACCGGGTTCGCTGAAGTGTCGGTCAGGCACGAGCGGCCGTTGACGTCGAAAATCGTTGTGGTACTTGAACGCGCCGCGCCGACGTAGCTCAGTGGTAGAGCAACTGATTCGTAATCAGTAGGTCCCCGGTTCAAGCCCGGGCGTCGGCTCCAACAAATGGCCCCGGACTTCCGTCGCAGGAAGTCCGGGGTTTCTTCTTGCTGGACCCAACAGCCGCGCTGGCCGAGGCCAGTTCCCCTCATCACTCTCGGAAAGTGCGTTGACGCGGCGTGGCGTCGGTTTTGGCTACCGAGCCCCCATTCGCGCTCATACGGTCCGCGCGCTTTCCGGCCCCGGGTTCACGTGTTCTCGGGGCCTCTCACAGGAGCATCGAACATGTCTGAAGCGAACTTCATGCGGGTGCCGAACCCCGGGCAGCAGCGCAAGACCGTCTACACCGAGGCGATGGAGATCTTCGATCGCGCGGCCGACGCGATGGGTCTGGATCGCCGCGTTCGCCTCGAGCTCGAAGAGCCCGACTTCGAACACATCTTCTACGTCACCACCAAACTCAAGGACCGCCTGGTCCCGGTGGTGCCAGACGCGGCCCGCGCCTACGCCGATCTGCAGGTGACCAAGCTCCGCGACCCGAACGGCCTCGAGCGGCTCGCCGACGGCAAGATCATCTTGAACGGCAAGGCCCTGCTCGGCAGCGACGTGAACATCCGCTCCGGCCACCTGCGGCTCGACGACGGCACCGTGTACCAACTCGTCCCCGGTGACACGCAGCGCTTCAAGGCGTACCGCGTGCAGCACAACCAGGCGCGGGGCCCGTACAAGGGCGGCATCCGCTACCACCGGGAAGTGTCCCTCGACCTCTTCAAGGCGCTCGCTGCCGAGATGACGTGGAAGACGGCCATCGCCGACGTGCCGTTCGGCGGCGGCAAGGGTGGTATTCAGCTCGACCCGCGCCAGCTCGGCAGGGAGGAGCTGCACACGATCTCGCTGCGCTTCATGTACAAGCTCAAGCAGCTCGTCGGCCCGAACATCGACATCCCCGCGCCGGACATCGGGACGAACTCCGAGATCATGGCGCTGTTCCTGCGGCAGTTCTCGGACGGTGAGCGCGAGCGTCACAACCAGCGCGGCGTCATCACCGGCAAAGACGTGCGCATCGGCGGCTCCGAAGGCCGCACCAAGGCGACGGGCCAGGGCGTCGTCTACACGATCGAGGACTACTACGCCGACCGCGGAGAGACGGTGAAGGGCAAGACCTTCATCGTGCAGGGCTTCGGCAACGTCGGCAGCTGGGGCGCGGCCATTCTGCAGGGCCTCGGCGCCAAGCTGCTCGCGGTGAACGACGCCGACGGCACCATCTACAACCCCGAGGGCATCGATGCGATCGAGTTGATGAAGTACGTCAACGAGAACCCGAAGAACCTCAAGCGCTCGGTGCTGGGCTTCCCCGGCGCGCAGGTGATCAGCAAGGCGGACTTCTGGCAGGTGAAGGCCGACATCGCGATGCCGGCCGCGCTCGGCGGAGAGATCACCGCGGAGATCGCAGAGAAGATGAACGTGAAGCTGGTGGCCGAGGGCGCCAACGGCCCGACGACGCCCGAAGCCGATCGCGTGCTCGAGAAGCGGAAGATCGATCTGATCCCCGACATCATCTGCAACGCGGGCGGCGTGACGGTCAGCTACTACGAGTGGATTCAGAACAAGCGCATGGAGTCGTGGACCGAGAAGGAAGTCGACTCGCGGCTCGAGCTGGCGCTCAAGAAGAACTACCGCATCATCCGCGACATCGCGCGCAACAACCCGCGCCGCACCGACATGCACGACAGCCGCCCGTACTGCATCGGAAAGCCGGTCGACACGCGCTGCGCGGCGATGATCCTCGCGCTCAAGCGCATCGAAGCGCACTACATGCTCGAAGGCTTCAGCCAGTAGGCTTCGAGCTTCCAGGCTGAATCACGAGGGCGTCGGCTCCACCAGAGTCGGCGCCCTTCGCATTCGCGGTGGAAGGAGAGCCTACGGCGAGCTTCGGTCACATCGCGGTCGGGCTGGCGGCAGGCCGCGCGATCACCGGCGTCGCCGGGCGGAAGCAGCTGCTGCTGTCGATGGCGGGCTTCTGTGCGCTCTCGATGCTGCCAGACGCCGACGTGGTCGCCTTCGCGCTGCGAATCCCGTACGCCAACCCGTTCGGACATCGGGGCGCGACGCATTCGATCGCCTTCGCTGCGCTGTGCGGGCTGGTGGCGCTCGGGATCCGTCGCGAGGTCAGGCTCGCCGCGTTCACGGCGCTCGTCGTGGTGACGCACCCGCTGCTCGACATGCTCACCGACGGAGGACTTGGCTGCGCGCTCTTGTTCCCGTTCTCGAACGCGAGGCTGTTCTGGCCGCTGCAGCCGATCCCGGTCGCGCCGATCGGCGCAGGCATGCTGTCCGCGCGGGGGGTCACGGTGGTGCTGACCGAGCTGGTCCTGTTCGCGCCACTCGTGCTGTACGCGTTGTGGCCACGCCGGGCAGGCTCGGGAGCTCGAGAGCGAGCGCGTTGACGCTGGAGCGCCGTCACCGAGCTCTCCGCGCGCCCCTGTCACACCGCAGGCCACTTCGACGTGCCAGCGTCAGTCTTCATCAGGGAGCGGCCACGCGTTGGCCGTCGAACCGCCACGAAGCAGGGTCGGTACACGCGACGCGCCTGGCGTCCCACAGAAAACCCATCAGGTGGCCCGACACCCACCAATCCATCGACGAACAATCGGCGATCGCGTCTCCCCTGCGAGGCCCGGTCGCTGACTGGAGCGCGGCGATCTGCCGCTGGGTCTCCGACAGGCGCGACTCCCATGGCACGAGCGTGATCAACGGCCAGCCGAGCGCGACCACGACGCAGGCCAGCGCGATGAAGCGGTCGAGCTTCTCAGGGACGAGCGCGAGCACCGAGCCCACCAGGAGCGCCGCGCCCACCAGACCCGGGTGCACGTACCACTGGTACTTCTGCACGGGGATGCTGAAGCCGACCACGATTCCGAGCCAGAGCGCCGCGCCGAGCACCATCGCCTCGATCGAGAGTCGTGACAGGCGCGAGCGGAAGCGGAGCGCGATGCCGGCGAGCACCAGGGCTCCGACCGCCGGGCCGTACCAGCTCAACGTCGGCCGCAGATAGAAGAACGGGTTCGACTCCGGGTGATGCCGCCCCTCCGTCACCGACACGAGCACCTGCTTCGACAGGTACGTCGAGAAGAACGGGCCGAGGCCGTGTCGCGCCCGGAGCGCGTCGAACACGATCACGCTCACCGCCACCACGCCGAGTCCCACTGCGATTGCGGCGCCCGCGACCAACGGCCTCATCCAGCGGAACGCGAGGACGACCAGCACCACGCCCACCAGCACCAGCACCGGCGGGCCCTTGACCCAGAACCCGGCCAGGAGCGCCAACGCGAACCACGCGACCGACGGCAGGACCGAGCGCTCCGCCAGCGGCGTGACGCTCTTCATCATTCCCGTGATCGCGAACAACCCCACGGCCAGCGCCAGCGCGAGCGGGGCTTCGAGCATCGCCACCTGCGACTCGTAGAGAAACCCGGGCAGGGTGAGCGCGCCCAGCACGGCGAAGCCACCCAGCGTCGGTCCCTCGACCGCCGCGCCCCGTCGTGCCACCAGCCGCATCGCCACGGCCGCCAACACCAGCAGGGTCGACGACGCGTACAGCCGCGTCAGCGCGACGAGCGCAGCAGGGCTCACCCCGAACCAGCGCACCACGAGGCCATGGAGCCAGAGCGCGAGCGGCGGGTGCTCGAGGAACGGCTCGTGCGCGAGGGTGAGCTCGAGCCAGTCCGAGAGATCGCGCTCGGCCAGCTCACGCCCCACGCGCGCGTAGCACCCCGCGTCGCCACCGATGAGCAGCGTGGGCCCAGGTCGCACCCACACCACCGACAGCCCGAGCAGGAGCGTGGAGGCGAGGAAGAGCCAGGGAGACACCCGCATCAGGCCCCGGCGTTTCTCACGACGATCTCGCTGCGGCAACGAGCCCCGCGATGAAACGCATGCTTGTCATCGCCAGGGGCGTCTCCTACAAACCCATGCCGTTTCCACCGCTCAGGAGGGGCATTGTCGACCTCGCTTCGTGCCTACGTCTTTCTCGATTCTCTACAGCCGCAGCTTGCCGCTCACATCTGCACCACCTGCCGGGGCTACTTCCCTACGCCCTACGTCGCCTCGCTCTTCATGGAGATCGCGCCGGGCATGGCCATTCACCGCCTGATGGACGTGGCGTTGAAGTCCACCAGCGTGCAGCCCGCCACCCTCGTCGTCGAGCGCGCCTACGGCATGCTCGAGCTGCACTCCGACGACAAGGGCGAGGTGCGCAGCGCTGGTGAAGCGGTGCTCAAGCACATGGGCGTCGCCGAGAACGATCGCCTCAAGCCGCGCATCGTCTCGAACACCATCATCCGAGCCATCGAGCCGATGCACGCGATGATCCTCGACAAGATCCGCTTCGGCTCGATGATCGAGCCGGGCCAGTCCCTCTTCATCCTGGAGTGCGAGCCGGCCGCGTATGCCGCCTTCGCCGCGAACGAGGCCGAGAAGGCCGCGAACGTGAAGCTGGTCGACGTGATGACCTTCGGCGCCTTCGGCCGCCTCTACCTGGCCGGCAGCGAGTCCGAGGTCGACTCGGCCGCGCAGGCCGCCATCGCAGCGATTCAGTCGATCGCGGGCAAAGAGCCGCCCTCGTTCAAGGACAAGTAAGTCGTCTTCTGTTTTTACCTCACCTCACCGCCGCACCCCGTTTCTGAAGGAGTCGAACGCACATGGCTGACGCACTGGGAATGATCGAGACCAAGGGCTTCGTGGGCATGGTGGAGGCCGCGGACGCCGCGGTGAAGGCCGCCAAGGTCGAGCTCGTGGGCTACGAGAAGATCGGCGGCGGATACGTCACGATGGTGGTGCGTGGCGATGTCGCTGCCGTGAAGGCGGCCATCGAGGCGGGCGCGCGTGGCGCCGAGCGCGTGGGCGAGCTGGTGTCGACCCACGTCATTCCCCGGCCGCACGTCAACATCGACCTCGTCCTGCCGCTCGGTCGCATCGAGCAGGCCAGGGCCGAGTCGGGCCAGAAGTAACCGAAAGGCGCGCCACATGCTGCTCGGCAAGGTGGTGGGCACCGTGGTGTCCACCCGCAAAGAGCCCACGCTCGATGGGTCGACGTTCCTCGTGGTCCGGGGGCTCGACACGGAAGGAAAGCCGACCTCGACCCTCGTGGTCGCCGTCGATGCCGTCGGCGCGGGCGTCGGGGAAGTGGTGTTGTACGCCTCGGGCTCGTCCGCGCGGCAGACTGAGATGACCAGGGACCGGCCGGTCGACGCGGTGATCATGGCCATCGTCGACCAGCTCGAGGTCGGCGGCACGCTCACCTACGTCAAGTGATCGAGAAACCCGTCAGCGTCCCGCCCCGCTCCACCCGCGCCCTCGAGCGACGCGCCCGTCAGATCGCGGAGCACGCGATGCGCCAGCAGGGCTGTGAGCGGGTGCTGATCGTCTACGAACCCCGCGACCCTCAGTCGGGCGCCGTGCCTGCGGTCCGAGTGTACGGCGAAGACTCCAGTGGCGCTCCCAGGAAGCTCGAGGTGAAGCGATGAATGAGGCTCAACTCAACGCAATCGTCGAGCAGGTGGTCCGCAAGTTGTCGGGCGAGCTCGCGCGTGTTCCGTCGATGTCATCACCTGGCGCGAAGGCCAGCGTCGCGCCGGCGATCATCAGCCGACGCCCGGGCATCTTCGACGATCTCGACTCCGCCGCCGCGGCCGCGACGAAGGCCCAGGAGCAGTGGGTTCGCACCTCGGTCGAGACGCGCGAGAAGGTGATCGAGGCGATGCGCGAGGTGACGCGCCGCAACGTCGAAGAGCTCTCTCGCATGGCCGTGGAAGAGACCGGCCTCGGCAACGTGAAGGACAAGATCTCGAAGAACCTGCTGGTGGCGAACAAGACGCCCGGCATGGAGATCCTCAAGCCCATCGCCGTCTCTGGCGACCACGGCCTGATGCTGCTCGAGCGCGCGGCCTACGGCGTCATCGGCGCGATCACCCCGTCGACCAACCCGACCGAGACCATCATCAACAACGGCATCGGCATGGTGGCGGGCGGCAACGCCGTCGTCTTCAACTGCCACCCCTCGGCGAAGGGTGTCTGCACGTTCTTCATCGCCAAGCTCAACGAGGGCATCGTCGCCGCTGGCGGCCCACAGAACCTCATCGTCACCATCGGCAGCCCCACCATCGAGTCGGCGCAGGCGCTGATGAAGCACCCGGCGATCCGGCTGGTCGTGGTGACCGGTGGCCCGCTGGTGGTGAAGGCAGCCATGGCGTCGGGCAAGCGCGCCATCTGCGGTGGGCCCGGGAACCCGCCCGCCGTCGTCGACGACACCGCCGATCTCGATCGCGCCGCGAAGGACATCGTCGACGGCGCCTCGCTCGACAACAACATCGTCTGCATCGTCGAGAAGGAGATCTTCGCCGTTGCGTCGATCGCCGACGAGCTGAAGAAGAACATGACGAAGTACGGCGGCTACGAGGTGCCCTCGTCGGCCATCAACCGCCTCGAGAAGCTCGTCGTCGACGACGGCCATGCCGCGCGTGACTGGGTCGGCAAGGACGCGACGAAGATCGCCGAGGCCGCGGGACTGCGCGCGCCGGCCGGCACTCGCCTGCTGTTCGCCGAGGTCGACCCGACGCACCCCTTCATCCAGGCCGAGCTGCTCATGCCGGTGATCGGCTTCTCGCGCCTGAAGACCGTCGAAGACTGCATCGCGGCAGCGCTCCTGGCCGAGCATGGCTTCGGGCACACCGCGACGATGCACTCGACCAACATCGACCACCTGTCGGCGATGGCGAAGGTGATGAACACCTCGATCTTCGTGAAGAATGGGCCGTCGTTCGCAGGCCTTGGCCTCACCGGCGAGGGCTACACCTCGTTCACCATCGCCTCTCCCACGGGCGAGGGGCTCACCACCGCGATCAGCTTCACGCGCGAACGGCGATGCACCCTGAAGGACTCTTTCAGGATCATCTAGCCACCCGTGCCCATCGATCTGCCTGGACCAGCGCTCGGCCTCTTCGAGCTGGAGTCCCTCGCGAGGGGCCCGGTCGTCGCCGACGCGATCGTCAAGCAGGCCAGGGTTCGCATCGCCATCGCCGAGGCTGTCTCTCCCGGGAAGTACCTGCTCGTCTTCTCGGGTGAGGTCGGCGAGATGGAGGAATCGTTCAAGGCAGGGCTCGAGGCGGGAGGAAGCCGCGTGCTCGACTCGCTCCTGCTCCCGCACATCGCCGAGGGTGTCGTCAGCGCGCTCGACGGCGTCTTCGCGAAGGTCGGGCGAGACGAAGCCGTGGGCCTGGTGGAACTCCATACCGTCGCCGCCACGCTGCGGGCAGCCGACGCGGCGCTCAAGAAGGCGAACGTGCGACTGACGGCGCTGCAGCTCGCCAAAGGCATCGGCGGCAAGGGGTGGTTCAGCCTGGCAGGGGTGCAGCACGACGTCGAAGCCGCGCTCGACGGCGCCGCTGCGTCCGTCGAACCCCACCTGCTCGTCGCCACGGAGCTCATCCAGCGGCCGCACGCAGATCTGCGCGGTCGGGTGGTGTAACCGGGCGCCAGCCCGATACAATTGCCTTTCGCTGCATGCCCGCCCCCGTCGTCTGCCCCAGCTGCGCTCGAGTCTTCGCTGCGACGATGACCAGGTGCCCACAATGCGGGTGGACCGGACCGTCAGCGCCGGTCTCGAAGGCCGCCTCGCGCCTCGGGAAGATCGAGCTGGTGAGTGCGCCGCACGCGAGCCCGCTCGAGCTCCCACCCGAGGAGCCGTCCTCCCCTGGATCGCGCCCAGGCCTGGCGACCTCCACCAGGCTCGAACTGCCCGACGAGGCGCCGTTGGCGTCACCGAGCCCGGCAGCTTCGGTCGTCGCGGCAGGCCCAGCGCCGAGACTGGAGCTCCCGCCCGAAGCCGATGCAGTCCCCCAGCTGGCGCCGCTCCCGCTGCCGACCGAAGGTGACGGTCCCGAGCGGGCGCCGCACTTCCAGACCTCCGACGCCGGCACCATCACCCTGCCCGCGTGGCTGACGGAGCCACTCGACGCCGGAGCTCGCCGGGCGGCGGTGCTCACGGCTCCGCTGGTTGTCCTCACGGCCATCGACGCCTTGACGGCTGGACGGCCCGCGTTGTCGGCGGGCGTCTTGTCCCTTCAGGCACTGGTGCTCACTGCCGCGACGGCCGGGCTGGTCGTCGGGTACCGCGGCGGCGCCATCGCAGCGGCGGTGGCGGGCCTCATCGGCCTTTCGTCGCTGGGAGCGTCGGGGCTGGCGTTCGCCGTGTGGACCGCGGCCGTGCTGTCGAGCTGCCTCACCGAACGTGGGCGCGCCCTCGCACTCGCTGCCGGCCTGGGGGCGGTCGTCACGCTGGCCCCGGTGATGCTCGACGGGACCAGCACGCGGCCGGTGCTCGGCGCACTGCGCGCCTCACTCGACGGCGTCGGCCCCGCGCTCAAGTGGCCCGTGATTGATCAACACAACGGCCTCCAGCTCACACAGGGCGACGCGGCGCTGCGGCTCGTGACTTCGACGGACTCGGAGAGCCGCCTCGTCGACCCCGAGCGTGGGCTTGACGTGGCCATCCACCAATTGCCATCGGGGCTCGAGCTCACCGCAGCGACCCGTGAGAGTCAGCTGTGGTTCGAGTCGCTGGGGCTGTCGCAGCCCCAGTTCGGGCGAGCCGAGCGCGTCACTGGAGAGTTCGACGCGTCGACGGTGACGCTCGTGAGTGCCCAGTCGAAGCGGGCGACGATCAGCGGCTTGATCCGGGTGGGCGTCATTGGCAGCGAGGCCTTCGCGGTCGCGACGTGGACGAGGGCGCACCGAACGCTGGCCCTCACTCCGGTGATGCAGCAGCTGATGAAAGGCGTCCGCTACCGCCCCGCCGCGCGACCACGTCTGGCGCCCGCGCAGCGAGCCAGCGTGAGCCCCGGCCTCGTCACCAGCCTCGACGGGCGGCTCGTCGGCGCGAGAGTGAGCGTCGGCCCTCGAACCGTGTTGCTGCTTCCCGCGGCAGGTCTGCCAACCGGAGAGCTTCAGCTGAAGTCGGAGCAGGGGTCCTTCCCGGTCGATCTGTCGAAGGCGCGTCTCAGCGCTGGGGTTCGCGTGGCAGTTCTCGGCGGTGGAATGGTGGTCCCGATGCGCGCTGCGAGCCGGGCGCCTCGCCTCTCTCGCTTCGTGGTGGCAGGCAGCTGGAGCGGAGGCTGGTTGTCGGACGAGCCGGGCGCGGCGGTTCGCGCGACGGATCTGATCGACGGCAGACCCGGCCCCGCGTTCGATCTCGACGGCCAGCTCCTCGGCGTGGTGACGTCAGGCGCCAGAGGCCCGGAGTTGGTGACCGTCGACGCGCTCGTCGAGACGATGGCGGCGGTCGCCGGCAGCGCACCCCGACTGTCCGAGGCCCCCCAGGAAGCCCCACCACCGTTGTTCCAACCGCTCGGCGATGAAGAGCTCCGCGCGCCGGCGTCCGCCAGTGACGTGATGTCGAGCGTCTTGCTGGGCCGCTCGGCGGCGGGCCTCACCGGAGCCGTGGTGATCGGCGAAGGGCAGGCCGCGTGGGTGTTGGTGGCCGACGCGGCGGTCGCGCCGCCGGGCACGCGCAGCGTCTCGGTCCGCCTTCCCTCGAAAGAGGTGCGGGTCGCCGACGTCGTCCGGGTCACGCGAGGCGTCGTGCTGCTCAAGCTGCCCCGTGAAGATGGAGACGGACTGCGGCCGATGAAGCTCGTCGAAGGCGCCCCCCTCGCGAGTGCGAGGCGGGTGGCCTGGGGCTTCCGCGACGATCCGGCGACGGCGACGGTGGAACTCAAGTCGACGCACGGCCTGCTCTCGCCGACGGAGTTCGATGCGGAGCCGGGTCCAGCGCTGTCGACTGGCCCGGTGGTGAGCCCCGACAATCGGCTCGCCGCGCTCCGCTCGAGCGGAGGTCCGTCGATCGTCGAAGGCGGAGCGCTCCAGGGGCTGGGGGTCGCAGGGCTCACCGACGTCGTGTGGCGCATCGCTGCGGAACCGACGGGCACCTGCCAGCTCGCGGCGACGATCGAGCTCGAGGATCCGCTGGAAGAGGCGTCGCTCGTCCGGGTGCGGGTGGAGCCGGCCACCGACGGTCCCCTTCCTGCGAGAGTGAAAGCATCGTCGTTGACCGACGTCGTGCCTGCGCATGGCAGGGCGAGCTTCGTCTTCCGGTTCCCCTGCTTCACGACGGCGCAGCTGCTCCAGTTCGAGGTGCAGGGCCCCAGCGGCGTTCGATGGAGCCTGGTGCAGCACGTCCCGGTCGTCACCGTGCTCCCGGGGGTGATTCGGGGGCGCACGGGCCCCTCGGAAGGCGCTGCTCGGGGGCCGAGCGCGCTGGTGGCTGAGCTCTGGGAACTCCCGACGCCCCTCACCCACCAGCACCCGTGCCGGACCCAACCGTCCCTCTGCGAGCGTGCCTGCATGGTGGACGAGCTCGATGCCTGCACGCTGGACGGGCGGCACGCGCTCGCGACGAAAGAGGTGGCGCGCGCCGTCAGCCGCTTCGACGCGATGTGCGAGGCGGGCGATCTCGAGGCCTGCACGCTGCTGACCTGGGCGATCGCCGACACGAAGAAGCCGGGCCGGGCGCTGCGCTCGAAGCCCGAGGGCCTGTTGGGGGCCTGGTGCCAGGGCGGGCTCCGTCGCGCCTGCGTCGCCATGGCCATTCCGGAGTGGCGCAAGGCCCTCTCGACGCGAACGAGCGAGTGCGAGGCAACCCCGCGAGCGTGCGGCGCGCTCGGCCTTCATCTGCTGGACGGGCCGAGGCTCGATGGCGATCTCGCGCGCGCCCTGAAGCTCCTCCAGCAGGCGTGCCGGGCGGGAGACGTCGAGTCGTGCGCCCACAGTGGCATCGAGAGCCTGCGCTTCGGCAGAGAGGAACCACTCGCCGTGATGCCGCGGCTCCAGCGCGCCTGTGACGCACGTATCGCCGACGCCTGCACGGCGCTCACGTTGAACGCCGCGCGCGGCATCACCGTGCCACGTATGCCCCAGGCCGCGGAGCAACAGCTCGACGAAGCGTGCCGTCTCGGCTCGACCGACGCCTGCCTGATGACCGGCCGTCCCTGATCCCCCGCGGCCGCGTGCCTGCAGGTCGGCCTCGTCGTCGGGGCAGCCCCCCCTGACGGTCCGTGGCGGAAACGAAGGAGGCGCCGACCGAGCCGGAACTCCGGACCCGATCGCCGCCTCTGGAACGACTCCACGCTGACGGCTGGCTAGATGTGAATCGCCTTGCCCAGCGTGGCCTCGGCCGCTTCGCGCATGATCTCCGACAGCGTCGGGTGCGCGTGCATGGTGTGGGCGAGCTCTTCGGTCGTCGTCTCGAGCTTGAGGGCGACGCAGGCCTCGGCCAGCAGCTCGGTCGCGTGCGGGCCAACGAGGTGCACGCCGAGCACTTCGTCGTACTTCTTGTCCGAGACGATCTTCACCATGCCGATGGCCTCGTCGCTGATCGACGCCTTGGTGATCGCGCTGAACGGGAAGATGCCGACCTTGACGTCGTAGCCCTTCTCCTTCGCCTTCTTCTCGGTGAGGCCGACCGAGGCGACCTCGGGGTAGCAGTACGTCGCGTTGGGCACGCGGTCGTAGTTCACGGGGTGCGGGTTCTTGCCGGCGATGTGCTCGACGGCCACCACGCCCTGCGCCGAAGCACAATGCGCGAGCCACGGGTACGGCGTGATGTCGCCGATGGCGTACACGTTGGGCTCCGACGTGCGCATCATCGCGTCGATCTGGATCGTGCCCTTGGGCATCAGCTGGATGTTCGTATTCTCGAGCCCGATGCCCCTGGTGACGGGCGCGCGGCCGACGGCGGAGAGGAAGTACTCGGCCTCGAGGGTCTTCTTCGAGCCGTCGGGCAGCGTGACGACGACCTTCACGCCAGTGGCGGTGGTCTCGATCGACTCGAACTTCGTCGACGTCATCACGTCGATCTTGCGGCGCTTGAAGAACTTCTCGAGCTCCTTCGACGCGTCGATGTCTTCGATGGGGAGCAGGTTCGGCATGAACTCGACGATCGTCACCTGGCTGCCGACGTGCGCGAAGACGGACGCGAACTCGGTGCCGACGGCGCCGGCGCCCAGCACGATGAGGCTCTTGGGAATCCGATCGAGCGTGAGGATCGAGTCGCTCGAGAGGATGCGGTGGTCGTCGATCTTGATGCTCGGCAGCGTAGTGACGACCGAGCCGGTGGCGATGATGATGTTCCTGGTGTCGAGCGTCTGGCTCGCGCCGCCCTCGGTCAGCTTGACGTCGACCTTGCCCTTGCCGGCGATCGTCCCGAAGCCCTTGAACACCGTCACCTTGTTCTTCTTCATCAAGAAGTCGATGCCGGCCGCCCCCTTGTCGACGACCTTCTGCTTGTGCTTTTGCGCCTGCGCCCAGTCGACGACCGGGTTGACGACGTTGATGCCGAACTCGGCCGCGTGCTGGATGTGGGCGAAGAGCTCGGCCGTCCACAGCAGTGACTTGGTGGGAATGCAGCCGCGGTGCAGGCAGGTGCCGCCCAGCTTCTTGTCCTTCTCGACGAGCGCGGTCTTGAGGCCGAGCTGCCCGGCGCGAATCGCCGCCACATATCCACCAGGACCGGAACCGATGATCACCACGTCGAACTGGTCAGCCACGCAGCCTCCGTACGAAAGAAGTTCGGGAAGGTGAGTAGGCGCACGGGTGATCGTTCGCAAGCCTCGTGTGGCCGGAAGCCTGCGCTCCTCGCCGCATGAGCGCTTCTGCTGGCAAGTCGACCGCGACGGAGTGAGAAGCTCTGGCTCGTGCCGAAGTTTCCGACCCGGACGATCGTGTTGATGGTGCTGACGTTGTTCGCGTTCGCGTGGTTCTTCTGGAAGACGCACCAGCGCGACGAGCGCACCGTCACGATCACCCCGGTGAGGCTGTTCGACGGAGGACTGCCGTGAAGATCGTGATCATCGGCGGCGGCGTGATGGGCACTGCCATCGCGCACGAGCTCGCGGGCCCGGGCTTCGAGATCGTCATCTTGGAGCGCGCGATTCCGGGAGCCGAGGCGTCGACGGCAGCCGCGGGCATGTTGGCGCCACAGCTCGAGGCGCAGGCACCGGGGCCGATGCTGGAGCTGTCGATGCGCAGCCGCGGGCTGTACCCGGCGTGGGCGAGAGCGCTGTCGGCTGAGAGTGGCCTCGACGTGGCGTACCTGGAGTCAGGCGCGCTGCAGCTCGCGTACACCGAAGCGCAGGCGCACGATCTAGACGCGTTGGTGGCGTGGCAGCAGGCGATGGGGCTCCGCGCGACGCTGCTGGCTGGGCCCGAGGTGCGCGCGTTGGAGCCGCACGTCTCGCCCGAGGTCGAAGCCGCCGCGCACTTTCCGGACGATCACCAGATCGATCCGAAGAAGCTGATGCAGGCCCTCTCGGCGGCGGTGGCGAGGAAGGGCGTCACGTTTCGCACCGGCTACGCGCGGCGTCTGCTCGAAGAGAACGGCGCGGTGACGGGAGTCGACCTCGACGGAGAGTCGCTGCACGCCGAGCTCACCATCGTGGCCGCAGGTTCATGGTCCTCCCTCCTGCCGGGCGCCGCGATCGATCCGAAGCACCTCAAGCCGGCGCGAGGGCAGATGGTCGAGCTGGCGCTGCGGCTTCCGCCGGTGAAGCACCTGCTCAAGTCAGGGCTCGGGTACGTGGTGCCGCGCTCCGATGGACACGTCATCTGTGGGACCACCGTGGAGCTCGCCGGCTACGACAAGCGCGTGACGGCGGAGGGGCTCGCGACCGTGCTGGCTCAGGCGATGCGCGCGTGCCCGATGTTGAGAAACGCGACCGTGATCGACTCGTGGGCAGGCCTTCGCCCTTGGACGGAGGACTCCTTGCCGCTCCTGGGCTTCGGTCACCTGAAGAACCTCGTCATCGCCAGCGGGCACCACCGAAACGGTATTCTGCTCGCGCCGATCACCGCGAAGGTGGTCGGCCAACTGGTGCGCGGAGAGCGCTCCAACGTCGATCTGAGCCCCTTCCGCCCCGCGCGCTTCTCGTAGCCCGGCCGAACGGTTTCGCCTTCCACAGGCGAATCAAGCCCTTTCACCGCACGCCCTGCCCTCGTTGGGCTGGATTTATCCGCTGCCTTTCGTCAGATTTCCCACCTCGTGGAAGCTCTCCCGCCCCCGCCGGCCCGAATCCTGATCGTTGACGATGATGAGTCGGTGCGCGACGTCATCTCTGTGCTCCTCCGTGAGGAGGGCTACCACTGCGACACCGCGTCCGGCGCCGACATGGCCCTCGACATGGCCGAGCGTGAAGACACGCCGCTCGTCATCTCGGACATGAAGATGCCGGGGAAGGATGGGCTGTGGCTGCTCGAGGCCTTCCGTGACAAACACCCCGACACGTCGATCATCATGCTGACGGGCTACGGCGACACCGAGTCGGCCGTCGACTGCCTGCGCCGCGGGGCCGTCGACTACCTCCTCAAGCCACCCAAGCTGACCGATCTCATCCGCTCCATCGAGCGCGCGTTGGCGAAGCGACGCATCGAGCTGGCCCGGAAGAAGTACCAGAAGAAGCTCGAGCGGAAGGTGCGCGACCGCACCACCGAGCTGCGCCAGGCACTCAAGGACATCAGCATCACCTACGAGAACACGCTGATGGCGCTGGTCTCGGCCCTCGACGCGCGAGAGCACGAGACGAGCGATCACTCGATTCGCGTCGTCGAGTACACCGTCGCCATCGCCAATCAGCTCGGACTCAAGGGCGGTGAGCTGGAAGAGATCGGCCGCGGCGCCCTGCTGCACGACATCGGGAAGATCGGCGTGCCCGACGCGGTGCTGCTCAAGCCCGGCAAGCTGACGCCCGACGAGTGGGTCGAGATGCGCAAGCACCCCGACATCGGGTTTCGGATGATCGAGCCAATTCCGTTCCTCTCGGTGCCGGCGACCATCGTGCTCTCGCACCAGGAGCGCTGGGATGGTCAGGGCTACCCCCGAAACCTCGCGCGCAACGAGATTCACATCGGCGCGCGCATCTTCGCCGTGGCGGACACGCTCGACGCGATGACGAGCGACCGGCCGTATCGCAAGGGCACGACGTTCGCGAACGCGGTGGCCGAGATCACCCGATGTGGTGGGTCTCAGTTCGATCCCGAAGTGGTGAAGGCCTTCAACGTGATCGGTGAGGCCGGCCTCATTCGCATCAAGGAAGACATGATGGCGCGTCGCAAGGCGCGTGAGGCGTCGCAGCTGACGCCGTCGCATGGCCGCCCTGCGGTCGATCCCGAACCCACGAAGCACTGACGTCGACCGATGACGCGCGACACGCTCCACCGGCCCCTCAAGCACCTGCGGCTGTCGGTGACCGATCGCTGTAACCTGCGCTGCAGCTACTGCATGCCCGAGGCGGAGTACGCGTGGCTGCCCCGGCCCGACGTGCTCACGTTCGAGGAGCTGGTGTCGTTGGCCGATCGCTTCGCGGCGCTGGGGGTCGACTCCATCAGGTTGACCGGTGGCGAGCCGCTCGTGCGTCAGGAGCTGTCGTCGCTCGTGCAGCTGCTCTCGGCGCGTCCGTGGCTGCGTGATCTCGCGTTGACGACGAACGGCGTGTTGTTGGCGGAGCAGGCGCAGGGCCTCAGGGACGCGGGCCTCAAGCGCATCACGGTGTCGATCGACACGCTGGTGCCGGCGCGGTTCAAGACGTTGACCCGGCGCGATTCGCACGGCGCGGTGCTCGCGGGCATTCACGAGGCGATGCGCGTCGGATTTCCCGAGGGCCTCAAGCTCGACACGGTGGTGCTGCGTGGCGTGAACGATGGCGAGCTGGTGCCGCTGCTGGACTTCGCGGGCCTGGTGAACGCGGAGCTGCGCTTCATCGAGTACATGGACGTCGGCGGCGCGACGCAGTGGAAGCGCGAAGACGTGGTGTCCCGCACTGAACTGCTGGAGCGACTGACGAAGGCCTTCGGCCGGCTGGAGCCCGTCGAGGGACGCGGCGCTGCCCCGGCGGAGCGCTTCCGATTGCCTGACGGCCGCACCTTCGGAGTCATCGCGTCGACGACCCAGCCGTTCTGCGGTTCATGCGATCGCGCGCGCGTGACGGCTGATGGAACGTTCTTCACCTGCCTGTACGCGACGGCCGGGCTCGATCTGAAGACGGCGCTGCGTCGCGGAGACAGCGTGGAGGCGATCGAGGCGCTCATTCGTGACCGATGGACGGGGCGGCGTGATCGTGGCGCCGAGGAGCGGCTCGCGGTGCGAGATCGCGGTCCGCTCGTGTCTGTCGCTCAACTCAAACAGGAGCCGCGCCTCGAGATGCATACGCGCGGCGGCTGAACTCAGGAGCCCGCATGCCGAAGTGGCTGAAGGTCGTGCTGCTGACGATGCTCGGGTTGGTGCTCCTCTGCGGCATCGGCGTCGGCGGCGTCGGCTACTGGTTCAACAGCAACAAGGACCGCCTGCGTGAAGACGGCAAGCGGCTGATGGCCGAGGCGAAGGTGTTCGGGAACGGAACCGACGCCGACGGCTGCGTGAAGGAATCATTGCGCCGCCTCGACGCGGCTGACGGTTTCATCGCGCAGGCGGAGCTGAAGGTGTTCTTGCGTGGCTGCCTCGAGAACACGCTGTCCCGGCCGGACTTCTGTGTCGGGGTGCCGAAGATGACCGAGTTCATGGCCGCCGCGTCGTGGAGCGTCGCCAACTGCAACGAGCGCGGCGCGAAGGATCCGCAGGCGTGCGGGCGGTTGATGCAGGCGGTGATGGAGTACTGTGAGAAGCCGGCCGCGAGGCCTGACGTGCGGAACCCGGGCTGAGCGGCGAATCAGTGCTTGATCTTCACCCGGTACAGCCCGTCGGCACCGGGTGGAGGCATGAAGGTCTTGCCGGCCAGCCTGAAGGTCTCGCTCGTTCGCACCCACGCGACTGACTCTGTCGGGCTCACGATGACGCTGCGTTCGACGCTCGAACCGACTGGGAATTGCCACGCGCGCGTGAACGCCTGACTCGCAGGGCTCCACCGAGCAACGAAGGCTCGATTGGTCCGCTGGGAAATTGTTGAGACGCCGCGAATGCAGTCAGTAGCACCGGTGATCACGAGTTCGCCGTCTGAAGCCTCGCCAAGAGACGCGAGTCGCATGCCGTTGCCGCAGCCGAGCTCGGTGGCCCGACAGTCTCGATTGAGCGGAGGATACGCACCGCCAAACCGCGCCAGGAGTGGGCCGGCAACACCTCCTGGAGCGTCTGCGTCAGGACACAGAGAACTCCCCGACCGAACGAGAAGCGTCGCTTCAGTCGAGTCGGCCAGCGCGCCATTGAGCTCGAACTCGGAAAACGGGAGGGACGTGACGGTACTTCGGCCGCTCGCCCCCGAAGGCAGACAAGCGCCAGTCGGCGCATAGCGAACGACATGCAGGAAAAACGACAGAGGACCCGGGGGCGGAGTGACGGCGCAACCAGCCACCCGGTCTGACAGGAGCGTTGTGGTGATGACGACGGGGCCTCCCGGACTCACAACGACGCGCGGCTCGATACCTCCGCTGTTCCCTGCAACGACTGGCTTTGCCCAGAGCGGCTGACCTCGAGGTGAAAAGGCAGCAATGAACTGGGTCTCAACGACGCCGTCCGGCGTGGAACTCAGCGTGATCGTGCTTGGGCCGAATCTGAAGGGCGGCAACTGTGGGTCGTACCCCTCGAACTGTCCCAGCGCGTACGTGACGCCGGACTGAGCGTCGACAGCGACGCTCGAGAACCCCACCTCGGAGGTGAACCGCCAATCGATGGCCCCAGTTGCGCTGAAGGCGATCACCGCGAGTTCGCCAGGGTCGATGGAAACAGTGCCGATCGTGGCAACAGCATCGCTCAGCCCACCGATGAGCAGCACGGCCCCTCCACCAGGCCTTGGAGCGAGAGCAACGGAACCGTTCCCCGACATCGGGCCTACGACTGGAACGTGCCATTGCTTCGAAGCGTCCGAAGACAGTTGAAGAACGTGGAGGCCAACCTCGAGATCGAAGCCCCGGAATGGGCGAGGGCTATCGACCCAGACGACGGCGATGTCTGAGCCGGCCGATGCGCACGCGGCGCCCACCTGGGCCACGGTTCCGTCGACCTCGACTACTGGCCTTCGCGTGCCGAAGCGAATCTCGGAAACGTACCGGTCGATGGTGCAGCTATTCCCGCTCACTCGGGGACAACCCTTGATTCCGTCAAACCAGACATCGGCGTCGGTCAGCACTTCGAAGCCTATCGGGTTCCGATCCCACGCGACGGTGCACGGGAATGATGGACACGCAATCGTCGGGCTCGAGAACCGACCCAGTCCCTCGCCATCGGAGTGGATCGTGATCGCAGGCCGGAACGTCGCCTTCGCGCGAAGCGGTTCGTCCAGATTCAGCTCACAGGGGTTTCTGGCGCCGCAGGGGTGATTCCACGAGACGAAGACGTGGCCAGGGTTGGCGCGGGCCAGCAGCGTCACCCGTGACGAGCGGCCCGCAGCGCCTTCGCAATGTGACGAGCACGTGGCGGCCAGTGGCATCGCTTCGATGACGCCTTCACCGTCGACGTCGAGGACGAACGGAACGCCGTCCCGAAACTCGACGGAGAGCGCTGTTGGCCCGGTCGGGGTCAGTTCACAGCTCGGTTGCTTCGGGTCCGAACAAGGTCCGGTCCATTCAGTGAACAGCCAGTCCCTGTCGGGCATCGCCTTGAGCGTCACAGACGCGCCGACGGGTACGCCGAACGTCGTCGTCGTCGTGATCCTCTCGCGAGCCCCGTCGACCGAGCCCTTTCCCGTCACGGTCAGTGTCACAGGCCAGTCGACCGCGTCGAAGGTCGCCGTGACGGCGTTTCCTTCGCGAGGCAGACACTCACCGTTCGCGCGGCAGCCAGACCCTGAGAAGCCGGCAAAGCTCGAGAAGCCGTCGGGCTCGGCGGTGAATGAACCAAACGGCAGTTTGCACGACGTCGTGCACGTCTGCCCGTTGCTGGCCCGAACGAGTCCCCGACCGTTGCCGGCGAAGGTGATCTCGACATCCTGAGTGGCGCAGCCGGCGAGGCAGGACAAGCTGAAGAGGAGCGCGATTCGAGTCATAGCCGCATGGTGATGATGAAAGAGTAGGGCTGGCTCCGAGGGGGCACATCGTACGTGACGCCACCGAATCGGATTTGGGTCGGCCCGGCAAAACCCCTCGGAGAAACGAGGGCGCGAACCTCGCGGCCGTTCAGCGGCAGCGCCGCGTGGATTTCGCCGCGGAAGACGATCGACTGAACGACTGCGCTGCGATCGACATCGTAGCGCACGATGAAGGCACGTTCGGGAACTCCCATTCCGTTTTCGACCTCTGGCACACAGCTGCCTGAGCCGTACAGGAAGACCTCGGAGCCAGTGGCTGCGACGACGGACATCTTGGCGATCGTCGCTCGCGGACACGTCGGGAGTCGATTCACGACCGGAGTACCGCCGTCGACTGACACCGCGAGTGAGAAGCCGTCGGTGAACTGGGCTCCAGACCATGTGTGCGTCTGAGCCGACTTCACGAGGTACGCGACGGCTCCGAGCACATCGACGGGCTGTGCTTCGATGTAGCCGGTAAGTCCGTAGTCGCCACGAACGCACCTTCCGGTCGAGTCGACCTGCCAACGAACCGCGAGAACGTCATTCGGAAGGAGCGGCGCCCAGCCCGGCTGCAGGCACGCTGCGCCATCGGCCGTCGAATCTCGTGTGAGCCCATCAAGGATCATCGGGCCGTCACGCAAGAGCACGAGCTGGCGTAGGTCAGGGCGAAGGCCATCAGCGCCCAATCGTGGGCCAGGAACAATCCAGTCGCGTCGACCAGCGACGTCGTATGACGCGATGAAGGACTGAACCGTGTTCGCAACGGAAGGTGGACTGAGCGTGGTGCTCCCGAAAGTCTGCGGCGGGGAGAACTGGCCGAGGTTGCCGCGCAGGTAGAGGCGATGACTCAGCGGGTCAGACACCATCTCCCAGAGGTTGGACCGGTCGCCGGGAACCTCGTCGACCCAAAGGGTGCGGCCAGCCGAGTCGTTCGCGATCACCGCCGAATCGTAGCGAGTGAGCGGCACGCCGAGCACGTCCTGGTTGACCAGTGGCTGAATGGTACTCGCAACGCCCCCATCCATCGTGCCCGTCGAGCCGAAGACCTCGATATCGAGCGCAGTGCCAAACAACGCAACGCTCGGCAGGGTTCTGTAAAGAGACCACGGCTGTGCGAAAGGGCCTGCATCCTGGGGGAGCGAGCGTTGACCACCCACGACGCTCTCCGAGTAGTGATGAAGCCAGAGGTACTCGTTCGAATCCGAGCGGACCAGCCGAGCCTTGTCGAAGCCGGCGGCAACGATGATCGGGTCGTACATGACCTTCTCGAAGGTGACCTGAATCGAAGGCGTGTACCGGGTCAGCGTGCAGCGGGCACCGGTCACCATTGGGCATCCGACGATGCCGATCATACGCGAGTTGTCGTCGGGCACGACGTCGAACGAGAGCGGCGGGCTCGCGGTCCACGGAATGGCGCAACCGCCACCGGCACAGCCCGGAAACCCCTGAAGATGCCCTGAGCCGTCGCCAGCGAAGACAACCTCGACCTTCTTCTGGAACCGAGCAGTGACGGTCGTCGAGTCAGAGAGCGTCAGCGTGCAGTCGTTGCCCGCTGAACACGGGGCCGACCAATCCGTGAGCGACGCGTTGGAGTCAGCGGCAGCCGACAGCAACACGTTGTTCCCCGCTCTCACTTCAGTTGAGCACGATGCCGTGCACCGACCGATCGCACCTGGGCCATACACAGAACCGGGACCTTCGACCTTGACTGTCAGGGTGACGCGCTTCTCAAATACAGCAGTCAGCTCGAGTGGCTTGTCGACAAGCAGTTCACACGAAGTCGAGTCCGCAAGAGCGCTACAGACAATCTCCCACCGAACGAAAGCCCAGCCAGGCTTCGGCGTCGCGACGAGCGTGATGCGAGTATCACGCGGCACCCACAACGGCCCCGACTCCAGCGCTGTGCCCGCCGAGCTGACTTCACCCTGCCCTCCGATGCTCACGCGTACGGGGAAGTCGACGGCAGTGAACGTCGCGGTGACGCTTTGTCCATTGGGCTTGCATTCGCCGAAACCGGTACACCCGCCCGACCAACCGTCGAACCGCGAGTGCTCGGAAGCGGTGGCCGAGAGAGTGCCGTACAAGTCGCAGGAGGAAGCACAGCTCCCACCACTTTCCGCCGCGACACGTCCAGCACCATCACCTTCGACGCGAACCAGACTACCAGCTACGCAGCTCAACATCAGACCAGACACCAAGACACACATTCCCACGGCAGGCGCGCGAGCCCCCCGAGAAGAGAACTCGAACCAACGCCGACAACTCGATGACCGTTCGACCGCTCGGCGAACTTTGCTTTTGCTAATCATCGCCTGCCACAGGACCAAGCGGGGAATCGAAGTCCTCGAGAAACAGTCTGCTTGGCACCACGACTGGCCTGAGGAGTGCTCGACCGGACCCCAGATACACGTAGTAGTCATAACCAAAGTGTACATAGAAGCCATTCGCCCCCAACAGGCGGCACCAAATCACCTCCCTTAGCGCCAATCGAACGACGTACTCCAAGTCAGGTAATCGCAATATCGCCCCCTCCGAGAGCGACTGAGGTCGCCGCCAACCGGACCGAACCAGGTTCGCCTCCTCACCGAGCGGGTCGGCTTTCAACTCCAACCCCTGAATCCGAACGGAGTTGACGCCGCAGGCACGGCAAAACTCCATGATCCCCAACACATAAGCATCTTCAACAGCCAAGTACTCAGACCGCTCAAAAGTCCGGCCAGCAAAAGTCTTGCCGATATCACTGACGCTAATCCAGTCCTCTCGCAGGTATCGCCCATTCTGGTCCCGCAAAACTGGATCGAATTTCGTCAACCTATAGCGGCACAAGCTCAGTCCCCCATTCTCGTTCCCAGAGTCGCGTCGTACGTCCCCATTCTTGTATTCACATTCCCAAGATTCTTCACGCTGTCTGCCATTTTCCACGCGCCACCAGAATGACCGTCAACATCACGGGTAATGAATCGTTTCCCGTCGGAGAACACTGCTTGTCCTGACGACCTATCAGCGATCTTCTTGAATCCCATCGCCTCGGCGGCCTGCTTCGCCTCCTTATTCGTCTTGAAGAACGGACCTTGCTCCTTGCGAGGCTCCGTCTCGGGCTTCTTGGGGTCAGGCGCCTTCTTTGGCTCCGTAGGCTTCGGAGGTGTCGCCTGAGCTCCTGGCGGTTTGGTTGCAGAGTCTGGCTTCCCCAAATCTGGCTTCGAGGCCGGTCGACCACTGGCGATGACTGCATTATCCGGCGGCTTGCGAGTGTCGCGTAGGGCGTTCAGTAGGTTCTGCCCATTTCGAACGTTCTTTCGGTCCATAGGGTCGCCCTCAAGCCAGTCCGACCTCGAACCAGCGGAAATTCCGGAGAGAGCCCCCATGCCAGCAACACCAATACCAAGACCAAGTGCGTCCGCCGTCAGTGCACCACCGACCAAGAGCGGCTCAAGGGCAGGGAGCACGAGCGCACATGCGCCGCAAGCCAGCATCGGTCCGCGGCCGCGCCCTGACCTCGCCACGCCGAGATTGCCAGTTGGCGACGACACTTCGTCCCAGGCGCTCCGCGGTCGATAGCCAAGTCGGTCGCTCGTAGTTTCTCCTCGATAGTCGTACTGGGCGACGATCTGCTCAAAAACCCACTCATTGAAGCCGGACTTTTTCTGAATCTCCATGCTCGCACTGCCAGAATCCAACCCCGCGAGACCATCAGACTCAAGGCCGAGCGGGTCCCAGTTATTAACTGAGTCAAAACCTGTGAACGCATACAGATTCGGCGAGTCAACGGGGCCAAGCGGATCGGGACTCAGCCACTCACCGGTTCTGGTCGAGAGCCACCGGTTCCGGAAGTAGAGCAACCCGCTATCTGGCGATTTGAACGACGAGTGAAACCCGAAGGGAAGCGCGTTCGGCCCAACGTCGCAATCGGTCGTGTGTGCAGCGGCGGAGCCGAGCTGGTCGCAGATGCCGGCCTGCGTCCCGGACGAATTGAAGGTGCGCCACTTTACACGGCCTTCTGGCGTGTAGTCCAAAGTCGAGGCAACCGCCGTGGTGCTCTCGTTGAAGTATGCACCGACGCTGCCGCGACCGTCGGTCAGCGCGAGGTATCGCGTTGTGCCAACGCCTACCGAAACGAGTTTGTCGAGCCCGGGGCCCCAGGTTGCGTTCCACGCGACGCTCGTTGCGGTTGTGTTGTACGCGACGACCATCTGACTGCCGTCGTAGGCATACTCCTGAAGAATCGCCCCGGTCGCATTGCGTCGCGCCACCAATCTGCCGAGACCGTCGTACTGGTATTGCTCAGTTGTTGAGGTCGAGCCCGCGCCGGCCGTCACCTTCTGCAGTTCGGACAAGATCGACCAACTGAACGTGTCGAGACCATCGCCCACCACCCGGCCCATTTCGACATCAGAGGTCACGGTCCTCGTCGGTTCGCCGTGCCGGGCAAACGTCGTCATCTGGTAGCCGGCTCCACGCGTTCCTGCGGTCAGGCGCGGCGTACCGGTTTCCGTTGTGATCGAGAGCACGCTACCGACGTTCGTCTCGCGGCTGTACGTCCACGGTCGATTGGCAGTGCCGTACGATCCAGCGATGGAGTTGACCTCCGCCGCCGAGAGTGTGTGCGTTGCGGCGCCCGCATAGGTCGGTGGAGCGCCCGCCCCCGTCGTGGGGGCCTCATGCACCTTCGCCACGCGCCTCATCGAATCGTAGATGTAGCCGCGCCACGTGTGCTCGACAGCCTGACCCGGTCGTGTATCGCGTCGCCAATAGCTCCCAAGTCGCCCCGAGGAGTCTCTGAGCGCCTGAATAGCGAGCACTTCGGTCGCCGAGCCGGTGTTCCTGCTCGTGGTCCAGTTCAACGCCTGTCCGAGCGCGTCATAGGTGACGTTGGTGGTCAGCGTATTGGTGGAAGATGTCGACAACTGGCCGGTTGTCACCCCCCCGACGTAGGTGAAATCTGTCGTGGGCGCCGTCGATCCGGTCCCGCGAGTCAGCTTCGAGACCCGGCCGAGCGTGTCAAACTCCTCTTTCGTGACCGTGTTGTCTGGTCTCGTCAGGGTCCGGATGACGGGCTGCCATGCCGCCGTGCTGTTCGTGAAGGAGCTCTTGGTGTCACGGTTCGGCCGCGTTCCCACCTTCGTCCTCTCGAGCGTCACCCGCCCGAGGAAGTCGTAGGTCCACTCATTGGTGGCGAGCATCTCGCCAGTCGCAACGAGACCGCGGTTCTGATTTCGCGCCGTCTTGAGTCGGCCGAGTTGGTCGTACGTGTAACCACGCAGCTCATCGACATCGTTCACGACGAGCTGAATGAGCTGATCCTGATTGTTGTACACGTGTTGGTAGCTTGGTGTTCCACCAGGCGTGACCCTGAATACGCGACCGAGCGAATCGTAGGTCCACTTGGCGATCATCGTGCCGCCGGGCCTCGGCGTCTCACGCTGCTTGATCTGCCCGAACGAGTTGTACTGATAGGCGGTGAGTTGCGAGTTCACGTCGACCATGCTGAGCACCGCGCCCCGCTTGTCGTAGGTGAAGCTCGTCGTCCGCTGGGTCGGAGGCGTCGTCGGTACCCACTCTCGCTTTGCCTGAACCCGGCCGCCGAAGTCGACATCGAACTCCGTGCTCTTTCCGTCAACGTCGTCTTGTCGAATGACGTCTCCGAGACGGTTCCTCAAGAACGTGGTCGCCCGACTGAGTCGCGTTCGGCTCGCACCGTCACCCACCTCGGTCGCGACGATCGGGAGCCCCAACACATCGTTGGTGACGCGCGTCGAAGTCGTCAAGAAGTCTGTCTGATTGACCGTTGCACTCGACCGCTCACGGATCGAAGGCGGGGCAACCGAAAGATTCATCAAGACGCCGTTCTCGTCCTCCGAGAACATCACATCCCCATCAGCATTCGTGGCAATGTACGTCGGCCGCTTTCCGTAAGCCCGCGTCGACCACACCTGCCCGCCTGGCCGCCGCAGCAGTTCTTGCGTCAGGAAGCCACTCGTCGTTCCATTCGTGTACTCGCGTGTCTGATTGCCGAATCCGTCGTATTCCATCCACTGAAACCACAGCGTCGCAAGGGTCGCGATGTCGTAGACCTCGCTCCTGACAAGTACATCGCGCGGTGAGAGGTTCAGCTTGAACCAGCGATTCTGCGTGTCTTTGGAACCGATGACGCGACCGTACCCATCATAGGTTCGAACCTCTGACAGCGAGGTGCCCTGGTGAGCCCTCGACACGACATTGCCGTCGTCGTCGTAGGTCAGATCGACGGTCCGAGTCCCATCAGCGAAGACACCCGGGTTCGAGGAGCGAACCGTTGTGATCCATGAGCGTGGATCGTTGCGAACGTACTCAGTCCACAAACCCTCGGCGTCCTGGGTGTGATCGAGTCGGCCGTCGCGCGTGTACCAGTTCGTTACTGAGGCGCCACCGGTGGGAAGAACGCCGATTGCCGAAGATACACAGCCGCCCTGAACGAACTCGTCACATTCGAAGACGACCCGTCCTTCTTCGTCGAACTTCCGCTCGGTCGCTCCGAGGTAGGTTGCGCCCGACATGCGCGTGACCTTCTTTGGGTGCAACAACGCGTCGTATTGATAGAGGGTGCGAGAGTGCTCGACGCCGTTGTCGATGAGTCGCTCCATCGTGACGCGGCCATCGACGTCGCGATCGATTTCCACCGCCCGAGGGTCGGGCCCCGCGACTCTCTTCAGGTCGCCGGTCACGTGGTACTCGAAGGTCGTCGTCGCATCGCGAATCGCGGCGTGCTGATTTGCGATGGCGTCGGCGATCTCCTGGGGAATCTTCAACCGCGCGGTGAGCTGCGCGGCGAGGCCGCTGCTCGAACAATTCGAACCAAGGAGCCACTGGTATGGGCCCGCCAGATAGGGGCACGGCGCGCGTGCGGGCCCCTGCGCCGCTGGCCACGACTTTCTCGGCTGGTGATGAATCGCTCCGAGGAAGCCTGTTTGAGCCGCCGAGGTGGGGCCAGAGAAGAGACCCAACGCCAGATACTCGAACTCGAGGACGGGGCCACCGACCGGCGCAACACCTGGTGAGGCCTGCGCGGCACCATCCGACGACTGCAGCCAGATCAGCCGGCCGCCGCGGTTCCAGCGGTACGCCGAGACCTCGATCTGGCCGTTGGCAGCAGTCCGCCGAACGAGGCTCGGCAGGCCAAAGCGTGTCGTCACCCCGTCGCCGTTCACGTCGCCGACGCCGAATGGGAGCCCGAGTTCAGCCATGAACTGCGGAATCGAGATCGTCAGTGACGAGTCGTTCGGCCACCTGAAGCCGAGCGCCTGCTGCCGGTCGATGATCGGTTGGAGGTTCGAGGCGGGCCCTTCCTGATAGTCATAGACAATGTCGGTTGTCTCGACAGATTGATCGACCTGCGACTGGTTGATCCACCCGCGACTGACTCGCTGAATCTGATTGAAGACCTTTTCATAGGTGTAGTCCGTGTAGCGGCCCGCCGAAACGACGGTGGTCGTTCCTCCGGACGTTTCCTGGTACTCGGTGACAGTTGCACCCTTCGGGCGCTCCACGACACGCGCCACGTTCGAGCGACGCGACCAGTACCAGGGCGACGGCTGTGCGGGGTTCGGCCCGGATTGAACCGGGTCCTGGTAGCGATAGCGCGAGTCACCGACTGCGTTGCTCCACTGAACATTCCAGGCGCGTGGACGGCGCTGAGAGATGACGTTGCCGTCGGCATTGTACAGCGTCTCGGCGAACCGATAGTTCCCGTCCGCTCCCTGAACTGCGTCGACCAGCGGACGACCCTGGAAGTTGATTCCCGTGTAGCGAACGACTCCATCGCGGTTCGCCTCTCGCGCCCAGGCACAGATGCGGTTCGCGTTCAGGGTCAGGAATTGGCGGCGCCCGAGCGAACGAGTTGCCACGAGGTTGCCCTGTGCATCGTTGATCCAGGTCCACATCAGATCAGTCGTTCTGGCATCCGAGGTTTGCGCGCGCGCCAGCACCTCACACGAGAGTCGGCTGCGCTTGAGCTGGTGAGTCGCGACGTTGATGCCCTGGGTATTGCTGTCGCTGTCGGGGGCCTGGGGCGTCAGATCATAGTAGTCGTGACTCGGCCGATAGCCCGGAAGTCGGGACCTGAGAACGGGCAGGCTTTGAAGTTTGCACTGCGGTGGAGTCTGTTTCGCAGGTGAGGTCGTGCCTTCAGCGATCGGCGCCAACTGGTTCGGAATGACGGTGCCATCAGGGGAATTGGGTGGCAGCAACATGCCCGACCGTTGTGCGTAGTCTGTCGCGACCAGTGTCTCGAGGCCGTACTGGGCGGCGATTTGAGACGGGAGGGCGTTGGTCGTCACGTCGTCAGTGCCGCCACTCCCGGTCGGGGTGGCTTCGAAGAGGTCGAGGGAAGCCTCAGGAAGGGTCGTGTCCCAATCGGGAGCGATGCTGCTCATTTGAGGCGCATAGCTGCTGCCCCAGCGCTGCTTCACCGCGCGGTCGAACGACCACGAGAACGGGTCGGTCTCGTACCGAGTCTCCGACTCAACCACGCTGCTGGTGGTCACCTTGATGATGTTGTCGACCATCTCTGCTCGGTACGAGGCTTCCAGATCATCCAAATCTGCCGACATGTCCGTGAAGTTCATCGCGGGCGGTCGTTTCGACGCACAGTTGTCTACTGGCGTGAAGATGCAGTTCGCTTGCGCACCCCAGTAGAGCGTGAACGCGTTTCGAACGGCCGCAATCGAGCTCGGTGAGAGGGTGTTCTTCGCCCAAGCGTAGGTGAAAAGGTTCTCGCGAATCGGCGTCGGCGATAGCCCCGATGGTGCAGCACCGTCGAACCGCTTCGCCTGGAAAAGGAAAGCCTCGTTCAGGAACGTCGGGTGCCCCGTCGTGGACTCCGGACTTTGGTAGTCGAAGTCAATTCTCGCCCCGGCCGGCCCGGTAACAGACATCAAGAGCCCAGTCTTGCTGAGCCCATTCAAGTTGCTGCCCCCGACAGGCGCAGCGCCCATCGGGTAGTAATTGAAAACGAGCTCGCGGCCAGTGCCGGTAATGACATTGCCGGTCGTGGCCGTGATCTCTCTCACGCGCGCGACCCGTTTCATCCGGGGGCCCCATGGCATCGGAGAGCCCGGTTGGCGCCCGCTGATGTTCTGCAAGGTGTCGAGCAGTGAGCGGGCGTCGAGGTACTCCTGGGTCGAACCGGGAGGGATGACGAAGTTGAGCGTTGCCGCCCCAGTTGGCTTGCGTGCAAGCGGAGCCCTGACACCGACCACGCTGCCAAGCGCACGGCAGTCGAGCGAATCGGCGTCGTAGAAAGGGCCCTGTTGCGGGCGAATGATGAAGCGGCTCGCATCGTTGGGATCGATCGCCATCTCTGAGATGCCCCGCGGGCAGAGCGTTGTGAAGAGTCGCCCGCTCGGCGTGTATTCCTGCTCGACCGAGAACCCATTCCCGAAACGATCGACGTCTCGGGTGAGGTAGCCGTCTGAGTCGAACGACAGGTTGTGCCCGTCGGGGCTCTCGAGCAACCACCCAGTCAGGAAGTCAGGCTGACCTGCTGCTGCGCGGAGGGGAATCAGCGTCGAGGTGAGCCCGGCCTGTGGGACAAAGACGCCCGAGAGGAACTCCTTGTAGAACAAGTGCGGTGCGTCACCGACGTAGAGCAAGACGCACGTCGTCTCGTGAGGCGCCCCGGCGCAATACGGGTCGGTCCACGATGGGCGGTTTTCGTCGTTGAGAGGGACAACGCGGACGTCCCAGTTGTGGCTCCAGTTCGAGCCGAGCACGCTGCGATCACGGCTCCGTGAATCGTAGGTTCGAATGAACTCGAGCGGGCGAACGGCGCCTGGGAACGACAGGTCGACCTGCCGCAGCTCAAACGAACCTGAGCTGAGCGCGATCGGATCGTGCGTCGTCTCGGTCTTCGGGTCGACGACGTTGGCGGCGGCGGGCGTCGTTCCGTTCGCGGGAGTGGGCGCCGTCCTATCAGTATTGACCTTGAGCGGCTGTGGCGGGGGCGTGGTCGTTGACGTCGCCGGCGGCGTGACGGTACCGGCACCAGCGCCGCTCGTTCCGCCAGCCGAGCCGCCACCTGTGCCAGAAGCAAGCGCCGGACAATTGGTCTCAGTGGTGTTGCAGGTCGTGGGAGTGTTCTTGTTCGGGGAGCCGTCAGCGATCAAGCTCTGAGCATTTTCGATGATCTTCCGACACTCAGTCAGCGAACACTCAACGCAGACTTTGTAGTACCTCGCGGAACTCTGGTCTTGAACCGTTTGGCAGCCCCCGCGACCCTTTTTTCCAGGCAGAACGCCGGCGGCAACTCGAAGCTGGGCCTGTTCGATCGCGACGGTATTCGCCGTCGAGGTGCAGACCCCGGAACCTGGTGCCCCCGGAAGTCCCGGGGCATCCCCCGGCAGCGGGCGAAGGAGATCACATTGGCGCGGCCGAATATTCGAGTCGGCACCGCGCTTGTAGGTTTCGCATTCGAAGCACTGGCCATCGCAGTCCGAATAGTTGGAGCGGGGGCCTGAGCCACCGCGGACCGCAGCGAAGGGAAAGACTGCGGCCTGCGTCGACTCCTGAGCGTAGAGACAATGCTTCGGGACGAGCCGCCCGCTGACAGGCCGCTCGACCGGCGCACAGCTACCGTTGTTGACAGGAATGGTGGCGTTCCACTGTGTGGAGGGAAACGGATTGCCCTGAATGCCCGTGTCGCAGATGGGGCTGGAATTGGTGCAAGTTGGGTCGATCTGCCCGAAACAGGCCGCCCCGAACAGTGTATCTGATACGTAGGTCTGTGCTTGAATGAGTGGGAATCCTGAGGCGAGCCGAGCCGGGCCGGCGCCTAGATTGAAGTCGCTCACCATTGTCGTGCCGTCGGTGCACACGCTGTCTGGGCACAGCGGGTTTGCGGGGCCGCCCTGCGTGTCGCATAGCCGAATGGGGCCACAGCATCGGTTCATTCCCGTTGCTCCCACCTGCATGAAGATGGCGGGGTTGTACCCAACAACGCTCACAGGAACGACCAGGGGCACGCTCACCAACCGATAGTTGGTCGCAAAGAGCGTGTCGGTGTTGGGGTCAAGCAGTCCGTCGCTCAAGACGATCCAGTTGGTCCCGGAAAGTTGCTGGGTTCCCATCTGGAGGTTGGCGGGAGGAACGTACAATCCGCCAGACCAGCCATCGTTGGCGATCTCGGCACCGGCGAAGAAGTGAAGTGACTTGTGAAGCGGTTCCGTCTTTTTGCCCGACGTCTGTTGGGCGACCGGGTCGAACTCGCTCGCAAACACGACCCGCCACTGGTTGTCCTCCCCATTCGGGAAGACTCGGCTGCCGATAGCTTGAGAAAACGGGTTGCTCGCCGGCGCCCAGTCGAGAAGGCCCTGCCGAATCTTGTTGGCTTCGTGGCCCGGGCCTCCTGCCTCCAAGCAGGAAGACAACAGGAACATGACTGCCAATCTTCCGATTCCCCACGCGTTTCGCATCCGTAGCTCCTCTGGACGCCCGTGCATGGGACGCCCCCCCTGGCTGTGCTTGGAGCACAATCCGAAGTCCTGAATCAATTCGAATTTCTGAGACGTTGGTGGCCGAGCTTGCGTTTGCCCGTTGAGCAAATGGACGGGTCGGGGTCTCATGCTGATCACGCGGCACGGCAGACCTCTCGACGCAGGGGG
>JBBAQZ010000016.1:0-150784 GCA_040400045.1 Myxococcaceae bacterium
AGCCGACACGTGAGAGATGGACCCCTGAATTCGTTGGTGAAATCGGGTGGACTTTCGAGCGCGAAATGCACAGAACCGCCCGGTCGTCGCCCCCCCAAGGAGCCTTTCACCGTGAAAGCCCCCACCCGTTCGATGCGGTTTGCGCTCGTGTTGTCGACGTTCGCCGCCACCAGCGCTCTCGCCCAGGAGAAGGGCAACTTCCCGGGCGACCGCTTCCGCACCTCGCTGAGCCGGTCTGGCCTCATCGACGTCGAGTGGGGCAGCCCGGCGCCACACCTCCACTGGGACGCGGGGCTCTTCCTCAACTACTCGGCGAACAACCTCGTGCTGTACCGCATCTCCGACAACCAACGCGTGGGCTCGCTGATCGGCTCGCGCCTCGGTGGTTCCCTCTTCGGAACGCTCGGGCTCCTCGGCTGGCTCGAGGTCGGCCTGGACCTGCCACTGGTGCTCTCTCAGTCACGAGCGCCCACCATCATGGGCGGCACGGTGACGTCCCTCTCGGCAATCGAGGGTGGCCTCGGCGACCTTCGCCTGCAGCCCAAGGTGCGGCTCTTCAGCCAGGAAGACACGGGCTTCGATCTCGCCCTGATGCCGTCGCTCACCTTCCCCACGGGCGGCCAGTCAAACTACCGCGGCGAGCCGACCGTCACGTTCCAGCCAGAAGTCGTGGCGTCGCGGGCGTTCGGGCAACTCCGCGCGGCGGTGAACGTCGGTGGCGTGGTGCGCGGTCGCGTCTCGTTCATCGACGACGTCGTGGGCAGCGACCTCACCGCCCGCCTCGGCGCTGGCTACCGGTTCCAGGACGACAAGGGCAACGGCCTTCCCCTCGAGGTCGACGCCTCGCTCTTCATGTTCACCGGAGTCACCGCCACGACGTACACACCGAACCAGCGCGGCATGGAATTGCGGCTCATGGCTTCGTACACCCTCGCCGAACGCTTCCAGGTCTTCCTCGGCGGTGGCGTCGGACTGCTCTCGGGCTGGTCCACCCCTGACGCCCGCTGCTTCGCGGGGCTGCGCTACGGCCTGTGGGACGATCGCAAAGGCCCGAAGGACAGCGACAAGGACGGCGTCATCGACGAGCAGGACGCCTGCGTCGAGATCGCGGGCATCGCCGAGAACAAGGGTTGCCCCGACAAGGACACTGACAACGACACCTTCGTCGACCGCCTCGACAAGTGCCCCGCTGAGAAGGGCATCAAGCTGCTCGACGGCTGCCCCGATCGCGACGCCGATGAAGACGGCATCGTCGATCGCCTCGACAAGTGCCCGAAGCAGAAGGGCGTGAAGCTGCTCGAGGGCTGCCCCGATCTCGACGGCGACGGTGACGGCATCGTCGATCGCCTCGACACGTGCCCCACCGAGAAGGAGGACATCGACTCCTTCAAGGACGACGACGGCTGCCTCGACGCCGACAACGACGACGACGGCGTCACCGACGCTGCAGACACGTGCCCGCTCGAGAAGGGCGTCCCCGACAACCGCGGCTGCCCCGACAAGGACGGCGATGGCGACACGGTCGTCGACCGTCTCGACAACTGCCCGACCGAGAAGGGCGACCCGAAGTTCCAGGGTTGCAGGACGAAGCAGCTGGTCGTCATCGGCAAGGACAAGCTCGAGATCCTCGGCGAGGTCTTCTTCAAGATCGGCAGCGACGTGATCGAGACCCGCAGCTTCCTGTTGCTCGACAACATCAGCCGCGTGCTCAACGCCCACCTCGAGGTCGAGAAGGTGCGCGTCGAAGGCCACACCGACAACCAGGGTGACCCGAAGGCGAACCTCGACCTCTCGCAGCGCCGCGCCGCGAGCGTGAAGAAGTACCTCGTCGAAAAGGGCCAGGTGGCCGAGGGCCGCCTCGTCTCGAAGGGCTATGGCGATACCCGGCCCGTCAGCGACAACAAGACCAGGGGCGGCCGCGACAAGAATCGTCGCGTCGTCTTCAGCCTCAACGCGAACGAGTGAGAAGGATGACTGCCATGACGATCACCTCCAACGTCCTCCGCACGATGTTCACCGCGGCGCTCGCCGCCAGCGCGCTCCTTCCTCTCACGGCTGCCGCTCAGCCCACGGCGACCTGCGCGATGAGCGGGCCTGCTTCGGTGGTTCGCGGCCAGGCCTTCACGGTCGACGTCGACCTCGCCAACGGCGGCACTGCGGCAGGCTACGCGCCGGCCGTCGAGGTTTTCCTGCCCGCGAGCCTCACCTACGTCTCGGCCTCGTCGCTCGGCCAGCCCCTCACCACGCTGACCAACACGACGACCGCCCCGTTCGTGAACCCGCTGACGGCTGAGACGGTGCAGGGCCCGGCAGGCTCGCGCTACCTCGTTCTCCGCCTGCCGCTCAACCAGGTCGGCGCGGGAGCCCCGGCACGCCGGGTGACCCTCACGCTCAACAGCGCGACGACGGCGACGCTCGACACCGCCGTTCCGGTCAACGCCACCTGCCTGTTTGCCTACGGCGCCACGCCGCTCAATGACGCGCAGACCGACGCGCCCGTGCGCAGCGATCTCAGCCTCAACCCGAACGATCAGACCGTCTTCCAGGTGACGCCGGTCGGCGCCCTCGTGCTCGGCCGCTTCGAGCGCGTCAGCCCTGCCGGCGTCGTCACCGACGCAGTGACGGGGCCCCGGACCCTCCTCGAGGCCGTGTACGACATCGACGCGATGGTCGGCACGTCCATCACCACCGCGAGCGCCGTCATCACCCTGCCCGACGCGTTCCAGCTCGTCTCGGCGACCGCCACGGGAGGCACCGTCGTCAGCGTTCCGGTCGCGCCCGCCTCGGCCCCCGGCGGCACCGTGACGGTGACGTACGCCACCATCGCCGGCGCCGCAGGCGTCGATCGCACCATTCGCGTGCGCGGCTTCATCTCGCAGAACCGCACCGGCGGCGCTCCCGCCATCAGCCCCACGACGCTCACGCCCATCACCGTCGCGCCGCAGCTGACGCTCTCGGGAAGCGGGCTCACCACGCCCGTGACGGGACAGGCCGCGCTGCGAGGGCACGCCGCGCTCGTGCGCGAGACGATCAACAACACCGCTCCAGTCCCCGGCGCGACGCTCAGCGTCACGCAGATCATCGAGCAGTCGGACTTCTTCGGCACCACCGCCAACGACGTCACCACGACGCTCGCGGCTGGCCTGTCGTACGTGGCGGCCTCGTCCACGCCGCTGACGCCCGTGGTGGCTGGCAACGTCTTGACGTTCTCCGTCGGAGCGCTCGCCCAGGTCGGCATGGCCGACGTGCAGCCCGCCAGCCGCACCAACACGTTCTCGGTGACGGTCGACCAGGCCTACCCGAGCGCCGCCCCGCTCTTCGGCGGCGACCGGTTGCCCACCGTCCACTCGCTCGTCTCGACGACGACTGCCGCCGTGAGCCGAACACAGACCGAAGCCGCGAGCGGCACTGACGCCACGCCCGTCGTCGCGCAGGCCACGCTCACCACCACCACGCTCATCGCCGGCACGCCGACGAGCACCGTGAAGGCTGGCGATGTCGTCACCTTCCGAGTCACGTCGACGTTGGTGTCGGGTGACCACGACGGCGAAGTGATGACGCTCATCTTCCCAGCGCCGGTGTTCGACGTGAGCGCCCTCGCGAGCGCGACGTTCGGGGGCCCCCTCGTTCGCTACAGCACCAACGCGACCGCTGGCCTGCCCACGGCAGTCACGGTGAGCGCGAACGCCGCGGCCAACTCCGTCACGCTGACCTTCCCTCGCATCTCGGGAAGTACGCCGCCCGTCACCGTCGAGGTCGACCTCGATGTCACGGCGACGGCGAACCCCATCGATGACGGCTTCGTCGTCGTCACGCCGGTGGCCTCGACCCACACCGGCACGACGCAGACCTACCAGCGCACGGCCAACCCGGCCCTCACGGTCCAGGCGCCCAGCCTTCGCACCATCACGTCGGCGTTCGCCTCGAGCACCACCGACGCGGTGTTCGCGCCCGCCGCGACGGCGACGCTGCCGAGCCCGCTGACGTCCACCAACCTCGGCACCGTCAACAACTCGAACGTCTCGGCGATCCACGCGCAGGGCACGGTCGACGTCCGCCTCATCGTCGAGAACCGCGGCTCGCTCGCGGCGCGCAACGCTCGGGTGAAGCTCGCGCTGCCGGTGGGCCTGACCGGTGCGCTGGTCTCGGCGGCCGACGGCGTTGGGACGGCCACGCCCACCTCGGGCGATCTCTTCGGCGCAGGCCTCGACTTCGACGATCCCGTCGACGCCTCGAGCCCCACGACCGGCCTGAACCTGCGCGTCGTGGTGGCGCGGCTCACCGTGGGCGTGAACCTCGCGCCCCGGTTCGATCTCGTCGCGACCGGCCAGGTCGAGCGCTTCGCCTCGGCCGCCGCCGGCCCCAACTTCATCGGCAACCCCGCGACGACCGCCGAGACCGTCACCATCTCGACGCGCGCCGCCTCCGCCAACGTGGTGCTGACGGTGCCTGACACCGCCGCCACCATCGGAGAGACGTTCAGCTACGTCGTCAGCGGCGTGGTGCCCAACGGCTCGACGGTGGCGTCGCTCCCCGTGACGCTGTCGCTGCCGTCGCAGCTCGCCTTCGTCTCGGGTGCTGGCCTCAGCGCGAGCCCTGGCATCACCTGTGGTGGCGCCGCGTGCACCCTGCCCGCGCCCATGGTGACCAACGAAGGCCGTGACGTCACCTTCGTCTTCACCTCCGTCTCGAACGCCGACACCGACATCGGCACGCCCGAGCAGCTCACGTTCAACGCCACGGTGGTGGTGAACAACGTCGCGAGCGCGACGGCGGGGACCTCGAACCTCAACCTCACCACGAGCTTCGCTGGCGCCACATCGACGACGGGCACCGGCTCGCGGGTCCGCCTGGTCGAGCCTGCGATGACGTTCGCGGGCGTTGCGACCGATGGCGGCGCCTTCTCCGACGGAGGGAGCGAGATCGACTCGAACGATCTCGTGCTCATCTCGGTGCCCCTGCGCGTCGCGGGCGGCGCCGACAACTCGGTCCCGAACGACGTCGCGCTGTCGGTCGCGTTGCCGGTGCAGTTGACGGCCGAGCCGGGCAGCGTCGCCTTCGACTCCAACTGCCCTGCGCCCACCAGCCAGACGCTGGTCGACGCCGGCCTCTCGGTCGGGTTCGCGACCCTCACCCTCGGAGATGCAGGCGCGTGCGGCCTCACCTTCGCAGCCCGCGTCGGCGCGAACATCACCTACAACCAACAGCTGGCGCCGCTCGCCACGATGACGTGGACGAGCCGCGTGGGCACCGTGAACATGCCGGTGAGCGCGTTCTCGACGACGACGGTCGAGCGCACCGGCAACGGCGCCGACCCCGGTGCGGCCCTCAACAACTACCGCGTCTCGGCGTCGGGCCCCGTTCGCATGGCGACCTCCGCGCCGGGCACCTGGACGCTGGTGAGCAGCACCAACCCGGCCACGCCCGGGAACCTGCTTTCCGTCTCGGAAGACGTCGTCCTGCGCTTCCGTGTCGCCCTCGCCGAGGGCAACCACCCGAGCCTCACCTTCCGCTTCACCCCGCCGGCGATGCTGGGCGTTCGCCGCGTCGAGCTCGACACCATGACTCCCGGCTTCACCGGAGTCATCGCCAACCCGATGGTCCTCACGCCCCCGGGGACCGCTGGCACACCCGTCATCGCCTCGTTCGGCGCGGTCTCGGTGCCCGGCGACAACAACCGCTCGAACAACACGCTCGACCTGCTCGTCACCGTGCGAAACGTGGCGCTCAACGTCGCGAGCACCGCGGCCGTTCAGGGTGTCACGCTCAGCGCCGGCGTGCAGCTCGCGGCGCCCACGACGTTCGACGTGCTCCTTGCAGCCCCGCGCCCACGCCTCACGGCAGCCGTCGACAACGCCGCGCCCAGCCCCGACGCCGGCCTCGTGCTGACGGCGACGCTCTCGAACGTCTCGCTCAACTCCCAGGCTGACGGCGGCGGGCTCGAGCAGACGTCGGTCGCCTGCAACGTGCCGGTGTCGCTCGCCACGCCCTCGGGCTTCTTCGCGCAGAGCCCGGCCACCGACGGCCTGGATAACGACGGCAATGGCAGCACCGACGACGCCCCTGAGGCGAGCGTGCTGTCGGGCTCGACGTTCATCTTCAACTCGGGCCGCTGCGTGAACCCCGGCGAGCAGCTGCTGTTCCGAGCCGCCTTCCGCTCGAGCGCCACCATTCAGGGCGTGCCGGTCGGCTTCGAGCCCACGATGGGCTCCTACCTGACGGCCGCCATGATGGGCAGCTCGCTCTCACCGCAGAGCGATACCTTCGACAACAACAACAACGGTTCGGTCGACGAGTCCACCCCGGTGGCCGACGGCGTCGCTCGGGTCCTCGTGACGCCGAACGTGCCGCGCCTCGACTTCACGCTCATCGGCCGCAACGCCCTCGACGCCGGGCTCTCGGTGGTGGCAGGCAACGATGTGCGCTGGACGGTGCGGCTGGTGAACACGGGCGCGGGCGACCTGACCAACGTTCGCCTCGAGGTACCGTTCGCCCCGCTGACGACGTACCTCGCCGACTCCGGCACGGCCACGCAGGGCTCGCTCGCCGAGACGACGACGGGGCTGAGGCTCGACCTCGGCACGGTCGCTGGTTGCCCGCCGCTCCCCGACGGCGGCGCCGGCACGGCGTGCACCAGCGTGGTGCTGACGCTGGCCGCCCGTACCTCTCTGCGAATTCCCAATGACGGCGGCGTGGTGACGCAGGCACGCCTGACGGCCGACCCGCCGTTCGCGCTCCTCCTGACGGACGACCCCTCGACCGCCGCGCCCATCGATGCGACGCGCGTTCGGGTGGTCAACACCCTCGACGTCGATGGCGACGGCGTGGCGAATGGCGCCGATCGCAACGCCAACGACCCGAGCGCGTGCAGCGACGTCGACGGCGACGGCTGTGACGACTGCGCCATCGCCTTCAACCAGCAGCCCGGTAACGACGGCCCCGACGACGACGTCGACGGCATGTGCAACTCGGGCGATCCCTCACCGAGCGACATCGACGCCGATGACGACGGCCTCACCGACGGCAACGAGCGTGACCCGCTCTCCGACACGGACGGCGACGGCCTCGTCAATGTGCTCGACCCTGACTCTGACGATGACGGCCTGTTCGACGGCACCGAGGCAGGCGTCGCGACCCCCAGCGCTGGCACCGACGTCTCCAGGGGGCTCTTCATCGCCGACGCCGACCCGCTCACGAAGACCGACGTGCTCCGCGCCGACACCGATCGCGGGGGCCGCATCGACGGCACCGAGGATCTCAACAAGAACGGCCGCGTCGACACCGGCGACGGTGACCCGAACGCCGGGGGTGACGACAGCACCCAACTCGACACCGACGGCGACGGCCTCTCTGACGCCGACGAGACCGCGCGCGGGCTGCCCACGGGCGACGCCGACGCTGACGACGATGGCGTGGTCGATGGCCAGGAAGCCAACCCCACCACCAACACGGACGGCGACGGGCTCCTCACCAACATCCTCGACCCCGACTCTGACAACGACGGCCTGTTCGATGGCACGGAGGAAGGCGTCGCGGCCGCGTCTGCTGGTACGGCCCTCGCTCGCCGACGCTTCATCGCCGACGCCGACCCGTCGACACGGACCGCGGTGCTGCGCGCTGACACCGACCGCGGCGGCGTGATGGACGGTCTCGAAGACCTGAACTTGAACGGCCGCACCGACCAGGGCGAGCGCAACCCGGGCGATGGTCCTGACGATCTCGTCGTCGCCCTCGACGCCGACGGCGATCGCATGGCCGACGCGCTCGAGACCTTCCTCGGCACCAATCCGCGTGACCGCGACAGCGACGACGACGGCGTCATCGACGGGGACGAGCAGCAGTTCTCGGACGACACCGATGGCGACGGCCTGATCAACGCGCTCGACGCCGACAGTGACGACGACGGCCTCTTCGACGGCACGGAGCGCGGCGTCACCATGCCCAGCATCGACACCAACGAGAACAGAAAGGCCTTCGCGCCCGACGCCGATCCGGCGACCCGCTCCAGCCCGCTGTCGGCCGACACCGACCGCGGCGGCAAGAAGGACGGCTTCGAGGACGTCAACCTCAACGGGCGGCTGGACCCGGGTGAGACCAACCCGTTGCTGGGCACCGACGATGTGGGCGCCGCCATCGCCGACACGGACAGCGACGGGCTGCCCGATGCCGTCGAAGCGCGTATTCAGTCGAGCCCCACCGACGCCGACTCCGACGACGACGGCCTGCTCGACGGCCTCGAGTCGAACTACGCGCTCGACGCCGACAACGACGGCGTGCCCAACATCAATGATCCCGACAGCGACGGTGACAGGTTGTTCGACGGCACCGAAGCGGGCGTCGCCACGGCCCCTTCGGCGACCGACACTGCGAAGAACTTCTTCATCGCCGACGCGAACCCCGCGACGCGCACGCTGGTGCTCGTCGCGGATACCGATCAGGGCGGAATGGGTGACGGATCCGAAGACGCCAACCGAAACGGAAGCGTCGATACCGGCGAGACCGACCCGTTGATCAAGGCCGACGATCGACCGCTCCAAGACAGCGACAACGACACCATTCGCGACGTGGAAGACGGCTACCAGGACACCGACGGCGACGGCACGCCCAACGCCCTCGACACCGACTCTGATGGAGACGGCCTCAGCGATGCCCTCGAGGCCGGCGACGCGAGCCCCGCGACGGCGCCCATCGACACCGATCGCGACCTGACGCCCGACTTCCTCGACCTCGACTCCGACGGCGACACCGTGCGGGATGCGAACGAAGCCGGAACTGGAATGGCACCGCTCGACACCGATCGTGACGGCGTGGCCGACTTCCGCGACACCGACGCCGACTCAGACACGGTGCTCGACGCCCAGGAGGCTGGCGACACGGACCCGGCGACGGCCCCGATCGACACCGACATGGACGGCACGCCCGACCTCCGCGACAGCGACTCCGACGGCGACGGCTTCTCTGACGCGCTCGAGGCCGGCCGGCTCGACCCGACGATGCGCCCCGTCGATACCGACTTGGACGGCACGCCGGACCTCCGCGACACCGACAGCGACGCCGACACCGTGACCGACCGCACCGACAACTGCCGCCTGCTGGGCAACACCGATCAGCGGGACACCGATGGCGACGGCGTCGGCGATGCCTGCAGCGCCGATCTCGACGGCGACGGGGTGCGCAACGAGGTCGACAACTGCCCGACCGTTCCCAACTTCGACCAGAAGGACACCGACAAGGACGGCGTCGGAGACTCCTGCGACACGGACATCAACGGCGATGGCTTCGTCGACGGCGTCAGCGTCAAGGGTGGCGGTTGCTCCTCGACGGGGTTGTCGCTGGTGCCGCTGGCGCTCGCGATGCTGGCGCTCCGTCGCCGGCGCTCGCAGCCGTGAGTCGCAGGCTGGTGGTGGTGGCCGCCGTGCTCCTCGTCCTCGGGGGGGGCGGTGCCCTGTTCGCGGCGAGCCGCGACGCGGCCGAGACGAAGCGCCGAGACGAGCTCGAATACGCCGCGCGGTGGGATCTCGAGCACGGGCACGCCACGCAGGCGCTCGAGAAGCTGAAGGCCCTCCAACAGGTCGACCCCAGCCGCAAGGCCATGCCGGGCCTTCTCGGCCGCGCGCTCGTGTCGACGGGCTCCGCGACCGAGGGCGTGGCGTCGCTCGAGCGAGCCGTCGCGGCGAATCCGGCCGATGCCGAGGCGTATGAGTACCTGGGCGTCGCCCGCGCGCAGCTGGGTGCAGCCGCCGAAGCGAAGGTGGCCTTCACGAAGGCGCTCGAGCTCGAGCCTCGCAGGTCCTCGGCGTGGCGCCGGCTGGCCCAGGTCTGCCTCACGGCGGGCGACACGAGCGCGGCCACGACGGCGTGGAACCAGGCGCTCACGAACGCGGAACCGCCGGACCGCGAGACGATTCGCACCGAAGCGCGCACCATGCTCGAGCTGGCGGGCCACGCCGACGACGCGCGTCCGTTCTCGAGCGAGTCGGCACCGTGAGACACGCGCTCGAGCAGGTCCGCGACGCCATCGGGCTGCCATGCCCACCGCCGATGGGCGACGAGGCTGTGACCGGGAAGCCGTGATGACGACCGTGGTGGCGACACTCCCTGATGAGCTGGCAGAACACTGGCGCGACGTGTTGGCCGACGCGGGCATCAGCTGCGAGCTGCGCCCTGCCGGGGCCGACGTCGCCGTGATGGTGGCCGACACCGACGCCGACGCTGCGCGCGCCCTCTTCGATTCGCCGTTCGAAGACGACGGGAGCGAGCCCGAAGAGACCGTCAGTGAAGGGCCGACGCTCACGCCGGGTGAACGCACCGAGACACTGGTCGTGACCGAGCACGCCGTCATCGCGGCTCGACTGAGCCGCACGCTCCATCAGGCGGGCCTGTTCGCCGCGGTCCGCACCAGCATGACGTCGAGCGTCTTCGGCACCGAAGGCACGCCGCAGTTCACCATTACGGTGTCCGAGGCGAAGCGCGACGAGGCCGGCAAGGTGCTCGACGTCTGGGCGAAGAGCCACGCGAACGACTTCGCGACGGAGGCTGGCTTGAGCCTGGTGGAGGTGCTCGACGTGCTGAGCTCCTTCGTGCGCACGCCCTGAAGTGACGACTCGCGGGCAGACGCTGCTGCGCTCGGACCATTCCCCGCTCCGCCCGCGATCACGAAAACCGCGCCAGCCGAAAGAAGGCAGGGCATAGGAGCGCTCGTGGCGAACCAGCTCACCTTTCGTCGTGACGTCAGTCTCGCGGTGCTCAGCCGTGCAAGGACGGCGGCGGATCACCACGAGGACCTCGGCTGCTCCATTCTCGGGCCGGCGTCGCGAGCGGTGCGTGACGCGCACGGGTGGCTCAAGCGCGAGGTCCAGCGCCTTGGAGAAGCAGAAGCGTCACGCCGCGCGAAGGCGCTGGTGAAGAAGCTCGAGGCGACGCCGGCGTACGCGCGACTCGGCACCGGCAAGACGAAGAATGGACGAGTCGCTCTGCGTGACGACGTGCTCTTCCCTGACCCGGCGCGCTTCCCTCCGCGCGTCCTGCACGTGCGGCGCGGTGAGCTGGGGTTCGATCTCGAGGTCTGCGCCGAGGAGTGGCCCGCGATCGCCGACTGCTGCGCGGCGCTGGGGCGCGGTCTGACAGTACCGGAGCGGCGGCTCTTCTCACGGGTGACCGTGTGCCGCGCGCTGCTGGAGGAACTCTCGGAGGCCGGCTGGCTCGAGCGTCATGACGGCGTCTCGACCCTGCCCTCGAGCGGCTTCACCTTCGTCGGCCACAACACCACCCTCGTGCGTGACGGCGGCGCTTCGGTGTTGATCGACCCGTACTTCCGGCCGAGTTCGGCGTTCGATCTGCCGAGCTACCTCCCGATGCAGGCACGCGATCTCGGCGCCGTCGACGCGGTGTGCATCACGCACTCCCACGGCGATCACTTTCACCTCGGCTCGCTCCTGACGCTGCCGCGCGAGACGGCGATCTTCGTCCCGCCCGTCGAGAAAGAGAGCCTCTTCTCGACCGACTGCGTCGCGAGGCTCGAGCAGCTCGGCTTCACCAACGTTCACGCGCCGGGCTGGTTCTCGAGCCGGAAGGTGGGCGCGCTCTCCGTGCACGCGATGCCGTTCTACGGGGAGCAGCCGACCAACGGCGACGGCGTCTACGACGACCTCTTCAACATCGGGACGACCTGGGCGGTGCGGGGGCCGAGCACCTCGGCAGCGTTCTTCGCGGACTCGGGCGACGACGTTCGCGGGCGCATGAGTGACGTCTGCGAGCTGGGCAGGCGCGGCGGGCCCATCGACGTCCTCTTCTGCGGCGTGCGCGGTTTTCGGCTCAAGCCGATCTTCTTCGGCTTCACGACGCTCGATGCGTACCTGGTGAACGTACCGCTCGACGCGTTGACGACCCCGCAGCAGTTGATGGCGGGTCCGGGCGAGGCGCTGGCGTACGCAAGGCGCCTCGGAGCAAAGACCCTGGTGCCTTGCGCTGACGGCGGAGCGCCATGGTATTGGCGAGAAGGCATGGGCCCGAAGTACCCCGGCTACCCGGGCGTGCCCGTCGAGGGCGCGTCGGCGCACGACGAGAACCCCGATGCCGACCCGTATCCGGAGCGTGCGGTCCAGGCCCGAAAGCGCGGCGACCCCGCCGTGACGGTGCTCAGACCGGGCGAAGCACTGACCGACGGACGAGTCACGGCGCTGCCACGGTTCCGGTGGCCCTTCGAGCCGCTCAGCTCGCGCTGAGGTGCGGAAGCCCAGGTACTCACGGCAGCACCGCGTGACGTCCACCGACGGCGGGGTCGAGCTGCGCACGGGCCTCGAGACACCAACCCCCCACGCCCTGCAGTGGTGGATGGGGGCGCCGTTCCCGCTGACGCGGTGCGGTTTCACCCACCTCCTTTCAAACCGTGCGTTCGGGTTTCCGGTGCCGCGCAGTCGGTGCAGGCCCAGTGCTTCATGGGATTCTGCCCCTGCCCCTCGCTTGGCCACAGCCCAATCGTGTATGCTAAGGGCGTCGTGAGGGACGAGGGCCTTGTCAACCTCTGAGCCGAGGGCGTCGATGCGGTTTGAGCAAGACGTGAGTAGACGAAGTCATCGGAAGGGTCATCGAGCGAGCGGGATTGTTGAAGAGGAGAAGTTCCGATGCTGGACGCGGCGCGGTTCGAGTGTGCAACGAGGGCAAGGATGAAGAAGACACGAGGGTTCACGCTCATCGAGTTGATGATCGTCGTCGCCATCATCGGGATTCTTGCCGCCATCGCCATCCCCAACCTCATCAAGTTCCAGGCCAAGGGAAAACAGGCTGAGGCGAACGGCCAGCTCAAGGCCATCTTCTCGGCGCAGAAGGCGAACATCCCGCTGATCGGTGGTTACTGGAGCGACATCAGCGGCATCGGCTTCTCTCCCGAGCGTGGGAACCGATACCTGTACGACCTCGGTGCGACCGCAGCGAACATCACCGTCGGAATGCAGGGCAACTGTGCGCTCGCCAATCTCGAGATGCGCGAAACCGCCGGCGTTGGCTCGATGACGGGCGACTGCGGCGTGGGCGTCGACTCTGCGCGGTACGGGAACACGTTCCTCGACGCCACCATCGATGGCCTCGCGGCCCCGGGAATGGTCTCGTTCACGCCGGAGAATTCCAACACCGGGCTCAACGCTCACCAGCCGGGCGTCAACGGCGCAGAGTGCCCGAACTGCGACTTTGCGGCTCGAGCCAAGTCGAATGTCGACAATGACGCCGCCGGCGACGAGTGGTGGATTTCGACGCAGACCATCGAGACGCTGTCGGCAGTCGGCGGTTGCGGCGGGCCGATGACGAGTGCAACGTCTAACGCGTACACGTCGGGAACGCCGGCGGCGTCCAGCAACGACGTCTGCAACGAGTAAGGCGACTCTCGCAGCGTCGGGTGCTGGGCAATGGTCGGCGCCCGACCCGCAAACCCCAGGGTCGCCTTTCGCCAGGGCACCAGCTTCACATGCAGCGACATCAACTCGCAGGTCAGCGCGGCGACGCGGACCGGCACACTCTGGTTGAACGACCTCCACGCGTGATGGTGTCCCTCCCGGGCCTCATACCGTGGGGACAGCGCTGGCCGATGAACGCCTCCTGAAGCGGCCGCGGGGCGAAGAACGCGTGCTCCCGCGACGCGACGACGGGCCCAGGGCGCGAAAGGCTTGCCGCGACGGTGGCGCGCACCGCAGAAGCTACTGGCTTCGGCGTCGGCCGAGGTCTCGAGGGAACCAGACGCGGGCGAACGAGCGGCCGCCGGGAAGCCGGCGGTCATCCGGCTCCTGATGGGCATCGCCAACAAGCAGAAGGTGGGGCTCGTCCAGGCCTTCGTGCACCAGCCCGAGCTCCTCATCCTCCACGAGCCGACGCTGGGGTTGGAGCCGTTGATGCCGCGAGAGTTCCGCGCGCTGGTGGAGGAGACGGTGAAGCGGGGTGCCACCGACTTCCTCTCGTCGCACGCCCTCTCGGAGGTGGAGCTGCTGTGTGACCGCGTGGCGTTGATCAAGAAACGTTGCCTGGTGCGCGTCGGCACGCTCGGCGAGCTGCGCGCGTCCCGCGTTCACCGCTTCGAGGCCGCCTCGCGCGCCCGCTTCAGGAAAGCGCGCTCAGCGGGCCCGTGGTGACGAAACAGCAGTGCGCGCCAGGACACCCGCTGGCGGGCCTTCGCCAGGTCATCGGGAGGCTGCTCGACGATGTCGCTTAAGAAGGAGCACGAGCGCCAGCGCAGCCCAGGCGTCGTGGGAGATGGCCGCGCAGCCGCCCAACACGACGTTGTCCTGTGACGGTCGGTCTGCGCGCCCCGGGGGCTCGCTTGCGTCGGTGGGAGGCGAGTCGCCGCCGTCACTCATTGCCACGCCCGCATCCACGACGGGGCCCGCATCCACGACGGGGCCCGCGTCCACGACGGGGCCCGCGTCCACGACGGGGCCCGCGTCCACGACGGGCCCAGACGGCGACGCCCCGGTACTCGCTCGCATCGAGCGGGTTCCAGAGCTGCCGGACCGGGCAGACGGGGACGATGGCTGCGACCTTCCCGGGGCGCTCGACGGGAATCGTCCACGTCGGCCCTCCTCCGGCCGAGAGGCCCGTGAGGTACACGGCGTCGGGGTCGACGCGATAGTACGAGAGCGCCCAGGTAAAGAACGCCGCCGCGGTGATTCGGTCCCACAAGCCTTGCGGGTTTCTTGGCGCCAGCACGATGGCCCGATGCATCGCCTGGAAGCGGTGTGAACCGCCCTGTGCGTCGCGGATGATGCGCAGCGGCCCCGACGACGTCACGGCGGAATACACGCTGGGCGCGTCGGTGCCCGGGCCGCTGTCGCCGATTCCGTGGAACGAGAAGACGATGCGCTCGGGGCTCGTGCCGCCGCTGTAGCCCGGAGGCAGGTATTCGACGTACGCCAGCGGTGCTGACGACATCCCCGTGGTGAAAGTGACGAGGCTGTCGTCGGCCAACGCCCGACAGGAAAGCAACCCGATGACGAGGAAGCAACGCTGCACGGGATGGAGCTTCGAGCGGAGGTTGGTCGTCCGCAATCGAGACGGGGGATGCATTCCGCACGCAAGTGTTGGCGCGAGTGCCGGTGAGCTCACCACGGTGCTCGAGGTGCCGAAGGAAGAGTCACCCGATCTTCAGGCCTTCCTTCCCGAGCAGCCGAAGACCGTGCGACGCCTCACGCAGCATCGACGACTCACCCGACGCTCGCGATGACGCTCGAGGCCTTCAGCTGCGGGGCATGCGCCTGGAACGTCAGCTCCCTGTGCTTGTCCTGTGCGTGCTGCAGCGCCCACTCGTCGCGGAACAACACCAACGGCAGCCCATCGCGATCGGTGACCGTCTGCCGGTTGCCTTCCCAATCGAACGCCTTCGCGTCGAACTTCTCGGCCACCACCCAGCGCGCGATCGAATAGCCGAGCTTGTCGACGAGAATGTCGGCGCCGTACTCGTGCTGAATGCGAAACTGGAGCACCTCGAACTGCAGCTGGCCGACGACGCCGACGATCGGGTCCTTCATGCCCATCTGCAGCTGCTGGAAGATCTGAATCGTCCCTTCCTCGGCGAGCTGCTCGAGGCCCTTCTCCATCTGCTTGCGGCGCAGCGGATCCTTCGAGCGGATGATCGCGAAGTGCTCGGGCGAGAACCGTGGCACGCACTCGAAGTCGAACTTGTCCTTCTCGAGCAGCGTGTCGCCGATGCGGAAGATGCCGGGGTCGAAGAGGCCGATCACGTCACCCGGCCACGCGTCTTCGATGCTGGTGCGCTCCGAGGCCATGAACTGCGACGGCTTCGCGAGGCGAATCTCTTTCCCCAGCCGGGTGTGAAAGGCGTTCATGCCCTTGACGTAGTGGCCCGAGACGACGCGGAGGAACGCGATGCGATCGCGGTGCGCGGGGTCCATGTTCGCCTGGATCTTGAAGATGAAGCCCGAGAACTTCTCCTTCGTGGGCTCGATGAAACCCGTGCTCGCCTGACGGCCGCTGGGCGCCGGCGCCATCTCGAGGAACGCGTCGAGGAACGGGCGAACTCCGAAGTTGGTCATCGCCGAGCCGAAGAACATGGGCGACAGCTGCCCCGAGAGCACCTTGTCGAGCGAGAACTCGTCGCCACCGATGTCGAGCAGATCGATGTCCTCGTTGAGCTTCTCGAGCTCGGACTCGGAGAGGATGGCTTTGATCTCGTCGCTCTCGAGCGAGACGATCTTCTCGCCGACCTCGCTCTCACCGTGTTTCCCCTCGGCGGTGAAGACGTGGACGTTCTTCGTGCGCCGATCGTACACGCCGCGAAACTCGGGCCCCGAGCCGATGGGCCAGTTCATCGGGTACGCGCGAATGCCGAGCACCTTCTCGAGCTGGTCCATCAGCTCGAGCGGAGAGAGGCCGTAGCGGTCGAGCTTGTTGGCGAAGGTGAAGATGGGAATGCCGCGAAGACGGCACACCTTGAAGAGCTTGATGGTCTGCGGCTCCACACCCTTCGCGGCGTCGATGAGCATCACGGCGGCGTCGGCGGCGGCGAGCGTGCGGTAGGTATCTTCGGAGAAGTCCTGGTGGCCGGGCGTGTCGAGCAGGTTGACGGCGTGGTCGCGGTAGAAGAACTGCAGCACCGACGAGGTGACCGAGATGCCGCGCTCCTTCTCGATCGCCATCCAGTCAGACGTGGCGTAGCGCTTCGCGCGCCGGGCCTTCACGCTGCCGGCGAGGTGAATGGCGCCGCCATACAGCAGCAGCTTCTCGGTGAGCGTCGTCTTGCCCGCGTCGGGGTGCGAGATGATCGCGAAGGTGCGGCGGCGGGCGATTTCGGTGTCCTGCTCGGTGCTCATGACGGGCCTGCCTGTACCACGAAGGGAGCACCCGTCGACGGGCCCGGGCGAGCGACCTGACGCGGAGCCGAGCGGTGGTCACCTCCCCCGACGGGGCTCGGACCGCTCGACGACCAGCCACTGGACACGGTAGGGGATCGCTCAGTGAGCGGCGCGCAGTTCGACAGACTCGCGATTCGACGCGGCGTGACGGCGGCGGTGTGGGCAGTCGCGCTGCTGGGTGTCGCGGCGTTCCCCTCGCGGCTGGCGGGTGCGCTCAAGGGGTGGGGCTCATGGTCGACGCGGGTCGAGCGCGCGCTCGCCGGAACCTGGCTCGATCTCGCCGCCGGCCTGCTGGTGCTCGTCCCGTTCATGGTGGTGCTCGGGCTGCTGCTCCCGCTCATGCTGCGCCCCCTTCGGCGGGCCGGCTGGCAGCGCTGGGGCGGGCTGGTGGCGACGCTCCCGCTCGGGCTCGCGCTGTGGGTCTTCACCGTCACCGCGCAGGAAGTGAAGAGCGAGCGCGGCTCGTTTCCGACGATGTTCGATCTCTCGGAGGGCGGCACGAACGCCTCGTTCATCGGGGGCATGGTGGGCTTCCTCGGCTACGACCGCATTCGCACGCCAGCGATCGTCGGCGTCACGCTCGGGGTTCTGCTGCTGCTCGTGGCGCTTCGGCGAAGACCGACGGACTCGGTGGCGTGGCGGTCGTGGAGTGTCGGCTACGGCGTCGGGGTCGTCGCGATCGCAGGGCTCGTCGTCATCGGCCACAGCGCGCTCGCCCAGGTCAACCGGTTCAGCCCAGCCGCCCTCGGCGACCCGCTCACCGGCCTCATCGAGAGCTCCGTCGATCTGATGCAGCACCGAGGACCGTCGTCGGCGCGAGATCTCATCCTCGACGCGCAGCTGCCCACCGATGCGGCGGCCAGGGGGGCCACGCTCGCAGGCTGGCCCGCGACCGACGGGGGCTGCGCGCCGATGCCATTCGCCAGGCCCCTCGATCGAGACCTCGAGCCCTCGACGCGAAACCCGCGCGGCACCGCCCTGGTGAAGTCATTCGAAGCAGTCTCCCGCGCGCTCTTCACCTTGGACGACCCGAAGGTTGCCGTCTTCTTCGTCTCACTCGAAGGCTTTCGCGGCGACGACCTTCACGCGCTCAACCCGCAGGCACCGCGAGCGCTCGCGCCGTTCACCACCGCCCTCTACGAACGCTCGGCGAAGAGCGGCGAAGGCGTGCTGACGAGCCGCAAGATGATTCAGGCCGGCGTCCGCACGGCGCACAACCTCGGCGCGATGACGTGCGGGCTCGGCACCCTGCCCTACAACCTCGCCTTCATTCGCGACCTGCAGCCGTTCCCGATGCGCTGCACGTCAGACGTGCTCGCCGACGCCGGCTTCCGGCACTCGTTCTTCTACGGCAGCGACGCGACGTTCGACGAGATGCACCACTTCTTCGAGCGGCACCGCTTCGTGGAGCAGGTCTCACAGGTCGAGCTGCCGAAGGACCTCCCCAAAGGCACGTGGGACGGAGTCACCGACTTCGCGGTCTTCGACTTCGGCGTCAAGCGCGTGGCCGAAGAGCTGAAGACGACGAACGCGCCGCAGTTCGCGCTGCTGATGTCGCTGTCGAACCACTCGCCGTTCACCACGCCGGAGGATCTGCCTACCGAGATCCCCACGCGCATCGACGCGGCGCTGAAGACCACGCCGCACCACGCCGACGCCGACGACAGGAAGCGCCTGGTCGCGTTCTCGTACACCGACGCGGCCGTGGAGCGGCTCGTCTCACAGCTCGACGCGGCGGGCATCGCGGAGCGGTCGATCGTCATTCTCATGGCCGACCACTCCACCGGCCACGCGTACGTGTGGGGCGCCGAAGCGACCGAGACCGACGCGCAGAAGTCGCAGGTGCCGTTCGCGGTGATCGTCCCGCCGGCGTTCCGGGCGCGGCTGGCGGCTCCTGAAGCGTTCGACGCGGCGATCGCCGACGCGCAGCGGCAGCTCGACTCGGGGCCGGTGTCGCTCAACGACGTGCCGACGCTGGTGCTGGCGTTGCTCTCGGCGCAGGCGAACCTGAAGTCGCTCCCGGTGGACCTGCGGTGGCACACGCTCGGCGGGCAGGTGACCAGCCCGTGGTTCGACGCCGGTGGTGGCGGGTCGCTCATCTCGATCAACGGCGTGAGCGAGCTGTTCGCCGTCGACGAACGCGGCGAGCGCCTCGGAGGCTACGAAGACTCCGTATTCCTCAAGACGCGCGCCGATCGGTACCGCGTCACGCCTCGGCTGATTCCGATCACTGCGACGCTGCAGCAGGTGATGCGGTGCGCGCCGAAGCCGTAGCGCTCAGGGCTCGCGAGCGTTCGGGCTCGGTTGCTCTCTCGAAACGCGCGAGACTCCCGTGGTGCGACGCTTCAGTCCAGGTGAGCAGCTCTGGTTCTGGTTCAGGGGCCGCGTTCTCGGCCGATCGCTCCTCGAGCTGGAGCACGCCTGCCTGACGCGGGCCCACTGGTATCCCACCGACGACGCCTCGCGCCCGTGGAAGGCCAGCGTCAGGTCCGAAGACTGGGTGTTGGCCATCGACGCGGCGCGTTCACTGCTCGTGTTGTCGATTGCTGGTCGCGAGATTGGTGACGTCACCGTCTGGCCGCGCGAGTGGACGTTGCCGGGGCAGGAGCCAGGGCCGCTGGAGGCGGCGTTGATGATCGCGCGTCTCGGCTGAGCCGCTCCGCCGGACCGTCGTCACGCCCGTCGCTGCGTACCGCTCGCCAGCGGGAACCTTCCCGGACATACGTCTCCACGAAGAACACCTCATCGGTGCGCGCGAAGCTGGCCAGCCAGTCCTGCTCGAGAGGTCCTTCGAGCTGGGAGCGGTAACGCCCAATCCACGACAGCTTGAGTCGGGCGTCGATGGCGACACGTTCGTCAGGCATGGCGCCGCTCGGGATCGGGGGCATCGGCGCTTCGAGTTGGAGCGGCCGTTCGCATTCGGTCGCAGGCCAACAGCCTGGGGCGTGAATGATGCTCCGGCACGTCTGGCGGGGGGCGACGTCGACGAGATCGAGCGCACGACGGAAGAAGGCGTAGGTCATCGCGTGATCGGGGTGCAGATCGAAGTCATGCGGCAGATAGACGTCTCGGGGCCGAAGCTCGCCCAGGACGGACGCGAGGTCGTCGGTCAACGCGATCGAGGTCAACGAAGCAGGAGCGCCCGAGCGCGGCTTTCCGCGCGTCGCCCAGGTCGTCGCCGCGCGCGCACATCGGCCATCAGGTCCGACACGCTCGATCTCGAGCGGCGTCGTCGAGAGCTCCGCCAGGTGCCCGTCGGGGTAGCCGAGGAAGCGAACGTTCTCTTCGCCGACGCCGATGGCCGCGAGCGCGGCGATGGTCTCGGCCTGACGCACGTTGCCGTCACGCTCACAGGAAAGATCGCCGTTGGTCACCAGCAGCACGGCCACACGCTCGCCGCGGCGCACCGCCTGAGCCATCACGCCACCCGCCATCAACACTTCGTCGTCGGGGTGCGGCGCAATGACGAGCACGTCGACACCAGGAGACCGGGCACCGGTCCGGCCGATGCATGAGAGGGTCAACAGAATGACGGTCACGGTCCAGCGCACCCCGAAGGCGTAACTCGTCCCCCGGCTTCGCGCACCGGTGTTCCCCTGCTACAGCGCGCGCGTGGCCGACGAGTCCCCGCACTTCACGCTGTCGACGAACGAGTCGATCGTGATCGACGGCGCGAACAGCGTCGGCGGTGCGCCTCGTCAACACTTCCCTGACGCGCCGCTGTCCCTCGGGCTCGGAGCCGTCATCTTCCTCGCCTCGCTGGTGGGACTGCGGACGAAGCGGTTCAGGCCGGCGCTGCTCGCGGCGCTCCTGGTCGCGTCGGTCCCCGGAGGAATCGCGGTGCTGATGTTGCGCGCCGATGCTCCCGTGCAGCGCCGCGCGTTGACTGACGCCGTCGCCGCGAGTCTGGCCGACGTGCAGCGCGTGGCGCCGTGGCCCCAACAGCAGGCGCAGGTCGTGCTCGATGACGGTGATGTCCTCTTCCCGCTCGGCCGGTACGCCTGGCCCAACCGGCCCGATGCCGGCATCGAGGTCGAGCTCCGCGGGAGTGTGTTGCAGTCGAACTGTGCTCGCGATGAGGCCTCGGGCCACGTGGTGTGCGGAGCCCGGCCGTGAGCGCAGCAAACTTCGGAACACCTCGCGCCACAGCCGGCAGACAGGACGCCGCGGCGTGCTGGCCCGATGGAGCGCCCGGGGTGTCCGAGCCTGCACAAGTCGTCACCGAGCCGCTCGAGACGAAGCGTCGGACACGGCGGCCGGGAAGCACGGCCGTGAGCGCAACGAGCCGGGCGACCTTCGGAGGACCTCCACGACGCGGCGTGGGGACACGTCGGCCACGGAGCGCAGCGAGGCGAGCGTCCTTCGGAGCACGGCCTGCCTCGGATTCCGGACGGTGTGCGACTGACAGAGTCGCTCGCTCGCGACGACGCGTCAGACCATGTCAGCCACCGAGCGCGGCCGTGAGCACAGCGAACCGCGCGCTGTTCGGAACACGTCTCTCCGCGGACTCCAGAGAGGTCGCGGTTGACGTGGAAAAGCGTCAACTTCGACGCGCGCCGAGTCCCGCGGTTGACGCCTCGAAAGTCGCGTCCCCGCGCGAGGGCCGCGCGCGATGATCGCCTTCGTCGGCCTCGCTCTTCTGCACGTCCTCGGGAGCGTGCTCCGCACGGTGGTCTCGCGAGAGCCGGTTCTCGATTGTCTGCGCTCCCCGACCTCCTGGGCGCTCTCGCTGGGCCTGCTCTTCACGAGCGCGCTGGGCTTCCCCGGCGTGCTCACCGGCGCCGTGCTCCTGCTGCTGGTTCGTCAGCTGCCCCGCCCGCAGTCGATGGCTTCAATGCACTTCCCATGGACGCTCGTGGGCGTGGTGGCGCTCGTCGTGCTCGCGCGGCCCTGGGTGCCGACCCAGTGGGACGAGTTCGTCTGGTTGGCGAAGGCGCGCTTCGAGTCGCTCGGCTTCGCGACCGGCGTGCGCATGGCGCTGGACTCCACGCAGCACGTGGTTCCACCCGGCTACCCGCCGCTGTGGCCGCTCGCGATTGGTTGGGTCTCGCTCGGCGTCGATCAGCTCGAGGTGCAGGTCGTCGCGGCCAGTCTGATCGGCCTCGCGTGCTTCGCGACCGCGCTCGAGGCATGGTGGCCGCTCCTTTCAGCAAACGGAGCCCGAAAGATGTTCGGCCTCGCGCTGCTGGTCGGCGTCCCATTCCTCTGGGTGCACGCGCGCTCGCTCTACGTCGATCTTCCCGTCGGGCTTCTCGGGCTGGCGGTGCTCGGCTTCATGGTGACCGACCGGCACCCGGTCGCGTGTGCGGTGGCGGTGGTGCTCGCCGGCGTGAAAGACGAAGGGCTCCCGCACGTCTTCGCAGCCACGCTTGGAGCGCTCGCGCTCAGCCGCTCACGCCCGCTGTGGCCGAAGCTGATGCCTGCGCTGCTCGCCGTCGGTGTCGTCGCCACGTGGCGGTGGCAGCTCCGTCAGCACGGCGTCGAGGTCTTCGATCACGCGATCAACGCGCCGGCCTTCGAGTGGCTCCCGACGCTCGGCAGCCTGCTGGCGCGGCACGCGACCGACGTCATGACCTGGGGCGTCTTCTGGCCGATCGCGCTGGCACTGCTCCTCACCCGAACAAGGCACGGCACCTCGCCTGCGTTGCGCGCGACCCTGCTCGCTGGCTTCGTCTTCATCGCGCTGGTGCTCATCCTTGGCCCCGAGCGCGTGCGCGTGTTCGCCGAGAACGGCACGCTCATCAACCGGCTGCTGCTCCAATGGTGGCCGACGGCGGCGTTATTGGTGTGGTTCGAACTCTCTGTACCGAGCTGAAGTGAAGGAACTCCGCAAGCGGCGCGCGACTCAGCCGCCAATCCACACGTTCTCGGTGCCACAGTCGGCCAACGCACTGAGCAGCTCGAATATGGCGTCGACGGGCGCGGTGCCGAGGTCCGAGCGCTTTCCATTGAGCCGGCAACCCAGGCCTCGGCAAACGCAATCTCCATAGAGGCGGTTCCGCCGAAGACCATCTGCCCGTCAGCGCGTACCCCACCGCTCATCCCGCACCGTCACCAGGGCCCACGGCAGAATCCACTGCAGGGCCACCAGCGAGAACACCGCGTACAGCACGCCGTACACCCACCGGAAGCTGCGCTCGAATCGCAGGTAGTACGCCGCCGAGAAGATGGTGCCGATGAGGAGCGCGACGATGCTGCGCCCGACCGCCGTCACGTTGGTGTCGAACAACTTCGGCGCCTCCATGATGGCCACCGCCACCAGCACGAAGCGCAGGTTCGAGACGAAGAACGTGACGATGGGCAGCAGGCGGTTGTTCTTCCGGTAGCGCGTGAACATGAAGCGCGCGAACGAGAAGCCCTCGACGATGTAGCTGCGGTCCCACCGCAGGAACATTCGCGAGAGCTGGCTGTACGTCGTCGGCACCAGCGTGTTCACCACCGCGGGCCGTTGGTAGACGGTGTCGTAGCCCTGCCGCAGCACGATGTTGGTGAGCGCCTGATCTTCGCCGTGGTTCACCGGGCGCCCGAGGAAGCGCTGGTTCTCCCACTCGTCGAGGAACGGCAGAATGATGCTCTTGCGAAACGCCGAGAGCGCGCCGGGACAGCACGCGACGGTTCGGTACACGGACTGCGCGGCGCGGCCGTAGTCGAACGCGAGCGTGAACTGCACCTCGAGCATTCGACTGATGGGACTGTCTCGGTTGAGCACGGCGACGCGACCGGCCACGCCGCCCACCTGCGGATCGGCGAGGAACGGCGTCACCATCTCGTGCACGGTGCGCGGGTCGATCTCGCTGTCGGAGTCGATGGTGACGATGAAGTCACCGGTCGCTGCGCGAATGCCCGCCACCAGCGCCGACCGTTTTCCTCGATTGCCAGAGAAGCGCACCAGCTTCACCAGGTCGGGGAACTCCCGTCGCAGGAACTGCATGTGGAAGAACGTGTCGTCGCGCGAGCCGTCGTCGACGACGATCACCTCGAGCTTGTCCTTCGGGTACGCGCAGGCGGCGACGCTGCGAATGCTCCGGCCCACCATCGGCCCCTCGTTGTACGCGGGGATGATGACCGACACCTTCGGCCACTCGACGCCTTCGGGCGCCTTGAACGGTCGGTACCGCATCCACAGCAGCCCGAGGAGCGCCGTGTAGAACGTCTGGATGAGCGCGATCGCGCCGATGGGGTGACGCGCCATCGCCAGGAAGACCGAGGTCGGGGCGGCGTCGACGGACCAGCCGAGCCACGCGAGCGAGATGAAGGCTCCGACGAGCGGCGCCGCGCCCGCCAGCATGCCTCCAAGCTTCTTCCAGCGAAGACTCATGTCGCGACCACTGATCTACCGCGTTCGGCGCTCGACGTCAGGCTCACGCGCTCTTCGCTTCGGTGCGTCGCGAGTCCTGCAGAATCCGTCTCAGGACGCCGTCGGGCAGTGAGTACGCCTCGGGCGAGGTGTGGTCCCCGTGCGCGACGAGGAGCTTCGACTCGGCCAGCAGGCGCACCATCACGCTGGCTGCCTCTTGCGCGCGACGCCGGAGCTCGTTCGGCGCGAGGTGCTGGCTGATTCCGGTGGCGCCAAAACGCTCCATCACCTGGGCCTCGACGAGCTGCTCGAGTGCGGTGACGGTGACGCGCTCGGCGCCGGCCAGCGCGCGCAGCAGCACGCCTGCCGAGGTATCAGCCTGGGCGATCTCACTCTCGACCCAGACGCGGAGCGGCGAGCCGCCCTTCTGTTCACGCTTGATGGCCTCGCGCGCGCCTTCCACGCCGATGCGCATCGCCCCCAGCGCCCCCTGCCTCGCGCGGTCGGCGTCGTAGAGCTCGAGCACCGAGGTCCCCAGTCGGCGCAGGAGCAGGGGTACGCCATGCGACGCGGCCACCAGCTCCTTGAGCGCGTCGTCATCGAAACGAATGCCCTGGCGCGACCCGAGGCCACGCATCATCGCGTGCGCGGCTTCATCGTCGAGCGCGGGCACGCACAGACTGGGGAACGCGCCCATGAGGCTCTGCCCACCGAGCGTCGAGAGCGGCGCCCAGAGGAGCGGGTGCAGCGCGGCGCAGAGCACCACGCTGACCGAGCTGCCGGTGTTGGGTGACGACGGCTCGGCGAGGGCGCTCCTCAACCGGCCCACCAGCGTCGCCATCACGTCGAGCGCCCGCCCCAGCTTCTCGGGGGGTGCGGTCAACAACTGCTCCACTTCGTCGACGACCAGGAGCAGCGGTGGCGGCGCGGTTCCACTCGACTGGCCACAGGCGGCGGTGAGCGCACGCAACCACGCCGCGAGCGCGGGCGCATCGAGCGCCACGGTGGGCAGCGGAGGAACGACCGCGGCCGGATAGCGCGCTGCCGCAGACTCCGAGAGCCGCGCGACGAGGGTGCGGAGGATGGCCTCGACCGCCACCGCAGGCGTCTCGCCGTACGACACCTCGTGATGGAAGCCGGCGAGGTCGACGTACGCCGACGGGCCCGTCATGCGCCGCGCCACCTCGAGGGCCAACGACGACTTGCCGAAGCGACGCAGGCCAGTGACGACGGTCCAGTTTCCCTTGCGGGCTTCGGTCAGCAACCCCGCGACGAGGCGCTCACGGTTCCAGAACTGGCTCGAGCTGCGTACCGGACCGCGCACTTCGAACGGGTTGCCGCGCAGGGTGGCCGCCTCGACGAGGTCGAGCAGATCTTCATCGCGCGTCGCCCACGCGAGCCGCGACAACGCGAGCGGGAGCACGGTGACGGCGCGAATGCCTCCACGCGCGGCCCAGTCGAGCGTCGCGCGCACCGCGCCCAGGTCGGGCACCGCCGAGTCGGCGTGGAGCAGGAACACCACGTGAACATCTTCCCGGAGCGCAACCGACGCCGCGTGGTTGACGTCGGCCTCTCGCAGCGCCGTGGTGCCGGTCGACAGAATCGCGCAGGCGTCGGTGCCCCAGCGGTCCCACGCGGGCGTGCGAGGCAGATCGAGCAGGAGCGTGTCGTGGCGCGACGGGAAGAGGAGCCGCCAGCTGTCGGGCTCTGCGTTGAGCCCCAGCGCGCCGAGGCTCTCGCGAACGGTGCGCATCGACGAAGCGAACGTGCCGCGCGCCCGCCGGAGTCGAGTCAGCCAGGTCAACACGACGATCAACCCCACCAGCCCACCGGTGCTCGCCAGCGTCACGCGACGAGAGCGGGCCCACGTCTGCTCGAGCGACGCGATCAGCTCGCAGTCGTAGTGGCTGCCTCTTGGGTGTTCGCGGCAAGCGTCGGCGCGTACGCGAGAGAGTTCGAGCGCCTCGTGAGCGCTCGTCTGGTTCAGCAGGTGCTGCAGCCAGCCGCCGTACGACTCGGCCTCTTCGAACTGCGCCATCTCGTGCGGCCGGGTGCCCGTGCTGTCGAGGCGCCAGGGTGACGCGCTCGACGGCTCTCCCAGGTCCTTCCCGATGCCGTGCAGCGCGAGCAGCCCCTGCTCGAACGCCGGGCCCACGCCCTGTCGCTCATCACACGCCTGTCGGAGCGCGCCGATGGGCGAGCTGCCTTCGTTGTCGACCTTCACCTCTTCGCCGGGCGAGGCGGGGATCTCGACGGCGGCGCCGCTCCACATCAGTGAGGCGACCTTCTGGCAGAGCTGCACGTCGTCGGACGACTGCGCGGGAAGCGGCTGGTGCGACCAGGCAGACAACGTGGTGAGCGTGTCGGGGCGATCGATGGCGCAACCCTTCGGCTCCAGGCGTTGCAACGCGCGCACGGCTCGCCCACATCGATCGAGCGCGTCGCCTTCCTTCACGTGCTGCGCGAAGGCCGCCAGAGGCATCGCGTTGCGGTTGTCTCCCACCTGCGCCCGGGTCGGCAGCCGCGGCGTCACCCACGCGCGGTACGACGGGTCGCCTTCGACGTCAGAGAGGTAGCAGAGGAACAGTTTGCTGGTGGCGGCCTTCGTCAGCTCGTTGAGCGCGGTCTCTTTGTCCTTTCGATTGCTGGCGGGGAAGTCCTGCAGCCAGGCGCGCAGGGTGTCGGGCGAGAGTGCGTCACAGGGCGTGGCCCACATGTCTTCGATGCGGCGGCGAACGATGAGCGGGCCGGTGTCGTCGAGCAGCTCGAGCAGCTGGCGGGCACGGCCACACTCCCGCGACTCGGAGCGGTTCTCGCAATCAGCGACTTCGAGATACGAGAGCACCACGCGCAGCGCGGCCGTCAGCGGTGGCCCGGCGGGACCGATCGGCCCGTCGTGTTCACCGTTCGCCTCTTCGATGAACCCAGTGGGGAGCGGCCCACGCGAATCGAAGAAGCTGTCGATCGCCGCGGCCCCCTGGCCCTTCAGCCGCGTCCACGTGTCCGGCGCGGTCAGGCGAAAGGCGGCGATGAGCAGGCGCCGGTTCCACGCAGGGCTGCCCTGCTTCAGGCCGAGGATTCGCGCGAGCCGACGCTCGGGCTCGCTGACGCCCGACACGCGGGGCAGCACGTCACTCGCGCCGCTCAGGTACTCGTCGAGCTGCGCGAGGTTCTTCGACGTCGCCGCCCACGCCGTCACCAGCGACTGGAGCTGCTGGCGGGTCCCCGAGGGCACACACGAGCCGACGTCACGCGCCGTGCCCTGAAGGAGCGAGGCCGCGAAGATGGCGGTCTCCTGGCACAGCTCGGTCTGCTCCTGCACGCAGCTGTCGACGCGCGCCTGGAAGGACTGCAGCCGCTCGGTCGCGTCGTCGAGCCCCGCCTCGCACTTCTCACGCGCGGTGGTGGCCGAGCGGGCGCCTTCGGAGCAGGCGCTCAAGGTGCGCTGGACCGCCGCGAGGCGCTGCTCGAGTTCGACGCACGAGGCGACGCCGGCGTCGGGCGACGCGAGGGCCGATGACGCCAGCACCAACACGCTGAACGGGACAACCCACCTCATGGAGGACACCGGTTCAATGCCCGCCCGGGGCCTCATTGGGAAGCAGGAAACGACGGAGGCGCTGGCGTCTCGGGCCAGACCCCCACCCACTCGGCGGCGAGGGTGTCGTCGAAGAAGAGCACCCAGGCACGCCGGGGCAGCTTGCCGTTACGGAGGATGGGGACGATGCGCTCGAGCGCGCGCACCGGGTCGCTCACCACGAGGTCGACGTAGGAGTAGCGCGTCCCCGTTCCCGCGCCGATGGCCCGGCCGAGGTTGCCTTCCGCCAGGCCCCGGTCGAGCGCCTCTTCGATGGCCAGGGTGCTCGAGAAGCCGTCGTCGCCGAAGCCGTCGGTCTTCACGTAGAGAAACGTCTCGCCGAAGCGCGAGAACCGGCACGACGCGAACGGAGCGCCAGAGCGCGTGGCCTTGAAGAACTCGACGTTCGCGGAGCGGGCGCTCTGCAGATCTTTCTGGCCGGGAAAGTCGGGCGCTGGCTGGGGCTCGAGGCGAACGAGGCTCCAGTTGGCGTCGCGGCCCATGCGAGACGAGACGAGCAACGGTTGATCGGCCTGGCGATCGAGCCAGGAGCGCTTGAGCGCTTCGACCCGGCCGGGGAGCGCGGTCGCCGAGAGGCCGGCCTTTCGCCCTGCACGGAGGAGCTTGGAGAAGATCGACACAGGCGCGTCGACCGTCACGCCGCCGATCCAGTCCGGCAGCGTCTTCTCGCCCAGCAACGTCTGCGTCATCACGAACGCGGCGTGGTGGGCCGCCTCGTCGGTGCGCGACGATCTCCAGCACAGCTCGAAGAGTCCGTACGGCTGCTCCGAGAGCTCCACCGTCCACCCTGCGCCGTCAACACCCGTCTGGCCTCGCGCCTTGAAGAGCGCTGCTTCGAGCGGCTCCGCGGGCCGATGGTCGAAGAGCTCGAGCCCGAGGTCGGCTGGCGCGCGGCTGAGGACACGCCGAACCAGCGGCTGGAGCTGACGCTCGGCTTCACAGCTGATCACCAGCCGGGGGCGCTGGCCCGGCGCCAGCTCCCAACAGAGTCCGGAGTCGATGGCCTCGAGGTGCTCCGTGACGAATGACGGCACATCGAAGCGACTGTCGCCGCGAAGGAAGGCGTCGAGCTCGGCGCGTCGCGTCTTCAGCGCCGCCCACCACGTGTCGATGCGCGCGTCGACGGCGGCCCTCGCGTCGTGCTCCGCCGAATCGGGAAAGGCCCACCGCAGCGTCATGCGCGCGCAGCAGACCACGCACGCACGCGGCTCGCACGTGGCCGATTGTCCGCACGCACCGAAGAGCTGTCGGCTCACGCACGGTTACGGGCTGGCACGACGCTCGCTTTGTCTCTTCCTCGGGAAGCACGTCACCCCTCCCACCAAGGACCGAAAGAGCCCGTATGAAGAACCAGATCGTCGCCGCCGTTGCAGCCGCCCTCGCCTTCGCCGCCTGCGAGGACTCCACCAGAACCACCACCGTCACGCCGAAGCCTGCCCCCGTCATCGTCTCGAAGGTGATGCAGACGCCGTCGATGCCCGACTCCGGCATGCCGTTCGCGAAGGTCGAAGCGCTGGTTCAGCCGGTCGACGCGCTCGCGCTGAAGCACGACGCGACGACCGTCGATCACGTCGCGCGAGCCCGGCAGCTGATGGAGTCGCAGGATCCGAAAGGGGCCCTCACCGAAGCCCGCCGCGCGCTCTTCACGAGCCCGTCGGACTCCGAGACGCTCGAGCTGATCGCGAAGCTGGGGCGCATGGCCGGGCAACCGTCGCTCTCGGCCGAGGCCTGGGGGCGGCTCGCGCAGCAGCGACCGTCTGACGCGGTGGTCTGCATCAAGCAGGCGCGCGCATTCCTGCAAGCGAAGGACTTCGTCGGCGCCATCGCCTCAGGGAAAGAGGCGTCGACGCGTGACCCGGGAAACCCCGAGGCGTTCCAGGCCACCGGCATCGCGCAGCTCGCGAGTGGAGACCTGACCGGCGCCATCACCAGCTTCCGTACCGTCGTCGCCCTGCAGCCCGACCACGGCTACGCGATGAACAACCTGGGCCTCGCGTACCTGCGCGCCAACCGGAACGACGAGGCCGTCGAGATCCTCGAGGAGGCGATCGAGCAGCTGCCGACCGTCGCGTACGTGCACAACAACCTCGGCGTCGCCTACGAGCGCGTCGGCCGCAGTGACGAGGCGAAGCACGCCTACCAGGAAGCGATGGATCTCTCGCCGAAGTACGTGAAGGCGCGAATCAACGCCGCACGTGTCGCGAAGAGCCCGGTCGAAGAGGACGCGACGCCCGACGAGACGATGAGCGACATCCCTCACCCGATGCCCGAGACCGGCCCGACGCCGTGACGTGGGTTGAAGGTCGAGAACAACTCTGCCCACCCTGGAGGTGGTCGGAGTTGGTCGCGTTTGTCCAGCCGGGTTATGGCGCTGCACATGCGCGTCGTCGTCCGGTTGATCGCCCTGCCCGTCATGATCACCGTCGCGCTGCTCTCAGGGTGCTCGGCGGCGGGAGCCAACGCCGTCGTCGGAACGGCCATCGCCGCGACGGCCGCCGGGGTGCGACGCTCGAACGGTGAGTGCTACAGCCCGTGCACGCCCGGCAACGTGTGCAACCCGCAGACGGGCATGTGCGACCCGATTCCATGCCGAGGCGAGTGCCGAGCTGGTGAGCAATGCGAGCAGAACGCGCTCGGCGACAGGTGCGTCCCCTCGGCGATCTCCACCGCGCTCGAGGTCCGGACCGAAGCGAGCCCTTCGCCGCTGATGAGCTCCCCGCCGGCCGATGCAGGCCTCCCGGCCGGGCCACCGACACGTCTGCTGCTCCCGCGCTGAAGGTTGTTCTCGTTTGTTCAGCCGGGTTAAGGCGCTGCCCATGCGCCTGGTCGCCCGGTCGATCGCCCTGCCCGTCTTCGTCGCTGCCCTCGTGTCTTGTGGCGTGCCCCATGAGAAGGCGCCCTACGCCTCGCGCGTGCAGGCCCTGTCGAACGACGTCGTGATCAGCGAGGTGTACGGTGGTGGGGGCGGCAGCACGGGCGCGTACAAGTACGACTTCGTCGAGCTGTTCAATCGCGGCAGCGCCACGGTCAACCTCAACGGCTGGTCCATTCAGTACGCCAGCGACACGGGTGGCAGCTGGAGCGTCGCGCCCCTCACCGGATCCATTCAACCCGGCAAGTACTTCTTCATTCGCATGGGCACGGCCGGCTCGGCAGGCCAGACAGGCCCCACGCCGCCTGACGACACCGGGATGATCGCGATGAGCGCGACGGCGGGGAAGATCGCGCTCGTGAATCGAATGACGGGCCTCAGCGGCACCTGCCCGAACTCGAACAGCATCGTCGACCTCGTGGGCTACGGCGCGAGCACCAACTGCTCAGAGGGCATGAGCACGCCGAACACCTCGGGCTCGTCATCGGTGCGGCGCAGCGGCAACGGGTGCTTCGAGACCGACAACAACCGCAATGACTTCACCGTCGGCACGCCAACCCCGAAGAACAGCACGGCGGCGGCCATCAACTGCGCGAACCCGCCCAACGATGGTGGCGTGGTGATCGTCCCTGGCGACGGTGGCTGCACGTTCATCTCGACGTGGCCGACGGTCGACTCCGCTGCAGGGTACCAGCCGAACAACACCACCGCGGGCGCCGAGCTCTACACGCAGGTCTTCGAGCGGGCCGACGGAGGCATGCAGATCCTCTCCTTCGAGGCCTACTACGGCGCGACGCCTCCACTCATGCTGCCCGCCACCCGCTCGTTCTCGGGGAGCGACACCTACGGCAACTGCGAGCTCTGCGTCATCATGAGCCGCGGCTGCAACAACGCCGGCACCTGCACCGAGGACTACTTCGCGCAGGGCGGCTCGGGCACGGTGAGGGTCGCCACGCAGGACGAAGGCGCGGGGCGCTTCGAGGGCACCCTCACCAACGTGCGCTTCGTGGCGTGGGACTTCATGGCCGATGAGGCACGGCCGAGTGGAGCGTGCTTCGTGCTCGGCTCGGCGACGGTGAGCGTCGCGTGGGACACCGATGCCGGAATGGGTGGAGGCAGCGCAGGCGGAGGGCGGGCCGGTGGCTCGGCTGGCGGCGGCGCTGCAGGCGGTGGCTCCGCGATGGGCGGCGGCACGTCGTCGGCCGGCGGCACGGCCAGCACCGGAGGCGGGTCGGCACGTCCTGACGGTGGCATGGGTGGCGGCGGAAACCTGACGACGAAGAAGGCCTGCGGCTGCTCCACTGGCGCCGATGCACTCCTCGCCCAAGTGCTCGCGGGTCTGCTCGTGCTCCGCGTCACGCGTCGTCGCCGCAGCTGAGCAGAAATCAAGTCAGTCCGACTTGATTCGACCGTCCTGCCCGCATGCTCCCACTCGATCTCCAGACGCTCCGGGCGTCGTCTGACGCGTTCACCTTTCGTCCGTTCTACGGCCACCAGCCGCGCGCTGATGGTCGCCTCGGTGACAGCTGCTTCTCGCAGTGGTGGCCGTGTCCCTTCGTGGTCGACGACGTGCCGTACGTCACCGCAGAGCAGTTCATGATGGCTGGCAAGGCGCGGCTGTTCAGCGATCGCGAGGCGCTGGAGAAGATCCTCGCAGAGTCGAACCCGTCGAAGGTGAAGGCGCTCGGTCGACAGGTGCGCGGCTTCGACGACGTCCTCTGGGCGAAGCACCGCTTCGAGCTCGTCGCGTTCGGCAGCCACGCGAAGTTCTCGCAAGACGCGGCGCTCGAGGCGCACCTGCGCTCGACCGGCGACACGATTCTCGTCGAGGCGAGCCCGCGCGATCGGCTCTGGGGCATCGGTCTCGGTAGGGAGAACCCGCTCGTCAACGAGCCAGCGAAGTGGCGCGGCCAGAACCTGCTTGGCTTCGCGCTGGTGCACGCACGCGAGGTGCTGACGGGAGCCCGTGCTCCGATTCCCGGCGGCCCGTGGCGACGTATGGTCGGCGAATGAACCGACCGGCGAACGTCCTCAACTGGCGCGACGTGAAGAACCCCGACTCCGAGCCCTACCCCGGGAGCGACGAGCCGCTCGGCATCACGGCGCGTCTGTCTGCCGAGCTGGGGTTGTTCCGCTTCGGCGTGAGCCACGAGCTGCTCCCACCCGGCCGCCGCGCCAGCTACCCGCACGCCGAGTACGCCGAAGAGGAGTTCCTCTACGTCCTCGAAGGCACCCCCGACCTCTGGCAGGACGGCCACCTTCACCGGCTCGCGCCAGGCGACGCGGTGGGCTGGCCCAGCGGGACAGGCATCGCCCACACCATCATCAACAACACCGACACCGACGTGCGCATGCTGGTGGTGGGCGAGCCGTCACGCCGACGCTTCAAGGTGCACTACCCGCTGAACCCCGAGCGCAACGCTGCGCTGAAGGAGTCGTGGTGGAGCGACGCGCCGCAACGCCAACTCGGTCCGCACGACGGGAAGCCTGACCCGAAGCGCTGAATCAGCCCATCAGCCCCAGTCGGGTGAACATCTTCACCACCGCCATGCGTGAGACGCCGGCCCGCCGCGCGGCCTCGCTCACGTTGCCCTTCGCGACCTCGAGCAACGCCTTCGCGTAGGCCGTCTCGAAGCCGTGCACGAGGCGCTCCTTCTGCACGAGAAACGGCTCGTCGAGGCTGGCCGTGACGCTCGTCCCCGGTGCCGAGGGCGCCGCGGTCAACGGCTCGGCGCCCGCCTTCCATCGCTCGACTGCGTTGCGCAGCTCTCTGACGTTGCCCGGCCACGGGTGTCCGACGAGGCGCTCCATCGTGCGTTGATCCATCGTGACGCCGGGCCCCAGGAAGTGCTGCACCAACACGCTCACGTCGTCGCGGCGATCGCGCAGCGGCGGCACGTCGACCCGCAAGACCGAGAGCCGGTAGAACAGGTCGGCGCGGAAGCGGCCCTGGTTCACCTCTTCTTCGAGTGGCCGATGCGTCGCCGCGAGCACGCGCACGTCGATGGAGATCGGCCCCTTGCCACCGAGCCGAGACACCTCGCGACGCTCGAGCGCCCGGAGCAGTCTGGGCTGGAGCTCGAGCGGGAGCTCTCCAATCTCGTCGAGAAAGACGGTGCCGCCGTCGGCCCGCTCGAACGCACCGGCGCGGCCAGCGATGGCTCCCGTGAAGGCGCCTTTCTCATGGCCGAACAGCTCGCTCTCGATGAGCGACGGCGCCAGCGCGCTGCAGTCGACCACCACCAGCGGCTTCTCGGCCCGGGGGCTGGCCTGAACCAGCGCTTCGGCGACGAGCTCCTTCCCCGTACCGGTCTCCCCGTGAATCAGCACCGTGGAGCCACGCGAGGCGAACGACTCGAGGCGTGAGAACAGCTCCCGCATCGCGACCGAGCGGCCGACGAGCGGGCCAAACGTCTCGGCAGCAGAGGCCTCGAGCTCGACCGACCCGGCGCCGGGCGTGAACGCCACCTGCGTTCCACCGAGTTCCAGCGTCGCCGGGCCCGTGAGGAAGGCGTCAGCCACCAACACGCCGTTGATGACGGTGCCGTTTCGGCTGCCCAGATCGTGGACCCGCACGCCACGCTCGTCGGACATGAGCTCGCAGTGCAGCCCCGAGACGGACGGGTCGCTCAGGAGGAGATCGTTTCCCTCGAGGGCGCCGAGACGAAACCGGCTGGCGCGCACCTTCACGGTCTTCCCGCGATCGGGCCCCTGCGTCACGGTGAGCCCGTATTCCTGAACGGCCCGGCGCGCGCCTCCTGCGACCTTCGTCACCCACGTCTGTCTGGCTGTCACGGTCTCATCCTCTCGCGATGACGAGGCAAACGGAATGCTACCGAGGTCGCAGGGGCCGAGCGGTTCGAGGCGGGCTATCGTCAGGGCTCGATGACCGAAGCCGACGAGACCCTGGCGGCACGGCTCCAGCGAGAGGGCGCGCTCAGCCTCGAAGAGGTGCTGCGTCTGGTCCCTCCGATCTGCGACACGCTCGTGAAGCTGGGCGATGCCGGAGCACCCTCGACGGCCACCCTCACCTCGATCCGCCTGCCGCCTGGCGCGAGTCCCCGGGTCACACCGGTGCCCTTCGACGGCTCGGCGCGAGAGCAGGTCCGGCAGCTCGCAGCGCTGACCTTCGAGCTGCTCAAGGGGCTTCCTCCGCCGGCGTCTCCGTCGAGCAGCGACTTCATCGGACTGAGGCCAGAGCTCGTCCGCCCCGTGCACGCCGCCCTGGTCGGGACCGGCGCGATGGATCTGTTCTCATTCGCGCGGCAGCTCCGGTCGTTGGGCAGCGGCGGCACCGCGAGCGTCGAGAAGGTCGAGGTCCCCGATGCGAAGCTGTCGGACAAGCGACCGACGGCGCCGTCGCGAGGGCTCGTCGGCCAGGCCTTCGGCGCGTACGAGCTGGTGCGTCGGCTGGGCGAGGGCGGCATGGGTGAGGTGTACGTCGGCCGCCACGCGCGCCTGGGCCGAGAGGTCGCGATCAAGGTGTTGCGGCCGGAGTTCGCCGCCATGCCCGACGTGGTGCAGCGCTTCTTCCAGGAAGCGAAGGTGGTGAACGATCTCAAGCACCCCAACACCGTCGAGATCCTCGACTTCGTCGAAGAACCCGGCCGCGTCTATCTCGTGATGGAGCTGCTCGAAGGGCGGACGATCGCCGAGCTCGATCGCGAGCAAGGCCCGTTGTTGCTCGCCCGAATCGCCAGGCTCCTCGCGATGGCGTGTGACGCCCTCGAGGCCGCGCACCAGCTCGGCGTGGTGCATCGCGACATCAAGCCCGAGAACCTGTTCGTCATCACCGAGAACGGCCAGGAGCGCCTCAAGGTGCTCGACTTCGGCGTCGCCCGCCGAATGACGGGTGGAGCGCAGACGCGGGCGGGGCTCGTGCTGGGCACGCCGTTCTACATGGCGCCAGAGCAGGCTGCGGGCCGCGCCGTCGACTCGCGGGCCGATGTGTATGCGCTCGGCGTGACGCTCTACGAGTTGCTGTCACGAGCGTCGATGAGCGCGGTGTTGACGCCGCAGCGATTGCTCCGCGCCGCTTCGGGCGAGCCGATTCCCCAGCCGTTGACGTCCCTCGTGGCGTCGATGCTCTCGCTCGACCCCGCGAAGCGTCCGTCGAGCGCAAAGCAGGTCGAAGCCGTACTGCTCGAGATCGCGAACCTACCGCCGGCGCCGCTTGCCCCCAGCACCGGGCAGGCCCTCGCCCAGGCCGGCTTGACGAAGAAGAAGCGCAGTCCGGCGCTCCTCGCGCTCGTCCCCCTCACCCTGGTCGCGGCGGCGGTCCTCGCGACCTTCGTCTCGACGCCCCGGCAGGATTCCTTGCCGCCGCTTCGACCTCAGCCGCCACCGCAGCCGGTCGCGCTCGCGACTGTCGAGGTGAAACCGCCGACGGAGCCGATGCCGCCACGACAGCCCGTCGCACGCCCGACGAAGGCGCTCCCGACGCCCCCACCCTCGGCCGAGCCGAAACCGCCGGAAGACCCCCTGGCCCCGTTCCGCGCGCGGATCGCCGACGTGCGCCGGCGCTTCAACGATCTGCTGCGGCGTTACGGTGAGGCCCAGCTCACCACGCTCGAGAAAGCCATCGTCGCCCAGGCCCTCGATGATGCGGCTGCCCAGCGCCAGACAGAACTGGACGCCTCGTTGACCGACGCCGAACATGCCCTCGCCGAAGCGGAACGCCGGCTCGGCCACTGACTCATGATCCGACTCGTCTGGTTTTCAGTGCTTCTCCCCGCGCTCTGTCTCGCCTCGCCGCAGCAGCGCGTGCTCGTCGCCTCCTTTCAATCGCTCGGCGTCGAGCCAGAGGTGATGACCCGCGTGGGAGACGCGTTGCGCGCCGAGTCCACCGCGGCGACCTGGCGCGCGATCGACGGCGCCGAGACCCAACGCCTGTTGCGCGCTGCGACGATGTGCGGAGAAGACGCGGAGTGCCTCTCGACGCTGGGCCAACGCGCCGACGCGTACTGGGTGCTCGCCTGGGGCTTCGGGAAGCTCGGCTCGAGCTACCTCTTCACCGCGCAGCTCGTCGAGACGCCCACCGGGAAGAAGCTGTCGGCCTTCAGCGAGAAGCTCACAGCGCTGCCTGACGACGCCAGGCCACTCGCGCAACGGGCCGTCGCCGCGCTCTTCAAGGACGTCACGCACCCCATCATCCTCGAGCCACCACCACCGCCACCGAGCGTCAGGCTGACGGAGCGCCGCTTCGTCGGGCCGACGATCGCCGCCACAGCGGTCGCGGGAGCTGCCGCCATCTCGGCCGCCATCTTCACCGGGCTCGCGGCGTCGCACTTCTCGACGCTGACCAACGCCTTGTCGATGGACCGGCCGTCGCTCGATCGCACCCAGCGCACCTGGAACCTCGGGGCTGACGCGAGCTTCGCCATCGCCGTCGCCAGCGGCGTCACCGCGCTCGTCCTGTTCCTCCTCGGCGCGCCGACGGAGGTCCGATGAACGCCCGCGCCGCTGCGCTGCTCGCGCTGATGTCGGGCTGCAGCGTGCTCTTCGATCCATCGAAGGTCGCCGTGTCAGGCTGCCCCACGTCGGCAGAGCGCTGCTCCACACCAGCGAATGCACGCGCCATCTGTCAGGCCGCCGCGTGCGCCTTCGAGTGCTTCGAGGGCTTTCGTGATGCCGACGGGGTGGCGGACAACGGCTGTGAAGCCTCGTGCGCGGTGCTCGCGGCCCCGACGACATTGAACGTCACGTCGGTCACCGACGGTACGAGCCTGTCGTGGGCGTTCGCTGCCGTTGCGAACGCGACGAGCTATCGGCTCTGCACCAGCGTCTCTGCAGGAACGCCGACGTGCATCACGGTCTCACCGACCGATTGCACCGCAGGCCTCTGCCGCGCACAGACCACGGGCCATCCCATCAAGGCGCAGGTCTCGGGACAGGTTCAGGCGATCAACGCGTGCCAGGCCGCCTCACCCGAGGCGCGAGCGACGGGCTTCACCGTGCGCGCCAACGAGGTGCTGTCGTGGAGCAGCGACAGCACCTGCATGCCGACGGCGACGACCAGTGGCGAAGTGCTCTCGGTCGAGCAGCCGCCCTTCTGCCTCGGCACGGCGACGCTCGGAGACCAGGCCTGGCGGAGCGGGACGTTCGAGGTCGAGCTTCGACCCGCGGGAACCCTCGGCGGCAACGTCCTCGGCGGATTCGTGTTCTCGAGCGGGACCCGGCGCGAGGGCGTGCTCCTCGGCTCGACGACGGTCCCGAGCAACGAAGGCGCCACGCTGCTGCGCGAAGCGAACAACAGCGTCTTCTGGCGTCTTCAAGCGACCTCCGGCGCCGTGTTGGTCCCAGATGTCTGGAACCGGGTTCGCGTGGTCCTCAAAGACGACCTCTGGTCGATCAGCGTGGGCCGCTCGTCCGAGCCGCTTCGAGAGGTCATCCGGTACCGCGACGAAGGCATCACGACCGAGGGGTGGCGAATCGGACTGCACTCGCTCACGCCGGCGCTCCTCTTCTTGTCGGGCCGAATGGAGTTCCGGAACCTCACGCTGAGCACCGCGACCGAGCTCCCGGCCGAAGGGCCGAAGACTCAGTCATGGTCGTTCACGACAGCCGGTCCGCAACCGTCGGTCCGTGAGATCGGGGCCACGAACCTTCGCTATGAGGGCTGCCCGGGCTTCCCCGCTGCGGGCGCCTGTGGCGCAGCGACAAGCTGCACTCCCGACGCTGGAACCTGTGCCCGGCTCACTCGGGGAGGGACGTGGCTGACGTTCGACCTTCCGACAGGCCTCGACACCCAGCGGGGCTGGAACCTCCACTTCCGTTTCGCCGGCGCGGCGGACGGCGGTTTTTCCAACGGCACGATCGCCTCGTCGGCCATGGGTACCCTGCTCGAGCCGGAGAACGACTGGGACGGCGGCGTGAGAGGCCTTGGAGAACGCTGGGGGCTCTCGGTGAGAGCAGACACATGGAACGTCGTCGACTTCCGGTTCGAGCCAGGCGACGCAGGCATGGCGGCCCGCCTCAACGGGCAGAACGCCACGCTGACTGGCCGCTTCCCACCGCTCTTCTGGGACAAGCACGTCGGCGCCGTTCGCATCGGGAGCGGAGCACCCGTCGACCTCTGGCTCTCGGATCTCTCGATCACCCAGTGAGTCGGCGCGGCCCTTGCTCTGCATCCACCCGTGAGCTCCAGCACCGTGTCGCCCGACCCGCACCTGCGGCTGCCTCACCACGCCGGGCGTGACAAACACCCGTCTGGACTGCCTCGACCGGTCTACACTCCGGGGTTCGCATGACGCTCCGGCAGCGCCTCTGGCGGTGGTTCAAGCGCCTGCTCCTGCTGGCGCTGGTGGGCTCGGTCGCTCTGCTCGGCGCAGGCCTCGGCACGTTCTGGTACTTCTCGCGAGACCTCCCGAGCGTCGAAGAGCTCCGCACGTTCCGTCCTCCGCAGGTCACCAAGGTCACCTGCCGTGGGGGCGCCACCTGCGCCGAGTTCTTCACCGAGCGCCGCACGTGGGTCGACGTGAAGACGCTGCCCAGGCACGTGCGCGATTCCTTCCTCGCGGCCGAAGACGCCGACTTCTACGAGCACCACGGCCTCGACTGGCTGGGCATCATCCGCTCCGCGGTCAAGAACCTGAAACCCGGTGGCATGAAGTCCGGCGCGTCGACCATCAGCCAGCAGACCTGCCGCCGACTGCTGCTCACCACCGAGCGCACGGTCTCACGCAAGGTCCGCGAGTGGATTCTCACGCCACGCATGGAGAGCTCGCTGACGAAGGACGAGATCCTCTCGCTGTACGTCAACACCATCTATTACGGGCACAGCCGCTACGGCGTCGAAGAGGCCTCGCTCTTCTATTTCGGCAAACACGCGAAGGACCTCTCGGTCGGTGAGGCGGCCGTCATCGCCGGCACCGTGCAGAGCCCGCATCGCATCAACCCGCTCACCAACATCGTGCGCGCGAAGAAGCGGCAGCGGTACGTGCTGGGCCAGCTCTGGAAGAAGGGCTTCGTGCCGCAGGCCATCGCCGAGGCCGAGCTCGACAAGCCCATCGTCCTCGGTCCGCGGCCACCACAGCCCGTCGGCCAGTCCTACGCAGAAGAGGTGCGCAAGCAGTTGGTGCAGGAGTTCGGCGACAAGACGGTGATGGAGGGCGGGCTCGTCGTCGACATCTCGATGGATCCGAAGCTCCAGGCCGCGGCCGAGGCCTCGGTGCGCCGCGGGCTCGAAGCGGTCGACCAGCGCCAGGGCTACCGGGGCCCCGTCGGTCAGGTTGATCCACAGCGCTTCGCGAAGTTGCGTCCACTCCTCGAGCAGCGGCTCGCAGAGGCCGGCAAGCGGCGCCCGGAAGACGTGCTGGTCGCCGAGCTGTCGGCGCTCAAGGATCTCACCGCGCCCGCTGAGCCCGACGTCGACCCCTTCACAGAGCCTGAAGAGCAGAACCTCGATGAGCCCATTCCGACCGAAGACGAGAAGCTCGCGCGCGCCATCGGCGTGAAGACGCTCACCGAGTCGGTCGAGACCGTGGGCGTCGTGGCGAGCCTCGACGAGGAGCGCAACGTGGCCGTCGTCGATCTGATCGGTCGAGAGGCCGAGCTGGCCTTCGACTCGGTGAAGTGGGCGCGCAGGCGCACGGACACGAAGCTCGGCGAGACGCCGAAGACGATTGGTGACGTCGTCGCGATCGGTGAGCTCATCCGGGTTCGGCTCGGCCGCGCGCTCCCGGCCTCGACCCGGCTCGAGGCCACGCTCGCCCAGCTGCCGAAGGTGCAGGGCGCCCTGCTGGTCCTCGAGCCGACGAAGCGCGAGGTGGTGGCGATGGTCGGGGGCTACGACTTCTCGACGAGCGCCTTCAACCGCGCGACCCAGGCCAAGCGGCAACCCGGCAGCTCCTTCAAGCCGTTCCTCTACGCCGCCGCGCTCGAGTCGGGCCGCTACACCCCCATCACGCGGGTGAACGACGCGCCCGTGCAGGTGAGAGATCCCTTCACCGGCAAGACCTGGGAACCGAAGAACTTCGAGAAGGCGGGCTTCGACGGGCCCATCACGCTCCGCCAGGCGCTCACGCGCTCGAAGAACACGGTCTCGGCCCGCCTCATCGAAGATCTCACCGTCGACGGGCTCATCGCGATGGCGCGCAGGGCTGGCATCAAGGCCGAGCTACCGCAGAGCCTGACGCTGTGCCTCGGCACCGGCGAGGTGACGATGATGGAGATCGCCAACGCGTACGCCACCCTGCACTCGCTGGGGCAGTTCGCCGAGCCGCTGGTCATTCGAAAGGTCTCGCGCCGGAAGGAAGGCGGCACCGAGCAGGTGTTGATGCAGCGCGAGGCGGCGTTCGAGCAGGCGATTCCACCCGCGATCGCGTTCCTCACCACCTCGCTCATGCGCAGCGTCGTCGAGGAAGGCACGGCGGTCGCGGTGCTCGAGCTCAAACGCCCTGCAGCGGGGAAGACCGGCACCGCGCAGGAATATCGAGACGCCTGGTTCAGCGGTTACACGCAGCAGTACGTCGCCTCGGCGTGGGTGGGCTTCGACGATCACACGCCCATCGGCCCGCTCGAGACCGGCGGCCGCGCGGCGTTGCCGATCTGGCTCGACTTCATGAAGGCTGCGCACGCGGGCCTTCCGGCCGTCGACTTCCCGGTGCCTGAAGGCGTCGAGCAGGTGAAGATCGATCCGGTCAGCGGGAAGCTGGCGGGCTCCAGCGTGCCTGGGCGGCAGGAGTGGTTCCTCGCCGGCACCGAGCCCACCCAGGCCGCCCCGCCACCGGGCACCGTGGACCCGAACGACTTCATGTTGCTCGATAGTCAGAAGGGCACCCGGTGATCGGCGCGCTCTTCTCGTGCCTGGTGCTGGGCACATCGCCAGCGCCAGCGGGGTCGACGCTCGAGCGCCTTGCTGACGAGGTCGCAGCCCGCGTGCTCAGCGCGGGTCTGACGGGACCGATCGGCGTCGCCATCGAGTCGAAGGAACCCGTGCTCTCGCGCGCCCTCGGCACGGTGCTGTGCGGGCGGCTCACCCGCGCGAAGCTGTCGTGCGAGGTGATCGAAGCGACGCCCGAAGGCGCCGAAGCGCTCGCCAGACAACGGGACCTGTCGACCCTCGTTCGCCTGAGCGTGTCGACCGACGCGACGACGGTGACCGCACGAGGTGACGCGCTCGAGACGTGGAAGAACTTCTGGTCCGGTGAGAGGCCGACGCGTGGTCCCCGAAGCACGGCGCTCGGGATCATGGACGAGCTCGACGCCGAGGTCGCCGCCCTCGCCGGCGTGTCGCTCACCCCAACCCCATCACCCACGATTCCCCTGGAGCTCAAGCTCTCGTCGCTGGCGCGTTGGTCGACGATGCCCGTCGCGCTCGCCGCGGGAGATCTCGACGGCGACCGCCGCTCCGAGCTGGCAGTCCTGCTTGGCGAAGAGCTCGTCCTGTTGACGCCCGACGCGAAGGTGCTCACCCGATACGATCTCTCGTCGGCACCCGCCGCCTCGGCGGTGTCGCGTGAGCCCTTCGGCGCGATTGCCTTCCTGCAGAACCCGCCCCGCCTCGTCGCCTGGTCGGGACGCCGCGCGAAGGCCGAGGTCCTCACCCTCGTCGGCTCGACGCTCAAGCCGTCAGGCATGCAGGACACCATCACCCTCGACGGACTCACCGTGAGGCTCGAGCCGGGACTCAACCGGTTCCTGCCCGAGATTCAAGTCGGAGGACGAGGGGCGCGGATGCCGACCGGGTTCCAGGCCTCCTCGACCCGCGGCGGCGTGACGCTCGTGGTGTGGCCAGATGGGACCGGCACGGTGACGCGACAATTCCCGCCTGGTGGCCGCCTCGGCGACGTGGGCTGTGGGAGCGCCCTCGCCGACGTCGATGGAGATGGTGCGCCCGAGCTGCTCGTCTCGACCGCGCGCACCTCGGGCGATGTCGACGAGCTGAGGCTGTTGTCGCTGTCGGTCGCCGAGGGCCTGGCCGCCAACGCGCAGTCGACGCGCAGCACGACGCCCTCGTGGCAGGCGACGCTCAAAGGCCGGGTACTCGTGATGACCGGCGCCGATCTCGACGGTGACGGCGGTGAAGAGTTCGTCTTCGGCACCTGGCTCATGGACGGCACGGGTGAGCTCTGGGTCGCGCGACGGGTGACGCCATGACGTGGCCTGACCGGCCCGCACGCGTCGACGCCGACGAGCGCGATCGCCACGAAGCCGCCACGCCCGAAGTTCCCCGCCCCGCGGTCGCCGGCTCGAGGGCAGGCCGAGTCCTCGCGCTCCTGATCGTGTGCGCGGGCCCCTCGAGCCACGCAGGCGGTCGTGCACGTGCCGGTGGCACGCTCGAGGCCGCCGCCGTCGTGAAGTCCGTGCACGCCGACCCTTTGCTGGCCGACACGCCGCTCGAAGCGACGATCAGCCAACTGACGAAGCTTCCGCCGTGCCGACTCGGAGAACTCTCGCGCCCCTCGCCTCGCGTGGTACGCCTCATCATTCGTGCTTCGACGACGGCAGGCGAGCTCGTGAAGGCGCTGCAGCGGGTGAAGGACACTCCCTCTCCCTACCGCTCACTCCTCGCGCCGATGACCTCGGCCGCGGCCATCGCGTCCAACGTCGTCGAGATGGAGCTCGACGGACCCGCGCCCGACTTCGAAGCCGTGCTCTGCCACCCGGTGCTGGCCATCACGCCCTCGTTCTTCGAGTCGATGAGTGACCGCCTCGTCGCGAACGCCGACCCGGCCCTGCCCCGCGCGTGGCTCGACGGCATCACCATTCGCGCCACCGACTCACGCACCGCCGAGCGGCTCGTCGCCCAGCGAAAGGCGCAGGTGCTCCTGGGAGGCGAGTCGGGCGAAGGCGCCTTGCTCTTCGCCACGTATCTCGTCGCCAACCCGAAGCTGGGGCCGGCCTTCGCGCAGGCGCTCGAAGCGAGCGTCGACCGCCCTGGGCTCACGCGGTTCTTCGTACGCCCTCCAGCGAGGCCCCTGTCGACGCTGATTCCGCCCGCGTCAGAGGGCGGGAAGAAGGGCTCGCTGAGCGAGGTGACGTGGGCGACGCCGGCGCGACCGGCCCCGCTGACCACGCCTGTCGAGCTCACCCTCGTGTACGACGCGACCCTCGAGGAACACCGCGCGGTCGCCGAGCGCCTGCAGGTGAAGCTCGGCCCGCTCGGCTATCGGCTCAAGCTCGAGGCGGTTCCCCGACGGCAACTGCGTGAGCGCCTCACGACCAACCCCGACCTCGCGCTCGTCGGAGTGTTGATGCCGCCCCTTCCCCTACCCGCGCTCTCAATCGCCTTGTCCCTCGCGAAGGAGCCCACGCGCCTGCTCGAGCTCGAAGCCCTGCCCGACCTCGCCCGTTCGGAGGCGGTCGTGGAGCGCGCCAGCAAGCCCCTGCCCAACCTGTTCCCGCTCTTCGTTCAGGGCCTGGGCGTGACGGCCGCGCGCGACGTGCAGCACCTCACCCGTGATGCCTACGGGCTCCCACGCCTCGACGACGTCTTCCTCGCGGTGGAGTGAGCGATGCGCCTGCGCTGGACCATCGCCCTGGCCTTCATCGCGCTCGCGCTGCTGCAAGTGGCCGTGGTGGTGCCGCTCGCGTTGCGCAACCTCTCTCGCCTGCTCACCACACAGCAGGAAGCCCGCGTCGATCAGATGATGATCGCCGTCGACGCCGAGGCGGCGCGCCTTCGCGAAGACGTCCGCGCCTCGATGGATGAGCTTGCCCAGAGTCAAGCGCTTGAAGACGTCGCGCGCGACGCCGCCCGCGCTCCCCAACCCCCCCACGTCACGACGGCCGCCGCGACGCTGATGCGCCCGCGCAACCTCGACGTCCTGGCCCTCCTCGACGACGAGGGCCGAACCTTGTCGTCGGGCCACCTGCCAGCGCGGCTCGGCGAACCCGATGATCCGCTCTTCGCCGTCACGAAGCTCCCCTCGCGGCAGGTGCTGGCGCGCGAGGTCGAGCTCTCTTCTTCGTCGGGGCTGGTGCTCGCGCCCGCGATCGTCACTGCGCGCGCGATCGACTACGGAGATCGCCGGGTCTGGGCCGTCGGTGGCGTGCTGCTCGACGAGGCGCGCGCGAAGTCGCTGGCGCGCCTCACCGGTGCACGGGTCGAAGTGCACTCGAAGGGCCGGCTCGTCGCCGCGGCAGGTGACCTGCCGAAGAACCCGATTCATCGCGCCATCGACGTGGGCTCGGTCGCCGAGCTCCGGCTGGCCTTCTCGGGCGCCGACTTGATCGCCACGCGCTCCGAAGTCCTTCGCGCCTTCATCGTCCTCGCAGCCCTCGGGTTCCTGCTGGCCATCGCCGCCGGCTTCTTCATCAGCCGCCGCGTCACCCGCCCCGTCGAGGCGCTGACCGAGGCCGCCAGGCAGATCGCCCTCGGGACGCCAGGCGTGAAGGTCCCTGACGCGTCGGCCTCTGGCGAGCTCAAGACCCTCATCGCCACCTTCAACCGCATGACGGACGACCTCAAGACGGCCACCGATCGCCTCGTCGCCTCTGAACGCATCGCGGCCTGGCAGGAAGTGGCCCGTCGCCTCGCGCACGAGATCAAGAACCCGCTGACGCCGATTCGCATGTCGCTCGAGACGCTGCTCGCCGCCAGTCAGCGCGGGCCCGGCGACGAGCGCTTCATGGGCATTTTCAAAGAGAGCGCCAACGCGATGCTCGAAGAGGTCGACCGCCTCAAGCGCATCGTCGACGAGTTCAGCCAGTTCGCCCGGCTGCCTCGCCCCTCGATGGTGAAGCTCAACCTGTCGGAGGCCGCGCAGCAGGTGATGTCGCTCTACGCCCCGCACGACGGCCTTCAGTACGTCGCCGAGTTCGAACCCGGGCTGTCGGTGATGGGCGATCGCGACCAACTGACGCAGGTGCTGGTCAACCTGGTGAAGAACGCCGAAGAGGCGATGGCACCTCAGGGCGGCGGCACCGTCACCGTTCGGACTTTCTCGTCAGGGCCCGAGGCCATTCTCGAGGTGTCGGACTCTGGCCCGGGCATTCCAGCTGCGCTGAAAGAGCGTCTCTTCGAGCCGTACGTGACGTCGAAGCCTCAGGGCACCGGGCTCGGTCTGGCCATCGCGCTGCGTATTGCCCAGGAACACGAAGGGCGCCTGGGAGCCGATTCGGCTGCCTCAGGCGCCCGGGGCGCGACGTTCAGTCTGTCTCTGCCGCGCCTGTCAGAGCGTTAGCGGCGCGGCACTCCGGTGTCGGGCAACCCGTTTGGTCCGAACGGGCGCTCACCAGCCACCACCGGAGGGCGGAATGGAATCGGATCCTGCGGCAGGCCGACCGTGCCGGGCATCGCCACGGGATTCGACTGCGCTCGAGGCGTGGCGGGCACTTCGGCGCACGTCCCGAGCTCGATACATGCCAGTTGGAGCGACGCCTGAGACGTCGCCGCTGCCTGTCCATCTGGGTCTTCGCCTTCCACCCCGACCCCACAAGCGCTCATCAACCCGACTGCCAGAATCCCAACGACTCGAACCATCATGGAAGAACCTCGATGCAACGTCGATGCCGAACTCTGAATCATCAGACCCTCACTCCTCTTCTTCGTCGTCGCCCGTGTCATTAGCGACTCCTTTGAGGTTGGGGTCTGCGTTGACGATCTGGGACAAGCGCGAACGCTTCATCTTGAGCAGGCGCGCCGCTTCGGAAATGTTGCCCTTCGCCTCTTCGAGTGCCCGCTCGATGCACTGGGCTTCAATCTCGTGGCGCAGGTCCTTCAGCGAGATGCCGCGCGCACGCGCCAGCTCGTAGAAGTCGACCGGACCCGAGGGGGCGACCGAGACAACCGGTGCAACGGCGACCGGCGCGATGGCTGCGGGCTCGTTCGAGACCTGACGCGTCCCGGGGAGATCGTCCATCAGCGCGCGCAGCTCGCTGACGTGGCTGAAGGCCTCGGGCGTCACGACCGCTCCCTCGGCGAAGATCGACGCCGAGCGGATGACGTTCTCGAGCTCGCGCACGTTGCCCGGCCAGGTGTAGCGGGCCAGCAGCGCCTGACTGTCTTCCGACAGACGCAGCGCCGGCTCGCCCTTCTCCTTCGCGACCTCTTCGAGGAAGTGCTGCACCAGCGTCGGCAGATCTTCGAGGCGGTCGCGGAGCGGCGGCAGCTCGAGCATCACGCCCTTGAGTCGGTAGTAGAGGTCAGCGCGGAACCGGCCCTGACCGATGAGCACCTCGAGGTCGCGGTTGGTCGCGCAGATGACGCGCACGTCGACCTTCAGGGTGCGGTTGCCACCGACGCGTTCGAACTCGCGCTCCTGGAGCACGCGGAGCAACGCCACCTGGGCCTTCGGGCTGATGTCGCCGATCTCGTCGAGGAAGATCGTGCCGCCATCGGCCATCTCGAAGCGCCCCTTGCGCTCCTTGATGGCACCGGTGAAGGCGCCCTTCTCGTGCCCGAACAACTCAGAGAGCAGCAGCTCTTCTACCATCGCGCCGCAGTTCACCTTCACCAACGGCATGTGCCGGCGAGGCGAGAGGTTGTGCAGAGCCTCGGCGAGCAGCTCTTTGCCCGTGCCGCTCTCGCCGCGTACCAGCACTGTGGCGCTGCTCCGGCCGATGGGCTCGATCTGCTTCGTGATGCGCTGAAGCGCCTGCGAGCGCCCGACGAGGCCGTACTCGCGATCGACAGGAGTGCGCTGCGCGAGCGACGCCATCGCGCGAGGCAGCCGGAGCTGGGGCTCGACCGCGGCCAGCACTTCGGCGCGCCGGGTGATCGACAGAAACGCCGTACGACGAACTGGCGGCACCCGCTGCACGAGCTCTTCGAGGAGACGATTGGCCCGCTGGAACTCGACCTGCGCGCCCGCCGTGTCCTGCGCTGCCAGGCGGAGGCGGCCCATCAGGAAATAGGTGCGCACCGGCCCTTCCAGATCCGGGCGATCGAGCAGCGCTTCGCGGGCCCTCGAGGCTGCGCGAGAAGCACCGTGCAGGTCGTTCAGCGCGAGGCACAGCTCGCCGCGGGTCAGCTCGACCTCGAGCATTGAGGCCTGCTGTTGCGCGACGCCCTTGTCGACACAGCGCCGGTTCAGCTCGACCTCGGCCTGCGCCCGCTCGGACTGCCCCAGGTGCCCGCGAGCCTTGAGCGCCGCTGCGAGCGCCGCGAAGCCATCATTTCCGAGGCGCTCGAAGCCGACCCTGGCCTCGTCGAGGCGACGCACGGCCTCCGGGAGGTGCCTCTGGTCGAGCAGCACAGCCCCCAGCGTCAAGAGCGCGCTGGCCTCGAGGTATGGCTCTTTGAGGACCTTCGCTCGCGCCAACGCGTGCTCTGAGAGCTCGGTGGCGCGCTCGAAGTCTCCGAGGAAGTGGTGCAGGCGGGCCAGGTTCGACGCCGCCATCACCACGTCTCGGCCCTGCGAGAATCGCGAGAACGACTGCAGAGCACGTGAGAGATGATCGAGCGCCAGCACGAAGTCGCCGGCCTCGGCGTACAACGAGCCGAGGTTCGCGTGAGCCACGACGGCGACCCGGCGATCGGCCGAAGGGACTGCCTCCCAAGACGCGATGGCGCGAGTACGGTCGCCCTTCTTGTACGCCGCGACGCCTTCGTTCAGGCGAGCCAGCGCCGCTTCCCTCGCGTCGCCCAGGGCATCGGCAGCCTCGGCGTTCTGCTCGAACACGGCCAGCGCTTCGGTGGCGAGCCCCTGCACGAGCAGCGCCTTGCCGAGCACCCTGCGGAACGGGAGCGCACGAACGTCGGCGGGGTTCGCCTCGAGCCAACGCTGACACCGGGCGGCTGCTTCCTTTGCGTCTCCACTCTGCAGCGACATCTCCGCTTGCGCCGCGCGAACGCCCGAGTCGACGGCGGGCGCCTTCGCGAGCACCTCGAGCACCACCCGGGCCCGGTTCAGCTTGCCGCTCTGGAGCAGCAGTCTCGCCGCTTCGAGAACGCGCGCAGGCCGAGCAGCCTCGTCACCCAGGCGCGCAGCCTCGAGGGAACGTCGGGCCGCGGAGGTCGCCTCGCCCAGCGCCGCGAGCACCTTCGCCCAGTCAGCGGTGAGCGTCGCACGGGTCGCGGCGTCGGCCAGCGGCAACACCCTCGAGTAGAGGAGCGAGGCGTCTTCCAGCGCGCCCTGACGAACGAGCATCGACGCGGCTTCAAGCGCCACGTCGACGGCGTCGGCGGGAGCCGTCTCGAGCAACAGCTCGGCGGCGGGCAACAACGAGCCGTGCACCGCGAGCACCATGCCCAGCCGGCGCACCGTCGAGGTCACCTTCGCCTCGGCCAGCGTCGCCCGGTACGCGTGCTTCTCCGGGTCGCGCCCGAAGCGCCACAGCGCGCGTCCATCGACGACCCGAGCCGTGGCGAGGCGCTCCCGCTTGAGGGTGTCGAGCACCGCGGCCGTCGGCGCCACCTCAGCGCCCATCGTCTCGGCCAGCATGTCGACCGACAGGGCCTCGGGGCTCACGGCCAGGACGTCGAGCACCGCGCGCTGCGACTCGGGCAGGCGCTCCACGCGGCGAAGGAAGAAGTCTGCCGCCGAGACGGGCCGCTCGAGCAGCTCGCCGAGCGCCTCGGGGTTTCCACCCGTCACGTCGAGGAGCTTCTGCGCCACGTCGGCGCGAGCCAGGAACGAACGAATGCCGTCGAGATCGAAGCCCGACAACGCCAGCGTGCGTCCAGAGATGCGCGCGACGACTTCGGCGAGCGGCTCGGGCAGCGCCTCGGAGTCGCGGAACGACAACACGAACAAGCCGCCCGCCTTCGACTCAGGCGTCGACACGACGGCCAGCAGGTACCGCATCAGCTCGAGCGACGCGCGATCCGCCTCGTCGAGGTCCGGAAGAATGAAGACGGGGCTCGAGCGGCCCGACAACGTCACCAACTCCGACGCGGCGTCGTAGAGCGCCAGGCGGCGGTCTTCGACCCTGCCCTGGCCCGACGAGGTGCGCAGCGGCTCGAGCGAATCAGCGAGCTCGGCGACCCGAGACTGGGGAACTCCGGAGCGCGCGGCCGCCGTCAGCAGCTCGTTTACCAGCGGTGCCATCAGGCCCCAGGTTCGCCGCACGTCGCGGCCACTGCCGCCTTCGAAGACCGGCACGCCACGCCTCGACAGCGCAGCTGCCAACAACGACGTGAGGTACGACTTGCCCACGCCACGAGCACCACGCACGAAGACGAATCGCGGTCGCCCGCTCGCCTTCGCCTCGTCGTGCTCACGCAGCAGCAGCGACAGCTCGCTTTCGCGGCCAGACGGCTCCGCAACGACGGCAGCCGAATCGCGCACCAGCCTCAGAACCTCGTTCGACATCAACGGCTCCCTTCACTCGACGTCGGATTTCCACCCGAAAACCCGCGTCGTGAGAACCCCGGCCCACTCGATCTTCGACCTTGAGGTGGGCCAACCCCACAGCAACGCACATGCCAGCGTCCGAGCCGCAGTGAAGCGAACCGAACGAGCCTTTCGGAGCGCGGGATCAGGAGGTTGGGAGTAAGTTCTGGTGACAAATGAAGGAGCGTCAGCGCCGCACGACAGCACTGACGCGCAGCGAGAGACGGGTGACCGAGATCACGTCATCTTTCAAGCGCGAGGCGCGGCGGTATCACTTCTTCAGAGGCGAGGCCGCCTTGCCGTCCTTCACGTTGACCTGAAAGCGCACCGACCTGCTCGAAAAGGCGCGCGCGAAGCGAATGGCACGCCTCACCGTGCGCGAGTCTTCGGCGGTCACCAGCGGCGGCGATGAGCCGGCCTGCCTTGTGACTGCGCCCGACACCCGATTCGGCGCGCCATCGACGTGGGCTTGGTCGCCGAGATCCGACTGTGTCCCCGGCGCCGACTTGATCGCCACGCGCTCCGAAGAACGCCGCGCCTTCCTCTGCCGGGCCTGTCAGGCCGTTAGCGGTGCGGCACGCCGGTGTCGGGCAGGCCGTTGGGCCCGAATGGGCGCTCGCCCACCGTCACTGGCGGACGCCATGGAATCGGGTCCTGCGGCAGGCCCACGGTTCCGGGCATTGCCACAGGATTGGACGACGGCGCACGAGGCGCGACGGGCACTTCGGGGCATGTACCCAGCTCGACGCAGGCCATCTGTAATGAGGCGCGTGACGTCCCAGCTGCCTGGCCTTCGGGATCTTCGGACTCCACCCCGACGCCACAGGCGCTCATCAACCCCACTGCCAGAATCCCGACGACTCGAACCATCATGGAGGAACCTCGCTGCAACGTCGATGCCGAATTCTGAATCACGCCCTCACTCCTCTTCTTCGTCGTCGCCGGTGTCATTGGCGGCTCCTTTGAGGGTGGGGTCTGCGTTGACGATCTGAGACAACCGCGAGCGCTTCATCTTCAACAGGCGCGCTGCCTCCGAGATGTTGCCCTTGGCCTCGTCGAGGGCCCGCTCGATGCACTGGGCTTCAATCTCGTGACGGAGGTCCTTGAGCGAGATGCCGCGCGCGCGTGCCAGCTCGTAGAAGTCCACCGGGCCCGAAGGAACGGCTGCAACAGGCGCGGACACGGAGACAGGAGCGACGACGAGATCCGTCGTGACGGGACGTGCGATGGGCAGGTCGCCCATCAACGCGCGCAGCTCGCTGACGTGGCTGAAGGCCTCGGGCGTCACCACGACGCCCTCTGCGAAGATCGACGCTGAGCGAATGACGTTCTCGAGCTCGCGCACGTTCCCGGGCCAGCTGTAACGAGCCAGGAGCGCCTGGCTCTCTTCCGACATTCGCAGCGCCGGCTCGCCCTTCTCCTTGCCAACTTCTTCGAGGAAGTGCTGCACCAGAGTAGGCAGATCTTCGAGGCGGTCGCGAAGTGGCGGCAGCTCGAGCATCACGCCCTTGAGTCGGTAGTAGAGGTCAGCGCGGAACCGGCCCTGACCGATGAGCACCTCGAGGTCGCGGTTGGTCGCGCAGATGACGCGCACGTCAACCTTCAAGGTGCGGTTGCCGCCGACGCGCTCGAACTCGCGCTCCTGGAGCACGCGGAGCAACGCCACCTGCGCCTTCGGGCTGATGTCACCGATCTCGTCGAGGAAGATGGTGCCGCCGTCGGCCATCTCGAAGCGCCCCTTGCGCTCCTTGATGGCGCCGGTGAACGCGCCCTTCTCGTGACCGAAGAGTTCAGAGAGGAGCAGCTCTTCCACCATCGCGCCGCAGTTCACCTTCACCAGCGGCATGTGCCGGCGGGGTGAGAGGTTGTGGAGGGCCTCGGCGAGCAGCTCTTTGCCCGTGCCGCTCTCACCGCGCACCAGCACCGTGGCGCTGCTTCGACCGATGGGCTCGATCTGCTTCGTGATGCGCTGGAGTGCCTGCGAACGCCCGACCAGGCCGTACTCTCGATCGATGGGCGTGCGCTGAGCGAGCGAGGCCATCGCGCGCGGCAACCGAAGCTCTGGCTCGACCGCAGCCAGCACCTCGGCGCGACGGGCGATCGACAGGAACGCCGTCCGGCGGACGGGTGGCACGCGCTGCACGAGCTCTTCGAGCAGGCGATGCGCACGCTGGAACTCTGCCTGGGCACCCGGGGTGTCCTGAGCAGCCAGACGCAGGCGGCCCATGAGGAAGTACGTGCGAACTGGCCCTTCGAGGTCTGGTCGATCGAGCAGCGCTTCGCGGGCATGCGAGGCCGCGCGAGAGGCGCCGTGAAGATCGTTGAGCGCGAGACAGAGCTCGCCGCGAATCAGCTCGACCTCGAGCATCGAGGCCTGTTGCTGCGCGACGCCCTTCTCGACGCACCGACGGTTGAGCTCGACCTCCGCCTGTGCCCGCTCCGACTGGGCAAGGTGGGCGCGCGCCTTGAGGGCCGCCGCCAGCGCCGCGAAGCCATCGTTGCCGACCCGCTCGAAGCCCACGCGGGCCTCGTCGAGGCAACGAACGGCCTCGGGCAGGTGCCGCTGATCGAGGAGCACCGCGCCGAGGGTCAGCTGCGCGCTCGCCTCGAGGTACGGCTCTTTGAGCGCCTTCGCCCGGACCAGCGCGTGCTCCGACAGCTCGGTGGCGCGCTCGAAGTCTCCGAGGAAATGGTGCAGGCGGGCGAGGTTCGACGCCGCCATCACCACGTCACGGCCCTGCGAGAACCGCGAGAACGACTGAAGCGCGCGAGAGAGGTGATCGAGGGCGAGATCGAAGTCGCCCGCTTCGGCGAACAGCGAGCCGAGGTTGGCATGCGCGACCGCGGCAACACGGCGATCCGAAGAGGGGACGGCTTCCCAACACCCGATGGCGCGAGTGCGGTCGCCCTTCTTGTACGCCGCGACGCCTTCGTTCAGCCGGGCGAGCGCTGCTTCCTTCCCGTCCAACAGGCCATCGGCGGCTTCCGCGTTCTGCTCGAAAACCGCGAGGGCTTCCGTCGCGAGGCCCTGCACCAGCAGCGCCTTGCCCAGCACGTTTCGGAACGGGAGCGCGCGGGCATCGGCAGGGTTCGCCTCGAGCCACCGCGTGCATCGCTCGGCCGCCGCTTTCGGGTCTCCGCTGAGCAGCGAGAGCTCAGCTTGCGCGGCGCGAACGGGCGCGTCGACACCCGGAGACTTCGCCAGGACGTCGAGCAACACCCTCGCGCGGTTCAGCTTGCCGCTCTTGAGAAGCAGCTTCGCCGCATCGAGGACGCGAGCGTCGCGGCCGGCCTCGTCACCCAGGCGCGCGGCCTCGAGCGACCGTCTGGCCGCAGCAGGCGCCTCGCCGAGCGCAGCGAGCACCTTCGCCCAGTCAGCCGTCAGCGTGGCGCGGGTCTCGACATCAGCCAGCGGGAGCACGCGGGAGTAGAGCAGCGAAGCGTCTTCGAGTGCGCCCTGACGAACGAGCATCGCCACCGCTTCCAGCGCCACGTCGATGGCGTCAGCGGGAGCCGTCTCGAGCAACAGCTCAGCCGCGGGGAGCAGCGAGCCATGAACGGCGAGCACCATGCCCAGTCGACGGGCCGTCGAGGTGACCTTCGCTTCGGCCAGCGTCGCCCGGTACGCGTGCTTCTCGGGGTCGCGCCCGAAGCGCCACAGCGCGCGTCCATCGACGACCCGAGCCGTGGCGAGGCGCTCCCGCTTGAGGGTGTCGAGCACCGCGGCCGTCGGCGCCACCTCAGCGCCCATCGTCTCGGCCAGCATGTCGACCGACAGGGCCTCGGGGCTCACGGCCAGGACGTCGAGCACCGCGCGCTGCGACTCGGGCAGGCGCTCCACGCGGCGAAGGAAGAAGTCTGCCGCCGAGACGGGCCGCTCGAGCAGCTCGCCGAGCGCCTCGGGGTTTCCACCCGTCACGTCGAGGAGCTTCTGCGCCACGTCGGCGCGAGCCAGGAACGAACGAATGCCGTCGAGATCGAAGCCCGACAACGCCAGCGTGCGTCCAGAGATGCGCGCGACGACTTCGGCGAGCGGCTCGGGCAGCGCCTCGGAGTCGCGGAACGACAACACGAACAAGCCGCCCGCCTTCGACTCAGGCGTCGACACGACGGCCAGCAGGTACCGCATCAGCTCGAGCGACGCGCGATCCGCCTCGTCGAGGTCCGGAAGAATGAAGACGGGGCTCGAGCGGCCCGACAACGTCACCAACTCCGACGCGGCGTCGTAGAGCGCCAGGCGGCGGTCTTCGACCCTGCCCTGGCCCGACGAGGTGCGCAGCGGCTCGAGCGAATCAGCGAGCTCGGCGACCCGAGACTGGGGAACTCCGGAGCGCGCGGCCGCCGTCAGCAGCTCGTTTACCAGCGGTGCCATCAGGCCCCAGGTTCGCCGCACGTCGCGGCCACTGCCGCCTTCGAAGACCGGCACGCCACGCCTCGACAGCGCAGCTGCCAACAACGACGTGAGGTACGACTTGCCCACGCCACGAGCACCACGCACGAAGACGAATCGCGGTCGCCCGCTCGCCTTCGCCTCGTCGTGCTCACGCAGCAGCAGCGACAGCTCGCTTTCGCGGCCAGACGGCTCCGCAACGACGGCAGCCGAATCGCGCACCAGCCTCAGAACCTCGTTCGACATCAACGGCTCCCTTCACTCGACGTCGGATTTCCACCCGAAAACCCGCGTCGTGAGAACCCCGGCCCACTCGATCTTCGACCTTGAGGTGGGCCAACCCCACAGCAACGCACATGCCAGCGTCCGAGCCGCAGTGAAGCGAACCGAACGAGCCTTTCGGAGCGCGGGATCAGGAGGTTGGGAGTAAGTTCTGGTGACAAATGAAGGAGCGTCAGCGCCGCACGACAGCGCTGACGCGCAGCGCTCGGCGGGTGACCGAAATGGCGTCACCTTCCCGCCATGAGCCGCGAGCGTGTCACTCCTTCACGGGCGTGGCCTTCAGGGCAGCCTTGCCGTCCTTCGCGTACACCTGGAAGCGGACGGACTTGCAGTTGTACTTCTGCACCAGCTGCTCCTTGTTCTTGAGGAGCTTGGCCTTGAACTTGTCGTAGGTGAGGCCGTCGGCCGGTTCCCCACAGCGCTCACGGGTCGCCACGAATTCGCGGAACACGTCCTGGAAGTGACGCTCTTCGTCGGTCGGGCCGCCAGGCGAGGAAGTGCCGATCACCGAAGAAACCCTGGGAGCTGCTGACGTCACCTTCGGAGAACCCGGTCGCTCGCCGATCACACCCGAAGGACCCGTCTGGCGTGCGGCCTTGATCAGCTCGGCAGGCACGGCGGCGACGCGCGTGGCGTCAGGGTTGTAGTCACCCTCACCATTCTCCTGCTCCTCTTGAGAGAGCTGCCCTGACGCCATCGCGAACGGGTCCATTCCGGGCGTGGGAGCGGACGGCTTCGCCCCCGATGGTGGCTTGAAGATCGGGTACGCCGTCGTCCGGCCACCCTCTTCGTCGTTGAACGGATTGGGGGCCGGGGGCGCTGAAGCTTTCGAGGGCGGCGGAGGTGCTGGCTGGGGCGGCGGGGGCTGGAAGACGGGCGTACTCGAGGTCTGGACCGGCGGCGGCGGACGCGAGACGGGGGCCGGAGCGAGATCGGCGAACGGGTCTGAGGCTGGCTCCTCGGGCTCTGGCGGTGCATCGGGGGCGTGCGCGGGGGCCTGGGAGGTGACCGGTCTGGAGGTTTGCTGCGGACTGGCCGGAAAGTCGAAGTCGTCGGGACTGGCCTCGGGCGCGACGTGGCCCTGCTCGGGCACCGCGTCGGTCTCAAGCTGCTTCGCCTGCGGGCGGGGTGGAGGCGCGGGAAGCGCCGGCATCACCATCGCCGCCCCTTCCTCCTCTCCGCTCTTCAGGAGCGCCGTCACGGCGAGCGACAGCAGGAAGAGCCCCGTCATGGCGCCGAGGCCGAACTTCTGGAAGCCCGCGAGGGCAATGAGGCCCTCGGCCGACGACACCGTGGCCAGCACCTCATACGGCGTCCCGGCGATCGGCCGCCGAAGGGCAAGCTGTTGCGTGAGCTCGCTCATCATCGGGAGCGAGACGGGACCGAGCGTGTCGAGCGCTCCCTCGGTCACTGGGACGATGGCGCCAGGCTTGACCTGCTTCGCGGCGGTCTCGAGCAGTGCCTTGTCTCCGTCGAGCGCGAGCACCTTGCCGGCGCTGAGCAGCGCCAGCCCCGACAGGCGAAGCTCCGTGCGCAGCCCTTCGAGGAGCACTTTGCCGTCAGGCAGCACCGGCGCGCCGATCGCGGCCACTCCCGCAGGCTTCACTTCGTTCTTGTCCGAGACGACCAACGGCAACGCGTAGAAAAGGTGGGGAGCACCGAACACCGTGACGACCGCGCCTGCGCCGCCAGCGGAAGTGATCGCCGCCACATCGAAGCCCTCGGGAGGCACGGCGCCATCGATGAGCCCTTGCGCCACCAGCGCCCCGGCCTCATTCGCGACGACGACGACCAGCCCGGCTTTGGAGGCCTCGCTCATCCCCTCGGTCGCCGCGGACCGGACGGCAATGAACCGGTCGACGGTCGGAGCTTCAGGCTTGGCTGCCTTCGGCCCCGGATTGCTGAGCGCGTTCGAACCACCGAGCCTGAGCACGGCGGCCTGAATCTCGGAGCGCCGGCCCTCGAGCCTCAAGGCGACGGCCGCAGGGACGCCAGCCAGAGAGACCGAAGCGTCCTGGGTGCTCCGATCGGCGCCGAGGGTCGGGGCCAGCTTGAGGCCGTAGGCAAACAGGCCGATGGCGACGACAGCAAAGACGAGGAATTTGACGCGATTCATGCGATCCGCATCTGACACCCATCTGGGGGCGGGGGCAATTCTTCCTGGAGCCCGGGCCCGACGGGTCGGCTAGCCTTGTTCACCATGAACCCACGCACCTTCACAGTGGCGACCACCACGACCGATCCTCTCACGGCAGAGCGGTTGGTGGCGGTGCTGACCGACGCGGGTCTCGACGCGTTCTCCAGAGCCGGCGGGGCCGCAGCAGCGAGCGGCCTGGGCGCCGCCGAGCGCGCCTTCTTCGACGTGCTCGTGGCCAGCGAGTCGATGGAAAAGGCGGGACCGCTCGTCGCGCAGGAACTCGAGGCCATCGAGCGTGACTCGGCCGAGAACGAAAAGGCAGCTGAAGAAGAGGCCCTCTCAGCCGAGACGCCGACGGCCTGAGCGCACGCCGGCGAGGAGCAGGAGCAGCACCGCTCCTGCCCCCGTCGAGGAACACCGGCACGGGCGCTCTTCCAACACCAGTGGCGGACTGGACCGGACCGGCGGCTCCGCGACGCCTGCATCGCCCGACGACGAGCCGCCAGCATCCACCGGCGCTTCGGTCGAGCCGGCATCCACCGCCGTGCCTGCGTCGAGCCAGGACGGCTCTCTGACGCGGTACAGCGCGACGCCTTCGACGGTCCACGCACCGAACTCGAGGTTCCGCTTGAGATACTTCTCGACCGGTTCGTCGACCACCTTCTTGAAGCTGCGAGACGCGTGACGCAGAAACGGCCCCGACGCCTTCTGCACCAACACGGCGACATGCGTGACGCGCGTGACCAACCGCGGTCGATCGGCACGAACGACGACCACGATCAGGCCCTCGGGCGCAGTGGCCAGCACGGCCGGTGCTCGGTCTGACGGAACGATGTCGAGGAAGAACTCTCCGATCGCCTGCCCGGCTGGCGAGAGCCCGAGCGACACGCCGCCCTTTTCCGCCCACGTCTCTTTCGTGATGCGTTTGCTGACCCGCTTCACGACGTCCTTCCCGTAGCGGCGGGTCACATCTTCGAGGAGGCCCCGCGACACGTTCACCGGCAGCCACTGCGCTTCCATCACGTGCAGTCGGCCCTCGTACGACGGCGCGCCTTCGTAGCGAATGCGGTTCAGCGTCTCGATGACTTGCGAGGCCTCGGGCGTGATGGCGAGGGCCAGCGATTGCTCGACCATCGTGAGGCAGTCGGCCGCATCGTAACGAACGAGGGGATCAGGGTCGTGCCCCGCCCCTTCACCAAGTGGAGACAGGACGTACGCCGTACCGAGGAAGCCCTCGCTCGCCGCGGCGAACCGGGCCTCGAGGGGAAGCGACTTGAGCGCGTCGAGCTGCGCCGCCCGCGCGCCACCATCGAGCGCCTGCCATGGAGCGACGGCGACCAGCGCCATCACGACGAAGCTCACTTCAAGCCTGCCTTCTTCACGATCAGCGCTCGCTGCTCGTCGGGGAGGCGCAGCGCCTCGAGCTCGGTCTCGTAGACGAGGCGCTCGTCGACGTGTGACTTGAAGCTCTCGAGGACGAGCCATTCCACCATCCGGTCGTCGCCTCCCAGCGCCAGGATTCTGGCCGCGCGCGCACGCACCGAGACCTCTGGGTCACTGAGGAGCGGCGTCAGCATCGGCCCGGCGAGCTTCGCGGGCGCCCCATCGAAGAGCGTCGCGCCCTGCAGCCGCTCGTCCTTGTCCTTCGAGGCGAGGAGCACCTTCGCGGCGTCGAAGCCCTTCTTGCTCCCGAGCAGACACAAGGCCTGGGTGGCGGCGAGGCGGGTCGACTCCGAAGACGACTCGAGCAACGACTCGAGGCCCCTGGCCTGCTTCGGGTCTGCGAGCTTGCCGACGCCGACGATCATGAGCGCGCGCGTCTCGGGGTCGTCTTCGGTCTTCGCCGCGACCAGCAGATCCCGCGCAGCCCCGGGGCTCTTGATCGCGATGAGCGCCTTCGCAGCCTCGCGTCGAACCCCCAGCGGCTTCTCCATGAGCATCGGGATCAGCACCGGCAGGACCGAGGGCTGCTTCATTCGGCCCAGCACCCGAAGGCCGTTCATGCGGTAGGGGAGATCGTCGGTCGTGCGGGCCGCGGCCGTCGCCAACGCGAGCAGCTCGGGGTGCGGCGTGGCAATCTGCGCGAGCACTTCGAAGAACGCGTTGCGGACCCTCGTGCCCACCAGTCGCCGCAAGGCGAACGCGATGGCGTCGGTGGCGACCGCCTCGGTGCCCGCGAACGAGATGCGGTTGGCCACCTGAGTCGGCGACAGGCTGCCCGACTCGAGCGCCGCGAGGGCCTCTCGGGTCTCGGCGAGTTTATCCTTCCCGAGGGCGTGGCCTGCGACGAGGAGCAGGCCGGAGAGGAAGCCGCGACGGAGCATGGCGAAGAGGCTACCATCGCGAATGGTGCGACACCTGTTCGTCGTCCTGCTCCTGTTGACGTGGCCCGTGGCGGCCCAGTCGCGAGACGTGAGCGCGCGATGCCGGCGCCCCTGCGAAGCCCTCATCCCAGACGCCCGGCAGCGCGCGTCGTTGTGTGTGAAGTGCGGCCTCGACGCCGAGCCGATGGGTTGGCTCTTCAGGCTCTCGGCCGTGCCCGACGCCGCGTTCACCGACGACGACTGGCTGGTGCGCTGGAGCGCCATCAAGGCCGACGCGAAGTCGAAGCACCTCACCGTCGAGCAGCGCCTCGGACAGGTGATCGATTCGGCCAGCGATGAGCGACGGGTGGCGACGTGCCTCACGGCGCTGATGGCAGCCGGCGCCCGGTCGTCGACCCGCGATGCGCTCCTGGCGAGCGAGCCAAAGGCGCGGAGCGCGTGTCAGGCGATCGACGGCAGCGTGTACAAACAAGGCACCCTCGACCTCTTCGTCGCCGATCGGAACCGCGCGCACGAGGCGCTGCAGTGTCTGTCGGCCGGCCGCGGCACCGGGCCCGCGCGGGTGGTGCTCGACGCACTCGGCCCGCGAGCCGTCGAGACGGACGAAGCGCTGGCCGAGCTGCTCGTGCTGCACGCCGAGCGGGGCGGGCCCCCGGTCGGCCTCGCGCTCTTGCGCGATGCCACCGAGAGGGACGCGGGGCAGGTCGACCGGTTGTTGAAGTTCTACTCGCTGCTGCGCGACAAGAACCGGCCGTTGCTGGCATCGACAGAGAAGGACGCCAGACGCCAGGCCGTCGGAGCGCTCGCACCCATCGCGCCCTTGAGCGCCTCGGAGCTGCAGCTGGCCCTCAACGACAGCCAGGCCTCGATTCGAATGGCCGCCGCCCGGGCGATCGCTCGCGGCGAGGGGCGCTCGGTGACCGAGGCAGCCGAGGCGAGACTCTCTGGCGCGAGCCCCGCCAACGCCGCCGAGAAACGCCGCTGGCTGACCTTGTTGGCAGACGTCGACGATCCGAAGTGCCCTGCCCTCACCCGGCGCACCTGGGAAGACGAGACCCAGCCTGACGTGGTTCGCGCAGAAGCGCTCGTGTCGCTCGCCGGCTGTGCACGCAGAGCCGCGGTCCCCGATCTCGCTCGCGCGGCGGCTGCGAAGAACGTGACGCTGCAGGCCGGCGTCATGCGGGCCGTGTTGCTGCTGCCCCGAGAGCCCGGCGTCGTGCCGCTCGTCGAAGAGGCGCTGACCTCGAACGCCGATGAGGTGCTGGCCGGCGCGGCCCAGGCCATCGCTGCCCACCGGTTGACCCCACTGGCGCCCCGGCTCGCGCCGCTCCTCGAGCATCGGGGCGGCAGGGTGCGGGCCGAGGCCCTCAGGGCGGTCTCCGTGATCGACCCCCGCAAGGCCCAGCCCCTCGTCATCTCGAAGCTCGGTCAGGACCCCAACGTCGAGGTCCGACTCACCGCGGCGGGCCTGCTGGGCGAGGTCGGAGGACCGCTGGCTGTCTCGGCCCTTGCACAGGCGTCAAAGACTGACAGCGACACCCGTGTGAAAATGGCCGCGACCGAGAGCTTGCGTAGACTGGGCGTCACGCCGTGAAGGAGTCACCCTCGACATGAAGCTCAAGCACGCTGCCGTCATCGAACCCAACCAATCCCGTTGGAAAGCCCTCGCTGCCGGGCTCAAGAAGGCCGGCCTCACCGTCTCTTCCGCCAAGAGCGTCGACGAGCTCGGCGCGGAGCAGCTGGTGGTGCTGGGTGCGTCGGCGAAGTCTCCGTCGCGGCTGGCGCGCCTGGTTCGTGCGAAGGCCCCCAACGCGAGGCTCCTGGCGGCGCAGTCGAAGGGGTTCAAGGCCCCCTTCGCCGACGCGGTGCTGCCGCTCCCGCTTTCGGTGAATGACCTCAAAGTGCGCCTGGCCGAATGGGCGAACCGCCGCGACGACGACGGCAACGCCTCGAGCAGGGCCGGCGAGGGCATTCTCGACCCGACGACGAACTTCTACACCTTCGCGCACTTCAAGGAGGTGCTCTTCGTCGAGGTGAAGCGGGCCCGCCGCTATGGGTTTCCCCTCGCGCTCGCGTTGCTGGCGTTCGATCCCCTCAAGGGGTTGCAGCAGTCACCCGTGCAGTCTCAGCTGATGGGCGGACTCGCGCTCGCCATTCGACGCTCGCTCCGCGACACCGACTTCCCGGTTCAGTACTCCGCCGATCGCGTGCTGCTGCTGATGCCGCACACCGATCTCGCCGGAACGTTGATCGTCGCGCGCCGAATCTGCGAACGGGTCTCGCGCGCGACCCTGCAGACCGGCGACGACGTGATCCACCCCACCATCTCGGTCGGCGTCGCGGCGGGCGAACCAGGCCGCGAGTACGGCTTCTCGGATCTCGTACGACAGGCGCAGGACGGGCTCACGCAGGCGATGGCGCGCGGCGGCAACCGGGTCGAGTTCTATGACTCGAGCAGCGAGGTCGCGCTCGAAACGCCCATCCCCCCGACGATTCCTCCTGTCGCGCCGTGAGCCCCGCCGGCTGCCTGCAACCCGTCATCCTGACGCGATGGACCACGCGATGGACCCATCGAGTCGTCCGCTCGGACCTCGCTCTCAAGGGCCGCTGATGTCGGACGCGTCGACGCGGTTCCGCCCACTACGCTTGGCGCGGTAGAGGTACTTGTCGGCCGCGCTGATCAGCTCTTCCGGCTGCGCGAAGTCCGAGTCGAAGAGCGTGGCGACGCCGAGAGAGATGGTCACCTTGATCGGTGTGCCGTTGAAGGCGAAGTCGGCTCCATCGATGGCGCGACGGCAACGCTCGGCACAACGGATGGAGTTGTCGGCCGGAGACTCCCGGAGCATCAGCGCGAACTCCTCGCCACCATAGCGCGCGAAGAGATCTTCCTGCCTCACCGTCTCGCTGACCTTGGCCGCGACCTTCTGCAAGACGTGATCGCCTGCCGGGTGACCGAAGGTGTCGTTGATCTTCTTGAAGAAGTCGATGTCGAACATCACCAACGACAACGGCACGCGGTGCCGCAGGCAATAGGCGAACTCCTTGCGGAGCGTGTCGATGAAGTACTTCTTGTTGAAGATGCGAGTGAGGCCGTCGCGGGTGGCCGACTCGTAGATGGACCGCTGGTACTCTTCTTCGAGCTGGTCCTGAATGCTGAACTTCACGACGGTGTTCGCGCCGATCTGAATCTTGTCACCGTCCTGCAGCGTGGCGACGTTCACCTTGATGCCGTTGAGGTAGGTGCCGTTGGTCGAACCGAGATCGACGAGCTGGAAATGGCCGTTCGAGGCTTGTGCGATCTTGCAGTGGCGACGCGAGATGCCGTCGTCATCCACCTGCAGGGAGAGATCGGGGCTGCGCCCCATCACGAACTCGCTCTTATCGAGCTTGAGCATTCGACCGACGGAGGCCGGCGAACGCGCGCTGATGACGATCAGATACGCAGCGTTCTTCTTCTGGGCCTCCCCCAGGAGATCCTTGATGCTGTGGACTGCAGTCTTGTCCTCAGCCATGCCCGTGCTCGTTCACTTGCCTGAGAACGTTAACACTCAGCCGCGTTCCCCGGCTACCGATCGTTCGAGGTACGCCCGAAGCCCACGCGGAGCCACGTGCGCCAATCCGTGCATCAGCTTCACCACAGCAGCCGACATGGTGAGGTCTCCGCCGCTGATGGCTCCGTACGAGCGCGCGAGCGAACCGGACTCGTAGAGGGAAAGGTCGACGCCGTTCCGATGCGCCTGGCTCACCACCACCACGGGAATCTTCAGCCGCTGCGCCTCGGAAAAGACGGGCTCGAGCGAACGCCCCAGCTCGGTGGAAACGGGGAAATTGCCTGCTCCGTAGGCCTCGACGACCAGCCCCTTGAGATGGGGCAGCATCGGCAGCACCAGCGCAGGGTCGAGCCCCGGGAAGATCCGCAACAGGAAGACCTCGGGCACGACCTTCGGCCACAGGCTGCGCCGGCCCTTTCGCGCCAGCCCGGGCTGAAACCGGGCCTCGACCCCCAGGACCCCGAGCACCGGGTGGTTCGGGCTGTCGAAGGCGTCGTACTCGGCGATCGATACCTTGCGGACGCGGTTGCCCCGGAAGAGGTGCGAGTCGAAGCAGACTGTCACCTCTTTCGGGCCATGCAGCGCCGCCGTCACGGCGTCGATCAGGTTCAGGCGCGCGTCGCTGCGCACTTCGCCGAGCGGCCGCTGCGCGCCCGTCAACACCACGGGCTTGTCGAGGTTGCGGAGCATGAACGACAGGGCCGACGCGGTGTCTGACAGCGTGTCGGTGCCGTGCGTGATGACCGCGCCGTCGAAGTCGTCGAGGCGTTCATGAAGCAGCGTCGCCAGTCGTGTCCACAACTCGGGCTGCATCTCGCAGCTGTCGACGTTCGAGAAGAGCTCGAACTCGAGGTGGGCCAGCTTCGTCAACTCGGGCACTCGCTCGCGCACGGTGCGAAAGAACGCGCCAGGCTTGAGCGCGTGCGGCCGTCGGCCGCTCATGCCGAGGGTGCCGCCGGTGTGCACGAGAAGGAGTCGTCGCATGGGAATTCGTGAGAAAGGTCGTTCCTTTACAAGCCCACCTCGCGTGGGTACAACGAAACGCATCGTGGCGCCTCGCGTCTGGACATCACAAGCGCTCTTCGCGCTCTTCGTTCTCGCCGCGGTCGCGTTCGGTCCTCGCGCGTTTGCACAGGGCAGCGACCCTGCCCGATTGCTCTCCGAGCTTCCGGGCTTCGACTTCTCGCGGCTGTCCGCGGCAGCCAGGAAGGAACTCGTCAACGTGCTGACCGACGAGTTCGACGCGTGTGGCCGGCCCCTGACGTTGATGGCGTCGCTGAAGAAAGGCGACGCGTGCAAGCACACGAAGCGGCTCGTCGGCTACGCGGCCTTCCAGGCCTCCGAGGGCAGCGCCGCGACCGAGATCCTCAACGCGCTCGCGAGGTACAACACCACGTTCTCCGCCAAGCGAACGAAGCTGACCGTCGACGAGCGCCAGTGCGTAGGTCCGAAAGACGCGAGGATCACGATGGTCGAGTTCAGCGACTTCGAGTGCCCGTACTGCAACGCCGCGCGCCCGATGATCGACGAACTCATCAAGTCACGGCCGCAGGTGCGGGTGTGCTTCGCCACCTTCCCGCTCGCCATTCACCCCAACTCGACCCTCGCCGGCCAGGCCGCGCTGTTCGCGAGAGACAACGGGAAGTTCCTCACGCTGTCGGCCGCGCTGTTCGACAACCAGACGGCCCTGAGTGAGAGCCTGATTCGACAGCTGGTGAAGAAGGTCGGGCTCGACGAGAAGGCCTTCGACAAGGCGGTGTCGGAGAAGAAGTACATCGACGAGCTCAATGCCTCGAAAGAGGCCGGCAAGGCGGGCGGAGTCGACTCGACCCCGTCGGTCTTCGTGAACGGTCGCAAGGTCACGCTGACGTTCTCGCTCGAGACGCTGCTGCTCGCGGTCGACGACGAACAGGACTGGCTGTCGGGTCACTCGAGCTGGACCGGGAACTGACGCGGTGGGCCAACGCTTCGTGGTCGATCCAAAGGGAGCGCTGGCGTCGACAGACGGAGCTTCGGGCCTCGCCGGTCGCACAGGCTTCTACCGGCTCCAACCGACCTCACCTGACTGGATCGTCCTGGTGCGGAGCCCGGCGCTGGGCGGCATCATCGAAGGCCAGCCTCGCGTGGTGCTCGCCGGAGACTGCGGCACGTTTCCGCTGCAAGATCTCATCGCGTTTCTCGGGCAGGCACGGTGGACGGGCGTTCTCCGTCTGTCGGCGCCGGGCAACGAGCGGCTGCTCACGCTGAAGGATGGCGAGGTGCGGTCGGCGGCATCCGATTCGGTGTCTGATCGCATCGGCGAGGTGATGGTGCGGCTGGGCTTCGTCTCGCGCGCCCAGCTCGAGCAGGTGCTCTCCGACGCCCCGCCTTCGCGCGTGGGCAAGGCGATGGTCGAACGCGGTATCTTGAAGGCCCACGATCTCTACAAGTGCCTCCAGGAACAGATCACCGAGATCTTCCACGGCATGATGCTGGCCAGGGACGGCACCTTCATGCTGATCGATCAAGCGCTCGAAGAGAAGGCGCTGGTGCACAACCTGTCGCTCTCGATGCAGGGCCTGCTGATGGACTCGATCCGCAAGATCGACGAGTTCGCCCAGTTCCGGAAGCGCGTGCCTCACGGCAAGCTCTACGTCGTTCGCAAGAAGGTGTCCGACGGCAAGCTGGAGCCCGAAGAGGATCAGCTGCTCTCGGCGGTCGATGGGACGAAGACGGTGATCGAGCTCGGCCGGCTCTGCAAGGTCTCCGAGTTCGACGCGACGCGCATCGTCTACCGGCTGCTCGAAGGCCACTACGTGCAGGTCTCGCAGACGTCAGCCGCGGCGATCGTGGCCGCGCCGTCAGCCCCTCGACAGCCGGCGGCCCCGGCCGCTGCAGCGCCAGCGCCAGCGCCGATGATGGCGGCTCCCGACCCAGTGGGTGAGGTCCCCTGGGCGGCGCCCGCGGTCGACGAGCGGAAAGTGCTCCACGTCTTCAACTTCATCTTCCGCGAGGTGCGCGACGAGGTGGCGCGGCGGGGGCAGCTCTCGATGTTCCTCGCCTCGGCGAATGCCGCGCTGCGCGGCTCAGGGGTATCGACTTCGCGGGTGCTCAGCGGGCTCTCGTTCCTGGCTGACGGCAGCCTCGACGAAGCCCTCGTGCTCGAGCAGTACGCGCAGCTCAAGGCCGGCGGGCAGATGGGCTCCGAGCCGCTGACGTCGTTCAAGCAAGCGCTGTCGGACGTGATGTTCTTCTTGTTGTTCCAGGCTGGCGAGCTGCTCGAGTCGCGAGCCGACGAGGAGCTCGCGCGTCGCGTGAAAGAGCTGCTCAGCTCCATCGACATGAAGTGACGATGTGACGACCCTGCCCTGGCTCACCGCCGACGTGCCCGGCTGCGGCGGCTCGTTCAAGGCCTGCCCCGAGGACTTCGAGGTCGAAGAGATCGCCGCGTATGAGCCCAATGGGCTGCCCGACGGCGAGCACGGGTTCGTGTGGATCGAGAAACGCGGGCGCTCCACGCCCGAGGTCGCGAAGCTGATCGCCCGGCACGTCGGGGTCGGCGAGCGTGACGTGAGCTGGGCTGGCCTGAAGGACAAGCAGGCCGTGACGCGGCAGTGGCTGTCGCTGCCGTGGAAGGCGATCGCGAAGCTCGAAGGCTTCACGGTGCCGGGGCTCGCGGTGCTGAAGACCTCGCGACATCGCAACAAGCTGAAGTCGGGCCACCTGCGCGGCAACCGCTTCACGCTCGTCGTGCGCGGAGTCACCGACGCAGGCGCGGCGCGGGCGGCCTTCGAGCAGCTCAGTGCTCGCGGCGTCCCCAACGCGTTTGGCTCGCAGCGCTTCGGGGCCCGGGGCGACAACGCCGAACGAGGGAAGCAGATTCTCCTGGCCGGAGGCCGGCACCGCGACCGCTTCGAGCGAAAGCTCTTCCTCTCTGCGTACCAGTCGTCGCTCTTCAACCAGGTGTTGGGCGCCCGGCTTGCGCGGGGGCTCTTCGCGACGGTCCTGCATGGTGACGTGCTCAAGAAGCAGGAGACCGGAGGCGAGTTCCTCTGCGACGAACCGCAGGTCGATCAGCCGCGCGCCGACGCGTTCGAGGTGAGCCCCACCGGCCCCATGTTCGGCCCCGAGATGCGCGCACCAACCCACGACGCCGCCGCGCTCGAGGCCGAGGTCCTCACCGCCGCTGGCGTGACGAGCGAGACGTTCGCGGCTGGGGGCGATGAGACGCGTGGGACCCGTCGGTTGCTTCGCGTGCGGCTCGGCGAGCCCGCGTTCGAAGCGACTGGTGACGTGGTGCGGCTGCAGTTCGGCCTTCCGTCAGGCAGTTACGCCACGGTCGTGCTGCGCGAGCTGATCAAGCCGGCGGCCGAGGCGTCAGTCGACGAGAGCCCCGGCGAGTAGCGGTCAGAGCCTGTTGTTGAGGTACAGCGCCGCCTGGTGCGCAAGGTAGGCGAGCACGCCAACCTCGTGCTCCGCGAACTGCGGGGAGCCCTTGCGGTTGATCAGCTGCAGGCACCCGAAGGAGCGACCGTGCGTCATCATCGGTGCGCACAGCAGCGACTTGGTCTCGAAATCGACCTTCTCGCCGATCGCCGAGTAGAAGCGGGGGTCCTTCTGCACGTCAGAGACGGCCACCGACACCCCTTCGAACGAGCAGAACCCGGCGATGCCCGTCCCCGCGGGAATGACGATCTTGCTCTCGAGCAGCGCTTTCGCTCGTGGCCCCGTCGCCGAGATGAACGACAGGTCACCTGAGGCGAGGTCGGCGCGGAGCACGCTGCCGGCTTCGCAGGGCACCTTCTCGATCGCGAGCTCGAGCACGAACTGCATGGCGTCGGCGATCTCCTTGCGATCAGCGATCTCGGTGATGCGCATGAAGACGTCGGACAACACCTCTTCCGCGCTCTGCTTCGATTGGTTGAAGTTCGGGCTCGACCGCTGACGGCCGATGGGCGCCGTGACGGGCTTGACCGGGTGCTCGAGCTCTTCGACGTCTTCCGTCTTCACCTCGATGCGAGGCGAGCTCTTCATGCCGACGCGGCTGGGCGATGAGGACCGATACGGCTTGGGTGGTGGCTCGGTCGGGGGCTCGGCAGCCCCCTTCCGTTCGGCCTCCTTGATGGCGGCCTGCACCTTGGCGACCTCTTCAGCCGGCATCGCCGGCATCGTCTTGTTGGTGTCGAGCGCATTGCCGAGCGGCGCGGTCTTGTCGGGCGAGAAGCCCACGAGCGTCTTCGACGCCTCGACGGCAGGAAGGCCTGGATCGGTCTTCGCCTCGACCCGCTTCTGGATCGCAGGCCGGATCTGTGAGGGGCGCTTGACCCGCGCGACCGCCGCCTCTTCCTCGGAGAGTTCGCGGATGCGGAAGACCCGGCCGCTCATGTTGTCGGTGATGTGGATCGACTGGTCTTCCTGAACGTCAACCATCACGTTCGAGCTGACCGACCCCTGCTCGCCGAGCTTCTGCATCCCCGCCTTGAGCGCCGCCATCCAGTTGTCGGCGCTCACCTTCAGCGTGATGTTGAACCCCCCCTGCGACGCTGCCGGGATGTGGACCTCGTACTTGGACATGCCTCACAATCTACTTCGCCCCGCGGCTTCGATGAACCAATTTGCGGCCTCGTTCGTGACGAACTTCAACGAGTTGCGTCGCGCTGCTCGGCGAATGTGGTTCATTGCCTGAGGTTCGCGGGCTACAAGCCCGTGCGCATGCCTGACGACAAGAGCCTCGGAAAACGAATCTTGGGGCTGTTCGTCGAGAGCGTTCCCGCGGGCGAGTCGGAACCGAAGCCAGAAGACGGCGAAGCGCCCTCGGCTGCTGATGAGATCGCCGCGATCGCGAGGCAGTCTGCGCCAGGGCCTGCGTCGCACGCGCCAGAGGTTCCTTCCCACCACGCCCCGGTGGCGCCGAAGCCAGCGCCGCTCGCGAGCGAGCCCGTCGCCCCGGCGAAGATCGACTTCGACGCCGTGTTCAAGAACGCGGGCATCGACCCGCAGGCGCTCGACCGGGTCCGCAAGGCAGAGGACCTGCTGAAGAACCTGCCTGACTCGGCGAGCGACGAGCTCAAGCGGCAGATCGTCGAGGCGTCCCTCAAGGCTTTCGGGTTCGAGATCGCGAAGATCGTCGAGGCCGTGCTGACGCAGACCAAGGCGCTCGACGCTTACGTGCGCGTCAACGAGCAGCAGACCGCGAAGGCCATCACCGACGCCCAGGCGCAGATCGCCAGGCTCGAAGACCAGGTGATCACCCTGCGAGCCGACATCGACAAGCGCACGAACACGCTCGCAGGCCTCGCCGCCGCGGCCGACGTGCGCAAGCGCCAGGTCTCGAAGGTGCTCGATTTCTTCCACACGCCGTCCCCCTCACCCACCGCTCCGGCAGGTGAGCCGGCGGCAAGCAAGACGGACGAATGACGTACCTTGGTCGGAGGTCTCACACGTGAAGCTCACTGGGTTCGGCAAGCTGTTCATCGCCCTCGTCGCGCTGGGTGTCATCGGGTACATCGGGTTCGCTCGCTTCGGGCTTGGCGACAAGCTTCGTGAGTTCGCCGGCGCCAGCTCGAAGAAGACCCCCGACGAGCGCTCGGCCAATGGCGCGGGCGCCGACGACGTCACCAAAGACGACTTCGCCAGGCTCCGCGACGGGTTCGAAGATGCACCTCGAGACGGCAAGCTGCCCGTCAACGCAGGCACGGCCACCGTTGGCGCGGCCACGCTCAATCGGCCGCTCCGGGTCGCGATCAACACGTGGGCCGGCCACGCACCGGGCATCGTCGCCAACGGCGGCATGAAGCCAGGCGGCGCAGCGAGCCTCTACAAGAAGAAGTACGGCCTCGACGTCGAGTTCAAACTCTTCGAAGACCCGAGCCAGAAGCTGGCCGCGTTCATCTCGGGTGACGTCGACATCATGTGGGACACCGTCGACAGCTATGCGCGCGAGGCGAGCGTGCTGGCCGAGAAGGGCATCAAGGCGAAGGCCATCATCCAGGAAGACTGGAGCCGCGGCGGCGACGGCATCGTCAGCCTCAAGACGATCAAGTCCGTCGAGGATCTCAAGGGGAAGAAGATCGCCACCACGCAGTACACGCCCTCGCACTGGCTGCTGCTGTTCCTGCTCGCCCAGTCGGGCCTTTCGCCTCAGGACCGCGCCGACATCGAGAAGAACCTCACCATCGTTCCCGAGGCGCCGCAGGCCGCCGCGCTCTTCAAGGCGAAGAAGGTCGACGCGGCCGTCACGTGGGAGCCCGATCTCTCTGGCGCCGTCTCGGCGCGTGAAGACGAAGCGCACGTGCTGGTGAGCACCGTGGCCGCCACCAACGTCATCGCCGACACGCTCGTGGCGCGACAGCAGGTGATCGACGAGTCGCCCAGGGCCATCGCCGACTTCGTCGCCGGCTGGTTCGACGCGATTGGCGTGATGAAGGAAGACCCCGAAGGGACCAACCGCATCGTCGCCACGGAGCTCAAGCTCACCCCGGAAGACGTCTCGGGCATGCTCTCGGGCCTCAAGCTCACCGCGTTCGCCGACAACGGCATCTTCTTCGGCCTCTCGGGCCCGCGGTCCTCGTTCGATGCGCTCTTCAACGGCGCCTTCGTCATCTGGCGCAAGAAGGGTGTCATCACCAAGGTCGTCGATGCCGCCGACTGGAAGGACAGCCGCTTCGTCGCGGCGCTCGCCTCGCAGTACAAGGAGCAGAAGGTCGAAGAGACCTTCGCCTTCAAGGACAAGCCGAAGATCACCGACCGCGCGATCGTGAAGAAGAGCCTCTCGATTCACTTCACGACGGGCTCGGACGAGATCATGCCCGGCAGCTACTTCACGCTCGACTCACTCGGCGACACGATGCTCGCCTTCGGCAACACCTACCTGCAGGTCGAAGGCAACACCGACAGCCGCGGCAACGAGCCGACCAACAAGTCGCTCTCGCAGAAGCGCGCCGAGGCAGTGAAGGCGTACCTGGTGAAGAACTTCAACCTCGACGCCAAGCGCTTCGTCGCCGTCGGCAAGGGCAGCGGAAACCCGGTCGCCAGCAACGAAAACGAAGATGGTCGCGCCCTGAACCGACGCACGGACATCAAGGTCGTCCTGAACGCAGAGTGACGGAAGGTCTTCGAATGGCGAAGCCAAAGCGTCAGGGTTCAAAGTCGTCACTGTGGGGGTTGCGAACGTCGGTGTCCAAAGGCTCGGCGCGGTTGATCTCGTTCGTCTCGGTGGCGGTGATCCTCATCACCTGGTGCGTGCTCTCGTACGTGCAGGTGACGCGGACGGGAGAGCCCGAGCCGCTGGTGCCGCACTTCTTCCTGCCGGCGCCGGATCAGGTGCTCAAGAGCCTGCTGTACCTGTTCTTCGAGAAGGACCTGGGCCTCGCCATCGCCACCAGCGGCTTGCGCATCGCCAAGGCCATCGGGCTGTCGATCGTGGTCGCGCTCCCTCTGGGCATCGCGATGGGAGCGTTCGACTTCATCAACCGCATCTTCGAGCCAATCGTCGCGCCGATGCGGTACCTGCCCATCACCGCCTTCATCCCGCTCCTCATCCTCTGGTTCGGCATCGACGAGTCGCAGAAGGTGGCGTTCCTCTTCCTGGGAACGGTCGTCTTCCTGCTGCCCGCGGTGGTCGATGCCATCCGGTTGGTGCCAGAGGAGCTCGTCCAGACGGCGTTCACGTTGGGCGCGACCAAGAGTCAGGTGATTCGCACCGTCCTCATTCCCGCGGCGCTGCCAGCCATCTTCGACGGCTTCCGCGTGATGAACGCCATCGCCTGGACGTACATCATCCTCGCCGAGCTGGTGAACCCGCAGAACGGCATCGGCTACATCTTGCGGTTGGCCGAACAGCACCTGAAGCCCGAGTGGAGCTTCGCCGGCATCGTGGTGGTCGGCGTCATCGGCATCGTCACCGACTTGATCATCGGCGGGCTCAACCGTCTTCTGTTCTCGTGGAGAGAAGCCGATGTCTGACGCTGCGCCGTCTCCAGCCGCGGCCGTTCCTCAGGCGGGTCTGTCGGCCGGCCCCCCGCCCAAGCTCGAGCTGAAGAACCTGTCGATGTCGTACACCGATCGCCAGGGCCGCACGGTGCATGCCGTCGACGACGTGAACCTGACGGTCGCGAACAAGCCGGGCGTCGGCGAGCTGGCGGTGTTCCTCGGGCCGTCGGGGTGCGGCAAGAGCACGATCCTGAAAGCCGTCGCCGGGCTGATGACGCCCGACTTCGGCGAGGTGCTCATCGACGGCAAGCCGGTCGAAGGCACGGGCCGCGATCGCGGCATGGTGTTTCAGAGCTACACCAGCTTCGCGTGGCGCACGGTGCGCAAGAACGTCGAGTACGGCCTCGAGCTGCAGGGCATCGCGGCCGAGGAGCGCAAAGCGCGGGCGCTGAAGTTGATCAACCAGGTCGGCCTGAAGGACTTCGCCGATTCGTTGCCCAAGCAACTCTCTGGCGGCATGAAGCAACGCGTCGCCATCGCCCGAACGCTCGCCAACCAGCCGCGCGTCATCTTGATGGACGAGCCCTTCGGCGCACTGGACCCGCAGACGCGCTGGGGCATGCAGTCGCTCATCCTCGACGTGCTGCGCACCCAGGACAACTCGGTGCTCTTCGTCACCCACGACGTGGCCGAAGCCGTCTATCTGGCTGACGTGATCTTCGTGCTCTCACATCGGCCGGCGAAGGTGCTCCACCGCATCGAGGTGCCGTTCTTCGAGTCTCGAGAGCCCGGGGTGAAGCAGTCGGCCGACTTCAAGCGCGTCGAAGCTCACGTGCTCGAGATGCTCCACACCTTGCAGGTGCACGGTAACGTGCGCGTCGGCCTCTGAGATGGACGGGTTCGACGAACGCCCGAACTTCCTGAAGGCGGCGTTCCTGAACGTCTACAACCTCTCGCTGCTCGGCGGTGCCGGGTTGGCGGCGCTCGCGACCCAGGACTGGTTGGTCGGGGTGGGCGCGCTCGCGCTCGAGGCGTTGTGGCTCGTGGTTGGGCCCGACCTGAAGCCCTTTCAACGGGCGGTGAAGGAAGGCGCCCGCCAGGAACGCGAGAAGCTGGAACGGGCGCGCGTTCAGAACCTGCTCGAGACGCTCGCAGGCCGTGACTTCCAGCGCGCCAAAGCGCTTGAGGAGCTCAAGGTCGAGATCGAGCGCGACATCGCGAACAACCCGACGTTCAGCGCCATCTTGCTCCGCACCGAGCTCGAGAAGCTGGGCCAGCTGTACCAGAGCTTCGTGAAGCTCGCGGCCGCCTGCCAGAAGAGCGAGGCGTACCTCGGCACGGTGTCCGACAAGGAGCTCACCCGGCAGCTCGAGGCCCAGCAGGCGCTGGAGCGAAACCACACCGATCCTGCGCTGGTCGAGCTCGCGAAGAAGAACGCGCAGGTGCTGCAGAAGCGCGTCGACGCGGTGCGCGACATCAGCACGTTCCTGCAGCGCGCACGCGGCCAGATGAACCTCATCGAGAACTCGGTGCGGCTGCTCAGAGATCAGGCCCTGACGATGACGAGCCCGAGCCAGCTCACCGAGCAGCTCGACGGCCTGCTCAACAGCGTCGACGCCGTGTCCCAGAGCGTGAAGGACACGGACGCGATTCTGTCAGGCAACTTCGACCCGGTCGCACCGATCGGTGACGAAGCAGGCTCGAGCCAGCCTCGCGATCGCGTTCAGGACTGAGTCGCGTCGCACGGCGTCGGCCCGAGGAAGCCCCTCGCGTCGGGGCGCCCCTGAAGCACACCCTCGTCACCAGGCCGCGAAGCCCGTCACGGAAGAGCGACTGCTCGATCGTCGAGCCCACCGTCTCGGCGCGCCGCGGACGCGAATCGACGCGGCCTCACTGCTCGATGATGTTGAACTCGGTACGGCGGTTCTCGGCGCGGCCTGACGCCGTCGAGTTGCTCGAGATGGGCCTGGTCTCACCGAAGCCCACCGGGTCCATGCGGGCCGGGTCGACGTTGAGCTTGATGAGCGCGGCGCGCACGGAGTCGGCGCGGGCCTGAGACAGCTTCAGGTTCTTCACGTCGTCCCCGACCGAGTCGGTGTGGCCCTCGACGCGAACGCGCTTGATCTGCGGGTTGTCGTTCAGCGCCTGGGCGACCTCGTTGAGGATCTGCTGGCTCACTGCACCGACGATCTTCGCGCTGCCCGTCGCGAAGTTGATCTGCTTCTTGATCTCGATCCGGTCCTTCGTGACCTGCACCAGCGAGTACTTCTTCGGGCAGCCCTTGTTGTCCACGGGGCCAGGCTGGTTCGGGCAGTCGTCCTTTTCGTCGAGCACCGTGTCGTCGTCATTGTCGGGATCCGGGCAACCGTCATCGTCCTGGAAGCCGTCCTTGTCCTCGGCGACGAGCGGGCACTTGTCGCTCGTATCGGGAATGCCGTCGCTGTCGTTGTCGAGATCGGGGCAGCCGTCTTCGTCCTGGTAGGTGTCCTTGTCCTCGGGCTCGTTCGGGCACCGGTCCTTGTCGTCCGGAATCCCATCGGCGTCCTTGTCGATGATCGGGCAGCCCAGGTTCTGAATGGGGCCGGGCTCGATGGGGCACTTGTCGGCGCCGTCCACCAACCCGTCGTTGTCGTTGTCGGCCTCGGGGCAGCCGTCTTCATCCTGGAAGCCGTCCTTGTCTTCGGGCTGATCGGGGCACGAATCGACCGGATCCGGAAGGCCGTCACCGTCACGATCTTTCGGAGCCTCGACTGGACACCCCTTGTTCTCCGCGGGGCCTGGCAGTCGAGGGCACTTGTCGTCCTTGTCGACGACGCCGTCCCCGTCGGTGTCGGTCTCTTCGATCTTCACGACGAGCTGCGGTTGCTCCTTCACCACGACCTGGCGAGGCGCGCAGTCTCTCGAGAGCAACAGCGCCTTCTTCGACGCGGTCTCGGAGTCGAGGATGTGATCGTGCGCGCGGCTCGAGTTGCCCTGGTCAAGTTCCCCCAGCGCAAAGTCGAGGTTCGCCTCGGCCGACGCCAGCTCGCGGGGAGCACAACGCATGGCGTTGGAACGCCTGGCGCGCTCGATGTCGCCTTTGATGATGTCGGCCGACGCGCGAATCTGCGCCGAGCTGTAACAGCCGAGCGCCGGCGCCAACGCGAGCGCGACCAGCAGAGACCCGCGCTGCATCACTCCGGCCTCGCGGTCGATGGAACGGTGCCGGGGCGTTCAGCGCGCCTGACGCTCTTCACCGCGCCATCACGAGCGCGGGTGGCAAAGTCGACGGCCTTCTTCGCATAGTCGACGGCATGCTCGAAATCGGCGTAGCCGACCTCTTCCTTCGACTTGTGAAGGTAGAGATTCGCGGCGGTCCACTCGTACGGAGAGAGCTTCTCGGCCTGCGCAGTTCTGGCCGCCTCGAGCATGGTCTCAGCGTCCATCAGGAAGCTGGTCGACTGAACCGGGCCACAGGCACACAGGGTGGCTGCCGCGAGGACGATGGCAAGGCGTGACCCAAGCATCAGGTCGGTGACGCTCCCATGGTGGGGGAAGGTGGTCAACGTTTTGGGCAGGCCGATTTGCGCAGCGGGCCTGATCGTCCTTAGACTGGGCACGCAATGGCGAACCAGAAACTTCCAACCGGATCGACCCCGTCTGCCCCCAACGACCGGCCTCGTGCACAGGTCGCCTACGAGGGTGAAGACGAGTTCAGCGCGATGTCGCTGGACCCGTCACGCAAGAAGGGGCTCAAGCAGGCCGAGTCACTCGCGCCGGGAGCCCCTGGCCAGCGCAGAGAGGTGAAGGTCGACGAGCTCAAGAGCACGAATGAGTCGGGCATCGTCGGCCTCTTCCGGAAGATCTTCGCGAAATGAGCGGTCGGCTCCAGTCCTTCGAAACCTTCTGGCCCTTCTATCTGGGCGAGCACAGCCTTCCCGCGACGCGATGGGTTCACTTCGTCGGTTCGGGCGTGGCGCTGCTCAACCTGGTGGCGGCGGTGGTGACCCTCACACCCGCCTACGCCCTCGGAGCCCTCATCTCTGGCTACGCCTTTGCGTGGGTGAGCCATTTCTTCATCGAGAAGAACCGGCCCGCGACCTTCACGTACCCGCTCTGGTCCTTACTCGGTGACTGGAAGATGTGGGCGTTCATGCTGACGGGCCGTCTCGACGACGAGCTCAAGCGACTGAACATCACGCCGAAGTCGGTGAGCGCTCAACAGTCGGCCTGAGCACTTCCGGCCTTCAGAAACTGCCAGAGACGAAGACAGCCGCCCCGCTGCTCGACGGCACAGCAGTCACTGCGACGGTCTCGCCCGGGAACACGAAGAACGAGACGAGCCCCGCCGCTGCGAAGCCGGCGCCGGCGCCGAGCAGCGAGAACGCCACCGTCTGGTTGAGATCAGCGCGAGTGAGGATGTCGAGTGACTCGCGATGACCCGGGTCCGTTGGCTCTGGCAGCTTGCCGTTGGACTGCCGAAGTGTCGCCAGCCGCGCCCGGTCTGTGCCTCCTCTGACCCAGGCGACCACCCCACCGGCGACGCTCGCGACCCCGGCTCCCATCAACACAAAGGCAGCGACCCGGCCCGCCGAGATCGTCCCTGCCGCTGAGGGAGGCGCCGAGACGATGGCCGAGCCCGGAGCGACCGTTGGCTCGACGGGAGGCTTCGTGGATGGTGGCGGAGCGACAGGGGCGTCGACCGGCTTTGCGACCTCGACCGGCTTTGCGGCGAACATGGACGAGGCCTCTGGGGTCACGATGAGCGCCGAGCTCTGCCCCGTCAGGAGGAAGGTCGCCAGCGCGCCGAAGGCATCTTTCCCGCGCGTCGGCGTCTGGACGCGCCCTTCTCTCACCATCGAGCCGCTGCGGATCTCGTAGCGCGAGGCGACGAACTGACCGGGCGCGCCCTTCGGGCCGTCCAGCTTCACGACGAGCAGATCGTCGGCGGTGACCGTGTTGGCCAACTTGAGCGCCGCCGCCTCGGCGACCTTGTCCCTGGCTGAGAGGCAGAGCGGCGCTTGCGTGACGAGCGCGCCCTCGGAGGCGAGGTCGATCTGAAGCAGCGCATCACGAGGGACGGTGATGGTCCTCAGGTACGAGATGCGATCGTTGGCCCTCACCGCGAGCCGGTAGACAGAGGCCGGCAGCTCGAGCCTGAGCGGCGTGACCCCCATCACGCGCCCCTCGACGAGCACCTCGGCGCCAGACGGCGCGGACTGCACCTGCATGACGCCTTTCTTCTGGCGGGCGAGCTCTTTCCGAAAGCCCTCGAACTGACTGATCACGCTGGGCGTGAACTCGTCGGTGCTCAAGGCGTGCGCGGGCTCGACGCGGAGCACCCGCCGAAACGCCTCGGCGGCCTCGGCCTTCTTGTTCAGACTGATCAGCACGACGCCCTGCAGCGCGAGGGCCTGCGCGGTGACCTTCCAGGGTTGGCCGACGAGCGGTGCGCGCTCCAACTCCGCGAGGGCCTGCTTCAGGAGATCGAGCGCCCTTTCGTGTTGCGCATTGTAGAAGAGCGTACGCGCCGACTCGACCTGTCGCTCGACGTCCTCGAGGCTACGGGTCGGCCGGGGCCGCACGATGTCGAGCACCACTTCGGGCTCGTACAAATCGCTCTTGAGCTTCTCGCGCAGCGCGCCACTGAAGTCGTTGAGCCCGTTGATCAGCTCGACGCTCTGGCAGTCACCGGCCCCTACCACGAGGGTCTTCGGCGCCGCGGTCGCCCCGGCGGCACAGAGCGAAACGAAGACGATGACACCCTTGACGCGCACGAGGCCCCCTCAGGACCCTGCGGTTCTATCGATCCTCGGCGCCCCACGCCATTGGTCTGCGCCGCTTCCCCACACGGAAACGAGCGTTCCGCGGCGCATCGGGCAGGGTAGAGTCCCCGGCTCTTCGATGTTGGCTCCGGGAACAACCATCGGCCGTTACGTCGTCAGGCGGCGCCTCGCCGAAGGAGGCATGGCCGAGGTCTACCTCGCCCAGGCAAGGGGCCCCGAGGGCTTCTCGAAAGACGTCGTCATCAAGGTCGTGAGGAGCTTCCTCGCGAGCGATCAGCAGTTCATCGACATGTTCATCAACGAGGCGCGGCTGTCGTCACGCCTCAACCACGCGAACGTGGTGCAGATCTTCGACTTCGGGAAACACGAGCAGTCGTACTTCATCGCCATGGAGTACGTGCGCGGAACGTCGCTGTTCGACCTGCGCAAGCGGTGTCGCGATCGCGGCATTCCGTTTCCGCCGACCCTGGTGGCCGAGATCGGCGCCCAGGTCGCGCGTGGCCTGCAGTACGCGCACTCTCTGGCCGACAAGGGCAAGCTGCTGGGCATCGTCCACCGGGACGTGACGCCCCACAACGTGCTGCTCTCGTTCGACGGCGCGGTGAAGTTGACCGACTTCGGCATCGCGAAGGCGTCGACGACGCACACGGCGCCAGGCGTGCTCAAGGGCAAGTTCGCGTACATGGCGCCGGAGCAGGCGCGCGGTGAGATGGTCGACTCGCGCACTGACATCTTCGCGCTCGCCGTCGTGCTGTGGGAGATGCTCACCGGGGGTCGACTGTTCGATGGCGACAGCGAGCTGGCCGTGCTGCGCGCGGTGCAGGAGAGCCTCATCGCGCCGCCCAATCGCCTGAACCCCGATGTGCCGGCCGAGCTGTCGGACATCGTCTTGAAGGCGCTGTCGCGACCTCCTCACGAGCGACACGCGACGGCCTTCGAGTTCGAGAAGGCGCTGGCGACGTTCGTGCTCCGCGCGGCGAAGTCCGTCGAAGACACCTCGGTGTCGTTGTTCCTTCAACAGGTCTACCGAGACGAACTCGAAGCGGAAGAGCGGCCCATGACGCCCATCGCGACGCCCGCCGTGCAGCGCGGGGTGGTGCCGCAGGTCTCGTCGTTCGGAATGGGAGACACGCACGCCGTCGATCGCTCCGCAGAGCTCGCTCGAGGTCGCGCGCTGGCCGAACCCTCCACGGACGACCACGAGCTCGTCACGTCCCGCTCGCCGGTCCGAACCGAGCAGATGAAGGCGGCGCGCACCGCACCGGCGGCCACGGCAACCCTGACGGACCAGAGTCCCGTGCTGCAGCCCGGCTCACGCACCGATCAGATGCCTGCCCACCGTCCCTCGCACCCCCCGCGCTCGCCGGTGGGACCGGCCGCTGGCCCGCGCGCGGTCGAGCAGGGCCTGACAGCCCCCGAGCTCAAGCCGGTCGGCGCCGAACCGCTCAACCTCGAGAACAGCACGATCCGGCTGAGCGACTCGGTGAAGCTCGACTTCGAGAAGCACACCGTCGAGCACGAGGCGCCGAAGGTGGGCCGAGTCACGCATGAACCGACGGTGCTGAAACCGCGAGCCATCGCGCTCGGGGTGGGTGAACCGTCGCCCTCGAGCCCGACCCTCGCCGCCGCTCCGCCGAGGCCACCGCGGTCTCCGGTGGTGCTGGTCGCGAGCGTGGTGACAGGGCTCGTCGTGATGGTCGGCGCCGGGGTCGCGGTTCTCGGAAGCAAGGAAGACGCTGAGGCACTGCCTGCCGTCGCCGTCCCCGTCATCGCGACTGCGCTCGACCCGGCGCCCCTGGCCATCAAGCCTCTGGAGCCGGTCGCCGTCGCCGCACCAGTCGGGGTCGCCGCCGACGCGGGCGTCGTGGTGGCTGAGGTGACCAGGCCGACGGTCGCTCCCCCCCTCGAGGCGCCGACGATCGAGCCAGTGCCCGCCGAGGCGAAGCCCGTCACGCCCGTCGTGCCCATCGCCCGCTTTGGGAGCATCAGCGTGAAGGCCGTGCCGTTCGCCGAGGTGCTCATCGACAACAAGCACGCCGCCGAGGTCACGGGCACGTCGAAGGTCAAGGTGCCCTACGGTAAGCACAAGGTGACGCTGGTGCACCCGAAGCGCACGGAGACCTTCGACCTGGTCATCGACGGCAAGTCGGTGCCCGAGCTCATGTTCAACGCGAACAACTGACGCCTCAGAGCTTCTGCCACTTCGCCGGCAGGCGGCCGTTCGACAGGCGTGGCGTCTCGATGGCGATGATGTACTGCGCGCGTCGGTTGCGCTGGTCGTCGACTTCATCGTCGGTGCCGACCGCGAGCGCCTCTTCGCCAAACCCTTCGTAACGAATCGGAATGGTGACGCCCTTCTTGCGGAAGTACCCGGCGATGGAGCGCGCACGGTTGAGCGACAAGGTGCGGTTGCTCCCGGTGGGCCCCACGGTGTCGGTGTGCCCGGCGACGAAGAGCGTCACGTCGGCGAACCTGCCGAACTTTCGAATGGCGTCGAGGGCCTTGCCGATCGACTCGTCCAGCTTCACCTGCTCGGCGGGCTTGATGTCCCACGTGCCGGTGTCGAAGGTGACGTCGTCGTGGGGAATCTCGAAGCTCCAGGGGAAGAACTCGATGCCGATGAAGACCCCGAGCGTGTCGAAGGCCTTGACGCTCAGCTTGAGCGGTTTGCCCGGCTTGTCCGGCCAGGTGATGGTGAGCGGCGTTCCCGGCGCCTCGCCCTCGAATGGAATCTCGCCGTCGAACGCGTACTCGCCGGTGTCCATCAGCACCTTGAGCTCGACCTTGCCCGCGGGATTCGAGAGCTTGAACGTGATGGAGCGCTGGTCGAGGTCGACGTCCTTGTCCTTGTCGACGGTGATCTGAAGCGGCGCGCCCATCAGCGTCTCGAACTCGAGCGGCATCGCGGCCGTGTTGGCGTTGGGGAAGTTGACGGTGAGCTCGCCCTTCCAGGTGAACTTGCCCACCGGTTGATCGAGCTCGATGGTGCGGGTGACGCCTGGCTTGCCGCCGCCCTTCCACTCGTACGCCTTGCCGTCGCTGCGGGTGAGCTTGAGCTTGAAGCCGGCGATGGGCTCGACGATCGCGATCTTCACCCGAGGCCAGCCTGCGCCCTTCATCACCCTGGTGTTCTCGAGTGACACGTCGATGGCGTCGGCGTGCGCGAATGACGTGGCACCACACAGCAGCAGAGCGAGCAGTCGGATCATGGCGAGGCCGCGGTGTACTCCGATGACCCTGTCCGCGCGACCCGCGCCGAGCCGCGGCGCTACAAACCGCGAGACTCGGGCAGGGCGACCCGCAACAGCCGACGCAGGGCCTTGTTGTCGAACGGCAGTTCGCCCTTCGCGAGCAGGTCCTTCTCGTTGGCCCAGACGAGCTCTTGCGAGAACGGCTCGTAGAGCTGGAACGCGCGGTTGGGGCCTGAGCTCGACGCCTGAAGAATGAGCAGGAACCTCAGCGGCCGGCCCTGCGCGTTGCCGATGACGCACGGCACGGGGATCGATCGGGCCAGCGCCGCGGCGGCCTGCGAGAGGGCCTGAGCGATCGGCAGACCTCCCGGCACTTCGAGCTCGACCTCTCGCCAGGTGACGCCCATCGCACGCGTCGCGCCGATCAACAGATCTTCGAAGAGCCGTCCGGCGGCGAGCGACGAAGGAATCGGGACCTGGCCTGACGGAGCGACGGGCGTCGCGCCCAGCGCAGCGGACTTCGAGGCGATGTGCGCGGGAAACCGGCCCGAGCTCGAGTCGAAGGCCACGCGCTGATCCTTCGCGCGCCGCACCGGGTCCGCCGTGAAGCTCCGATCGTGGGGCGCCTCCATCACCTCACGCCGCTGAGCCTTCATCGGCGCCGACGGCGCGTCGTCAGCTTCGTTGGGAGTCAGGGAGCCGCCCTTGAGCTCGTACGCGAACAGCGGGTCGGACTCGGCACGAAGCAACTGGGTCACGGTGTAGCCCTGGGGCGCATCGTCACTGAGCGTGCACGCCTCGAAGCACTCGTCGTCGGACAGGCCCCGAAGCTCGTCAGCGAAGGCGTGAACTTCTCCCGGGGTGTGACCTGCCAGCATCGCGCGTTGAACGAGTTCCTGCTGCAGCTCGCTGGTCGCGTCCTCCATCAGCTCGCGAAAGAGCTTCTTCCCGCGCGCCGACCAGGCGTCGAGCACCAATTCGACCTCGTCAGGGAGCCGCACCGTCACGCCTTCCCTCCTTTGGGAAGACGGTCGGCCCCTCTGCGGAACGCGCCGAGCAGGGCCGAGACCAGCGTCATGCGCTCGAGGTGAGCGACGAGCAGGCCGACGTCGAGCTCGGTCTTGAGCTTCGTCGACCACCGCACCAGCAACGACGCGATGACGGGCTGGCCCGAGAAGCGATTGGTGGCGAGAGACTTCAGACGCGTGATGGCTTCGCTCACCCGCGCCCCCTCGAGTTCCCGCAGGGCCCGCACCATGTCTTCGAGGTGCTTCTGCGCCACCTGCGCGTTCCTCAGCTCGGCCAGCTCGTCGAGCAGGTTCTCGCCGTTGAGCTCACGGCTGACGAACGGCGCAGAGGGCTGGGGACGCGCGGCGGCCATGCCTGCGGCAGTGTAGCCCCGAGCGGTCGGCAGTCGAGGCTGCCGTCCTCGATCGTGCACTTCAGGTTCTCGTCGAGCGTCGCCACGCCAGCGCCCGTCACGCGCAGCCTGCACTTCGAGTCGAGCGCCACGGCGGGGCCCCGGGCAGGAGCAGCCATGATGCTTGCCATGCAAGACCGACTCAACGGCCGAGGACGGCGATCTTCAGCCGGTCAGCCCATTTGAACAGCTGCGCCTTGTCGAGGAGCACCGTCTTGCCCGCCTCGACGATCAGCGCCGAGGCGCCGGCCTCGCGCATCACCTCGAGCGTCAGAGGGCCAACGGCGGGCAGATCGAACCGAAGGTCCTGACCGGGCTTGGATCGCTTGACCACCACCGCGCCCTTCCCTCCGTACTTCCCGCCGCGGCGAATCGCTTCGTCGGTGCCCTCGACGGCCTCGACCGCGAGCACGGCGCCGTCCTTCACCATCACGGTCTGGCCCACGTCGACCTGCCCGAGCGCCGCGGCGACCTCGTGGCCGACCTCGGCGTCGCTGAGTTGCTGCTTCGTGGGTGCAGGCCCCGCGAGATGACCGGCCTCGGCCAGCACTTCAGGCACGTAGTCAGTCGGCGCCACGATGCGAACGCCGTGCTTCTCGAAGTAGGCCGCGACGGCGCGGAGCATCTCGTCGTCGCGCATGCTGCGCAGCGTGGCTGCGACCTTGAGGGCTCCGAAATCAGGCCGCGCCTGCGTGAAGCTGCGAATGCGCCCGATGCCACCCGCCATCACGGCCTCGGTCACGCCGTGCGCCTTGAACCCGTTCAGGATGCCGTCGAGCTGGCCCACCTTCACCCAGGTCAGCGAGGCGACCTGCTGCGAGAGCGAGGGGTCGGCTTCGAGCTCGTGCGCGACGGCGTGAACAATCAGGCCCTGCGCCCGGGCGGCCTGGGCGAAGATCGTCGGAAAGCGACCGTTGCCGGCGATGAGGCCGATGGCGCGCACGGTGGGCCTCAGCGCGTGATGCCGCGCTTCGAAGAGCCGATGAACTCGAGCAGGTGATCGATCTCGGGGTGCCCGCCGTGCTCGGCCTTGAGCCGCGACATCGCCTCGTTCAGCCCCAGCTTCGAGCGGAACAGAATGCGGTACGCCTCTTTCACGCGACCGATCTGCTCGTCAGTCATGCCGTGGCGAGACAAGCCGACGGTGTTGAGCCCGGCGAGCTCGGCGCGATCGCCCTGGGCCGTGCAGTACGGAGGCACGTCCATGCCCACCATCGAGCCGCCCGCGATGAAGGCGTGTTTGCCGATGCGGGTGAACTGGTGCACCGCGGCGAGCCCTCCGACGATGACGAAGTCCGCGACCTCGACGTGCCCGGCGAGCGCCACGCTGTTCGCGAGCACACAGCCGTTGCCGACGACGCAGTCGTGCGCGACGTGGCTGTACGCCATGAAGAGGTTCTTGCTCCCGATTCGGGTGACGCCGCCGCCGCCATCGGTGCCGATGTGGAGGGTGGTGAACTCGCGGATCATGTTGTCGTCGCCGATGACGAGCCGCGTGGGCTCTCCGGCGTACTTGAGATCCTGCGGCTGCCCGCCGACCGTCGCGTGGTGGAAGACGCGATTGCGCGCCCCGAGCGTCGTGTCGCCCTCGATGACGACGTGCGAGCCGATGACCGAGCCCTCGCCGAGCTTCACCTTCGGGCCGATGATCGAATACGGGCCAACCTCGACCGAGGCGTGGAGCTTCGCGTCAGGATGAACGATGGCAGTGGCGTGAACGCTCACGGGTTCGCCTCGGGCTCGGCCGCCTTCGCCACCGTCGCGAGGAACTCGGCCTCGGCGACGACGTGACCATCGACCGTGGCCACACCGCGGTGCTTCCAGATCGGTCCCTTGTGTCGCAGGACCTCGGCCGTCAGCACGAGGCGGTCGCCGGGCACCACCGGCTTGCGGAACTTCGCGCCGTCGATCGACATCAGGTACACGACGTTCTCTTTCGGGTCGAGGCCCGAGCTCTTGTACGCGAGCAGCGCGCACGACTGCGCCAGCGCCTCGAGAATGAGGACGCCCGGCATCACGGGGTGACCGGGGAAGTGGCCGTTGAAGAACTGCTCGTTGACCGTGACGTTCTTGAAGCCCACCAGCTTCTTGTCGGGCTCGTACTCGGTCACGCGATCGACGAGCAGGAAGGGGTAGCGGTGGGGCAACAGCTTCTGGATCTCGGTGATGTCCATCATGGCTTCTTCGATTCCTGCTCGAGCGCATCGAGCCGTCGTTGGAGGTCTCTCATCAAGCGGTTCAGCTCAGGCAACCGTCGGAACACGGCGACCGAGCGCATGTAGTCTTTCGCGTCCATCTGCGGGGAGCCGTTGACGATCTCGCCGTCACCAACCTCGCTCATGATACCCGCCTGGGCGCCGACGCGCGCCAGGTCCCCGATGCGAAGGTGACCTGCGACGCCAACCTGCCCGCCGAGCACCACGCCCGTGCCGAGCTCCGTCGAGCCCGCCAACCCGACCTGCGCGCAGAGAATCGTCATCGGGCCGATGAGGCTGTTGTGACCGACCTGCACGAGGTTGTCGATCTTGCTCCCGAAGCCGACGACGGTCTCGCCGGTGGTGGCGCGATCGACGCAGCTGTTGGCGCCGATCTCGACGTCGTCTTCGATGCGCGCGATGCCGGTCTGCGGAATCTTGATGTGCGCGGGTACGGAGGGATCGAAGGCAAACCCGAAGCCATCGGCGCCGATGACGACGCCCGCGTGCAGCAGGCAGCGCGAGCCGACGAGGCAGGCTTCGAGGATCGAGACGTTGGCGACCAGCACGGTGTCGTCGCCGATGCGCGTTCGTTCGCCGAGGTAACAGCCGGGGCCGACGACAGCGCGGGCTCCGACGTGCGCGCCTGCAGAGATGGTGGCGCCTGCCATCACGGTCGCGGTGGCATCGACGATCGCCGTCGCGTCGACGTGGGCTCCCGGTGCGACGCCGCGGGCGTACGTGCGCTTCGACGCGAACTCCTGCGCGATTCGGGCGAACGCCAGATGCGGGTTGTCGACGCGAACGTAGACGAGGCCCCGCTCCGACGGCGGAGCGTCACGCGGCACCAGCACCGCCGAGGCGCCAGTGACGGCGAGCTGCTTCTTGTACTTCTGGCTTCCGAAGAACGAGAGCTGGCCGGTCTTCGCCTGCTCGAGCCCCGCCACGCCAGCGATCGACGTCGAGGCGTCGCCCAGCACCTCGCCCGAGACGAGTGCTGCCAGCTCCGAGAGAAGACGCGGCGCCTTGCCGTCGTCGAGGTGGCGCGGCCCAGCCGTCACTGCTTCGGCGCGTCCTTCGGCGTGGCCGGCTTCGCGCCGTCCTTCGGGGCCGCGGCCGTCGGCTTGCCGCTCCCGAACTTCGCAGGGTACTTCTCGTTGTACGTGCGCACGAGCTCGTTGGTGAGATCGAGGCTGGGCGGCGCGTAGACGAGACCCGAGTCGGTCTTCTCGAACACCATGGTGAGACCTTCGCGCTGCGCGATGGCCGCGATGATCGGGTCCATCTTCTCGAAGATCTTCTTCAGCTCGGTGCGCTCCTTCTCCTGGAGTTCGACCTGAACCTTCTGGGCCTTCTGCATCACGTCGTAGAGGCGCTTCTGCCACTCGGTGAACTTCTGGGTGCGCACCTCTTCGCTCATCATCGCGCCCTGCTTGTCGAGCACGGCCTTGTCGTCGGTCAGCTTGGCCTGCTCGGCGTCGAGCTCGCTCTTCTTCTTGTCCATCTCGCCCTTGAGCTTGTTCTTGGCGGCCTGGCCTTCGCCCACCTCGATGAGGGCGCGCTGGAGGTCGACGTAGCCGAGCTTGATGTCGGCGTGCGCGACGGTGGCACAGAGCGAGAGAAAGAGGACTGCGATGAGAGACCTGCGCATGTGAACAACCCCTTGAAATGAGCGCGGCGAGAGTGGTGGCCCATAGACCCCGGCCGAATGACGCGTCAAGGCACGTGACGATTGCTGAGCGGGGCTGTTCACGGGCGTGCGCCGTGGTCTCGTCGAACGGTCAGGGAGGAACGCCGTGTCCAAAGGCGCCCTCGACCAACACGCCGACGGTCCCCGGTGGGTGTTCGTCGGCCTGGGAAGCCTGTGCCGGGCCGTCTTCGGGCGCGATGGTGACGTCGTGCTCGCCACGCCGGGCCCTTCGACGAAGACGGTGCACCGCGGGCTGTCAGCGCGAAAATGAACGATCGTGATCGACCTGCACCGAGCGGCCGCGGATCTTCGATGAGCGCATGGTCGAGATGACCTGATCGGCCACGTCGGTCGCGACCTCGACGAAGGAGTGACGGTCACCGATGGCGATCGCGCCGATCTGCTTCGACTCGATGCCCGTCTCATTGGCGATCGCGCCGACGAGATCCTGCGGACGAATACCGGCGGCCTTGCCGATGCTGAAGAACAGTCTGGCCATCGCTGCTCCAGACTTTCGGGGCGCAGCGGCGTGTTCGCCCTCGGCCCTCGGCGCTCGTGCGGGACGCGCGTCACCCCCTGCAGGGAAACGTGAAGGGCGAGCATCAGCGGTGAACCGCGCAGGGCGCTCCGGCTTGCCTTCGTACTTCGGCGGGCGCTCGGACTTGCCCTCGAAACGGGCCGGGCGGTCCTGCTTCACGTCGATGAACCGCGGACCCGCCTTCGCCTCGAAGTGCGCCGGCCGCTCGGCACGCACCGGGCGCTCCGCTCGCTCGGCGCGGGGTGCGCTCACGCGAGGTGCGCGTGGAGCGCTGGCCTTCGGCGTCTCGGTCGGTTCAGCACGCGTGCGCGGCGACGAGGCGCGGGGCGTTCGCGGAGCCTCGACGCGCCCAGGACGGGCGTCGTGTCGGGGAGCGCGCTCGGGACGTTCGGGACGCTCGCCCCGCTCGGGACGTTCGCCGCGCTCCTCGAAGCGAGCAGGCCGTTGCTCCCTCGCACCGAACTTGCCGGTCTGCTTCGCCGGACCGTGCGCGGGAATGTCGATCTCATCATCGGCAGACGGCGGGTGCAGCGCCTCGCTCAGGGCGACCAGCGCCGCAGCGGCGACGTCTTCGAGCGCGTTCTCGGTCACCAGCTTCGCGACGGCGGCGCGGGCCGAATCGACCGACTTCTTCTTGCCGAGCGCGGCGTTCACCACCGACTCGAGCTGCGTGACCCGGTGGGCGCGCAGCTGATCCATGCCGGGCACGGGGAGCAGCGTCACCTTGCCGCCCGTCGCCTGCTCGAGCCGGGTGACGAGGAAGCGCTCCTTGGGGAGCACGAACGAGATGGCGATGCCTGCGCGCCCCGCGCGGCCCGTGCGACCGATGCGATGCACATAGGTGTCGGGCGTGTGCGGCAAGTCGACGTTCACCACGTGCGTGACGTGATCGACGTCGAGGCCACGCGCGGCGACGTCGGTCGCGACCAGCAACGCGACTTCCTTCTTCTTGAACCGCTTCATCACGCGGTCGCGCTGTTCCTGCGACAAGCCGCCGTGGAGGGTCGCCACCGAGTGGCCGTTGCGCTCGAGCGTCTGGCCGAGGCCTTCGACGTCTTCACGGGTGCGGCAGAAGATGATCGCGCTCTCGGGCTGGTCGAGCTCGAGCACGCGCTTCAGGGCGACGGCCTTCTGGGGGAAGGTGACGACGTAGCCGCGCTGTTCGATGCGGGGCTTCGACGCGTCATCGCCTTTGGGGCGCTCCAGGCGAACCCGAACGGGATCGGTGAGGTGCTTCTCGCCGAGCGTGGCGATGCGGGGCGCGAGCGTGGCCGAGAAGAGCGCGGTCTGACGCTTCGCGGGCAGCTCCGAGAGAATGGCCTCGAGGTCTTCGGCGAAGCCGAGGTCGAGCATCTCGTCGGCCTCGTCGAGCACCACCATCTTCACCCGCGAGAGATCGAGCGTCTTGCGGCGAAGGTGATCGAGCGCACGGCCCGGGGTCGCCACCACCACGTCGACCCCACGCCGCAGCGACTTCATCTGCGCGCCGATGTCGCTGCCGCCGTAGACGGTGAGCACCGAGAGCTTGCGCCCGCTGCCGTACTTCTTGATGGCCTCGGTCACCTGAATCGCGAGCTCACGGGTCGGCGCGAGCACCAGCCCCTGCACCTGGCCAGGCTTGTTCTCACCGGGATCCAACCGGGTGACCATCGGGAGCGCGAAGGCCGCCGTCTTGCCGGTACCGGTCGCGGCGAGTCCGATGAGATCGCGCCCCTCGAGGAGTGGGGGAATACAGGCAGCCTGTACGGGGGTGGGAGTGGTGTAGCCGAGGGCACTGACCACCGAGCACAGCGACTCGTTGAGGCCGAGATCTGAAAAGGAAACTGGAGCCGTCACAGCGTCAGCCATTGACATGCTTTGGGCCCCCTGTCGATCGGTGCTAGAGGATTCGCTCTTGGACTCCGTGCCCCCAAAGCGAATCCTGCTGATCGACGACAGCGAGATCACGCTCCAGATGGAAAAGGCCGTGCTCGAGCAGCGTGGCTACCAGGTCGAAGCGACGTCGACCCTGGTGGAGTTCGAGCGCCTGTTGAAGGACTTCAAGCCCGACCTCATCCTCACCGACATCCACATGCCCGAGGCGCGTGGAACCGACATCTGCCGGACGTTGAAGAACGAGTACCAGACGCAAGACATCCCCATCGTGCTCTTCAGCTCGCTCAATGACGACGAGCTGGCCGACCTGGCCCAACAGGTGGGGGCCGACGGTTTCCTCTCGAAGGCCCACGGGCTGGACGCGCTCGGCGAGAAGGTCGACGAGCTGGTCGAGAGCATCATCTGGTGAGTCGGTTGGCGCGCGCGGCCATCGCCGCCCTGCTGCTGTTCGCCGCGTGCAACCGAGAGGTTCGCCCGGAACCTGCGGCAGTGCCCCCGGTCGAAGCGACGCTCTTCTTCACCTCGGAGCTCAAGGGGTACCTCGGGCCATGCGGCTGCTCCGAGAACATGCGCGGCGGCATCGATCGAGCGGCCTTTCAGCTCGAGCAGGCCAGGAAGACCGGCGGGCCCGTCTTCCTGATCGACACCGGCAACGCGCTGTTCGCGGAGCGATCGATCCTTCCGGATGCGATCGGTCAGCAGGAGCGTAAGGCGCGGGCGCTGGCGCAGGCGTTCTCGCTGATGGGCCTGCGCGCGACCGTCTCGGGCCCGCTCGACGACGCGCGTGGCGCGAAGTTCAGGACGGCCCTCGAGCTCCCCACCTTCGAGTCGGGGACGCAGCACCCGATCGACGTGCAGGGTCACCGCGTGGTGGTGGTCAGCGCGCCGCAGGCCGACGCGCTGGTGACGCTCGCGGCCCAGGCGCGCGCGGCGAGGGCGAGCGTGGTGATCGGTCTGTTCGAGGGCCCCTTCGACGAAGCGCTGAAGCTGTCGTTTCGTGAGGGGCTCGAGCTCGACCTCGTGATCGCGACGCGTGGCAAAGACGAGCTCTCGACCGAAGAGAACAAGCTGGTGATGGGCCGCGTGCCGGTCGTGCAGGTGCAGAGCAAGGGGCGCTCGCTGCTCCGCCTCGACCTGACGCTGCGCGACGCCCAGAAGGTGCAGTGGCTCAAGAGCCCGAGCGAGACGCAGCGGGAACTCGAGGCGCTGGCCTTGCGGATCGAGCAGCTGCGCGCGCAGGTCAATGATCCCTCCACGGGGACCGAGCTGCGGGCGCTGCGCCGGGCGAAGCTCGAAGAGATCATCACCCGCCGAGAGGCGCTCGCTTCCGAGTCGGTGCCGGTGCCGAAGACAGGGAACGCCGCCGCCCTGCGCTTCCTGCCGCTCGAGACGTCGTTCGAGCGCTTGCCGGCCGCGACGGCCATCGTCACCGCGTATGATCGAGACGTCGGCGAGCTCAACCTCGCCTGGGCGAAGGAGCACGGCGCCGAGTGCCCGGCCCCAGCGCCGGGCGGGCCCAGCTACGTGGGAACGGAACTCTGTCGTGCCTGCCATGCACCGGCGTTCGCCATCTGGCAGGCCTCGAAGCACGCGCGCGCCCACGACGCGCTCGTCGAGAAGGGAAAGAACAACCACCTCGACTGCGTGGCCTGTCACGTCACGGCGTGGAAGGTGCCCGGCGGCATCTGCAGGCTCGATGCGGTCGAAGGCAAGACGTCGGTCGGCTGCGAGATGTGCCATGGGCCGGGCAGCGCGCACGTCAGCCTGCCGGTGAAGACGACCATCGTTCGGCCCAGCAGCGCGGCCACCTGCGTCGGCTGCCACGATCGCGAGAACTCGCCGCACTTCGACTTCGAGAAGTACCTGCCCGTCATCCTCGGGCCGGGACATGGGCAGCCCCTCCCTGCCCCGCCACCGGTCCCTGACGCCGCCGCTCCCACCTCGCCCCGGAAGAAGAAGGAGGGCACGTCACCCGGAGTGAAACGGCCGGATCGGGGGTTTGCGCTCTGACGGTGGCTCCGTAAGCTGCGCGTCGCCCACCCGATGCTGACCCTCGCCGTCCTCCTGGCGCTCGCCGCCCCCGAAGTGCCGATGCCGCCGCCGCCGCCGGGCATGCAGCTGCTCGAACAGGCAGCGGTGCCCGACGCTGGGGTCGCCGCCACGCTGGAGGCGCCGCTGCCTCTTCCGCCAGGCACCAGGGAGACCGCCGCCGCCGCCGAAGACGATCCCGAAGGCGAGCTCGACGCGATGAAGGCGCTCGAAGAAGAGACGCTCGACGTCGGGCCCTCGGCCAACGCAGCGACCCAGCTGCGCTCGACCGTGCAGCAGGTGGGCGCCGGCTCGTTGCTCCGTGATCGGCTCGACCACGCCCTCGACCAGGCCGACTGGAGCGGCTCGGAGCTGCCCTTCGAGCTTGCCATCGTGGGTGATGTCTCGACCTTCGACGTCGCGTTAGTGCGCGATCGCTACGACATTCCCGTCGAGATGCACCCGCTGGTGGCCCAGTACATCCGCTTCTTCCAGGGCGCGGGTCGACGCTGGTTCCGCCGCTGGATGAGCCGCAGCCACCGGTACATCCCGCTCATGCAGCCCATCCTCGAATCCAAAGGGCTGCCGCGCGACACCGTGTACCTCGCGATGATCGAGAGCGGCTTCAACACCCAGGCGAAGTCGTGGGCGAAGGCCGTCGGGCCGTGGCAGTTCATTCCCGGCACCGCGAAGATGTTCCACCTGAAGGACGACTTCTGGGTCGACGAGCGGCGCGACCCCATCAAGGCCACGCACGCCGCGGCGGACTACCTGTCGCTCCTGCACTCGACGCTGGGCCACTGGTACCTCGCGTGGGCCGGGTACAACACCGGCGGTGGCCGCGTCCGCCGAATGATCGAGGTCTCTGGGACCCGCGACTTCTGGGCACTCTCGGAGCTGAAGCGCGGCTTCGCGAAAGAGACGAAGCACTACGTGCCGAAGCTCATCGCCTGCGCGCTGGTGGCCCGTCACCCGGAGGCGTTCGGCTTCTCGGACGCGGAGTTCGAACCCGAAGGACCCTTCGAGTTCGACGAGGTGACGTTGAGTGACTCGGTCGATCTCGAGGTGCTGGCGACGAGCGCCGGCATCAGCATCGACGAGCTTCGCGAGCTCAACCCCGAGCTCAAGCGCTGGTGCACGCCGCCCGCGACGACCGACCAGCCGTACGTGCTGCGCATCCCCAGAGGGCGCAAGGCGATCTTCGAAGAGACGTTCGTGAAGTACGCGCCGCAGGAGCGGCTGCACTTCAAGATTCACCGCATCGCGAAGGGCGACACCCTGTCGAAGATCGCCCTCACCTACCACTCGGCGCAGGAGGCGATTCTTCGCATGAACGGGCTGACCAGCGCGCGCGCGCTCCGCCTCGGGACCGATCTCGTCGTGCCCGTGCCCAGCGCCGCTGCGATGAAGGCCGGGAAGTCGGACACGGCGCTCGAGCGGCAGATCGTTCGCGCGCGTCGAAGTGGGCTCTCAGCGGCCCGCCCGCAAGATGAGATCCCTGCGGGCACCCAGGAGGGCTCGGGCAAGCAGATGACGTCGGGCACGGTCACCGTCGAGACCGTGGGCGGGAAGACCCGGGTGACCTACGGCGTCGCGCGCGGCGACTCGTTGTGGACGATCGCCCGGCGCTTCGACATTCGCGTCGCAGAGCTCAAGACCTGGAACGAGGTGCTCTCCAGCAACAAGCTGAAGGTGGGGCTCGCGCTGGTGATCTGGCCCGGACCGAAGGCTGAGCTCACTGCCTCAGGTGGCGGAGCGCCGAAAGCCGAGGCGCGGCCAGCCGCGCCGCTGACGCCGAAGGGCACGAAGCACACGGTGGCGTCCGGCGAGTCGCTCTCGTCGATTGCGCAGAAGTACGGCGCCTCGGTGGCAGACCTGAAGAGTTGGAACGCACTGAGCTCGAACAAGCTGATGCGTGGTCAGGTGCTGGTCGTCGCCGCGCCCTGACTCACCCTCACCGCACCTCGCGCACTTCGACGCCAAACGGCATCAGCGCAAGCATCGCCAGCTTCACGTGCTGAATCGCAAACGGAATGCCGATGATGCTCACGGCCAGACCGAGGGCGAGCGTCAGGTGCGTGATGCAGATCCAGATGCCGGCGAGCACCAGCCAGATGACGTTGAACGGCAGGTTCGTCACCCCGCGCGGCCTCGCATCGTTGAAGTCCTTGCCGAACGGAAACAAGGCGAGGCCCGCGAGCTTGAAGCACTGCACGCCGAAGGGAATGCCGATGACGGTGAGGCACAGCACCAGCCCCGCCAGGACGTATTCGATCGCCGTCACCAGGCCGCCACCGAGCAGGGCCCACAGCAGGTTGAGCAGAGCGCGCATGCCTGAAGGTACGGGCACCTGGGTGCCTCATTGCAAGACCCGGAACTTCGGGTCCCCCGTGGGCGTCTCCTTGCGCCTAGACTTCATGCCCTTCTCGAGGGGAACCGACCATGACCACTCACGTTCGCGGCGCGGTGCGCAGAGGACCGCTCATCGCGGTCGCCATCATCGGGCTGGTGCTCGCCTTCGCGGCGTCCCGGACCTGCCTCTCGACGGGCTTCGCCCACGGCCTCTGGCTCGACGCGTGCCCAGATGGAGAGCTCCGCCCGACGGTGCAGGTGTCGTCGGGCTCGCTGATTCGTGGCGGCGAGGGCTCGGTCTCGGTGAGCGTCTTTGCGGCGTACACCACCGGCCCCTCGGACACGCAGCAGTCCACCGCCGTCTCGCGCTTCACCCCACGCCTCTTCCTCGTCGGCCCGTCGGGAGCACAGCCACTGGTGCCGAAGGACGGGTGGAAAGACTCGGGCCCGAGCAAGTGGGCCACTGTCACGCTGCCGACGGTCCATGACGGCGACTACCTGCTGCGCGCGACGGTGACGTCGTCGATCGGAGAGACCTCGGTCGACGCGGCCCTTCCGCTCTACGCGCCGGCACGTATTCACGTGTTGACCGACCGCCCGCTGTTCGAGCCTGGCAACACGGTTCAGTTCCGCGCGCTCGTGCTGCACGGAGGAACGCTCGCACCGCTCGATGGCCGGCCGGGCACGTGGCGCGTGACGGACCCGAACGGAGAGGTGTTGCTGGAAGAGAAAGCGCCCGCTGGTGACTGGGGTGTGGTGCGCGGCAGCTTCCCGCTCGATTCGCAGGCGCAGAGCGGCACGTGGCAGGTGAGCTGGTCCAGCGGCCCCGCGTCACAGTCGCGCGCCTTCACCGTGAAGCCCTTCACCCTGCCCCGGTTCCGGGTCGAAGCGTCGACCAGCAAGCCGTACTACCGGCGCGGAGAGCGGCCGGAGCTGCGAGGCGAGGTGAAGTACAGCTCGGGCGCTCCGGTCGCGAAGGCGAAGCTCGAGTTCACCTGGAGCACGAGCGGTGCGTGGCCGCCGCCGACGTCATGGGTCGATGGCTCAGCGCTCCCGAAGCAGGCCGAGACGAACGCGTCGGGCTCCTTCTCGATCGATCTCCCTGCCGCACCCGAGGACTTGCAGGGCGAAGCGCACCTCTCGGCGTCCATCTCGGCGGTCGACCCATCGGGCGATCGCGTCGAGGGCTCGGCCGACGTCATGCTCACTGAAGACGCCATCAGCGTCAGCGCGGTGAGCGAGCTGCGTGACGGACTCGTCGAGGGGTTCAACAACCGCCTCTACCTGCGCGCCACCACCGCCGACGGGCGCGTGCTGTCGAACGCCGACCTGCTCGTCAAGCGCCTCTGGGAGCCGACCGACAAGGGCGTCGTCGCGGTCTCTGACGAAGACGGCGTGGCCAGCCTTCAGCTCGATCCCGGCCCGGCGGTGAACGTCGTCATTCCGGCGCTCCCGTTCCGGCCCCCGCCCAGGGCCGACCCGGTGACGCGTGGCGACCTGCAGGATCGCCTCGCCGAAGACGAGGTGAGCCTCGCGGATCGCCTGACCTTCGATCGCGCCGAGACCGCACTCGCCAGCTGCACCCGCTACGTCGGTGACGGAGGCGGCGGCGTGTTGTTCGGCCTTCACGTGCGCAGCACCGGCGCCATCGCGGGCGTGGCGGGCACGACGTCGAGGTTGAGCCGGTGTGTCGAGAAGGTGCTGCAAGGCCTGAGGTTCGCCGCCGGCAACGAGCGACTCTTCAGCGTCTCGTTTCAGTTCAACGACGAGGACCTTCCACGGCTGGGCGCATCGACCGAGGGCGTTCCCAACACACCGCCGTGGGTCGACCAGGCGCTGTCCGACGCGATGCTCGACGTGCGCGACTGTCTGCCGTCGATGGTGCAGTCCGGGCCGCTTCAACGACGGGCCTTCTGGCAGTACACCCCGGGCGCGAAAGAGCTGAGCCTGACGTGGACGCCCGAGAAGAACGGAGGGCGTGTCCCCGAAGCCGCCGTCAACTGCATCACGTCCCGGCTCTCGAAGCTCGCGCTCAAGCGGCCCGCGCGGCCGAGCGAGGGTGACGCCGACCCGACCGACACCGCGGTCGTGGGCTTCGCGACCTTCGACGTCGATGCGCCCCAGAAATACGAAGCCCAACGGCCCCAGGAGACGATTCTGGAAGGCTACGAGTTCTCGGTCACCGCGAAGAGCGGCGGCGAGACCCTCGGCACCACGAAGCTGAGGCTGCGGCCCGGGCAGATCCCCAACATTCGACTGCGCGCCTCGAGCCAGCTGCTCACGCCGGGAGAGAAGGTCACCGTCCAGCTGCTCCGCGGGCCGAACTGGGCCGGCACCCTGCCCGAGAAGCTGTACCTGCGGCAGGGCGGGCGCTCGTGGGAGTCGAAGTTCGACGAGAAGGAGAAGACCGCGTCCTTCGAGCTGCCCACCGACGTCGAGGGCTGGTTCTCGGTGCAGTTCGAGAGCGCCGAGGTGTTCCTCTACTCGAAGCCGAAGGCGCAGCTCGGCGTCACCGTGAAGCCCGAGAAGGAGCGCTATGCGCCGGGCCAGCTCGCGCGCCTCGACATCGAGACGCGCATCGGTGGCGTCGGAGGCGCTGCCGCAGTCGGCCTCTTCGGCGTCGATGACAGCCTCTCGCAGCTGGTGCCCCTGCCCGGCGCGACCGAGCTCGACGGTCTGCGTCCCCGCGTCGCCAGAGAGTTCGCCTTCCCCGGTATCGACGCGCAGGCGCTCGCGCAGGGCCGGGTGCGTGGAAAGAACGCGCAGGCCGCGACGCTGTTGAAGGTCTCGAACCTGCCGCCGACCCCGGAGATCGACACGCCAGTCTCCGTCAGCGCGAACACCGTCATCGACCCGAACGAGACGCTGGTCGATCGCTTCTACGTCGCGCTCTCGGAGCTGCACGTGCAGACGCGCGAGTGGGAAGGCAGCGCCGCCGCGACCGAGAAGATGACGCCGCGAGTGATGGCGACGCTGTGGAAGAAGTCGCTCGACGCGATGGAGAAGCGCAAAGAGTCGTCGCGTGACTTCTGGGGACGCCCGCTTCGGTTGCACCGTCTGCCGATGGATCTGCTGGCGCTGACCGAGCCCCGTCAGGTCGTCATCGACGGCACGCGGCTGCCGGAAGACTCAGAGAACTGGAACCTGTGGGTCGCGAAGGAGAAGCCATGAAGAAGGTGCTCATTCTGTTGGCGACCGGCTTCGCGATTCTCGTGTTGTTCTTCCTTACCGCGACGACCGGGCGGAGCTTCAGCGCCAGCAGCGCCGATGCGCTCGCGGGCGAGGAGCGGGTGATGCAGGCGACGAAGAGCTTCCGCGCGGCCAGTAACGAACGAGCGAAGGCCCAGAACGCCGAAGACCTGCAGATGCCGGCCGAGCCTGCCCCAGCAGCGCCCACTCCGGGCCTTGGAGGCATCGGCACGCGCGGGGGTGGAAGGAGTTACGGCATGGCTACGGGCTCCGTTGCGATGGCGAAGACGGCCGCACCGAGGAAGATGAGCGTCCTGAAGGCGGCGAACTCCATGATGGCCGATGACGCTGAGCGCGGTGAAGGCGGGCAGGCTGCGCCGACCCGCGCGTGGTTCCCCGAAACGTTCCTCTTCGAGCCGCTCGTCACCACCGACGCCACCGGCCACGCGTCCATCCCGGTGAAGGTGCCTGATCGCCTCACCACATGGCGGGTGCTCGCGCTGGCGCACTCCAGACAAGGCGGCCAGGCCGGCACGACAACCAGCTTCCTCGGCACGCTGCCGACCTACGTCGAGCCGGTCGTCCCCCCGATGCTCTACGCGGGCGACCAGGTGACGCTCCCGATTCAGGTCGTCAACACGACCGACCGCGAGGTGAGCAGCGCGCTGAAGCTCGAGTCCACGGGCGTGTTGAGCTCCGCCGGCGGCGCCGTGCGCGTCGCGGCTGGAAGCAACGTCGTGCAGAACGTGTCCCTCACTGCGCCGCGACCAGGCCCGATGACGCTCAAAGCAACGCTCGGCACCACCGACGCCGTGGAGCGCGTCATCGACGTGAAGCCTGCGGGACAACGAGAGAACGTCACGCACGGTGGCACGCTCGCCGCGCCACGCACGTTCGCGCTGACGGGACCGCTCAACGCGCTCCCCTCGAGTGAGTCGGTCGTGCTGCGCGTGTTCCCCGGTGCGCTCGGGCTCGTTCGCTCGGAGCTCTCCGCGGCGCCTGGTCGTGGCGGCGTCGCCGAAGACGCGTACCTGCTGCAGTTGCTGGGGAGCGCGCCCGCCCTGCTGCGCTCGCTCGGCGAGGAGCCAAACCTGCCGGTGATTCGCGATCTGTCGGTGCTCGCCACGCAGCGGGTGATGCGTCACTCGCGTTCTCCCTCGGTCGACTCGGCGACGCTGCTCGCGGAAGTCGCGCTGGCCCACCCCGAGAACCCGGTGCTCGCGCGACTCGGTGAACGCCTCGCCGCGCAGGTCGCCCAGGCGCAGCGCCCCGACGGCACGTGCCAGGGCGCCGATGGGTGGACGCTCCAACGGCTGCTGGTGACGACCGGTGACTGTGTTCGCGCGGTGAAGGCGTCGCAGGACAGCCCTCGCGCGAAGCAGCGCTTCACGGCCGTCTCCATCAAGGCAGCTGGCGCGTACGAACGAAACCTCGGCCGCATCAATGATCCCTACACCGCTGCCGCCGCGCTCGCGTCGGGTGCCGTGACGGGCTCCGTCGCCGAGAAGCTCAAGGCCGCGGTGCTCGCCGGCATCACCTCAGGCCCAGAAGGCGCCGTGCTTTCCGTTCCGGCGGGTGTCGTGCGCGCCGATGGTCTGGTGCCATCTTCCATCGAGGCCACGGCGCTGGCGGTGCTGGCGCTCGACGGAGATCCCAAAGCGCCGCTCGCCGATCTCGGCACCACCCTGCTCGGCGCGTACGATCCCTTCACCGGCTGGGGCGATGGCCGCACCAACCTGCTCGCCCTTCGCGCCATCACCACGCTCTTCAAAGAGAAGGTGCCCGCGGGTGTGAAGATCACCCTGGAGCGCGACGGCAAACCCATGGCCAGCGGAGAGCTCACGCCCGAGACGCTCAAGAGCGTGCTGGTGCTCGAAGCCGACGCGACGGGCTCCTCGGGTGAACACTCGTGGAGCGTCAAGGCCGACCCTGCCGTCCCGGGCCTCGGCTACACTCTGGGCCTCTCCGCCTACGTGCCGTGGAAGGAGTCGAAGCTGGGCGGGCTGGAGCTCGAGACGACCCTGCCGCCGGAGCTGAAGGTGGGGCAAGCGGTCGAGGTGTCGATGACGGCGGCGTACCCCGGCGGCACGGCGATGAAGCTGAGGTTCGGGCTCCCTGCAGGCGTGCAGCACGACACGCCGTCGCTCGACGCGCTCGTCTCGGCCAACACCATCACGCGCTACGAGACCGAAGACGGCGCCGTCACGCTGCACCTGCCGCAGCTGGCGAACGGCGACACCTGGGAGGGCAAGCTCAAGGTGATTCCGACCCTCGGCGGCAAGCTCCAGGCCCAGCCCACGACGCTGTCGATGGAGTACCGGGCCGATCGCGCGAAGACGTTCGTCCCGAAGGCCTGGGTCATCAAGAACTGATCACGCCTTCGAGGGGCGTCTGGTCTCCTGCTTCGGCTTCGGCTTCGAGGGACCGCTGGTCTTCTTCGTGCGCTTCGCGAGCCGGGGCTTGCGCTGCTTGGTGCGCGTCGGGGACTTCTGCTCACGCTCGAGCATCGTGATGGTCGCTTCGAACGAGGGCCGCAGCGCGGAGTCAGGCTCGAGCTCGATGAAGCGACGCGAGGCCTCGATCATCAGCTCGCGATCGCCGAGTTCCTTCGCGCACGCAGCGAGTCGAAACCACCCGACCGAGGCGGGCCCCGCGTCGATGAGCGCCCGCGCGCGCTCGGCTGCCCGGCGGGGGTCCTTTCGATTCGTCGCCGCAAGGGAACGCAGGAACACGAGGGGACCACCACTCGTAGGGCACGAAAGGAAAGTTCAGTCGAATGCCCTCTCGATTCGGGACGAACTTCGAGACCAGTCAGGCGGCACCGGCCGCTCCGAGCACGAGGGGCAACACTCAGCGCTCCTCGAGCAGCACCTTGAGCTCACGAATGCGCCGGGTCACCTCGTCGCGCCCGAGCTTCTGGAACACCTCGGGCAGCAGCTCGCGGCTGGTGCACTCCTGCACGGCGACCAGGTTCTGGAGCTCGATCTCCAGCGGGTAGCTGGGCGGCACGAAGTCCTTCACCACCGCCTCGACGTCGGCCGGCGTCACCTGATCGCGCCCGTCGGTCGCCGCCTTGAACTTCGCGCGAATGAGAATCGCCTCGATGTCGGCGCCCGAGAACGGGTGGCCGTTGGTCAGCTTCGAGAAGTCGGGCACCTCGACCTTCACCTTCGTCTTCTTCTGCATCGCGGTGAACAGCTCGTCTCGTTCGCCATCGGTCTGTGGGTAGAACAACGCGAGGTGCTCTTCGGCGCGGCCCTGTCGCTTCAAGTCGATGGGCAGCAGGTCGGGCCGGCACGTCAGCAGGAACCAGACGATCTTCCCGCGGAACTCGGTGTTGCCCATGAAGCTGGCGATGGAGCCGAAGATGCGGCTCGAGGTGCCTGAGTCTCCACCCGCGTCGCGATCGCCGAGGAACGCGTCGGCTTCGTCGATCATCACCGCCACTGGCCACAGCGCCTTGAGCAGGTTGAAGATCTTCTCGAGGTTCGACTCGGTCACGCCCTGCCATTGGCTGCGGAAGTTCAGGAACTTCACGCACGGAATGCCGATCTCACCGGCGAAGCACGTCACGAGGAACGTCTTCCCCGTGCCGACCGGGCCCGAGACCAGGTAGCCCATCGGCATCACCTCGATGCGGCCCTTCTTCAGCATCGACGCCGCGTCGCGGAGCATCTTCTTCGCCTTCGCGTGTCCGGCCACCACGTCGAGCGTCCACGCAGGCTCGATGAACTCGAGCAGGCCGTGACACTCGGCCTGGATGATCTCCTTCTTCTTGTCCTTCAGCGTGTCGGGCGTGATCTTGTGCCCCGACTCCATCGCCTCGGTCAGCAACCGATCGAGGTTGATGCGCGAGAGGCCTGCCGTCATCTTCGCGAGCGCCTGCACGCCGACGTCGGACACCGACGCCAGCTTCTTGCCCTCGAGCTTCCACTTCACGAAGTCGAGCCGCTCCTCTTCGGTCGGGAGCAAGATCTCGATGTTCGCGACGTAGGGATTTCGCGACAGGCGGGCCGAGATGTCGGCGAGGTTCTCGACCACCAGCACGATCGAGAGATCGCCCTGGAGGAACTGCGGGTCCTGCGACCACTTGATGAGCGTCGCGAGCGTGAAGCGGTCCTCCGACGACATCGAGCCCATGTCGCCCGCCGGAGCGATGGTCTCGGCGAAGTCGATCACCAGCGCGAGCGACTTGCCGTCGCTGGCTCGCAGCCGCAGGTAGTTCTCGATGATCTGCAGCGCACGACCCGGGTCGCGCGGCATCACGCGGGCGAAGTCGGTACCGTACATCGCGTCGTAGGCCGCCATCGCGCGTGAGAAGTCCTGCTGGGTCTCTGGCGCCTGCGACCGAATGCCCGACGATCGATCGTAATAGATGACGTGATCGCGCCCGCCGAAGAGCTCGGCCCCGAGGAACGTCTTGAGGTTCGCGAACTCCTTCGTGCCGTCGTCTCTCGAGACCGGCTGCAGATCTCTCACCGCGCCGAAGACGACGAACGTCGAGACGGTGCGCGTGTAGTACCGCTGGGCCAGCCTCTGCGCCCACGGCGGCAGGTCGGCGAGCGGGTCATCGGTCTTTCGGGTCTTGGCCATGGTCTGTCTCCCTGCGTTCGGTGGACGCGACGCACTCTTCCATCATCGGGCGCTGACGCAACCGCCGGGGCGCTACTCGGGGCCCTTCTTCTTCGGCGAGTTCTTGAGCGTGGTGGGCTCGTTGCCTTCCTTCACGTCGACCGTCTCGGTGAGGGTCTCGTAACCAGGCATCTTGAGCATCACCGTGTGTTTCCCGGCGCCGACTTCACGCACCTGAGGCCAGTCCTTGATGGGCGAGCCATCGGCCTCGGTGAGATCCTTCCCGTCGAGGCTCACGCGCGCCTGCCCGACGACCCCCGCTGGCACTTCGATGAGCAGCAGCCCCTTCGAGGCCGGCCTGAAGGCGACCGCGAGCCCCACCAGCGTGACCACGACGATCGCGCCAACGCCGAGAATCGCAAATACCGTCTTGTTGCTGGATTCGCCCACCGCCTTGAGCTGGGTGTTCGTGCCGGTCGGGGCCTGGTAGGCGGCGAGGCCCGGGGACGTGTCACCGGTGGGCTCGAGAGACGGGAACGATTGAGAGCTGCCGATGGGGTTGTCGACGATCATCGGCGGAGCCATTCGCGGCGGCGGCATCGTGTTCGCGGGCATGCGCCGGGCGTTCGGCGGCAATCCGTTCGCGTCCATCGAGAGCACGGGTGGGCCCGGCCGCTGAATCTGGCCGATGCCCTGCGTCAGGGCCTCGGGGCCGATGCTGTTGGGCACCATGCCGCGGGCCCCATTCCGGCCTGGGTCGGTCGCAGCGTCGCCAGGCCGGTTGCGCCTGTCGAGCGCTCTGGTGGAATCCTGACCCGGGTTGGTCGAGTCGTCGCTCAACCCGTCCGCCATCACCGTGGCCTCATGCTCTGCCTTGCCGACGTTCTGCACGGCCTGCTGCGCGGTGAGGCGAGGCGGGCTCGTGGGGCGAGGAGCCGACACCGCAGGCCCCAGCGTGGGCGGCGCTCGCACGACCGGAGGCAGGTTCATCGACGACGGCGCGACCGTAGGCGGAGCCATCGTCGGCATCGCAGTGACCGCGCTGGCGTTCATCGGAATGTTGGCAGGGCTCGGCACCTGGCCCATGCCGAAGCCCATTTCCGCCGCGGCGAGCATGCCCTCGGGCGGCTTGATGTCGCTGTACTCTTGAAGGCGCGTCTTCTCCTTGTCGACGTCCTCCGCGAACGTCGCCTTCATGAAGGCCGCCAGGTCCTTTCGACCGAACGAGTAACCCGATGTGTAGAGGAACTTGCGCAGGTCCTCTCCGAGCTCGCTGGCGTACGAGTAGCGGTCGTCGACGTCCTTCGCGAGCGACTTCATAACAATCTTCTCGAGCGCGTCGGGGATCTTCCGGTTGAAGTGCGAAGGCGGCAACACCTCGACCTTGCGCACCTTCTCGAGCACCGAGAAGTCGGAGTCGCCGACGAAGAGCCGCTCCCCAGTGAGCATCTCGTACAGACACACGCCGATCGCGAACACGTCGCTGCGACGATCGAGCGGCAGCCCGCGAATCTGCTCGGGGCTCATGTAGCCGAACTTGCCCTTGAGAATTCCGGCCTGCGTCTTGGTCGCCTTGCCGGCCGCCTTCGCGATGCCGAAGTCGATGACCTTGACCTCGCCCTCGTAGCTGATGATCGCGTTCTGCGGCGACACGTCACGGTGCACGATGCCCATCGGGCGGCCGTTCTTGTCGTTGGCGCGATGGGCGTAGTCGAGACCTTCACAGCACTGCGCGATGAGGTAGGCGGTCAGCGGAATCGGCGCCGGCTCTCCCCGCTTGCGGCAGCGGTCGAACATGGCGCGCATGTCCTTGCCCGACACGTATTCCATCGCGATGAAGTACGAGTTCGCGATCGACGACAGCTCGTAGATCTGGGCGATGTTGGCGTGGTTCAGCTGAACCGTGATCTTCGCCTCATCGATGAACATCGTGATGAACTCTTCATCCTCCGCGATGTTCGGAAGAATGCGCTTGATCGCGACGAGGCGCTCGAAGCCGCCAGCACCGAACGTCTTGGCGCGCCACACTTCGGCCATGCCGCCGATGTTGATCCGGTCGAGGAGCAGATACTTGCCGAATGGAATCGGCTGACGCTTGGGCGCGGTGGTCACAGAGTCCTTCGACGACTGCGGGGCACGACAAGAACGACCACAGCGTAGCCTGAGCACCCGAATGGACCGCGGAAGAACTGACGGCGCCCGATGTGGGACAGAGTGGGCGTCGGTTCAACCCGACAGAACGCGCGCCGGATCGGTGCGCGAGGCGCTCCGGGCCGGGAAGAAGGCGCCAGCCACCGCTGCCACCACGCCCAACGCCACGCCGCCTGCGAGCAGCCACAGCGGGCGCTCGAACCACGTCTCGGGCTTGAACGGGAACTCGGGGAGGAACCGAACAGCAGCCAGATCGACGCCGATGCTGGCGACGAGCGCGAGCGCCGTGCCGAGCACACCGCCCGACACCCCAAGGACCAGGGCCTCGACCAGCACGAGCCGGAACAGGGCGCTGCGGGAAGCGCCGACCGCGCGCATGACGCCGAGCTCCTTCTCCCGGGCACGCACCGAGGCCGAGAACGCATGCGCGATGTTGAAGGCCGCAAGTAGGCAGATGAGCACCGACAGGAGCGCGAGGCTCGAGGTGCTGATGGCCACGGCGGCACCAGCGTTCTCGGCCATGCGCCGGTCTTGATCGTCGATGCGCAGGCCCATCGTCTTCACCGCGACCGCGATGCCCGGCACCTGCGACGGATCCGTCGCCTTGAGCGCGACGCCGGTGAAGGTCTTCGCGTCGAGGTTCGCAGCGGCGTTGATGCGACGCGCGGCCTCGAGCGGAATCGTGATGCCGGCCAGCAGGCCTCGATCCGACACGCCGACGAGCTGGGCCTGCGAGGGAATCGCCGACGCGCCTGGAGGCGTGCTGGTGACGAAGCTGCGGTTGAAGTCGACGGGGAAGACGAAGCCGGTGAGCAGCGGACCCGACAGCTGCGGCAGCGAACGCTGGGGCGCGAAGCTCTTGTTGTAGATCTCCAGCAGCCGCGTCGACGCGATGGCCGGAATGGGCTTGTCGGGCCCCGGGTCGACGAAGTCCCCGAGCAACACGTCCTGCTTCACGAAGTCGGCCTCGACGCCGACCGCCAGCACCTCGAGGCCCATGTTCAGCGGCCGACCGAAGAAGTCGCCCCGGTAGATGGTGACGGCTGGCGCGCGCACGTTCATCTTCTTGAATGCGCGCTCCACGCCGGGGAGCGCCGCAAGCCTCGCCACGGTCGCATCGTCCAGCGTGCCACCACCGAGCAGCCCGAATGACAGCTGGGCCGGCACCACCTCGACGAGGCTGGTGTCGACGGGAAAGACCTTGTCTCGAACGATGGCGCCGACGCCGAGGCCCAACGCCACGAAGAAGACGAGCGAGGCCACTCCGATGGCGAGCCCGAAGGCCGACGACAGCGCACTCCGGCGATCTCTCGCCAGCGAGAGGCGCACCAAAGGCCAGAGCGAGCCGCTCACGAGAGCTTCCCTTCAGACAACGTCAGCACTCGCGTCGCGGCCGAACGAAGCCGGTCTTCATGCGTCACCGCGACGATGGTCAACCCCGCCGCGTTCAGCGTCTTGAAGAGCGCAACCACCTCGTCCGCCGTCGTCGCGTCGAGGTTCCCGGTCGGCTCGTCACACAGCAACAGCTTCGGAGAAGTGAAGAGCGCCCGGGCGATGGCCACCCGCTGGCGCTCTCCGCCTGACAGGTGCCCGGGGGGTCGCGCGGCGTGAGAGGTCAGCCCGACCCGCGCCAGCGCGGCGGTGGCGCGCCCCTGGAGATCGCCCAGCGGGTTCGCCGCGAACCTCGCCGGCAAGAGCACGTTCTCGAGCGCCGACACGCCAGACATCAGGTGAAACGACTGGAAGACGAAGCCGACGGTCTCGTTGCGAAAGCGCGACAACGCCGCGTCTGCCAACCCGTCGAGGCGGGTGCCCGCGACCGTCACCTGCCCGCGGTAGTCGGTGTCGAGGCCACCCAACACGTGCAGCAGGGTCGACTTTCCGCTCCCGCTGCGCCCCACGATGGCGACGAACTCCCCCGTCTCGACCTGGAGCGAGGCGCCGTCGAGGACCTTGAGCCGCCCCTTCGCGCCGTCGTCGTACGCGCGCGCGATGTCCTTCGCGTCGATCACGATCGCTCCGGGCTGACGGTCACGGGACCTTCGCTCCCGCGGGCGCGGCGAGCGCGAGCGACAGCTTCACGGTGGCGGTCACCGCGCCGTCCTTCGCAGACGCCGTGAACGCGACGTGCTTGAGATCGTCGGTCGCGTCGAGCCAGCGCACGGTGGTGGGCTTGAGCGCAAAGCCTCCAAGGCCCCATGCGCTCTCGGGCAGCGCGCGAACGGAGTTGGCCAGCTTCGTCAGATCGACGGTGACCTGAAGCGCGTCGGGCGAGCGCGCCTCCGGCTTCGGCGGAGCGTCCGAGGCCAGCAGGGCGTCCAGGCGCTGCACTGGCGACGCGAACGCGACGAGGCTGCCCTTCGGCGCGAAGTGCACGCCCTGCCCTTGAGACCAGGTGGTGAAGAACAGGTCCTTCCCCTCACGCTGCTGCTTCTCGAGCCTCGCGCCGAACCGCGGCGCCACCCCGGCGAACTTGTCGAGCACGGGCATGATGACCTCGGCCGAGGTGACCGGCGCCACGCCCGAGAGGTGCGCGTACGCGAACGGATTGGTCTGGCGGAGGTCGAAGGTCGGCACCCCACGGTCCATCGGCGGGCGATCAGCGAGGGACAGCGAGAACACCGTGCCGGGCTGGACCTTGTCGAGCACCTCGGCCTTCACGTCGAACCCGCCCTGCTCGAAGGCGCGCGTGACGTTGGGCCCCAGCAGCTGCGCCGCGACCGGGCCGAGCCCCTTCGCGTCGCCATGGTATCGACCGACGACGAAGGCATCGGCCGGGAGCATGGGCGAGAAGTCCTTCGCCTTCTGGGCCGTCAGCGCCGCGAGCAGCTCGGGCCTGTCCTTCCACTGGCCGCTGACGCTCGCTTCGACCGCGGTGGCTGACAACGAGAACGTCACGAAGGCGTTCAGCAGTGGCGTCGGCTGGAGCACCGGGCTGCCCGAGCCCAACCACGCGTACACGTCATGCGCGCCAGCCGTCTTGAGCGCGGCGCCGAGCTGTACGTCGCTGGTGAGGCGGTCGGTCTCGGTGAGCGACGCTGCCTGGCCGAGCTTGGGGATCACCTCGTCGCGCCCGACGAAGGCCCAGCCGTTCACGAGGGCGTAGCCCAGCCGCGGCGGTTGGCCCTGCTGCGTCGAGAACGTCTTCACCGTCACGGCGCCCTGCTTCTGCTCCGCGCCAGCGCCTGCGCCGAAGCGATTGACCGAGATGCCCTCGAGGCGCGCATGCAGGGCCGACGCGTCCTTCACTGGCAGCACGAGGTAGACGTCACCGGTGAGCAGCACAGCGGCGCCCAGCGCGCGCACCGGGTCGAGGCCCGCCTTTTCGATCTCGGTCGCGCTGCGCAGATCGACCCCGAGCTGGCGCACCACCTCGTCAGCGAACGCCCTGGCGTTGGCGAAGCCCTGGAGCGGCGCGACGAAGCCGGCCACCTTCAGCTGCTCGAGCAGCGACAGCTTCGCGCCAGCGTCCTGGAGCGAGGGCACCACGACGATCGCGATCGCGCCGCGGGGCAACACCGACTCGATGCCGTTGGCCGACGGGGCGGTCTTCTTGCCGCACTTCGAGCAGCCCGCGAGCGCGAGCAGCACGAGCAGGCCCAGCCGCCTCGTCATGAGCGCACCTTGACCGCGCTCGAGCCGGGCGTCGACGAGAGCTCTTCGGTGACGACCATGAACGACTCCATGTCGCGCACGGTCTCTTCGGTGGCCGCGACCTCGGCCGACAGCGCGTCGAGCTGACGCGTGACGACCTGCGGGTCTCGAATGGCGATGGACTGCTCGTGAGTCAGACGCAAGAGGTCCTCGATGCTCGCAAGTTGGTGGCTCACCACTTCCCGGCTCTCTTCGGCCTGTACGAAGCGGGCCAATCGTTTCTTCAGGATGTCGACGCGGCGGCTCTTCACCTCTTTGAGCCGCTCGTTCTTCTCACCGTCCACCTCGGCCACCAGCTCGGACAGCTCGCGCTCGACGGACTGGCGATCGGCGGCATTCAAGAACTTCCGATAGCTGTTGAGCGTGGTGACGAGGCGCAGGAACGAGGTGAGCAGCGTGTCGAGCCGCGCCTCGCTCGAGGCCTGGAGCACCCCGCCGCCGGGCAGCTTTCCGTACTCGTCGAGGATGCGGCCCTTGAGCGCGCGCAGCTGCTCGTAGTGTTCGCGCTGGCTGGGCGCGAGCTCGACCAGGAGCGCCTGTTCCTCTTCGGGGCTCGCGACCTCGGCCGAGGTCTGCGCCTCGGAGTTCGCGCGCACGGCCCTGCGGAACGACGGAATCATCGACAAGAAGGTGAGGTAGGCGACCGACGCGCCCCCCGCGGCGAGCAACGGAACCCAGTCACCGATGATGACGGACGCAGCGGCGCCCGCCGCCAGCGCGAACAGGTTGGCCGGCATCAGGAGCGCGGCCCTCAGGTAGTTGGGCGGTGGTTTCTTCACGGGCGCTGCGTGGCAGAAACGTACTTCAGTGCTCCGAGGTCCGCAGTCTCTTCGGCGGTCGGCACGACCGAAGGGCCAGTGAGCTTCATCGAGAGGGCGACTGCGGACTGGTACAGCTCGGCGTAGGTGACCGGCGCCTCGCCCGAGAGCCCGAAGAACGCCAGGTTCTCGCGGGTGCTGGCCGGCGGGGCAGCGTCGATGGCCTCGGTCGGGTCCCCCAGCTCGGGCGCGAAGGTGCCCATCGCGCGCGCTGCTGCCTCAGGCGCTTTCACCACCTGTGCGCTCGCGTCGAGCGCTCCCCGAATGAGCCGGCGCACGGCATCTGGGTAACGCGCCGCGAACTCTCCGCGCGCGACCAGCACCGTCGCCAGCAGGTGGGGCGCGTCGGCCGTCGTCGAGACCAGCGAGCCGCCCAGCTCTCGAACCATCGGGTTCACGTCACCGACGAACCCCGCAGCGACGTCGGCCTTCCCGGATTTCAAGGCGGCGCCGGCCTCGAGCGACGAATCCAGCGGCACCCAGGTGACGTCTCGCATCGACAGGCCTGCGCGGGACAGCACCCAGAGGGTGAAGTAGTGAGCCGGGCTGCGGGGCTCGGTCGCCACGCGTTTGCCCACCAACTGCGCCGGAGTCAGCGTCCCGCTCCGCGTGCCCAGCACGTCCTGGCCGCGGCTGCGGCCGAGCAACATCACGGTGCGCGGCGCAGCGTCGCGCAGCGGCGCGGCCGACATGCCGAGCGTCGACACCGAGATCGCCGCGAGATCGACGCCTCCGTTCTCGGCGCCCTTCACCAACGCCCGGCGCAGGGCATCTTCGGACTCGAAGCGCACGGTCTTCACGTCGAGCGCATAGGCCGACCGGAAGAGCCCCGGGTGAGCGTCATCACCCGCCGCCCAGACCAGCGGGGCGACGGTGCCTCGTGGAACGACGCCGATCAGCACTGGCCGCGTGGGAATCGAGGCCACGTCATCGACGGGAGCAGTGACGCCCGCCGGGAAGTCGCCGACCGCGAGCTTCGGCGCGCGCCCCTGCAGACGATCACGCAGACGGTCGACATGGCCGAGCCTCAGCGCCAGCAGGGCGCCGGCACCGAGGCTCGCGAACAACAGCGTGGCGATGAAGCGGCGGCCGCGCATCAGACCGTCACTTCACCTCGACCTTCTTGCCGATGGTCTTCTCGTTTCCCGCCGAGACGTCCGAGACGGGCGCGGGGCTGTCGAGGCCCATCTCCATCTTGAACTGCTTGACCAATTCCGAAGCCTGCAGCTGCTCGGCCTCTTCTTCGATCTTGATGCGCTCGTGATCGACCGACTCGAGCGCCATCTGCATGCGCGCCTCGTTGACGGCGGTCTGCTCCTCGACCTTGCGCAGCATCTCGTCGTGGGTGGCGTCGATGCCGGCGACCTCGAACGACTCCATCGCGTCGGCGACCTTCGACTGCCACTTCGCCCGGCGAGCGTCTCGAATGGCCGACATGGCCTCACCGGTCTTCTTGTCCTTCTCGCGCATGAACGCCTTCTTGACGTTCAAGGCCTTGTCGTAGGCGGCACGCGCGGTCTGGAGCTGCGCGTCGTTGCGGGCCAGCGCGCTGCGCTCCATCTGCAGGCGCGTCGCGTACTGGGCGGCAAGATCATCGCGGCCACCCGTGATCGCGGCCTTCACCTTGGCGGTGAGATCACCGACCTCGGTCTTGTACTTCGCGTTCTCTTTCTCGAGCAGGGTCACGTTCGCTCGCACCATCGCGATCGACTCGTTCATCTTGGGCACCTGATCGTTCAGGTCCCTGATGTTCTGCTCGAGGATCAGCTCTGGGTCTTCGATGGTGCTGACGAAGAACCCGACGAAGCTTCGCATCGCCCGCTTGAAGCGTTGCCACATGATGGCTCGATCTCCCTGATCTGTCGGGTGTGAAGGACCCGATCGTGTCGCGTACTGTACCGCCCTTCGCTCATCACGTCTCGCGCCGGAGCGTGATTGCGTCGACCGGTCTCGAGAGAGCGAACAACCCGCCCCCCCGGTCCGTTCCCGCAACGCGAAAGCGGACGAAGTTGAACGGGTTACCGGGCGTTCAGGGGTTGGTCGATGGAGCTGCCGGCACGCAGCTTCGGCCCGAGCGGAGCACTGCCCCACGCGACGCCGTCGACGCCGCCACGGTTGATCACGAACTCGACCTTGTAGTCGCCGGGTGGCACGCGAAGTCGGTAGTTCGGCCCACCGCCGCTGAAGCCCCAGTTGTACGTGCGCCCGTCGAAGCGCTCGAGGCGCAAACCGACTTCCTCGCCTCCGATCAACTTCTGCACCACCTGGCCACCGACGCGGATCGGCCCCGTCACCAGCACCGTCTTGTAGTTGATGTCGTCGTTGACCGAGGCCGATTGCTCGATGAGCAGCTGCGTCGCCGTCAACCGGAAACCCGCTGCGTACTCAGGGTACACGTCACGGTCGATGACGAAGTAGACGTCGTAGTTGCCGATCGGCAGGCGAACGCGGAACTGGCCATCTTCGGCCGTGACGACCTTCTTGAGGAAGAAGCTGTTGCGGTACTCGGGCGCGCGGTTGGCGAAATAGAACGTGCCCACCGGAATGCCCGCCGGAGGCGGCTTGCCGTCGATGGAGACGCGCCCGCTGTAGGAGCCGGTCTTGATGTCGATCGGCATGCGCGTCGGGCCCTGGACCTGCTTGTAGCGGTCGACCACGTACCAGCCGGTCACCAGATCGTCGGCGAACTCGTCGGAGATCTGCAGCACGGTGAAGTAGTTGCCCGCGAACGCGCGCAGGTTGAACGAGGCGGAGTCGAGCGGCACCTGGTACTCGAGGAAGCTGTCGGTGTTCGCGGTGCCAGCGAAGCCGTACATGAACATGTTCCAGTTGTAGTTGAGCTTTGGCTGCACCGGCACGCCGTCGATGCTGATGCTGCCCTCGATGAACTCGGTGCCGAGGTTGGCGGTCAGCCGCTGGTCGGCGCGCAGGTCGAGCGCTCCCGCGAGCGACACGTTCGAGATCTCGGCGGGATAGTGCTTGTCCGGCGTCCCGACGAAGCTCAGCGTGATGCCGTACTCGCCGCGGGGCACCATGCCGGTGATGGTGCGGTAGCCGCCTTCGTGATGGGTGAGCACGGTCGCCTCTCGCTCGCCCGGGATCGTGTAGTTCAGCGAGAAGTCGGTGCCGGCCCGGCGGTCAGGGAGCGGGCGACCATCCATCAGGATCTCGCCCTCGAGGGTGGCCGTGGGGATGACGAGATCGAGCGCCTGATCGCGATCGAAGGTGAGCTGCGTGGGCGCCGCCATGTAGCGACGAAGCTCGGTTCCGTAGAGCGCCGCGGGCGGTGAGTTGAGGAAGACCGCGAACTGGCCCTCGAGCAGCTTCAGCTCGTACGAGCCGGCCTGGCTCTGGGTGCTCACCCGCTGCGCGGCCGCGAAGCCCAGCCGAGACCCGCCATAGGTCTCGAGGCCCGTGTCGTTCGGCGTTCGGGTCTGCGTGAACGGCAGTCCGCCAAAAAGCGCGGCACCAGCCAGAATGTGGGAACGCCCCTCGAGCCGACGCGTCTGATCGGTGCGGAGGTCGAGGCGGCCGTAGTCGATCTGCCCCTCGTGCGTCGCGAACACGCCCGCGGGCTGGTAGTAGAAAATGTCGTAGTTGCTGCGAAGCACCTTCACGTCGTACTGGCCCGTCGCCGGCAGCACGCGCTCGTACTCTGAGCGAACGTTGGCGCCCTTGAACTCGAGCTTGAAGCCACCAGCGGGGCGGGCGTCGAGCAGGGCCTGACCCGAGACGCTGCGCAACGAGGCGCAGAGGCCGAAGACGATCGAGCCATCAGGCGTCTCCTCGACGCCGCCGTCGTCGAAGACGAGCCGGCCAAACGACTCCGGCGGGCACGGCTCACCGGCAACCCACTCTTCTTCCGCCGGTCCACCGTCGACCACGGGAATGACCGGACGGCCTCCGTCGGGGCGAGGCACGAAGACCTCGGTCGTCGGATCAGGCGCCAGCGTGCTCGCCGGTGGCGGACAGCCGAGCATCAGCACCGCCGCCCACACCACGCAGACCATCGGGCTCGACGAACGGTTCACCACGGTGGCTGCTCCCGGACAGGTGGAGGAAGGCCCCACATGTGCTCGCACGGTCAAGCAAACGCAACGCCATCGCGCAAGTCTCGGCGCTTCCTTGGGAATTCTCGATTGGCGAGAGGGCCGCCGCGCCAGGTGACAGCAAAATACCGCCGCACTTCTCGCGGGTTACTCGATCTTCGCCAGCAGCCGGGTGGCGTGGGTGACGGCGTTGGCGCGTACGGCGCGGGCGTTGAGCGTGACGGGGAGCCGATCGCGGAGGACGATCTCGCCGTCGATGATGACGTGGCGCACGTCACGCGACTGCGCCGAGTACACGATCGTCGCGACGGGGTCGTTCGACACCGGAGTCAGATGCGTTCCCGAGATGTCGACGAAGGTGAGGTCAGCCTTCTTGCCCGGCTCGATGGAACCGATCTCGCCCTCGAGGCCCAGCGTGCGCGCACCGTTGATCGTGGCGAGCTCGAGCACCTTCATCGCCGAGAAGCCGGTGGGCCCGACGCGCGGCAGGTGAATGAGCGCCGCGAGCCTCAGCTCGTGGAAGATGTCGAGGGTGTTGTTGCAGGGGGCTCCATCGGCCCCGAGCCCGACGGTGATGCCCTGCTCCACGAGCTCGGGGATCTTCGCGACGCCCGAGGAGAGCTTGAAGTTCGCGCTCGGGCAGTGACACACGCAGGTGCGCGTCTGTCGAAGAAGGCGCTGCTCCTCGGCGGTCACCCAGACGCAATGTGCGAGCGTGGTCTGCGGCCCCAGCAGGCCGAGCGAGTTGAAGTAGGCGACGTTGTCGAGGCCGGTCTTCTCGCGCACCAGGTCGCACTCGGTCGCGTTCTCACTGGCGTGCGTGTGCACGCGCACCCCGCGCGCCTTCGCGAGCTCTCCGACCGAACGCATCAGCTCCTCGGTGCACGAGAGGACGAAGCGCGGGGCGAAGGCGTAGGTGAGGCGGCCATTCTCGGCGCCGTGCCATCGATCCAACAGGCGAACGCTCTCATCAAGGCTGGCCCTGGTCGTCTCCCGCAGGCCGGCAGGCACGCCCTGCCCCGCGTCCATCATGCACTTGCCGCCGACCAGCCGGATGCCAGCGTCGCGCGCCGACTCGAACACGCTGTCGTAGTGACGCACCGAGCCCATGTCGAGGCACGCGGTCGCGCCCGAGGTGATGAGCTCGAGGAAGGTGAGATCGGCCGAGGCGCGCATCGAGGCAGCGTCGTGAGCCGCCTCGAACGGCCAGATGCGCTCCCGGAGCCAGTCGAGCAGCTCGAGGCCATCGGCGTGGTTGCGGCACAAGGTCTGACACGCGTGCAGGTGGGAGTGGATCAGGCCGGGCAGCACCACGAGGCCCCGCCCGTCGATGACCCGCGTCGCGTGGCGTCGATGAGCGCGTGAGTGCGGGCCCACGGAGGCGATGCGATTGCCGTCGATGACGATGTCGGCGTCGCGCAGCACTTCGCGTGACGCGTTCATGGTGACGACGGTGGCGTTCCGAATGAGCAGCTCCACATCGGGCATGTTGGCTCACGCCGCAGCAGAGGTACACTTTTCACCGTGCTGATGATTCGTGCCTTCACCTTGCTCATCGACCTGCCCGGCCAGGCGCCCGACTACATCCGGCCTCCGGGGGCGACGACGCCTCGGTACATCGAGCTGCTCGAGAACAACACCCACCTCGTCTACCCCGCGCTCGCGGTGCTGGTGCTGGTGTTGATCTCGCTGGGTATCCTCCAGGCCTGGCGCTCCGAAGACATGGACGGCCTGCAGAAGGCCGAGCTCAAGCGATCGATCATCAACGAGCTGCGCCGCGAGGTGCACGGCATGAGCGCCGACGCGATCTCGAAGGCCGTCGGAGTGCCGTCCCTCAAGCTGCTGCGCATCCTCGAAGAGATGCAGAAGGACAACATCCTCGAGTCGCGCACCGACACCCGCCGGCTCACGACGTGGAAGCTGAAGGGAATCTAGCGGCCGCCGGGCATCACTGCGCGATGGCGCGCAGGTTCGAGATCACACAGCTGCCGGTCGTCGGGTAGGGACACCGCGCGCCGTAGGGATCGTCGGTCTCGAACACGGCAAACACGCGGTACGCAGTGCCGACCTGCGGAGCAACGACGCCGCCGTCCTGTTGGCCGAAGCCGATCTGCCCCAGCACGCGGGTGATCGGCTGCGACGGTGACGGCGTGCCATTGAGCTGGGCAGGCAGCGTGGGCGGCGTCGACCACCAGAAGAACCGGCACGCCCCACCTGCCCCGGGCAGGCACTCTTCGAAAGGCTCGGTGCCGGTGCCACCGTCGGCGAGGAACGACGCCTGCCAGAGCTGCGCGGTCCGAATCGTGAGAGGCGCGTCGCCGAGGTTCGACAGGCCGTTGTAGTTCTGCGTCACGCTGGTGACCTGCCCCGAGAGGCTGATGTTGAGATCCGACGGCACGCCGCGCGGGAGCAACGACTGCCCGTTGAGGATGACGACGAAGGCCTGCGGCAAGCGGTTGGTGCCCAGCGGCTCGTTCTGCCGCGTCCAGAAGAGCTGCGCCTGATCGGCAGCGTCGTCGCGGCACTGAGACGTGGGCCGGTAGGTGACGGTAACGGGCGCGGTTTCCCACGGCTTCGGGTCGCTCACCTGGTTCGGCAGCTTCGCCGTCGCCACCATGAAGCGGCCTGCGTCGGGCGACGGCGCGTTCGAGAACTGGAAGTCGATGCCGGTGCCCGCGTCACAGCGACCGCCCGCGAGCAGGTTGAGGTTGAACGCGTACTGGACCGGCGTGTTGCCCTCGTTGCGCACGTAGAGGCGGCCCGAGCGCGACGAGGCGACCGCTCCTCCGTCGCCGGACTGGCAGCGAATGCCGCCATCGGCCGGGAAGAGGCGGTTGTCGCAGAGCGAGCCGAACGGGAACTGCAGCGTCGTCGTCATGCGATCGGTGCACGACTCCATCGCCGAGTCGTCGAAGCGGAAACACAGCCGGGGCACGGCTTCGATGGCCTTGCCGCGAATCGTCACCCGCAGCGGGTCGAGGCCGCCACCGAGGGTGATGTCGAGGATCGCCGAGAGGTCGCCCGTCATCATCGGCGCGAACTTGAGCGTGGCCTTCGCGCTCGAGCCCGCCGTCAACATCGTCTGGAGCGGCGTCAGGCTGCCTGACAGGCCAGCCGGCATCGCTGGAGTGAGCGTCGCGGCCGTCACCTGCAAGGCGTTCGAACCCGCGTTCGTCAGCGTCACGTCGAGCGACTTGTCTTCACCGACGTAGACCTCACCGAAGTCGAGCGTGCGCGGCATGACCGTCGCCACCGCCGCGATGCCCGCACCGAAGAGCGAGATCTGCACGGTCTGCCGTTGCGGGTCGTCCGTCTTGAGTGTCACGGTGCCCATCTCGCGCAGGTCGGGCTCGGTCGGCTTGAAGGTGAACGCGAACATCAGCTCACCGTTCTGCTCGATGCTCACGGGGAGCATCTGAGCGCTGGCGAACTTGGAGTTCGAGAACGTCGCCTCGCTGATGTTCAGCACGGCCGTGCCTGAGTTACGCATGCGAATGGCGGCCGTCGAGGTGGTGTTCAGCTGCACCTGACCGAAGTCGATGGCGCCGCGCTCGTTGCCCAGCTCGTCGATCACCTCGAGCCTGGGGAACGTGCGCTTCACCCGATCGTTACACGAGCACGCAGGCAGGACGACGACGAAGAGCGCCAGGAGCGCCGGGACGAGACGAGGATTCATGTTGTTCACACCAGCTCCGACTTCGGGCTCCTCACCATGAGGTCGAGCACCGCGGCCTTCGGGCTCTTGCCTTCGTATGCGATTTGGTAGACCTGCGAGCAGATCGGCAGCTCGACCGAGAGCTTCGCCGACAGGTCTCTCGCGCTCTTCGCGGTCTTCACGCCTTCGGCGACCTGCTTCATCTCTTTGAGAATGTCCTCGAGCGAGCGGCCCTTGCCCAGCTCGATGCCGACCTTCCGATTGCGCGACAGCTCGCCCGTACAGGTGAGCACCAGGTCGCCCATGCCGGCGAGGCCCGAGAGGGTCAGCGGGTTGGCGCCCATGCGCATGGCGATGCGGCTGATCTCGGCGAGCCCGCGGGTGATGATCGCCGCGCGCGTGTTGTGGCCGAGGCCGAGCCCGTCGCTCATGCCGGCCGCGATGGCGATGACGTTCTTGAGGCTCCCGCCGACCTGCACCCCGACGACGTCGGTGGAGGTGTACGCGCGGAAGCGCTCGCTCGAAAACAACGCCTGGGCCCTCTGCGCCGTCTTCTCCCACCGCGCCGCGATGGTGACGACGGTGGGCATGCCGAGCACCATCTCCTTGGCGAAGCTCGGGCCCGACAGCACCGCGATGCTCGGGTGGTACGCCTCGGGCAGGCACTGCTCGAGCACCTCGGTCATCGTCAGCAGCGTCTCGTTCTCGATGCCCTTGGCGACCGAGACGACCGGCACATGGCTTGGAATCCACGTCGCGACCTTCGACATCAGCTCGCGCGTCGCCTGCGAGGGCGTGGCGACCGCGACGAGCTCGGCGCCTTCGGCGGCGTGCTGCAGCTCCGTGCTCCCTCGAATCTTCGGCGAGAGCGTCAGGCCGGGCAGGTACCCGGGGTTCTCGTGCTTCTCGTTGATGGCGGCGATGGTGGCCGGATCACGCCCCCACAGCACCACCTCGTCGAAGTTGACCGCCAGGACCGAGGCGATGGCGGTGCCGAAACTGCCCGCTCCGAAGACGGTGGCTTTCTTCATGGGGCCCGCTGCTTATTCCTGCACCGGCCCTCAAGTCGACCCGCAATCACCGCACCCCTCCTCGGCACGCGTCAGAAGCCGGTGACGAGCCCGAATGCGACTGACGGCATCACGGGGCTGTCGTCAGCCCGCAGATGGATGTCGAGGCCGAGCGAGAAGAGGAAGCTGGTGCGGTCCGACAGCGGCAGCTCGGCGCCCACCTTCGTCAGCACGTTGTGCCCGAGGATAAAGCTCGCCGGCACGCCCTGGAGCGGCGTCGTGGCGAAGGGCTCGGTGTCGACCGTCAGCATGTACCGCAGGTCGACGAAGAGCCGCGCCGCGCGCAGTGACGCGGCCTGGTACGAGAGGATGGCGCCTGGCGCGAAGTTGAAGTTCCGGCGCCCGCTGATCCACCGGGTGCTGCGAGTCTCTTTGCTCGCCCGCTGGTTGAAGAGCGCTCCTCCACCCTCGAAGGCCAGCGCGAAGGTGACGCCGTTGCCCTTGCCGAAGCCGTACTTCACGAGCAGCCGGACCTCGTTCATCAGCAGGTAGAAGCTGTCGTAGCCCACGCCGACATCGAGGTTGTCGAGCAGGCCGATGGACGCGCGAATCTGGAAGAAGGGAAACCCCAGCACGAAGGCCTGGCCACGCTTCCACTGCCCCAGCGCGGGCGCCCCGAACATCGACACCGAGTTGGGCTCTTCCCGCGGACGCAGGCGTTGGCGCACGTCGGACATCGGGGTGACGGTCGACGGCCCTGGCGGCTGCCAGAGAGGCGGGAGCGTCGGCGAAACGGGCGCGGGAGGCGGCGTCAGTGGCGCGGGAGGCGGCGACAGCGCGGGCGCGTTGGGCAGCGACTTCCATTCCTCGTCAGGCTGAGCCTGCGCGAAGGCGACCGAGGAGAACAGTGAGAGCAGGAGCACGCGTCTCATGAGCGAGGTCCTTCAAAACACGAAACGCCTCCTCCGGGTGTGCAGAGGAGGCGCCAGGTGACGGGCAAACTCGAACTCAGAGCGACTTGAGATAGACGACCAGGTCGGTCTTCTCGTTTTCCGACAGGGTCGAGGTCACGCCATGCTTGTCGGCACCGTTGCCGAACACGCGCGCCTCGAGGGTCTCTTCGCTGCCGTCGTGCAGATAGGGCGCCGACCGCGAGAGCCCCTTGAGCGAAGGCACGTTGAAGCCCTTGAGGACGACCAGACCGTTGTCGCGCTGGGTCGCCGTGGGGCTGCTGGTGTTGAGCGTGCCGACGTCGCGGCTGGAGTTGTCAGTCAACAGCTCGCCGGCGTGGCAGGTCGCACACTGCGCCTTCTCGAAGGCCGCGCGGCCGCGCGTCGCCGCCTCGATCGTCCTGGCGACGGGCGAGGGCGGGGTGGGCAGGCTGGTGATGAACGCGTCGAGGCGGTCGGCGTCGGGCTGCGGCAGCCCCACTCCGCCCATGCGCTCACGTACGGTGTGCACGTTGAAGTCGCTGATGGTGGGGAACTCGCCACTCCAGTGGAACGGCGCGGTCTTGAGCAGGTCGCGACCGGCGAGCGACGGCGTCTGGCGCGGGCCGTCCGGGAACATCCACACGTGGCCGTCTTCGCGGCCCTCGAGGTGGCAGGTCGAGCACGCGACGGTCGTCTGTGGCGAGCTCACCTTCGTCTCGATGGCGTTGAAGAACAGCTTGCGGCCGAGGACGAGGTCGCTCGTGAGCGTGTCGCCGACGAGCTTGATGGGCTGCCTGGTGTTCACCACGACTGCCGAGTCTCCGCGCCCCTTCGCCTCGAGCATCTCCACCTGGTGGTCGAACTGGCTGTAGACGAAGGCCTTCGTGCCGTCCTTCGTGATCGCGATGCCGTCAGCGCCCTCGCCAATGCGCACGAGGCTGCGAATCGAGGTCCCCGTGCGGTCGAAGTCGATGTCGGTACCGGAGCGGCGGTCGGCCGGCATGATGGCGACGTTCTGCGACTCGCGGTTGACGATGAAGATCCACGCGCCGGTCGGATCGGTGACCCCGACGGTCGGGCCCTGAACGGCGGCTTCGGTGCCACCGCGGCTCGACGCGAAGGTCGAGACCGGAAAGTCGGACGAGTCGTTGGTGTTGGTGCCGCTCGAGGCGCACGCGGTGAGATCGTCGACCAGCGCCTGAGGCTGAGCCCCACGAGCGTCGTAGGTGACGATGCCGGCGGTGGCGACGGCGCCGATGCTGCACGGACCGCCCGCCGAGTAGTAGCCGCCCGCCGAGGAGGGCCGACGCGCGATGGCCCCTTCGCGAGCCCACACCACCGGCGTGAACGCGCGGGTGCCGTCCGGCGTGGTGATGATGTCGGCCGCAGCGCGCGGGTGGAAGGTCGAGCCAGTCGTGGTCGAGACGCCCGGAGTGGTGCGACTCGCGTTGGCCTCGGTGTAGACCTGCGCGCGCGACGGGTCAGACGTCACGGCCTGTCGGTTCAGGTCGACGGTGGCGACCTCGCCCTTCTTGTAGAGCGAGACGAGCGCCTTGTTTCCGGCGACGACGGCGACCGCGCGAGGTTCCTCGCCGACGGGAATCTCCCACTGTTGCTGCAGCGTCGCGGTGTCGAACGCGATGAGCACGCCGTGAGCGGCCGTGTCGCGCGCGGTGTTGCAGGTCACCAGCAGCTGCCGGCCGTCGGCCGAGAGGGCGAGGCCCGAGGGCTCGACGGCTGTCTGCAGCGTGGCCGAAACGTCTTTCGCGCCCTTGCGAACGACCGAGATGGAGTTGCTGCCGCGGTTGGCGACGTAGGCCGTGTCGTCAGGCCCGAGCACGACGCGCACCGGGCTCTGTCCAACCGGGACGAGCGTCCTCGAACCAGGTGTGGCGACCGGAATGATGGCGAGCACGCCATTGTCCGTGTCGACCGCGTAGAGCATCGAGTCATCGGAGGACAACGCGAGAGAACCGCTCGAGCGTGACGCATTGCCCTGCGCCGCCGGCGTGCAGCCGGTGAGCATCAAGCCCGCAGCGACCGCGCCCACCACCATCGTTCGTTTGAACCAGTTCATTCGTTCCCCGTTCTTTCGGTTCGACTTCCCACGTCGTTCGAGTCTGCTTCGAAAATCCCGTGACTTCCATGCCCTGTCATTGGTGTCATGCTGCACACTGCCCCGCCCAAGTCCCCGTTCCCGCTGGCCTCGTTGCTCACTGACCCGCCGTGCCGCTCCCCTGTGCAGGTGACGTGCCCACCTGGGTGGGGTTGCGCCACCGCAACTCCCACCTCACAGACGTTGCCAACGGGCCCGGAAGTGATCGATTCACTGTGCAGTTTTCCTCCACGCGTGTGCAGGTCGTTGCGCAGCACCCCATGGCCACCCCACAAACTGCTGAATTCCTGAGCTTCCGGAGGACCTTCACCCTCCTCATCCTGCTCGTGGTGTTGCCGTCGGCCGGGTTGTCGGGGTTCGGGGTCGTCGCGATCATCAACGAGCGCGCGGCCGTCGAGAAGCGCCTCGAGGCGACCTGGTCGGGCCGGCTGACGACGGTGTGGGCCGACGTGAAGACCCGCCTCGAGACCATCGAGGTGGCCTCCGATTCGCCGCTGCGGATTCAGAGCGACGGCATCGACCTGCTCGAGTCGAACTTCACCGTCGAGAACGGTGAGGTCGTCGCGCAGGACACGAAGCTCGAAGCAGTGGTTCGCAGCCTCGTGCCGCAGTTCACCGCGGTGCCGCAGAAGCCTGTCGTCTTCTCGGCGTCGACGCCGCAGGGCGTGTTCCTCCTCATCGCGCGACGAACGAGCACCGGCGTGCATGGCGGCTTCGTCTCGGCGCAGGCGATGGAGAAGCTGGTCCGTGAGGTCGGCGCTCCCGTGCTGCCGGGCGCCGAACCTGCCCAGCTCGCGCTCCTGCCGGTGAAGCCGGTGCCTGCCGAAGGCGTCCTGGCGCGGCTGGCGTCGGGCGTGAGCGAAGTTCGCGAAGCGGCCCTCGGGCCACCGGAGCTCGCCACGCTCGCGCTCGCCAGCCCGATTCAAGACTTCCGCCTCGTCGCGCAGGCCGTCGGCGAAGACCCCGTGGGCAAGGCCTCGGCGCGCAACCGCACCGTCTACGGGGTGCTCCTCGGCATCTTCTACATCACGCTCGCGCTCGGCGTGCTCTTCACCGGACGCACCCTGTATCGGGAGGCCCGGCTCTCGCGTCTGAAGACCGACTTCGTCTCGCTCGTCAGCCACGAGCTGCGCACGCCGCTGACCTCGATTCGCATGTTCATCGAGATGCTGGCGACCGGCCGCGTGAAGGACCCGGCCGAGCTGCAGACCGTGCTCGATCTGCTGGTGAAGGAGACGACCCGTCTGTCGACGATGATCGAGACGGTGCTCGACTTCTCACGCATCGAGTCAGGCAAGAAGCAGTACGACATGCACCCCGCGCAGGTCGGCGACGTGGTGACGGCCGCCGTCGACGCGTTTCAGGCCCAGCGGGTGGGGGCATCGATGACGCTCACCGTCGACGTGGCCCCCGGCCTGCCGCAGGTGAGGCTCGACCGTCACGCCATCGCCGGCGCCGTGCTGAACCTGCTGCAGAACGCCTTCAAGTACTCGGGCGACGACAAGCGCATCGGGCTCCGCGCGATCCGTGACGGGCACGACGTGGTGATCGAGGTCCAGGACAACGGCGTGGGCATTCCCCGACGGGAGCAGCGCCGCATCTTCGACCGCTTCTATCGGGTCGACTCGCTGCTGAGCCGCCGCACCGAAGGGTCGGGCCTGGGGTTGTCGATCGCGCAGCGCATCGTCGAAGCCCACGAGGGCCGCATCAGCGTCGACAGCACCCCCGGCAAGGGCAGTACGTTTCGAATTCACCTGCCGGCCCGTGAGTGACACACAGCGAGGACCGATGACGGACAAGAAGGGCCAGCGCATTCTGGTGGTCGAAGACGACCTCTCCATCCTCACGGGGCTCTCCATGAGCCTGCGGTACGAGGGCTTCGAAGTCCTCCAGGCCCAGGACGGCAAGGCGGGGCTGCAGAAGGCGCTCGACGAGGCGCCCGACCTGATGGTGCTCGACATCATGATGCCGCAGCTGAACGGCTACGAGGTGATGGAAGAGCTCCGCAAACGCGGCAGCACCCTGCCCGTCATCGTGCTCTCGGCCCGGGGCATGGAGCGCGACAAGGTGACGGGCCTCGACCTCGGCGCCGACGACTACCTCGTCAAGCCGTTCGGGCTGCAGGAACTGCTGGCGCGCATTCGCAGCGTGCTGCGCCGCAGGGAGCGTGACGAACCGCAGCTGCTGTCGTTCGACGACACCCGCATCGACCTGCGCTCCAAGAATGTCACCCGCGCAGGCGTCGCCGTCGAGCTCACGGCCCAGGAGTTCAAGCTGCTCGCGCACCTCGTCGGCAACCCGGGCCGCACCTTCAGCCGCGACGAGCTGCTCTCGGCGGCCTGGGGCTACGGGTACGAAGGGACCGCGCGCACCGTCGACAACTTCGTCAGTCAGCTTCGCCAGAAGTTCGAGAAGAGCCCTGATGAGCCCGCGCACTTCTCGACGGTACGGGGCCTGGGTTACCGCTTCGATCCCTGAGCCGCGCCGCGCTCCTGAATCAGCTTCACCAGTGCTTCCGGTGAAAGGAACAGCATCGACGCGTCACCGAACTTCACGCGCTCTCCGACGGCGAGCTGCACCTTCTCGTTGGGCTTGAGTCGTTGCGAACCGAGGAAGGTCCCGTTCTTGCTCTCGGCGTCACACAGCCACCACGACTTCTGGCGCGCGTCGAACTGCAACCACGCGTGGAACCGGCTCACCGAGCTGTGGTGGACGATGATGTCGTTGCTCTCGACCCGGCCGACGGTCACGCCCATGGCGAACGGGTTGGCGCGGCCCTGCACCTTTTCGACCAGAAAGGCGACGGGGTCGGCAGCCGTCGGTCGGGTCCTCAAGCCCGCAGCGGTCGGGGCCCAGGCTTCGTCGGTCTTGGACTTCGACGGCGGCGCTTCCCACAACAACACCGGCACCGGCGTCAGGGGCTGGTCCGGCTTCGCGACGAGCTGCCGCATGAGCTGGGACAGCGGGATTGACACCTCAAAAGCTTACACGCAGAAACTGCGCGGCGCTGCTCTTTTCGAGCGAACGGAGATGGCCGCGACGAGCCGACCGCGAGATACTCGGGCGATGCATCGGCGCTACTCCATTCACCGTGATGGCGACTTGTTGGTCGAAGAGCTCGACGCGAGCGGCAAGCCCATCGATCCCGAGCCCGTGAAGCCAGAAGACCGGCTGCCGATCGAAGTCACCGTGCTGGGGCCCGACGATGCCGACTCGCGCGCGGCCCTCATCGATCTGCTCGAGATGGCGCTGGGGCTCGAGGTCGACGGACCCGAGTCGGTGGGCCTGCGCAAACGTGACGGGCAGAAGCTCAATGTCTTGAGCTGAGACACGCGTGCACGGTGCGTGGTCCGTGCAGTCAGGTGCGCTTGCAGCCGGGCGGGCGCCTGCGCTACCTGTGGGCCCATGAATACGCTCCTCCTCTCGATCGCCCTCAGCTGTGCCCCCGGCCCCGACGGCAAGACCGCCTGCACCGGAAACCACGATCACGCGGCGGCCAAGCCCGGCGCTGAGGCCGACTGTCACGGCGCGCACGCGCAGGCGGCGGCTGCTCCTGCGAAGAGCGACGCCCTGCTGACCCGCGGCGAGAAGCTCAAGGGCCTTCAGCCTGTCACGCTCGAGAAGCTCCTCACCTCACCCGCCGAGTTCGAGGGCAAAGAGGTGCAGGTCGAGGCGAAGGTCCGCAAGGCCTGCGAGAAGAAGGGCTGCTGGATGGAGCTCGCTCCCACGGAAAAGGGCCCGGGTGTTCGCGTCACCTTCAAGGACTACGGCTTCTTCGTGCCGCTCGACTCAGCAGGCAGCACCGCGAAGGTCGAAGGCACCGTGAAGGTGGCCGAGCTGGCGCCTGAGCGCGCGAAGCACTTCGAGGCCGAGGGTGCGAAGGTCGCCAGGGGCAAGGACGGCAAGTACCGCGAGGTGCAGCTGGTCGCCCTCGGCGTCGAGCTGCGCCGCTAGACCTTCTCCACTCGATGCCGCGCGCCTACTCGATGCGCGGCGTGCAGGGCGCGGCCCATCGCGCTGTGCGCCTCGCGACCGACTTCTTCCAGATGCGGGCTCCCGGGAGCCTCGTGCACGACGTGCAGGAAGATCCACGCTTCCAGCACCGCGGCGTCGATCTGCTCTGGGACAAGGGCGACGGCCACGTGCTCGGGGTCGAGGTGAAGGGCGATCGCCAGGGGCGGCGACGTGGGAACTACTTCTTCGAGCTGATCAGCAACGCCGAGAAGGACTCGCCGGGTTGCTTCCTCTACTCGACGGCCGATTTGCTCGTGTACGTCCTCCTCGACGCAAGGGAAGTGCACTGCCTCGAGCTGAAGCCGCTGCGAGACTGGTTCCTTCCGAAGACGAAGGAGTACCCGCTCAAGTCGACCCGCACGAAGACGGGGGCCGCGCTCTACACGACGGTCGGCGCGATCGTGCCGATGCGCGACGTGAAGGCGGGGGTTCCCACGGCGCTGACGGTGCATCGGTTCGCGCTCACGACGCCTGGCTGAAGCGTCACGCGCGCTCGAGGTCGGTCTGCGCGAAGTCGTCGCCCTTGAACAACAGGGGGAGCACCTCGTGGCGCGCCGTCGCGTAGACGATGCAGTCTCCGAGATTGAGCGCTGCCGCGTGACGGCCCTTGCCGAACCGGCGGAACGCGTCACGGGCCCACCCAAGGTGGTGCACGTCGAACGGAACGATGGTCGGGTCGACGCGCGTGACGAGCCGGTCGAGTCGATCGCGCGCTTCGAGGCCGCCCCGCCGCTCCGATGCGACCGCGGCTTCGAAGAGCGTCGCGGCGCTGACGACCTTTCGAACGGGCTCGACCAGACGAGCCGCGACGAGCTCAGCGTCAGGCTCGCCGAGAACGACGGACAACAACGCCGACGAGTCGATCACGAAGCCAGTCATTCGGCGTCGCCCCACAGCTCGTCGGTGATGGCCTTGAGCGGCCGGGCGTCGAGGGCCGTGTTCGACTGCCGCGCCTCGGCGATGAGATCGAGCAGCGAACCGAGCTGACGCTTCTGCCGGCCCGCCCGCTCGTGCTGGAGGCGCGCGAGTCGCTCCGCGAACGCCTGTCTGGCCGCCTCGGTCAACGACTCACCCGTCTGTGCGGCGAGCTCGTTCAGGAGTCGCTCTGCCTCTGGGTTCTTGAGGTTTACCGACATGTTGCCTTTCTACCATATCGGCTTCATTTCTGCCATGGACGGAGCCATCACCTTTCAAGTTCGGCGACAGCGCTGGGAATCCGCCTGGCATGGGCGCCGGGGGAAAGGCGAGTGGCTATGCTCGCGCATCAACGCTGAAGGCCCTCTTCAACATCCGACTGCCCGCCAGTGACTGCCTATCGATGCACGAAGCACAAAACGACCATTGCGGTCCCGGTCTGCAGGCATCTGGTGGACGCGCGTCGGAGTCTCGCGCGTCGACCCACGTTCGTCGCCCTCGATGAGCTGGGTGATCGCTCGTTCTTGTGCGACGACTGTCTGAACGACCTTCGCAAGCTGAATCAGGGGCGCTCCACGGCTGACGTGAGGCTTGATATCGAGGTACTCTGAGCAGACTGCGACGAGTGCCTCTCAGAGTGGATTGCAGAGGCCGAGAACCAGCCAGTGCTTGCCGTCGTGAACGGACCTCAGCCCTCGCGCTGAAGGAAACGTCGTCGACAGACAACCGCGGCGCACACATCGTTCGAGCAGATCAGTCGCAAACCCTTCCATCACTCGGTCGACGGGTCTGGTCACGCACCGGTGTCGCGAGCTGTTGCGCCTGCTCCCACCCGAGCTGCCGCCGCCGAGCCGATTGGTCAGGCACCTGACCCTTTGACTTCGAGCACTTCGATTGAGGTCTGTTACCTTCCGTCAAGCCATGGCGACGAAGCAGCGCCCAGATGATGGCGACACGGGAGTCGCGACAGAGACGAAGAAGAAGGAGTCGCTGAAGAAGCCACCGCTCTTCCGGGTGATCTTCCACAACGACAACTACACGACGATGGAGTTCGTCGTGTTCGTCTTGCGATCGGTCTTCCACAAGTCCGAGTCGGACGCGGTCGCCATCATGCTCAGCATTCACAAGACGGGCATGGGTGTCGCGGGCGTGTACACGAAGGAAATCGCCGAGACGAAGCTGCAGAAGACGCACGCGCTGGCCAAAGAGCACGAGCACCCCCTCAAGCTGAGCCTGGAACCAGAGGACCCCTGATGGCTTCTCCAATCATTGCCAAGGAATTGCAGGCCTCCATTCGCTTCGCGCTGGCTGAGGCCAAGCGGCTGCGCCACGAGTACCTCACCCTCGAGCACCTGCTGCTGGGCCTGTTGCGCGACCCGCGAACCGTCGAGGTGCTGAAGGCGTGCGGCGCGCGGCCCGAGCGCGTGAAGGAGCGCCTCGAGAAGTTCGTCACCGAGACCGTCGAGCAGTTGCCCGAGGGCGCCGACGCCGAGCCACAGCAGACGATGTCGGTCGAGCGCGTGCTCCAGCGGGCGGCGTACCACGCGCTGTCTGCCGAGCAGAAGGTGATGGACTCGGCCGACGTGCTGGTCGCGCTGTTCCGTGAGGTCGACAGCCAGGCGCTCTTCTTCATCAAGGAAGAGGGCGTCACCCGGTACGATCTTCTCAACTACATCTCGCACGGCATCAAGAAGGACGGCGAGGGCGCCAAGCCCGGCGAGGAGCGCGAAGCGCCAGCCACGGGCGGCGATGACGATGACGCTCCGGGCCCGGCGAAGAACCCGCTCGAGGCCTATTGCACCGAGCTGAACGCCGAAGCGAAGGCCGGCCGCATCGACCCGCTCATCGGCCGTGAGAGCGAGCTGGAGCGGACCATTCAGGTGCTCTGCCGACGCCGGAAGAACAACCCGCTGTACGTCGGTGACGCCGGCGTCGGGAAGACGGCCATCGCCGAAGGTCTGGCCCTGGCGATCTTCGAGCAGAAGGTCCCCGAGGCCCTCGCCAACGCCAAGGTGTTCTCGCTCGACATGGGCGCGCTGCTCGCCGGCACCAAGTTCCGGGGCCAGTTCGAAGAGCGGCTCAAGGCCGTGCTCAAGGCCCTCTCGCAGCAAGAAGACGCGGTGCTGTTCATCGACGAGATCCACACCATCGTCGGCGCCGGCGCGACCAGCGGCGGCTCGATGGACGCGTCCAACCTGCTCAAGCCCGCCCTCGCCTCGGGCAAGCTGCGGTGCATCGGCTCGACGACGTACCAGGAGTACAAAGCGAGCTTCGAGCGTGACCGCGCCCTGTCGCGCCGCTTCCAGAAGATCGACATTGGCGAGCCCTCGGTCGAAGACACGGTGAAGATCCTCGAGGGCCTCAAGAGCCGCTACGAGGAGCACCACGGCGTGAAATACGACGCCGACGCCATTCGCGCCTCGGCCGAGCTGTCGGCGAAGTACATCAACGAGAAGTTCCTGCCCGACAAGGCCATCGACGTGATCGACGAGTCGGGCGCCATCGACAAGCTGCGCAAGCCGCGCACCGGCAAGGTGACGCTCGCCGACGTCGAGGCCGTCATCGCGAAGATGGCCCGCATTCCGCCCAAGACGGTGGCGGTCGACGAGCGCCAGGCGCTGGCCACCATCGAGAGCGACCTGAAGGCCGTCATCTTCGGCCAGGACCGCGCCATCGGAGAGCTGTCGTCGGCCATCAAGCTGTCGCGCTCGGGCCTGCGCTCTCCCGAGAAGCCCATCGGTTCGTTCCTCTTCGCCGGGCCCACGGGTGTCGGCAAGACCGAGCTCGCCAAGCAGCTCGCGAAGGTGCTGGGCATCGAGTTCCTGCGCTTCGACATGTCGGAGTACGGCGAGCGGCACACGGTGTCCCGGCTCATCGGCGCTCCGCCGGGGTACGTCGGCTTCGACCAGGGCGGCCTGCTCACCGACGCCGTGCGAAAGCACCCGCACTCGCTGGTGCTGCTCGACGAGATCGAGAAGGCGCACCCCGAGCTCTTCAACATCCTCCTCCAGGTGATGGACCACGCCACGCTCACCGACAACAACGGGCGCAAGGCCGACTTCCGCAACGTCATCGTGATCATGACGACCAACGCCGGCGCGCGAGAGATGAAGACCAAGTCGGTTGGCTTCGGTGAGCGCCCGATGGTCGACCCCTCACGGGCCAAAGAAGCGCTCGAGAAGGCGTTCGCCCCCGAGTTCCGCAACCGGCTCGACGCCGTGGTGCCGTTCGGCGGCCTGAACAAGGAGATCATCCTCAAGGTCGTCGACAAGGAAGTGAAGGCGCTGGGCGAGCTGCTGGCCGACAAGAAGGTGAAGGTCGCGCTGAGCGAAGGGGCCCGGGAGTGGATGGCGGAGCATGGCTACGAGCCCGAGTTCGGCGCGCGGCCCATGGGCCGGCTGGTCGACCAGGCGATCAAGAAGCAGCTCGCCGAGGCGCTGCTGTTCGGAGCGTTGAAGCACGGCGGCATCGCGCACTTCGACGTGAAGGCCGACAAGTCGGGCATCGAGCCCACGTTCACGAAGGCCGAGGCCTGAGACCGATCGTCCTGGTGCTCTGCGCCTGCACGGCGCCGCAGGGCCTCACCGATCTCTCGTGGCTCGCGACCAGACTCTCGGGCCTGCGAGGACTTCGCGCCGACCAAGGAGCAGGTCTCGCGCTTCTTCGCGAAGGCCAGGGTCGTCACCCCGCATGAGGCCGACGTCGCGCCGTGTTTCGTCCGCGGGAAGATCGACGGCCAGCCGTTCGAGCTCAACGCCCTCTGGAGCGCGCAGCGGACCGAGGGAGAGGGCGGCGTCACGTTCTTGAAGTGCGACGACTGCGAGTGACTACTCGGAGCGCTCCGACAACGCCGACACCACCGCGAAGCCAGCCGTCGCCTTCAACGCCTGTCGTTCGGCGCGGGTCGACGCCCTGAACGTCGCGAGCGGGTACAGGCGCGCGATGTTGCGCAGGCGCTGCTCGACGAACTCATCGATGCCACCGGAAGCCGTGACGCGCAGGCCGCCCTCTTCGAAGTGCCCGACGACCGAGCCTCTCGAGACCGAGCGCAGGGCGCTCCGGTAGTCCGCCAGCATGGGGCCCGGGAGCCACCCGCCGACGACCGTCACCGCACCGTTCGTCACGCGCAGCGCGAAGGCCCGGCGCCCACGGCGCAGCCACAGCACGACGGCGAGTCCGACGACGATGATGGCGAGGGTCCACATGGCGTCTGTGAGACCCACCTGCCCACCAGTGTGTGCAGTTTCTTATCGGCCGTTGCCGCGCAGGGTGAACGTGTCGCCCTGGTCCGGCAGGGTGTTCAGGTTCGTATCGAGCCACTCGTAGATGTACCAGCTGTCAGGGTAGCTGGCCCGGTTGGGCAGCATCACGTTGGCCCAGTACCAGGCGCCGGTCTGCGTGCCGTACCCGCCCGAGCAGAGGCCATAGCTGATGAGGGCCAGGGTGCCGCTGACCGGGTCGGTCGCGAGCGTGACGAGGAAGACGTCGCGGTTCGGGCTGCAGTTCGCCTGCGGGAAGCTGACGACGTTCGAGTTGTCGGAGCGCTTGCGGAAGTAGAAGGTGTCGAGCGAGTTGGTGGCGAAGAAGACCTTCGTCACCTGCCGCGTGCGCTCGAGCCACTGCACCGGCTTGTTCGGGAACGGGCCGCCCGCGGTGACGACGGTGGAGCCTCCGCCCAGCAGCAGCGCGCCGTTCGTCTGATCGACCCACGAGGCGTTCGTCTGCGGGCCGTACTGAATCATCGTCTGCATCGAGCAGTTCGCGCGAATGGTGCTGGCCAACACGTTGGTGGCCGCGTCGTCGAGGGCGCGTCCGTCGTAGATGGCGAAGACGCTGCGGTTCGCGCAGAACTCGGGGAAGGTCTGGTTCCGGCAGACGGTGCCATCGCAGAACTGATTGGCGCCGCAGCGAATGCCACAGCCGCCGCAGTTCGAGAGCGAGTTGGTCGGCGTGCACGCGTTGTTGCAGCAGGTCGCGCTGGCGCCGCATTGAACGCCGCACGCGCCGCAGTCACTCACCGTGTTGAGCGCCTTGCACTGGCCCTGGCAACAGGCTCCCGAGGCGCCACAGGGGGTGCCGCACGCGCCGCAGTTCCCGGTGTCGGAGCGCGTGTCGACGCAGCGCCCGGTGCAGCACTCTCGGCCCGAGCCACACGGGTTGGTCGCGCTGCAGGCGGGCGTGCAGGCGCCTCCGACGCAGACATTCCCGGCCGCGCATTGAGGGTCCATCGTGCACATCGCGCAGGAGCGGCTCGGCAGGCACACACCGGTCGGACAGTCGGTGCCCGTCTTGCAGCCACGCTCGCAGGTGAAGTCGTTGCGGCAGTACTGACCCATCGGGCACGTGTCATTCGAGGGCAGGCACTGCACGCAACGGTTGGTGGCGACATCGCACCAGGGCGTCGCGCCGCCGCACTGCGCGTTGGTCGTGCACTGTACGCACTGGCCGCTCGCGCTGCAGACCTGGCCCATCGGGCACGGCTGGTTCGGCGTGCAGCCGTTGACGCACACCTTCGCCTGACAGACCTGACCGCGCGGGCACTGCGCGTCCTGCACGCACGCGACACACGTCTTCGTCGAGGGGTCGCAGAACGGTTTGCCCGGCGTGGTGCAGTCGCCGTCCATCACGCAGCCGACGCAGGTGTTCGTCGCCGGGTTGCAGGTGGGCAGGCCCGGCGTGGTGCACTGCGCGTTCGTCGTGCACGTCACGCAGCGGCCCTGGCTCGCGTCGCACATCAGGCCGGAGGGACACACGGGGTGCTGCGCCGAACACCCTGGCACGCAGACGTCGTTCTGACAGAGGCGCCCCGGGCCGCACTGCGCGTCGGTGCGGCACTCGACACAGGCTGCGCCTTCTTTGCAGAACTGCCCCAGCTCGCAGCGGCCGCGCTCGTCACGACAGCCGGCCTCACAGGAGCCGTTCGGGTTGCAGACGAAGCCCGTCGTACATTGGTCGTCCGAGAGGCACTCGACGCAGGCCCCCTGCGCTGGCGCACAGTACGGGCGAGCACCGTCGGGACACCCCAGCGAGTCCTGACACCGTGTTCCAGGCGCGCCGCAGTCGCAGCCCAGGAGGAACACCACGGCGATCAACGCTTCAGCTCGAAGAGAGAGTCTCATGGACACGCCAACCGGGAAGAGTGTGGTGTGTCTTTGCCTACATTGCCACACAAAAGCAAGCCGCGTGTCCGAAACTCCTGAAACCACTCAACTCTGAGGCTTGGCAGTGGCCTCTTCGGCGGCGACCGCAGCGAGCGAGACGGGCTCGGCGCCGATGGCGTGGAAGCCACCGTCGACGCGAATCTGTTCCCCCGTCGTCTTCGGCATCCAGTCCGACAGCATGGCGCAGGCGGTCCGCGCGACGGCGTCACTGGCCGCATCGGAGCGCGCGTCCCAGCCCAGCGGCGCCTGCGCGCCCCACCTGTTCTCGAGGTACTTGAAGCCGGGAATGCCTTTGGCGGCGATGGTGGCGATGGGGCCCGCGGCGAGCGCGTTGACCCGAATGCCCTTCGGCCCGAGGTCGCGCGCGAGATACCGAACGGTCGAGCCCAGCGCTGCCTTGCACACGCCCATCCAGTCGTAGAGCGGCCAGGCCTGCGTCGAGTTGTCGAAGTCGAGGGTGACGATGCTCCCGCCGTTCGTCATCAGCGGCGCGACGGCCGAGGCGAGCTCCTTCAGCGAGAACGTCGAGACGCGGAAGGCCTGCTGCACCGAATCCCACGGCGTGGTGAGGAACTTGCCGCCCAGCGCGTCTTCGGGGGCAAAGGCGATGGCGTGCAGGACGCCGTCGACGCGGCCCCACTTCGCCTTGAGCAGCTCGGTCAGCTTCGGAAAGTGCGCGGGGTTGGTGACGTCGAGCTCGAGCACCTCTGGAGGCGTCGCGCCGAGCTTTCGCGCCGTGCGCTGCGTCAACGACATCGGCCGGCCGAACGAGGTGAGAATGACTTCTGCCCCCTCCTTCAACGCGAGCTCGGCCACCCCGTAGGCGATCGACTGCGGAGTCAAGACGCCGGTGATGAGCAGCTTCTTGTCCTTGAGGAGCATGCCGCGCTCCCTAGCCCGGCCGTCGACGCGCGCAAACGAAGAACTCGGGGGGGGCGTGGCGCAAGGCGAACGTGGGAGGAATCCGCATGCTCCAGGGCTGCCGACACGATTCGGGCTGCGGGGTCGGCACGTGGCTGGCTTCGCCGAGGGACAAATCGAGGAGGTCGCCGCGTCGCTCGAGCTCTGAGCGGCGAGCAGTGGCGGCCATGGCCGAAGCGAACGTCGCGAGCAAGGCGATGCTCCCGAGGTTCGTGACGGCGCGCACGGCAAGTCGCTGAGCGCTCAGGCCCGGCGGACGCCCACGTGGACGTGATCGTAGTGACCGCTCACCTGCCACAAGAGCTGCACCGAGTAGCGCTGGCCGCCGACGTCGATGGTGTGGCGGTTGTAGGTGCCGATGCTGGAGCGGGGAATGCCGTAGGCGTCTGCGATGCGGCGAGCGAGCTCGGTGCCACGGGAGCCGCTGACGCCGAAGTCGACCGCGTAGGCGTTGCGGTTGCCCGTGTAGTGATCAGAGCCCGTGCTCGAGCCAACGCGGCGGGTCGTAGCGAGGTCGCGCTTGGTGCTGGTGACGGGGATCCCCATGCCGCGAGCGATGGAAACCGCCCGATCGGCGACGCCCTGCGAGCCACCCCACCCGCCTCCGGCTCGCACGCCAGTCGAGCCGCCCGTGCCGCCAGCCTGGAAGTCGCTGCGGCCGTCGTAGAGCTTCGCGTCGGTCGAGCCGAAGAGCGAGCGGCTGGTGTTGCGGCCGACGACGCCGTCAGCGGAGAGGCCGCGCGATCGCTGGAAGGCCGCGACGGCGGCCCGGGTGCGGGCGCCGAAGACGCCGTCAGCGCCGCCGGGGTTGAAGCCTCGCGACGCGAGCGTTCGCTGAAGCCGGGTGACGTCAGAACCGCGGGTGCCAGTGGTGAGCATGAGGTGTTCTCCGGAAGCGAGCAGACACCTTCATTGTCTGCGCGCCTCGCACCTCGTCTTCTGGGAGCACTGCCAACTTCGCTGACAGAACCGCGGGCATTCCCGACGGCCATTTCGCGCTGGTTTTCAGTTCCCGGCCCGGAAGGTCAACGCGATGCCCAGGGTCCAGAATGAGCCACCGGTGCCTTTGGAAACGGCGATGGTGTTCCCCGGCAAAGCCCGGTTGTTGTAGTCGAGGTAGAACTTGTCCCACTGCAAGAACGTGCCCTTGGCGAAGAGCCCGACGCCAAAGTAGCGCGCGAAGAAGTAGTCGGCGTTGAAACCCCACTGCAACACCAGGCCGTCCATACCGCGGTTCTCGCCCATGATGCCGTAGCCGACGCCGAACAAGGTCGACACGTCGAGGCCGATGGGGCGCTGCTCCTTCTTCATCCACACCAGCTCGAGGGGGTGCCAGGCGAGGTAGCCGGTCAGCAGTCCGGCTCCGCCGCGGTTGGCCATGGTGATGTCCCAGCCGGTGGCGGTGAAGTCGACGCCCAGCGAGGCGTGCCCGAGGATGTTGTAGCCAGCGCGCAGCGAAACCGTGTGGCCGGTGACGGCGTCGGCGATGAAGACGTCGGCGTCGGCAGCGCTCGCGGGCGGCTTGAGCTGACCTGCGAGGAGGGTGCGGTCGAAGCTCCAGAAACCCGGCCCATACATCACCGAGAAGAGGAAGCCGCCTTCCGAGAACTTCGGTGGGTCGGCCAACCCCATGCTTCCGGTCAGCACCGCGATGACCACGACACAACGAAACATGGAGCGCGTCACCCGCTCCGCGTAAAAGGACCCAGCCATGGACTTCGTCACCGATTCCTTCCTCACTGGCGCGAACATCGACTTTCTCGAGTCGCAGTACGCGCGCTTCCTCGCCGACCCGAACAGCGTTGAACCCAGCTGGCGTGACCTCTTCACCTCTCTTGGCCGCGAGGGCAAGCCCCTCGTGATCGACGGCCTCGAGCTGCCACGCCCGAAGCGCAACGGGTCCGTCAACGGGAAGAACGGCACGAGCCACGGCGGCGAGGCGCTCGAGCTGCAGGGCCGCATCGACCAGGTGATCACCAGCCACCGACTTCGTGGGCACCTCGCGGCGCAGCTTGACCCGCTCGGCGTTCCACGACCGCCGCTCGATCACGTGGCCGACGCCGCGATGGTGTCGAACGCGGTCTTCACCGACAGCGAGCTCAACGCGCTCATCGCGCCGGGGTTGAGCTTCGACGAGCCGCGCGTGACGGTGAAGCAGCTGCTCGAGCGCATGCGCCGCACCTATTGCAGGCACATCGGTGTCGAGTACGCGCACATGTACAACTCGGAGCGCCGGCGCTGGCTGCTGCGCCGCATGGAGCACTCGGAGAACCGCACCGACTTCACGCTCGCCGAGCAGACGCGAATCTTCAACATGCTCGCCGAGGCCGAGGCCTTCGAGGCGACGATCCACACCAAGTTCCAGGGGCAGAAGCGCTTCTCGGCCGAAGGCGGAGAAGTGCAGCTGGCGATGATCCAGGAGTTCCTCGAGCGCGGAGGCGACCTCGGCGTCAAGGAGGTCGTCTTCGGCATGGCGCATCGGGGCCGGTTGAACGTGCTCGCCAACATCATGGGCAAGCCGGCGGAAGAGATCTTCGCCGAGATCGCGGGCCCGGCCGACCCCTCGAAGTACCTCAACCGCGGCGACGTCAAGTACCACATGGGGTACTCGAACGACTACGCCACGGCGACCGGACAGAAGCTTCACCTCACGATGGCCTTCAACCCGTCGCACCTCGGGTTCGTGCACCCGGTCGTCGAAGGTCGAGTTCGCGCCAAGCAGGACCGGAGCGGCGCGGAGAGCGCGCGCCACGCGATCGTGCCGTTCGTGATTCACGGTGACGCCGCGTTCTCGGGGCAGGGCCTGGTGCCCGAGACGCTCAATCTCAGCGGCCTCGACGCCTACGACACCGGCGGCACGGTGCACCTCATCATCAACAATCAGGTCGGCTACACGACCGAGGCAGCGCAGGGCCGCACGCCCGTGTACTGCACCGGCCAGGCGCAGATGCTCGACATCCCCATCTTCCACGTCAACGGCGACGACGCCGAGGCGTGTGTTCACGTGATGCGCATCGCCACGGAGTATCGGCAGAAGTTCCACACCGACGTGGTGATCGATCTCGTCTGCTACCGGAAGTACGGCCACAACGAAGGCGACGAGCCGCGTTTCACGCAGCCGAAGATGTACTCGCTGATCGACCAGAAACCGACGTCGCGCGCGATCTACGCGAAGGAGCTCGTGGCGCAGGGGCGGCTGACCGACGAACAGGCGACCCAACTGGCGACGAGGGCAGCGACGAAGTTCAACGACGCGTTCGCGAAGTCGAAGGGCGCTGGCAGCACCCTCGTGAAGGACCCGAGCCACCTGCAGGGCGTCTGGCGGAAGTACGTCGGTGGCCCTGACAAGGACACCGCGCAGATCACGACAGGCCTGCCGCTCGACACCCTGAAACGTCTGCTTGCGCCGCTGGGCGAGACGCCGGCCGGGTTCACGCTCCACAAGAACGTGCAGTCGGGCGTCATCGATGCGCGGCAGGCGATGCTCGCCGAGAAGGCGCTCGTCAACTGGGGCACTGGCGAGATGCTCGCCTACGCCTCGGTGCTCACCGAAGGCCTGAACGTTCGCGTCACTGGTCAGGACACCGAGCGCGGCACCTTCGCGCATCGGCAGGCGGTGCTGCACGATCAGAAGACCGGGGCGCAGGCGTTCCCCCTCGGCTCGTTCGGCCCGGGCAAGGCCCGCATCGTCAACAGCCCGCTGTCCGAGATGGGCTGCGTGGCGTTCGAGTACGGCTACAGCCTCGACTACCCCGACGCGCTGGTGGTGTGGGAAGCGCAGTTCGGCGACTTCGTGAACAACGCGCAGGTGATGATCGATCAGTTCATCGCCTCGAGCGAAGACAAGTGGAAGCGCATGACGGGCCTCGTGCTCCTCTTGCCCCACGGCTACGAAGGCGCAGGTCCCGAGCACTCCTCGGCGCGCCTGGAGCGCTTCCTCGAGCTCGCCGCCGAAGACAACATCCAGGTCTGCTACCCGACGAGCGCCTCGCAGATCTTCCACCTGCTCCGCCGGCAGGCCCTGCGGACCATCCGCAAGCCCCTGGTGGTGATGACCCCGAAGTCGCTCCTGCGAATGCCCGAAGCCACCAGCGCGTGGAGCGAGTTCACCCAGGGCACCTACAAGCGGCTGCTCGTCGACCCGAACGTCGACATCCGCTCGCAGGCCGTCACGCGCCTCATCCTCTGCAGCGGGAAGGTCTATTACGATCTCGCGAAGCAGCGCGACGCCGCGAAGGACTTCAGCGTGCACCTCGCCCGCCTCGAGCAGCTGTACCCCCTGCCCGACGATGAGCTCCGCGCGCTGCTCAAGTCGTTCTCCTCGCTCAAAGAGGTGCTCTGGGTGCAGGAAGAGCCGAAGAACAGCGGCGCGTGGCGGTACGTGCTCGAGCCGCTGATGACCCTGGTGAACGAGCTGCCGAGCCGGCCGACCCTGCGCTACGTGGGGCGTCCCGAGTCGGCGAGCCCCGCCACCGGATTCCTGTCGACCCACCAGTACGAGCAGAAGCTGCTCGTCGAAGAAGCGCTGACGCGAGGACCCCATGTCCGTTGAGATCAAGGTACCGACGCTCGGAGAGTCGATCTCCGAAGCCATCATCGGGAAGTGGCACAAGAAGGTCGGAGATCCGGTGTCCGTCGACGAGCCCGTCGCCGTGCTCGAGACCGACAAGGTGACCATCGACGTGCAGTCGCCTGAGTCGGGCACCATCGAAACGATCAGCTTCGCCGAAGGCGCGAAGGTGAAGATCGGCGACGTGCTCGCGAAGCTGAGCCCCGGCGCCGTCACCGCGAAGGCGCAGGCTCCCGCCGCGGCCGTCGTTCCTCCTGCCACCGTGCAGACGTTCGCCAAGGCCGAGCCCACCGGCGGCCCCAGCATCACGCCCGTCGCGCGCAACGTCGCGGCGGCCACCGGCGTCGACCCCTCGAAGGTGCAGGGCTCGGGCGCCAACGGCCGCGTGATGAAGGACGACGTGCTCAAGGCCGCGACGCCGGCGACGGCGCAGGCGCCCTCGACGCCGCTCAACGTGCCGACCGGTCCGCGGAGTGAAGAGCGCGTTCGCATGACGCCGCTGCGCAAGCGCGTCGCCGAGCGGTTGCTGCAGGCGCAGTCGAACGCCGCGATTCTCACCACGTTCAACGAAGTCGACATGAGCGCGGTGATGGCGACGCGCAAGCAGTACAACGAGAAGTTCGAGAAGAAGCACGGCGTGAAGCTCGGCTTCATGAGCTTCTTCGTGAAGGCCTCCATCGAGGCGCTCAAGTCGTTCCCGGCGATGAACGCGTTCATCGAGGGCGACGAGGTCGTCTTCCACCACTTCTACGACGTCGGCATCGCCGTGTCGGGCAGCCGCGGCCTCGTCGTGCCGATCGTTCGTGACGCCGATCAGAAGTCGATGTCGGAGCTCGAGAAGACCATCGGTGACTACGGCACGCGCGCGAAGGCCGACAAGCTGACGCTGCCCGAGCTGCAGGGCGGCACGTTCACCATCACCAACGGCGGCATCTTCGGCTCGATGCTGTCGACGCCGATCCTCAACCCTCCACAGACCGGCATCCTCGGCATGCACAACATCGTCGAGCGCGCGGTGGTGAAGGACGGGCAGATCGTCATTCGCCCCATCATGTACGTCGCGCTCTCGTACGATCACCGGCTCATCGATGGCCGCGAGGCCGTGCAGTTCCTCGTGCGCGTGAAGGACTGCATCGAAGACCCCGAGCGAATCCTCCTCGAGATCTGAGGTTTCCCGAAGCCGGCGCACGAAATGAGGCGCCGGCTTCTTCGTCTCCGAAGTCTCCGTCGAACCCGAGGTGCGCATGGCTTCCGCAGACGAGCTGATCCTCCAGATGCAGCACCTGGCCGCCCAGGCGAAGGCGACGCGCGCTGCGAGCGGACAACGCGCCGGCCTCGATCGCCTCAAGTCGTCGGTGCAGAAGATGGCATTCGAGAAGCAGACCGAGGTCGACGCGCTGACGGCGGCGATCGCTGGCGCCGAGGAGCGGGTGGAGGCGCTGCGGGCAGGCTCGGCGCCGACTGAGACGGGGGGCCGGGGCATCGTCGGCGACGATGCCAGGGAGTACGTCGCCCTTCGCAACCTCATCGACAACTCGAGGAAGCAGCTCGTGAAGTCGAACGCGCAGCTGCAGTTCGCGCTCGATCGCATGGAGGTGGTGGAGCGCCGCGAGTACGAGGCGTTTCACGCCGAGGTGAGAGCCGAGACCCACGGCCAGCTCGCTGAAGACCCCCTCTTCAATAAGCCCTGAACTGGCCCGCCTCTCTGACGCCTGTCACCGCCTCGTTGCGGGGGGCATGGATCTCTGCGGGTGCGTTTCGGTAGGTTTTGCCAGTCTTCCGGTGGGGGGACCGTGAAGCGCACGTCGCGCCTCACGACGACTTGGAGTCAGGCTGCATGGCAACTGGAACAGTGAAGTGGTTCAACGATGCGAAGGGCTTTGGTTTTCTCGTGCAGGACGGTGGCGGCGAAGACGTGTTCTGCCACCACACCGCCATCCAGATGGACGGCTTCCGGACGCTGGCGGAAGGACAGCGCGTCAGCTTCGACGTGACGAAGGGCCCCAAGGGTCTGCAGGCACAGAACGTCAAGGCTGCCTGATCGACCGACTCGTCGGCTGATCACTCCGTCAGAGAGTTCGTTCGAAGGCCCGGGGCTCCGCCAGGAGACCGGGCCTTTCGCTTTGGCGGGCGTGGATTGCATCGCCGGGGCGCTTCGGGCAAGTCCGCTCGCTGCTTCGGGGTGACCGTGGACGCGACGACGATGAACAAGCTGTTGACGTACGGAGTTCAGAACGGCGCGTCTGACATTCACTTCCGGCCCGGTGACCCGCCCACCTTCCGTGTCGGCGGCATGCTGCGGCCGATCAAGGGCGAAAAGCTGGGGCCGACCCACACGCGGCAGGTGGCCCTCAACGTCATCTCGAACCCAGCGATGCAGATGCAGGTCGACACCCTGCAGGAACACGACACCTCGTACATGCTGGCCGGCGTCGCCCGGTTCCGCGTGAACGTGTACCGGCAGCGCGGCTCGCTCGCGGTGGTGTTGCGGGTGATTCCGACCGAGGTGCCCACGCTCGACAGCCTCAAGCTGCCGCCCGTCATGCGGGCCATCGCGTCGAATGAGCGCGGCCTCATGTTGGTGACGGGCAGCACGGGCACCGGCAAGTCGACCACGCTCGCGGCGATGGTCGACCACATCAACCGCAACGACTCGGTACACATCCTCACCATCGAGGACCCGATCGAGTTCATGCACCGCAACATCCGCTCCAGCATCTCGCAGCGTGAGATAGGCCACGACACCAGCGACTTCGGCTCTGCGATGCGGTCGGCGCTCCGGCAGGACCCCGACGTCATCCTCGTTGGGGAGATGAGAGACTACGAGACGGTCGACATCGCGCTCAAGGCCGCAGAGACAGGCCACCTCGTGCTGTCGACCGTGCACACCACCGACGCCATCAAGACCATCAGCCGCTTGCTCACGTTCTTCCCGGGCGATGAGCAGGCCGCGGTGCGTGGCCGGTTGTCCGAGGCGCTCAAGGCGACGGTGTCACAGCGCCTGCTCCCGAAAGCTGACGGGCAGGGCATGGGGCTGGCGATGGAGATCGTGTTCCAGACGAAGACCGTTCAGGAATACATTCTCGATAGCTCGCGCACCGGGAACCTGAAGGACGTCATCGAAAAGGGCCGGACGTACGGCATGCAGTCGTTCGATCAACACCTCTCGGAGCTCTTCAAGACCGGCGTCATCTCGATCGAGACGGCACGCGCGGCCGCATCCAACCCGGCCGACTTCGAGCGCAACCTGGCGTTCGAGTAGCCAATTGCTCAGTGGACGAAGATCCGCCTCAGCTGCGCTGAGGTGAGCATCAGGCGCGCCCACCACGTCGTGAAGACGAGCTGAGCCACGAGCCCGGCGATGGCCGCGGTGTCGAGCCCACCGATGACCGAGCGCAGTGATACCTCGGCGATCAAGCCAGACACGAACGCGGCGAGGATCCACCGAGGCGCCGCGCTTCGTCTGGCGAACGCGAGCCGCAACGCGACCACCGCGGACACCGTCACGATGGCACGCGCGACCAGCTCGCCCAGCGTGACGAGCAACCACTCTCGCGCCTCGAGCTCCATCAACACCTCGAGGCTCCGCTCGCGCAGCCCATCCCAGGCGTGTGCGAGGCTCTCGAGGAAGCGCAGCGGCGCGATGAACAACAGCGCCGTCGCGAGCAGCGACCACCCCGAGAGCACCGGCGACTCGCGGGTGAACGGCTGACAGCCATCGCAGCAGACCTGCGTGTCCCGCGTGCGTCGACAGATGGAACAGACGACGCGCCCGCATTGAGCGCACAGCCCCTCGCCCGGAGCCTGATGCACGCAGCAGGCGGTCGCCGCAGACTCGTGCGCTCCAGTCGCAGTGCCGAGCGCAACAGATCGCGTCGGCCCGGTCATCGTGTGCCGCGAACCGAGACGCTGCGCCGTCGACCCGTCATCACGCGCTCAGAGGCAGTAGCCCGTCATCGTGTTGCACGTGCCGCCGCCTGGACAGCCAAACCCGCCAGTGGTGCACGCCGGACGGCAGATGCCGGTGCTGCTCGACGTTCCGAAGGCCGCGCAGACGTAGCCAGGGCGACAGGTCGACTGCCCGCTCTGCGGGCCGGGACAGGTGGCTGCACAGAACGGGAGCAACGTGGCGCCCGAGCCGACACACGCGGCGCCGGTGGGACAGAGGCCTGCGCACTGCTGGAACGCCTGACACGAACCCATCATGCCGGTGCAGGCAGACGAGCAGTACCCGCCACCGGGCCAGGGGAAGCACAGGCCGCTGCCGTTCGGCTCACAGGTGTTGCCGTTCGCGCAGGCCGCGCCGGTCGGGCTCAGCGCGAGCGTACAACTCCCGTTCGTACAGACCGTGCCTGGAGGGCAACTGAAGCACTGGTTGCCGAAGTTCCCGCACGCCGCTGCGGACATGCCCGACTGACAGACTCCGTTCTGGCAACAGCCCGGACAGTTCGCCGGCGAGCACGAAGGCCCCGCGTCGAACGCGAACTGGCAGCTGCCATTCGAGCAGGTCCAGCCACCTGGGCAGCCGACGCATTGAGCGCCGAAGGCGCCGCACGCGAAGATCGCGGTGCCCGACCGGCAGACCCCGTTCTGACAACAGCCCGGGCACGACATCGGCCCGCACGAAGGAAGGTCGCAGAGCCCGTTCTGACACTGCAGCGGGTTCGGGCACGACCGGCAGGCCTGGCCACCGAAACCACACTCGAATTGGCTCTGACCGAGGCGGGGCACGCAGGAACCGTTGGCGTCGCAGCAGCCACCAGGACACGTCGACGTGTTGCAGCCCCCCCCGTCGGGAGGCGACTGGCACGAGCCGTTGTTGCAGATCCGGCCCGGGCCACATGTGGCGCACTGCTGACCGAAGATGCCGCACAGGTTGGCGTTCTGGAGCTGTCGCGGCAGGCATTGGCCGCCGATGCAGCAGCCGTCTGGGCACGTCTGCGGGCCACACGACGGCGCCGCGCAGAAGCCGTTGGAGCACACACCACCTGGAGGACACGACGAGCACTGCTGACCGCCGGTGCCGCATTGGATTTCGCTCTGGACCCCCAGCGGAACGCACTGGGTGGTGCTGCAGCAGCCATTGGGACAGGTGCGCGCGTTGCACATCGGCGGGGCTCGGATGCACTGGCCGTTGACGCACGTCTGGCCGGGGTTGCACGACCCACACATCACGCCGTTGGCGCCGCACACCGTCTCGCTCTGAAGGAACGACGCGAGGCACGAGCCCTGAATGCAGCAGCCCGCGCATGACATCGGCCCGCAGGGAGGCCCGGGCAGGCAACTGCCCTGAGCGCTGCAATTCGTCCCCGGCGGACATTGCGCGCACGTCGCGCCGCCGATCCCGCAGGCGAAGTTGAGCTGCGCGGCAAGGGGCACGCACTGCCCGTTCTGACAGCAACCCGGGCACGTCATCGCGTTGCAGCCCGCCGTCGGCCGGCACTGGCCGCTCTGACACGTCTCGGTCATCGGGCACTCGACGCAGACCGAGCCGCCCGCGCCGCAGTACGGCGTCCCCGTCGGGTCGAAGCATGTGCCGTTGAGGAAGCAGCCAGCGCACGGTCCACCGCCGTCGAATGCACCGCCGCCGCCGCCGAATGCGCCACCACCGCCGCCGAATGCGCCACCACCGAATGCGCCGCCTCCGAATGCGCCGCCACCGACGCCGAACGCACCGCCGCCGCCGAACGCACCGCCACCGAACGCCCCACCGCCGCCAACCGGTCGACCGCCACCTCCGACGCCGCCCGCCATCACGGAGCCACCACCGCTCCCACCCGCGGTCCCCCAAGCGAAGCCGCCATCACCTGCGCCCGGCGGCACGCACCTGAAGTCCACGCACTGCCAGCCGCTCCCGCACGGCGCGACCGAGTCGCACTGCCGCTCCTCGACGGGTTGGAAACAACTGCACGAGGCAACGGTGACGACGAACACGGCGCTGACGAGATGGCGGAGTTCGCGCATGTCGTCGGCAGGGTAGCCCCTGCATCGCTCGGGGCAACAGCCCCGTTGGTCATTCGCCGACGAGCGTCCTTCGGAGCGGTGCGCCCGCGTGGTACGACGTGCAGCGCGGCCAGCGTTCTCCCCAGCACCTGAAAGGCCGCGGGGGTGTCATGTCGGAAGCAGGTGTCGACGATCCGCTCCTGGGCAAGGTCCTGAGCGGACGCTTTCAGATCGTCGAGCCAATCGGCATGGGCGGCATGGGCCGCGTGTACAAAGCCATTCAGCAGCCGCTCGATCGCGTCGTCGCGCTCAAGGTGCTCAACCCCCGCTACGACGGCAGCCGTGACCCGGGCTTCGAGCGGCGCTTCTTTCTCGAAGCGTCGATGACCGCCAAGCTCAAGCACCCCAACACCATCACGGTGCACGACTACGGCCGCACCGACGACGGCATCTACTTCATCGCGATGGAGTACCTCGAGGGGGAGACGCTCCAGTCGGTGCTCAGCCGCGAAGGCCCGATGCCATGGACCCGCGCGCTGGCCATCGGCGCCCAGGTGGCGCGTTCCCTGCGTGAAGCCCACAAGCTCGGCCTCGTGCACCGCGACCTGAAACCCGCGAACGTGATGCTGCTCGCCGAGGGCACCGGTGGCGACGTGGTGAAGGTGCTCGACTTCGGGCTGGTGAAGGCCTTCGCGTCGGACCTGATGCAGAAGAGCGACACCGAGCTGACGCAGGCCGGCGTGCTGCTCGGCTCACCGCTGTACATGGCGCCAGAGCAGACGCGCGGCGAAACCGACCAACGCACCGACATCTACTCGCTGGGCGTACTGCTCTTTCAGTGCCTTTCGGGGCGCCCCCCATTCCAGGCGAGGGACTCGATCGACATCATCGTCAAGCACGTGAAGGAGAAGCCGCCAGAGCTCAAGAGCCTGCGCGCCGACGTGCCCAACGAGGTGAACGACCTGGTGATGAAGTGCCTCGAGAAGCCCCCCTCCACGCGCTACCAGTCGATGGACGAGCTGCTCGAGGCGATGCGCGTCGCGGTGTCGGGCCAGGGCATCTCGGGGCTCTTCATCGACCCGCGCACCTTCTCGAACCCGATGTCGACGTCGGCGTCTCAGCCCACGCGCGCGCCGAGCTCCCCGCGGGTGAAGATCGCCTCGCCGTCGGGGCTCGACCCCTCGTCGACCCGCGCCGAGCGACCCGTCGAGGGGCTGTCGGTCGAGGTCGAGGTCACCGAGAGCGGTACCCACCGAGGCGGCCGCGCGAAAGCCCCGCTCGTCATCGGCGTCGCTGCGCTGGTCGTCCTCGGAGTCGCGGTGGGTGGCACGCTGGCGTGGCGAAGCGCGAACAAGGATGTCGTCGTCCCGACGCAGGTCGGCCCTACCACGAAGCTCCCCGTGAAGCCGCAGGTCGAGCCCGTCGTCACGCCCGACGTGCCGCCACCGCCAGTCGCCGTCGAGGTGGTGTTCGACGTGGACAGCGAGCCTCAGGGCGCAACCGTCACGCTGGGTGGCGCGGTGGTGGGCAGGACGCCGTTCTCGTTTTCGGTCACGCGCACCGATGCCGCCCCGGCGCGCGCCGAGCTCGCGTTCTCGCTCGACGGCTTCCAGTCCACGACGATGCTCGCGCAGGGCTCGACCGGCCACGTGCCAGTCAAGCCGACGCTCGCGGCGCGCAAGGTGACGGCGCCGCAGAAGCCGAACGGGAAGACGAAGAACCCGAAGAACTCGAAGCGCCCCAACAACGACACCGGCTACAAGGACGACCCCTACCAATGACGAACACGTCGTGGGCGCGCCTCGCCGCGGGCCTTCTGCTGCTGTGGGCGACGACGACGCTCGCGGATCCACGTGTCGAGGCCCGCCGTCACTTCAAGACGGGCATGTTCCTCATCGCCGAGGGCCGGTACGACGAGGCGATCTCGGAGCTGCTCCAAGCGTACGCCATCAGGCCGCACCCGAACGTGCTCTTCAACGTCGCCCGCGCTCACGAGGCCGCGGGCCGCAACGTCGAGGCGGTGAACTTCTACCGCCGCTACCTCGACACCAACCCGCCCGACGCCGACAAGGTGCGCGAGACGCTGAACACGCTCGAACCGCTCCTGCCGAAGAAGGTCGAGCCGGTGGTGGTCGAGCCGAAGAGCGACCCGAAGCCGAAGGCAGGCCCCGTCGTCGACGAGGCGACGCTCGCGAAGCTTGCCGGGCTGACCGAGCGGCTCGAGAAGGCCGTGGAGCAGGCCGAGCGTCGCGCCGAAGCCGGCGAGCAGGCGCTCCTGACACCGAAGGATGCGGCCGCGACCGCCAGTCCGACCGACGACTTCGGCGTGCCGTACGAAGAGACCGTCGTGGCCGCCGCGCGCCGCAGCCAGTCGAGCCTCGAGGCGCCCAACGCCACCACCGTCATCACCGGCGACGAGATTCGGGCGTCGGGCCTCACCAGCATTCCGGAGATCCTGCGCCGCGTGCCCGGGGCCGAGGTGATGGCGATGGGCTTCTCGAGCAGCAACCTGTCGATTCGCGGCTTCAACCAGCGCATCAACAACAAGGTGCTGGTGCTCGTCGATGGCCGCCCCGAATACCAGGACTTCCTCGGCGTGACGCTGTGGCCCGTGCTGCCCGTCGGCATCGAGGAGATCGAGCGCATCGAGGTCATTCGTGGGCCTGCTGGAGCGCTCTACGGCGCCAACGCGATGCTCGGCGTGGTGAATATCATCACGCGCGCGCCGGGCACGGGCCCACGGGCCGAAGCGACCGGGCTCTTCGGAAACGGCAACCTCGCCGGCGGCAGCTTCGTGGCCTCGGGTGGAGAGACGCTCAAGTACCGCGCGTCGGTGGGCTACCTGCAGGCCGACAAGTTCACGCGCGACTCCGAAGAAGGGCGGCCCGATGTCGCGAGCGCGGTGGCCGAACCAAACCTCGCCTTGCGCTCGGCCCGCGCGAACCTGACGGCCTTCTACGCCTTCAACAAGACCTTCAGCCTCGCGGCGTCGGGCGGCGTGAACAAGCTCTTCACCGAGGTCTACGGCCTCGGGCTGTTGCGCAACTTCTTCCTCGACGGCGTCGGCGGCTACGCGAAGGCCGATTTCACCGGTGGGCCCATCAAGGCGCGCTTCTTCTGGAACCACCTCAACGCGAGCGCGGGCCCGCAGTACGACGTGCTCGGCCAGCGCGGCATCCAGACGACGCTCGACTCGAACGTGTTCGACGCCGAGGTGCTGTTCCAGCAGGGGTTCGAGCTCGCGGGGCGCCACCAGCTCGGCGTCGGCGTCTCGGGGCGGCTCAAGCGCCTGGACTGGGGCTATACGAGCGGCCTCACCCAGGAGCTCCACGCGGCCGCGTTCTTCCAGGACGAGTGGCGCGTCATTCCGTCGCTCACCGTCGTCGGCAGCTTCCGCATCGATCGCCACCCCCTCATCGACAAGGGCAAGCCCGGCGTGGTGCCGTCACCGCGACTGTCGCTCGTCTTCTCGCCGTTCGAGGGCCAGGCCTTTCGCGGCATGGTGGCGAGCGCGTTCCGGCAGCCCACCTTCCTCGAGAGCTACGTCAACCTGCCGATCCCGACGCCGGGCGTGCCTGGCGCGTCGGTGCTGACGCAGGGGAACCGGGAGCTCAAGCCCGAGAGCCTGTTGTCGTTCGAGATCGGCTACCGCGGCGAGGCGGCGCGGCTCGGCCTCTCGTGGGATCTCGCCGGCTACGTGAACTTCGTGAACAACCTGGTGGTGCTCTCGGCCGTCGCGCCGCTGACGGCCGATCAGGCGTTCGATGGGCGCTCGCAGACGTACCTGCTGGGGCGGTCGACGTTCGTGAACGACCCCGGAAACTACCGCGCGCTCGGGGGAGAGCTCGGCCTCACGTGGAACGCGACGCGAGGCCTCGACCTGCGCGCGTCGACCGCCGTGCAGACGATTCAGTCGGTCGAGAACGCCGCGGTGTGTGGCGCGTGCACGCAGGCGCCGGCCCTCAAGCTCAACGGCGGCGTCATCTACCGCAGCCCCGTCAACCTCGACCTCTCGGCGGACGTCTCGTACGTCACCAGCACGGTCTGGGTGGAACGAGAGCCGTCGTCGAGCGACCCGACGCAGATCCTCAACGTGCGCAACGCCCTGCCCGGCTTCGCGGTGGTGAACGCGCGCCTCGCGTACCGGTTCCTCAACGACAAGGTGACCTTCGCCGTGGTGGGCCAGCAGCTCGCGGCTGCACATCAGGAGCACCCGTTCGGCAACAACATCAACCGCCGCGTGTTCGCGCAGCTCTCGGTGCAACCATGACGCGCTCCTGCTTCAGCTTCGTGCTGCTCGTCGTCCTCTCGAGCTGTGAGCCGCCGCCGGTCTTCCCCGGCGCCGATCGCCGGCAGAACTCGAGGACCGCGAGAGTCGAAGGCGAAGTCGTGGTGTCGTCCGCGGCGCGAGGCAACGTGGTGGTGTTGCTCTTCGACGCGGCCCGCCCTCCTCCACCGACGGGAACCGGGCGACCGCTCACGTTCGCGCTGGTGCCGCGCACGAAGCTCTTTGGAGACGTCCGCGACTTCGACACCGGGCCCTTCGTGGCGCCGTTCTCCTTTTCGTTCGTGAACGCCGGCCAGTACCAGGTGCGCGCGTTCGTCGACGCCAACGACGACTTCATTCCCTGGTACGGCGTGACGAACGAGGTGAACACCGGCGACGTCGGTGGCGCGGCCATCGACTCCATCAGCAGGCTGCCGTTGACCATCAGCGTGCCCACGTCGGAGGACGGCACGCCGCAGCCGGCCCTCGATGTGCCCGTCAGCATCGGTGACACCGCCCGGGTTCCGGTCGACCGGCCGGTCTTCGAGGTCGCGATGGCAGGCACCACCGCGCCGCTCACCGAGGCGACGCTGGCGGGAGCTCCGCTGGCGCTCGACCTGCGCCTGAGGCCCGTGAACGAAGGGGTCGTGAAGCAGTCGCAGCCCGTGTTCCTCGCGCGGTTCATCGACGACAACGGCGACGGAATGCCCGACGACGCGAATGGAGACGGGGTGCCCGACCTGTGGCCGCGCGTGGTGGTGCGGAAGATGGCCAACGAGGCGGTCGGGGTGAACCCCCTCGCAGACGAGAACGATCTCGATCGCAACGGCCTCATCGATGAGACCGGCGCTGATTACGATCACCTGACCCCAGCGACGATGGCCATCATCCCCGCTGACGGCACGCCCGACCTCGTGGTGCTCGCCGCGGGTATCAACCCGACGGAGCTCGCTCCTCAGCTGCTCGACGCCATGGGTCGGGTGAAGACCACGCCGACCCCCATCACGCGTCTGCCCATCGTCATTCGCCCCAGCGCCCTCGACGCGACCGATTCCCGCCGGCCGGTGCCCATCAAGGGCGTGCCCGAGGGTCGCTACGCCATCACGGTGATTCAGCAGACCGGCCAGACGTGGCGTGTGCCCAACGAGCTGCAAGACGGGCTCGCCACCCGCTTCGGGCTGCCCGTCGTGTCAAGCCAGACCTTCGTGTTGCGCGTCGGCCCGCGGTAGCGGCTCGGCGCCCGGTGTCGCGCGAGTGGCTCTTGCTGGTGTCGTTGGTGCTTGCGAGGACGAAGGGCTGTCAAACACGCAGGGGCTGCGTCAGCCTGGACAGAAACAAGGTGATCTTCACCCTCGACTCTCGCGAGCCCGAGATTGCAAAGGCAATTGAGTCTTCAGGGGTGACGCCTTCGCCTGTTCAGTCGGGCGCCCGTTGGTGTATGGGCAGCCCACTCTTGCACTGGGGGCTCACCATGACGGCAAAGAAGACGACGACGAAGACGACCACGACGGCGAAGCGTCCTGCGAAGAAGAAGACCGAGGCGAAGAGCGAGCCCCCGATGGTCGCGAAGGCCTCGAACGAGAGCTACTCGCTGCAGATCGGCGCTGGCTTCAGCCTGCTCACCCAGCTCGTCCCGGGTGGCGCGGTCGCGGTGACGCGGGTTCCGGCGGGTGCCGACCTCGCCGTGTCGTACTGGAAAGAGCCGACGCACCGGGCGCACCCCGAGGCGAAGCTGACGCGCATCACGATGCACGTGCGGCTCGATGGCGTGCTCCTTTCGCCGCTCGTCGTCGCCCAGCGTGACGACTCGGACCGCCTCGTGCGGCTGTCGCCGATGATGACGGTGCCCGCGGGCGGCAAGCTCTTCGAGTACTGGTTCGAGCTCGAGACCGACGCGAACGAGACGCTGTGGGACAGCAACTGGGGCAACAACCACTGGCTCGAGCTGGTCGACCTCTCTGCGGCGACGGCGAACGGCCAGAGCGCCGAGTCGAGCGGCGCCGAAGCCTGAGCTGACATGCCTTCTGGAGCGACCGTGTCGATCTGCCTCGAAGCCGCTCCATGTTGACGGCCGTGTTGTCGCGCGCGGAGGTCTCGCGCCACATGCAGGCGCTGCACCTGCTGACCGAGGTGCGGCAGGCGTTTGCGACCCGCGCGCTGGTGGGGACGGAGCAGTCCAGCTTCGACGCTCCGTCCGGGAATGGGCCGACGGTGGTGCGGCAGGGAACGCATCCGAGCATTGCCGCGTGGAGCCTGATGGTTCGCGCGGCGCTCCCTGCGTCGTCGAAGTCGTCGGGCTCGCTGCTGCAACTCCACGAGCGCGAGAGCGGCCAGGTCCTTGCGGTGATGGATGGTGGGCACCTGACGGCGCTCCGCGCTGCGGTCGTGGGCGCGCTGGCAGCCGATGTGCTGGCGCAGCCCGAGGCCCGCAACGTGGCGTTGTTGGGAACGGGCCCGGCGGTGTCGAGCGCGTTGAAGGCGCTGCGGCTGGTGCGCACGCTCGAGCGCGTCACGCTCTACGACTTCGACCTCGCCGCCTCGACGGAGCAGGCGCTGCGGCTGCACCAGACACTCTCGGCCCGCGTGCGGGCGTGTGAGACGCCGGAAGAAGCGGTGTCGCGCGCTGACCTCGTCGTGCTCGCGGGACCAGTTCCGCTGCCCACCGATTGCCTCGCGCCGGGGGCGCACGTGACGGTGATGAGCGCCGAGAAGCACCTCGTGTCGCCGCTCCCGCCCAACCTCATGGAACGCGCGCGCTGCTTCTGTGACGACACCCGGGCGCCGATGCCGTGGGCTCCGAAGATGGCGGGCGACCTCGCGCAGGTGCTCGGTGGTGCGGTCCCAGCCCGAACGTCACCGGAGCAGGTGACGGTGTTCTTCTCGATCGGCCCACCGTTCCTCGATCTCGTGGCCGCGTGGCATGTCTACGAAGGCGCGAAGGCCGACGAGACGTTGACCCGGCTCGATCTCGAGGCCTGACCAATACGCTGAGCGCCCGGCATACGCCCCAGGTTCACGGATCGATCACGAGACTCGAGAAGCCGGGCAGGACTGAAGCTCGTGCCGATCGTCGCGACGGCGTTGGATCGTGATGGGTCGCGGGGCTGTGGGCTGGTGACGATGCGCCTTGCGGGGGGGTGGCGTTGGAGTTCGACGGTAGCTTCACCATCGTGACGAACCGGCTGGAGCGCGGCACCTTCACCTTCCCCGGGTACGTCACGACAGAGGCGACGGCGGTGGAAGTCGACGTGCACGAGCTGTCGATGTTGCTCGAGGGCATCAACGTCTCAAGAGCGAGGACGTCACGACGGTGGGAGCCGCCAGCAGCTCCGCCATCGTCTCGGCGCTCGGCACCAACGTGCCACCGATTCGCAAGATGGCGACGTATTCAGTCGCGGGTCGCACCGTCGTCAAGTGAGGTGGTGCGTTCGGCGTCACCAACACCAAGTGCCGGAGAGCCTGATTTCTACCCGCGCTCAAAGAGTCTCCACCCCGGGTTTGTCCTGGCCACACCGAGAGGGGCGTGGGCTCCTTCTGTTCGTCTGGCTGCTGTCGATCACTGGCGCGTGTCTCGCGACCTCGAGCACGCTTGCGAGCAACAACCTGCTGCCCAAGGCAGTCTCTCTCCACGCCGCAGGCTGTCTCTCGTTCGTCCTGCTCTCGACGAAGCGACGCTGGGGGCTGCCAGGGTGGCTTGGCATCGCGCTCGCCGGCTGGGTCGTCATGCTTGCCGTAGTGATTCGAGGCGACACTGTCGGGCCGACCCTCGATGCGGTCAGTGCACTCGCGGTCATCCTGGCAGTCGGTGCTGGCGTCGGTCGCCGGGGCCTGCTCATCAAGTTCTTCATGGCGCTCGCGCTCGGGAACGCCCTCATCGCGTTCGTCGATGGCGTCGTGCCGCTCGGACTTGGTGAGGGGACGCGCCCCTCTGGCCTGCTGGCAAGTCGAGCGACAGCCGGCGCCTTCACGGCGTCGGTGGCCGCACTCGTGGTTCCCTTGAGCTTCAGCTGGGCCAGCGCGAGCAGTCTCGTCACCCTTGGAGCGATGGTCGTGGCGACTCGCGCACGAGCGGCCTGGGCTGTGCTGATGTTGTTCCTTCTCGCCACTTCCATTCGTGAGCGCTCTCTGCGCGCGCTCCTACTCTGTGGGGCAGGCGCCGCGCTCGTGCTGATGGCGCCATTCCCGGGCTGGCGGTGGACCTCCACCAGTCCATGGCAGGACTCGTTGGCTTCGCTGGCGAGACTGGACGTTGGCGACCGAATGCAGCTGTGGCGAGACAGCGTCCACCTGGTGTCCTTTGTCGGCAGCGGCGTCGGAGGCTTCGAGGCGCGGTTTCCGACGCCACCGGACGCAACGACTCGAGTCGAAGCGCCGCACTTCGAAGCCCTTCGACCGGCCATCGAATTGGGAGCCGGCTCGATTCTGCTCGTCAGCCTCGCTGCGATGGCCCTTCGTCGTCGCCGCGGTCGCCGAGCACGACACATATGGTGGGCCCTCGTTGTCTTGCTCATCTGCAGTTGCACAGGAAAGACCTTCAGCGAACCGCCCACGCTCGTTCTGGCTGCCGTGCTGACGGGCTTGCTTCTTCGTCCGTCGATGCGGCTGACGCGGACGCCGGCCACGCACAGCGCGCTCGCGCTCGTGGGCGCGGTGGGGTTCGCGTTCGCTTGCATTGTCGTCGACGCACATCACCTTCAGTCGAGCGCCAGCCAGCAAGACGCAGAGCGCCTTCGTGCAGCGGGCCAACTCCGCTCGGCCTGGGAACGACTCGAGCCACGCCTCGACGACGCGAGGGACATGGCGCCCTGGCGCGTCGCCTTCGAACTCCTGCGTGACATCGGAGACACGCGTCGATGTGAAGCCCTTGCCCTTCGCGCCAGGACTCGCTGGCCTGTCAGCGGATTCTTACAACACCAGGCAAGGCGCTGCGTTGACACGCATTGCCGTCGGCCAGCAGGCCATCGACACTCACGCGAAGCGTCGGTTGGCTCTGGCAGTGGTGGGGATGCTGAGTGTCGCGCGCTGCCAATGTCCACCGGACATGGCCGTCGACTCGGGCACCGATGTCGGTGGTGGCGGGGTCGCGGGCGGCGACGCCGCCGGCGGTAGCGGCGGAGGTGGTGGTGGCGGCGGCAACGGTGGGGGCGGGGGCTCAGCGTCCGAGGAAGACGCGGGCCCACCACTCCCCAGGACAGGGTGCGAAGTCATGCCCGCGGCTGGCCGCGCAACGCCGGAATGCCAACCTCCTCCAGGCACCTGTGCAACTGGAAGTGATTGCCCCTCAGGACTCTGCCTCCGCCTCGCTGTTGCGAGGCGAGCTTGTTGATGGCCACCTGATCCGTCTGATTGATGGCCCTCG